>NZ_BDCC01000059.1 GCF_001613305.1 Nocardia vaccinii NBRC 15922
GGTCTTTTCCTCGTTCGACGATCGGGAAGTGGTTCCCAGCGTGTCAGCGCGGTGGGTGAGTCACATCACACCGGCGCCGGAAGAGTGTCGGCAGAAAGGGTGATTTGCCGGGTGGGGATCATCCTGATGACCGGTAGTAATCGGCCGTCGTGGGGACGTCGGGGCCCTCGGTGCTTCGCAGACTGGATTCGCTGTTAGTCAGCGCTTCATCTGTCGAAGGAGGAACCCATGCCCACCGTTGTTTATCGATTGCCCGATGGCTCGGCTAGTTCGGTCGATGTCCCGGCGGGGCAGACAGTGATGGACGGATCCGTACGCAACAACCTGCCCGGGATAGTCGCCGAGTGTGGTGGTAGCTGCTCGTGCGCTACCTGTCATGTGTATGTCGAAGCCGAATCCGCCGAGGCGTTCGACGAGGCGTCGATGGAGGAACAGGATCTGCTCGAATTCCTCGATGCAGCGCGGCCTTGCTCACGGTTGTCATGTCAGTTGGTGCTGCGGGCGGACATGGAGACAATCACGGTGACGGTGGCGGAAGCGAACGGTTTGTGAGAGCGGCATGGCGGGCGATCAACTCCCTTCGGTTCGTCGCCCCCAGCTTCCGTAGGATCCGTTTGACATGAGATTTCACTGTATCGACAGTGATGACCAGTTCGGTGGCGACGGCTGTGTTGGATGCGCCCTCGAGTATCAGGCGCAGAACCTCGCTCTCCCGCTCGGTCAGCGGTTCCCCCCACGGGGTAGGGGGAGCAGATTCCGTTTCGCTCTGTGAGACCTTGTTTTGATGTTCGCGTGCGATCCCACTGGAGCGCAATAATTCGAGCTGCCTTGCCCGGCGGGCCGACAAGCCCAGTCGACGCAGGCAGTTACCGAGCATCTCCAGCAACAGAGTAGCTGAATCATGCTGTGCAGCTGCGAGTTTCCCGGTTATGTGCACGAGAACCACCGGGATCTCGTCGACCGAAACGGCGATGACCGTGCAGCCCTGAGGAAACAGGTCCCTCAGCTCGGGTGCAGGTTGGTAGTCGAACGAGCTGTTTCCCGAAACAACCGCACGCGACTCCGCCGAATCCGGATGCCAACGATAGCTCGCCGGAATCGTGCTCGCGCCGCCGGATTCGTAGCTCGCGATGGGTCGTGCTCGACCGGATTCGATACTGGAGGCGAGAACGAGCCTCGCGGAGCAAATACCGGCCAGTGCCGCGCAGGTGCGGCGCAACAGTTCGGCACTGGAAGTGGCTGTCACGAGGTCTGTAACCGCTTGCTGCAGGCGTCCGACAGCGCAACGATGCACGTCGATCTCCCTTTCTCGCAGCGCTTGTTCGTGTTCGAGGAGATCGGCGAGTTGACGACCGAGCCCGGCCAGCCGGGGGCCGGAAGCGGTACGCATCGCGGCGATCACATCCTCGGTTGTCGGGTGATCGCAGTGGTCGCCCGGTGGCGAGCTCATGCCGAAGGATCCGGCTGCATTCGGCGGCCGGCGTACAGTGCCGCGGCTTCCGCCCTGGTCGCGACGCCGATCTTTCGGAATATGCGCTGCACATGTGATTTCACCGTGCCGTCGGAAATGCACAACCTGTGCGATATCGCCGCATTGGTGGCGCCGGTGGCGATCAGTGCCAGCACCTCCCTTTCGCGCGCCGTCAGCGACGTCACGTAATCCGTTGTGTGCGAGGTATATTCGCGATAGTCGGAAAGATCGGCGGTCGGCCCCCCCAGGTTGTCCAGGGTTACGTCGGTGTTTTCGAGTTCACGTAACGCGCGGCCGAGTTTGTCCAGCTCGGCGGCGGTGCGTCGATTCTGTTCAGCGATCGCCGTCCGCAATCGCGACGACTCCATCGATAACGCGCATGCCTGTGCCAGGCTGGTGATCAGGTGGAAGTCGGCCTCGTTCAGGTCGTTGTAGTGCCGGTCGACATGAACGATCGCGACCGCACGGTCCGCCACGACGATCGGTACGGCGAGATACCCCGCAGGGCGGCTCAGATCCAACAGTGGACGATAGGTGTGGCGGTTGATTTCGGAAGGTCCTACCGCGTAGGAGCGGCGGCGTCGAACCAGTTCCGCTTCCCGCGGCGCGTCGCGCAGGGGAATCGCCCTGCCGTCGACGGCGGCGACCAGAGGAGCGAAAGTGGCGCCGAGCTCGGGGTTTACCGAGACCGTCACCGGCGACCAGCACGATCCGGAGACCACCGAATACATGGCCTTGCCATAGCCGAGCGCGGTACACAGCTCGCGGGTCAACACCCGCGACAGCGTGGCTCCGGGTGCGTTGTCGATTTCGCGCACAACCCGCGCCAAGCCGCCGAACTGTTTGCTGTGCACGCGCATACGTCGCGCGATATCCGCCCGTATGGCCTGGTCGACGGTGGTGAGGATGGTCGCGACCTCCAGGGTGATCTCCCGCGACGGAAGTCCGGCGCGCAACGCGTTGCTGGCGTAGTCGCGTACCAGGGATAGGCTCGGGTTGAACTCCTGGAGTCGCAGCAGTTCCGGCTCCGGGCCGATCGCCTGCAGTAACTGTGCGAATGCTCGCTCTGCGACATTGGCGTCGTCCGCAGGGCGAATCGGCATCGTCGCTGATTGCACAGCCACTGTCCACTCCTCGAGCAAGTCGTCACCGACGCGCGGCGGTGGATCGTCGGCGACGACGTCATGTGACTCAACCCACACCTTATCAGGTATATGGTATGTCCATAAACACCCGATCGACATGCAGTCCTGCGGTGGCGATGGACCGCCGGCTCTGAGTCCGGCAGCGGCGGCATTGACCCTTCTGGTCAATTGGTCGTACCATATGACAATTAATTGGTCGACTTGGAGGTAGACAACGTGGCTGGTGTGTGGTTCGACGAGCTATCGGTCGGGCAGAGGTTCGAGCATGCGATTCGGCGTACGGTCACCGAGACGGACAACGTCCTCTTCACTGCGATGACGCACAATCCGGCGCTTCTGCATCTCGACGAGGAGTACATGAAGGGCACGCAGTTCGGGCAGCGAATTGTGAACAGTGCCTTCACGCTGGGGCTGATGGTGGGCATCTCGGTCGGTGACACCACGCTGGGAACGGCGGTAGCGAACCTCGGCTGGGATGAGGTGCGCTTTCCCAGGCCGCTGTTCCACGGCGACACCATCCATGTGGTGACCGAGGTCCTCGAATTGCGCGATTCCAAGTCGCGGCCGGACCAGGGCATCGTGGTGTTCCTGCACCAGGCGTTCAATCAGCACGACGTGCTGGTCGCCTCATGCAAGCGGTCTGGCCTGCAGCGGAGGAGGCCGCGATGACCGCCCCGATCCGCTCGTTTCTGTTCGTACCGGGCGACAGCGAGAAGAAGATCGCCAAGGTCCCCGACTCGTCGGCGGATGCGGTGATCTTGGATCTGGAAGATGCCGTGAGCGCCGGACGGAAATCCGTGGCGAGGCGCATGGTGTCGGACTTCATCGCCGCCGGTTCGGTCGCCGAGCGAGGTCCGCAACTGTGGGTGCGGATCAATCCGATCGAATCCGAGTACGCGTTATCGGATCTGGTTGCGGTGGTCGGTTCGCGACCGGCCGGCATCATGATTCCCAAGATCGACGAACCGGTCGACGTTCTGCGCGTGCACCACTATCTCGAGGCGCTGGAGTCCGCGCACGGTCTGCCCTTGGGGGGTATTCGAGTGCTGCCAGTGGCGACGGAGACGCCGATCGCGCCTTTCCGCCTCGGCGATTTCGCCGCTGCCGGGATTGCTCGTTTGTATGGAATGACTTGGGGTGCGGAAGATCTCAGTGCGGCCCTCGGTGCTTCGACGAATCTCGGGCCCGACGGCACCTGGGCCACCACTTATCGGCTGGTGCGATCGCTGCTGCTGATGGGTGCTCGGGCCGCGGGCGTCGAGGCCGTCGAGACGCTGTATGTGGACATCCGTGACAACGACGGCCTGGCCGAATCCTCTCGCCGTGCCCGCGCCGAGGGATTCAGCGGGCGAATCGCCATTCATCCCGGCCAGGTCGATACGATCAATACCGCCTTCACGCCTTCACTCGAGGAGGTCGAGTTCGCGCAGCGCGTCGTCGAAGCATTCTCGTCCGATGTGGGAACCATCGCACTCGATGGGAAGATGCTCGATCTGCCACATTTGAAGCAAGCGGAGCGGATCCTGGCTCTGGCGGGTCGTGTTACGGCTGGCCGGTAATCGATCGTCGTCCTATCGGGGTGCTGTATCGAGGTTGCTTGGAGCAAGTCGTATTGCGGCAGTTGTTCTCTTGCTGCCGGGCCCGGTTCGAATGCGCGCACTGCCGTCGTTCTCGGCAGGGTCCGGAGGGTGCGCCCGCACGTTCGGTGAGAGAGGCGTCACGCATATGTCGGCGAACTGAACGGTCTGTGATTTGACGAACCTTCCTGCCGAACTTGTGGCGACACTCGCGACAATCTTGCTTGAGTGCCTGTTCATGAGCCATTTCGGCGGTCGCGCGCATGTTCTGCGTCAGCGAGGTCGAGGCGACGAAGGGTTGCGAGTTTAGGTCTAACCATTCTAATCTTTGGGCATAGCGTGCGACGCACTGATAGAGGATGGGCACCATGAGCAGCGAGCGGAATCGCGGCAGATACACCTGGGCGCAGATCGATGAGTTCTATGCGAGCGGTCAGTGGGCCGACGTCAACTTCACCGAACTGTTGCGATCACAGGCCGAGGCCAAGCCGGACAAGGTGTTCGTGACCGACGGTACCTATGCTCTGACGTTCGCAGAGCTCTACGACTCTGCCGAACGGCTCGCGCTGGGGCTGCACCGGCGCGGGTTGCGTGCTGGCGATCGCGTGGCTGTGCAGTTGCCGAACTGGACCGCCTTCGTGGTGGCCGCGGCCGCGCTGGCGCGGATCGGTGCGGTGACCGTCCCGGTCATGCCGATTTATCGGAAAGACGAAGTGTCCCATGTAGTTTCGGACGCCTTGGTCCGAATGGCCATCGTTCCGTTCGAGTTCAAGGGCTTCGACTACCTGTCGATGTACGAGCGGATTCGTCAGGACAGCGACACCCTCGAGGCGATCGTGGCGGTGCGCGCATCGGACGATGCCCGTGAATCACTGGCCGAACGGCGGATCGAGGTACTCGAGGATCTCATCATCGGCGCCGTCGATCCCGCACAGGTCGAGGCCGAGCTCGATGTCCGGGCGCACCCGGACGACCCGTTCGTCATCGTCTACACGTCCGGAACGACGTCGCGTCCTAAAGGGTGTGTGCACACCTTCAACACCTATGCCTCGGGAGCGCGGGCGCTGGTGGAGGCTTTCGAGCACGGTGAGGCCGACGTCCAGTTCGGTCCCTCGCCGATCACGCATACGACCGGTCTGGTGACCAGCGTGCTGATTCCTTTGATCGCGGGTGCATCGACACACCTGATGGCGGAGTGGAATCCGGTGCGCGGCTTGGCCGAGATCCAGCGCTTCGGATGTACTGCCGCGGTCACGGCGACGACTTTTCTGCAGACTCTGGTAGTAGCCGCCGAGGAACATCCGGAGTTCGACCTGTCGACTCTTCGGGTTTGGGTCTGTGCGGGAGCGCCGATCCCGGCCGCGGTCGTGGAGCACGCGAAGGCCGAACTCCCCACTACCACTGTGCTGTCGCTCTATGGGCGCAGCGAAAATCTGTCGACAACCACCTGCCGCATCAACGGAGATCCGCGGCGCGCGATCACCTCCGACGGCGCCGCATTGCCGGGGGCCGAGGTCAAGATCGTCGGGTCGGAGGGTGCGGAGTTGCCCCGAGGCGCCGAGGGCGACATCGCCTACCGCGGGCCGTCGCACATGATCGAGTATCTGAATCGCCCCGAGGAGACCGCCGAACTGTTCACCCCGGACGGCTTCTCGCGTTCAGGTGATCTCGGCGTCATGGACGACACCGGATACGTGCGGGTCACCGGCCGCACCAAGGACATCGTGATCCGTGGCGGGATGAATATCAGTGTTCGCGAGGTCGAGGACAAACTGGCCGATCATCCGGATCTGGTCGCACTCGCCGTAGTAGGTATGCCCGATGCGAGGCTGGGAGAGAAAGTGTGCTGTTATGTGGTTGCGAAGGAGGGGCACACCGCGCCGACGGTGGAGGAACTGCGTGCATACCTGACGGATCGGGGTGTCGCCGTCCAGAAGACCCCGGAGCGTGTCATCGCAATCGATGAACTGCCGATGACTGCGACCGGGAAGATTCAGAAGCACCTGCTGCGCATGCGGATCGCAGCGGAACTCAACCAGCCCACAGCGGCGGGCGCTCGTTGAGCGTGACGCCCGTGCCCACTCCAGATTTTCTGGTCAGCGGAGCCGAGGCGCTGGTTCGCGTTGGTGCGGTGAGCCTGTCCCCACAGTGGGCGGAGCTGACCGTGGAATCGGGCCCGTGGTTGCTGGATCCGGTGGCGGGCTTCAGCCGGGGCGCTCTGGGAGTTCCGCTCGACGATGTCACCGGTTATATCGTCGCGGCCGGCTCGCCGCGGGACCGGTGGCCGGTCAGTCTCGGTATTCGGCTCGACTTCCTTGCGGATCCGCCGGTCGACGGATCACGGCTGGCCGTCACGGGTGAGCTGGTCGCCAGGAACGATCGGGGTGGCCTGACTCGCGGCGTGCTAGCCGACGCGACAGGCGCCGCCATCGCGTTGATCACCCAGCGATCGCATCTCGTATCGGTAAGCGGACCGCCGACTGCCCCCGCGGTGCCGTTCACCGCACCCCCGAACACCACGACAATCCGCGAATCCTTGGGCATTCGCGATGCCGGGCGCGGCGTCGTCGAGATGCCCGCTACGGCATTGGCGGCCAACGGAATCGGCAATGTGCACGGCGGAATCCTCATCTGCGCATCGGAATTCGCCGCTCTTTCGGTGCTCGGCGCGAAAGGCGACTACCGCAGCACGAGTATCGATATCGTCTTCGTGCGGCCGGGTCATGCCGAGGATGTGACGACATTCTGTGCCGAGGTCGTGCACAGCGCGCGTTCGCTCGCGGTGGTACGTGTCACCGCCTCGAACTCGTCGGACAAGGCGTGCGCCGTTGCGACCGTAACCGCGCAGCGGGTGAATCCATGAGAGCGATCGTCATGTCGGCGTTCGGCGGACCGGAAGTCCTGCGCTGCTGCTGGGCCGAAGAGCCGGCTCCCCGTCCCGGCTGGGTGACGGTCGAATTGCGAGCGAGTGCGTTGAACTGGCACGACGTCCTGGTGCGTCGTGGCCGATATCTGTCTCCGCTGCCACACACGCCCGGTGCGGACGGCGCGGGCGTGCGCACCGATACCGGTGAAGAGGTGGTGATTGCGCCCTCGCTGTTCTGGGGTGATCACATCGACGCTCCCGCAGCGAGTTTCGAGATACTGGGCGACCGGACGCCGGGGACCTATGCCGAGCGCATCGCCGTGCCGGAGGAATGCCTGGCGCCCAAGCCGGCCGCCTTTTCGTGGGAAGAGGCGGCGGCGCTACCACTGGTCGGTGTCACCTCTTATCGCGCGCTCGTGACTCGCGCTGGGCTCGGTGCGGGCGAATCACTGCTCATCATCGGTGCGGGCGGCGGTGTTTCCACCATGGCGTTGTCGCTCGCGACCGCCCTCGGAGCACAGACCTTCGTTACCGCATCGACGGAGGAGAAGCTGGCCAGGGCTCGCAACAGTGGTGCCGCCGGGGGCGTTCTGCATGTTCGCGACGACTGGCCGGCGCAGGCGAGAGCGTTGTCCCCGAACGGCGACGGTTTCGATGTGATCCTGGATCCGGTTGGACTGTGGGAACGGTCCATTCAGGCATTGCGGCCCGGCGGGCGCCTGGTCGTCCTGGGTGCCAATGTTGCCGAACAGGCCACTATGGACGTTCGCAGCTTCTTCTTCGGCCAGTACAGCTTGCTGGGTACCACGATGGGCGGTCCGGGCGATTTCCGTAGTCTGCTCAATCTCGTCTCGACTGGCGTGGTCGCCCCGCCGACCATCGCGGATGTCTATCCGCTCGGCGATGCCGCCGAGGCGCATCGCAGGCTGGAGGCCGGCGGCGAATTCGGCAAGATCGTTCTGGTTCCCTAGACAGCGCGACGCTCGAGCGGGTGATGGCAGGTCGCGCCGGGCGGCACAGCCTGCGGTCTTCCTGACATCACCCGCTTCGGCCGGCGGAACTCATCCGCCCGAAACGTCAGTCCGGCAGGGAAACTCGTACCTGCGCGGCACCGCTGATCACAACGCGATCGGCGGATTTCGCGTGCACGGACAACGTAGCGGTAGCGGTGACCGGGTCGACCGATTCGACCCGGCCGCCGAGTTCGAGTGTCTCGCCGATGCGCAGTGGTGAGGCGAAACGCACCGAGTACGAGACCATGTGTTCGACGTGAACCAGGTCGGCGACCCAGGCGGCGAGCATGCCGGCCTGCATCTGGCCCATCGAGATGACACCGGGTAGTCCGGCGCGGACAGCATAGTCGGCATCGTGATGCAGCGGATTGAAATCGCCACCCGCACCGGCGAATCGGACGATGTCGGTCTGGGTGACCGGCCCGATTCGTCGCGGCTCGAGCTCTTGTTCGGCTGTCAGTGTGACAGGGGTGCGAGACATCATGCGCCTCTCTCGATCAGGACTTCGCGTTGTGTCACAACCGTGTCACCCGCCTCGTCGATCCAGTCCGTCTCGAGGGTGACCAGGCGCATCACGCCGCCGCGCTTACCTGCCTTCGTGGTATCGCCGGCGACTCGCCGGGTTCCGGTGAGGCGGTCGCCAACGACCGGCGGGCGCGTGTAGTGCCACTCCATCGAGCCCAACACCACCCGCTCGATGGCCAATCCGAGTGCCTGCACGAACTGTTGCTGATTTCGATGATGGCCAGCGACCACCACATGGGTCGGGGTTGCCGGGATGCTCGCGAATCCCGCGGTCGTGGCGGCTTCTTCGCTGGTGTGTATCGCGTCGGCCGCGTGTGTTGCGGTGGTGAATTCTTGCACCTTACCGGCCTCCACCTCGAACGATACGACGTCGAGGACGGTGCCGGCGGGCAACGCCCGAGCCGGGGGGCTCGTCATGGGGTACCTCCCTGGATTTTTTGGTCTGACCTATTGTAACGTTGGTCCTTAGCATGTGGAGGTGCCGATGGAACTGAGCGATTCGCCGGAGGAAGCGCGATTCCGCTCGCGCATTCGTGACTGGCTGAGCGAGACCCTGCCGACGCTGCCGTGGCCGGAACCGGCGCGGCTCGAGGACAAGCGCGGTTTCTGGTCGGTGTGGCAGCGGAAACTGTTCGAGGCCGGCTTCGCCGGTCTGTCATGGCCCCCCGAATACGGTGGTGCCGGTGCCGACGCGAAGATCAAGGCCATCTTCAACGAGGAGATGGATCGCGCGGGCGCCCCGGAGCGGCTCAATATCATCGGCGAGGACTTCGCGGGACCCACGATCGTCGCCTTCGGCAATATCGAGCAGAAGCAGCGGTACCTGCAGCCGATCCTGGAGGGCAAGGAGATCTGGTGCCAGCTGTTCTCCGAACCGGAATCCGGGTCCGATCTCGCGTCGTTGCGGACTAAAGCGACCAGGGTCGACGATGGCTGGAAAATTCAGGGACAGAAGATCTGGACCTCCCGGGCGCAGGTTGCCGACAACGCGATCCTGCTGGCCCGCACCGGCGGCGGTGATCGCCACAGGGGCATCACATACTTCCTGCTGCCGATGTCGGCGGAAGGGGTGACTGTACGCCCGCTCGCGCACATGCTGGGCGAGGCGGAATTCAACGAGGTGTTCCTCGATGACGTCTTTCTGCCTGACGATGCCGTGGTGGGCGAGGTCGACGGCGGCTGGAAAGTCGCGATGGGGACCCTGGCCTTCGAACGCGTCGGGATCGCAACGGGGCGGGTCAACACCACCAGGGCGGTCGCCGATCTGATCGAACAGGTCAAACGCATGATCGACGACGACGGCAAACCTCTGAGCGCCACACCCGAGATCCGACACCGCATCGCCGACCTCTACGGTCGCGCGCTGATCCACTACCTCATCGGGCAGCGAGTCATTACAGGTGCGGCATCCGGGCAGCCGCCGGGCCCGGTCACCTCCATCGGCAAGTTGTATTTCTGTCCCTTGGTCGAGGACATCGCCGATTTCGGGCTCGAACTGACTGAATTCGGCGGACAGTTCGGTCTCGCCGAGGATGCCGACGCCGATCAGCAGCGCTGGCTGCGGCTCGCGTATCAGGCACGTGGAACCGCCATCGCCGGCGGGTCGACTTTCATTCAACGCAACATCGCTGCCGAGCGTGTGCTCGGAATGCCTCGCAGCTGAGAAAGGCGGCGTGATGAGCACCTACGTGTGGAATCCAACTCCTGAATACGTCGAGAACGCGAACGTGATGCGGCTGGCGCGAGCCCAGGGCATCGACTCGATCGACGAACTTCGTCGGCGGTCGACGGCGGATGTGTCCTGGTATTGGGATGCGGCCGTGACCGACCTGAGTATCCCGTTCGCGACACCGTACGAATCGGTCCTCGACCTCTCGGCGGGCGTCGAGTTCCCGGAGTGGTTCGTGGGCGGCACTTTCAATGCGGTCGACGCCTGCCTCATCCGCTGGCTCGAAACGGCTGCCGATCGTGCTGCGATCGTGCACGAGGCGGAGGACGGCTCGGTCCACACGCTTACCTACGGCGAACTCGCTGAGCAGGTCGGGCGGGTCGCCGCAGGGCTGGTCGAACTCGGGGTGGGTGAGGGCGACGCGGTGGCCATCTATTTGCCGATGATCCCCGAGGCGGTGATCGCCTGCTACGCCGCAGCGGGGATCGGCGCGATACTCGTGCCGTTGTTCTCCGGCTTCGCCGCTGCCGCCATCGCCTCCAGGCTCAACGACGCGCAGGTCAAGGCTGTCGTCGTCGCGGACGGGACGATTCGGCGCGGGCGCAAGGTCGGCATGGCGGGCGAGCTGGCCAAGGCGCTGGCGCAGACACCCTCGGTGCGCTCGGTTGTCGCTGTCGAAAATATCGGTGACCCGGTCGATTTCGCTGGCCTGAATGTCACCGTCACGGCGTGGGGATCCCTGGTCGACGAGGCCGTCGAACCCTACGCTTTCCGCCCCTTCCCGGCCATGCAGACATTGATGCTCGGCTACACCTCCGGCACGACCGGGAAACCGAAGGGCGCGGTCCACACCCACGCCGGTTTCACGATCAAGGTCGCGACCGAGGTCGCCTACTCCTTCGATATCAACGAGGACGACATCTTCTGCTGGATCACCGATATGGGCTGGGTCATGGGTCCGCTGTCGGCGTTCGGCACCCACGCCAACGGCGCCACCCTGCTGCTCTACGAAGGTTCTCCCGACGTTCCCGATACCTGTCGGCTGTGGGATCTGGTGCAGCGGCACGAGATCACCATGCTGGGTGTCTCCCCGACGCTCATCCGTGCGCTGAAGTCGACGCCCCTCGCCGACATCGCCGCGCGGGAGCTGGGTTCGGTGTATGTGCTCGGATCGACCGGTGAGCCGTGGGATCCCGATTCCTACGACTGGCTCGCGGAGCAGGTCCTCGGTGGCCGGGTTCCGGTGATCAACTTCTCCGGCGGTACCGAGGTAGGCGGCTCGTTCCTGGCGCCCTACCCCGTGGAACCGATTCCGAGCTGCTCACTGGGCGGACCGTCGCTGGGCATGGATGTCGACGTGGTCGACGATGCCGGAAAGTCGTTGCGCGGCAGTATCGGTGAGCTCGTCTGCCGCCAGCCCTGGCCGGCGATGACCCGAGGGGTCTGGCGAGACCGGGAGCGCTACCTCGAGTCCTACTGGTCCACCTTCCCCGGAATCTGGTGCCACGGTGATTACGCCCGCGTCGACGAGGACGGGCAGTGGTACATCCTGGGCCGGTCCGACGACGTCATGAATGTCGCGGGTAAACGTTTGGCGCCTGCCGAGGTCGAATCCGTTCTGACCACCCATCCGGCGGTCGCGGAAGCCGCCGCCGTCGGGGTGCCGGATCCGAAGAAGGGCGAAAGTGTCTGGGCCTTCTGGGTTCCGCGACCGGGAGCCGCGGTCGAGGGCGTCTCCGAGGAATTGCGCCGACTGGTGGCGACCGGTGTCGGAAAGCCGTTCGCACCGGCGAAGGTCTGGGTCGTGGAGGCACTGCCGAGGACGCGGTCCGCCAAAATTCTGCGGCGCGCGGTTCGCGCTGCCGCCATCGACGCTGATCCCGGCGATCTGTCGGGTGCGGAGAATCCCGAGGCCGTGGCCGCCATCCGAGATGTCGTGCATCGCACGAGTACGAGCTGAGGAGAAGCGATGCATTGGGAACTGTCCGAGGAGCAGGAACTGTTCGCCGCATCCCTGCGCGAGTGGATTGCCGCGAAATTCCCCACCGAGACCATCCGAAAGTTGCAGTCCGACGGCGAAACGAGCCGATTCACCGACGAGCTGATCAAGGACGGCTGGTGGGGTGTCGGCTATCCGGAGGAGAACTCCGGCGAGGGGGGTGGTGTGCTCGAATTGGCGCTGGCCGCACGGGAATTCGGGCGGTCCGGGGTGCCCGACTCGCGGTGGTTGGCGGCCGCGCTGGTCGCACCCCTGCTGACCGAGCGGGAACTGGGGGAGCAGCTTGCCGGCCACCGGCGATTCGTTGCGGCGATTCGTGCCGACCGGCACCCTGCGTGGGCGCCGCTGGTCACCGCGGACGATCGCCTGACCGGCACGGTCCCCCACGTTCTCGGTGCCGGCGAAGCGGATGTCTTCGTCGTTCCGGTGACCGGTCCTGACGGGCCGGGCCTGGCGCGAGTGTCGGCATCGGACGCCGTCGTCGGGCGCGACGATCTGCTCGACCGCTCGCGCGCCGCCGGGACCGTCGAGTTCGTGAAGGCTCCGATCATCGAGATCGTCGCGGATGACGAATCATTGCTGACTCGGACCGCGAACCGTGCGGCCGTACTGGTAGCCGCCGATGCGCTCGGTAGCGCCGAGCGCATGCTCGAACTCGCCGTCGATTACAGCAAGCAGCGCAAGCAATTCGGCCGGTTCATCGGGTCGTTTCAGGCGGTCAAGCACGCGGCCGCGCAGATGCTGGTGACGGTCGAGGCCTCCTATTCGACAGCGCTGTACGCCGCTGCCGCCATCGACGCCGAAGTCGACCAAGCCCCGACGATCGCGGCCGTCGCCAAGGCTCAAGTGACCAGCACGGTGGCCGAGCTTGCGGAATCTGCGCTAACCGTCCACGGCGCGATCGGCTACACGTGGGAACACGACCTGCACCGGTACTACAAGCGCGCCAAACTCGACCGCGTTCTCTACGGCGGGCCGCGAGCCTGGAACGAGCAGATCGCGGCCGCGCTGCTCGACAAGCCGGTTGCCGCGGGCTGACATCGTTGCAATATTTGGTCAGTCCATTGTTATAGTTGTCTTAGTTGATGGATGGAGTACGGGCGTGGATTTCCAACTGACAGAGGACCAGCTCACGATTCGTGACGCGGTCGCGGAGCTGGCCGCCAAATTCGACGATCGGTACTGGCAGGACAAGGACGAGAAGCACGAATTCCCGACGGAGTTCTACAACGCCTTCGCCCAGGGTGGGTGGCTGGGCATCACCACTCCAGAGGAGTACGGCGGGTACGGCTACGGGATAACCGAGGCATCGATCCTGCTCGAGCAGGTGGCGGCGTCCGGTGCCGGCATGAACGGCGCCAGCTCGATGCACCTGTCGATCTTCGGCATGCACCCGGTGATCGTGCACGGCAGTGAAGAACTCAAGCAGCGAACCCTGCCCCGCATCGTCAGCGGTGATCTGCACGTCTGCTTCGGTGTCACCGAGCCGGGCGCCGGTCTCGACACCACCAAGATCACCACCTTCGCCAAGCGCGAGGGGGACAAGTACATCGTCAACGGGCGCAAGGTCTGGATCTCCAAGGCGGTGGAGTCGGAGAAGATTCTGCTGCTGACCCGCACGCAGAAGTTCGAGGATTCCCCGCGCAAGACCGACGGTATGACATTGTTCCTCACCGATCTGGACCGCGACAAGGTCGACATCCGGCCCATCAAGAAGATGGGCCGCAACGCGGTGACCTCCAACGAGCTGTTCATCGACAACCTGGAGATTCCCGTCGAGGACCGGGTCGGCGAGGAGGGCAAGGGCTTCACCTACATCCTCGACGGCCTCAACCCCGAGCGGATGCTGGTGGCCGCCGAAGCGCTCGGAATCGGCCGCGCCGCCCTGCGTGCTGGTGTCCGGTACGGCAACGACCGCGAGGTGTTCGGTCGCCAGATCGGCAAGAACCAGGGCATTCAATTTCCCCTCGCGGATTCGCTGGCCCGTCTCGATGCCGCGGAACTGATGCTGCGCAAGGCCACCTGGCTTTACGACAACGGCAAACCCTGTGGGCGCGAGGCGAATACGGCCAAATATCTGTGCGCCGACGCCGGCTTCGAGGCCGCCGACCGCGCGCTGCAGACCCACGGCGGCATGGGCTACTCCGAGGAGTACAACGTGTCCCGATACTTCCGGGAAGCGCGCCTGACCCGCATCGCGCCGATCAGTCAGGAAATGATCCTGAACTATCTCGGCTCCCACGTACTCGGCCTCCCGAGGAGCTACTGATGACCGATCAGACAGCCAAGAGTCCCTCCGGCGTCGAAGCCTTCCGCCTGGACGGCCGGACCGCGTTGGTCACCGGCGCCGGTGGTGGCGTCGGCGCAGCGGTCGCGGAGGCTTTCGCCGCAGCCGGCGCGGCCGTGCTGGTAACCGACATCGACAAGGACGCGGCCGTGGCCGTCAGCCAGCGAATCACCGCAGCCGGCGGTGTCGCCGAACCGTTCACCCTCGATGTGTGCGAGGGCGACAACGCCCGCCACGCGGTTGCCGCCGCCGCCCGGCTCGGTGACGGAAAGCTCAACATCCTCGTGAACAACGCGGGTGTGATCGCTCCTGCGATGTTCCCGAAGATGGACGAGGCCAAATTCCGCAAGGTTCTCGACACTCATCTCATGGGCAGCTACCACTGCAGCCACGCCGCCCTGGACTACCTGCCCGCCGACGGAACCGGTCGCATCATCAACGTGACCTCCGCTGCCGGGCTTACCGGCACGATCGGCCAAGCCAATTACGGCGCAGCCAAGGCTGCGATCATCGGTTTGACCAAATCGCTCGCGCGTGAGCTGGCCAAGCAGTCGGTGACCGTGAACGCGGTAGCACCGCTGGCCGCCACCGCGATGACCGAGAACATTCGCAGCAACGAAAAGCTCGCGACGAAGACGCTGGCGCGAATCCCGTTGGGACGCTGGGCATATCCCGACGAGATCGCTCCCACCTTCGTGTTCTTGGCCTCTGCGGCCGCCGGCTACATCACCGGCCAGGTGCTGCCCGTCGACGGCGGGACGGTGATCTGATGAGCGCACAAGTGTCGGGCCCGTTCGCGACCGCCGGTCGCGAGGTCGTCATAGCCGAGGCGGTGCGCACCCCGATCGGCAAATCCCATCCCGAGAAGGGGTGGTTCCGCGACATCCATCCCAATGCGATGCTGGCGTCGTGCTACCAGGATCTGGTCGGGCGCACTGGAATCGACCCTGCCATGGTGGAGGACCTGATCATCGGGTGTACCGCACCCTTCGGTGAGCAATCGCGAAACATCGGGCGCAATGCCTGGCTGCAGGCCGGATATCCGGCGGAGGTTCCCGCGACGACGCTGGATCGCCGGTGCGGATCGGCGCAAACCGCGGTGAATTTTGCTGCCGCGCTGGTGGCTTCAGGTGTGCACGATGTCGTCATCGCTGGTGGCGTCGAGCATATGGGGCATGTGCCGATGAATTCTCCCGCCAAGATCAGCGAGCTCTACGGGGATCCGTGGCCCGCCGCTTTGCGCGAGCGGTACGACTTCGTCACTCAGGGTGAGAGCGCGGAACTGATCGCGGAGCGCTGGGATATTTCACGAACGGAGATGGACGAGTTCGCGGTGCGGTCGCATGCGCTCGCGACCGAGGCCATCGCCGCAGGCCGCTTCGACGCCGAGATGGTGAAGATGGAACTCGACGGCGAGACCCGTACCGGAGACCAAACGGTCCGGCCGGGCACCTCGCTCGAGACGCTGGCGAACCTCGCCCCCGTCTTCCGCCGCGAGAACGGCCGGATCACCGCGGGCACCTCGAGCCCGATCTGCGACAGCGCCGCGGCGGTACTGCTGTGCACACGTGCGGCTGCCGAACGCCACGGTCTGCGCATCCGCGCGCGAATCGCCGATCAGACCACTGTTGGTGTCGATCCGATCATCATGCTCACAGGACCGATCCCCGCCACACACAAATTGCTGGAGCGCAACGGTCTCGGCGTCGCCGACATCGACCTCTTCGAGGTCAACGAGGCGTTCTCGTCGGTTGTGCTCGCATGGCAGCGGGAGTTGAAGCCCGATATGGACCGAGTCAACGTGAACGGCGGTGCGATCGCACTCGGCCACGCCGTCGGCGCCACCGGCTCGCGGCTGATCGCGACGATCCTCGCCGAGTTGGAGCGGCGCGACAGCCACCTCGGCCTGGTGACCATGTGCTGCGGCGGCGGACTGGGCACCGGGACCCTTATCGAGCGGGTGGACTGATGCTCGACTTCGGCGAGTTGCTGCGGCCGGGAATGGGGGTCTGGTGGAGCCAGGCCGCCGCGGAGCCGCGCCCATTGGTCGATCGACTGCTCGAGCAGGCGTCCGAACTCGGTCCGCTGCGCCTGTTCACCGGCCTCAGCTGGAATGATCAACTGGCGCAATCGATGTCGCCCACCGACACGATGGTTTCCTACGGCGGCCTGGGCGCGTTGCGCGAGCTCGGCGCGACCGACCGGCTCGAGGTCGTCCCCTGCCATTACTCGGCGCTGCCGCGGATGTTCGCCGAGCACCGGCTGCCGTGCGACGCCGGTCTGCTCCAAGTGTCGCCGCCGGACCGGGACGGCACGTGCTCACTGGGGATCGGCGTCGACTACATGGCCGACGCCATTGCGCATACCTCGCTGTTGTTCGCCGAGATCAACAAGCAGATGCCCGCGGTCCCCGGATCACCGCGAATTCCGTTGCGCCGCTTCGCGGCCACCCTCGAGACCGATCGGCCGCTGCAACAGGAGGAGCGTCGGCCCACCGGCGATCTCGACCGGGTGATCGCGGGTCGTATCGCCGAACTGATCGACGACGGCGACACCCTGCAGGTCGGCATCGGCTCCATGGGGGCGGCGGTTTTCGCCGCGCTGGCCGGACACCGCGATCTCGGCGTGCATACCGGAATGATTACCGATGGAGTGCTCGCGCTCATCGACAAGGGCGTCATCACCGGTGACCGCAAACAGATTGACATCGGGCTCTCTGTCGCCGGGACGGCATTGGGATCGGCCGACATGTACTCCCGAATCGGCGACCTTCCGGTGCTGTTCCGACCTACCAGTTATACCCATGCGCCGCAAGTGCTTTCGACGCTCAGCTCGCTGGTCGCGGTCAATTTCGCGATCGAGGTGGACCTCACTGGGCAAGTCGGCGCGGAGATGAGCCGGGGCACCTATCTCGGCGCGGTCGGCGGCCAGGTGGACTTCGCCCGCGCCGCCGCGCTGACCGGCAAACGATCGATCATCGCGCTCCGGTCGACGATGCGTGGACGTTCGTCGATCAAGTTCGGCCTCGACGAAGGTGTGGTTACCACCGCGCGCGCCGACGTCGACTGCGTGGTCACCGAGCACGGTGTCGCGCACCTGCGCGGCCAACCGCTGGCGGAGCGCCGCCGCCGTCTGATCGACATCGCGGCGCCGGAATTCCGGGACGAACTAGCGAGCGCAGCCCGCCTCGCATCCTGAACCCATCGAACCACTGTCTCGAAAGGAATTGACACCCGTGAGTAATCGCGTAGCGCTCGTCACCGGCGGCGCACAGGGAATTGGCGAGGGCATCTCGCGCAGACTCGGCGCGGCCGGCTTCCGCGTCGCGGTCGCCGACCTGAATTACGAAGTGGCACAGCAGACGGCGAAGGAGATCGTCGCGGCCGGCGGTCAGGCGATCGCGGTGCCGATCGACGTCACCGACACCGCCTCGGTGCAGGAGGCCGTCCAGCAGGTCACCGAGACCCTCGGCCCGGTCGAAATCGCGGTCAACAACGCCGGCTGGGACGACTTCATGAAGTTCCTCGACACCGACGAAGCGTTCTGGGACAAGATCCTCGACATCAACTTCAAGGGCGCGCTGCGCGTCAACCACACGGTGGTGCCGGGCATGATCGAGCGCGGCTTCGGGCGCGTGATCAACATCGGCTCGGATGCGGGACGAGTCGGATCCTCGCTCGAGGCCGTGTACTCGGGTGCCAAGGGCGGCATTATCGCCTTCACCAAGACCCTCGCCCGCGAGGTTGCCACCAAGGGGGTCACCGTCAACACCGTATGCCCCGGCCCCACCGACACCCCTGCGCTGCGCAAGTTCGCTGACAACTCGGGTCAGGATGCCGACAAGGTGCTGGGCGGTATGACCCGCGCAGTACCGATGAAGCGGCTGGCGCTGCCGTCCGATATCGCCGCTGCCGTAGCGTTTTTCGCCTCCGACGAGACCGGCTACATCACCGGCCAGACACTGTCGGTCAGTGGCGGCCTGACCATGGCGTGAGCGCACCTGTGGGTGACGACACGGTGGGTGGCGGCATGGGGGAGTGGTCGACGGTCCGGCGCTACGAGGACGTCGACTACTCCCGCACAGCTGACGGCATTGCCAAGATCACAATCTGTAGACCCGAGGTCCACAATGCCTTCCGGCCGCAGACATTGGTGGAGATCTCCGATGCGCTCACTCATGCCCGGGAGGATCCATCGATCGGTGTGATCATCTTGACGGGCGAAGGTGACAAGGCGTTCTGCTCCGGAGGCGACCAGCGCGTCCGCGGCGACACCGGCTACCTCACCGATCCGGGAAATCCGGCTGCGGTCGGCCGCTTTCACGTCACGGACCTGCAGGTGCAGATCCGCCGGCTACCGAAGCCGGTCGTGGCGATGGTGGCCGGATACGCCGTCGGCGGCGGGCATGTGCTACAGATCGTTTGCGACCTAACCATCGCCGCCGACAACGCACGCCTGGGACAGGTGGGTCCCAAGGTCGGCTCGTTCGACGGCGGCTTCGGCGCCGGCCTGCTGGCCGATATGGTCGGCGTACGCAAGGCCAAGGAGATCTGGTTCCTCTGCCGGCAATACGATGCCGCCGAGGCCCTCGAGATGGGACTGGTCAACACCGTCGTGCCGCTCGCCGGCCTCGAGTCGGAAACGCTCACGTGGTGCCGCCGGATGATGGAATTGTCACCGATGGCGCTTCGGCTGATGAAGGCCAGCTTCCACGCGGCCGAGGACGGCCTGGCCGGAATTCAGCAGCTCGCGCACGATACGAATCTGCTGTTCTACGCGACCGAGGAGGCCAAAGAAGGTCGCGAGGCATTCAAAGCGAAACGACGACCGGAGTTCGACCGTTTTCCGCGGCGAGCCTGACACATCGGAGGATCACCGGGATGACGACATTCGGGGTCAACGCGTTCGGCGTCGGCCGCGGGCCGCGGCGGTTCGCGACCATGACCGAATTGGCGCGCGAGGCCGAGGAAATCGGGTGTGCTGCAGTGTGGACGAGCGAGCTCTACAGCCGCTCGGCTACCGTACCGATGGCGGCGCTCGCGGCCGGGACCAGCACGATCCGGATCGGATCGAATATCGCCTACGGCGTCGGTCGCAGCCCGTTGATGTGGGCGGCGGAAGCACGTGACCTCGACGAATTGTCCGGCGGCCGAATCATTCTCGGCATCGGCAACGGCACCCCGAAGATGATGGAGGCTTGGCACGGGGTGCCCGGCGAGGCACCGGCCGCGCGAATGGCCGAACTGCTCACCGTCCTCAAGGCGCTGTGGCGCCTGCACGAGGGGCCGGTTCATCACGACGGGCGCTTCTACCATGTGCACATCTCGCCCACGTCGGATGTACCGGAACCGATCCGGGCCGAGATCCCGATCTGGATAGCCGGCGTCAACAAGCTGATGCTGCGCACCGCCGGCGAACTCGCCGACGGGCTCGTTGGCCATCCGATGTTCACGACCGACTATGTTCGAGGGCCGGTCGCGGACGAAATCGCTGCCGGCGCAGCGATTTCGGGCCGCGATCCGGCCGAGGTGACGATCATGGGTATCCGGATGTGCGCGATCGACGACGATGTGGATCTGGCGCGGCGCCAAGCTGCTTATGCCATCGGGCAGTACGCTGCGTCCCGGGTCTACGATCGGCTGTTCGCCCTGCACGGATGGAGTGCGGAGCAGGAAAAGATCCGCCGGGCAGCCCGGGATCGCGACACCGAGGCGCTGATCGGAGCCGTCACCGACGACATGATCGACACCATTGCCATCGCCTGCCGCCCCGCGGAGTTCCCAGCGGCCCTCGCGCGAATTCCCGCGGGCTTCGACCACCTCGACCTGATTGCCCCGCCGTGGGGCTTGAGCGATCAGGAGACGCGTGCGATCAACTCCGAGATCCTCGCCGGTCTACGTGTCCACCTCGCGGATACGGTGCCGGTGTGAGTTGTGGCCTCAGGCATCGTGCAGTTCGATTTCGGTCCGTTCCTCGACCTGGACGACGGCCTCGGCATAGCCGTGGACGTGTTTGGTCATGCGTCGCGTCGCTGCGGTGGAGTCGCCCGCACGGATGGCGTCGGTGATCGTCTTGTGTGCCCGGCAGGTGGTCTGGCGCACCGCCTCGTCGACGAACGCGGTGTTCTCGGTCGAGCTGTAGATGGCTGTCGACAACGCGGTCATGAAGCCGGTCAGCAGTTCGTTGTGACTGGCGGTGGCCACCGCGAGGTGCCAGTCGACGTTCGCCTGCAAAAATTCCTCGAGCGGGATGGCGAGGTCGCCCAGCTTCTTGTTGGCCGCTTCCAGGGCGGCGATGTCGTCGTCGGTGCGATATTTGGCCGCCAGTGCCGCGCAGGCCGGTTCGATCGCCTCACGGGTTTCCAGCAGGTCGGACAATTTCAGTTGCTGTCCGCGGATGAGCAGGTTCACCGACGAGGCCACCGAGGCGCCCCCGGGCTGCTGGACGAAGGCGCCGCCGGACCGGCCGGTCTTGATGACGACCAGACCCTGTACTTCGAGGATGCGGAGAGCTTCGCGGACAGTTGTCCGACTCATCTGCGTCTGAGTGACCAATTCGCGTTCGGGCGGCAACGCGGTGCCCGATGGGAATTCCCCGCGCAGGATGCGCTCGCGAAGGTCGTTCGCCAGCACATCGGACGCTTTGGGCACCTGCATCGGCTGCAATTGAACCGGGTGTCGCGCAACCGTGCTCGACGAGGGCGACTCGGGCATCGTTACCTGCTTTCTATGTATTTGGTCGTACCTAATCTATCAGTAAAGAGTCTCGCCATGCGAGTTCGCCGGAGCCGGTAGCAATGCAGGTCTTTGGTCATACCAAAATAATGGTTGACTTATTGCTGTGGGCTGGATAGTTTCCAATGAGAGAAAGTCGGCCGCAGCGGTGTCGACGAGTTGCTGAATGCGAGGATCGACGTGGCAGAGCGGGCGCAGGATGTGGTCATCTGGAAATCGGTGGAGCCGGGCATCACGGAGGTGACGCTGCAGCGCCCGCCCGCCAACGCCCTGGGGCTTCCTCTGCTGGACGGCATGCACTTGGCGATGGACGCCGCGGAGAAGGCGGGCGACGTCAAGGTCATGGTGGTCCGCTCCGCGGTGCCGGGATTCTTCGCCGCGGGCGCCGACATCAAACACCTGTCGACGATCGACTCCGAGTCCTTCACGGCCTATGGCGACAAGATGCGTGCGGTCAACGATCGACTGGCCGCGGCGCCGTGGATCTCCATCGCCGCGATCGACGGGGTCGCGCTGGGTGGCGGACTCGAACTCGCGATGGCATGCACACTGCGAGTCGCGGGTCCCGCGGGCCGATTCGGACTGCCGGAGGTGAAACTCGGGTTGATCCCGGGTGCCGGAGGTACGCAGAGACTGCCGAAGCTGGTCGGACGGGGCCGAGCATTGGACATCATGCTCACCGCTCGCCAGGTGGACGCGGAGGAGGCCTACCGGATCGGCTTGGTGGACCGGCTCACCGACGCTGACGTCACCGAGGCCGCCGAGGCATTCGCGCACGAACTGCTCGGCCCCTCGTTGCCGGCCCAGCTCTCCGTAGTCCGCACGATCGACGTGGCTTTCGACCTGCCGCTCGAGGACGGGGCGCGCTACGAGGTCGAACAGATCCAAGCGCTGTTCGAGGACGGGGAGGCCGCCGAGGGCATCAGTGCTTTCGTCGAGAAGCGCCAGCCGCATTTCCGTTGAGCCTCGACCTCGCCGCTACCGGTCCGCTTTGTCTCAGGAGCCCGCATGAAAACGCTGGAAGAACCTTTCGAAACCCTGCTCGCCGAGGAGGCGAAGCCGGGCATCGTCGTGGTCACCTTGAACCGTCCCGACCGCTACAACGCGATGACGAACACCATGTTCGTCGAACTGGAGCGGCTGGCCTGGGGCCTGGAAACCGAGGACTCGTGCCGCGTGGTCGTCGTGACCGGCACAGGAAAGGCGTTCTGCTCGGGCTACGACCTCGCCGATGCCGACGACCTACCGAATCTGGGTGCGTTGGGGATGCTGGATCAACAGGAGCGCGCCGCGCGGGCCCTGACTGCCATCCGCTCGCTGCGTGTCCCCGTCATCGCCGCGGTGAACGGCCCCGCTGCGGGCGGCGGTCTGGCATTGGCGCTCGCCGCCGATATTCGCCTTGCGGGCCCGGCGGCGAAGTTCAACGCCGCATTCGTGCGCATCGGCTTATCCGCTGGCGATCTCGGGACGTCATGGCTGCTCACCCGCCTGATCGGACCAGCGAAGACGAGCGAAATCTGCTTCACCGGAAGGGTTGTCGACGCTACCGAGGCTGCGGAACTGGGGATCGTCAACTCGGTCGGCACGGGTGATGTGCTGGCGGATTCGCTCGCGCTGGCCGAACAGATCGTCGCGAACTCACCCGGCGGAGTGCAGCTGTCCAAGCGGGCCCTGCAGGCCAATCTCGAGGTCGGCTCCTATGCGGCTGCCATCGAGCTGGAAAACCGCGGGCAGGCCCTGCTGACCCGCAGTCCGGACATGTCCGAGGCGCTCAACGCCTTCAAGGAAAAGCGCACGCCCGTCTTTCAGGGCAAATAACACTGCCGACCGATACGAGGCGAGGCGAGGCCACGACATGACCATTGATTTTCCCGAGCTGCGGACTTTGACCTTCGAAGAATCCGAACCCGGAGTCGGCATTCTGAGAATGAACCGGCCCGACCGGATGAACTCGCAAACCGTCACCATGTTCCACGAGTACCTGTCGGCGGGACGAGCCCTGCGCGACAGCGGTTTACGTGCGCTGATCCTCACCGGCGCGGGTGATCGAGCCTTCTGCGCAGGATTCGACCTGAACGAGATCCACGTGATCACCGAGATGGGTGTGCGGGAGTTCCTGAAGTTCCAGGAAACCGCCACCGGCGGCATCCAATCCATCCGGCACCTGCCCTTCCCGGTGATCGCGGCCATCCACGGACCCGCGACCGGAGGCGGTCTGGCGCTTGCCCTGGCCGCCGACATCCGCCTGGCGGCACCGACGCTGAAGATGAGTGCGGCGTTCGTCAAGGTAGGACTGTCGATCGGTGAATTGGGGACATCATTCAACCTCACGCGCCTCGTCGGCCCGGCACGTGCCGCGGAGATCGGGTACACCGCACGTATCGTCGAGGCGGACGAGGCGTTGCGGATCGGCCTGGTCAACCGTGTGATCGCCTCGGAACGACTGCTCGACGAAGCACTCGCCCTGGCTCGGCTGATCGCGCAGAACTCGCCCGGCGGGGTACGGATGTCCAAGCGCGCGATCCAGCGCAATATTGAAATCGGTTCCTACGAGGCGGCTTTGGAGCTCGAGAACCGCGGTCAAGCCCTGCTCACCAGGACCGAGGACATGCCCGAAGCGCTGGCGGCCTTCCAAGAGAAGCGCGCGCCCCAGTTCACCGGTCGGTGAGGCCGAGATGACTTGGGACTGGACGCCGGAAACACGACATGCGCTGGGAGAGTTCCTGGGAAGCCGGGGGATACTCGCGGAGCCGGTAACCACCAGGGCCATCGGCGACGGGCACTCCAACCTGACCTATCTGGTCGGTGACGGCACCTCGAGTGTGGTCGTGCGGCGCCCGCCGCCACCGCCGATCCCCCCGGGAGCCAACGACATGCTCCGGGAAGCGAAGCTGCTGCGGGCGTTGTCCGCGACCGGTGTGCCGGTGCCCGAGGTCCTCGCCGTGGCAGAGGAGGGCGAGGTGCTCGACGTTCCCTTCTACGTGATGAGTTTCGCCGAGGGGCCCGTCGTGACGACCCGCACCCCCGCGCCGCTCGACACGCCCGATCAACGCCGCGCCGTCGGCTACAGCATGATCGACACGCTCGCCGAACTTCACGACGTGGATTGGCGGGCAGTCGGTCTCGGGCAGCTGGGACGCCCGGAGGGGTTCAACGCCCGGCACCTTCGGCGGATGCGCCGCCTCGTCGCTGACGATGCCGGAAATCCGCCGCCGGAGTTCGCCGACGTCGATGCCTGGCTCGAGGCGAACACACCCGCGGAATCCGGGGCGACGCTCATTCACTGCGATTTCCGGATCGGGAATGTCGTCCTCGAACCGACTACACCCGGACGTATCGCCGCAGTTCTGGATTGGGAACTCGCCACCATCGGCGATCCGTTGCTCGACGTCGGTTACCTCTTGGCGACGGTCCCCGAACCGGGCCGGGCGATGAATCCGACCGCCGCCCTGAGTGCCGCGATGCTCGAACCCGGATATCCGTCCACATCCGAACTCGCGCAGCGATACCGCGAGCGTACCGGGCGTAATCTGGACAATCTCGCCTGGTACACGACACTTGCGCTGTGGAAGCTCGCCGTTCTGTACGAGTACAGCCGCCGGCGTGTTCTCGATGGCATCGGCGATCCCTACTACTCCGATCCCACATTGGTGCTGAGCTTTCTCGACGACGCACGGCACGCGGCGGGCCTGGCGGGTGCCGGAGCGCGGGCCCTGTAGTCACGCACGACGGGGCGCAGCGCGCCTGAACCACAAGGAGTTTCGATGGCCGACACATCCGGCACCACCTTCCACGATCCGCTCGTCGGCACTGAAGTCACCGACCTCCCGGTCGGCTTCTTCGATCGGCTCATGTTCAATCTGCATCCGGTCGATGCCACCCCACCGTCGGTCATCATGGGCTTCGGGATCTACCCGCCCAAGGACACGGTCGACGGTTATGTGATCGTGAGTGATGAGCACGAGCAGCGCAATCTGCGCTTCTCGAGCCGACTCAGCGGCACCGACCGTGACGGTGCCGGCCCCTTCCGTTTCGAGTTGCTCGAGCCGAACGGGCGGTGGCGGCTTCGCCTGGGCCCCAACGAGATCGGCACCGAATTCGACCTGACCTGGCGGGCGCGAACATCCGCCTGGTTCGGGGAGATCGCGGTCACGAACGCATCCGCGCAGCGGACCTCGTTCGACCACCTCTTCCAGTCGGGCCGCTACCAGGGCACCCTGTCCATCGACGGCCGGACACAGTCGGTCGACGGATGGTACGGGCAGCGCGATCGGTCCCGCGGCGTGCGCACCATGGCCGGCGGACAAGGCCTGCACATCTGGTATCAAGCTCAGTTCCCCACGTTCTCGATCGGTTTCCTGTTGGTCGAAACCCGCTCGCACGAGCGGCTTCTTCTCGAGGGAGCGGTCATGCACGAGGACGGCCGCCTGGATCCGATTACGGACGTGCGGCATGCGCTGGTCATCACATCGGATCTGGATCTGGTCGAAGGGGAGGTCCAGGTCGAAACCGCAGCAGGGGAGAAGTACCTCGTTCGTGCCGACGCACGAGCCGGCGGTGGCTTCATGGCCGGTGCCGGTTACGGCGGCCATCATGGCGATTCGTCGGGGGCCGACCAGATCGAGTCGGATCGCTATCGACTCGACGGCTCGGTGACTCCGCGCTCCCTCGACTCGGCACTGACCGACCGGTTGTGTGCCTTCACTCTCGGCGACATCCGAGGGGCAGGCATCTTCGAATTCGCGTTGAGCCGTAGCAGCAAGTACGGCTATCGGCCCTCGTTGTAATCGGGCCGTCGCGGTGGAACGATTCGGTGCGATCGCGGCGATCGAATAATTCGGACCCAAGCGAACAGGGTGCGCATCTTTTGGACGCGCACCCTTTCTGTTGTCGTGGACTCGGATGGATTCACACGCTCCGTTGTGCCTTACTCGATTCCGAGGCCGCCTTGCTGGTTTCCTTGATCTGCTGCCAGTCGGCGTCGGAGAGGCTGGTCAAGCCGGCGAAGGTGCCCGGCCCGGCCAGCATCTGGCCGCCGTCCATCGCGATCGTCTGGCCGGTGAGGTAATCGCAGGCGTCCGAGAGCAGGAACATCGTCAGGTTGGCGAGTTCTTCGATGGTTCCGGTGCGCCCGGCCGGGATCTGGTCGGCCTGGGTGGCGCCGACCGACGATTTGTCGGTCGGATTCAGCATCTCCCATGCGTAGTCGGTTGGAATGGGTCCGGGGGCAAGGGCATTCACACGGATGCCGTACTTCGCCCATTCCACCGCGAGCGACATCGTCATCGAATGCACCGCGGCCTTCGCCATCGCCGACGGGACGACGAACGCGGACCCGGTCCATACCCAGGTGGTCAACGTGGACAGCACGCTGCCGCGCAGCCCTTCGGCGATCCACCGCCTACCGGCGGCATGGGTGGTGTGGAACGAACCATTCATCACCGTGCTCGTGATCGCCTGGAACGCACGCGGACTCAGGTCTTTGGTCTGTGCGATGAAGTTGGCGGCGGCGTTGTTGATCACCCCCGTGAGCGGGCCGTGGTCGGACCAGATCCGCTCCATCGTCGCGTCGACACTGTCGTAGTCGCGAACATCGACCGTCTGGTAGTGCACCGCTCCGGGGCGTGTGGCAGAAGCCTCCGCCGCGGCCTCGGCCAGCACTGCCTCACGCCGTCCCCAGAGGTGAACTTCGGCGCCGTGCTCGGCGAGATGCCGCGCCACACCGCGGCCCAGTCCGGTCCCGCCGCCGGTGATCAGGATTCTCTTCCCGGACAGCAGTGTCGGCGGGAAGGTCGTGTCCGTCATCAGTGCACCTCGTTATCGATGGTTCGAGCCGGCGGCCCGCTCACAGGCCGATATGTTTGGCGATGATCTCGCGCTGGATTTCGTTGGTGCCGCCGTAGATCGGCGGTGCGAGGGCGCGGCGAACCTGACCTTCCATGCCGTATTCGCGCGCATAGCCGTAACCGCCCATCATCTGCATTGCCTCGAGGGTGGCGTTCTTGGCGACCTCGGTGCACCGCATCTTCGCCATTGCGCTCTCGCGGGCCAGATCGTCCTCGAGTCCGGCGTCGATCTTGGTCGCGACGTCGTACACGAACGTGCGGGCGATCTCGATGTCCGTGGCGAGGTCGGCCATGCGATGCCGAAGAGCCTGGAATGTCGCGAGCGGACGGTCGAACTGTTCCCGTTCCCGCACGTAGGCGACCGCGTCGTCGAGAGCACGCCGAGCACCGCCGATACTCATAGCGGCGATGATCAGACGTTCGATGCTCAGCCCGCGCATGAGCTGCTTCCACGCATTGCGCGCTTCGCCCACCACGGCCGAAGCGGGCACCTCGACATCGCTGAAGAATACGTCGTTGCAGGTGTGCGCTTCCATTGTCTCGATGCCGCGGATGGTCAGGCCGGGCGCGTCGGTGGGCACCATCAGCAGGGTCATGCCCTGGTGTTTTCCGCCCGAGTTGTCCTCACGGGCCAAGACCAGGAGATGTTCGGAGACATGGGCCGCGGAGATCCAGGTTTTCTGACCGTTGATCAGATACCGGTCGCCGTCGCGGCGGGCGGTGACTCGCAGCCCGGCCAGATCGGACCCGGCGCCGGGCTCACTGAGCGCGATCGCCTCGAGGCGGCCCTCGGTGAGATTACCGACGATCGTCTTCTTCTGTTCGTTGTTGCCCCACCGCATATATGTCTGTGCCGCGGTGAGACCGGTTGAATACCCGGTGATCGGCGCGAGGCCCCGTGCCGATTCCTCCAAAAAGATACATTCATCGACGAAACCGGCTCCGCCACCACCGAATTCGGCGGGCAGCGACACACCGAGCCATCCGTTGCGGGCCATGTCGGCCAGTACCTGAGGGCTGTTCGACAGTTTTCCGCCGTCGGTGACCGCGTCCCGCTGTGCGACTGTCGCGAGCTGGCGGCGGCAGTACGCGGTGACTGCGGCTGCGAACTCACGCTGTTCGGTTGAGAACTGCAAATCACTTACCCCGGTACGGCGAGAAGTCGGGCTTGCGCTTCTCGTTGAATGCGGTGATACCTTCCTGGGCCTCCGGCGTTTCGCCGAACATCGCCAGCGTCGAGTAGGCCATGGTGCCGATGCTCACGAAGTGCTCGGTATCAGTGTTCATCGACTGCTTGAGCACCTTCAGTGCCGTCGGCGAGAAGTCGAGCATCTGATCGGCCCATGCACGCACCTCGGCCTCGAGGTCGGCGGCGGGCACCACCTTGTTGACCAGGCCCCACTCCAGAGCCTCCTGTGCCGATAGCCGGCGCAGCATGAACCAGATCTCCCGCGCCCGTTTCTCCCCGACGACACGGGCCAGATAGCCGGAACCGAGGCCGGCGTCGAAGGAACCCACCCGGGGGCCGTTCTGCCCGAACTGCGCGGTGTCGGCGGCGATCGTCAGGTCGCACAGCACGTGCAGCACGTGGCCGCCACCAATCGCGAGCCCGTTCACCGCCGCGATCACCGGCTTCGGAGCGTCGCGGATTACCCGGTGCAGCGCCTCGACCTCGAACAGTCCGCTCGCCGAAGGGCCGTAGTCGCCGGTCTCCATCCGCTGCTTCTGGTCACCTCCGGCACAGAACGCCTTGTCGCCGGCGCCGGTCAATGCGATGACTCCGACCTCGTTGCTCGCCCATGCGCGTTTGAATGCCATGACCAGTTCGTCGACCGTTTGCGCGCGGAAGGCGTTGTAGCGCTCCGGACGGTTGATGGTGATCCATGCCAGTCCGTTGTCGACCTCATAGGTGATGTCGGTGAATTCAGCCATCAGACTTCGACGTCCTTTCATGACGAGGAGAGGGTTGCGCTTTGTGGTCATTAGGACTGACCATTTGCATTACAGTAGCTTTTATCGAGCCTGGCGCGCAAGGGAGGATGTTGCTGCCTATCCGGAGGTGAGGCGGTTCTGGTCATGTGTCGCGACTACGACAGGATGGTCCCGATAGATTCGGTGGTAAGACCATTGCGGTTGCCGGGGTCTGCTCGGGGCAGTATGCCGAGGATGCCTGAGTCGACTGGGGGCGTTGTCCCGTCGAGCGCTCTTGTCCGCGCCGTGGCCAGGCCCGGCGTGGCCGGGGTGGCTGAATGCGCGGCCTGATTGCGTCAATCCAGCCGCGCGATGTGGCGCCAGTGTTCGTGGGCGGCGGGGGTCGATTCGGCGCGCAGATCGCGTAGCCGCTTGGCGGCGCGCTGCCCCCGCCAGTCGGGGAGCAGGACCTCGGGCAGTCGCGGATCCATGTAGGTCATGCGGCGCAATGCCTCGGCGAGTTCTACGTGGGCGAAAAGCAATTCGTCGGCGGAGTCGTAGTGGCGGCCGTCGAACCGATCCAGAAGTTCGTCGTAGGCGCGCTCGGCGGCGTTCAGATCCCAGGACCGGCGCACGAGCTCTTCTTCGGAAATGCCAGCGGCTGCGGTGGTTCCGATGAACGACACCGTGTTCGCGGTGAGCCCCAGGGAGTCGATCGCCCTCGCCGCTTCTGCTGCTCGTCCGGTGTGCGGGGTGACCCACACACCGGGTGTCGGATTGCCGAAGCTCGCCCAGCGGAGTGCCGCGTACAACTTCTTGCGCGTCGAGCGATGCGATTCCGGAATAGGGACGTTGACGACGAGCCACTGACCGTCCCACTGGGTGATATCCACATCGGTGGAAAACACCCGCACATCGCCCTCGGTGAAGAGGCGATGCGCCTTGTCGGTGAGGCTCCACACCGTTTCCCGTCCGTCACGCTGCGCGGCGATCAATCCTGCGGACCCGGTTCGGGCGACCGCCTGCCTGCCGGCATGCGCTCCGAAGCCCAATCCGTCGAGCACGTAGAGCAGCGCCGCGGTCCGCACCGGTTGCCCATACGGTTCGACCAGCTCGCCGAGAACGGTGATGAGCATGGAGCGGGCACTGCGGGGCGAGGCAGCGTCCCTGGTCGGCGTCGGCTCGGCGTCGGACATCCTCCCATCGTCGCGCACGACGGTGGTGCGTTGCCACTGTGCCCCGCCCTTCACCGCGTCCAGTCCGTCACATCGCGGGGCCCGGGGTCATCCCCCCGCGGCCAGTTCGAGTACCGCCGGCACCGGCTGCGACCGAATCCTCCTGGACCACTCTTTCAACATTTGACATATACGGCTACTATCTATCAAATAACGTATCATCTAATCGGGCCGCAGAGATGCCGATCGAGCGTCTGAGGTTGCGGCCGTGCTCGAGCCGAGGGGCTGGATATGAGCGAACTGGATCCGACGGTGATGTCGGCGCTGCGAGCGGTGGCCGACGATCCGGCGACGTATGCCCGGATGTGGAAGGCGAAATTCGCAGGGCGCGCGATCGCGTCGTTCCCGATGAACTTCCCCGCCGAGATCGTGCATGCCGCCGGGGCGCTGCCGGTGATCATTCAGGACAGTCCTACCCCGATCACCGAGGGGCGCAGCCTGCTCGCCGAGTTCTACTGCGGCTACACGCGCAGCGTCGCCGACCAGGCGGCGCTCGGTGTGCTCGACATCTTTGATGCCTTCGTCGCTGCGGATCACTGTGTGCAGTTGCTCGGCGCGGTCGATGTCATCCGCTGGACACGCCCGGGCAAACCGGTGCACTTCGCCCAATTCACCAGCGCGATGGACGACGCCTGGACCAAACCACGGGTGCATGGGCGAATCGAGGACTTGAAACGGGAGATCGAAACGATCCTCGGTGTGACGGTGACGCAGGACAAGCTGGCCGCCAGCATCCGGTTGTTCAATCGGAATCGCGGGTTGCTGCGACAGCTCTACGACCTGCGCCGCTCCGGTCGCGCCCGGATCAAAGCCGGCGAGATGCAAGTACTGGTGAAGTCCAGCATGGTGATGGATGTCGAAGAGCACACCACGCTGCTCGATCGGTTGCTCGCCCGGCTCGGTTCGGCCGCTGAACCCCGCGCCGATCTCGTGCGCCTGCATCTGTCCGGGCATTTCTGCCACGCCCCTCGCACCGAGATCCTGGACGTAATCGAGGAATCGGGCGCGCTCGTCGTCGACGACGACCTGTACACCGGCTTCCGCTACATCTCGACCGATGTGCCCGAATCCGGTGATCCGCTGGCCGCCCTGTCGCAGTGGTACCTCGATCGCAACCGCACCGCGCCGTGTCCTACCCGGGTGACCAGCGACGTCGACTGGGACACCTACCTGATCGACTCCCTCGAGCGAAGTCACTCCGACGGTGTCATCGTGCTGATGGCGAAGTTCTGCGAACCGCACATGCTCTACTACCCAGAATTGCGTAAGGCGCTGGAAGCCCGCGCCATTCCATTACTACTCGTGGAAACCGAACACGAGGGCAATCCGGTCGAGACCCTGCGCACCCGAGTGGAGACCTTCATCGAGCGCATTCGCCGCCAGCCCGCAGCTGCCCGGTCCTGAAAACCAGTTACGCACAAAGGAGTTCGCCGTGGCGATCCAGCACAAGAGTACCGAGAAAGCGAATCGTCTGGCCGCCACCCGAGTCGGTGGCCGCATGGTGGCCGAATACTGGGACAACATTTTCACCGCGAGGGAACGAGGTAAACATGTCGTCTGGTACAACGGCGCCGCGCTGAACCCGCTGTTCCAAGCGGCGGGACTCGAATGGTGTCACGGCGAGGCATTCGCCGCCCGGTTGGCCGCCCAGCATCTGGAAGAACCCGCCCAGGCGGCCGGCGCCGAATACGGTTACATCGGTGAGTTGTGCTCTTATGCGAGAACACATCTCGGATGCGCGGTACTAACCCACCAGAACGTCAACGAGCAGGCGACCGGGGTGGTGGGTATGGTCGATCAGCAGGAGCTGGCCGCCAAACTGCCCGCGCCCGACTTCTTCGTCAACGGTTACGCCGGCTGCAGCACCGGTCAGCAGTGGGACGCCATGACCTACCGAGTTTTCGATCGCAAACTCCCGCTGTTCAACGTCTCGATCCCGATGCTGTGGGGAAACAAGCCCGACGCCGGCTATATGCGAGGCGAAGAGTGGACCGAGGTGAGCAGGTATGTGGAGGGGCAGCTGCGGGAGCTGATCGGGTTCCTCGAACATCAGACCGGGCGGCCCTTCGACTGGGATGCGTTGAGCGAGAGCATGTTCTATATCAAACGTGCTTCCGAACTACGCCTCGAGGGGATGGAGCTGTGCCGACAGGCGCCGACTCCGGCCACGTACTGGGACTGGGTGGCGAGCATCGCCCCGATCAACTTCCTCCCGGGCACCCAGGACCTCGTCGACTATTTCGCCGGTGTGAAGACCGAAATCGAGCAGCGGGTCGCCGCCGGCGTGAGTGCAGTGCACAACGAGCGCTACCGGGTGTATTTCGACGGCATCATGAACTGGAACAAGCTCGGCTTCCTGACTCGGAAATTCGCCGGATACGATGTGGCCGTCGTGGCGGGGCGCTACACTCACGAATCCTTCTGGCAGGAGCCGCAACTCATCGATACCGACAATCCGCTGCTCGGCATGGCCCAGCACTATCTGCTGTGCCCGCTCAACCACGGGTTGAAGAATCTTCAGGAACTGTTGCTGCGGCGCCTGGACGAATATGCCATCGACGGCATCGCATTCCATTCGACACGCACCTGCCGGGCGATGACGAATCCGCAGGCGATGCTGGCCCGGACCGCGGAGAGTGAGCGCGGAGTGAAATCCTTCTTCTTCGAAGGCGACGTCGCGGATGCGTCGTTCTACAACGATGAGCTTTTCGACAGCCGACTCGAGGCCATGCTGGAAGCCATCGATGTCCAGCGCATGAAATCAGTGGTGTGAGCGATGGCCGGCAGTTGGTTCGTCATGGGCGTCGACCTCGGCTCGACCACGGCGAAGGCGGTCGTCGTCGATCAGGACGGCGGCCTGAGTGGAGCGGAGGTCGTGCAGATGGGCGCGGTGAGCCCGGCCGCGGTCGCGCGCGCGATCGACGGTGCTTTGCGCGCCGCCGGGGTCCCCGGTGGCGATATCCGCCGGACCGTCAGTACCGGCTACGGGCGCAAGTTGGTGCCGGGCGCCGACCGCAGCTTTACCGAGATCACCTGCCATGCCCGCGGCGCCGCGGCACTGTATCCGGGTGTGCGCCTGGTGATCGACATCGGAGGTCAGGACAGCAAGGCAATCATCGTCGACGACGACGGTCTGGTGGAGCGGTTCGCGATGAACGATCGATGTGCCAGCGGGACCGGGCGCTTCTTCGATGTGCTCGCTCGGGCGCTGGAAGTCGACATCGGCGAGGTGGGCGAGCTGGCATTGACCGGCTCCGATGCCCTCGAGGTCAGCAGCATGTGCGCGACTTTCGCGGAGACGGAGGTCATTTCGCTGCTTGCCCAGGGTCGCGCCAAGGCCGATATCGCCGCGTCGGTGCACAGGGCGGTGGCGGCGCGCACTCTCGGTCTGGTGGCGCAGGTGGGTAAAGTGTCGCCGGTCGTGATGACCGGCGGGGTGGCGAAGAACGTGGCCGCGCTGCACTATGTGTCGCGGGCCTTGGACCGACCGGTCGAACTACTCGATCAACCGCAGATCGCAGGTGCGTATGGGGCGGGGCTGCTCGCCCGCGACGAATACCTCGGTTCGTCCGAGGCGGCGGCGCACCGCGACACCATCTCCGAAACGCATTGGGCGGCAACGACATCAGCCGCGACACCGCATTGCCTCGAGTGTGACGGCACCTTCGAGCACGCATCGCGCACCGGCCCGATCGCGCTCGAATTGCGAAGGAGTAACCGATGAACGACAAGCCCGAGATCCGAGTGCCGACCCTGGCCGAATCGACCGTATACGTCGCGGGCGGCACGAGCGGAGTCGGATTGGAGGTCGCCCGCCGCTTCGTAGCGGCGGGAACGCAGCGTATCGGCCTGGTGGGTCGCAGCGCCGAACGCGGGGAGAAGGCGGCGAACCACATTCGGTCACTGGCGCCGGGGGTGTGGTGCCTGTTCGCCGCGGGGGATGCCAACGATCCGGCCGAAGCCGGGAGAGTGTGCGACGAACTGCGCAACGGTCTCGGACCCGCGGACATCCTGGTCAACAGCATGGCGGCGGCGTACTCGCCGCGGTTGTTCCATGACATCCGCCCCGAGGACGTGCCTACCATCCTGCTGCAACAGGCGCTCGGCCCGATGAACGTGTGCCGCGCGGTGCTCCCCGATATGCGTGCGCAACGCGGCGGAGCGGTGGTCAACATCGCTTCCGATGCCGCCAAGTGGCCGACGCCGGGAGAGACCGTCCTCGGTGCGGCGATGGCGGCCATCGTGACCTTCAGCAAGACCTTGGCGATGGAAGCCAAACGCGACGGCGTCCGGGTCAACGCCGTCACCCCGTCGCTCATCCGCGACACCGGAGCGCACGACCGCGTCATGGCTGAGCCGTTCAGCGCCAGACTGTTCGAGAAAGCCGCGCGTGCGGCATCGCTCGGTGTCGCAGAGCCGGTCGACGTCGCGGACCTGATCGTCTTTCTCTGCAGTCCCCAGGCGCGCCGGATCACTGGTCAGGCGGTGAGCCCCAACGGCGGCATATCCGCCGGATAACCGGAGGTCCGAAAGCACGCCACCGCCGGTTCGACCGGACGGCCGGTGGCGTACCTACCTGCGGCCCTAGGGCTCCGGCAAAGTCGTGAATTGAGTAGCTGACCTGCAGATTCGGGTGTGTCGCTGGCGCGGGCACGGTATCGGCCCGGTGATGATCGTGGTTCCTACACCTGATCGTCGAAAGCCGTTGCCGTACCCGCGTTGTCATCATCGTCTGCTGTTGTCGCCCGTGCCGAACCGGACATCGATCCGGCCGGGATGCCGACAGGCGACGGCGCCGCCGCGATGATGCCGGAATGTTTGCTGGAGGTGCTGGTCCGAGTACCGGATCCACGCAAACGCCGAGGCCGGCGATTCCCGCTGGCGGTGATCCTGCTGCTCGCGTTGACGGCCACCGCGACAGGAGCCCGGTCGTTCACCGCGATCGGCGAGTGGACCGCCGACGCCCCGGCCGCCGTGCTGGCTCGCCTCGGCATCACCGGGTCGGCGCCGAGCCAGAAGACAATCCGCCGCGTGCTGCAGCGCCTGGACGCTGACGGGCTCGACTCAATCCTCGGCGCATGGATATGGTTGCGCGCCAAACGATCAGCGGGCTCACAGTCATCTCGTTCGACGGCAAGACCTTGAAAGGCGCCCGCGACGCTGCCGGTCATCTCACACATCTGCTGTCGGGGATCTGCCAGGCCACCGGCGTGATCGTGACCCAGATCAATTATACGCGCGCTGTGCGGGTAGCCGTCCGTTCACGCCGGACGCCGGTATGGTCTGCACGCCGCGCCCGACATGTCAATGAAGACCGCGGGGTACCGGCGTCCGCCGCGCCAGGCACTCGATTCGGGCCTGAATCGATTGGATCTCGCTTCTGAACGCCACACGGCTTGAACCCAAATCAGGCCGGTCGTTCAGGAGTCCGAGGTGGCGGACGAGCCGGAGAGCGGTGTCGAACATTTCCGTGGAAGTGGACTCCGCACTGGCATTGCGCCGCTGAAGCGCCCACTGATTCCCCACCGCGAGGCAGCGTTGGATGAACCACGGCTCATCGAACTCGGTCGAATCGCCGAGGTCAGCCAGTTGGTAGGCGACCACGGCATAGGCGTCGATGAAGGGCCTGAGCATCAGCGGTGCGACGAAGAGGCCGACTCGATCCAAGCATGTCGAAGCAGTCGGGGCGTCGATGGAAGTCAGACTGATCCCGTTGCCGCCGGTGATCAAGTCGAGCTCCGATTGCAGGGCTGCCGCGAATTCGCTCCGGCCGGCGAAGAAGAACTCGAACTTGAGCAGGTCTCGCAGCCGCAGCGCGTCGTCGAGTGCCGTTGCCTGTGTCCGCTCCGTCGATGACACGATTTCCAGGGCGACCTCGACGATCGCACGCTCGATAAGGGCATGGATGGCGCTGTTGCGGTAAACCGCCGCGATGAGGTGTTGGCTCCGCTGGATGCCCCATACGGTCGTATCACCACGAAAGCTGCTCAGAACGCCGGTCCGCTCCAGATCTTGCAGTGCCCGTCGGATGGTGGCCTTGTCGGTCAGGTTCGCCGCGCCCGCGGTGTGCCAGTTCCGCGCCCGCAGATAGTCGGCGAGCGGTTCTACCGTTTCGAGTACCGACTCGAGCGTCAGCGCCCGGTCGGCCGCGAGCAAGGCGATACAGACCACCGCGGTCGGCGTTACGGGTGTGGCGCGATTGATCCGATGCGAAACCTCCACGGCGATCCGCTCGATCGCGGTGGTCTCTGCGGCATCATCCTGTTTGAGCTCGTGGAGTCGGGAACGAAGCTCGATCGGGTCACCGAAATCGACGTATACGCGGCCCAGGCGGCGCCGCAGGCCACGAAGGTAGCCGAAGAACCACCGCACATTCTCCGGCGTCTTGTGTTGTCCCCGCGCCTCCGCCGTCATCTTCTCGACCTCATGGGTAGGCAGTTGGTCGTACAGGATGGAAACCGGCACCAGCAGTACGTCCGAACTTTCCTCTTCTTCGACCGCGTCGGTGACGTATCGCAGCAGGCCCAACCGTGGCGGGCGAAGCTTGCCCGTCCTCGAACGGCCGCCTTCGATCGACCAGATCAAATTTGCTCGATCGGCGATGAGCCGGCGTATGAAGGTTCGAAGCGCCAGCTTGTATACCGGGATGTCGCCCGTCGCGCGGCGGATGTGGACGATGCCGGTCCGCCTGGCGATAGTTCCGAGCGGAAAAAAGTCGAGGTTTGCGCCGGCGAAACCGAAGGGCGCGCGCAGTCCTAGTTCCACCAATGCGGTGGGAAACACCCATTCGTCGAGATACGACCTGTGCGAGATGAGGAAAACCAGCGAATGACCTCGATCGAGTGTGTGCAGGCTGGCCAGTCCTTCCTCGTCGACCAGACGATCGTATCCGCGCAGCATCCAGCGTCCGAGAGCATGCCATTGTGCTAGCACGTTCGGATTGTGGGTCGCCGACATCTCTCGCAGGTGCGATCGGATTTCAGCGACGACATCGTCGACCGGCCTGTCGAGGCGTTTCGCCAGATCCGCCGCGTCGTTGGCATAGTCGTCGAAATCAGGTGCGTTGCCGGTCATTTCTGGGTCTCCGGCTCTGTAGATCCCGCTGGGTCGGGCCAGTGAGCGAGGGTGTCGGAATACAACTGCCGCACATGGTCTACCGCTTGGTCCAGGTCTGCTTTCGTCCAGCCAGTCGTGGGTATCGGTTTGTGGACGACGACTTCCACCGTGCCCGATCGAACGGTTTTAGCGTTGCGCCACATCAGTTCTCCGGCATTGCGAATGACGATCGGAACGATCGGGACCTCCGCCTGCATCGCCAAGTGGAAGGCGCCCTTCTTGAACCGGCCCACCCGTGGCGTGAGCGACCGCGTCCCTTCGGGCGAGATGACGATGGAAATCCCCGCGGCCAGCCGCTGTTTCGCCTCCGCCAGTCCGCTTCGTGCTTGTTCGGGGTCGGCACGGTCGATGAAAGCGAAATCGGCCATCGAGAGTAGCTGCCCGACGACGGGGATGCCGGCCGCTTCCTTCTTCGCGACGGCAGTGAAGCCACCTCGCAGGATGGACGTCGTCACAAGCAGATCGACCAGAGAGCTCTGATGGTTGATCAAGAACACCGCCGGCCGCTGTACCCATAGGTTGGCCTCGCCGATGACCCGGACATCGACGTCGCCGAATGCGGATCCGAGATGAGCGAAAAGGCTTGTCGCCAAATCTATGCCACGGCGTCTGCTGCCGGTGAGTGCGCCGATGGCGATACCGGCGACGCCCGATCCGGCGAGAGCGCCGTACATCGCCGCAGTGCGCAGAGCAGGTTTCGGGTCGAGTCGAGCCGGGCCGCGTCGCAACTGCAATTCCGGCCAGTCGTTGCGCCACGCGTGCTCGGACAACTCGTGCTGTGGGTTGACCACGCACGGGTTGCCCACGCATGCGAGAAACGGTACGTCCTCATTTCCGTTCGCATAGGCGAATGAATCCGGAAGCCGGATGCCGACGGCATCGGCGAAAGTCGTTATCGCTGCGGCCTTTCCGGTACCCCACGGCGGCCGACCGATGACCCTCCCGGTCAGCAGTCCGTCGACCTCCTCCAGTTCGGAGCAAAGAATATGGTCTACTTCCAGTTCGCGGGCCAGTGGCGCGACCTGGAATCGGATTGCCGACGTAGCGATCGCCACGGTATGTCCCTGTTGCTGATGGGCCTTGACGAGACTCCACATCTCATGAAAAAGCGAACCCGCGATGCTTCCGCTGAACAGTCGCGAGCCGAGTTCCTCGAGGTCGGTGACGGGACGTCCAGACCATCCTGCGACGCCGTGCGCGAGAAGTTCACCGAACTTCTCCTCGGTCAATGTCGGTCCGGTCATGGACCGGAAGGTTCTCACCAGCTCCTCCAGGCCGATCTCGAAATGCCGCAGCCGATGTGAGTACAGCGCTTCGGCGGAGTAACCGTCGATCAAGGTCCCGTCGAAGTCGAAGAAGGCGGCGACGGCGGGTCCTCGGGGGGCGCGCCGGATTGCCTCGGTAGCCGCAGTGAGTGACATGGGCGGGACCTCCTCGCCGTTGTACAGCCAGACAAAAGCGATTTTCGGTAGTATGGTAATACCATACTACCTTGGAGGCTATATGGAGCATCGGACATCGTCGGATGACGCGGCCGACTGGGGTGGGCCGCGCGAGATGTCGGCGTGGGAAGGTCTCATGTGGCGCGCCGAACGGGATCCGCGCACTCGCTCGACCGGAATCTTGCTCGAGCTTCTCGATCGGGAGCCTGATTGGGAGCGGCTCGTCGCAGCATTCGAGCGAACGACCCGGCGAATTCCGCGTCTGCGCGAACGCGTGGTGGAGCCACCGTTTCCGCTGGTTCAGCCGGTGTGGTCACCCGACCCCGAATTCGAGGTTCGCGATCACATTCGCCGGGTGGCACTCGGGCCGGCCGCCGGGATCCGAGATCTTCTGGCACAGTGCGAAGTGGAATGGTCCGTTCAACTCGACCGCACCCGGCCGCCGTGGGAAGCGATTCTTTTCAGCGGATTACAGGACGGCCGAGCCGCACTGGCCTTTCGCGTCCACCACAGCCTCGCCGATGGGACGGGACTGGTGCAGTTACTGGAGTTGGCACACGAGGGTAGCTCGGATCCGAACTCGAACGCCTCGCGGTCCCGGCCTATGTCGACCCCGCTCGGGATGCTCGTCGATACGACACTTTCGGCTTTCGATACCGGGCGGCTGTTACGGATGGCGCGTGGTGGTGTCGATCGCTCGTTGCGCCGGTTGGCCGACCCTCGCGCGTCGGTTACCGATGCCACCCGCTACGCGTTGTCGCTGTCGCGCATGCTGGCGGTTCCCGCAGCGAAGCGATCGCCGTTGCTCGCTGAACGTGGCGACGGCACTCGACTGGCCATACTCGATGTACCGTTGCGCGGTCTGAAGTCCGCGGGAGCAGCTGCCGGCGGCTCGGTCAACGACGCCTTCGTCGCGGCGATCCTCGGCGGCGTCAGGCGGTATCACGACCGTCAGGGTGCTTCGGTCGATGACGTCGTCGTGGGGATGCCGGTAAGCCTGCGCAACGAGAACGATCCACTGGGAGGTAACCGATTCGCCGGGATTCGCTTCGCTGGGCCGGCGGGGGAGCTCGATCCGGCGAAGCGAATTCGGGCGATCCGCAGACGGGTGAGCACCGCGAGGAACGAACCGGCGATCGGCTTTCTCGATTTCCTGTCGCCGATGCTGACCAGGCTTCCTACGCGCGCCATCATCGAGTTGTCGGCGAACTTCACCACCAGCTCGGATATTCAGATCTCCAACATCCGCGGAATCGACCGGCCGGTACGGCTGGCGGGGGCCGAGGTGACGGGCGTCTATCCACTCGGCCCCCGTCCGGGGGTCGCGGCCATGATCGCGATGATCAGTTACAACGGCGTGTGTTGCCTCGGCCTGACATTCGATCCACACGCGTTCGTCGACAGAGAAGCGTTGCGGGAGTCGATGCGCGAGGGATTCACCGAAGTGCTGGAGCTCGCATCGCGGGATGATGGGCAGGGCCACGCATGAGACGTCATCTCCGGTCCTTTCGGGATGACCTCGATGCCCGGATTCGCGCAGCTGAGGCCGACGCGTACGCCGCCTACGATGTGGTTGGATCCGAGCGCGTAATCGACGTCGATTCCGGCTTCGGTGCGGTTCGTGTTCGCGTGATGGAGTTCGGCACGTCCGACGAACGGTCCCCGATAATCATGCTGCACGGAATAGCCTCCGCCACCGTGCTTGCCGCACCGCTGCTGCCGTATTTGAGTAACCGCCGAGTGGTCGCAGTGGACTGGCCGGGACACGGGCTGTCGGACGAATGTGTACTACCGTCCGGCGTCGATCTGCGAGCTCACAGTTCGGCGGTGCTGGGTTCGCTGCTGCACGTCATCGGCGCCCCGGAGGTGGATATGGTCGCCCACTCGATGGGTGCGCAGTTCGCGCTGTATGCCGCATCCGATCTCGGAAAGCGGATCAGGCGAGTCACGCTGCTCGGTGCGCCTGGGGCAGCGATTCAGGGAGTCAGGCCGATCCCGGCGATGTGGATGATCGCGCTACCGAAGGCAGGGCCGTTGTTGCTGTCGCTACCGATGTCCGAGCGGGCGTTCGACCGCGCCAACGATCGCACACTCGGACGGGAGGCGCTGCTCGGCGCGCCTGCGGAACTGGCGCTGGCGCTGCGGTTGATCGGCAGCCGGACTCGCAACGCCGCCAGTATCGCTAGTTTCTTTCGGGCGCTCGTCAGGAGGGCGTCGGTGCGTCCGCAGGTCGTGCTGGCGGACGATGCGCTCGCGCGACTCGGGCAACCGGTGCAGTTCGTCTGGGGCGATGGCGATGTCTTCCTGAGCCCGCTCGCCGCTGCTCGCTCGATCGTGGCGGTGCGCAACGTCAGCTTGCTGCGAGTGCCCGGTGCGGGGCATGCGCCCTGGCTTCAGGCGCGCGAACGGACGGGACGTGCGGTAGCTGAGCACCTTCTGGTCCGATAGCGCACTTGGAATGAGCGAGGTGAGATGTCCCTCCGGAGGATGGTGCCGGTAAGCCTCCGGGGGGTCTTTACCGTTCTCCTGCTCATCGGACCGATCGTCGGGCAACGATGAGGCTGTCCAAGGACGTGACTCCATTTGCGCTTTCAGGGAAGGGTGAGCGATGAAACCTATCGACCCCATCGGACCGTGTGTCGTTGAGGGGAAAACGAATTCGTCCGCCAGGAGTGTGGTCGCCGAGATTGTTCGGGCCAGGCGAACTGTCGCCCCTCGGCGGGCGTCATGACCCGCCGGCAGCCCACCATCGCTGTTCTCGGGGCGGGTTCGTGGGGTACCGCGGTCGCGTCGATCATCGCGCGCAGCGTGCAGGCAGTGGTGTGGGCACGGTCCACCGACGTCGCGGCGGAAATCAACCAGTACTCGCAAAACCGGAGATACACCGGCGCTTGTCTGCTACCGCCGAGCCTCAGGGCCACTTCGTGCCTCGAGGAGGCGGTAACCGGTGCGGACGCGATCGTCATCGGTGTTCCGTCACACGGATTGCGAGAAGTAATCGCAGGCGCAGCAGCGTTCGTCCGGCCATCCGTGCCGATTGTCAGCCTGGTCAAGGGATTGGAGCAAGGCTCCGATCTGCGTATGACCGAGGTCGTCTCCGAGCTGATGCCCGGGCATCCGGTCGGCGTGCTCGCGGGCCCGAACATTGCCCAGGAGGTCGTCGAGGGTTACGCGGCAGCTGCCACGCTGGCGATGCCCTATCAGGATTGCGCGGATCGGCTGGCAAATCTGTTCCGGACACCCCGGTACCGGGTGTATTCCACCACCGATGTAGTCGGAGTGGAGATGTGCGGTGCCCTGAAGAACGTGTTCGCGATCGCGGCGGGTATGGCGGACGGCGCCGGCGCGGGCTACAACACCAAGGCCATGGTCATCACTCGTTCGCTGCGGGAGATGACACGTCTCGGTTCGGCGATGGGTGGTGATCCGGCGACATTCAACGGTCTCGCGGGTAACGGCGATCTCATTGTGACCTGCACGAGTCCGCGGAGCAGAAACCGCAAACTGGGCGAAGCGCTCGGCCGCGGCATGACCATCGGAGAGGCGCTCGCGACGGTTTCGCAGGTAGCCGAGGGGGCGCGCTCCGCGAGCGTTGCGAAGCGCCTCGCTGATCACCTCGGAGTCGAAGCACCGATTGTCCGTGAGGTGGATGCTGTCGTCAACCGCGGTGCGACAGCGTTGGAGGCGTATCGCGGACTGCTGCGGGATGCCCCGGGCCATGAAACGCGCGGTAGCGGGTGGTGAGGTGGATCCGGACGCATCGGAAATGCGACAGCTGCCAAAAGTGGCCACGTTTGGACTGACCTTAATTAAGATCTGATGGTAGCAGTTTGCCGCAGCGTCCGAACCCGGCCGAGCAGGTCCGGACTCGACCCGATGCGACACATTCGACGATCAGATGGAGGGGCTCGATGAGCGCCAGGACCGAGTTCCGATTCGAAGGCAGCGACGGTCGGCAGATCGTGGGATATCGCTGGAAACCCGATAGTGCGCCGCGTGCGATCGTGCAGGTGATCCACGGTGTCGGCGAACATCTGCGCCGCTATGAGCATTTCGCGCAGACGCTCACCGCGGCCGGGTTCTTCGTGCATGGGTACGACAGCCGCGGCCATGGCCGGAGTATGGCGTCGAGCGCGGAACCCGGTGTTATCGGCGCCCGGGGGTGGACGCAATCGATCGAGGATATCGACGTGCTCGTCGAACGCGGACGGGCGGAGTTTCCGGATCTGCCGCTGGTGGTTTTCGCGCACAGCATGGGATCGTTCGCCACCCAGCAATACCTGCTGCAGCACAGTGATCGCGTGGACGCGGTGGCCCTGTCCGGTACCACCGCCCTCGACCTCATCGAGCCTGCTCTCGATCTCGAAGCCGGGGTCGGACTCGACGGTTTCAATGCCCCGTTCGAACCGGGTCGCACCGGCTTCGAATGGTTGTCTCGCGACGCACACCAGGTGGACCTGTATGTGCAGGACCCGTTGTGCGGCTTTGCCTACGACACCGAAGGCATGAAGGCGGTGTTCGCGGGCGCCCGGCGGGCGGCAGAACCCGAACGTCTGGCCGCCATCCGCTCCGACCTCCCGATCTACATCGCCGTCGGCGACCAAGATCCCGTCAACGGGCAGCTCACCCTCGTCGATGCCTTGGTCGATCGGTACCGTGCGGCCGGGTTGACCGATGTCGAGTTGCGTACATACCCGGGTGCTCGCCACGAGATCTTGAACGAGACGAATCGCGATGAGGTCGAGAGAGATCTGGTCGCCTGGTTCGACCGCGTCACCGCTTGACTCGCGGGAGGTGTCGACCGGCGCCTCCACGCGACCCGACCGTCGATGTTTGGAGAGTCCGCCCCACTTTCGGCGATCTCCCCGCCGGATACACCAGGACCCTGCTCGCTCGCCGATCCCTCGACAACCCAGCCGATATCGCCTACTACCTGTGCTTCCACCCCGCCGCCATCGAGCGGGAACAGGTCGTGGCCGTCGTTGGCGCCAGGTGGGCGGTCGAGGAGTGCTTGTGCGCCACGAGGGCGCTCCGTCATATCCCCGGTTCAGCCGGGAGGAACTGGAAGGAGGGATTCCTGGGTCTGATGGCTTACCCCGCACCGAAAGGTTAAGGGGGACAAGAGCATGCCATGTAAAACCAGCGGCCGGGTCCAGGCGTCCGGGACGGTGCGCTGGGAGACCTGCGCGACATGGTGAAGGCTGGATTGCGTGAGGCCCAATCTCCAGCGATGGAACTTCGCATCCTCCGGAAGCGACGTCTGAAACCGGTGCCCGTGTCCTGGCCTGGTGATGAACACAGCCGGGCCATCCTTCCGGATGCTGGGGCGATGCCCAATGAGGGCATTGAAGGAGATGAGTGGGCCGCCTACCTCGCGCTGTCACGTATGGCGGAGACGAACGTGGGATCGCCTACGGGACGCGAGTCCTGGGACGACGGAGGCTTCATAGTAGTCGCCGGAGTCACGCCCGGCCAGGGAGGGTGGGAAAACCGTCCACAGGGCGAAGGGCCAGGTGATTCGAACACTCGATGATCGGGAGGTATGCGAAATGCAGTACGCCGAAACGGTTCTGGGTGTTCTTCGTGAACGCGGCAGAAGGACGCTGCCATGCACGCAACTGTATCGGCAACTGTTCAACCCGCGGTTGTATCTGCTGGCTTACGGCCGCATCTACTCCAACAAGGGGGAGATGACGCCGGGGGCACGCATGAAACCGTGGACGGCATGTCGACGGCCGAGATCGATCGCATCATCGACGCGATGCGTCATGAGCGCTATCGGTTCGCGCCGGTGCGGCGGACGCTGATTCCGAAGAAGAACGGGAAGACGCGTCCGCTCGGTCTGCCGACTTGGTCGGACAAGCTGGTCGGCGTGGTCGCCCGTTGTTGGAGGCGTATTACGTGCCGCAGGGCCGAATCGCCCGCTGCCTATTTGGTCATTCCATTGACAGACGTACCCGTTCTTTCTAGTCTGTCTGCAGTGATGTCGTCTGCTACGCCCGAGCCCGATGATGGGAAAAAGCTGTCTGTGCTGTCCTGGCGGCTGCGATTGGAAACCGCGTTGAGCGGGCATCATGCGGAAATCGGTACGCTGTCCGGTTTGGTCGCCGCTCTGGCGACTTCGCTCGTGTCCACGGTGTTCCTGCTCGGGCCGGCAGGGCGAGTTATCAGTGGACACAATCCACCGAACATGCCGGCGTCGATCCCGAGTCTCGAGCGCCTGAAGGCTGGGGCCGGTGTGGTGGGGGAGGGCGGCCCGGCCGCAATTTCCCGGATCGGCGGACCGGCGGGCGCCGGAACCTACGTAATAGCTTCGATCGTTGAGGGTGACCATCTGTTCGGCTGGGTCGTTGCCCTGATCGGCGATGCCGACAGTGATCAGTTCTGCTGGGCCGTCGACCGGGCGGTCGTACATTTCCGGATGGAGTTCGTCGCGCAGCGGCGTCTTGCGCGGGTCGCGGGCACCGCGCGTGCGAACCTGGCGCGGCACATGGTGCGCTCGTCGACCTACGATTCCGACTTGCGAGCGTGTGCGGAGTACCTCGGCGTCGATCTGGCGGCGGAGCGGGTCGTCGTGTTCGTTCTGGAACGTGGGCGGCCTTCGGATGCCGCTGTCGATGGTGACCGACTCGGAAGTCTCGTCGCCAACGAGCTCGCTGTCGATGTATTGGGTTTTGGTGGCACCGAGGGCATCACACTTCTGATCGCCGCGCCGCCCGGTGCCGACAAGGCGGCCTTCGTCGCGCGCTGCAAATCCGCTGTGACAATGGGACTGGGCCGGATGGGCGACCGTTTTGCCGTCGCCGGTGTTTCCTCGGTGACTCGGCCCGGGCAATTGCGGCGCGCCTATCGGGAAGCCTTCGAGGCCGCGCGATGTCTCGACCGGTACCCATCGGACTCGACGAGCGTGATCGCTTGTGACGAGCTGGGCCCGGCCCGGCTGCTGGTGGCCAACAGCAACGAGCAATCGGTGCGCACGTATGTCTACGATGTTCTGGGCGCTCTTATCTCCGGTGGCACGATCAACAACGACCTCCTGCGTACGCTCCAGGCGTTTTTCGAAAGTGGCCGAAATGTACGAGAAACCGCGGCGCGCCTCGGAATTCACGAAAATACCGTCCGGCACAGGCTCGCCCGTGTGCACGACCTGACCGGACTCGACGTGGCGAGCGAATCGAATGATCAGCTCAGCGTGCAGACGGCGCTGTTGATTCTCCGACTGCAGGGGCACCATGCGGTTCCGGGCTTCGACGCCTATGTCGTGACACCGGGAGCTCCCTCGGCTCGAAACTGAGCCGCAAACGATGTAGCTCGGCCGGGAACAAAACAACTCGGATGCGATCGACGCCGCCTACCCTGGCGGGGTTGTGGACTTCTCCAATATGGTTGCGGCCGGGGCCGGAGTATTTCTTGACATGTCTGGCGGCACGGGAATCTACTGTTGCGCAACGTCTTACAGGATTGTTCACAGGAGGAGAAGTCCGATGATCACCGATGCCGATTCAGAATTCCACTCGCGGGATCTGGATGACCGGACCTGGACAGAAACGATGTTCTTGCCCTTCGTGATTCCAGAAGAGGGGATCTTCGGAAACGTGTATGTTCTGGCGCGCCCAAACCTCGGAACGGCCACATCGTCGATTCTCATCGGGCAGGGATTTTGCACCCAACCCTACGAGATCGATTTCACGGATACACAGGTACATCTGCCTTGTCCGGAGTCATTTTCGAAGTTCACTCTGGGCAATGGCCTGGCGGTGCAGGCCCCCACGCCGAAGGAATACGACTTCAGTTACGAGAATGTGCTCGGCGCGTGCTCGTTCGACTTGTCGTTCCGTGCGTCGCACGAGCCGTTCGATCCGGGCGATCCCGAGCAGAACCCACTCCTGGAAGCAGACCGCGGCAGCTCGGACAGTCGGCATGGTGATGCCTGGGAGAACGGGCATTTCGAGGTCAAGGGCCATATCGTCGGCGAACTGGAATTGCGCGGCAAGCGTTATCGAATCGACTGCTATGACGGAATGGACCACAGCTGGGGGCCGCGTACGGAGGTAGGGACCCGCTCGGTTGCGTGGGTCTCGGTGAACTTCGGTCCGGAGTTGTCCGCGCACCTCGCCGTGCTGATCGATCTGCGCGACGGCAAGGTCGTGTACGAGCGGCTGCGTTTCGGCTTCATCGTCGAGAACGGTGTGGTCCATCCGGTGCTGGAGGCCTCGATCCGAGCCGACCACACACACCTCCTGGCCATGAACAATCACATTCGGATACGCGATGTTCGTGGGAAGGAATTCGAATTCTTCGGCACAGCGATCTCGAGCCATCCCTGGTACAGCTTCAATCCCTGTCATGTCAGCTATCAAGGCGTCTTCCGGTACCACTGGGGTGATCGAGTCGGGTACGGCGAGATGGCCGACATTTATGGGCTGGATTATCTGGCACAGCGGATGTCTCGTCACGGACGTTCGCAGCGGAGTCTCCGATGAGCGGATACGACCTCACCTGGAGCCTGGATTTCGATCAACGTGACGCTCCGACGGCCGAATTCATCGAGGCTGTCCGGCGGGCACATCCGACCGAACTCGAGGTCGACGCGATGCTCACCCGCAAGATGAACCGCCGCGGCAATCCGCCGTATTGCCGGCCGCAGCTCGATGATCTGGCGAAGCTGCTCGAGCCTTTCCTGGCACACGAATTGGCGTCGTCCGACTTCGCGATCAAAGACCTGCACTGGTTTACCGGCGGGGTGTCCAAGATTCAGATCGGATTCACGCTCGACCAGCCTGGCAGCGGCGGCACCTGCCGATCAGATCAGCTGGTATTGCGGATGGATCCCAGCGAGGGGTCGAATGCCACCAGTCGCGCACGCGAGTACGAGCTGCTGACCCTCATGAATGGGGTCGTTCCGGTGCCTCAGCCGTACTTTCTCGATGCGGACGGTGACTGGTTCCCGGAACCCGCCCTGATCTACTCCTTCGTCGAAGGGGTGACCAAACCACGCGACACCGGCACCGGGCGGATCAGCGGTCTCGGTACCGAATTCGGGCCACGTCACCGCGAAGTGCTCGCGCCGCAGTATCTCGACCATCTGGCCCGCATTCACAACACCGACGTTTCGAGCCATTCCTTCGAATATCTGCAGGTGCCGCGGACCGGCACCAGCGAGTCGGCCGAGTGGCTGGTGAACCACGCGTTGCGCTGCTGGGAAGAGGACCGTGGTGAGGACTCCCCCCTCATGGAGATCGCGGCGAACTGGCTCGTGAACAATCTTCCGCAGTTGGACGTGGCCACAGTGGTACACGGCGACTTCCGCAGTGGCAACTTCCTTTTCGATGAGCACACGGGACTGATCCGGGCATGGCTCGATTGGGAACGTGGAGTGATCGGCGACCGCCATCGGGATCTGGCCTGGATCACCCTGCCGACGATGGGGCACTACGACGCGGACGGCCGATACTTCGTTTGTGGCCTGATCCCGCTGGAAGAATTCTTCACCCGATATACCGAGGTTTCGGGGCTCGAAGTTGATCCGGACCGGTTGCGCTTCTACCGAATCCTGAACTGCTTCACGATCATCGTGTCGGCGATGGCGTCCGCCTACCGCATTGTGCGACTCGGGAAATCCCACCAAGACATCCTGCTCGCGCGGGTCGCGGCATTGGTTCCGGTCATCTCCCGCCAGCTCGTCGCGCTTCTGAAGGGAGAGAACCGATGATGGACCACAGTGAGAACACTCTGCGCGCGGCGATCAAATCGCTGCGTGACACGGTTGCGCCGGCCGTGGACGCGGCGGATCCGCAAGCGGTCGAGCAGCTTCGCCTGACGATCGACTTCCTCGAGTTTCTGCGGACGCGGATCTACGACATCCACGCGCGGCAGCGATACGAGCTCGGGCGTCAGCTGGACCTCGCTCGGGCGCTTCTCGACGACGCCGCGCTGATAACGGCAAATATTGATGAGCACCTCGAAGGTGCATGGTCGCGAGCTAACGCCGTCTATATCGATGCGAGCGCACACACCGAGGATCTGCGTGCCGCGTCGCAGCACCTGTGGGCCGCCGTACGCGGCGTGATCAGAACCGCTCGGCACGCGCCCGAAGAGATCCGCAATTACATTGGTGCGCAGATAATTTCGGGAATGGAACCGTTGGTGGAAGTCGACAGCGCATGGTATCTGCCGTTCGGATCGGAACCCGAACCGGCCAGAGTTCCTGGGCTCGATGATCTGCTCGGCAGAGCGTCTACGGGTATGCGGTGAGACTGTCGACGGGTGTCGGATCCGAGCCGATGTCATGAGAATTCTTGTCTCGAATGATGACGGCATCGGCGCTGCGGGGCTGAGTTCCCTGGCGGGTGCGGTCGTGAACAGCGGTCATGAGGTTGTGATCGTGGCGCCCAATGGGGAATTCAGCGGGAGTGCGGCGAGTCTCGGGGTGGTGCGAGACGAGACCGCAGTCGGGGTAACGGCCGGCCCGTTCGAGCATCTGGCGGGTGTCGAGGCGTACGCGGTCGATGCGCCGCCCGGGTTGGGAGTTCGGGCCGCTTGCCTGGGAATGTTCGGTCCGTGTCCGGAACTTGTTGTCTCCGGAATTAACCCGGGTTATAACTCCGGTCGGCTGGTGCTGCACTCCGGCACGGTCGGTGCTGCGCTGACAGCTGCCTCGATGGATGTGTGCGGTGTGGCGTTCAGCACCGGTTCCGCCTCGATGATCGGCCTGAGAGCCGCTGCCCGGGTTGTCGAATGTGTAATTCCTGCACTGATCGATATCGGGCTGCCGCCGGTTGTGGTAAATGTCAATGTTCCCGCGCTGCCCATCGATGAGATCGTCGGCGTTGCTTACGGGCAACCTGGTGCGGTGGGTGCCGATGATCTCGGATTCGAGTTCCATGGACCGAGCCTGCATCTGCGGCGGCGGTTCAACCCCCCGCCGTACGATCCCGGATCGGATACCGATCTGTTGTCGCGTGGCCTGGTTGCCGTGTCCGTTCTGGGTCTTCCATGGATTACCCCGGACGTCACCGAACAGATCGCTGCTGCGGTCGAGTCTCAGTGGAAGCTGCTGGAACGAGTGCGATGAGTTCCGAGCGATTGGCGGCACCGTACTTGCGGAGGAGACTCTTGAGATGCGATTTGACGGTCTCCACGGAGACGAACAGTATCGCGGCGATCTCTGGGTTCGACCGGCCTCGTAACACCAGTTGCAGGACCTCGTCCTCGCGGCGGGTCAGTCGAACCGATATCGGCGCTGCCGTGATCTCGCCGTCGCAAATATCTGTGCTGGAACAGAACTCGTCATGTACGAGTCTTGTTACGGCATGTAGTGCACGTTTGTCGACATCGGTGGCCCACGCCGTACCGACGATGCTCGCCAGCAAGGAGAGGTAGGCGTAGGCGGTGTCGGCCACCGGGTCGGCGACGACACAGTGGATGAGTCCGGCAGCGGCTTCCGGTGTCGACACCGGCACCACGACGTAGGCCGCGGCGCCGAGCAGCCGTCGAACGATAGCCGTCGGGGTTGTCGTCTCGGACACCAGCTGTCCCAGTTCCACCGCGCGGTACTCCGCGGAGCCCGGAGCCAGAGGTATGCCCTGATCCGGGACCGATGCGGCCGTATCGGCGGTGGCGACGATTCGCCAATCATCGTCGCCGACGGTCGAGAACAGCACAGGCCCCGCTGTAACCTCGCTGAGTTGGCCGCACGCGAAGGTGACACCGTCGGCGAATCGCGGCGTGCGCTTGAATTCTCGCGCCACCAGTGACAGCGATTGGTACAGCGCCGAATCGGTCTCGGCCAGGCTCGCTGACAGCGCCTGGTGTAATCGTGCCGAGCGGACGAGAAGCGTCGCGACGGCGGGGCCTTCCTCGGCGGGCAGCGTGCACGATCGCGCGAGAACAGTCGCGATCGCCGGGTACAGCTGATCGGCGATGCGCCCGATCCGCGACCGCGCGTCGAGAATCCCGGCATCGGTGTGTCGTGACCTGGTCAGTTCGGCCTGGCCAACGTCGAAGAGCTGCCGTAAGACCCGGATATTGCGATCTGCTCGGGATGGTGTCCGGTTCATTGCGGCCGATCCCGGTTCAGGTCGGCCCGGTAACGCGCCGTAGCCTCCGCCCTGCTGCGTACTCCGAGTTTGCGAAAGATCTGCTTGATATGCGACTTGACGGTGGCTTCGGAAATATCCAGTTCTGAGGCGATCTGCGCGTTCGACAGCCCCGCCGCGAGATCGCTGAGCACTGCGTGCTGGCGCCGAGTGAGCAGATTGCGCTGGTCGGCGACGGGGTTGGCGGCCCGCGGGCTGAACGGATCCGCGCGAACGCGGCCGGTGATGAGCTCCTCCGAATATCGGACGATATTCGCGAGGCGTTCCCGCAGTGCCGCCAACTGGTGTTGGCGTTGGACGCGTTCGGCCACGACGCCGACCATCTCCGACAGGAAAACCACTCGGCCGAGATCCTCACCGGTGGTGACCTGGTCGAATTGATCGCCATGGACCATACCGATGACCTGAGATCCCGATATGAGTGGAGCGACCGCGAAGCCGTGCGATGCCGAGATCCGCATCAGCGGTTTGTAGGTCAGTTGGTGAGTATGCGGTGAGACGACCAGATGTGTTGTGCGCCTGCGGATGACGTCGGCTTCGAGCGGGGCCGCGGTCAGGTCGATCATATTCGACAGGTATTGCCGCAGCCGGGTGTGGTCGCTGAGCGTGATGTCGACATAGAGGTATTCGGGCTGCCAGGTTCCGCGGTGGACGGTGGACAGCAGTGCCCTGCGAAAGCCGAGAGCCGCGCAGGCGTGAGCGAAGTCCGATTCGGCGAGCGTCGCCGCCGAGGTAAGGTCGCTCGGCGTCCTGAGCAGTTCGCACATCCGGGATGCCGCTTCGTCGAAGTGGCCCGCTCGCATGTTCGTACCCCACTGGTAGGGGGCGAACATCCGGCTCAGCTGGGGACCGAGGCCGGCGACCTCTTCGGGGCCCACTAGTCCCTCGTCGAGGGCTTGGGTTATATCTGCGCGCAGGCGCGCGAATACATCACCGGTCGCGCAGATATTTTCGCGGATTCGGTCCGGCTGGTGTGCGGTTCGTTTCGGCACCGTTCACCTTCTCCCGACATGGGCGCCGGTCGGACTTCGCGTGCGGAAGGCACGCGTCGAGGCGCTGAAAGTTGGCCCCATACTATATATGGTTAGACCAAACATGCAAGGGTTCGGAACGGGCCGAGCGAACCGCTGACCAGCTCAGTCGGTGACCGGGGCAAGGCTCCTGTCGGTTGACATGATCTCCTCGAGAGGCCGCGCCGAATGCGGTGCCGGATCGAATCCCATCGGCAAATACCAGGACCGTTCGAAATCGACCCGCTCGGGTATGGCCGCCATGACCGCGCGTTCGACTTCGCTGCGCAGTTCCGGTTCCACGTCTGCCCGCAGGACCGTGCGCAGGGCTGCGGCGATCGCGGCCGTGGCCTCTCGGAGGGCGGCGGTGTCACCGCCGGCATCGCGCACGGCTTGTTCGCCTGCTCGTGCGGACCCGCGCAATGCGGCGGCGATTTCGGTGTCGCCCACTATGTCGAGAACCGATCCGGCGATGCGTCGGTGGTGCTCCAGTTCGAACATTGCGCGGCTGTGCATGTGTGCAAGCCGTTCGCGCAGGAATTCGAGGTATGCGATCGACAGCGTGAGCTGTTCGGTCGCCAACGGGTCGGCGGGGTCTACGGCGGGACCGACGATATCGCGCAATGATTTGATCACCGCGCGCAACGAATTCTCGGAATGATCGGCCATCAGATCTTCTCCTCGAGCAGGACCATCAGCTGGCCGGAGAGTGTGGGAACCATGCCCTTGACCCAGGACAGCAGCACGTCCTGGTGGGTTTTTCCGAGCCGGGCCACTCGGTAGGCGGTCGCCAGCGTCGTGATGATCAGTTGATAGGTGTTCGCGATCTTGTAGTACGCGAGTCGTTGCGGATCGACGGGCAGGCCAGAAGCCTCCTGGTAGCGGTCGAGGAATTCGGATTCGGTGAACAAGCCGCAGACCAGGTAATCGCCCGAATCCGGGTCGACATGGCCGAAGGTCGAGTCGGTGGCCCAAGCGAGGTCTCGGTGGCGGTCTCCGAGGTGGCAGTACTCCCAGTCGAGCCACGCCGTGATCTCGTGGGTGTTCTCGTCGAAAAGGAAGTTTCCGCTTCGGAAGTCACCGTGGACGATGCCGATCCGGTCGGTCGTCGGAAGGTTGCGCCTGAGCCAGTTGGCGGTTACCTCGACGAGTGGATGATCCTCGCCACGATCCTCCTCCCAGACGCGCTCGTACTGGTTCAGTTTCCACTCGGCGGCTTCGGTGGTGCCTGGGGCGGGCCGGTCGAAGCTGGCGAGGGTGAGACCGGAGATATCGGTGGTGTGCAGTGCGGCGAGATGATCGACGAACTGGGTTCCCAGCGACCGCCGCAGGGCGGGCCCGAACATCGTGCCGAGCCCGCTCACCGCACCGGTGCCGGTGGTGGAGGGTTTGGTCGTACCCGGCGCGAACGAGTACACCAGGGTCGGCTCCGGAAACCAGGTGGCGTCCTCGTCGAGCCAGAACACGCGCGGCACCGGCAGCGTGTCGCGGACGGCCTCGAGGATCTCGGCTTCCTGTCGACGGCTGGTCGCGTTGAGCGACTCGGACGGATCCATGCGTGCTACCAGGCGATCGGTGACCGGCCCGCGGTCGGGGTCGGTCCACCGAAGATCGAAGCGCACCTGCATTTTCGACGCTCCGCCCGACATCCACCGGGCGCTGGAGATTTCGTAGTCGCCATCGATCTTCGTGCGGAGCAGTCCGTCGAGACAGGCGGCGAACTCGTCGAGTCCGAGGCGCTGGAACGGGAGATTTGCCCGGCGCTCGAGTTTGCGCACCAACATTCGATCGATTTCGCTGTCGACGCGATAGCGGCGTCGCATCTCATCGATGAATTCGCGTGGTGGATCATCGCGCAGATCGAAATCCGAATCGATGAATTCTTGTGAAAAATGTTTCTCAGCAGTCATTTCAGCGCTTCCGTCCGTGCTTCGACATGCGCTCGGCGAGGTAGTCGAGGCCGAAGATATCGGCCATCTCCCCGTAGCCGATACGGCCGTTGTGCTCGTACCGATGCAGGCTCTGATAGGCGACATCGCGTGGATTGAACGCCTGCCACGGGTGTGCGGCGACGGCGCTACCGAAGAACTCCCATTCCCGGCCACGGTCGTCGCGGACCTTGATTCGGTTTGAAACGGTAAGCATTTGCACGCGAGCCGCCTCGACCTCGGCCCAGACCAGGCTGTGAGTGCTGCCGCCCTCGGCGACGAATCCGAACCGCAGGTCGCCGTAGCGCACCTGTCCGCCCACGACCTCCATCTCGACAGCCAAATGCATGGCCAGTTCCGGGCCGAAGTTCACCGAAATCCAGGACACCGCCCACGTCCCGAGGTCGCGCCGGGGGCCCCAGCTGTGATCCATTCCCTCGTAGCAGTCGACCCGGTACCGCGTGCCACGCAACTCGAGCTCGCCGGTGATGTGCCCTTTCGTCTCGAAATGTCCTGTCGCCCAGCCGTCTCCCTTCTCGTCGAGGGTAGCTTCGGAGTCCGCGCGCGACAGCAACGCGTTCTCTGCCGGGTCGTGCATGTCGAACGGGTGGTGAATCGCGTCGAACTTCAGGTCGAAAGAGCAGTTGCCCAGCGCGTGCTCATAGCGGAAATGGTAGTCGCGCGGCGCATTCGACGTCTTGACAGTCAATCCGTTCGGCAGGGTGTAGTCGGTGAAGGACTCCGGGCACGGCAGGTGGACCTGACAGTCGTTGAGATCGATATCCTCCACGTCCGGGCAGAACCCCTGAACCAGGCAGATCGACGACAGCGCGACACCGAGGTTGGGGCGGGCCAGTACGTACGCGTTTCCGAGGATGCCGGCCTCCGGGATGCTGAAGATGAGCGCGGTGGTCTCGGTCCACGTCCAGTCGTCGGCGTCGCGGCTGTGGAAGTCGCAATCTAGGGCATTGATCATCGGTTTCGGCTCCTGACAGATCGTGAGGTGGCGTGTGACGCACGACACTTATGCCCATCCTGCGGGCGCTCGGCGGTCGTGGATAGCGCGTAGGGCGCATATCCCTCGAAAATTCCCCCGACTCCCCCCATCGGATGGCGGTTCGAGCGAAATCTGCCTGGGGAAGGATCTGATTCGGGTGGAGATGACTGCCCCGGAGTCTGCCTCGTTGCCGAATCGGACGCTTGACGAATGTGTTATCGGTCACTAGCGGTATGAGGCCACGACGTTCGTGACACGCTGGTCGAGCATGGCGGCAGGCGGCCGTCCGCCAGCCGCACTGTGAGGGCGGTGATAGTTGTAGTGCGCGTTCCACACACCGAGCGCGTTCGAGTCCAGGTTCGGACGTAGAGGAACTCTTCGGCGAGAATTCGGTTATAGCGCTCTACTTTCCCGTTGTGCTGGGGCGTGTACGGCTTGGTCCGCTTATGTCTTGCTCCGAGCAGGGAGCGGGTGAACGCGTCAGCGCGATAGCACGCGCCATTGTCGGTGACGACTTGCTCAATGTGGGTGATTCCGTGCGCGGCGAACCAGGCTCTCGCGCGGTGCAGGAAGCCGATCGCGGTAGTGGCTTTCTCGTCAGCGAGTGGTTCGGTGTAGGCGAGGCGGGTGTGGCCGTCGATGGCGGAGTGCAGGTACACGTATCCGCGTCTCCCGGTTGCGGTTTTCGATCGTGCTGCCGCGCGGGCTTGATCGGAGTCGCGGCCGTGGACACGCCACCCACCGCCGTCGGGATCCGTCCGACCTTCTTCACGTCCATATGCACCATGTGGCCTGGCCGTTTCGCGACGATGGGACGAGGTTGTCGGTTGGTGCCGCCATTGGGGTCGATGAATCTTCGCCGATTCAGCCCGAGATGGCCGATGATCCGGGTAACTGTGCGACGGCTGATCTGGATTCTGTTGTCATTGAGTTCGAACGTGGTTCGAGAGGCTGACCACTTGCGCTGACGGCGCCAGGTCTCGATCAGTTCGACGACCTCCGGTGGTGTCGCGGCCGGCTGCTGGCGCGGCACAGACGACCGGTCCAGCAGGCCGACGTCGCCGTACCTACGCCACCGGTTGACCCACTTCGAGGCGCACGCCCGCGAGATTCCCATCTCGGCGGCCACATGCGCGATCGGCCTGGTTCGGCAACGGTCGACCAGACGGCGGCGTCCCTCGATGGATAACGGGGCGTTGCGGTGCGTCGATGTCACGCTTGTTTGGTAGTTAGTCACTGGTAACTTGTCAAAATGGGTGAACGGATGAGCGGAGCCGCACGACGTGCTCAAGTGCTGGACATCGCAGGTCGGGAGTTCGCAGCACACGGTCTGCACGGAGCTTCGACCGAGGCGATAGCGAGAGAAGCGGGGATAACACAAGCATATGTCTTTCGGATGTTCGGAACGAAGAAGGCTCTGTTCCTCGAATTGGTCCGAGAGGCGTTCGAGCGTCTCAGCGACGCGATGCGAGTCGCGGGGGAAGGCAAGACCGGCCTGGATGCGCTCTCGGCGATGGGGGCCCAGTACTTCGACCTGCTCTCCGACCAGACCGGGCTGTTGCTGCAGCTTCAGGGCTTCGCCGCGTGCGGGGATCCGGAAGTCAGGGATGTGGTGCGGGCGTGCTTCGCGCGGCTGTGGGACACGACCCAGGTCGGCACCGGGCTCGAGCCGCTGACCGTCAAGGCGTTCCTGGCCTTCGGAACTCTGTTGAACGCCGGGGCCGCGATGGATATCGAAGACGTCGACGCAGACTGGGCACACGGCGTCCGTACCCGGGTCCAGCCCGGGTTGTTCGCACACCTCACCTCCGAGGCAAACCGCTGACCGCCGGTTCAACCCGGTTGCTCCGCGCAGGTTGGCGTGCGCGACCGTTCAGTGGCCAGCGCGAAGGATGCGGCTTGCGCGTAGCGCGTGGGGGGTCCGGTTCTGGAACTCTCCCGGTCCATCGATGTAGCTGTCGATGAGTTGCGCTGCGGAGTAGTCCTCGATCGCCGTAAACCCGAGAAGGCGCAGTTGGGCGGCAATGTCGGCGGGCGTGAAGTAGCTGAACCAGGGCTCACCAGCGGCGGCCACGCGAGTTTCACGTTCTTGTAGCTGCTGTCGATCCTCATCGGTGTCGGCCGGTTGCAGGTAGTCGAAGATAACCTCGCTCGGCTGAGCCTGGCCGGCGATGTAGGTCAATGTTTTTTGCACGGCAGCCGGGGTCAGATAGAACACCACTCCGAGCCAGACGAACACCGCCGGATCAGTGCGACTGAATCCCGCAGACGCCAGACCCGTTGCCAGCAAGTCGGTTTCGAAATCCACGGGCACAAACGTCAGCGACTGAGGTATGTCGATCGCTGCCTCATCAAGGCGGTCGCGTTTCCATTCCTGCGTGGCAGGATGGTCGACTTCGAAAACCCGCAAACCAGGGTGCGGGTTGCGATAGGCGAAAGTATCCAAGCCCGCACCCAAGATGACGACCTGCCGCACACCTGTTGCAGCGGCCGCCGCAATCCGATCCTCAGCGAATCGTGCACGAGCGGCAAAGAACAAACGTCGAGGTCTGTACGTGGAACCGCTGCCGGGCCGGTCTTCGGTCGGCTCAGCACTGTTCGCCAGTTCATCGGCCGTGGCACCGATCAGAGATGCCACCACTGGATCGGTGAGGATGCGCGGATGGTCAGCGATCTGGTGGTACGCGCGTCCGTATGCCGTCGCCAGTGCCGTTCGACTCGGTCCGCCGCGATCCATACCCAGTTCTCCGTTCGTCATACCCGGAAGCCTACATGTTGTTGTTAGTAACTAGTAACCAGTAACTGAACCGTCAACAACCTCCTGACCAGCAACAACTGGCTCGCGCTCGCGCGGGGCCGTTCATGGTTGTAAGCTCAACTTTCGCAGTCTCGGTGAGTGGGCGCCGGAAGCATTAGGCGGTGCCCTCGGCCGATACGCGGGTAGCCGTCGAAATCGACCGGCGAGTGCGCGGATTGGCTGAGCGAGTCAAAACTCTCGCTGTCCTCGCAGAGGGTGATAGATCAGCAGTCGGTGAGCGTCGCACTCGGCGCGACACGCCTGCATCGCCACGAACCCGCTCCCCCGATGGCCGCGGGCCACATCGTCATGGCCGCCCCGGGAGGGCAACGAGTTCTGCCTCGACTGACTTGTCCGGTGCGCCGAGTCCCCGTGCTGATCACGGCACTGCCGGTGCCGCTCGGGGATATGCTGATCCAGCGTCGCAGACATCGACGTTCGGGCAGCATTGATCGACTTTGGGCGATGGAATGGAGAGTAATGATCGGCTGAGGACTCAGCGGGCGATCGCACCACGGGTCGCCGAACAGTTGAGGAGGGCGGGATTCGACGACGCCGAGGAGATCGGACGGGGCGGGTTCGGTGTCGTGTACCGGTGCGCCGAGATCAGCCTCGATCGCGTTGTCGCTGTGAAGGTTCTGGAAACCGAATTCGACGATGACGACCGGACCCGGTTCGTCCGCGAACAGCGGGCAATGGCTCAACTGACCGGACATCCCAATATCGTCAGCGTCCTGCAGGTGGGCATCACCGACGACGGCCTGCCCTATCTGGTCATGCCCTACCACGCCCACGGCTCCCTGGAATCGCAGATCCGGCACGGAGGCGCGCTCCCGGTCGCGGCGGCGCTGCGATTGGGAGTCAAGATCGCCGGCGCACTGGCGACGGCGCATCGGCTGGGGATCGTTCACCGCGATGTGAAACCGGCCAACATCCTGTTCACCGATTACGGCGAACCCGCCCTGGCCGATTTCGGCATCGCCCACATCGCGGGCGGCTTCCACACCGCCACCGGCGCCATCACCGGATCTCCCGCCTACACCGCGCCCGAAGTGCTGTCCGGTGACAAACCGACACCCGCCTCGGACGTATACGGACTCGGCGCGACGCTGTTCACCGCCCTGTCGGGTTACGCGGCATATGAACGCCACAGCGGCGAGCAGGTGGTCGCGCAGTTCGTCCGGATCACCAGCCAGCCCGCCCCCGACCTGCGTGAGCACGGGATGGGCGAGGATGTCTCCGAGGTGGTCGAGGCGGCCATGTCAGCGGACCCGCGTCGGCGCCCGAGCGCCGAGGCGCTCGGCGAGTGGCTTCGAAAAGTCCAGGCGGCGCACAACTTTCCGGTCGACCAGATGGCACTGCACACCAACTCTCCGGCCGAGACCCGCGAACCACAGCCGGAATCCGGATCACGTCCGGAGACATTCCCGGCACATCCTGGCCGGGAGGATAATCTCCCGGTCGAGCTGACCAGTTTCATCAATCGCCGCATCGAGTTGTCCGAGGTGAAGAACCTGCTGTCCGCATCTCGGCTGGTGACGCTGACCGGGACGGGCGGTGTCGGCAAGACCCGGCTCGCGGTGCGGGCGGCGGCGAGTGTGCGGCGGGGTTTCCCCGACGGAGTTTGGCTGGTCGAACTGTGTGAGATCCAGGACGAGTCGCTGCTGATCAACGTGGTGGCAGCCACTATCGGCCTACAGGATCGTGCGCCGGACCGCTTACAGGATCTGTTGCTGGGCTTCTTCGGCCCGCGCAGGAGCCTGCTGGTCCTGGACAACTGCGAGCACGTAGTGACCGCCGCGGCCGCGCTCGCGACGACGCTGTTGCCGGCGTGCCCGGAGCTGCGGATCCTGGCCACCAGTCGTGAGTCGCTGGACGTACGCGGTGAAGCCGTGATGCGAGTGGATCCGCTGACGGCCCCGAGCCCGGATTGGGAGGCATCGCTACGCGGATTACCCAAATACGACGCCGTGTCACTGTTTGCCGAACGGGCCGCCGAAACGGTTCCGGGCTTCGAGATCTCCGAATCCAACAAGGCCGACATCGCCGGGATCTGTTCCCGGCTGGAAGGACTCCCGCTGGCGATCGAGCTCGCGGCCGCTCGACTGCGGACGATGTCGCCGGCACAGATTCTGGAGCGGTTGACCGACCGTTACGCGCTGCTGACCCGGGGCAGCCGGGACGTGCCCACGCGACAACAGACCTTGCGCTGGAGTATCGATTGGAGCTACGAGCTGTGCACCGAGGCCGAGCAACTGCTGTGGTCCCGGCTGTCGGTGTTCGCCGGCGGCTTCGAACTCGAGGCCGTCGAACGGGTGTGCCGCCCCGACTCGGTTGTCGACAACCCTCTCGATATCTTGTCTTCGCTGGTAGACAAGTCGATCGTCATCCGCGAGGAGACGAACGGTGTGGTCCGGTTCCGAATCCTCGAGACGCTGCGTGAATACGGCGCCTACAAGCTGCGTGCGCAGGGGGAATACGTGCGGCTGGGTCGTGCCCACCGCGACTGGTGCGTGCAGTTGGCGAGCGACGCCGAAGCCGCGTGGATCAGCGATCGGCAACTCGACTGGATTGAACGCCTCGACCGCGAGCAGTCGAATCTTCGCAAGGCCATCGAGTTCTGCGTGATGGACGAGAGCAAGGAGGCGGCCGATACCGGGCTGCGCATCGTCAACGCCCTCACGCAGTACTGGCTGGTTCGAGGCCGCTTCAGCGAAGCCCGGCAGTGGCTCGACCGGGTGTTGAACCACCCCGCACCGCAGTCCTCACCGGACCGCGTCGAAGCATTGTTCGCGTCCAGTTTGATGGCCGCGCTTCAGGGCGATTTGCAATTCGCGGCGGCAATGTTCAAGGAAATACGCAGGATCGCCGACCGTACAACCGACCCTCTGATCCATGCCCTCGCCGCCATGAGCGAGGCCTTCCAGGCATTGGTCCGCGGCGAACTCCCCCGCGCGTGCTCCGTTATGGAAACAGCCGTCGAAGTTCTCGAAACACTGGGCAAGACTCGTCTCCAGATCGCCGCTTCAACCATCCTCGCGCTGGCGTACCGCGACAATGGCGACCGCGCGCGATCGACGGAGCGGCTACAGCAGGTCCTTGCCGTCACCGAAGCCGCCGGGGAGACGGTGCAACGAACCCTTGCACTGTTGATCACGGCTCAGTCGCTGTGGCGGGAAGGCAGCTTGGACCGCTCGAGTCAGCTATTACGCCGGACACTGCAACTCAACCGCCGCCTGCGCAGTCCGGTCACCACTGCGGCCTGTCTGGAAACGCTGGCCTGGATCGATGTCGAACAGGGAAACCACCAGCGTGCCGCTGTCCTGCTGGGAGCCACGGAACAACTGAGTCGATCGATCGGCGGCCGCACCGCCACTTTTCCGCAAGAGGTCGATGATCACGACAAATGCGTACGGTCCGCACGGCATGGGCTCGGGGACGAACGATTCGATGCCGCGTTCCGCAGGGGATACAAGATGTCGGCGGACACCGCAGTCGCGTTTGCGCTGGGCGACCGGTCTGCCGGCGATGACTCCGGGGCAGACAGGACGACGGCATTGACCAAGCGTGAATGGCAGGTCGCGGAATTGGTTGCTCGAGGCATGACCAACAAGCAGATCGCCGCGAAGCTGGTCATCTCACAGCGAACCGCGCAAGGCCATGTGGAGCACATCCTGACCAAGCTCGGATACACCTCACGCGCACAGATCGCTGCCTGGATCGTCGAGCTCAACATGGGCAAGGACTGAGGATCAGCAACGGAAACGGCCGCCGCGGAGCGCTTCACGACCCGCGCGGCAGGGTCTTCCAGCAGGTCGCGAGGAAGGCGCGGATCTCCCACAATGCATCTTCCGAACCGCGCGAGACCTCGAGGCGATGTTCGGCGGCTTCGAACTCCTCGAACCAGGGATCGTGCCAGTGCAGGACTGGCTGGCAGATGACCTACTCGCCTCACGGTGGGTCATCCTGAGCGGAATCGGACGCATGTGAAACCGCCCGTCTCCAGCCTTCCCCGGCCACCAAACCCACGCCCGGCGGCGAGAACATTACAGCCGCATCGGCTCTCGGCATCAGAGAATAGACTGCCGTGCCCGCTGCTCTGTACGAGGGGTAGAGCAGAATTGGACAAGCGGGTCCGATTCGACCTCAGTGCGGACGCTCATTTTCGAACGACTGCTGCGGTCCATGTAGCAGCGGCTCAGTTGATCGTCCACGGATCAATGTCGTGCATGAATTCGAGCCAGGGTTGTTCGACGCGTCGCGTAGGAGTGACCGGTCCCCGATAAACGGAAACGACCGGATCTGCCACTTCCCGTCACCTTCAGCACGTTACGGCCCCACTCGTTGGGGCAATGGCCGTGTCCAGCATCGGATATCCTCCCTCATCGGATCATGGGATTGAGGTTCCGGCTTATATCAGTGTCACCGGTTGGCAGGCTCGCGTAAGCGACTCCGTCATCGCGTACCAGGTCGTGCCCGGCGACCGCGACGAACGCCAGCGCGACACCAGACAGATCTGCCGCGGCGCAGGAGCGAGGCATCGGGATGGCCGCGTTCCTCGGGTCGCTCGGCGAGCTGCTGGGGGCAGGACCGCGCCGGCGACGCGGCCGAACTGGATCGTGGCTGGAAAAAGCGCTCGAAGCTCCTCCAACACGCGGAGCCGACGCGCTTCTACCGTGATACACACGGTTCGGCCATCATGAGCGGCGCCGTCATCGCGCCGGTCAACCTCCCGCCGACGCCCCGTCAACCCGGCGGCCGGGCCGATAACGGCTACGATTCCCCGATACTCACGCCGACACTTCGTTGTCAGCGGTTACGGGCGATCTCGATCATGCCCTTCAGGCCGAGCCCGGCCTTGGTACCACCGTCGCAGAGGATGTCGACACCGGTGAGGTAGCCCGGCCGCCCGCTCGCGCAGAACGCCAGCAGCTCGGCGATCTCCTGTGGGGTGCCGAAGCGTTTGAGCGCGGCGTACTCGAGGAGCTTCGCGGAACCGCTCTTCTCCTCGAGCCGACCCATTGCTGTGTCGAAGCTGCCCGGAGATACCGACAGCACCCGGGCTCCCTTCGCGCCGAAGAACTTCGCCATCTCCCGCGAGTACCAGATCACGAAGTTCTTGCTCAGCGAGTACGCGGCCCCGGGGCGGGCGGCCTTCGGGCCCCGGTTGGCGGCCGCCGTGAGACCACGTTCGAACCGCTCGGCATCAGTCAGGGCCAGCTTGTAGGTACGTTTGGGCACAAGGATCCGCGGGGTCATATGGCCCGCGATCGAAGCCACGTTCACGAGAGCGAACCCCTCCGACGCCAGCGCCAGTGCCGCCTCCACGACCAACACCGTGCCGACCGCATTGATCCGCACGATCTTCTCAGCCGAACCCATTTGCGGACTCGCCCCCGCTGTGTGCACCACTGCCCGAACCGTGCCGAGTTCACCGGCCATCACGAACAGATCCTCGACCGAGGCCCTGTTCGTGATGTCGCAGACCACGGCCTCCGCTTCGATCCCCGACCCGTTCAGGTCCGCGACAGCCGCGTCGAGACGCTGCTTGTCCACATCCGCGATGATCACACGGTGGTCACGACCCAAGATCCTCGCGGTCGCCAGACCCATTCCACCGGCACCGCCGGTGACGATCGCAGCGGCCGACATCACAGCACCCCAACAGCGTCGGTTCGCAACCGCTCCCGGCCAAGCAGCCGCGGGGGCCGGTCCGCTCCGGTGAACTCCCATGCCTTCATTTCGGCTCCTTCATCTGCAGGACAGCGGCCACCCCATCCAAAATGACGTTGAGTACGTCTGGAGGCGGGGTCGCTCGCACGACATCGACATCAATACCTTACACATTGTATCGTTATGTGGCACGCGACCGGGAAGGACTCGATGCCATGTCAGGAAACCCCCGACGCGGGCGCCCACGCAGCGAGCAGGCCCGAAAAGCTGTCCTCGAGGCGAGCCGATCCCTGCTCGCTGAGGTCGGGTACGAGAGGATGACGATCGACGGGATCGCCTCGCGTGCTGGCGTTGGCCGCCCGACCGTCTACCGGTGGTGGAAGTCCAAGTCCGCTATCGTCGCGGAGGCCGTGCTTGCCGGCACCGTCGAGATCTCCGCCGGGTTCGGTGGCGGGAGCGGCGATCCCCGCCGCGACGTCGCCGATGCGATCCAGACGATGGCGGCCTGGTTGGCAACTGGCCCGAATGCCGCTCTGGTTCGCGCCCTGAGCGCCGCCGCCGCTGACGGCACGGACGACTCGAGGCGCATCTACGAGCGCTTCAGTGGGCCGTCCCACGCTTGGCTGGTCGAGCGGATCGACGCGTTTTCCGCGGACGTGGATGCGGACGCCGTCGCAGATGCCCTCGTAGGCGGCCTGCTCTACCGCGTGCTGGCTTGCCGACCGGTGAGCGGCGCGAATGCCCGATCCTTGGTGGACGCGGTACTCGGCCCCGCCACGGCCGGGTTCGGCCACTCCAGGACCGGGCGTCGCAGCGGGACGATCGATCACCCGACCGGCGGCACGTATAATTCTGCAGTGCCCAGCAATGACGCCGACTCGACAATCGCCCAGAGTCTCGCCGAGATGTGGCGCGTCCCGTCTGCCTCGGGTCGTGGCCGGCCTCCCAGCATCACGCTCGAGCAGATCCTTGTCGCCGCGATTGCGATCGCAGACAAAGGCGGCGCGACCGCCATCTCCATGCGTCGTCTCGCCGACGACCTGGGCGTCGCGGCCATGGCCCTCTACACCTATGTGCAGACGAAAGAGCAACTGATCTATCTGATGATCGACTACGTCCAATCCGAGATCGGCGATCTACCGCCAGCGAAAGGACCATTGCGCTCACGCCTCACCGCGATCGCCACGGCGAACTGGAACCTTTACATCGCCCACCCGTGGCTGGTCGGACTGGACATGCATCGACCACTCATCGGGCCACACCGGCTCAAGAAGATCGAGTGGGAGCTCAATGCCGCGCACGGAACGAACTACGGCGCAGAAGCTGCGATCGGTCTGATCAACGCCTTCGTGCACGGCGCAGCCCGGATCGGCATCGAGTTGGCGGACGAACCTCTGTACAGCCGTCCGAACAGGACTGAATGGCTCGCCGCTCATGAGCCCTTCATGAACCGGCTGCGCGACGCCGACGAGCATCCGTTAGCTTCAAAACTGTTTTCAACACACCGGTTCGAACAGTGGGACCCCTTCGATGCGTTCGAATTTGGCCTCGCCCGGATCCTTGACGGCCTGGCCCCGGAGGCGTCGACCACCAACGGGGCGACACGCCAGATCGCCGCGCGCAAAAATGAAATAACTACGGTCCATTCCGGATGATTCACCCAATGTAGCGATCCTGGCCGGGAAATACCTGCCGCGCTGCTCGGCCCACACCTCTCGACCGAGGACATCGCGCTAGGTTACAAGCAGTTGTCGCAGGTCGAAGGTGACTTGCGAGACAAGACCACCCTGGAACTGCAGCCCGTCCATCACCGGCTCGAAGAGCGCATCCGCCGACGTCATCCTCTGCTGGCTCGCGCTGCTGCTGGCCCGGGTCGTCGAGACCATCACCTGCGACACCTGGAACCGCAGCCAGGACCCTCCACACGCTGCACGTCGACACCTTCGAAACCGTCCAGCGCGGCCACCTTCGGCAAGCTCGACTTCGCCGCACCCGAGAAGATCATCGAACTCGGGCCGCCACCAGCAACGTCTCGACCAGCAGAAAAACAGCACCTGTCTGGACGCAGCCAGCCCAGGCGGCTTTCGGCGTTCCCCAGGTCAACCCCCGGACTCCGGGGCCAGCCCCAACATCGGCCGCGGAACGCGGGGACCACCTCAACCGGCTTCGCCGGGCCCCTACCCCGTAAGATGGCCCCATGTCTCGCAAACAGCCTGCCCTCGCCGCGGAGCTGGCCGTGGGTGGTGGTGGGCGCAGTGTGCGCGATCGTACCCGTGACCTTTTGCGTCGCGAGCTGGCCGATCAGGCCTTCGATATGTTCGTTGAGCGCGGTTTCGAGTCCACGACGATGGACGACCTCGCAGCTGGTCTCGGGTTGTCTCGAAGCACGCTGTTTCGCCTGTTCCCGACGAAGGAAGATCTCGTGCTGGGGGCGTTGCGTGAGAGAGGTGTCGAGCTTCGCGACCTGCTGGTCGCTCGCCCGTCCAGCGAGGCGCCATGGCTGGCGATCCAGAATGCATTCCTCGCGCTGTCCGATCTCCGAGAAGTCGATGTCGAGCGAGCGCTTCGAATGCTGGCCATGATCGATGAAAGTCCGGGTCTGCGCGCGCGTTACGTGGACATGCGGGAGAACTGGGTCTCCCTGTTGCTTCCGGAGATGGCACGCCGCTGCGGCGTAGCCGATGACGGCGAAGCCGATCCAGCCGCCCGGGCTATCGCCGCCGCGGCGCTTGCTTGCCTCGATGCCGCGGTCCGGTCATGGCGTCGGTCGCATGGAGTCGCCGACTTCACCGACCTGATCAACAGGTCGATGCAGGCGGTCGTCCAGGAGCCCGGCAGAGTCGGTTGAGGCGGTGGCGACATGCCGGGACCTGCGCCCGCACCAGGTCCAACCAGAGCAGTTGGCCAGCTGGATCCACGGGCACCGGCAGATCGAGAACAGCCTGCATCGGGTCCGCGATGTCACCTACGCCGAGGACACCTCGCAGGTCCGCACCGGCCACGCACCCCAGGTCGTGGCCAGTCTGCGCGACTTCGTGATCAGCGCCCACTGCCTCGTCGGCGCCACCAACATCGGCGTCGCGCTACGCCGCTGCGCCCGCAACTCCGCCCGAGCACTCGCCATCCTCGAGTCAGGCGAAGCCTGCGTATCCGCCGCCGTCGACGAGCAGTTCCAGTCCGTCGACCATGCCGGATTCGTCGGATGCCAGGTAGACGGCTGCCCAGGCGATATCGTCGGGGTCGCCGACCTTGCGTAGCGGGATCATACCGCCCATCGATTTGATCTTTTCTTCGATTGTCGTCCCGGGAATGGTCGGCTGGGTCATGATGTTTTCCCTGAACAGGGGAGTGTCGATTGCTGTCGGATGGATAGTGTTGGCCCGGATGCGGTACCCGAGAGATGCGCATTCCATTGCGAAGCATCGACTGAACTGCGCAACGGCCGCCTTGGAGGTCGAGTAACACGACTGGCTGATCACTGCTTGCTTGGCGGCCATTGAGGAGATCGTGATGACCGACGCAGTGCCGGGGCAATTGTCGCCGGAGGCCTTGAGCAAGGGGAGCATCGTCTTACAGCCGAGGAATACGCCCTCGAGATTGACGGACATCAGTTGGCGCCAGGTTGTCAGTTCGAGATCGGCGATCAGTTGGTCGTTCTCGATTCCGGCGTTGTTGACGAGGACGTCGAGTCGTCCGTGATCACTTTCGATCTGAGCGGCCAGCGCTCGCCAGGCCGATTCGTCTGAGACGTCCAGTGTCGCGACGTCCGTGGCGGTCCGGATGTCGGTTCGGATGATCGTGGCGCCTTCTTCGGTCATCCGCTGGGCTATCCGCTCCCCGATCCCTCGGCCAGCGCCGGTGACCAGCCCGATCTTCCCTGTCAGTCGATTCATGATGTCTCTCTCGCTTGATGGCTTGATTTCGCGCTCGACCGCAACGGTCGGTGTCGCTGTGCTCAGGATGGGAAAATCTGCAGGTCGGGGTGGCCGTCGAGGAGGTAGGGGTTCGTGAGTCCTGGAACTAGTTCGGTGGGTGCGACGGCGTCGATGCCGTCCAGATCCCAGCCACCTTCTCGCTCGATGGCTGTTTCGTACTTCCCAGGGCCTGGCTCCTCGATCAACCAGATGTGCCCGCCCGCCACATCGAAGCTCCGCCCGGTGATCCCTCGGGCGGCGTCGGTACACAGCCAGGCGACCATGGGGGCGACCAGTCGAGGCGGATAATACTGTTCCATCAGCTTGTATGTCTCGTCGTTCGGCATCGGGCCGAAAGTCAGGTTGAGAAGCGGGAACCATGGCTGCATGATCCGGTTGAAATCGACCATGGAGTTCCCGGCTGCGACCGGGCGGATGGCGTTAGCCCTGATACCGAAGCGTCCCAGTTCCTTAGCCGCAGTGCGGGTCAGCCCGACGACGCCCTCTTTCGCGGAGGCGTAGGCGACGAATCCGGGGTGGCCGAAACCTGAGCCGGACGCGGTGTTGACGATCGAGCTGGTCTCCTGCGCGGCCAGGTGGGGCACCGCCGCACGGATCATCGCCATGTACCCCTTGAGGTTCACGTCGAAGGTGGCGTCCCAGTCTTCCTCGGTGAAGTCCCACATGTTGCCGACGCGGAAGTCGGTGGCGTTGTTGACCAGGATGTCGAGCCGGCCGAAGTTGTCGATCGCATCTTGGACGATGTCTTCTGCGGTCGCCCACGTCGCCGACATGGTGTTGGCCACGGCGACGCCGCCTTGCTCAATTATCTCGCCCGCAACCTTCTCGGCATCGGCGCCCGCGCGAAGGCCGGTGTCGTTCACCAACACGTGCGCGCCTTGCTCCGCCAGCAGCAGGGCGTGCGCACGCCCGATGCCGCCACCTGAACCCGACACGATCGCGACTTTGCCTTCGAGGCGGCGATGCTCCGTCATGTGATCCACCTTCTGGTGAGAAGTTTTTTGGGGGAAGCGGAAAGAAAGACGAACTGAGTTCCCGCTCTGAGACCTAGTACCATAGACGCGTCTGGCGTCCTTGGCCAGAGGAAACTTCGCCCACCCGCCAGCCGGTGAGCCTTTGTCAACCGTGCTGTACGGGCAGGTCGGCACGGGTGTGGCGTGATGTGACCGTTTCGAAGTGTTGCCCTACCCGTGCGGCATGACCGTATCCAGCCGCGCCCTTGGCGTGCCCTGCACGTCGGGGCCTCCCTGCGTAAGGGTGGGGCTTACGTCGACCTGGCTTGCCGCAGTATCAAGATCGGAACCTCGACCGTCACCGATACGTCCACGAGGCCCTCGATCTGCTGGCAGCCATGGCGCTCTCGCTGGAGCAGGCGGTCGAGATTGCAAGACGCACGGCGGAAGTCACCGGCGAGGTCGGCCTCGGCGGTATCACCTCGTGATCCCCGGCTGCCTATCGCCCGGTCGGCATGGCCTCGCGCTACGACCAGGCGTTCACCAAGCATCGACGGAGGTCGGTCCAGTTCCAGCGGTGCAGCGCCATACACCAGCTGGTGATCCACCGCCACATGAAGTGGTCAAAAGGCTTCAGTGTGGTCTTGCATAACGCGTGCCGGAAGTGGGCGACCCAGCCGCGCATGATCTGATCGAGCCTGATCAGCACGGCCTCGGACCTGCTGTGATGTCCTGTTCGTCAGGTATCGACGGCGCGCTGAGGCGCAGTTCGGACTCCGTGATCGCGAACTCATGACCGGGTTTGTCAAGGGCTTAGTGTTGACAATCACATCGCAGGCCTGTTTCATTACGCCGTACGGAAACGCTCTCGCCGACCATCTGCGCGAGGGACCGTCGGCCGCTGACCGTGACGGCAATTTCGACGGCTTTGGCGATTCCGGCACTTCGGTGGACGTTCCGTCCCCGAGCAATGCTGTTGTTCTATGGAGTTCTCATGTCGACCATTTCCACGACCCCTACTCCGGACAGCGTCGACGACGACGCGAGTACCGGGCGCCTGGTCAATGCCTCACGATTACGCATCTTCACCGTACTGGCGGTGATCGTGCTGTATACGGAGGTGGCCCCGCTGCAGTTCGTCATGGTCGGCGCGGCCCTACAGAAGATGACGAAAACGTTCCCGACCGTGGGCGCCAACCTGAGCTGGACCATCATCATCATGACCATCGTCGGCGCGTCCGCAACGCCGCTGCTGGGCAAGATGGGCGATGTCTGGGGCAAGAAACGAATATTTCTGACCTGCGGGTTGTTCTTCGTTGCGGGCTGCCTGATCGATGCGTTGACGACCAACTGGACTTTGTTCCTGGTCGGCCGCGGCCTCCAGGCTTTCGCCATCGCCACGCAGATGATCTCTTACGGGCTGATCCGAGACCTGTTGCCGCGCAAGTACATTCCGGTAGCGGTAGGCCTCACTGCCACCGGACTGGGCTTCTCTGGGGTACTCGGGCCGATCATCGGCGGGCTCCTTGTCGACCACTTCGAGTGGCACGCGATGTTCTGGTTCCTCGGCATCTACACCTTGGTCATGACCCCGCTGATCATGCTCATCGTTCCGGAGTCCAAGCTGAGGGTCAAAGAACGCATCGACCCCCTCGGCGCGGTGCTGTTGGCTGCCGGGGCGGCACTGACCCTGCTCTACCTCGACAAAGGACAGGACTGGGGCTGGAGCCGACCGTCGGCGTTCGGATGGCTGATCGGCGGACTCGCGCTGCTCGCGCTTTTTTTCATCGTCGAAACCAGGGTGTCACGCCCGATTATCGACATGAGACTCCTGCTGCACCCGGCGGTCGGACTCACTTTGATCATGGCGTTCTTCGGGACCTTCATCCAAGCGATGCAGACCTACGCCATGGGTTACATGACCCAAACCCCCAACGCCGCACAGCTGAGCACAACCGTCGCGCAAGGGGTGGCCGCAGAAGCCCACAAGGCAGCGGGAGTGACCATGCCGGTCTCGTTGATCCGCGTGGTGCTCGACCCGCGCTACACCTATGGCAGCGGCTTCACGCTGCTGCAATATGCCGTGCACATCAGCATCATCGCCGGTGGTGTCGCCATGGTTTTCGGACCGTTGGGCGGTCTGTTGGCGCGACGCATCGGAGCCCGCATCCCCGCGATCATCTCGCTGATCGTCATGGTCGGCGCGGGAATCGGCTATGCGACCGTTCCCTACAGCTGGCAGGCGTACGCCGTTCTCGCCGCGATATTCGGGATCGGGGCCGGGTTCTTCTACGCTTCCGCACCGATCCTCATGGTCGACGCCGTGCCGCAGGAGCAGCAGGGCATCAGTCTCGGCATGTTCGGCGTTCTCACCAGCATCGGCGCCGGCACCGGCATCGCCATTACCAGTGCGCTGCTGAACAACAACCCGATCAACGCGCATATCAGCGTGATGGGTCACTCCATCACGCAGCCCATTCCCCAGGTCTTCGGAGACCGTGGATGGAGCGACTCGTTCTGGGCGATGTCCGCCTGCGCTGCCGTCGCACTCGTGGTCGCGGTCGTCATGCGCCACGGCCGCACTCCTTCGACCGGCGGAGCAGTCAGGTTGGAAGTCACCGCGGTGGGCGCCTCGAGCGCCACCGGCGTCATCGAAACCGTGGACACCGAGCCGAACTGACTGCCCGCGTAGTTGGCGAGCCTTGATCCACCCGTCATAGAGCGGGTGCGGCGGTGGCCTGTCTATCCGGGCAGCCACCGCCGCATCGCGCGCCGAGTCGTCAACGACCGTTGTCGGTTGCTCGTGGCCGGCACGCCGCTGCGACTCCGGCAACGATGCCCGACAGCAGCTCGTCGAGTTGCGTAGCTTTCTTGATTGTGCGATTCCCTGTGGTGAAACCGACCATGACGCCGTTGATGAAGGAAATTGTCGCGAAGGTCTGCTCGTCGACCAGTGCGCGCGATGCAGTCTGAGGTACTTCTCGGAATTCTCGCGAAAAACCGACGACAGTTCGGGATCGCGGGTGCTGTGTTGTCCAAAGCCCGGCCACATCCGCGAAGCGGGGATCCGCGGCCGCCTGCGGTAGCCCCAGGTGTTCGAAGGTGTCGCGGAGATAGTTCGACGGGCTGACGATGCACAGATTGATCACACCACCGTCAGAGGTTCGATAGTTGCCGGTGAAGGGACGGGTGCGGCGTGGTGCCGATCGCTGAACCCGGCGTGCGATTCTCACCGCACCGGGGCCTCCACTATCTCTGCCTTCAGGCGTGGTTGAGGCGCCAGGAGGCAGAGATAGTGTTGCCGCGGTAGCGATATCGGGTGACCGGCACCGACACCGTGGCGAAGAGGTCGATCCCGCCGTCGAGAGTCGTCTCCACCGTCCGTCGTGGTCGGTGAAGCATCAACGGAGGTCGGTCCAGTTACAGTGGTGCGGCACTATACACCAGCTGGTGATCCGCCGCCGCATGAAGTGGTCAAGGGGCTTCAGCGTGGTCTTGCATGCCATGTGCCGGAGGTAGGCGACCCAGCCGCCCATGATCTGATCGAGCCTAATCAGCACGGCCCTTGGACCTGCTGTGATGTCCTGTTCGTCAGGTGTCGACGGCGCGCTGAGGCGCAGTTCGGACCCTCGTGATCGCGAACTCATCATCAGGTTGACGAAGGCTTAGTGTTGACAATCACACTGCGGGCCTGATTTCATTACGCCGTACGGAAACGCTCTCGCCGACCATCTGCGCGAGGGACCGTCGGCCACTGACCGTGACGGCAATTTCGACGGCTTTGGCGATTCCGGCCGATACGAGCAACCTGAGGAGCCAAGTGTGCTGACTGAATACCCTTTGCAGTCACCGGATTTCTACGCTGGCGATCCGTTCCCCGTCTACCGCGAGCTGCGGAAGTCTTCGCCGGTACACTGGACGGAGGCGAACGGCGGATTTTGGTCTGTGCTTCGCTATGACGACATCAAGTATGTAGCCTCCCACCCGGAGCTGTTCACGTCCACGAAGGGTGTGAGCATTCCGGATCCGGCAGTCCCGGACGCTTCCTCCCCAGGGGCGCTGATCATGACTGACCCGCCCCGACACGTCGCGATGCGCAAGATCGTCTCGAAGGGATTCACGCCCAAGCGTGTCGCGGACCTGGAAGGAGACGTCAGGGCGATCGTGGGTGAGATCCTCGATGCTGCCGATGTGACCACCACGGTGGAGTTTGCCCGAGATATCGTCGCGCCCATCCCGACACGCATCATTGCCAGCATTCTCGGCGCACCGCCTGAGGACTGGGAGCAGTTCAAGGCGTGGTCGGATGCGGCGGTGGGCGGCGCGGACCCGGACATCACCTTATCCGTGCCCGAGGCGTCGGCCTTGCTGTTCTCCTACTTCGGGAAGCTGATTTCCGACCGCAAGGAAGAGCCGCGGAAAGATTTGATCTCGATCCTATTGGCGGCTGAGATCGACGGAGAAGGATTGTCGGAGCAGGAGCTGAATATGTTCCTGTGGCTGCTACTGATCGCGGGCAACGAAACGACCCGCAACTTGATCTCAGCGGGGACCTACACGCTGATGAACCATCCCGAGCAGCGTCAGATGCTTGTCGATGATCCTTCGTTGATTCCGAACGCCGTGGAGGAGATGCTGCGATTCGTCACGCCGGTCACGCATATGGTGCGCGTAGCGAACGAGCGGACGATGCTGCGCGGGAAGACGATCGAGAAGGATCAGGTCGTGGTGATGCTGTATGGCTCTGCCAATCGCGACGAAGACGTCTTTGGCGACAACGCCGAGGAGTTCGACATCACGCGCTTCCCGAACCCGCATCTCGCGTTCGGCACGGGTGAGCACTCCTGCCTAGGACTGTCGCTGGCTCGACTCGAGGCCAAGGTGTTCTTCGAGGAATTCTTAGCGCGCTTTCCGCAGGCCGTACAGGCGGGTGAAGTTACTCGACTGCGCTCCACGATGGTGCCCGGCCTGAAAACATTTCCCGTCCGGCTCGCTGGCTGACTGCATATCGAGATAGGAAACAGTTATGACTGCAACGCACGAACGCATCGAACTTCTGCCGGACCCAGCACCGCGAGATGTCGAGTACACCCTGATCTCGGTGGACGATCACCTTGTCGAGCCGGCGGACATGTTCGACGGTCGGATGCCGGCCAAGTTCGCCGACCGGGCCCCGAAAGTCGTCGTCCAAGACGACGAGACCGAGCCATGGTTTTACGAGGGAGTGATGCTGCCTCAGGCCGGTTCCAACGCCGTGGTCGGCCAGGTGGACCGCTCGAAGGTGCACGACCCGATGACCTTCGACGACATGCGACCGGGCTGCTACCGCGTCAAGGACCGCATCCGGGACATGGACATCAACGGCGTGTGGGCCTCGGCGAACTTTCCCTCGATCATCAGCGGGTTCTGCGGCCGGATCTTCTCCACTTCGAAGGATCAGGAACTCGGACTCGCGGTCACCCGGGCGTGGAATGACTGGATGGCCGAGGAGTGGTATGGGCCGTATCCGGACCGGATCATTCCGATCGGCATCACCTGGCTAACCGACCCGGCGATCGGCGCTGCGGAGATCGAGCGCAACGCAGCGCGCGGGTTTCGTTCCGTCACGCTGCCCGAGCAACCGCACCGGCTCGGCTTCCCGTCGTTTCACTCCGGGTACTGGGACCCGATCTTCCGGGCGTGTGAGGAAACGGACACGGTCGTCAGCCTGCACGTCGGATCGTCAGGGTTGAATCCCATTGCGCCCGATGCGCCGCCGACCGTGAGCACCGTATTGTTCCCGGTGACATCCATGGAGGCGTGCGTGGATCTGGTGTGGTCCGGGCTTCCCATCCGCTTTCCCAAGCTGAAGATCGTAATGGCCGAAGGTGGCATCGGCTGGGTGCCGATGGTGCTCGACCGACTCGACTACATCGTGGACCACGCCGGCGGTCCGAGCTACGGATACTGGTACTGGGCAGATGTGACCAAAGGCGTCGACATCTCCGCGTCGGAGGTATTGCGCCGCAATTTCTTCTTCGCCGTCCTCGACGACAAGTCCACGCTTGACATCCGACACCACATCGGCATCGACAACATCATGGCCGAAGTCGACTACCCCCACGGGGACTCGACCTGGCCCGACAGTCAGAGCCACTTCGTCAGCATTCTCGACAAGTATCCGGTCGAAGATATCCGCAAGATCACTCACGAGAACGCGGCTCGCGTCTTCCGTCATCCGCTGCCGACGATCTCCAAGCCTTGACATCTCCCAGACTATGAAGGCGGCGAACCCATGACATCAGGTTCCAGTCCCGAAGTTGCCCCTCGCGCAACGACCCAGCTACGCGCTCACCTGGCCGCGGGCACAGTCAGCGCAGCGGGGTGCTTCGACGCCCTTTCGGCGCGCCTAGCAGAGTACGTCGGATTCGAGGCTCTACACCTGAGCGGGTCAGGTGTTGAGTCCGCACTGCTCGGCGCACCCGACATGGGCATCACCACCTTGACCGAGTTGACCGACGTGGTCGCCAGAATCTCGTCGGCCACTCGCGTCCCGCTGATCTGCGACATAGATACGGGCTTCGGCGGGGTGCACAACGTCCAGCGCACGATCCGCGAGATGATCCGCGCCGGCGCCGCTGGAGTCCATATCGAAGACCAGATCGTGCCCAAGCGCAGCCCGTTCGTTGCCGGCCGAACGCTGCTTCCACGGGAGCAGGCCAGCCAGCGGGTGGCGGCCGCCGTAGCGGCACGCACCGATCCAGATTTCGTGATCGTCGCACGCACGGACGCCGACGAAATATCCATCGCCGAACTGATCGAGCGCAGCAATCTCTACCTCGAGGCCGGCGCCGACTGCGCCTTTCCGATGTTGACCAAGTACAAGGGCGAAATGATTGGCAGTTTTCCGCTGGCCGAACAGCTCGAGGTCTGCGAAACATTGACTCGCGAGATCGCGGGTCCGGTGATGATGATGGCCGGTTTCGCAAGCGACAACATGCCGAACACCCAACAGATGGCTGATACCGGTGCCGCGATCGTCATTCTTCCGATCGCAGCACTGTCGGCGGCCTCGAACGCCATGCTGTCCGTGCTGCGCGAATTGCATGAAAAAGGCACTGTCACCGACTACTTCAGGGCGCATCCAGAGAACGAAGAGCTCGCGATGGGCGGCATCTACAACCTCGTCGGGCTGCCGGCCTACCTCGACGTCGAGAGGCGTTTCGGAGTGTAATTCCGACCGGCAATCCTGACATGTACATCGACAAAGAAAAAGAAATGGAGGCGGCATCGCCATGAAGATTATGCTCGATCGGGAGAAGTGCACAGGGATCGGAATCTGTGAGGCCTTCGTCCCAAAGGTCTTCGAGGTCAACGACGATGGCGACCTCGAGCTGCTCAGCGACACCGTACCCGCTGGCATGGAGCATGCCGTGACGCAAGCGATCGAGGGTTGCCCTACGCAGGCCCTCAGCCTCGAGGCCTGACCTACGTGACCACACATGTCGAACACCTCGTTGTGGTCGGTGCCTCGCTGGCCGGCGTACGCGCCGTCGAAGCAGCCCGAAAGGCGGGCTTCCGCGGGAAGGTTACCCTGGTCGGCGACGAGCGTCACGCGCCGTATGACCGCCCGCCGCTGTCGAAGGCCCTGCTACAGCCAGGAACCACCGTCGAGGCACCGGTGCTGCGCAGCGAAGCGTCACTGCGGGACGACTTGGACGTGTGCGTCCGGCTCGGGATTCGGGCAACCGGATTGGACTCTCGAGCCCGAGTGCTCGGAGTCGGGACGCAAGAGATCGCTTACGACGCCCTCGTGGTCGCCACGGGTGCCGCGGCGCATCAGATCCCAGGCAGTGAGCACCTGGCCGGGGTGCACACATTGCGGACTCTCGACGACGCGCGCGCTGTGCGCGCTGGTCTGGATGACCACGCACGAACCGTCGTGGTGGGTGCGGGATTCATTGGATCGGAGGTCGCCTCCGCAGCGCGCAAACGTGGCCTGAACGTGACCATCGTCGAAACTCAACCAACGCCACTGGTCCGCGCTGTCGGTCGCGAACTCGGTGCCGCATGCTCGCTGCTCCACGTGCGCAACGGGACGGACCTGCGCTGTGGTGTCGCGGTCGCCGCCATCGAAGGCGACGCCCGGGTCGAACGTGTTCGACTCACGGACGGGACCACGATCGAAGCAGATCTCGTCGTCATCGGCATCGGCGCGTCTCCGTGCACTGGTTGGCTCTCTGGTTCGGGCCTCGAACTGGAGGACGGTGTGCTGTGCGATGACACGCTGCGTTCCAGCGTCGCGAGTGTCTATGCCGCCGGTGACGTTGCGCGCTGGCACAACCCGCTGTTCAGCAGCCGAATGCGCATCGAGCACTGGACGAGTGCTGCCGAGCAGGGAGCCCACGCCGCCCGCAACGCCATCGGCCACACTCCTGCTGAACCATATTCAACGGTGCCGTACTTCTGGTCGGATTGGTACGGATCGCGCATCCAGTTCGTCGGAGTCGCGTCCGGCGACGCCTACGAAGTCGTATCCGGCGATCTGAACAGCGATCACTTCGTCGCTCTGTATCGCCGCGGCGACAAACTGGGCGGGACCCTGACCCTCAACGGCCAGCGGCACATCATGAAGTACCGTCGTCTTCTCGCCGAAGGAGCGTCGTTTGCTGAAGCCCTCGACTTCGGCAAGACGATGGCGCGCGAGCACACAGGAACGGCGCGACGGGTGCCGACCGTGGCCGATCCCGTCGAAAACGCGTCGTGAGATCTCCAACACCAACTCTGTCTACCAGCCTGCGGCGGCCAGCCGCGCTGCACGAGGAGAAGTAATGACCAGCACGCTAACCGACAACGCTCGGTTCCTACTCTACATCAATGGGAAATGGGTCGAGTCCGACGCAGACGAGCGCCTTCACGTAATCAACCCTGCTACCGGCGCCGCACTCGGCTGGGTCCCCCAGGCCAGCCGGACGGATGTCATCCGCGCAATCGAAGCCGCACGAGAAGCGTTCGATGTCGGTCCGTGGCCGCGCATGAGCCCTACCGAACGTAGCGCAGTTCTGGTGCGGATGGCCGACATCATGCAGCGTCGGATCGCGGAAATCGTCGAACTCAACATCAGCGAGACAGGGTGCCCGCGGATGTTGTCGGGGCAAGTCCAGGTGCAGACCCCGATCAACATGTTCCGGCACATCGTCGAACACGTGCTGCTGCGATTCGACTTCATGAACGCAGAACTACCGACCGTCGGTCAAACCGTCAGCCAGGGCGTGACGATCTTCGAGCCAATCGGTGTCGCCGCATTGATCTCGGCATACAACTATCCGTTCTGGATCAACCTCGTGAAGGTGGCCCCAGCCTTGGCAGCTGGGTGCACCGCTATCCTGAAGCCGTCACCAGACACGCCGCTTGAAGCTTTCATCATCGCCGAGATCGCGGAAGAAGCCGGCTTGCCGCCCGGTGTGCTCAACGTCGTGACCGGAGATGTCGACGCCAGCATCGAACTGACCTCCCACGCCGGCGTCGACATGATCAGTTTCACCGGCTCCGACGTGGTAGGCCGTAAGGTGATGGCCCAGGCCGCGCCGACCCTGAAAAAGGTAATCCTCGAACTCGGGGGGAAGTCGGCAAGCATCGTATTCGCCGATGCCGACTTGGATGCGGCAACGGTCGACGCCCTTGGCAACTGGGTCGCCCACGCCGGGCAGGGATGCGCGATGACGAAACGAGTCCTTGTGCAGCAGGAGATTTTCGAGGAGATGGTACAACGGTTGTCCATCGCGAGCGAGCACGCCAAGGTCGGCGATCCAACCGACTCCAGCGTGCTCGTCGGCCCAATGATCAACGAGGTACAGCGTGAGTTCGTTGAGCGGATGGTCGGGGTCGGGACCGACGAGGGAGCGACCCTTGTACGGGGCGGGGGTCGGCCCGAGGGAGTCGACTCCGGGTTCTTCATCGAGCCGGCACTGTTCACCGGCACCAACGACATGGCGATCGCGCGGACCGAGATTTTCGGCCCGGTGACCATCTTGATTCCATTCCAGGACGAAGCTGACGCGATCCGAATTGCGAACGACTCAGCATACGGTCTGAGCGGCGGCGTATGGTCCCGAGACGTCGCCAAGGCGTATCGCGTCGCGACGCAGCTCCGAACGGGCGAAGTTCTCATCAACGGTGGTGGCGGCAACATCAGCATGTACGGGCCGTTCGGCGGAATAAAGCAAAGCGGACTCGGCCGCGAACGGGGCGAGCTAGGAATGCGCGAGTTCCTCGAAGTCAAAAAGATCTGCTGGGGCGTCAGATGATGGCTAGCGATTCAATGCCACGGTTCACGTGCGAGCAAGACTCTTCCGTACGGAATGGATCCGCGGCCAACCGCGTCCCTCTTTCGACCACGGAACCGGGCCCAATCTGACGCCTTCGCGACGTCGGCGCTTGTCGTCCGGGCACCGGACGACTCATGAATTATCCAATCTAAATCTAAGGAGACACTCGGAATGACTGGACGTATGGAGGGTAAGGTCGCGCTCATTACCGGCGCGGCGCGGGGGCAAGGCCGCAGCCATGCTGTCAGACTCGCGCAGGAGGGCGCCGACATCATCGCCGTCGATATCTGCAAGAGCATACGCAACGTCCCCTACCGAGGTGCGACCCCGGAAGACCTCGAGCAGACCGTGAAAGAGGTCGAGGCGCTGGGCCGACGCATCGTAGCCAGCGAGGCTGACGTACGTGACGCGTCGGAGATGAAGGAGCTGGTCGCAAGGGGCGTCGACGAATTGGGACGAATCGATGTTGCCGTAGCCAACGCCGGCATCTCGATCATGGCAGCGTGGGACAAAGTGAGCCAAGAAGTATGGCAAGACACCATAGATATTAATCTGACCGGCGCCTGGAACACGATCCAGGCGGTAGCGCCTCAACTTGTAGCGCAAGGCACCGGAGGTTCGATCGTCCTCATTAGCTCTTCTGCCGGACTGAAGGCAATGCCCTTCCTGTCGCACTACACCGCCAGCAAGCACGGGGTGACTGGTCTCGGCAGGGCATTCGCCGGCGAGCTGGCGCGTCACAACATTCGCGTCAACAGCGTGCACCCTTGCGGCGTGGAAACCGAGATGATCTCCGACGAGGCGAACGCCGCGTGCATCGCCGGGCTGCAAGATAATCCAAAGATCGGCGGCATGATGGTCAACATGCTCGACGTGTTCTCGGTGAAGCCAGTCGAAATTAGCAACGCGGTGCTGTTCCTGGCCTCGGACGAAAGCCGCTACATTACCGGTCTGGCCATGTCCGTCGATGCCGGGTGTGTGCAATTCTAGTGCCACTGCCGCGCAGTTAGGGACCCGATCAATAACACGCAATCTGTTCGGCTTCGGTTGTGCCAGTGGTGTATTGGCTGACTGCAGTGGAGCCGGCGAGGGTGGTCCCGGTCGGGTGGACGGTGTGTCCGACCGGGTCGAGCAGGGGCCGGACCTGCTGAATCGTCTTGTGCGGTTTGGTGGGTGACGGCGAACAGTGTGGCGAGGGCGCGTTGGCGTGTGGCGAACCGCAGGTGCAGCAGGGTGATCGCGAGGCGGTCGTCGAGGGTGAGGACGGATTTGCGGCCGGTTCCGGGTGCTGTCTGCCAGGCGCCGCCGCGCCGCTGGTGCAGCTGGGTTTCGCGCTGGGCGTGGCGTCACGGTCAGTTTTTCGATGAGCGTTCCACTGTGGTAGGACGGGAAAGCGGTTCTCACTCGACGCGATCTCGGCGATCTCGCCGCATCGAACTACGGACATACTTTTCAGTATGTGGTCGGCGGCCTTCTTTCCGCGCTCCTCGTTCCGGCCGATGAGAACCAAACCGTGGCCTCCGGCCTGTGCGAAAGCCGTCGCCGTGGCAAGACTGACGCCTGGAGTGCCTCTCGTCACTACGATTTTCGACTCGCTGAAGCCGAAGCCGTCCGCGGGGCCGTCGTCGATCGACGTCCGCGTCGGTGCGGGAAATCAAATCATAGTTTTCTCCGCCTCTCGTAGGGAATGAAATCTGTGCCGTATTTCTCGCGCATGATGATTATTTTCTGTATCTGTGCCGTGCCGTCCGCTATTTCGACCGACATGACGTCGCGCAGGCGTTGCTCGAAGGGTAGTTCCTGCGAGTATCCGTAGTTGCCGTGTAATAACAGGCATTCCTTGACAGCCGCGCTCGCTACGAGGGGTCCGTACCACTTGGCCATCGCGGCCTCCGCCGTGTGCGGAAGCCCCAGGGTCCGCTTTTCCAGGGCGGAATAGCAGATCAGCCGCGCGGCCTCGAGTTTGGTCAGGTGTTCGGCCATCGGAAACGAGACGCCCTCGAACTTGGCCAGTACGGTGCCGAACGCGGTGCGCTGTCGAACGTACTGCGCGGTCTCGTCGAGGGCGGCCTGGGCCGTGCCGATTCCGGTCAGTGCGAGCAGTGGGCGCGTGAAGTCGAACCCGTTGAGTACTCGTGAAAATGCGCGGCCCTCGGCGCCGATCAGGTTGGCAGCGGGAATCTCGACGTCGTCGAGGTGCAGAACGCCACGGCCGAGAATGCCCCAGCCCGTGTCCGGGACGACCGACTTCACGATGCCGGAACTGTCGAGCGGAAGGAGAAAAGCCGAAACTCCCACGTCGACGCCGTCTCGAACGGTCCGCGCGGCGACGATAATCGCCTCAGCGTTGCTGAGCATGGTCACCGACGTCTTCTCGCCGTTGACGACGTATCCGTCCGTTGTGGCGCGCGCGGTCGTCTTGATATTCGCCGCATCGGATCCCGTGCCGGGTTCGGTCAAGCCGAAGGCGACGAAAGTCTCCCCGGAAACCAAACGCGGAAGCCACTGCTCGCCGAGCGCGTCGGACCCGTGCTGCCGAATCAGCGTGCTCATCAGCATCACCGGAATCGCGACATTGGCGACATTGAAGTCCGCATACGCCAGTTCCTCGACCGCGATGCCGGCGGCGACGAAATCCTCCCGCTCGAGCGGGTTGTACGGTTCTCCCGCCAGCAGGCCGTAGATACCCAGAGCCGCGATTTCTTGGTGCAGTGTCCAGGGAAACTCTGTGGACTTGGCGCGGGCAAGATATCCGGGTGCCAGCCGTTTGGTTGCGAAGGTGCGCACGGCATCTCGGATGGCGTCGTGGTCAGAATTGGATTGTGATGTCATGGATGGCCTCTCATGTCAAGGTTGGTGCGGGTTCGAGTTCGGTACCGGCCGGGCCGGCCGCGGACCGATGCTGCGGCGCCAGGGGGTAGGTACTGATCGCACCCAGCACGCAGATCAGTAGGCGCAGGGAAGGAATCGACATCAGTCCCGTGCTCGAGTTCTCCAGCGCGACGGCGGCAATTGGGGTCAACCCGCCGAGCACTCCAGCCATTTGAATGCCGAAAGATCCTGCGGTACAGCGTATCTCGGCGAAAGGTCCTGCGGTCACGAATGTCTGGAAGGCGCCGTTGATCATCGCGTGGCTACAACCTGCGATGGCCAGCATGAGCTCGTTGGCGGGCGTCGTCGTCATACGGTCTCCTCGGCAGGTCCGCGAGCAGAACGAGGTCAATGGACATATGGAATGACCGAAAACTCAGGCCTGGGTGTGGTCAAGTTTTCTTCCTCTCGCTGGGTTCAGGGCGCGGCGCGGCGGCCTGTTCGAATCGGCCATCTGCTCGAACGGCCTTGTCCTGATATGAATTTCATTCGAGCGCCGTTGTGAGCGCTCATGCGGAAGGATGCGTGCCCGGCGCGTTGCAACGGGGATGTGACCAGCCTCGCACCATCCATGATGGCGTGAGATTATACAGAAATCAATATCTAGATACGAAAAATGTACAAGATAGTCGGGAGGAGTCAGTTCGGGGCCGATTCTTCGAGGATCTCCGCCCACCGAGCAAACGCCGGTTCGGCCCACTTCTCGCGCAGGGTGCGAATCCTCGCCGCACCGGCACGTCCTATCCACTCGGGGAGCAAGGCCTCGGGTAGGAAGGGGTCGATGCGCATCAGATGTTGCTGTCGGTTGAGCAGTTCGAGGTAGGCGATCAGTAGTTCGTCGCTATCGCGAGGTTCCGGGCGGTTGTCCAGATCCGTCAGAAGCACCTCGTAGTAGTGCGCGGGTTCGGTGAGATCCCAGGCCTTCTGGACGATTTCGTGGGCGTGCATCCCGGCTCGGTGCAGCGAGCCGATCACCGCAAGTGCGGAATGCTCGAGCTGCAGGCTGTGTACCAGCTCGGTCAGTTCATCGCCGCGTTCGAAGTGCGGTGTGACCCATAGCCCCGGAATCGGATTGCCCATGCCGAGCCAGGACAAGCCGCCGTAGAGGCGTTTTCGGATCGCGCCGCGCTGGTTCGGTACGGTGACGAACAGCATCAGCCATCGGCCGTCCCAGGTCGGGGTGCCGGACAGGTAGGCGTTCGAGCGCCGGATGCCGTCGGCGGCGAGGGTCAAGCCGCGCTGTGCGATTCGCCAGCGCACCGCACGTCCGTCCCGCTCGCGGGCAACCCAGTCCGCGGCCGCGGCACGCGCCAGCACCTGTCGGGCCGCGTGTTCCTCGACGCCGAGGCCGCCCAGCACTCGCAGAATCGCGGTCGTCCATGCCGGTTCCGCCGGCGGAAACATGAACTCTCCGACGATGGTCATCAGCAGGGATCGGGCGCTCGGTGAAGGAAGGTCGATCTCGGCCACGGCTCGAATTGTCGCAGGCTGGATGGTGTCGACGGCCGCGTGGTCCGCTGAACCTTGCTGGTGTATCGGCGGTGGGTGTGGCCGGCGAGTGGGGTACCGAACAAGGTTTGACATTTTCGACAACTGGAGATCGTTTTTGTACAACTTGGATCTGTAACTGAGAAGTCGGCCTGCATCAGTCGACTGATGCCAGTTCGCACACGCCTGTGCAACGGGCTCGACGGGAGCCGTGCGGTGTCGGGCACGATCACTACCGCGCAGGCGATCCGATCTTGAAGGCAGGCGGCTTTATTCGGCCGCTCGAGTCCGCGACGGGGCAACCTGGACGTGCCGGCGTGGCGATACGGGTATGTGGCCGACGCTCCCGGCCGACCCACTGTAAGGCCAGGTGTGGAAAGGGGTCTCGGAGGCAAGTCGTCCGTGTCCGCACCGGCAGAATCAATCATTCGCAATGCCTTGCGGACCAATGGTACGACCGTTACTCTGTGACGCGAGCCACATGCATCGACTGGTTGCGATGCTCGTGAACGACGTCATCAGAGGAGACCTACATGTCGCTCACCACCTCGTACTGGCCTGCGGTGCCGAGCTCCGGAGTTCGCGACATCACCCTGCCCGACCTGCTTCGGGAGGGCGCTGCCGCAGCACCTGATCGCGTCGCGCTTGTCGACGCCGTAATGGACCCTGACAGAAGGCGTCAGTGGACCTACGCGGAGCTGTTGTGCGACACCGAGCGATATGCGCGTGCGCTTCTGTCGGATTTCATGCCTGGCGACAGGATAGTTCTCTTCGCCGCCAACAGTGCCTACTGGATTGTCCTGCAACAGGCGATCGCAATGGCCGGAATGATCGTGGTCGCCGCGAATCCGGCGTACCGGCGCGATGAGCTCGTGTACATGTTGCGGCAGGCGGGCGTAGCGGGCATTTTCTACCAGCGTGAGTACAGAGGTATTGATCTGGGTCGCATCGTTGAGGATGCACGCACCGAGGTTCCGTCTGTACGCAAGGTTATTCCCGATGATCAATGGCACGCATATGCCGATGGCGGCGACCCGTCATTGGCACTGCCTTCCCTGGACTGCACGGAAGCTGTGCAGATTCAATATACTTCCGGCACTACTGGTTTCCCGAAGGGTGCATTACTGCATCACAAGGGCATAGTCAACGAGGCCACGTTCGTGTTCGAGCGGGCCGGCATGGGAGACGGTGGTGTTTGTATCAATGCGATGCCGATGTATCACATCGGCGGGGGTGCAGTGACAGAGTTGGGCACGTTTTCGGCCCATGGAACTTATGTGGTTCTGCCCGGCTTCGACCCAGCCGGGGTATTGGAAGCCTATGAGACATACAAGGGGACGCACGGCCTACTCGTTCCGACGATGCTCATGGCGATGCTGGACCATCCCGATAGTGTGACCCGGGACCTGTCGAGCATGCAGACGGTCCTGTCCGGAGCTGCCGCGGTCCCAGAGGCATTGGTCCGACGAGTGCGGCGCGAGTGGGGCTGTGAGTTCTCAATCCTGTTCGGGCAGACCGAGATGCACGGCGTCATCAGCCAGACGAGGCTGGTAGATGAGCCGTCGGACCAGGCAACAACGGTGGGGCAACCGCTGCCTGAGCTCGAGGTGAGGCTGGTGGACCCGGTCGACGGAAAGACGGTACCGCTCGGTGAGCAGGGTGAGATCTGTTGTCGCGGTTACCAGAACATGATCGGGTACCACAAAATGCAGGATGCTACCGCCGCCACAATTGACGCAGATGGCTGGTTGCACATGGGAGATCTTGCCACGATGGACGATCGAGGCTTTCTGAAGATCACCGGCCGGATGAAAGACATGATCATACGTGGAGGGATCAACATCTATCCGCGAGAGATCGAAGAGTTGCTCTTCGATCACCCCGATATCAGTGAAGTGATCGTCGTGGGTGTCCCCGACGAATACTGGGGCGAACAGATCGGTGCCGTGATTCGCTTCGTCGACCCGAACTTTCCGCCGGACCCATTCGACCTGAAGGAGTGGTGTCGGGAGCGGATTTCCGCGCATAAGATACCTTCGCTCTGGTACTTCTCCGATGCATTTCCGATGACCCCGTCGGGGAAGATTCAGAAATTCAAGATCAGAGAGAAGATCATCAAGGGTGAGATTCTGCCGAACAAGGTCACCGGCGGCCGTACGGTGTCGGGTCGATGATCGCCAACGACATGAGGCTTCAGGCAGCCGACTGGATCGGACTGGTACTCGGTCGATCGCAGCGCCTCGTGTAGGTGGTGCAGTGTGGTTATGTCGAGAGGCATAATGGCGTCGCCCATGAGTAGTCCGCGCATCCAGCTGGGTCTGCGGGTGCGGAGCTGTACGAGCAGTCTTTGCTGTCACGTTGTCCCGAGCTGGCGGGCGAACCATGTCAGTCGAGCGTCGGACGCGGCCTGCGCCACGCGCGACTCCGGCGCGAAGCGTTCAATGCCGTGGAACGCCCCTGCCCATACATGCAGCTCGGCTTGACCACCCGCTTCCCAGACCCGTGAGGCGAACTCGACGACCTCGTCCCGAAAGACCTCGGCCGAACCCGCCTCGAGAAGGAGCGGCGGAAGGCCGGAGACATCAACAGCTCGGCTCGGCGACGCATACGGCGAGACGTCGTGACGATCTGGACCGAGTAGCGACGCCCAGCCGAGCTCGTTCGATTCCCGATCCCAGACGGACGTGCCCGAGTAGTCGCGACTCGACCCGCTGTCATTGTGCTCGTCGAGCATCGGGCACAACAGGGCGAGCGCACTGGGTTGGGTGCCTGCCCCGTCGCGCAGGCGCAACGCGAGACCGCCGGCGAGCCCGCCGCCCGCGCTCACGCCGGTGAGGAGGATCTTCGTGGCGTCGATGCTCAACTCGCCCGCATTGCTCGTCACCCAGCGCCAGGCTCGCAGCACGTCGTCCGCCGCCGCCGGGAAAGGATGTTCGGGAGCCAGCCGATAGTCGACGGTGATGACCGGCACCGCGAACCGCTCAGCCAAAGCGGCCAACTCGGCGATGCTGTCCAGTCGGTGACCCATGACCATGCCACCACCGTGTACATAGAAAATGGCTGCTCCGGCCGAGAGCTGGCTCGCAGGCGCGACGGCGGTCGCGATCGTCGATGGCCCTGTGTCGTCGCCGGGAATCTCGAACTCGCGGATGCTCAGCCCGTGGACACCCGCGAGAGCCTCGAGATCCACTGATTCCGCCGCTGCCGCAATGCGGCCGCGAATGAACGGGATCGCGGCAGCCTGCAGCGAGGGCCCGCTCATCTCTCGGAAAGCCTCGATTGCCGGAAGGAGTTCCGGGTCGTACGGAACCCGCGCCATCAGGCAGTCACCTGCGTACTGTCCGCATCGTGAACGAACTCGGTCGCCTCGACGGTCGCATCCTGGGACACGACCACGACCGCCATCTCTAATCCGGTGGCGAGCGGAGGTTTTGGAGCGACCAGCACTGAAAGCGCGAAGGCAATGACGACGGCGCCGACCAGGCCGCTGAACAACAGCGTCGGGTTGGCGAAGGCGAGGACCGGAATGCCGAAAGCCGCGGCGCCGACGATCAGCCTCTGGATGGTAACGGTCGAGCGGCCATTCGCCGCAGCCAGGAACACGATGCCGATGAGGTACACAATCAGGGTGACAGTGATCACGGTCGCCGACCCAGCCGGTCGCCGAGATGACCACCGATCAGCGAAGGGATTGCCACGGCCAGAGTCAAGATGCCCCTGCAGAGTTCCGATGGTAGTCGCATCCATGTGCAGGGATTGCTCGAACAGCACGAACGCAATGCCCAATGTTATGAGGGCGTCGTTCAGGTAGGAGACCATTCCTGCGACGGCAGTTCTCCAAAGGCTCTTCGGGCGGAGAACGATGGTGTTTGTCATGCGTGTGCTTCTTCTTCGAGGGATTTCTGGTGAGGGGCTAGGCGACCGAACGTTCGATGAAGACGGCTCGAGTCGGTGTGGGTACGAATTCGCGCCGGAAATCGCCGGCGCTCAACTCGGCGACGATGCCGGCGGCGCGGAGTTCTGCGGTCGCACCAACGGGTACCCGACCCGAGATCGTCACCGCCTCGTCCGAGCGAGTCCAGCTGATCGCGACATCGCCGTAGGGTGTGCGTCGTGTCGCCTCGGCAGATTCGAGTCCACAGTCGACGTCAGGCTCGAACAGGATCCGGCGGTAGCCCGCCTCTGCCGGCGCGATGCCGCCGATCCGTCGGAACAGCCAGTCGTCGACACTGCCCCGGGCAAAATGATTGAGCGACACGGTACGGACTGTGTGGTCGTCATTGATGGCATCCCATGATTCCCACACGGTGGTCGCGCCGCGATCCACCTCGTAGAGCCAGGAAGGTTGTTCGTCCTGCCAGAGAACGGCGCGAGCCAAGTCCCGGCTGCCGCCGCCCCACAGCACATCGAGTAGGTATGGCACAGACAGGAATCCGGTATCGAGGCGATCGCCGTTGTCACGCACCAGGCCGGCGAGATGACGCTGTACGGCAGGTCTCGATCGCTCAGGGAACATGTCGAACTCGAGCCCGACGACATATGGCCCTTGGAGTTGGACCAGGAGCGTCCCATCGGCTGCGAGGTACTCGCTGGCGAAGGCACTGCGGACGATCCGTGCTCTCTCTGCGAAGTCGATCGAATCGTCGTCGCGTCCGAGTTCCGTCGCAGTCTTCGCCAGAATCGTGAGTGTGTTGGCCTGGTACATCGGCCCGAGCAACTCGGCGGTCAGCCTCGGGGCGATTCCGATGCCCTCGTGGAGCGGTCGTCCTTGCAACGTGCTGGGGGTCAGCCAGTCACCGAAATGGATTCCGCCGTTCCAGAGTTGGGCCTGCGCGTCCCTCTGCTGATGGGTCAGCTCACGACCCGCGAGCCGACTCGGCAGAGTGTCGCGCGCGTCTTGGCGCTGGAAGTCGGCCCACGCCACCATGGCGTCGTAGTTCTCGATCAGGATGCGTGCGTCGCCGTAGCGCTCGTAGAGCGCCCACGGCACGATCGCGATCGCGTCGCTCCAGCCGGCGCACGCGACGATCGACGCGAAGCCCGTGGAGTTCGTGGCTGCGTCCGCGTCCACCGGAGATCGGGGTGAGGTGACCGTCACTCGTCCGTCTGGCAGTTGGTCGGCTCTCAGGTTGCGAAGCCAGCGTCGGAGAAAGGCGAACACATCCATGTTGTTCGTCGCCGCCCGCGTGAAGACCTGAATGTCGCCGGTCCAGCCGACTCGCTCACGCTGCGGACAGTCTGTCGGCACCGACAAGAAGTTGCCGCGCTGGCTCCACACCACATTCTCATGGAGTCTGTTGAGCCGGTCGTCCGAGCAGTGGAAGGTTCCCGCCGGTGCCAGGTCGCTGCCGATGACCACGGCGACGATCGAGCCGGGTTCGGGCGGGCCCGCCAAGCCCCGGATGCGTGCGTACCGGAACCCGTGGAAAGTGAACTCCGGCTCCCAACTCTCTCCACCCGGGAGGCCCGCGGCGAGGTAGACATCCGTCTGGTCCTTATTGATCCCGTCAATGTTGACGAACCATCCGCCACCGGAGTCCAGGGTCTCGGTGTGCTCGATCGTGATCGGGCAACCGCGATCCTGTTCAGGCAGTTCGATCCGCACCCGCCCGGCGATGACCTGTCCGAAGTCGACGATCCAACCTCCATGAGGGTCACGGCGGACGTCACGCACCGACAGCTCGCGAAGGCGCCGCACTGGCTCTTCCGCGAGGTTCGCCAGGGGTTCGAGGGACTCAGCCGAGAGATCGACGGGTTCCCACCCGACGTCATCGAAGTCAATGGTCGACCACTGGGGATCGTCCAGCCGCCGATCGAAGTGTTCACCGATGAAGATGTCGGCATAACGCTCCGGGCCCGGCGAGCTGACGACATCCGGACCGGATGCGACAATTTCGCGCCGGCCACCCTCGTAATCGAGCACCAGTTGCCAGACCGCCGAGAGCTTGTCACCCCAGTGCGCGCTCGATCCGGAAAGGGCGATACGTCCGACCCACCAGCCGTCGGCGAGCGCCACCCCCAGCACGTTGTCGCCGCGATGCAGCAGTTCGGTGACGTCGTAACCCTGCACGGCGAGGAGGTGCTCGTAGCTGTCATAGCCGGGAGCAAAGAGCCGGTCGCCGATTCGCTGGGCGTTGATCTCCGCGCGATAGATGCCGTGTGCGGTCGCGAAGAGCCGTGCCCGACGAAGTCCCGGGGCCACGGAAAATCGTTGACGAAGTCGCTGGGAGGGCCTCAGCCGATCCTCGACCGACTTCTCCGGCCGATGTCCGGCGACCCACTCACCGATGGTCCAGCGCTCGATCTCAGTGGGCCGCTGAGCGGGGCGCACCCAAGCCCCCAGCCAGTCCTTCGCGAAATCCGGACCGGTCTCGAAATTCGCCACGGTCCAGGCAGTCGACCCTTCATCGGCGTCCGTCCATACACGCACGCGCCAGCTGATACGACTCATGCTCGGGAGGACCGCGCCCGAGTAGTCGAGCCATGGCTCGCTGCTGTGCACGCGACCCGACGACCAGATGAGGGATCCGTCATTCGCCGCTACCTCGACCTCGCTCGCCAGCTGGACAAGGGGCGGGTGCGGAGTCTCGATCGACCAGGAGAACCGGGGACGACCGGCCGGGTCCACGCCCTCAGCCCGGGCGACATGATCTGTGTGCAAACCGACGCAGCTCGTGGTCTTCATGCTCGGGCCTCCTTCGGCGGCGGCGCGGTGCCGCGACGCGTGAGACAGCGTAGCTATTAAAAACCATTGATACAATGGTTTTTGGCTTGGTTCCGAGCCGCGTCCCGGCAGTATCGTGAGGGCATGACGCAGATCCGCCGCCGCAAGAGCGGCTCCTACGCCGTGGGTCGCGCCCGACGCGAGAGCATCCTCGACATCGCCACCGCGCACTTCTTTCAAGCCGGCTACCACCGAACCTCGATGGCGCAGATCGCGGCGGACGTCGGCCTGAGTGAGCCCGGATTGCTCCACCATTTCCCCACGAAGAAGCATCTGCTCGTCGCCGTGGCCGGTCGGCGGTTCGACATCACCGCGGCATGGGCTCGAGAACTGCGCGAGAGCGACGACCCCCTTGCACCGCTGACCCTCCTGGTGAAGATCACCGAGCGATTCCTTACACAGCCGGGGATGATCGAGCTCTTCGTGCTGGTGTCCGCCGAGGCCGCGGACCCCTCGAGTCCAGCACACGACCTGTATGTCGAGCACTACCGATCGGTTGTCGAATCGATCGCCCAGGGCTTCGAGGACGCCGTCGCCCGGGGGGCGCTACGTCCCGGCATCGACTACCGCGCGATCGCGCAGGAAACCGTCGCCATGACCGATGGCCTCCAATTGCAGTGGGTACTCTTCGAAGGGCAATTCGACCTCGTCGGCCGGCTCGAGGACTACGTGAGCCAGCTGTCGCGAACACTCCTCATTTCTCACGATTGCCCCGATGCCAGTGACTCAGGGCCTGCCGTGAATTAAGCCGTACCATCGGCTTTGGTGAGTGATGTTGTGAGATAGTCGATTTCACGGTGGCGGTGAACGATCTCGCGGCCGAGTTCATGGTGCTGCTGCCGTGTGCGGTCAAGGGCTGCGCGGTTGCCCACCCGGCATTACACATCACGGATGGGCGCCGTGCGTCTGGTGACGGCCGCTATCGCTTGACTGCCGTCGTGTCGCTCCGGCGACGGTCGGGTTTGAACGGGAGGTCGCGGACGGTCGCCCGCACCAGCACTTGCCGGGTGCCGGGCCTGCCCCACACCACTACCACCGCGGTTCCGGGTTCGGCGTGTGTTCGGTCGATCACCGCCAACGACAGTGTGCTCCGCAAGTTCGCGCTGTACTCCCGCCCGCTGGACACGCCGACATCCGTGCCCTCGACCATCACACGATCGAAAGAGGGTGTGAGCGACTTCGGCAACTCCATCGGATCGACCCGGTCCCCGGGCTCGAACAGCGTGTGATAGATCGCGACGACATCATCGGTGTTCCATTCGAGGCCGACGAGCGTGCGTGCGGGTCCGCCCGTTGCGTCTGCCGAGGTGAGAGCATCGCGCCCGATGAACTCGTGGTCCAGATGTACGCGTCCGCCCCACCCGAGCTCTCCCGGCCGGCGGAAGTAGTCAGTGAGATCGTTGGGAACGAAGCTTCCTCCGGGCAGTCCGCGCTTGAACTCCCATGGACCTCCGGGAGTGAGGATCGCCGCCGACAGGAAGTCGAGTCCGTTGGTGGCGATACCCGCTTCGACATGCTGGACCGGCTGGGAGCGAAAACCCAGCTGCCGGAGGTCATGATCCACGCCCGCGTCGCGTACGGCTCGCCAAATCTCGTTCCCGGCCTCGGACGGACCGTGCAACTCGTAGCCGAGCTCACCGGAAATGCCGGTGCGCAGCACGTCGACGGCCGTTCCGGCCACCTCGATTCGCGTGCTGCCGTTGAAGGGGATCGAGCTCAGATCCTCGTCGGTGAGCAGTTGCAGCACCGCCAGCGAGCGTGGCCCCTGGACTCCGAAGATGAAGTTCTGCGCGGACACGTCCGTCACCTCGACGTCGCCGCCGATCTGCCCGGCTTGCCAGTGCAGCCAGCTCGTGCTGCCGGCCGTGTACACGTACTCCTGCTCGCCTGTGCGGCGGAGAATTCCTTCGGATGCGATCCAGCCGTTCTCATCGAGTTGCACGTGATGCTTACTCGTTCCGAGCCGGAACTTGCCGAGGTTGTTCGTGCCAAGGCGGCTGAGGAACTCGTGTGCCCCGGGGCCCCGGATCTGCGCCTTGCTCAACGGGGACCAATCCCCGAGGTAGCAGGTGTCGACGTGGGATGCGGACTCGTCGACCCAGGAGGTGTACTCCAGCGGAAGGAGCATGGCCCCGAACCTGCCGACCGCCGCTGTCGGGTTTCCTTCGTCCTGTGCCGCGGCCGCGGAGCTGAACAGCGGGGGCCTCTCGATCACCAGTGGCGCGTTCGGGTCTTTCTTGAACGCATCGTAGATGTCGTTGTGAACTTTTCCTGTCTCGAACAATGTTCCACTTCTTTCTTTGTAAATGAGGATGCTAGGCCACGCCTTCAGTCGGCGGCGCCTGCTTGGCACGGAATTGTCGGCGCGCTGATCGGCCCGTTCGTCGTGAGTCACGTCGTGCACGACGCGAGGGCAGATATATGCCGGCTGAATGGGTTCGGTGTGATCGTGTACTTCTCCTGGAGGTATTCGTGGATACCCTCGAAACCGCCCTCGCGGCCGAGGCCGGATTGCTTCCAACCGCCGAAGGGTGCGGCCGCGTTGGACACGACGCCGACGTTGAGTCCCAGCATTCCGGTTTCCAGGCGTTCGATCATGCGTTGTGCGCGTGCCAAGTTCTCGGTGTACACGTATGACACGAGTCCGTACTCGGTGGCGTTCGCGATTCGTACGGCGTCGTCTTCGTCGTCGAATGGGACGATCGCCAGGACGGGACCGAAAATCTCCTCGCGCAGGATCCTGCTATCGGCGGGGACGTCGCCGAGAACGGTTGCGGGAAAGAATGATCCAGGGCCGTCGACAGCTGTTCCGCCGACGAGCAAGCTCGCGCCCCGGTCCGTCGCATCGCTGACCAGATCGGCTGCCTTCTGCACAGCGCGGTCGTCGATCAGCGGGCCGATGGTGATGTGGTCTTCGGTGCCCCTGCCCATGGCGAACGTCCGCACTAGTTCGGTGACTCGTCGGGTGAATTCGTCGACGACATCGTGGTGGATGATGAATCGGTTGGCCGCCGTGCACGCCTGCCCGATATTGCGGAATTTGGCGGCTATGGCGCCGTCGACCGCTCGGTCGAGGTCGGCGTCGCCGAAAACGATGAAGGGGGCATTGCCGCCGAGTTCCATCGAGGTGCGCAGAACACCACCGGCGGCCTGGGCCAAGAGCAGCTTCCCGACCGGCGTGGATCCGGTGAAGGAAAGTTTGCGCAGCCGCGGATCGGTGATGATCGCCTCCGATACCGGCCCGGCGGACGATGTCGTGATGACATTGAGGACCCCGGCGGGAAGTCCGGCATCCTCGAAGATCTTGGCTGCGAGCAGCGTGGTGAGGGGCGTGAGTTCAGCGGGTTTGATCACGACCGTGCAGCCGGCGGCGAGTGCGGGCGCGATCTTCCGGGTGGCCATGGCGAGGGGAAAGTTCCACGGGGTGATGAGGTAGCACGGTCCGACCGGGTGCTGGGTGATGATCATCCGCCCGCTGTCCTCGGGGGTGGCGTTGTAGCGGCCGGTGACACGGGAGGCTTCTTCGCTGAACCAGCGGAGGAACTCGCCGCCGTAGGAGACTTCCGCGCGGGCTTCGGCGAGTGGTTTACCCATCTCGAGGGTCATCAACAGCGCGAGGTCATCCGCTCGTGCTTGCACGAGGTCGAAGGCACGCCGCAAGATTTCAGCACGTGTGCGGGCTGGAGTCGTCGCCCACGAGGGGAATGCGGCACATGCGGCGTTCAACGCGGCTCGTCCGTCCGCGACGTTCGCATCGGCGATCTGCTTCAGACAGGCGCCGGTCGCGGGATCGTGGACAGCCAGGCGTGCGCCGTTGCCGGACGGTCGCCATGTGCCGTCGATGAACAAGCCGTCGGGGATGCTTGCAAGCAGATCAGTTTCGCTCTTCGAGCTCACGGGGGTTCCTTGAATTCGGGCCATGGTTGCGTGTGGGGGAGTGCCGGATCCGGTGGGCAACGGCCCAAGCCGACAGCGCGGTGCCGGAGCTCACCGCGATGACGGCACCGAGCAGAGCCGCGGTCGGGCCGGCAAGGCCGGTGACGGGTGACCCGAGCACACCGCCGAGGAATTGCCCCGAGCCGGTCAGTGCCGACGCGGCGCCGCTTGCGACAAGGGCCGCCTGGCCCCAACTGTGTGCGCTGGGCAAGACGAAACCTGCGCTTGCCGCGAAGACCGTGGACGACGCCCACAGCACACTGGTGGGCGCATGTGCCAACGCCGCGACCATCAAACACACGCCGCTGACCGCGCCGACAGCCAGACCGGCGCCGAGTGTGAAAGACGGGTGTTTGTATCGCATCACGCGGCGAAACACGAGGTTCGCGACCAGTATCGCGCACGCATTCGTACCGAACACCAACGCGAAAGTAGCTGGTGGATAACCGAATTCGCGCTCAACGATGAACGACGTGGTCGAGATATAGGCATAGAACCCGAAGGACTGCAACGCGAGTGCGACGGCGACTGCGACCAGTTCTCGCTCGTGCAGGGCGGTCTCCAGTGAACCGAGCATGCTATGGCGCGTACCCGACTGATCGCCGGCGGGCAGCGTCTCGGGAATGGTGACGGCGAACGCGGCCGCGATGAGAAGCCCGAGCACCAGCAGAGCGATGAAGTCCGCACGCCAGCCCCACGTCACGGCGATGGCTGTACCGGCCACCGGGGCCAGCACAGGTGCGACGGCGGTAACTACGGCGAGGATACCGATCCGGGAGGCGACCGCCCGGCTGTCGCTGGACAGATCGCGCACCACACTGCGTGCGGCCACAATGCCGGCGGCGCCGCAGATTCCGGCGAGACCTCGTGCAGCGATGAGCATTTCGGATGTGATCGCGACAGCGCTGGCCGCGGATGCCAGGGTCCATCCGGCGATGCCCACCAGGATCACCGGGCGTCGCCCGACGCGGTCGCTCAAGGGTCCCCAGAGAAGTTGGCCGAGGCAGATGCCGAGCAGGCAGGCGGTGATGCTCGCCTGCGCAAGCCAGTCGCCACCGCCGAGGTCGGACTGGATCCGGGGCAGCGACGGGGTGTAGATGTCGACCGACAGCGGGGCGAGCGCGGTAAGCACGGCGAGTATGACGAGCATGCGCGCCGTCACTGGTGGTCGATGCGCTGAGTCCGGGTCGCGGCGGCCGCTCGTTCCGTTCATTGCGAAGAGTGGTCGTCGAGGATGGCCAGCAGGTCGCATTGAATCCGGCAACCGCCGTCGAGGTCGGCGGCGATGGCTTGACGTGCCGGCCGATTCGCGAGATCGGGGAACATGGCCAGCCATTCCCGGTTCAGGGCATCCCGGTCGCGATAGTCCGCGAGCCGGAACGTCATCTTGAGGATGTCGTCGGTTGTGCCGCCGCTGGCGACCAGCAGCGCGCGCACGTGAGCGAAAACATTGGCGCACTGCTCGTCCAGGCTGTCCGGCAGCTCGTGTGTGACCGGGTCGCGTCCGGTGAGAACGCCGGAGGCGAGGAACGGTCCGATGCGGCTGCCTCCTGGGATGGGATTGGCGTGACCGAATCCGGGGATATTGATGCTGACCCGGCGAGTCATGTCCTCATGCCTCCGGTATCACGGTGTTCTCGATGGCGCCCAGGCCGTCGATTTCGGCGCGCACGATATCTCCCACCTCGAGGAAATTGCCTGTGGGAGCGCCGATTCCGGATGGCGTGCCGGTGGCGAGGATGTCGCCGGGCATGAGCGTCATCACCTGTGTGAGGTAGGCGATCTGCTCGTAGATGTCGTAGATCATGTCGTTGGTCGACCAGTCCTGGCGGATCCGACCGTTGACCGTCAGGGTCATATGCAGATCCAGCGGGTCGACGATCTCGTCGTCGGTTGTCAGCCACGGCCCGATCGGTCCGTGCGTATCGAAGGACTTGCCGAGGGTGAAGGTCGGAGAGCGCTTCTGCAGCCAGTCCCGTACCGAGACATCGTTCGCGACGACATACCCGGCGATAACGGACCGCGCATCGTCGACCGACACATGCCGGCACTGTTGGCCGATCACGACGGCCAGTTCGATTTCGTAGTCCAACTCGTCGGAGACACCGGGTTTCACGATGGCGTCATAGGGGCCGACGATGCAGGAAGTCTGCTTGTTGAACCACATCTGGCTCGTGGGAATCGGAATACCGGCCTGCCGTGCCTCCTCGGCATGTTCCTTGTAGTTCATGCCGATGCCGAGGTACTTCTGCGGATTGTCCACCGGCGCCTCGAGTATGACGTCGGTCAGTGCGTGGCTGGGGCCCTCGGCGGCGAGTATCGTCTCTTTCAGTCCGTCGAGCCGGGGCAGAATCGCGCGCAGCGACGTTCCGACGCCGGAAACGTCGGAGATGTCGATGAGGCGGTCGCCGTCGACGCGACCGAGCCGGGAAAGGCCATCGGCGAGGTGAAATCGCGCAATTCTCATGGTGTTTCTTCTCCGCTGTTCGCTCTGGTGTCGATGGTGTCGCCCTCGTCGTCGGTGACGAGTTCCGATGCGAGAGCGGGCCAAATATGTTCACCGTCGGGAGTCATCTGGAAGCTGACGAACTGCCAGGCTCCGTTCTCGCGACGCCGGAGCACCTGGGTGGCCATGCCGGCGATCACGCGCTCACCGCCGTCGGGTGAGCGAAGGCGGTTGATCAGTCGTCCCGTCATGATCGCGACGTCGCCGCCGATCATCCGTATCCGGAGATTCTCGCGACGCATCTCGATGTAGGCCTGGCGCTTTTCGACGTGTTCGAGGAGTTGGGGCTTGCTGTGGGTCAGTCCGGGTGCGTGGATGTGCACCAGTGTTTCGTCGAGCAGTTCGCTCAACGCCGCAGTGTCGGCAGCCATCAATGCCTTGTGCCGGCGTTTCTCGACGGCGAAGATCTCCTGCCGGGTCGCGTCGCCCGCGACGGTCACCTGCTTGGGGTCGACTCTGTTCATATCAGTCCTTCGTACGATCCGCCGTCGAGTTGCAGGTTCTGCCCGCAGATGTATCCGGCCTGCGCCGAGCACAGGTACGCACATGCGTCGCCGAACTCCTCCGGTCGGCCCAGCCGCCGGGCGCCGATCGTCGATGCGATCCGGACGCGCGCCTGCTCTCGGGTGATGCCGTGGGCGCTCATGAGTCGCTGGGCCATGAACTCCTGCCTCGGGGTGTCGAACCGTTCGGGCAACAGGTTGTTGATCGTCACGTTGTCGGCGACGACGTCCTTGCTGATGGATTTGCTGATCGCGGTCAGCGCTGCACGGGCCGAGGTGGACAGACCCATGTCGTGGGCGGGGCTCTTGACCATCGCCGAGGTGATGTTGACGATGCGGCCGAACCGCCGCTCTCGCATCCCGGGGATATAGGCACGCATGAGTTCGACCGCCGGCACCATGTTGGCGCGCACGGCGCCCAGCAGCGAATCCTCATCCCAGTCATCGAGCCCGCCCGGTGCAGGACCTGCGTTGTTGGTGACCAGGATGTCGACCGCGGGTAACCGTTCCACGATCGCGGCGCGGCCGGATCTCGAGGTCAGATCAGCGCTGATCCAGTGCACTGCGGCGCCATCGATGCCGGCGCGAAGCGCGTCGGCGGCCTCGGCCAATTTCGCGGCGTCACGTCCGTTGAGGACGACGGCCACACCTTCGCGTGCCAGTGAGCGCGCACAGGAGTAACCGAGTCCCTGAGACGACGCCGCCACGAAGGCAGTGCGTCCTGCGAGTCCTAGATCCATGGTTGCCGGGTCCTTTCGGCCGCGAGGTCAGTGCGCGATCCGCGCGTACCGGGTGCGGAACCCCGTTGCCGCACCGGCCTCGTGCCCAGGGCGCGGCTGGCCCACCAGAGCGTGGTATTTGCTGAAGATCTCATCGGCCTCGGCCAGCGGCAGGACATCGTCGATGTCGTCGAACCGTTGTCCGTTCGTTCGTTCTTCGACCATGCGCCGGATGACTTCGTAGCCCTCGCCGCGGTGCGACATCACGATGCCGTTGACCATGGCCAGGCGCTGGGCCTCGAATGCCACGATCGCCTCGTGCGGATCGTCGATGGTGGCGAGCTTGTCGGCCAGGACGGCGCCGTCGACGATCGACTGGCACGCACCGTTGCCGCCGCGTGGGTACATCGCGTGCGCGGCATCGCCGATCAGCACGACCCGGCCGTCGACCCAGGTCTCGAGCGGATCGTGGCGGATCAGCGGGAACAGGTAGACTTCGCGGGCGTTGCGCAGCATCTCCTGCACGTCCAGGATCGGGATCTCGGTCTGGTCGTAGTAGTGGATGACCTCGTTGATCGAGCCGAGCTGGTTCCAGTCCTCGATGGACTCGTCGCGGGTGGCTTCGACGACCCAATTCACCAGGGTCTTGCCGGTGCCCTCCCAGTTGTCGGCGATCGGGTAGACGATCATGCTGGAGATTTGGGGGGCGCCGATGTGCAGAATGGTGCCGCCGGTGCCGAATGGTTCCATGAGGGTGGTGCCGCGCCACATGGTGATGCCGGAGTACACCGGGTCCGCGCTCTCGGGATGCATCTGCCGGCGAATCACGGACTTGATGCCGTCCGCGGCGATGACGAGATCGGTGGTGATCTGCTCGGTGGAGCCGTCGGCGTGCTCGATGTCGAGGGTGACCTTGTCGCCGTCCTGCCGGTATCCGAGTGTGCGGGCCCCCAGGACGACCGTGTCCTCGCCGAGACGTTCCAGGACGGTGCGGTACATCAGCATCTGCAGGACACCGCGATGTACGAATCGCTGTTCATTCAGGTAGCCCATGTGGGTGCCGCAGAGCTCGGCGTAGATCTCCTGGCCGTACTTGTTGTAGAAGACCGATTCCTGGGCATCGACCGAGATCGCGCGGAACTCCTCGAGGAGACCGAGATCCTGGAATTCCTTGGTTCCGTAGACCTTGACGTCGATACCGACGCCCAGGGGCTTGAGTTCGGTCACCGTCTCGTAGATGCGCGGGCGGAAACCCTTCTGGTGCAAGCGGAGTGCTGCTGCGAGGCCGGCCGGGCCGGCTCCGATGATGGCGATGTCGATCATCGTGGTCTCATTCTCTTTCGGGGGTGCGACCTGTGTTGTCACAGGGGAGGGGCGGAGCTTTCCGATGCACTGCGCGCGTTGTAGCCGATGGCCTCGGGTGCGGCCGATGAGGCCGAGCGGGATTCGTGAAGCTCCGCGAGCCCGAACGTGTCGTGGATCAGCAGGATGCCGATCATCCCGGTGTTGTCGGGGCTGTATTCGACGTCGCGAGATATCAAGCCCGTCATCCGCTGGTAGTCCTTCCTGCGGCCGTTCGGCGTGCTGGTGCCCAGGCCTCGTTGCCGGTGGGCTCATGGGAGAGCCTGTCGTGCGGCGCTGAAAGTGTCGGTTGGCACCCATTGCCGAGGTATGTATGATTTCGAAATCAGTATCTTTATAGCAGAGATATGGATCACCAGCGCAAGAGGAACCGGCTTTCGGTACGCAGCCCTCACCAACCGGCGCCTCGGCAAGGCCCGACGCCGATCGGCGCCTCGATATGGCGGTGGGCGGTACGCGTATCAGGCCGAACACAAGCAGAACGAAGAAGAAGGAGAAGTCCGAATGACTGTCGTCGACATCAATATTCACCACGTCCCGGAGGATCTGTTCACCAACCAGAAGACCCTCGACGGATTCCTGAACAGTGCGCCACGTGGGTTCGGCGAGATCGCTCGCGTGGAGACGATGGACAGTGGTAAGCATCATCTGATTCTCGAGAAGCCGGCCGGCTACCAGAACCTCAACTACGTCGAGGGCGACTACTCAGCCGAGGCGAAACTCGCCGCGATGGATGACGCCGGCGTCGATTACGGCATCATGCGCGTTCCGGTGTGGCAGGAATGGCTGGGGCTCGACACGTGCAAGGTCGTGAACGACAACGCTTTCGAGGTCGCCAAGCGCTCGGAAGGGCGGCTGTTCACGACCGCGTGTGTTCCTCCGTGGGGTGGTAAGGAAAACATCTATGAGCTCGAGCGCTGCGTCGGTGACCTGGGTGCGGTCGGCGTGCAGCTGTCCTGCCACTACGGCCAGCTCTACCTGGACGACCCGGTATTCGAGCCGTACCTGAAGGCCATCGAGAAGCTCGGCATCCCGGTTATCGTGCATCACACACCGCTGCCGGTCGAGTGGCGCTCGGTGATCGACTACACGAACCTTCGCCGTGAGTTCGGTCGCATCGTCGACCAGGCGACCGCGGTGGGCCGTGAGTTGTTCAGCGGGATGTTCGATCGGATGCCCGGCCTGCGTTTCGTCCACACGATGCTCGGCGGCAACTGGTTCGCCAACCAGGAGTTGCTGATCCCGCACATGTCGAACAAGAAGGAAGCGCTGGTTCGTCTCGATCCGACCGGCGGCAAGGAGATCAAGAATTACCTGGAGCGCAACATCTTCTTCGACCTGACCCACCCGCACTCGTGGGGCAAGGACCAGGTCGAGTGCGCGATCAAGGTCGGCGGAGCGGACCACTACCTGTTCGGCTCGTCGTTCCCGGTGTTCTACGGCTGGATGAGCCAGGGCGTCAACTTCATGCAGAACGAGCTCGACATCACCAGCGAACAGCGCGATCTGATCATGTACGGCAACGCCAAGCGGATATTCAACCTGCCGATCTGAGGCGTCCGGCGATCGGAGACAGATCACCAACACCGAGGTAGTGAGCGATGAGTAAGGACAAACCGCAGCGCGGCGGTGACGACATCGACGGTTTCTTCTCGACCGCGCGGACGGCCGGACGTGAAGAAGCTGTCGAACTCCCGACCGATGGGTACACGGAGTATCTGTTCGACCACGATGACCCGCATATAGCTCAGTTCCGCGGGATGACCTACGAGGAGTTCGCGACCGACCGGTATCTGTCCGCCGATTTCCTCCGTGATCTGCTCGACGACTGGGACGAACTGCTCGACGAGCCGTTCGTCGGCATCACCTCCGACGGTGTCGTCCGGGAGGGGCTCTACCCCCTCCCGGACGTGCCCGCGACCGATGACTCCGAGGTGGTCGCCGCAGCGCAGAAAATACTGGCACTGCTGGCCCCGGAGGAGCGCGAGAAGTTCACGCACTCGTTGACCGACAATGATTTCCGGGCATGGAGCAATCCGGAGTTCGTATTCCATCGGGTCGGTCTGCGGCTCGAGGACCTCGACGAGAACAAGTCCGACGCATTCTTGGCGCTCGTGCAGGCGTCGCTGAGTCCGGAAGGATACGAACGAGTCCGAGAGGCTATGGCGCTCAACGGTTTCCTCGGGAGCTTGGTGGACCTGCCGGCCATCATGAACAACCGCAGCTACTGGGCTTCGCTGTACGGCACACCCTCGATCGGTGGCGCTTGGGGCTGGCAGCTTTTCGGCCACCACGTCGCGGTCAACTTCGTGTCGGTGGCCGGCCGGCATGTGGCCGCGCCGGTGTTCATCGGCGCCGAGCCCGCGATCTCGGACGGCGCGCGCCCACCGATCTTCGAGGCGCGTGAGCGGCTCGCGATCGAGCTCGCGTCGTCGCTGACCCCAGACCAGCGGGCGAAGGCTGTGGTCTACGAATCCGTGCTGGATCCATCGATGCCCGGCGACCGCCTCCACCCGGCAGACGAACGGCATGTCGCGGGCGCGTTTCGCGACAACCGCGTGGTGCCGTACGAAGGCATCGGGGCCGGCGAACTCGACGAGCACCAGCGGGGGCTGCTGCGCTCGATCGCCGAGGACTTCCTGCTGCTGCAGCATCCACAGCGCGCCCTCACGATGGCCGAGTTCAACGCTCACCTCGATGAGACCTGGTTCTGCTGGTATGGCGCAACCGACGGCACTCAGCCGACCTATACGCGCATCCAGAGCCCGGTGTTTCTGGCCGAACTGGACCACCACGCGGGGGTATGGCTGACCAACCGGCTACCGGCCCGGTTCCACGTGCACAGCACTTTCCGGCTGCCCAACGGCAACGACTACGGGCGCAGATACATCGCTGAATGGGAGGCGCGCTCTGGTTGACGGCTGACCCCGCCAGAGTGTGCCACGAAGTCTCGTTCGCCCCGTTTGGAGTCATCATGCTACCTGTCACAAACCCGAATCCGGCCTTCCAGATCACCCGCGCAAGCCACGTGACCATGTCCGTCACCGACTTGGCGAAAAGCCGCGACTTCTATCGCGACGCTATCGGGCTCGTCGTCACCGAGGAGACCAGCGACACCGTGTATCTGCGCGGTCTGGAAGAGGCTGCGCACCACAGTCTGGTCCTCGAACAGTCCGATATTCCTCGGGCACGTCGAGTCGGGTTGCGGGTACGCACCGATGAGGACATCCGCCTCGCCGAGAAGTTCCTCGCGGACAACAACATCGAGCACCAGCGAGTCGAGCGCGAGCACCAGGGCGCAACCCTGCAGTTCCGGGACCCCGTCGGGACGCTGATGGAGCTCACCTCCGAGATGGACGTCGTACCCCGCAAGATGCAGAACTTCGATGAGTTCACATCCGGTGCGCCGCAACGCATCGATCACTTCCAGGTCGTCACCTACAACGTGCAGAAGGCCACCGATTTCTGGACCGGACTGGGTATGCGTATGTCCGAGTACACCGCCAAGGACGGCACCGACGAGTTGTGGGGTTCCTGGATGGAGGTCAAGGGTAACACCCACGATCTGGTGTTCACCAATGGCAGAGGCCCGCGACTGCACCACTTCGCATTCGCCGTACCCGATGCCACCTCGCTCATCCACGCCGCCGACGTCGTGGGGGCGCTCGGGTTCGGCGACGAGATCGACCGCGGCCCGGGCCGGCACGGCATCAGCAACGCCTTGTTCCTCTACCTGCGCGACCCCGACCAGCACCGCGTCGAGCTGTTCAACACGCACTACCAGTTCATCGACCTCGAAACGCCACCAATCCGCTGGGACGTCACCGATCCCCGGCGTGCACAACTATGGGGCATGCCCGCATCGCGTCGCTGGTTCTTCGAGGCCAGTGAATTTCCCGGCGAACAGGTCCACGAACCCCTGCTGCACGCCACGCCGGAAACCCTCGAGGGCTACCTCGGCATCCACTGAACGAACGGAGCACACGATGACGAGCGAGGCGGCGACCGCGGCGAATACATCGACTGAAGGTGCGGAGTTATCGCCCACGTTGCGGACCAAGCTGAAACGCGCGCCCGTCGCGGGTCTGTCGGCGCAACTGCGCAAACGCGGGCTGAACAATGTGACGATCGAGGGGGTGCGCCCCCTGACACCGGGGGTGAAGATGGTGGGCACGGCAAGAACGCTGCGGTTCGTGCCCAACCGGGAAGATCTCTTCGCCCGCCACGGTGGCGGATACAACGCGCAGAAGCGGCTCTTCGACACCGTTGGCGCGGGGGAGATCATCGTGATCGAGGCGCGCGGAGAAACCGGCTCGGGCACCTTGGGGGATGTGCTCGCGCTTCGTGCGCACGCCCGAGGTGCGGCCGGGATCGTCACCGATGGTGGTGTCCGCGATGTCGGTGCCGTTGCGGCTGTAGGCATTCCGGTCCACACAGTCGGCGGGCATCCAGCCGTGCTCGGACGTAAGCACGTCCCTTGGGACATCGACATCACGATCGCCTGCGGCGGGACCACGATCCAGCCCGGCGACATCGTGGTCGGCGATGACGACGGTGTGATCGTCCTGCCGCAAGCCCTGGCCGAGGAGGTCGTGGACTCCGCGCTCGAGCAAGAGGACGAGGACGCGTGGATAGCCACGCAGGTCTCGGCTGGATATCCCATCGAAGGACTGTTCCCCATGAACGCACAGTGGCGCGAGAAGTACGAGGCGTCGCGAGCCGAGGCGGAGCGCTGATGCTGCCCACCGAGACGATCACCGCGATCGCGGACGAACTTGCCGAGGCCGGACGCAGCCGCGGTGTGATCCCGCGTATCACCGCCCGTTACCCGGATGCCGGAATCGATGACTCCTACGCCATTCAGGCACTGTGGCGCGACCGCAATATCGCCGACGGACGCCGTCTGGTCGGTCGGAAGATCGGCCTGACCTCGCGAGCCATGCAGGCCGCCACCGGAATCACCGAACCCGACTACGGAGTCATCTTCGACGATACGTTGTGGGAGAACGGAGCGGTCATCCGCTTCGATGACTTCTCCAACGTGCGCATCGAGGTCGAACTGGCCTTCGTGCTCGCCCAGCCGTTGCGGGGACCGCATTGCACCGTGTTCGATGTCCTGCGGGCCACCGAGTTCGTCACCCCCGCCCTGGAAATCCTCAACTCGCACATCGAACTCGAAGGCCGCACGATCGTCGACACCATCGCCGACAACGCCGCCTACGGCGGTCTCGTGCTGGGCGGCAATCCGGCGGCGCCGGCCGATATCGACCTGCGATGGGTATCTGCCCTGCTGTACCGCAACGAGGCCATCGAGGAAACCGGTGTGGCGGCCGGCGTCCTGAACCACCCCGCCACCGGTGTCGCGTGGCTGGCCAACAAACTGCACCAACACAACACACACATCGGCGCGGGCGAGATCATCCTCGCCGGATCGTTCACCCGCCCGGTGTGGATCGAACGCGGGGACACCGTGCTCTGCGACTATGGACCGATGGGAACCATCTCATGCCGCTTCCGCTGACCCCCACCTTTCGGGACGTTCTCACGTCACGGTCCCGTCCACTGGCAGGGATGTGGGTGTGTTCGGGCAGTGCACTCGCTGCCGAGATCTGTGCGGGCAGCGGACTGGACTGGCTGTTGATCGACATGGAACACGGGCCCAACGGACTCGAATCGGTCCTCGCACAGCTACAGGCGATCGCCGCATACTCGATCGCGCCGGTGGTTCGCGTGCCGTCGGGCGACCCCGTGCTCATCAAACAGATCCTCGACCTCGGCGCCCAGAATCTGCTGGTTCCCATGGTCTCATCCGTGGAACAGGCCCGCGAACTCGTCGAGGCAGCACGCTATCCGCCGCGTGGTCGGCGCGGTGTCGGCTCCGCTCTCGCGCGGTCGGCGCGTTGGAACCGCGTCGAGGGATACCTGCCGGACGCCGACTCCTATGTGTCGCTGTTCGTCCAGGTCGAAACGATCGGTGCGGTCGATATCGCCGGCGACATCGCCGCTGTCGACGGTGTCGACGGTGTTTTCGTCGGCCCCTCGGACCTGGCCGCGTCCATGGGCCTGATCGGACAGCAAACGCATCCGGATGTCCTCGCCGCTGTGCTTCGAGCCTTCGACACAGTCCGCGCGGCTGGAGTTCCGGTGGGGGTCAACGCGTTCGATCCCGTCGTCGCCGACAGGTACCTGACTGCGGGCGCCGGCTTCGTACTGGTGGGCGCCGATGTCGCGCTCCTGGCACGCGGTTCCGAGGCATTGGCGGCCCGCTTCACAAGCGCTGTGGACGTCGCTGCGTCCGAATGACGCCGCGGCCGATAGCGGGTCTGTGCTGTCGCAACCATGACCCGCACGTTGCCGCCGAAACCTTTGTGGAGGAGCGCCTGTCGAGTCCGAGCGGATGGGTCGAGTAGGAGACGGCGATCCTGCGCACGACGACATTCCGTCTCGGCGCAGGCGGAATCGACTTCCAGGTGCCGGCTGCGGTTGAAGAACAGCTGGCAAGTCACCATCGAAAGCAGCGAGTACTCGTTACCGATCTGTCGACGCTTTGGACGATACGCTGGGTATCAGCGAAAGGTGAGTGCATATTGCCCGGTGTCCGGAGAGATACTGGTCGGATCACAGTCTGCCGATGACCGATGTCGATCCGCTGCGAACGCGTCGTGACGCGGTGACGGCTGTCACCGCGGAGTTGGCCACTGCTGGTTTCGAGACCGCAGTGGAGATCGGGCGTGGGGGTTTCGATGTGGTGTATCGCTGCAGGCAGGTAGCGCTGGACCGGACGGTCGCGGTAAAGGTGCTGACCGCGGAATTGGACGAGGATAATCAGGCTCGGTTCGTACGGGAGCAGCGCGCGATGGGCCGGTTGACCGGGCATCCGAACATCGTCACCGTGTTGGAGGCCGGTACCACAGTGAGCGGGCTGCCCTATCTGGTGATGCCATATCACCCGCTGGATTCCCTGGACACGTGGATCCGCGAAAATGGTCCGCTTCCTTTGGAGCGGGTGCTGCAGATCGGGGTGAAGATCGCTGGTGCGCTGGAGAGCGCCCATCGGCTCGGTATCGTGCACCGGGACGTGAAACCGGGGAATATTCTGCTTACCGAGTACGGTGAACCAGCGCTGACGGATTTCGGTATCGCGCACATCGCAGGTGGGTTCGAGACCACAGCGAGCGTTGTCACGGGATCACCGGCATTCACCGCACCGGAGGTACTCGAGGGGGACGATCCGACGTCGGCCGCGGATGTCTACGGACTTGCCGCCACCCTGTTCTGTGCACTGACCGGGCATGCCGCATTCGAGCGTCGCAGCGGCGAGAACATGGTCGCGCAGTTTGTCCGGATCACTACCCAGCCGTTGCCCGACCTGCGGGACAACGGCATCCCCGAGGACGTGTCGGCGGTGGTGGAAAGAGCAATGAACCGCGACCGCCATGAGCGACCGTCGGTGGCGGAGCTGGGGGAGACACTTCGGCAACTGCAGCAGCGCCACGGGTTCTCGGTCGATGAAATGGCGCTGCAGGGCGAACCGGGTCTCGAGCATCCCGGCCAGCAGCCACCGATGCCGGCACGGCGCAAGCCGACCGCTGCTACTCGGGACCACAGTGGCAATCTGCCGCTCGAGCTGACCAGTTTCGTCGACCGGCGCGCCGAGATGTCGGAGCTGAAGAACCTGCTGTCGAGCGGCCGGCTGGTGACGTTGACCGGAACCGGAGGCATCGGCAAGACACGACTGGCGCTGCGCGCGGCATCGAGTGCACAACGCGGTTTTGCCGATGGTGTGTGGTCGATCGAACTGGCTGAGCTGTCCGACCCGGCGCTGCTGGTCGAGGTGGTGGCAGCCACCCTCGGTGTGCGGAACGAATCGGCAAGTCCGCTGCTCGAGGTTCTCATCGACTTCCTGAGCTCGCGAGAAACTCTGCTGGTTATGGACAACTGCGAACAGGTCGTGGAGGCCGTGGCCAAGTTGACCGCGACGCTGCTCCGGAACTGCCCGGAGCTGCGGATCCTCGCGACCAGCCGCGAATCGCTGAACATCGCCGGGGAAACGGTGATGTGGGTGGCACCCTTGACCGTCCCGGAGCTCGACCTGGAGCCGACGCTGGCCGGGCTGCCCCGCTTCGACGCGGTGACGTTGTTCGCCGACCGCGCCGCGGCAGCAGTGCCGGGTTTCGAACTCGACGAGGACAACAAGGCCGCCGTCACCGGAATCTGCGCCCACCTGGATGGGCTGCCGCTGGCGATCGAGCTTGCCGCGGCCCGAATGCGCACGATGTCGCCGCAGCAGATCCTGGCTCGGCTCACCGACCGGTACGCGCTGCTCACCCGTGGCAGTCGCACCGCGCCAGAGCGGCAGCAGACACTGCGGTGGTGTATCGACTGGAGCTATGGGTTGTGCACCCCAACCGAACAGCGGTTGTGGGCCCGGCTGTCGGTATTCGCCGGCAGCTGCGAACTCGATGCCGTCGAGCAGATATGTGATACAGACCTGGCGCCGGAGACGCCGCTCGATGTGCTGTCCTCCCTGGTGGACAAGTCGACCCTGGTCCGGGACGCTTCGGAGACGGTTGTGCGTTTCCGGATGCTCGAGACCGTTCGCGACTACGGCCGGGAAAAGCTACGAGAGTCCGGCGAAGACACCGAGCTGCGGCGACGTCACCGCGACTGGTACCGGCAGTTGGCGCTGGACGCGGAAGCCGAGTGGATCAGTGACCGGCAGCTCGACTGGATCGCCCGCATCGAACGCGAGCTACCCAACCTGCGCGAAGCACTCGAATCCTGCCTCTCCGAGGACACCCGGCAAGCAGCCCGAACAGGACTGCGCATCACCGCCGCGCTCTACGATTTCTGGAGTTTCTCCGGTCTGTTCGACGAAGGTCGATCCTGGATCGACCGCGTTCTCGCTCACCCCGGCGCGCAATCGGTACCAGACCGCATCAAGGCGCTCTGCGTCGGCTGTCGGCTAGCCGCGCCGCAAGGGGACGTCCAGTCCGCGGCCGCCTTCTTGCAGCAGGCGCGAGCGCTCGCCGAACAGACCCCCGGCCCCGTGATCCAAGCGCAGATCGCCTACGCGGCCAGCATTCTCGCACTGGGTAGCGGCGAAGCGGCCAAAGTGTCGTCCCCCCTCGAACCTGCCGTCGCGTTGCTCAGCTCGAACAGGACGCAGGCACTGTATATCGGCGCTCTGACCGCTCTCGGCTGGGCACACGAAATATGCGGCGACATGGGTCGAGCGAGCGAACGTTACCGCCGAGTGCTTTCCATTACTGAAGCGCAAGGTGAATTCCTCTATCGTTCGGCCGCGCTACGCGGCTTGGGCGTGGCCGCATGGCAGCGCGGCGAACTCGACCGTGCCGAACAGTTGCTTGAAGAGTCACTGCGAGTGAACCAGGGACCGAACAGCCCGGTGCTCACTGCGTTCAGCCTCGAGTCTCTGGCTTGGACTGTCGCCGACCAGGGTGATGCCGAGCGCGCGGCCGTCCTGATGGGAGCCGCGCAGGGACTCTGGCGAGCTGGAAGGATGAGTACTGCTCTGCTGAACATCGCGCACGAGGACTGTGAGCAGGCAATACGTCGTCTCCTAGGCGTGCGCAGGTTCGACGCGGCATTACGGCGAGGCCAGGCGATGGGGATGGGCGCTGCTGTCGGTTACGCGCTCGGCGAACAACCTGCCAGCACAACGCGTGCATCCATGTTATTGACCAAGCGCGAGCGGCAGGTCGCCGACCTTGTCGCCCAGGGACTCAGCAATAAGCAGATCGCCGCCAAACTGGTGATCTCGCAACGTACCGCCCAGGGTCACGTCGAACACATCCTGACCAAACTCGGCTTCGGCTCACGCGCTCAGATCGCTGCCTGGATCACGGAGGAAACAAAATAAGAGCGTCCTTGACCTCCGCCCGACGTCCGGCGGCCGAACACAGCGTGCACCCCGCTCCACCTCGAGGCTATCGGTTGCCCGCCCACAACCCGATCACCCCCACCAGCTGCGCCTGCGTGGTGCCCGCGATGCCGGTGCGGCACAGGCCTGCTGTTACCCGTTCACCCACTGAGCGCCTCGACCACCACTCGAATATCCAACCGGGCCGCACAACGGATCCGGCCGAGCGCCAGAGATGAGTTCGATGCCGCCGAACCCCCTGCTCGCGCAATCGGCTCAGGACGACGATCCCGTGGATCAGATACCGCCGGTATTACTTGCAAGCCTCGCCTACCGGGCACTGTGAATCCGGCGAACGACGGGCGATCAAACCGACTCTCGGACCAGGACCCTCGCGGGGGCAGCGACCAGATCGCTCGCATCCAGGCCGAGGACCCCACGGGCGGCACGGCGTCCGTGCGCGTCGGCATCGATATGCACAGTGGTGAGGCCGGGCGAGGAGAGCACAGCGTATTCGGTCGCGTCATAACCGATGATCGCAAGATCGTTCGGAACCCGGAGCCCAAGCACTCCCGCGCACTTGAGCACCCGCAGCGCGATCTCATCGGTGAAGCCCGCGATCGCAGTCACCGCGTGCTCCTCGGTGAATATGCGCAACGCATCGACTCCGCCGGCATCCGGACGAGGGAGGGAAAGCGAGAGCAAGGGCGGGAGTCCGAGCCCTTCGACCGCCTGACGGGCAAACTCCCTGCGGACGTGACCGAACGGCGTAGTGTGCACGGGCAGTGCCATCGCCAGACGTTCGTGCCCATGCTCCGCGAGATAACCCATCTGAAGCGCGGTATTGGCGGCGAGGCCATCTTTCCAGCCGCCATCCGCGAGCTCACGCCCAGTGGTGTAGTGGGATGCGAAGTCCACCACTGCCCGCGGCAGCATCATGTGCTCGAGCTGAGTGGTCGACCGTTCGGTCGGGTGACCGTGCTTCACCACGAGGATATGGTCGTTCTTGGCGAGCTCGTCGTCGAGGCCACTGATATAAGAGCGCGAATAGTTGCCCTCCAGACTCTGGTCGACGTTCAGCACAACGATCCGCGAGGCCCCCTCCCGCATTGCTCTGGCGATACCGTCCGGCACATACCCGAGCTCTCTGGCCGCCCGGAGGACTCGCTCGCGAGTGGGGGCGGAGATCGTCTGCGTGGGCGTGTTGTTGATGACGAACCCCACCGTTGCGGGCGAGACGCCGCTCGCTGAAGCGACGTCGCGCATCGTCACGCGCCGTCCGACCATCGGCCCTCCATCTCTGGACGTCATCCCGGCTGTGCACCACCGATACACGAGGTGAGAAATTTGTGCGACCACCTCGAGGTAGCCTATCGCTTGGACGATCTAGTGGCGAATGTTATTGCAACCGCATTGGCTCCTGATGTGGGTAAGCACATCGATTTGGCGGCTCCCGCTTTTCCTCCGATCCACCCCCATGATGCCCCGCTGATGCAGCCGTCCATCGGCACGGTGGCCGTGCTACATCCGGGTCTTCCGCACACCGATCAGCGCCAGAGCAAGGGCGCCCGCCAACAGCATGCCGATGCCGCCGATCAGGGCGCAGCTGTGTAGGGCGTCGCTGAAGCCCGCGCCGTACGCGGCATGTGCGAGTGCGGTGCCTTGCCCGGTGTCCAGATGCAGAAATGCCCCTGCCTGAATGCCGGCCTTCGACACGACACCGAGGACCTTGCCCTGGTCGCCGGTGTCCAAGCCGGCTCCGGCGAGGTGGCCAGGCAGTGTGGCCAGCAGCCGATGGGTCAGGACGACTCCGAACACGGCGGGCCCCAGCGCACTGCCGACCTGCCGGAGTGTGCTGTTGGCCGAGCCCGCGGTCCCCGCGAGTTGCGGTGGCACGCTGTTGACGGCGATCGTTGTGATCGGTGCGACTGCGAGCGCGATGCCCAGGCCGAGCATCGCGATGACGACCACGAGGGTGGCGGTGCTGGTGTCGGTAGTGAAGGATCGCATGCACAGCGCCCCGATCCCGGCGATCAGCAGCCCGGCGATCAGTACGAGTCCCGGCGTCAGCCGGTCCATCATGCGGCCGAGCGCCGGGCCGAGCACGACGGCGAAGCCGTTGAGCGCGATGAGCCGGATGGCGATGTCCAGCGTCGAGTAGTGGCGCACGAGGCCGAAGTACTCGCTCAACGCAAACACGAGACCGACCTGGGCGAACAGTGTGATCGTCATGACGAGAGCGGCGCCGGAGAACGCGGCGGATCGAAACAAATGGAGGTTGAGCATTGGTGCGGTGGAACGCAGTTCGACCACCACGAAGGCGGGCAGCGCGACTGCGGCCAGCACGAACGCACACATGGTGATGGGCGCGCCCCAACCGGCGGCTCCGCCTTCGATCACGCCGAAGACCAAGCCCGTGAGTGCGACGATGGCGAGTATTTGCCCAGGCAAATCGAGGTGGCGGGCATGTTCGGCGCGGGACTCGGTCAGCACGGTGGCTGCAGTCACGAAGGCAACCGCCCCCAGGATGAGGGGCGGCAGGAAAATCCAGCGCCAGCTCGCATGCTCGGCGATGAGGCCGCTGAACACAGGTCCGAGCGTCAGCCCCAGCCCGAGGGAGCCGGTCCACAGCGCGATAGCGGCGGCCCGCCTGCGATGGTCCGTGCGAACGTGGCCGATCAGAGCCAGGGTCGAGGGCATCAGGGCAGCGGTGCCAATGCCTGCGAGCACAAGTCCCCCGCAAACCTGTGCCACGCTACCTGCGGTGAGGCAGACCATCCAGCCGACGCAGAACACCGCCATTCCGCCGAGATAGACCTTCTTCCTGCCGTACAGCTCTCCGAGCGTTCCGAAAGTCAGCACCAGAACGGCGGTCGGCAGGATGAACACGTCCGTGATCCATTGGAGTTCGCTGGTGGAGGCACTCAACCCTCGTCCCAGGATCGGCAGGGCCGCCGATATACCCACGAGCGGAAGATAGGAAACGAATGCTCCGAGGCACGCCACAACGATGGTCGCTGCACTATGCACCGGCTGGGCGGACACGGACGACGGTACGGCTCGGGACGGCCGCTGGGATTTGTTCTTCATCGGGGCAATCGGTTCCTTTTCCGGGGTACTGCTCGCATGGCCGGGTACAAGCTGTGGACCGGGTAGGGCCCGTCCCGCCTGGAGGCTGAAACACTGCTGGTCGCGGGCCGCGTCCTCGCGCCCGTCCGTATTCCGAGTCACGTTGTTTCTCCTCGGGCTCGTCGAGATGAAGTCAAGGGTGTGCCGGGTTGGCGGCCCGACGCGGCACTTCTCTCGGGGCACAGCCGTCGGAACGATCGCGGATGGAGAGTCAGCCGGCGTTCCGTCGATAGAGCGTCCGGGCCATCTCGTCGAAGGGGCAGGGTTGCACGGTGGCATGCAGTCGCGGGAAGCCGAGATCCGCGTCGGGTGCTGTTCCGGCGCCCGGGTGCTCACCCCAGACGACCTCGACTCGGGTGCCCGGCTCGGCGAACTTCTTGTCGATCACGGCCAGCGCGAGGACCGTGCCCTCCGTGTCGAGCCAGCCGCTCTGGAAGGTCACCCCCACCAGAGCATCCTTGGCCTCGACACGATTGCGCCAGTAGTGGTGCACGAAGCCTGGATCCTCACCGAGCACCCGATGGATGTCGGCCTTGTCGAAGACGAGCGTGACCTTGGTGCGAGAGGTGTTCTTCTCGGCCGCTGCCAACGCGGACCTGCCGATGAAGTCGTGGTTGAACGAGATCGACCGGCCGTAGCCGAGCTCGTACGGCGAGGTGTAGTAATCCTCGATGTTGTCGGAGTAGAAGCTGCCTTGCAGGGGCTTCATGCCCTCGTAGGAGTAGAGCGGGATCGACTTGCGATAGTCGAGGAGTTCGGTGTCGGTGTAGATGGCTGGTGTCGGCGAGGGAATCCAGCCGCTGCCCAGGCAGGAGGTCGGGTAGGACAACGCCCCTTGATGTACCAAGCCGAACGGCTCGCCGGCCTTCATCAACGCGTCCTTGACGAAGGCCGCGTCCGCCCAGTCGCCGAGAAATTCGAAGCCGGGCTGGCCGGCCATTCCGTGCCGCAGGGCGCGGAATGTCCTGTCCTCCAGGCTCACCAGAGTCGAGTGGAGGAACTTCGTCGCCGGCAGTGGACTACCGAAGGCACGCTCGATGAGCTCACCGGCCAGCGGCCCCTGAATCTGGTAGCGGAACAGCATCGGTCCCACGTCCGCCGGGCGAGCTGAGGTTTCCCGGTTGGTGTCGAACACGACGTCGAAGCCGAGCTTGCGGGCGTGATACATGACCCAGTTCTGAGCCGCAGGCACGCCGCTGAGGACGTAGCGTTCCTCGGACTCCTTGAACAGGATGCCGTCGGTGATGATATTCCCACCCTCGCCGATGGGCACGAATTGCTTGGCCTGGCCGATCACGAAGGATTCGTAGTTGTTGGCGCTGGTCGCGGCCAAGGTCTTCGTCGCCTCCGGTCCTTCGACCACCGTGTCGGACATGTGGTGCGAGAGATCGGCGATGGTCACCGTGTCGAACCAGGCGTGCTGTTCCGCCTTCCAACCGGCGTACTCCTTCTCGACCACCTCGGGGGTCCATGCCGGTGTGCCCGGCTTCCACAGCAGATCGACAGCGGATCCGGCCTGCTCGATACCATCGTGAAGAGTGGGACCAGCCATGACATTTGTTCCTCTCGGCCACAGTGACGCCGATCACTAGATCATCCTAGTGAAGGCTAGGTTCGCGATCGCACAGCAACAAGGGCTCGACCCCGGCGTCTGCCGCATGCATAAGTTGCACGTGGCACACGCCGGGTGAGCCGGACGTCAGTCCTGGCGGTAGCCGGCGCGGGCGTACTCGTTGTACGGGCAGGGCTGCACAGTCGCGCGGATACGCGCAAGCCCGAGATCGGCGTCGGGGGCCACATCTCCGCCGGGGTGGTTACCCCACACGACCGTCACCTCGGTGCCGGCCTTGGCCATGTCCTCGGACACCAGAGCCAGGCTCAGCATCGTTCCGTACGGATCGCTGAACGCGGTGTATTCGGTGACACCAGCCAACGTGCCATCGTGCTCGACGCGCTGCTTCGCCAGCGTGTTGACGATCCCGTGGTCAGCCCCCAGCGCCGCCTCTACGTCGTCGGCCCGCATCACCAACGTCACCTTGTGGCGCCGATCAGCGTCCTTCAACGCCCGCAGCGCGTCACGGCCCAGGAAATCGTGATCGAACGAGATCGACCGCCCGTAGTCGAGTTCGTACGGCGTCAGGTAATAGTCGGCGATGTCCGGCGAGTAGAAGCTCCCGTGCAGCGGCTGCATGCCGTCCGGAGTATGTAGTGGCAGCCATGAGCGATAGGCATTCTGAGGCGCGGTGGCGTCGTAGATCGCGGGGATCGGCGCGGGGACCCATCCTCCCTCGGCCTGGGCCGTCGGGTAAGCCAATGCGCCGACGAGTTCGAGCCCGAACTGCTCCCCAGCCCTGATCAGCGCCTCCTTCACCGGGGCGTGGTCCGCGTAGTCGCCGATGAACTCGTAACCGGGCTGACCGGCCATGCCGTGACGCAGCGCACGGAAAGTCTTGCCGGCAAGGGAAACGTTCGTGGCGTGGAAGAATTTGGTCTCCGGCAGCGGGCCGTCGAAGGCCACCTCGATCAAGTTCTGGGCAGACGGGCCCTGGATTTGATACCGGAAGAACGGTGGGATGTGGTTCGGGTCGCGCGAGCAGTCGGGATCACTACTCAGCTCGACGTCGTACCCACCCTGCTGCGCCTGATAGGTAATCCAGTTCTGGGCTGTCGGACGACCGGTGATGACATAGTCCTGCTCGCCGCGCCGAAGCAGGATGCCATCGGCGATCAGAAAGCCGTTCTCGTTGACGGTGACGAGCTGCTTGGCCTGGTTGATGGCGAAATTCTCATAGTTGTTCGCGCTCAGCTCACTGAGCATCCGCGTCGCGTCCGGCCCCGAAATGAAGGTGTCCCACATGTGGTAGGACAAGTCCATGAGCGCGACAGAATCCCGCCAGGCGGCCTGCTCCTTACGCCAGCCCGAGTATTCCGGCGGGACCACGGGCGGGGTCCATACCCGGGGATTGTCGGTCCATCGAAGCTGTACCGCAGAACCGGCCTTGTCGATACCGTCCTGGAGGCTGGGTGACGCCATCGTGCGTTCCTCTCGTTGAGACTCGTGTCGCACGAGCTCTCTCTTTGACAGACATATGTCATCATAGAAGGCATATGATATCAAGCCCTCCAGGAGGCAGACGCATGGTTGATGGCACGAGGGCGTGGGACGACGAGCTCACCCACGTCCTGTGGCGAGCACAGAACGCCGCGCACCGCCGTGTTCACGAAGCCTTGGACGATCTCGATGTGACCGCGACCCAACTTGGGCTGGCAGTGCATCTCGACCAGCTCGGCCCGTTGTCGGCGGCTGACCTGTCGAGAAGGTTCCACATCGCCCCGCAGAGCATCGGTACTGCGCTCAACCGCCTCGAGAAGCTCGACTGGGTGCGCCGACGCACGCACCCGGTACACGGGCGCGTCGTGCTCTACGAACTCACGGAGACAGGTTTGGCCGGCGTCGCGCGGGGCCGGGAAGCGATGGCGACGACAAATGCCGACATCACGTCCGGCCTGACAGATGACGAGGTCGACACGTTGATCGGACTGCTCCGCAGGATCACGACGGGGATCGACGGCCCCGATTTCCCGGTTGTCTCCGCGTGGCCGGTCCGGACGTAGGTCAGTGACCGACTGGATGGCCAACCTCGAGGCGTCGGTCGATTTCGTCTGCACTGCTCTCGGCGCTGTGCAGCACATCCAGCAGCCGGGTCGCCTTGAAGCGTGTTTCGGCTAGTTCCGATTCGACCTGGGAACAGACGGTGATTCCACCGCCTGTGCCGAACGTCCAGCAGCCGGACCCGTCGGTCACGAGTGACCGGATCACCACCCCGAGATCAGCCTCGCCCGACGTCGAGATCCGGCCGAACGCGCCGGAGTACACACCGCGTGGGCTGTCCTCCACCTCGTCGATGATCTGCATCGTGCGCCGTTTCGGGGCGCCGGTCATCGACCCGGGTGGAAACATGGCACGAATCGCGCCGACGGTGGAGATGTCTTCACGCAGCCGACCGCGAACAGTCGAGACCAACTGATGCACCGATGCGTAACTCTCGACTTCCATCAGTCCAGGGGTGGAGACACTCCCCGGTTCGCTGACCATGCCCAGGTCGTTGCGTAGCAGGTCGACGATCATCAGGTTCTCGGACCGGAAGCTGGGATCGTGTGCGAGACGCGACCGCAGATACTCGTCGTCGTTGTCGGTCGCGCCGCGTGGGGTAGTCCCCTTGATCGGGCGGCTCTCGGCCCACCGTTGGTCGTCGACGGTGACGAAGCGCTCCGGGCTCGAACTCAGGAGCCATGCCCGGGCCTCCGGCACGTCATGCTGAAGAAATCCCGCGTACGGTGCCGGATTGCGGCGGCGCAATTCCAGATAGGTGGAAACCGGAGACCTGTCGCACAGCACCCGGACCCGGTAGGTGAGGTTGACCTCGTAGGTATTGCCGGAATGCAGTTCGTCCTGTACCCGCGCGAAGGCCTCACGATAGGAACGTTCACGGTTCGGCTCGGCCGGATGAGCCACGACGGCGCAGGGCCCCGTCGTGGCGACGGATGGGTGCGTGAAAACCCGGACGTGGGATGGGCACATCCACACGGCGTCCGGGAGGTCCTCACTCGGCCGGGCTGTGAGATCCGGCCTGGCCGCGTACCCCAGATAGCCGAACCACTGTGCATCCGAACGCCCGTTTCTCAGCTCTCGGTCGAGCACATCGAAGATGTCGGTGCCGACCTCCTCGCTCTGGTTGCCTTGGTGCCGGTGAACGACGCCCGAGCGGGCTCCGTAGCTGAGTGAGACGTCGTCGGGCTCCAGCCAACCGATATACGACCGCAGTCCCGACCATTCGCTGCCGGCGGCTCCATCGAGCCAGAAGCAGCGATCGTGCAGTTCGGCGATCTCGCGGAAATATTCGGCTGCCGCGTCGGGTCCGGCCATCGTTACCCCAATCCGAGAAAGTTCGCGATCAACTGCGTACCGTGTTCCGACAGCACCGATTCCGGGTGGAACTGCACGCCTTCGAGCGGACGGGACCGATGCCGGACGCCCATTACCGTCCCGTCTTCACTGCGGGCTGTCACTACGAGGCTGGGTGGAATCACGATGGCCGCGAGGGAGTGGTAGCGCACCGCTCGAAACCCTGCGGGCACGCCGCGGAATACCCCTGCCCCGTCATGGTTGATGGTCGCGACCTCACCGTGCGCCGGCCGGACCGGCGCTACCTGCCCGCCACATACGGTCACGAGGCCCTGGAGGCCGAGGCAAACGCCGAGCACAGGTGTGCGTCCACAGCGCAGGATCGCGGGGCCCAGGCCGAAGCTGGCGGGGTCATCCGGTTGGCCGGGGCCGGGGGAGAGCACGATGTGAGAGTGCGAGCGCATGTCGGATGTGTTCACCTCGTCGTGCTGCACCACGTTTGGCAGCCGACCCGTTACCTCGGCGATCAGGTGGACCAGATTCCAGGTGTAGGAGTCGCGGTGGTCGATGACTAGAACGTCCATGAGCGTGCGTCCTCGGCGGCGTTGTCGCCCGCGTGCAGATCTCGAAGCCGCACCGGCGCGGCTCGCATCACTAGATCCATCTAGTGACAGTAACAGCCTGTCGGTGTCCTCGCAGAAGCCCGATACCGGCAGATCGCGCATGCTGAGCGTGCGCGAAACGCATGCCGCACACTTGCTATCGCGACCGGGCGCACACGGGTCGGCGGAGTGCCGCCGTCCATCGGCCGTCCACCGTCCATAGGTGAGGCGGCCGGTGCGTCTCGCCGCCGGGAGCCATCTTCATCCTCACGGGCCAGGCGTGCTCGTGCGACCGAATGGTCGACTCGACTGCAATCGAACGGCGACCCGTACGCGGAACAACTTGTACGATCTAGTGGCAGTGGTCACAGCATTCGGGCCATGAGAAGACAGATCGCGGAAGGGTGCGCGATGATGGATCGATTACTGGTTATGCGAAGCCTGGTCACGGTGGCCGACACCGAGAGCTTCGCCGGTGCCGCTGAGCAGATGAGGACCTCTGCGTCGTCGGTGTCACGGCATGTCGCCAGTCTGGAGAAGCATCTCGGCGCCCGCCTGGTGAACCGGACCGCTCGCTCGGTGACGTTGACCGAATACGGTCTGCGCTACAGTGAGTTCGCCCGCCGGATCCTGGACGAGATCGAAGAAGAGGACCGGAACCTCGCGGGGCTGGGCACGAGTATCGCCGGAGAGCTCTCGGTGATTTGCCCGAAGTGGCTCGGTGCGCTCGAGTTGGGCGACGCGATCGCGGCCTTCTCGGTCCGCCACTCCGAGGTCGACGTCCGCCTCGATCTCGGCGGTGTTCAGGAGCGGCCGTATGCCTTCCTGGACAGCGGCTTCGACATCTCGTTCCACACCCGTCCGCTCCGCGACTCGCGGATAAAGCTGCGGCGGATCAGCACCGTGCCGTTCGTTCTGTGCGCCTCACCGTCGTATTTGGATCGGCGCGGCCGGCCGGGGGACGTCGCGGCATTGGCCGAGCACGACTATCTGACACATGACCACGACTCGTCGTGGCATTTGGACCTCGGCGGGCGTCGTAACGCACACAAGATCACCCACAGTTCCTTCACGGCCAACTCATATCTCGTCCTGAAGAAAGCCGCGATATACGGACGCGGCATCGCCCTGTTGCCACTTCGCTTGGCGTATCGCGACATCATGACGGGTGAGTTGGAGGCGTTGTTCTCGGGTGCTCATGTCCAGGTGCGCTCATTGTGCGCGGTGTACGCGCCTGCCGCGCCGGTGCCGAGGAAGGTCAGCGCCTTCCTCGACTTCGTGACGCAGTGGATGGAGGAACACCCCGTGCCCCCGCTCGAACCTGCCCGGTGAACCGGCGGCAATACGCAGGGATCTATGGGCGGGCGACCGCGAGCGGACGCAGTGGCCATTCGGGCGTGGGTTTCGGTCGTACAGCGCTTCCGGCGGAAGAAGCGCTCAGGTGCTCGCCGACAGAGCGTGCGATCGTAGTGGCCGTCACATCGTGCACGCGCACCGCCCAGACATTGTGTTGTGCGGCAAGGTGAGCCGACAGAGCCGCAGTGGCCACATCGAGGTCATCGGTCTGCGGTGAGTCTCCGGCCAGTGCGGCGAGGAATCGCTTACGTGATGCCCCGACGAGCACCGGCAGCCCGATGCTCGCGATGTTGTCCAGATGCGCCAGAATTGCCCAATTCTCTGCCGCTGACTTCGAGAATCCGAGCCCGGGGTCGATGACGAGTTGCTCAGGACGAACCCCGGCAGTGTGTGCTCGCGCGATTCGCCGGAGAAGTTCCGCGCGGACGTCGGCGACCACGTCCGTATAGTGAACGAGAGTCTGGCTCGGCCCGCACGAGTGAGTGATGATGTAGCGGGCCTGTGACCGGCTCACCACCCGGTGGATATCGGAGTCGTCTTCGCCGCCGGAGATGTCGTTGACGATGGTGGCACCGGCGCGCACACCCGCGGCAGCGACCTCGGCGATTGTTGTGTCCACGCTGACTTCGATTCCGTGTGAAGCGAGTTCGCGGATCACAGGGATCACGCGTTGCCGCTGCGTTCGTGAGTCGATCCGGGCCGCGCCGGGGCGAGTCGACTCACCACCGACGTCGATGATGTCAGCGCCTTGGGCGGCGAGTTCGAGGCCGCGGGCTATTGCTGCATCGTGTTCGATGTACAGTCCGCCATCGCTGAACGAGTCGGGCGTGACATTGATGATGCCGACGATCTTCATGGCAGGGATCGTTTCCGTATCAGGCTGTCCGAGCAGCCATCTGGGGTTCGGGTACCACCGAGGAGGGCGAACTCTGTTCGGCGGCTGTAATGGTGTTCTCCAGCAGCATGGCGATGGTCATCGGCCCGACTCCGCCGGGAACAGGGGTGATGGCGCCGGCCACGTGCCGGACACGCTCGAAATCCACATCGCCGGTCACACCGTGCGGCGTCCGAGTGATACCGACGTCGATAACGGTCGCGCCCGGCCGGATATGGTCGGCGGTGATCAGTCCCCTCGCGCCGGTGGCGGTGATGACGATGTCCGCCGAGCTCGTGAGTCCCGGAAGGTCGCGTGTGTATTCATGGGCCATCAGTACAGTCGCGTCGCGTTCGAGCAGCATGTGCGCCATCGGTCGTCCGACGAGCGCCGAGGTCCCCACGACGGCGGCAACGGTGCCGCGCAACGAGATTCCCGTTTCATCGAACAGCCGCATGATTCCGGCCGGAGTACATGGGCGCCGCCCTGGCAGATGCCGGGCCAAGCGACCGGCGTTCACGGTGCCGAGACCGTCGACATCTTTGTGCGGAGGAATGCGATCAATGAGCGCTGCCGCGTCCAGATGGGGCGGCAACGGCAGTTGCAGCAGTATTCCGTGCACGTCCGTGGCGTCGGCAAGCCCGTCGATGACTCGTTCGACATCTTGTTGAGTGGAGGTTTCGGGCAACCATCGATGATGGTCGGCGAAACCACATTGCGCCGCGAGGCGTCGCTTGCTGTCGACGTAGACGTGGCTTGCGGGATCGGAACCGACGAGAATCGTTGCAAGACCTGGTGAGTAACCAGAACCCAGCCGAAGGCGGCGAGTACGGCTCGCAACTCGATCTCTGATATCTCTGGCGATGGCCGACCCATCGATGATGTTCGTCACCATGCTCAACCTTTCGTTAGGCTCGCTGGGTATGCCGGTAGCGGTCGCGCCCCCGGGCACCGGTATATCGAAAAACAGGGGACCGCAACGACTTTCGAGGGTCTACTTTTCCTCGAAAGTCGTTGTGCCCCTTGGGAGAATCGTCAGGAGAAGACCACGGTGTGATTTCCGGTACGGATGATTCGGTCTTCGCTGTGCCATTGCACGGCTCGGGCCAGAACGGAGCGCTCGACGTCGGCGCCGCGGCGTTGGAGGTCCGCGGTGGTATCGGCGTGGGTTACCCGCACAACATCCTGTTCGATGATCGGGCCCTGATCGAGTTCTTCGGTGACGTAGTGCGCAGTTGCACCGATCAATTTCACGCCTCGATCCTTGGCCTTGGCATACGGTCCGGCACCGACGAACGCAGGCAGGAACGAGTGGTGGATATTGATGATCGGGACACCGACCTCCTCGATGAATTCGGCCGAGATGATCTGCATATAGCGGGCCAGCACGACGAAATCGACGTTGCCCTTCAACAAGCGCAGATGTTCGGCCTCGGCAGCGGATTTGTCCGATCCGCTCGAGGGCACGTGGAAGAACGGTATGCCGAAGCTCCGGACTTCCTCCGCCGTGTCGGCGTGGTTGGAGATCACCATTGCGATCGTGACCGGAAGCTCTCCCCGTCGTTGCCGCCACAGCAGCTCCACGAGGCAGTGGTCGGATTTCGATGCGAAGATGGCGACACGTTTGGGAACGCTCATATCCCGGAGAGTGAACTCGAGATCGAAATCCCCTTCTGCCAGCCGTACGGTCAGTGCATCATCGATATCGGGTAGAACCGCGCTGAGGTTGGCGACGCTGAACTCGGTTCGCTGGAAGAATTCGCCGCCTCGCGGGTCATCGGAGTACTGGTCGAGCGAGATGATGTTCGCGCCGAACTCGCGCAGGGCCGCACCCACCACGGCGACAATTCCCTGGCGATCTTTGCCGTGGACGACAAGCGAGGCGATACCGTCGGCGGATTTGGTGGCCGTGCCCGGGATGTTGAGCATGTGCTGCGCAATTGTCATTGACCGGTGTCCTTCCTGAAGTCATCGACCCACTCGGCCGTGGCACGCATTCCACCGAAGGTGTAGAAGTGCACTCCCATACGTCCGTGCAGCGTCTGGTCGTACTCGGTGATGAGCTCGCTGATGAAACGGTCGGGACCGGCGGTACCCAGCAGGTTGGTGATGGAGAACCCGTACTTCTTGGCGATGCCGGCGCTCGTCCCGACACCGAAGCGCCTGCTGTAGCTGATCAGGCGTTTGACACCGGCTGGTCCCGCTACTCCCACCCGGATCGGCAGATCGATACCTCGTTGCCGCACCTGCACGATCCAGTCCAGGACAGCGTCGACATCGAACCCGAACTGGGTGATGATCTCGCCCTGCACATCGAGCGACGAGATCGCCGCAGCCTTCTGCTCGAGAGCTGACCAGAGAGTTTCCTCGTCGATCTGCGGATGTCCTTCGGGATATCCCCCGATGCCGATGCGTTTGACGCCGTAATGCTCCGCCATCCCCGACGTGATCAGATCGATCGCGCTGTCGAACGGCCCCTGGGCCTCGGACGGATCGCCGGCGATCAAGAACACCGACTCATGGGTGCTGTCCTCGCGAAGCGCCGCCATGAAGTCGTCGAGTTCGCGCTCGGACGCGATGCGCCGAGCGGAGATATGGGCGACGGGATCGAAACCCGCGGCTTTCACCGCGGCCGCGGCCTTGCGCCGCATCGCGAAGTCCTCGTTGCCGAGAAACGTCACGTTGACGTGTGTGCCCTGCGGAATCACCGGTGCCGCGTGACGCAGTGCATCGATATCCTTGGCCGTCATCTCCAGGGAGAAGTCGGCCAGGAGCCCTTCGCCCCGTACCGCGTTGTCAACCGACGCAATAGTCATGATGCTCGAGCCTCACGCCTTGACCGTCGCGTTGGAGCGGTATTGATTACGGGCGAACTCGTCGAAGGGCGACGGCTGGACGGTGGCACGGATGCGGGGGAAACCAAGATCCGCGTCGGGGGCGGTACCCGCCCCGGGATGCTCGCCCCACACGACTTCGACTTCGGTTCCCGGTGTGGCGTACTCGTTTTCCACCAGGGCGAGCGACAGAATGGTTTCGGCAGGGTCGATCATCGCTGTCCAGAAGGTGATTCCTGCCAGACCGGCAGCGGCTTCGATGCGGTAGCGGCCGTAGCTGAGATGGAACCCGCTGTCTGCGCCGAACACAGTGTTGACGTCATCGCGGTTGAACACCAGCGTCACGCGGGAGCGGTGCACTTTTTCCTTGGCTTCGAGCAGAGCGTCGCGACCGATGAAGTCGTGGCTGAACGAGATCGATCGACCGTAGCCGAGTTCCCAAGGCGAGCAGTAATAGCTCTCGATGTTCTCCGAGAAGTAGCTTCCGTGGAGCGGCTTCTGCCCTTCGTAGGAGAACAGGCTGATCGACCTGCGGTAGTCCTCGAGCGTGGGATCGGTGTAGATCGCAGGAGTAGGCGTAGGGATCCAACCGCTTTCGATGCCGTTGGTGAAGTACGCCAGGCCGCCTACTCGAACGATGTCCGAGGCGGCGCCTGCCTCCAGCAGTGCATCTTTGACGGCTTCGTGGTCCTCGTAGCGACCGATGAACTCGTAGCCGGCCTGTCCTGCCATTCCGTGTCGGAGTGCGCGGATCTGCCGGCCCGCCAGTGTCACACGCTGCGAATGGAAGAACCTGACGTCGGGCAAGGGGCCACCGAATGCCCGCTCGATGACTTCCATCGCGCGGGGCCCCTGGACCTGGTAGCGGAACAGCTTCGGGTCACGGTCGGTACGGACGGACGAGTCGGGATCCGTGTCGAATTCGACGTCGTATCCACCCTTTTCGCCCCAGTACTTCACCCAGCCCTGAGCGACGGGAACTCCGCTCAGGGTGTACGTGTTCTCAGCTTCACGCAACAGGATTCCGTCGACGATGATGTTGCCGTCCTCGGCGACGGGGATGAACTGCTTGGCCTGATTGATCGCGAATTTGTCGTAGTTGTTGGCGCTGAAGTCCCGCAGCAGGCGAGTAGCGTCCGGCCCGTCGATCCGGGTGTCGAACATGTGGTACGACAGATCGAACAGCGCCACGCCCGAGCGCCATGCTTCTTGCTCAACGCTCCACCCTGAGTATTCCGGCTCGACGACCGGCACAGCCCACGGCTTGACGCCAGGCTTCCATAAGAGATTGACGGCAGACCCGGCCCGTTCGATCCCATCCTGGACGCTTGGGTTGACCATTTGTGTGCTCCCTGTCACGCATTAAAGTATGTATGTGTACGAAATCATACGCAACAGAGTGGATAGCATGTCAAGCGTGACCGAAAAAGCAGATACCGTGGCAGACCGCATCATCGACGATCAGCTGGCCGACGTCGCCGATGCGATAATCAGCGTTGCACGCAAGCTGGCGTTGCGCAGCCAGGACGTTCGCGAAATCGTCCCACTCACAGGCACCGAGGCCGAGGTGGTTCGCGAGATCACCCGGAACCCGGGTACCAATCCCACACAGATCGCCGCGGCCACAGGCCTGCGGCGCAGCAACGTCAGTGCCGCGGTGCGGGTTCTCGAGTCGCGGGACCTCATCACCAGACAGCAACGCGCCGAGGACGCGCGCTACGTCCAGCTGGTCACGACCGAGTTCGGACTGGAAAACCTCCGGAAGATCCGTGCACTGTGGGCGCGGCGTCTGCGCACGGCGCCGACAGAACTCGTCGAACAGGCTGCGGCCCTTCACGACGTACTGATATCTCTGGACCGCTCCCTGGCCCGTTGACGGCCCCGTTGTGAGACCCGAGCCTTGGGAGGTCTGTCACCATGTGTGACTGTGGAATTCGTCCCCCCGGCAGTGATCTGCCGTTCGAGGCGAGTAGCTCGCGACTGTCCCGGCGAACTGCGCTGGGAGGAATCAGCGCGCTGATCGGCGGCTTGACCCTCGCGTGCTCGCAGTCGTCGAGTGGGCGTGGGGCGCGGTCCACTTCGCCGCCGAGCCGTGGCCTGGAACTGGTGCTGCTGGGGACCGCAGGCGGTCCCCAGCCCGACCGCTTCCGTCACGGAATCTCCAGCGCACTGGTGGTCGACGGCAAGGTCTACCTGATCGACGCTGGGCGATCGGCGCTCACTCAGTACATCACCGCCAACCTCGAGCTCGCCGATCTCGCGGCGGTGTTCATCACACATCTGCACGCCGACCATGTCGCGGACTACTACAGCTTCTTCTTGCTGGGCGGCAACACATCCCCCAAGATGGCGGACTCGGTTCCGGACCGCACTCCCGTGTACGGGCCCGGACCCGCAGGGGGCCTGACGGCGCCCTATGGGGGCGGGATGGCACCGACTCAGGCCCCGGCGAACCCGACTCCTGGATTGGCCGATCTCACTGAACGCTGCAACGACGCCTATGCCTACAGCACGAATGTCTTCATGCGTGACTCCCTCATCCGAGAAACCAGCAGCCTGATCGACGTGCATGAGCTCATGCCGCCGGCAACGGTCGGCGCCAGCTACACGAACGTGGCTCCTGCTATGCAACCGTTTGCGGTGATGGAGGACAGCAGGGTCAAGGTCACTGCGGTACTGGTTCCGCACGGGCCGGTCTTCCCCTCGTACGCTTACAGGTTCGACACCGACCACGGATCGATCACCTTCTCCGGCGACACCACCTACACCGACAACATTCCCACCCTCGCCCACGGATCGGATCTGCTCGTGCACGAGGCGATCAACATTCAGGGATTCAAGGGCGACGCCGGATTGACCAGTCATCTGCTCAATTCCCACGTAGAGGTCCAGAAAGTGGGGTCGATCGCAGCGAAATCCCAGGTGCCGCGGCTGGTGCTCAGCCATATCGGCGACCTCGTTTCGCGCACCATCGACGCGCGGCGGTGGACACAGTGGGCTCAGCAGGGCTACGACGGGAAGGTGCTCGTCGGCGCCGACCTGCAGCGCATCACGATCTGACGCGGTGCCCTCATGTTTGCGAGGCAGCCCCCGGTTGACAGCCGACGCACACAGGGAGTCTCCTGCCGGTACAGGCTCGGATCAGCAGGAAGTGACGACATGCACGAGATCGCCGATACCCGAAGCTCCGGGTAGCCGGCGGAACGGTTACCCGGAGCGTTCGGATCTACAGACGTCGGATGCTGCTGGACGGGTCAGCTGTGCGGTGCGGGGGTCGCCGAAGGCGCTGATCGCTGAGCCTGCAACTGGTTGTACTTTTGCGCGGTAACGGCCAGCCCCACCGGAATGCCGACGATTCCGGCGCCCAGCATTGCGCCGACCCCTGCTCCTATCGCCGCGCCGCCCACGCAGCCTCCGATCACGCCGGGTACGGTCAACACAGCAGCCGACATGACGGTGACCATACTGCCCATGGTCACCGCGCCCACGGGGCAACCGACAGCCGCGCCGACGAATCCGCCTGTCATGCCACCGATTCCGGCCGCGAGACCGGTGTACGCGCCGGCTTGCTGCCAAGCTGTGTGCACGTCACCGAGAACGTCGCCACTCGCGGCGGGGGCGGCGGGCGATGCGACCTGGGCCGAGGCGGGCGCGGCCGGATCACTGGCCACGGTCTGCAACGGCGTACCGAAAACCTGTTGCCGCGTGGCGTTCTGGATCGAGAGCTGTCCGTCGCGCATCGTCACCGCCGCGATCGGAGTGGTCAGCATCGAAGAATTGTCCGAGGCGGCACCGGCAAATTGAACGCCGGGCGCCACCTGGACGCCTATCTTGTCGGGATCGGCCGGCGGGGCGCCCGCATGCGCGGAGCCTGCACCCAGCGCGACGGCGACGGCGGTCAGTGCGGTGACAGTTGTCCCCGCGGTGGTGTATTTCATGGCGATACTCACTTCTGGTGACGAAATCCGGCGATCGCCGGGAGCTACTGGGCGGCGGGCAGCGGGGCGGAGACGAATCCCTTGGCGTGCAACTGGTTGTACTGGTCGGTGGCAGTGCCGACCAGCGGTGGTATACCGGTGACCGCGCCGCCCACCAATGTCCCCAGCCCGCCGAAGGCGGCACCACCGATCAGGCAGCCGCCGATGATGCCTACCGGTGTGAGGGTTCCGGCGGTCGCCAGGACGGTCAGCGTACCGCCGGTGATAGCGCCGATCGGGCAGCCCAGTGCCGCCCCGATCGCGCCACCGAACAACTTGCCATCGTTGGCGCCGTTGTTGAATGCCGCGCCGACCGCGCCGACCGCGTTGTCGATCGCGGCGCTACGATCGAGATCGCCTGGGGCAGGGGCGGAATCAACAGCCTCGGCCACAGCGGACGTTGTCGCCACCGGGGCCTGGACGGGTGCAGCGGTGGCTACGCCTACGGTAGCGGCCGTAGCGACCATCGCGAGCGCGGCCAGTGCCCCGGCTCGGGAGATATTGTTCATGACTTCTCATTTCGGATTATTTCTGATTTTCCCGGCCCGGTCCGGCCGGAAATCTGCGCGACTCATCGATCGGGTCGATGTCAGGTTCGTCGAGCGGTTTCGCCGTCGGGCTCTTCGCCGACGGCAGGCGCTCGGTGTGCCGTTGCTACGCCGAGCCATGGTTATGCACGGGTCGCACCACCGTGCCGTTGGCCCGGAGCTCCCCTCCGCGCCCCGGTGGTAAATGACGGCGGCGTGGCTGTTGGCGGTGGTGGGCATCATCGGCCAGTCGCCCGGCGTGCCCAGCACGGAGCCGGTGCGAAGCCCACCGGAGATGGTGGGCTTCGCGTCCACTGTGGCCGGTTATTCGGGCAGGGGGTGGTGTCCGATCACCTGTGTGCCCACGGCGGCGGACTTGCGGACGGCGGTGAAACCGTAGTCGCGCATGGCTTCCTCGTAATCGCCGATACCATCCAGGAGGGCTTTCTTTCCCTGGCTGACGGCCAGGAGTTCCTCGCCCAGGACGTGCGCGTCGCGCAGCGCGGTGTTGGCGCCGATCCCCAGGGCCGAGCTCATGGCGTGGATCGCGTCGCCGATGACGGTCACGTTGGTGGGTTCCCAGGCATCGGTGGGCACACAGCTGCGCAGGGTCAGTGCTTGCACGGTTGCGGTGTCCCACAGTCGCACCGTCTCGACCAGGGCTGGATGCCAGGATGCGAGCCGCTGCAGCACGTAGGCCTTGAGTTGCTCCGGGCCGGCGGTGAAGAGTTCGGCGTCGGGGAGCATCCGGTCGGTGAGCGAGTTGAAGATGCTCAGCGCGTAGTTCTTGCCGGCCTCGTCCTGGAAATCCTGTTCCTGCTCCTTGACCAGCGGCGACTCGGGGTCGGTGCGTTCGAGTGGGCCGAAAGTGAGCCCGTCGTGGTGGCTGTCGAAGGCGAGGGAGAACGTGTTGAACAGCTGCTGCGGCAGCCTGGCCCTGGTGTCCTGGGTGAGCGGGATCTTCGCGGTGATGTGCCGTGAACCCAGGTCCACGACCCGGACCTGCGGGAGCCGCTGGGTCCGCACTGCGGAGTTGACGCCGTCCGCGGCGATCAGCACGTCGGCCTCGATGGTGTCACCGTTGTCGAGGCACACGGTCACCGTGGAGTCCGGGTTGGTGCGATACCCGGTGACCGCCACACCGAACCGAACGGTCTTCTCCAAGCCGATGTGGAGGATACGGCGCAGGGTCGAGCGGCACATCACCATATGTTCCGGGATGTCCTCGGTGGGGGTGCCGGTACCGGTCATCCCTGTTGTGTCGCGGGCCTGGCGGAGGTTGAATTGGTCGTCGAACAACAGCATGTCGTCGGTGGGCCGGCCCGAAGTCGCCAGAAACAGCTCCCACAGTCGCGGTTCCAGCGCGGCGTGCAGTGCGGAGGTACCGGTGGAGTTGATGTGCAGCCGGTATCCCGGGTCACGTGACGCCAGAGCGGGGTCACGCTCGTACACGGTGACATCCAGGCCATTTCGGTGCAGGTGGTGGGCCAACGTCATCCCGGCGAGTCCGCCGCCGGCGATGACGATACGCAAATTGGACACAAGTACTCCCTGTCAGAGGTTCTACTGGGGAGCACACTGGGTCCTCTCTGCGGAGAGAATGTTGAACATGACCCGGAGAAATTCCATGGGCCACATTTCCGGACTACCAACCGGGACGCAGTTTCGTGTGCTTTTGAATGATATCAGTCGGATTTCAGTGAGCGTTGGAAGAGAGCCAGCAGCGCCTCCCAGTGGCGTTCGGCGGCGTCGGGGTGGTATGCGGCGGTGTCGGCTTGGGTGAAACCGTGGTGGGCACCGGCGTAGACCTCGCAGCGGTGGCGCACACCGGCGTCTGCGAGTGCCTTCTCGAGGCGGTCGACCTGCTCGGGCGGCAGCGCGCTGTCCTGGTCGGCGTGACCGAAGTACAACTCCGCGGCGACGCGGTCGGCGAGCAGGTGTGGGCTGTCGGGCTCGGTGCTGGCAAGGTTCCCGCCGTGGAATCCGGCTGCGGCGGCGACGCGGCCGGGGTGGGTGGCGGCGGTGCGCAACGCCAGCCCGGCGCCCATGCAGTAGCCGGTGACCCCGACCGGCCCGTTCGTGGTCAGCGGCGAGTCCGCGAGCCAGCGCAGGTACGCGTCGGCGTCGCGCATCACCAGTTCGGGTGTGAGCGACCGCATGATCGGCCCGAGCCGCTGGAAGATCTCAGGCCGCCGCGAAGGGTCGATGAACTCGGGCAGGTCCACCACCGGTGCCCGGCCGTGCCGGTAGAACACGTTGGGCACCAGGACGGTATAGCCGGCCGAGGCGAGCCTGCCAGCCATCACCTTCAGATGTGGCCGCAGCCCGAACGCGTCCATGTAGAGCAGGACACCAGGATGTTGGGCGGTGTCGTCCGGGTAGGCTAGATACGCGTCGGCGAATCCGTCCGGGGTGGGCACTTCGACAGTGGTCATGTTCACCTTTCTCTTCTTTCGGGGTCGTGACGGCTGCGGGTCGGTGCCTCGCGGCCGGTGCAATGTTGTCAGCGGAGGATCTCGACCAGCGCCACCCACGCGTTGAACAAACCGACCGCGAACGCGAGCAGGGTCCCGGGGAACAGCCAATACAGCCCGCCGCCGATTCCGACCGCGTAGCACACACCGGCCGTGGTGATCAGCAGCGGCGAGATGACCGTCAGCACCGCCATGCCCAGCGCGTGGCGGCGGTATTCCGGCCGATCCCGGTGCACCCCGTGGTGGCGCAGCACTACACCCGCCACCACCAACCCGGCCACAGCCAGTTCGCCGCCGGCCAGGCGGTGGTCCTGAGCAGGTACCAACAGGATGGTTCCGGCCATGAGCACCCCGATGAACAGGCTCAGCGATCCGGCCAGCCGGGACACCACAGGGGGCATCTGGAGGATCTCGCGAATGTTGATCGAACAGGCAACCACGAGCAGACCGGCCAGCGCAGCAGCCGCACCCACCTCCGCCACCGCGAAGCTTTCCCAGGTGGTCTGGTCGTACCCGGCTGTCATCGTATTCATCACCACCTTCGGACCATCGGCAACAGGGAACCCTCGGGAAATCGACACAGCTGGACTCACGCACCTGTGTCAGGACAGGTTGAACAATTTTCGCGCGTTCTCGCCGAGAATCAGCGCCTTGTCCTCGTCGCCGATGTCCAGGTTCTTCACGTAGTCGACGCCTTGGATCATCCATTCGTGCCGGACCGGGAACGAACCCCCGAACAGGACATTGTCCGCACCGTAGACGCCGATCGCGCACTCCAGTTGTTTCGTGCCCCATGCCTGGGGGCAGGAAATATCGAAGAACAGGTTGTTCTTCAGGTAGCTCCGGTAGATGTCGGTGTCCGTGTCGAAGCGGTCCAGGGTCTCCTCGGTGGCCGACGGTCGCGGAAGCATGCCGTCTTGGTAGGCGTAGAAGGCACCACCCAGGCAGGTGTGAATGAATTTCAGATTCGGGAAGTCCGCGAAGATGCCGCTGAACAGCTCCCGGCCCACGGCGGTGGCCTGGTCGACGCACCGGCCGTAGAACCGGCGCATGTTGTTGAACGAGTACATCGATCCGTAATCCACCGGCAGCTCGTTGTGGTGGACCACGACCGGCAGGTTGAGGTCGTTGAGCACCTTCAGATACGGCCGGAACGCCTCGTCGTCCAGGTACAGGTCCCCGTAGTGGCTGGACAGCTCGACGCCCACCATCCCCAACTCGCCAACGCACCGTTCCAGCTCGTACACACAGTCCTTGGTGGCCCATGGTGGCACGCAGGCGACAGCGCGTAGTCGGCCGCCGCTTCGTTTCACCGTGTCGGCCATGCTGTCATTGACGATCCGGCAAACCTCGATCGGCAGCCACATGTTCCAGACCGGCAGGCGCAGAATCGCCAGGTCCACCCCGCCCTCGTCCATGGCCGCCAGTTCACTCTCCAGTGTGTAGGCGCCGTCGACCGGGTGCAGATTCGGATAACCCTTCGGTTTCTCCGCGACGATCTGGCGCCGGTCACTCCCCGGAACGGTGCTGAGGTACGCAATTTCGCCGTACTGCCGGGGCACACACGAGATAAAGGCTTCCAGCAGCTTCTCGTTCGTGAACAAGTTCTCGGGAAAGTGATGCATGTTGATATCGACAATCACGCCATCAACGATCCGCTGCGCATTATTTGATGTCAATTGCAATCTAGTTAGCACAATACTTGCGTCTCGTGCAATATCCTGTCCGATGTGGGCGACTTCGATCTCAACCTGCTGGTGACCCTCGATGCTCTGCTGTCCGAAGGCACCGTCACCGCCGCCGCCGAGCGGCTGCGGCTGTCCGTACCCGCCACCTCCCGTGCGCTCGGCCGACTCCGCCGCGCTCTCGGTGACCCGTTGCTCGTCCGGGCCGGACGGGGAATGGTCCCCACCCCGCTCGCGTCGGCGCTGGCACCGCAGGTTCGGGCGCTGCTCGCGGAGGTCCGCGGCCTGGTCGACGCCAGCCGAGCAGCCGACCTGGCCCGGGTCCAGCGCACGATGACGATTCGCTGTGGCGACACGTGGACCGCCGTCCTCGGCCCCGACCTGCTGGACGCCGCCCGCCGCACCGCGCCCGGCATTACCCTCCGCTTCACCGACGAAGGCGAGGAGACTGTCCAGGCACTCCGCAACGGCTCGGTCGACCTCGACGTTGGTGTCCTGCGGATTACCGCTCCCGAGATAGTGGTTGAAGAGCTCTACCAAGAGCCGTTCGTGGCCGTGGTGGCGCCCGACCATCCACTCGCCGCCGAATCCGGACCCGTCCCACTTACTAGACTGTGCGACTTCCCACACGTCACGGGTACCCGACGCGGCCGAACCCACGGACCACTGGACGCCGCCCTCGCGGAAGCCGGGACACCGCGCCAGATTGCGGCCGAAGTGTCCAGTTTCACTGCCATAGCGTTCCTGATCTTTTCCACCGACACCGTCGGATTCCTCGGCCTGGGATTCGCTCGCCGCGCCGCCACCACGATGGGCCTGGACATCCTCAACGTCGCAGCCGATCTGCCGCCACTGGTCATCTCAGCCGCCTGGCATCCGAGGCAAGCCGTCGACCCCGCACACCGCTGGCTGCGCACCAGCGTCCGAACGGCCATCCAGAATCATTATGCCGATATCTGAACGGTCCCCGGGTAACAGCGAACGTCCTCGATGGCGCCTGGCCCGCGCGCCGCAGTCGATGGACCGTGCGGTCATACGGCATACCCCGACTCGCGCTGGGCCACGCACAGGAACGGGTGTACGCTTGTCGCCGCCTACCATTCGGATCCGCTCGGGCTCGGCCCGCCACGACAGCCTGTTCCCTCGGGCACCGTTACCCGCATGCATGGCCGCGTATCTGACCATGACTACTGCCCACGTCAACAACGTCTTCATCCGATTGCTCGGACGGCGGAGAACGCGGGAGGCCCGTGTCGGGTGGTGCGTCGACCGGCACCGGCCCATCGTCTGGTGTGAACTGCTGTTCGGGTATGCCGTATTTCTCCTGTCGGCAGAAGCCGCGGAGAACATCGGCGGCGGCGCGAGGGGCGGCCACGTCTCCGCGCAGTAGCAGCGTTGCGACGACAGCTTCCCTCACATACGGCGAACTCGCTGATCAACTGGGCATCCGTCACGGATTCGAGTGTCTCCGAGATGCCTCTCCCGTCGAACCTTCAGGCTCGCGCCGGCTCCCGCCGGGGACCCGTCAGTGCGACGATGTCGAACCGCCGGGTGGCTGCCAGCCTGCCCTTAATTCGGCCAGGCCATCGGTCGTGGTGCCGCCACCACTATCGAATCGGTGCGTGAGGCGATCGCGCCGTACAGATGCACTGTGTAGAGGAACATCGCTCAATAGGATTGCCAGGCGCGCAGAGCACGTAAAACCAGACTCTGTGAGGGTACATCAGCGATACGCTGGCAGTTGACGAAGGAGTGAACCCAAGTTCCTTAACAAAGAGTCTGGTTGAACGGTCCGCGATAGATGACAGATGCCGATCCGCTGCGCACTTGCCGTGAGGTGACAACGTCTGTCACGGACGAGTTGGGCTCGGCCGGTTTCGAAGACGCGCTAGAGATCGGCCGCGGGGGGTTCGGTGTGGTCTACCGATGCGCGCAGGTCGCGCTCGACCGGACTGTGGCGGTGAAGGTCCTCACCGCACAACTGGACAGCGAGAACCGGGCCCGGTTCTTACGAGAGCAGCGGGCGATGGGTCGGCTGACCGGGCACCCGAACATAGTCACTGTCCTGGAAGCCGGCACCACTGCCAGCGGACAGCCCTATTTGGTGATGCCGTATTACCCGCTGAATTCTCTGGATGCGTGGATTCGCCGCCATGGCCCGCCGGCGGTCGAGAAGGCGTTGACCATCGGGGTAAAAATGGCCGGCGCACTCGAAAGCGCGCACCGCCTCGGCATTGTGCACCGTGACGTCAAACCGGGCAATATCCTGCTCACCGACTACGGTGAGCCAGCTTTGACCGATTTCGGCATCGCGCATATCGTCGGCGGGTTCCAGACAAGCGAAGGCACTCTAGTCGGGTCGCCGGCGTTCACTGCACCGGAGGTCCTCGAAGGAGAGGCTCGCACGTCGGCTGCAGACGTCTATGGGCTCGGTGCGACCTTGTTCTGTGCCTTTACCGGGCATGCGGCTTTCGAGCGGCGCAGCGGCGAGAAGGTGGTAACCCAATTCCTACGGATCACCACTCAGCCGGTACCGGACCTAAAGGAGAACGGCATACCGCGTGATGTGTCAGCTGTGGTGGAATCTGCTATGAGCCGAAACCGCCACCAGCGGCCGTCAGCCGCGGCATTCGGCGAGGCCATTCGCGAAGTTCAGCGACACCACGGTCTCCGAGTAGACGAGATGGCCCTGCACGGCGAGCCGGCACCTGTGTACCCGCATCCCAAACAACGCTTGCGTACTCAGCGAGCCGAGTCGGCGGCAATGGGCCCAGGCGGCGAAGGCGACTTGCCGCTCGAGCTGACAAGTTTCGTCGGTCGCCGCACCGAAGTGGCCGAGGTGCGGAATCTGCTGTCCACGTCGCGGCTGGTGACTCTGACCGGCACTGGAGGTGTTGGCAAGACGCGGCTGGCACTGCGGATCGCCTCGAGTGCACAACCATTCCCACATGGGGTGTGGATGGTCGAACTGGCCGCCGTATCCGATGCTTCCCTGCTGGTCGACGTGGTTGCGGTGAGGACGGGCGCGCGAGAGGAACTGGGAAAGGCGTGGCTCGATGTTCTGGTCGAGTATCTAGGCTCACGGAAGGCGCTGCTCGTGTTGGACAATTGCGAGCACATTATCGACGCCGTCGCGGAGCTGACCGGGACATTGCTACGCAGCTGCCCGAATTTGCGGATCCTGGTTACCAGCCGCGAACCGCTGAACATCGCTGGCGAAGCCGTGTTTCGACTGTCGCCGCTGGCAGTCCCCACACCGGCCCAGAAGCCGACTCTGTTGGGACTCGCCCGCTTCGACGCGGTCACTCTGTTCACAGACCGCGCGGCGGCTGTAGTTCCAGGCTTCGAGCTCGACGAGGACAACAAGTCCGCCATAGCTCGGATCTGCGCCCGCCTGGACGGACTGCCGCTGGCGATCGAGTTGGCAGCAGCCCGGATGCGCACCATATCGCCGCAGCAGATGCTGAAACGATTCGATGATCGGTACGCGCTGCTCACCCGCGGCGCCCGCAATGCCCCCGCCCGGCAACAAACCCTGCGATGGTGTATCGACTGGAGTTACGAACTATACACAGCTGTCGAACAGCGGCTGTGGTCCCGCTTATCAATTTTCGCCGGAAGCTTCGAACTCGACGACGCCGAGCAGATTTGCGGCACCGACCTGACCCCGGACAGTCCGCTCGACGTATTGTCTTCTTTGTTGGACAAATCTATCTTGATCCGTGAGGAGACACCGTCCGTCGTACGTTTCCGGCTACTCGATACGCTCCGACACTACGGCCGCGAGAAATTGCAGGAATTCGGCGAATACGACGACCTCCGGAGGCGACACCGTGACTGGTACCGGCAGTTGGCGTTGAATGCTGAAGCCGAGTGGATCAGCGCCCGACAACCGGACTGGATTGCCAGACTCGAGCGGGAGCAGCCCAATCTGCGAGAAGCGCTCGAGACGTGTTTGTCCGAGGAGACCGAGGAAGCTGCCAGGGTAGGGTTGAACACCGCTGCGGCGTTGTATGAGTTCTGGACATTTCGTGGCCTGTTCGGCGAAGGCCGGTACTGGATCGATCGTGTCCTGGCCCACTCCCGCACACAATTGACACCCGACCGCGTCAAAGCGCTTTGTGTAGGTAGCCAACTGGCCGCAGAACAGGGCGATTTCGAAGGAGCCACCATACTCCTGAACGAAGGTCGAGCACTTTCCGAACAAACGCCGGCCGGGGCGGTCGACGCGCGCCTGGACTACTCCGCTGGGGTTCTCGCGCTCGTCCGGGGAGAATCCGCTACCGCAGCCTCATCGTTCGAACATGCCTTCGACGCCCTAACGCCAGACGAGGCCACCGAACTGTGCGTCAGCACCCTGACATTGCTCGGTCTCGCCTACGAAATGCGCGGTGATATGACGCGCGCAACCGAGCGCTACCGTGAAGTGGTTTCGATCACCGAAGCGCGCGGAGAACTGCTTTTCCGATCTGTTGCGCTGCGCGGCATTGCCCTTGCCGCATGGCAACAAGATGAGCGAAGCCGCGCGCAACAGCAACTCCTGGAAGCTCTCCGACTCAACCGGCTGCTGCGCAGCCCGGTTGCTACGGCATTCAGCCTCGAGGCGCTGGCCTGGACTGCTAGTGCCGACGGCGCTGTCGAGCGTGCCGCTGTTCTGATGGGAGCCGCAATGGGACGCCTTTGGCCAAGAGGACACAACGTGAAGGCTGTTTTCCCCAACATGTCACGCTTCCACGAAGAATGCGAGCAGAGAACGCGTGACGCCCTTGGCGCACATCGATACGAGGCCGCTTTTCGGCGGGGGCATGCAATGAGCATCGACGCTGCTATCGCCTACGCACTCGGAGAACATTCCGCAAAGCCAATGAGCGAATCTGCCCACTCCCTTAAGCTAACCAAACGCGAGCGACAGGTTGCCGGTCTTGTCGCCAAAGGACTCAGCAACAAGCAGATCGCCGCCAAACTGGTCATCTCTCAGCGCACCGCTGAAGGCCACGTCGAACACATCCTGACCAAACTCGCATTCACCTCACGTGCCCAGATCGCAGCCTGGATAGCAGAAGATGCGAAAGGGGAGGCGCTTTAGCCTCGATCTTTCTCGCGCCCAGCAGACAGGAGGTGACCTGGTGTAGGTGACCTGTTGTTGTCAGCTCGTCGTCGCTTGCCGGTGGAAGTCCGGTCCGGGTAGCTGCCAGGAGGCCCGGTAGCAGGCTGGCGGCTCGGTTTGGAAACGCGCCGGGTCGAAGCCCAGCGTCAAAAGTCCTGTCAGGGAGAGCAACCGAGCGGTCCGTAGCATGAAGCGAAGCCTGCGGCGTCGTTAGAGGTCCTGCCCGTGAGGGTGGGGTGCAGGGAGTGCCGAGCCGCCGAAATCACGGTGAAGGCCATGGAAGGCGTCGAACACCTGGAAGCGCAGACGCTGAAGAACTCCCCGGCGTACGGGGTGCGGAACGTTCGGATAGTGACGGCGGGAACTGGGGAGGCCCTCCCCGGCCCGGTGACCTGCGGAAAGGTGTTGCCGGAGCGAGGCGCTCTATAACCGATGACCTCGGGAGATGAGTGGTCTGCCGGGTGGGCGTCGGAGGCGGCCATAGTACTGATCGAGCCGAGCGGACAACAGAACCGCTGGTGAGGGAAGGGCCGCTGCTTCGTCGATGTGTCATGACTGTTGAGAGGGGCCTGGTGAGTGCCTTCCACGGCTAGTTCCGCCACGTTGGGATCGTTGGATCCGGTTCGGGCTTTGCAGCATGCGCTTTACCGGGCGGCCAAGGCCGATCCTGGGCGACGGTTTCACTTGTTGCGGGACAAGGTCTTCCGCAGAGATGTCCTGTGGCGGGCGTGGGTTGCGGTGCGCGCCAATGGCGGTGCACCGGGTATCGACAAGACCACCTTGTTCGAGGTCGAGCAGTACGGGGTCGAATGGCTGCTCGGCGAGCTGGCCGACGGATTGCGGGCGGGGACGTATCGGCCGTTGCCGACGCGCCGGGTGTGGATTCCCAAGCCGGGCGTGAAAGAGCAACGGCCGCTGTCGATTCCTGCTGTTCGTGACCGGATCGTGCAGTCGGCGTGCAAGATCGTGCTCGAGCCGATCTTCGAAGCCGACATGCGGGACTGCTCGTTCGGGTTCCGCCCGAAGCGCAGTCCGCGCGATGCCCTGCAAGTCCTCGTTGACGAGGCGTGGCGGGGTCGGCGATGGGTGGTGGAAACGGATATCGCCGAGTGCTTTTCGGCGATTCCGCACGAGAAGTTGATGCAGGCGGTCGAGGAACGCGTCAGCGACCAAGCTGTGCTCAAACTCTTGCGCGCGATGTTGCGTGCCAAGGTGATGAGCGACGGGATGGTACGGCGTGAGGTGACCGGAGCCGCGCAAGGCGGTCCGATCAGCCCGTTGATGTGCAACGTGTACCTGCACCGGATCGACCGGGCATGGGACACACGCGAGCACGGGGTGCTGGTCAGATTCGCCGATGACGCCGTGGTGATGTGCCGTTCGCGGCAGCAGGCCGAGGCCGCGCTCGCGCGGCTGACAGCATTGCTGGCCGAGCTGGGGTTGGAGCCGAAGGCTGCCAAGACCCGGATCGTGCACCTGACCGAAGGTGGTGAGGGCCTGGACTTCTTGGGCTTTCATCATCGTTGGGTGCGCGCGGAAGGACGTACTGGTGGTAAAGGCGTTGCCTTCCTTGCCCGCTGGCCTGCGGACAAGGCGATGCAGCACGCCCGCAACCGGATTCGGGAGATGACCGCCCGGCGGCGGACGGGACTGCGAGTCGAAACGATCGTGCAGGAGGTGAACCGCTTCCTGCGCGGGTGGGCAGGGTATTTCCGTTACGGGAACTCCTCCCAACGTTTCGAGAAGATCAGGAGCTATGCGTTGATGCGGATCGCGGGGTTCCTCGCCAAGAAATACAAACGCCCCCGGGCGTTCGGGCGGTGGGTGATCGCGTTCGCGTCCGACGACCAGCTTGGTCTGATCCGCCTTGACGGGACCGTGGTCGCGCCCAGGCCATTTCGGGCCTGGCGGGTGGTGCCGAATGCCGGCGGTGAACGGCGTCGGCAAGCCGTGTGCGGGAGAACCGCATGCACGGATTGACGGGCGGGAATTGGAGACGGAACCAGATCGGTCATGGTGTCGGAGAAGAACGACCGGGAGGGAAACCTTCAGGTCACAGCGGCTCCGTCGCCTACCATCGGTTAGCGGTCACCGCGCCAGTTCTCGACCCTCCGCCGGGCCTTCGGCCCGGCGTTACCGGTTTCGGATTGGTTTCCGGTGGCTCGTGAGCGGCCGGTGGGCAACTCAGGATAGCCCGGTCAGCGGGTGGCTGCCGGGTTCCACGGGCCCGGAGGAAAGTTCCTTCGATCGTTGTCCGAAGCTGGACGCGGCCCGTCGCGAGCACGGTCTGGTCGTGACCGGGACGTATAGGGCGGTGGACGAGCCGCACACGGTCGTCGTGGTGATGGATATGGCCAGTGCGGATTCGGCCCGTGTTTACGAGGCCTCGGCAACGCTTGCCGAGGCGCGGGAGCGGTGCGGCGCGGTCGGGTTTCCCGATGGTGTATGGATTGCGCCGACCGTGATCGGGAATCCGCACCAGAATTCGGGCGACGGCGGTTCGCAAGGCATGCCCAGACCGGCGTCGGGGTCTAGATAATGGTCCGGGCGCCGTTCGGGTGTCAGCCGGCGGCCGGGCCGTTTGCGGGCTGGTATCTGGGTCCCGTCCATGAGCATTTGGTGGCTGGTGTTGATCAGGCGAGTGCGTATCGACGCACCGTATCGGCATCGTCGTACGCCAGCCGACCCAGCAGTGACAACATGTCCAAGTGTGCGTCGATCTCCGCGATGGCGGACATCTGGTGCTCGAGTGGCAGCTCGTCGAGCCGCCGGGCCCGGCGAGTCCACCGTAGTGCCTGTGCGACCTGATAAGCGGTGGTACGGCCTTTGGTCACTTCCTGGCAGACCTCGTCGAGTCGCTGCTCATGGTGTTCGAGCAACTCTTGGACCCGGGCGTGTGCACTGGTGGTCACCGGGCCGTGCGACGGTAGCAGTGCTCCGTCGGGGCGGCCGAGGATCAGCTGGAGTGATCTCAAGAACGACCGCAATGGCTGTGGCTCCGGGGTCCTTTCGAAGCCGATGGATGGGGTGATTGCCGGCAGGATGTGATCGCCTGAGAACAGCACTCCGGCATCCGTGTGATGAAAAACCACGTGGCCACGCGTGTGTCCCGGTGTGGCGACCACCTCCAATGCGCCATGTCGAAGCGCAACCCTGTCGCCCGTCGACAGCCATCCGTCGGGAGTTCCGAATGCGATGCCTTTTTCCTCCGGCGGATCGGGGCATTCGGCGAGATTCTGAGCCAGATTGTGTGCGCCGCACCGCAACATCAACCGCGCATGATTGGGGAAGCGTCCGCCATCGGCACCGCCGATGGCCTCCTCGATGCTGTGCCGTTCTTCGGTGCCGGTCAATAGCTTGCTGCCAAGTGTTGTTCTCCAGGCGAAGGCTTGCGAGTAGTGGTCCCAATGGTGATGGGTAGCCAAGCACAGAGTGATGTCATCAGGGCGATGGCCGAGTTCGCGAAGTGCGGCTGTCACAGCACGTTCGTTGTCGGATCCGGCCCAGCCGGGGTCGATGAAGATCAGGCCCTGCTCACCTTCGAGTAGGTAGGCGTTGACGGCGGAAAGCCCGTTCAGCGGCAGAGGTAGCGGTATCCGATGGATGCTCGGCGCTACCTCGTATGCGCCCGACTCGGTCCAGTCATCGGGCTGTCCGACGAGTTGTGTCATCAACCGGCTCCTCTGTCATCGTTAGCCAACCTTA
>NZ_BDCC01000060.1 GCF_001613305.1 Nocardia vaccinii NBRC 15922
TTTCCGACAGAATATTCGCTGGTGGCACGCTACGCGTATTGGTTATCGTCGGCGGCGGCAGTTCGAACGACTCGAGGTGGCGGTGTGATCGAGGTGCAGATGATCGGTCCGGACGACTGGGAGATCTGGCGTCGGCTCCGGCGAGAGGCACTCACGGAAGCTCCGGCGGCGTTCGGATCGACAATCGCCGAATGGAGCGGCTCCCGCGACACCGAAACACGATGGCGCGCACGGCTCACCGACGTTCCGTTCAATGCGGTCGTCCGGTGGCGTGACGTGCCCGCGGGCATGGTCGGCGGGTACGTCGACGACACCGGTGCCGTGGAGTTGATATCGCTGTGGGTCGCACCGTTTGCCCGGGGGCGAGGTCTCGGCGACGCGGCAGTGAGCGCAGTTGTGGACTGGGCGGGCGGCCGTGACATCGGTCTGTCGGTCAAGGCTGACAACCGGGCCGCGATCCAGCTGTATCAACGTCACGGATTCGCCGACACGGGCGGTTCGCCCGACGATGCCAGTGAGCGACGCATGCTCAGGGCGATAGGAATGGACCGCACATCTGCGTAGGGCGAACATCCGCCCATGCCGATGACACGGCGTTTGTCAGTTTGCCCGAGGAGAAGTCGACTCACCGCACCAACCAGCACGGTCGGTGAGCCGTACGTCCCCCGCACGGCGATCACCACCTCATCGCACCGAACCGGGACAACAGCGCGGGCACCTTCGACGCGGCCATCAACGCGCGGAACTGCCAGCTGTCATCACGCGGCAGCACACCGCCACGCTGAGTCGCGTCCAGGAAGTCGTAGAGGGTCTCCCCTTCCTCCATCAGCCCGTCGGCGTTGAAATGATACCGATCCACCGCCGGGCACTGGATGAAACGCCCGTTGCCGTAGATCACCGGAGCAGTGTCGTCGTACGGGTACAGCCGCAGCGGACCGGTCCAATGACCACTGCCGATATAGCGAATCACGGTGCGCACCAAGCCATCCGGCGTCACATCCAGATACGCCTGCCCGGGCAGCGGATCGTATCGCCAGTCCGGGATGGCGTCGAAGAACGCGAAGTTGTACTTCACGAACTCGTCGATCCCCACGATCGTGCGGCCGAACGTGGTCACGTCGGTGTACCGCACGTCGGGGGCGTACAGCTCGTCGTTCAGGCTCATATCCCGGACCAGGAAACTCCACCAGTACTTCTTGGCCCACTCCATCACCCAGCTCAGATCCACCCCGAGCTTGCCGTAGAACTCCAGCTTGCGCTGGAAATCGTCGAACCACGCCAGCGTGCTCGCCTGCAATTCCGCCTCCGGTATCGCCCGAATCGGCACCGCGCGATTGGCATTCAGGAACTCCGGGACCGGTTCGGACAACCGCGGCTGCCGCAGGGCCTGCTGAAACTGTTCCTCGTCGAACATGACGCACCTTTCACACGACCGACGCGGCCACCACGATGTGAGGGTTCCGCAAAGATGAATCATATGATTCATCTAGAATCGGGTGATGTCAATGTGCATGATGAACCCGGGTGCGAGGATGGGTTCGTGACCAACGCACCCAAACTGTGGCGAGGCCAGACCCTCCAGGACCGATCCGGCGAGCGACGCGGGCAACTCCTCGACTGCGCTTTCGACCTGCTCGGCACCGCGGGCGCGGGTGCGGTCACCATGCGGGCGGTCATCCGGCAGGCGAATCTGAGTCCGCGGTACTTCTACGAAAGCTTCGACAACCGCGAAACGCTCCTGGGCGCGGTGTACGACCGCACCGAAGCCGCTCTGTTCGAACGGCTTTCAGCCATCACACCGGGAACCGACCCGTACGCTGCCATCCGGACGGCGCTGCAGACCTGCGCCGACTTCTTCGAGGAAGACCCGCGACGCGCACGCGTCCTGCTACGAGAGCCCCTGGCCGACGACCACCTGCGCCGCCACATCACCCAGCGCACCCCGGCAGTGTTCCGCGGACTGGCCCCCTTGCTCGGCCCTGCCGCGGAAACCCTGTTCAGCAGCAGCGACGACACGCTCGCCACCATCGGCACCGCCCTCGCCGGTGCACTGACCGCCGTATACCTCGAGTGGACCGACGGTCACCTGACGATCGAACGCGAACCTCTCGTGGACAATGCGACCACTATCGTCGCCGCACTGCTCGGCATCACTGTCGCACCCTGAATGCCACTGGGCGACCGCAGGTTCGAACACCGGCCATCATCGGCACCTCACCCGCCACGGCGGTATCCCGCAAGCGCGCAGCATCATTCGACGCCGATTCCGACGTACCGCCCGGCATCCGCGCCGTTTCGCCGAGGATTCGCCGGTTCGGAAGGCCTCGGGCCGCCGGAGACGAAAGTTCTTCGCCGGTAACGGATTCGGTGCGGCACGCCACCGCGCCATTCGACCGGGCAACTGCTGGAATCGTTCCGCCGTGCGGCGCGGCGTTCAGTCGGGCACGCGAGCGATGCCGGGCTGCTCGGAGCCGTGTGGGATGTCGAAAGTGTCCTCGCCCGTGCGCAGCAGCCGCAGCACCACGCTCGCCACGTAATCCGGATGGTGCGGCACCATGCCGGGCCGCGGCGAGACGCCGAGCTGGAACATGCCGTCGCCGAACTCGGTCGCGGTAATCGAGGGCAGCAGTAGCGACACCGCTACCCCGTCCGCGGCCAACTCGTCGCGCAACACCGCGCTGAGCATGTTCACCGCCGATTTCGTCGCCGCGTACGCGCCGTAGCCGGTCGCCACCCGGCGGGTGGTCCCGGAACTGATATTCACGATCCGGCCGAACCGCTGCTCCCGCATGGCGGGCAGTACGGCCTGGGTGACACCGACGAGAGCGGCGATGTTCAGCTCGAGAATCCTCCGGTACTCGACTAGATCGACATCGGCGACCGGGCCCGTCATGGCGGCCCCGGCGTTGTTCACCAAGCCGTCGATGCGGCCGTGCCGCTCCAGCGTGGCCGCGACCAGGTCACGCACCTGCCCCGCGTCGGTCACGTCGGTGGGTACGGCCAACGCGCCGCCGAGTTCCGCGCTCAACCCGGCCAGCCGATCGGCCCGGCGCGCGGCCAGGACCGGCCGCGACCCGGCGGCACGCAACGCCCGCGCGGTCGCCGCGCCGATCCCCGACGACGCCCCGGTGACGATCACCGTTCTACCGGTCAGGTCGATGAGATCACCCATGCGCCAAGGTATATCAGACGGTCGACGGCTCACCGATCCCTTCGCAGCCGGGCCTCTCGGACCTGAACCGGGCTGCCGTACCAGCTGGTACCCTCGGTTCGTGCCTGTGATCGTTGCCACCATTACTCCGAAGCCCGACAAATTCGACGAGGTCGCGGAGGTGCTCACCCGCCTCATCCCGGAAGTCCACGACGAGGACGGGTGTGAGCTGTATGCCCTGCACAGGGGCAAGGACCGTTTCGTCTTCGTCGAGAAGTGGCGGGATATGGCCGCCCTGGGCGTTCACGGCGGCGCGCCGAGCATCAAAGCCATGAACGAGGGCCTCAAAGACCTGGTTGCCGGCCCGCTGGACGTTCAGGTCCTCGAGGCCGTCCCCGCGGGCGATGCGGCGAAGGGCGCCCTCTAGCCGCTGCAGCGTCGGTATCAGTTCGTGGGCAGGGCTCTGCGACCGGTGACGGTGAGCAGGATGTCCTTGGCGGACAGGGTGACCGGCGCGCCCGACCCCAGGACCAAGTCGGCGTCGGTGGCCCGCAGTTGCCGTCCGGCCGGGTCGAATCCGAAGTAGGAGAAGGATTTCGGGGTCGAACTGCGCAGCACCATGGCGATGCGTTCCGGGGGTGCGGGCGGGAGGCCGAGAGACTCGGTGATGTCGAGGCCGTGGATGACGTCGTGGCTCAGCGCGCCCGCGGCTCCGCCGCCCGGCGGACGCCACGGGTGCCGCGCGTTGTCGCGCAGCGCGGCGAGCAATTCCGGGTCCGAGAGTCGTGCGGTGTCGTGGTGCGCGGCCTTGTCCGCATAGCGATCGAAGGAGAAGCGGGCCGCGATCAACCCGATCAGGAACGCGGGCGGCTTGGTCCGATAGGGCATGGTCATATGGGCGACCACCTCGCGGATTCGCCACCCGTCGCACAGTGAGGACGCCGCCCACTGGGCCGGGGTCAATTCGGCCAGCAGATCGGCGAGACGCTCGCGTTCGGCGATCGTGTGCGCACGCTCGGGAGTCAGGTTGTCGGTGGTCATCCGGCGATCCTTCCGGTCCGGGAAAAGGGAGTCGTCACTGTTACGACCGGGACGACCGGAAATAATCGGTGGGCTAGCGGATTGTCGCGGGCAACCCGAATTCGGCGAATCTGGCCCCACTGCCGAGGAAAGTGACCACCTGCGCGACCCGGCCGTCGCGTGCGTGCACGGCCACCAGCGCGAACGGCCGCAGAACACCGTCGGCATCGGGACGGTACTGCCCCACGCCGGTCACTCCGTTCATCCGGACCGGCACCATCCGGTCCCCCGCGCAGGCATCGCTCGAGGCGAAGATCCGCACCGTGGCATCGCGGCCGGTCATCCGCCAGGCGAACGGCGGCATACCCGATTCGGCGTCCGCGCACAGCACCGCGGCGAGCCCGGCGACGTCGTGGTTCTCGAAGGCCGTCGTGTAGCGCCGGAGCAGGTTCTCGTCGACGGGTTCGAGGCGGGGCTCGGCCGTCCGCGCGGCGGCCAGGGTGAGGCGGGCCCGCTGCAACGCGCTGTTCGCCGCCGCGGTACTGACGCCGAGCATGTCCGCGGCCTCCGCGGCGGTGAAGGCGAGCACATCACGCAGGACCAGCACGGCCCGCTGCCGCGGTGGCAGATGCTGCAATGCCGCGATGAAGGCCAGCCGCACCGATTCGCGTCGTACCGCCAGCTCGGCGGGATCGCCGGTGCCGATCAGCCGGGAGTCGGGCATCGGATCCAACCACCGGCCGGGCAGCACCGCATCGGGATCGAACCCGTCCGCGGACGGCCCTTCCCAGATCAGCATGCGCCGCCGCGCCGCGCGCAACATGTCCAGGCAGATGTTCGTGGCGATGGCGTGCACCCAGGTCGACAACCCGGCCCGGCTCGGATCGTAGGAATCGAATCGGGTGAAGGCGCGGAGCAACGTCTCCTGCACGGCATCGTCGGTGTCGGCGGCGGTGCCGAGCAGGCGATAGCAGTACCCGGTCAGCGGCACCCGCAGCGCCTCGAGTGCACCGGAATCGATCTCCGCCTGCTCCGGCGATGAGCTCACCGGCCCATGCTAGCCCGCGGCCCGATCCCGGTGCGCGCGGAATGAGCGCTGGGGTGTCGGTGTTGCTTCGTAGAGTGGCAACACCGTATCGCCGAGCACACACAGACGGGGACTCATGGCCGACCAACTGACGATCATGGCCGTACACGCCCATCCGGACGACGAAGTCATCAGCACCGGTGGGATTTTCGCGCGGTACGCCGCCGAGGATATTCGCACGGTGCTGGTGACCTGCACCAACGGCGAACAAGGGGACGCGCCCGGCGGCATCAAACCCGGCGAGCCCGGACACGACGCGAATGACGTACGGACGCAACGGCTTTCCGAGCTCCGTGAGTCCGCGGCGCTGCTGGGGATCGAGCACGTCGAACTGCTCGGATACCGCGATTCGGGTATGGACGGCTGGGACGCGAACCACGATCCGGAATCCTTCCGCAATATTCCGATCGAGCAGTCGGCCGCACGACTCGCGGACCTGGTCCGGCGCTACCGCCCCCAGGTCGTCGTCACCTACGACGAGAACGGCAACTACGGCCACCCCGACCACATCCAGGCCAACCGCATCGCGGTCGCGGCGACGACGGCGACCGGTATCCCGGCCAAGCTGTACTACACCGCGATTCCGCGCGAAAGCTCCCTCGAGATGTTCGAGACGCTGCGAGCCAAGGGTCTGGTCGACTTCGAGCCGCCGGAGGACTTCGGCACGCCGATGGATCGGATCACCACGGTGGTGGATGTCGCCTCGTACGCCCAACGAAAGATCAAGGCACTCGAAGCCCACGCCAGCCAGAGCGACAGCGTTCCGTTCCTGCGCATGCCCTCGGACCTGCAGCAGATGATCTTCGGCACCGAAACCTTCGTCCGCCACATCAACCGCGTTGCCGCCGCGCCCGATCAGGAAACGGACCTCTTCGCCGGACTCCGCTGACCTCTGGACATGCTCACCGTGGCAGCGCGATCGGCGAATGCCGCTGTGCTGCCGCGTATCCGGGACAGTGCCCGGATCATCGTCGGAGTCGGCGTCGTGCCCAGCGGCCGTACCCACGTTCCGCCGGGCAGTCCGCTCGATCCCGATCCGATCGCCTGGATGCGCGCGCCGGCATCGGCCGGGTCGAATCCCGCGGTGCGGGACCGTAACCACGACGGCCCCGCACCGCTCGCCGAGGGATGATCGACCGAATTACGCACGCACGGCGGAACTTCCGGACGCGGGTACGGTCGCCGACAGATTCCCCGGGCGAGAAGTTGGGATCCGACACAAGTAGGCTCGAGCGGATGCCGAATCGGTCACAGAGATGCGCCATCAATTCGTGAAAAGCGGTACCGGGGGCCGATACTCGTGGAGGTTCGACCGAACCGAGTATTTCGATGCGAGGATTCGTGGTGAAAGCGTTACTTGCAGTTGCGATTTCCGCAGCACTGGTCGGAAGTGCCGCCGTGGCCGCACAGTCGGCCCATGCCGACCCCGGTGCGCAGATCAACCCGAGCACGCAGCCGATGCCCGGCACCGCGGGCCCCACCCCGTTGCAGCAGTGGATCGACAACACCGTTCCGGCACTGCCGCATACCGGCGACGACCAACTGACCGCCCTGTGGCGCGGCGTGCTGTCCCCGCCCACCGGTGATCCTCTCTTCGATGCCTGGCCCGGCGACCTGGCTGCCGCGCAACCCGGCCAGATTCTCGAAGCACGCGATGTCACGGCCACCGCGGCCCCGCTCGTGGCGGTACCCATCCAGCGCGCGGTCCTGCTGAAGTTCCGGACCACCTCGGCGACCGGGACCCCGTCCTTCGGCACGGCGACCCTGATCGTCCCGGCCGCACAGTGGAAGGGGCCGGGGGCTCGGCCCGTTCAGGTCAACGCACTGCCGATCAACTCCCTGGGCGCGCACTGCACCACGAGTTATACGATGGCGCACGGGATATTCGACAAGCCGAACACCGATCTGGCCGTATTCCTGCCGACCGTGTGGGCGGCGCTCGGACAGGGGTACGCGGTCGTACTGCCCGATCACGAAGGCCCGCGGATGGCGTACGCGGAACCGAACATCGCCGGACATGTGATGCTCGATTCCATTCGCGCCGTGCGCAACAGCACGCCGGGCGAATTCACCGACAGCCGTTTCACCGTCAACGGGTATTCGGGCGGCGCGATCGCCGCCTATGGCGCGGCCATGCTGATGAACGAATACGCACCCGATCTGAAAAACATTCTCGTCGGAGCCGCCGCGGGCGGGTTGGTCGCCGATTACCGGGATGTGGCGCACCGATTCAACGGCAATATCGAATCCGGCATTCTCCTGTCGGTGGTGCTGGCGATGTCGCGCGAACATCCCGAGATGTTGCAGTACATGAATCATCTCGCCCAGTGGGTGTCGACCTCGCCGATCAAGGACATCTGCGGCGACGCGGACGGACCGCTCGGCGTGGCCGGATTCCCGCTCGACGTCGCCGCGAACATCGGTGACCCGCTCGACAGCCCGTACGCCGAGAAGATGTACGGGCAGTTGGATCTGAGCAACCGGAAATCGGGTGTGCCGCTGTACATCTACCACGGCGGACTCGACTGGTGGCTCCCGATCGAGGACGCCGAGAAGATGTACCGGCAGCAATGCGCAAAGGGCGTGCCCGGGGTATTCCGCGACGTCCCCGGCGAACATCTGATCGGTTTCCTCACCGGCTACGCCGGGTTGAACGATTGGCTCGACGCACGCCTGCGCGGCGAACCCGCGCCCGATGAATGCCCGGCGCACTGACGCGAATACCGCATTCGCGCGCACGGTGAAATACTCCGGCCCGCACGGGTTTCGGAGCGAACGACTACCGCCGAATACTGATGTACAAGGGCGTGCAGCGATCGGCACTCGAAAACAAGGATGCTGGTTTGAGAACCCTGATACTGACCGTAGTTATCCTGATCGCCGGCTGTACGTCATTGGCGGCGCAGCCCGCGCGCGCGGATGACGGATCGTCCGGTGATTCCCAATTCTCGCCGACGCCGGGCGACGCGGCGCCGTCCCCGTTGCAGAAATGGATCGACGGCACCGTTCCGCCGCCGCGACTTCCCGCACCGGCGCAAGCGGATGGGAATGGCAAGGAGTCGGCCTTGTGGAAGTCCGTACTCCCTACGCCCGCGGGTGATCCCACGTTCGACAGCTGGCCCGCGGATCTCGCGGCCCTGCGTCCCGGCGAGACGATCGAGACCCGGGACATCACCGCGTCGGCCGCCGCGCTGTTCAACGCCCCGATCGCGCACGCCTCGCTGGTGAAGTTCCGAACCACCTCCTCGACCGGCGCCCCCTCGTTCGGCACGGCGACGTTCCTCGTTCCCGCCGCCGAGTGGCCCGGCCCCGGTCCCCGGCCGGTGAACGTGGACACCATGCCGATCAACGCCCTCGGTCTGCACTGCACGCCCGGCTACACCATCGCGCACGGAGTCCGAGACAACAACGGCATCAACGTCTTTCTCCCCTCGGTCGGGGCGGCGTTGCACAAGGGACAGGCGGTGCTGATCCCCGACCACGAGGGTCCGTATATGGCGTACGCCGAACCCGTCGTGGCCGGGCATCTGACCCTCGATTCGATTCGGGCCGTGCGGTCGCTGTTCGCGGCCGATTTCCGGGCCAGCCGGTACGCGGTGACCGGTTACTCCGGAGGGGCGATCGCCGCGTACGCGACGGCGATGCTCCAGCGCGAATACGCTCCGGACCTGGCGCAGTCGCTGGTGGGAGCCGCGATCGGCGGCCTGGTGACCGATTACGGCGCGGTGGCGCACGTATTCAACGGCCACAGCGCCTCGGGCATCCTGCTGTCGGTGACGCTGGCGATGTCACGCGAACATCCCGAGATGTTGCAGTACATGAATCACCTGGCCCAGTGGGCGGCGATCTCGCCGTTGAAGGATATCTGCGGCGAGGCCGACGGTCCGCTCGGCGCGGTAGGCATCCCGATCGACGTCACCGCGAATATCGATCACCCATTGGAGAGCGATATCGCCGCCCGGATCGAACGCCTCACGAACCTGACCGACCGCACATCGACCGTCCCGCTGTACATCTATCACGGTGACAACGACTTCTGGATCCCGATCGAAGGGCCGCGCCGGATGTACAGCCGCCAGTGCGAATTCGGCGTGCACGCCGAATTCCGAACGGTCCCGGGCGATCATGTCTCCGCCATGATCAACGGAGCCAACGGCGCGACCGATTGGATCGACGCCAGACTCCGCGGTGAGCCGGCACCGAACGAATGTCCCGCGATTCGGTAGGTCGTTCGTCGCGCCAGTGAACCGGTGCGATTTCCTGTGCACTTTCACAGTGCCCATACGCCGGACACATTGAGAACAAGGCTCTACCTTTCGAAGAGTCTTGTTATCAACTCCGCGTGGGAGGGCCTATGGCCACCTTGCCCAACACTCCGGAATCGGACGATATCGCCGCGCCCGATACCGGCCGCCTCGCAGACGACGCCCCACGCTGGCGGATCCTCGCCATCGTGGTCGCCATGGTGCTGCTATCGGAGGTCACCACCTTCCAGCTGACGATGGTCGGCTCGGCTCTGCAGAAGATCACCAAGACGTTCTCGGACGTCGGGGCCGATATCAACTGGGCGGTGATCCTGCCCGGCATCGTGGGCGCGGCGACCACACCGATCCTGGGCAAGCTCAGCGATATGTGGGGCAAGAAGAAGATCTTCCTGCTGTGCGGGGTGTTCTTCCTGGTCGGCAGTCTGCTGGACGCGGTGACCAGCAACTGGTGGGTATTCCTGGTCGGACGCGGGCTGCAGGCGTTCACCGTCGCGATGACCGTCATCACCTACGGGTTGGTCCGGGATCTGCTGCCGCGCAGGTACATTCCGATCGGATTGGGGGTCGTGGCCAGCGGCGTCGGATTCTCCGCGGTGCTGGGCCCGGTCATCGCCGGACTTCTGGTCGACAATTACGACTGGCGCGCGATGTTCTGGTTCCTGGCCATCTACGTGCTGGCCGCGATGCTCGTGATGGCCGTCGTCGTCCCGGAGACCAAACTCCGTGTCCGCCAGCGCATCCAGCCGTTCGGCATCCTCGCACTCTCGGCCGGAACCCTGCTGATCCTGGTCTACGTCGACAAGGGCCAGGAATGGAAGTGGGGCCATCCGGCCACACTGGCCTGGCTCATCGGCGGCTTGATCCTCGTCGCCGCGTTCGTGCTGATCGAATTCCGTTCCAGCGCACCGATCATGGATGTCCGCCTGCTGCTCAGCCCCAAGGTCAGCCTCACGCTACTGCTGATGCTCTTCGGTATCGGCGTGCTCGCGGTGATGCCCACCGCCACCGGGTACATGACCCAGACCCCCAGTCCGGACGGGCTGAAACAGTCCGTGGTGCAAGGGGTTATCGACCAGGCGCACCAGATGACCGGCGTTACGCTGCCGCCGTCGGTGGTGCATGTGACCCTCGATCCCGGCTATCACTACGGCAATGGTTTCAGCCTCCTGGCCTACGCCCTGCACATCGGCATCACGACCGGCATCGTCGCCATGATCGCCGGCCCGATCTGCGGGCTGCTGGCCCGTCGGGTCGGCGTGCGGATCCACGCGATCGTCGCCTGTGTCATCACCGCACTGTGCGCGGTCGGCTTCGCGCTGGTCATCCCGCACTACTCCTGGCAGGCGTTCGCGATACTGGCCGGAGTGTTCGGCATCGGCTTCGCCCTGTTCTACACCGCGGGTTCGGTCCTGATCGTGGACGCCCTGCCCGAAGAGCAACAAGGCGTCGGATCGGGCATGCTCGGTGTGACGATGGGCCTGGGCTCGGCCATCGGCACCGCGATCCTGGCCGCATTCCAGGCCGCGCATCCGTTGAAAGCCCATATCGAGGTCATGGGGCATTCGGTCACCCAACCCATCCCCCAGGTGTTCGCCGATCGCGGATACATTCTCACTTTCTGGTTCATGGCCGCCACGGTGCTGGTCGCACTCGTCGTCGCGCTGTTCATGCGACACGGACGCACTCCCAGCACGTCCGGAGTCATCACCTCGTAACCAGAAGATCCACCCGCCGATCAACGGACAGGGTGGGTGCTATCGGCCGGCCGATAGCACCCACCCTGTTCCTCGTGTCGCCCGGCACCGCCACAGCCCCGCCGACAGGCCCGGACGTGCGCAGATCGTCCGGTCCGGCGGCGAAGGCAGGAGTGGCCGACGGCCCGGATCGGTGCGGGCGCAGGTGCTGTCGTAGCTGCGGTCGCGCCCCGTGATGGCGATCAGCCGGTTGTTCACCGGCGACGGGGTGAGGTGGCACAGCACTCGCCGTGCCCGGTCCGGCCACGGGCCATTGCGGCCGCTGTCGCGTATGCCAGGTTGTCGACGTGAACGAGGTCCATGACGTGACGTCCGTGGCCGCCTCCAGCCAATCGGCCGGAGGCGGCCACGTCGCGCGGCGTCGCCGATCGGCGAGCGCAGGGTTGTCGGCGGCATCCCGGGGGTTGCGATGCGGGCCGGAGCCCGATAACGGCATGCGGGCCGGGATGGCTCAGATGATCGAGCCCACGTCGTGCCGGACGAGGTTGTCCAGGGCGCGTTCGACGACCGCCGCGATGGTCATGGACGGATTGCAGGCCGCGCTGTTGCCCGGAATCAGCGCGCCGTCGAGTACGTACAGGCCGCGGTGCCCGTGCACCCGGCCGTCCAGATCACACACCGGTCCCATCGGGGCGCCGCCCAGCGGATGCCAGGTGGACGGCATCGCGGCATTGGTATCGGTGAGCACGCTCGCCGGGCCCGCGACCTTGCGGACCAGCGGTCCGATATAGCCGTTCTGCGCGGCGGCGTCGCCCTCTTCGGCCCATTGCAGCACGGCCTCGCCCCGGCCGGAGTCGTAGACGAAGCGGCCGCGGGCATTGCTGACGCCGTAACCGACCAGCATCGTGGTCCGCGCATCCAGGCCCATCGGAGGAATCGACGCCTGGATCACCGTCGCGGCGGTGGCGGGATTCCCCCAGTTCAGGCTGCCGTACACGACCGGTCCGCCCTGCGGATAGCCGACGTCCGCGTCCAAACAGGTCCAGGTGTAGATGCGGTCGCCGTTGGTGCCCCAGCCGCCACCGAGCCCGTCGGGCATATCCGGAATCCGGCCCTCGGCGGCGGCACGCACGAGCAACCGAGTGGTGTTCAGGCTCCCGGCGGCCATCACCAGCGCTGGCGTGGTGAGGATCTTGTTCTCCACGACCCTGCCGGAGGCGTCGGTCCGATCCACGTGCACCGTCCAGCGGCCGTCCTTCGCGCACTCGATATCGGTGACGCGGTGCAGGGGCGCGACCGTGGCCTTCCCGGTCGCCTCCGCGGCGGCGAGATAGGTGACGTCGACCGAATGTTTACCCCCGTTGTTCACGCCGAGCGCACCGTCGCCGTTGGTGTACGACGGCTTCATCTTGCCGTGGATCTCGGCGAGGGCGTAATTCCAATCGATCGGCATCGGAATCTTGGACAGCGGCAATCCGGCTTTCCGCACATGATCCGCGAAGACCCGCACGGCTGTGTAATTGCGGGTATTGATCAATTCGTCGGGGGCCACGGCAATCTGCAGCATCTTCGCCACGCGCGGGTAATGAACCCGGTGCATGGTGTCCCAGTCCAGCTGTGCCGGAAGTTGGGTTTCGAACACATCTTTCGCGGGTTCGAGCGTCATTCCCTGGTAGACCAGCGATCCGCCGCCGACTCCGGCCGCGCACAACGCGGTCATGTGTTCGCTCGTCACCGTTTCGAGCAGACCGGCGTACGGATCGAACCCGACCGGCTTGCCGAACAACTGCGGCGCGGACCCGTACCACAGGATCCTTTTGTCGGGAGACGTTGCGCGCGGGAAGGTTTCGGAGTTCGGGCCGGTCGGCCACCGCAGTCCCCGCTCGAGCACCAGCACGGGCACACCGGCCAGAGCCAGTCGCAGCGCGGTGACCCCGCCGCCGAAGCCCGAACCGATCACGATCACCCGGTGGTCCTCCCGCACGACTCGGACCCTGCCGACCGCGGCTGCGATACCGCGCCCGGCCGCGTTCGCGAAACCCGTTCCCGCACCGGCTATCCCCGCCGCTGCCGCCCCACCGAGTAGTGCACGACGGGTGATGACAGACATCGATCGACCTCCAAAATATGCCGGAAAGCGCACGGCATCGAATTCACCGCACACAACAGCGACCCGCGAATGTCGCGGCTCGGCAGGAGACGGCACGCGCTGACGCGGGTTACCGGAAGAATTGAAATCCCTTTCGGGCTGCGGGAACGACGCTAACTCCCGCACCGGGAGTGCTCAATCGGCCGGTCGAATATCCGGGGAAGCAACAGGGGTGGCGGCGGAAAACCTCAGTGCGCCCACAACAAGGAACGGCTGCCGCGGACAATCGTCCGGTCGGCTACCGGCTCGATGAAACATCACCTATTCTCGTCCTGTGAGTTCCGTCGACAGCACGCTGACCGATTCGGCGGTTCGCGGTGCGTACACCCCGGCACAGGCCCGCACCATCGCCGCCGCGGTGGAGTTGTTCGATCAGCACGGCGTGAGTGGAACGTCATTGCAGATGATCGCGGACGCGGTGGGGGTCACCAAGGCGGCGATCTATTTCCAGTTCCGCACGAAGTTCGAGATCGTGCTCGGCGTGGTCACCACCGAACTGGCCTGGCTCGAGGCCGCGGTCGACGAGGCCGAGGCCGAACAATGCGATGTGACCGCCCGCGAGCTGCTGTTGAGCCGCATGATCGATCTGACGATCGAGCGGCGCGGCCTGGTCGGGATGCTGCAGACCGATCCGGTCATCACGGAGTTCCTGGCCGACTACGAACCGTTCCACCGGGTCATGGATCGCTTGTTCGCGGTCCTCGAGACCGGTGATGCGGCCGGCAGCGTGCAGGTCCCGACCTCGATGCTGATGGCGGCCATCGGCGGTGCGGCCGCACACCCACTGGTCGCGAATTTCGACAACGCCACCCTGCGCTCGCATCTGATGCACCTGGCGCAGCGACTCTTCCGGCTACCCGGCTGATTCGCGCACGAAATAGAATTCGAAGCCCGGACGGAATCCCGCATATTCATTCTGCCATAACGGCTAGTTGATCGGCTATGTGCCGTTTCGCGAGATCTGCGATGCGGCGGCGAGCCGAGGGTGGTAGTCCCGGGTGGAAAGGGGCCTTGTCCCCGCCTTGCCGTTCAGCTAGCCTCTAACTAGCTGATCGGCTAGGTCACGGTTTCGATGTTCGGCACTCCTCGATATTCCGACCTCTCCCGCGCCGTTCACCACTCGACGAGGAGAAACGGAGGCAGGGATGTACTCGGGTGATTCGATGTCTCTCGGCCTCGCACCGCTGTCCACCGGACCCGACCCGATGGCGACACGCGCCTGTCGTGCCCTGATCGGCTCGATCATCGCGGGTGCCGCCTCCGCCCGTACCACACGTGAGGCCGAGGCCGCCGCGGTCGAATGGGCGCAAGCGGGAATACCGCTGGAAACGGTGCACAGACAGTTGACCGACCGCGTGGTGCACACCTACCGCCTCGACCCGTGCGCCGCGACCGGCTCCGGCCTGCCGGAGACGATCGTGGAAACCCTCACCACGGTCCTGGCCACGATATCGACCGCGTACCTGACCGAACTCGGCGACCGGCAAACCCCCCGGCAACGACTGATATCCGCACTACTCGACGGCCGCGACCCCACCAGCCCGGCCCGCGAATGCGGCATCGCCCTCGCCCACTCCTACGCCGTGGTGGCGGTGGCGTTTCCCCTGCGCGGCAGGAACAACCCGCTCCGCCCCCACACCCGCAGCAGAGTCACCCTCGAGCTCGAACGCCGAACCGGCCACACAGCCCTGGCACGATTGTCCGACCAAGGCGGCACCCTGCTCATCCCCACTCCCCGCGACGACACCGTCCTGGACCGGATACTCACCCGCCTGTCCACCGCGGCCGGAGCCGGCCTCACCGCAGCCACCACCACCGCACCACCCGGCACCATCCCCGACGCCGTACGCCACGCACACGAACTACTCGACCTGGCACAGGTCTTCGGCCGCATCGGCAAACTACACCGACTCACCGACCTGGCCGTGGAATACCAACTCACCCGCCCCGGTCCCGCCCGCGATCAACTCGCCGCCGTCCTGACCCCCATCGAACACGCTCCCCACCTCATGCAGACCCTGCGCCTGCACCTCCCCGGCATCCTGAGCCGCCAAGCCATCGCCCACCGCCTCAACATCCACGTCAACACCGTCGACTACCGACTCAAACGAGTCGCCACACTCACCGGACACGACCCACTCCTGCCCGCAGGCCAATGGACACTATGGTCCGCAGTCATCGCTCGCAGCCAAACCCGCTACGCTACTCACCGCCGCCAAGTGAGCGATCCGGTCAGCCGGGCATCCGGAGCAGTCGGTGAGTGATCTCCAGCAGATGCGTGAACAGCACCTCGTCGTCGAGATCGGCGACGAGCGGATGAGTCACCGCACCACCGATCGCGGCGGAGACCATCGCGACCTTCACCCTGATCCCGCTCTCACCGACATCGCCGACGTGCGCCGCGATCAGCCCCTCGATCATCCGCTGGAACGGCTCGTTCTCCGCCAGGGACCGAGCCAGCACCGGATCGGTCTGCAACATCCCGACCAACTGACGACGCCGCACCACCAGCGCGACCACCTGCTCGACCAGCACCCGCTGGGCCAACTCCGCGTCGTCCTGGGATTCGGCGACCGACACCGCCGCCGCCAAACCGGCCAATTCGGACTCGACGACCGCCACCACGATCTCGTCCTTGGTCCGGAACTGGTGGTAGACAGCCGCTTTCGTGATTCCGACCGCATCGGCGATCATCTGCAACGAGGTGCCGCTGACACCGTGTTCGGCGAACAGCCGTATCGCCGTATCGATCGTGCGCTGCTTGGCCGCGCTGTAATCGGGCCGAGCCGCGACGCCATTCGTCGGACCCGCCACAGCTTCCACGCCATCGAGCCTAGCCGACCGCCGAGCCACGTCGTCGTCTTCGTGCGGTGCCGAGGGGTTCGCCCCGGCGGAATTCGGTATCGGCGTGCGTGCCGTAGCTGGACTCATCCTCATCGGGGTCTCACCTCGCCCACTGTCGGGTCCCGGCGAGGAAGAACGTAGGCGCGGCAGAGCACCCGGAGACGGAGCGTCGTCCGACGGGACGGATTTGTGAGCGGCATCGACCCGAACGAGCCGTCGGCCGCCTCGATGACGCGGCCGACCGGGCTCACTCGGGCTCAGGTCATCCGGCCGATCGGATGATGAGCGCATCGCCCTGGCCGCCGCCGCCGCACAGGGCCGCCGCGCCGACACCGCCGCCGCGGCGCTTCAACTCCAGCGCCAGATGCAGCACGATGCGGGCGCCGGACATGCCCAGAGGGTGGCCGATGGCGATCGCGCCGCCGTTGACGTTCACCCTTTCCGGATCGATACCCAGCTTCCGGGCCGACGCGATCCCGACGACCGCGAACGCCTCGTTGATCTCCACCACGTCCAAGTCGGTCGGTGAAATACCCTCCCGCGCACAGGCTTTGGCAATCGCGTTGGCGGGCTGCTCCTGCAGGGTGGAGTCCGGGCCGGCCACCACGCCCGCCGCGCCGATCTCCGCGATCCAGCTCAGGCCGAGCTCCTGGGCCTTGGCCTTGCTCATCACGACCACCGCGGCGGCGCCGTCGGAGATCTGGGAGGCCGAACCCGCGGTGATGGTGCCGTCCGGGGCGAAGGCGGGACGCAGCTTGGCCAGCGATTCGACGGTCGTATCGGCCCGAATCCCCTCGTCCTGGCTCACCACGATCGGATCGCCCTTGCGCTGCGGCACTGACACCGGCGTCACCTCGTCGGTGAACACACCGTTCTTCCAGGCCGAGGCGGCATTGCGGTGTGAGGCGGCGGCGAAAGCGTCCTGATCCTCGCGGCTGATGGCGTCCACGGCATTGCGGGCGTCGGTCAGCACGCCCATCGCCTGACCGGTGAAGATGTCCTGCAGGCCGTCGGCGATCATGTGATCGTCCAGGGTCGCGTCGCCGTATTTGAACCCTTCGCGGCTCTTGGTCAGCAGATGCGGCGCGCGGCTCATCGATTCCTGCCCACCGGCCACAACGATTTCGTACTCACCCGCGCGAATCAGCTGATCCGCCAACGCGATCGCGTTGATGCCCGAGAGGCACACCTTGTTGACCGTCAGCGCCGGGACATCCATCGGGATACCGGCGGCCACCGCGGCCTGACGCGCGGGAATCTGGCCCGCACCCGCGGTCAGCACCTGACCCATGATCACGTAGTCGACCTGTTCGGGCGCGACGCCGCTCCTGTCCAGTGCCGCCTTGATCGCGAAACCGCCCAGATCCGAGCCGCTGAATCCGGACAGACCGCCGAGCAGCCTACCGACAGGTGTCCGGGCTCCGGCGACGATGACGGAAGTATGTGCATCAGACATGGGCTTGTTCCTCCAGTGCGACGATCAGTTCGTAACCTGTTGCGGCGGTGATCTGTTCGACGGTCACATCGGGCGCGAGCTCGCGCAGCAGCAGCGTGCCGTCCCGCACATCGATGACGCCGAGATCGGTGATGATGCGATGCACCACGGCCTTGCCGGTCAACGGCAGCGAGCACCGCTCGACGATCTTGGGGCCGCCGTCACGGTCGGTGTGTTCCATGACCACGATGACGCGCCGGGCGCCGTGCACCAGATCCATGGCGCCGCCCATCCCCTTGACCATCTTGCCGGGCACCATCCAGTTGGCCAGATCGCCCTCGCGCGAGACCTGCATACCACCCAGCACCGCGGTATCGATGTGCTCGCCGCGAATCATGCCGAACGACAACGCCGAATCGAAGAACGCAGCGCCCGGATTCACCGTCACGGTTTCCTTGCCCGCGTTGATGAGGTTCGGGTCGACCTCGTCCTCGGTCGGATACGGACCGGTGCCCAGGATGCCGTTCTCCGAGTGCAGCACCACGTTCACGCCCTCGGGAAGGTGGTTCGGAATCAAGGTCGGCAGTCCGATCCCCAGGTTCACGTACTCACCGTCGGCCATCTCGGCCGCCGCACGCGCCGCCATCTGTTCTCGCGTCCAGCTCACGCTGCGTCCTTTCCGTCACGAGTGGGGCGCTGCGTGGTGACGCTCCGCACCGTCCTCTTCTCGATCCGTTTTTCCTGCACACCCGTATGCACCAGTCGCTGGACGAACACGCCCGGCAGATGCACCTTCGACGGGTCCAGCTCGCCCGCCTCGACGAGGTTCTCCACCTGCACGATCGTGGTGCGACCGGCCATCGCGGCCAGCGGATTGAAGTTCATCGCGGTCTTGTCGAAGACGAGATTGCCGAGGGTGTCGCCGACTTCGGCGTGTACCAGCGCGAAGTCGGCGACGATCGACTCCTCGAGTACGTAGGTGCGGCCGCGGAACTCGCGCGTCTCCTTGGGCGGGGACGCGATCGCCACCGAGCCGTCGGCGTGGTAGCGCCAGGGCAGCCCGCCCTCGGAGATCGGCGTCCCGACCCCGGCCGGGGTGTAGAACGCCGGGATTCCGGCGCCGCCCGCGCGCAGCCGCTCGGCGAGGGTGCCCTGCGGGGTGAGCTCCACTTCCAGCTCGCCCGTCAGGTATTGCCGCGCGAACTCCTTGTTCTCCCCGACGTACGACGCGGTGACGCGGCGAATCCGCCCGGCCGACAACAGAATTCCCAGCCCCCAGTCGTCGACGCCGCAGTTGTTGGAGAACACCTCGAGCCCCGACACCCCGCGATCGGACAGCGCGCCGATCAACTCGTTCGGGATGCCGCACAGGCCGAATCCGCCCACCGCGAGCGAAGCTTCGTCGGGGATGTCCGCGACGGCCTCGGCCGCCGAATCGTATATCTTCACCGCCACTTGGGTACCGCACCTTTCGTCCACTGAACGGACGTCACACTGCTTCCCCGATAGTGAACAATATCGGGCTCTACCTCGAAAGCGTCTCGAATGAAGTGCTCGATATTCGAGCGGTTCACCGCCATGGCGTCCACATAATGAACGCGGTCGGCTATGCTGGACGAATGCCTCGGTCAACGCAGGAGAGCTCGCATGTGGTCGAGCGAGCCGCGCGCCTGCTGCGGGCCATCAGCGCGTACCGCTCCGATGGCGCATCGACCACCGAATTGGCGAATACCACCGGCCTGGCCCGGCCGACCGCACACCGACTGCTGGTCTCGCTGGCGGAACAGGGCCTCGCGGACCGGGACGCTAAGACCGGACGCTGGTCGCTCGGCCCCGAGCTGTATCTGCTCGGCGCGGTGGCCACGAACCGATACGACATCACGGACCACGCTCGCGACATCGTCGAACAGATCTCCCGGCTCACCGGTGAGAGCGCCTTCCTGTCCGCGCATCGAGGCGACGAGACGGTCTGCATCCTGTGTCGTGAGGGCAGTTTCCCGCTGCGTTCGCATGTCCTGCACGAGGGCAAACGTTTTCCGCTGGGCGTGGCCTCGGCGGGCCTGGCCATTCTGAGTCACCTCCCGGCCCGGGAGATCGACGACTACCTCCGGCACACCGATCTCGCACCCGAGTGGGGCGAGGTGCATTCGGAAGAGCAAGTGCGACAACGCATCCGGACGACCCTGGCCGACGGGTACGCCGTGAATCCCGGACTCATCGTCGAGGGCAGCTGGGGTATCGGGGCCGCGGTGTTCGACCGGGGCGGACGCCCCGCGTGGGCCCTGAGCCTGACCGGCGTCGAGACCCGCTTCCGGGAACCGAGACGAACCGAATTGGGCAGGCTGCTGCTCGAGCATGCCCATCGGCTCTCGGTCCGGCTCAAATCCCTCTGACCGGCCTGTGCTCCTCAGCCGACGCGCTGGTCACCCGCTCGCCGCACGATCTGCTCGGCGTGCCGGAACACCGGAGCATCGACCATCTTGCCCTCGAAGCCGAATACTCCGCGCTCGTTCCCTGCCGCCGCGAGAACCCTTCGGGCCCAGTCCAATTCCTCATCAGTGGGTGCGTAGGCCGCGCGAATCACCGCCACCTGTTTCGGGTGGATCGCGACCTTCACATCGAATCCGACCGCGACCGCGTCATCGGCCTCCGCACGCAGCCCGTCGAGATTCCCGATATCCAGGAACACCCCGTCCAGCGCCAGCTTGCCGTACGCCTTGGCGGCCAGCAGACAACTCGACCGCAGATGTACCGCCACATCCCGGTACGTGCCGTCCGCGCGGCGGCTCGCGGTGCCGCCGAGACCGGCGACCAGATCCTCCGCACCCCACATCACGGCTGCCGTATTGGCCGCCCGCGCCGATTCCGCGACCGTCACCACGCCCAGCGGCGATTCGATCAGGGCGATCACCGGATACGGCGCGAGCGAGGAAACCTGTTCCGCGGATTCACATTTGGGCAACATCACCCGGGTGTAGCGGGTCTCGCGCAACGCCTCCAGATCCAGGCGCTGATCCTCGGTACCGTGCGCGTTGACGCGCACCACGGTCCGCTCCGGATCGAGCGGCGTATCGATCATCGCCTGCCGCGCCGCCACCCGATCCGCCGCCGCGACGCCGTCCTCGAGGTCCAGGATCACCACATCGGCGGCAGCCGCCGCCTTGGCGAACCGTTCGGGTCGATCGGCCGGGCAGAACAACCACGCCGGACCCGCCGGGGTCCAGGACGCCTGCGTCGAATCCATCTCACTGTCCTTCCGGCCGTTTGCGCACCATCGTCTTGCGTACCGCGGTCGCGACGACGTCACCATGCTGATTGCGAGCGGTGTGGGCGAAGGTCACGATGCCCTCCCCCGGGCGGCTCCTGGACTCTCGCTTCTCCAGGATCTCGGTCTCCGCGTACAGCGTGTCACCGTGGAATACCGGCTTGGGGAACGCGATCTCGGAGAACCCGAGATTGCCGACGATCGTGCCCTGCGTCAGCTGCGCCACGGACAGGCCGACGAGGGTGGACAGGGTGAACATGGAATTCACCAGTCGCGCGTTGAACGGCGGCAGGTCGTCGGCGAACGCGGCGTCCAGGTGCAGCGCCTGGGTGTTCATCGTCAACGTGGTGAACAGGACGTTGTCCGCCTCGGTGACGGTGCGTCCCGGGCGGTGCTCGTATACCGCGCCGGTCTCGAACTCCTCGAACCACAACCCGCGCTGCACGATTCGGCGCGGCTGCCCGTCGGTCGCCGGTTCCTGGTTCACAGTCCCGCCTCCCGCGCGATCAACATCAACTGCACCTCGGTGGTGCCCTCACCGATCTCCAGGATCTTCGAGTCCCGGTAATGCCGCGCCACGGCGTATTCGTTCATGAATCCGTAGCCGCCGAAGATCTGCGTCGCGTCCCGGGCGTTGTCCATCGCCGCCTCGCTCGCCGCCAGCTTCGCGATCGCCGCCTGTTTCTTGAACGGCTTGCCCGACAACATCAATGCCGCCGCGTCGTAGTACGCGGTGCGGGCGGTGTGCGCACGCGCCTCCATTCGCGCGATCTTGAACGCGATCGCCTGATTCGCACCGATCGGCCGCCCGAACGCCTCGCGCTCCTTGGCGTAGCGGACCGATTCGTCGACGCAGCCCTGCGCCGCGCCCACGGACAACGCCGCGATCGCGATGCGGCCCTCGTCCAGGATCCGCAGGAAGTTCGCGTAGCCGCGCCCGCGCTCCCCGAGCAGATTCTCCCGGGGCACCCGGACGTCGTCGAAGCTGAGCGGATGGGTGTCCGAGGCATGCCAGCCGACCTTGTCGTAGGCCGGTTCCGCGGTGAATCCGGGGGTCGAGGTGGGCACCAGGATCGTCGAGATCTCCTTCTTGCCACCGTCTTTCACGCCCGTCACCGCAGTCACGGTGACCAGTTTCGTGATGTCGGTACCGGAGTTGGTGATGAACTGCTTACTGCCGTTGATCACCCAGTCCGCACCGTCCTCGATGGCGGTGGTGCGCGTGCCCCCGGCGTCGCTGCCCGCCTCGGGTTCGGTCAATCCGAAGGCGGCCAAGGACTTTCCGCTCGTCAGCCGCGGCAGCCACTCCTGCTTCTGCGCCTCGTTGCCGAAGCGGTACACCGGCATCGCGCCGAGCGAGACGCCCGCCTCGAGAGTGATCGCCACGGACTGGTCGACCTTGGCGAGCTCCTCGAGCGCGAGACACAGCGCGAAGTAGTCGCCGCCCTGACCGCCGTACTCCTCCGGGAACGGCAGGCCGAACAGGCCGAGTTCGGCCATGCCCGCGACCACCTCGTACGGGAAGGTGTGGTTGGCGTCGTGCTCGGCGGCGACCGGCGCGACCACCGACCGGGTGAAGTCGCGGACCGTCTTCGCCAGCTGGGCGTAGTCGTCCGGTAGCGCCCCCGTGCATAGATAGTCGGTCATCTCTCGGCGTCCTTCTCGTTCTGCTCGTTCTGCTCGTTGGGAATCACACGCGCCAGCAACTGGTCGACCTTGACCTGATCGCCGGCGCAGACATGGATCTCGACCGTGCCGTCGACCGGCGCGGTGAGAGCGTGTTCCATCTTCATCGCCTCGACGACCACGATCGTCGTTCCGGCGGTGACGGCGGCGCCGGATTCGACGCCCACCGCGATGACCGAGCCCGGCATCGGGCTGGTCAGCTCCGCCTCCCCGGCGTGCTCGTCGCCGGCGCGGATGTTCTCCTCCGCCACCTCGCGGATCGTCACGACACCCGAAGACGTTGCCAGCCAGAGGTTTTCGTCCTGTTCCGCGACTCGGTAGGTCTCGCCGAGGCCGCCGATCCGCACCCGAAGTTCGGACCCGCTCAGCGAGGCCGCGAGCGGTCGGGCCTGGCCGTCCTCGAGCCTGACGACCGCCGCGCCGGGGCTGCCGGTGATGCCGACGTGCACGACGCGACCGGCCGTCGCGTACCGGAACGTGGTCGGCTGCGGACCGCCCACCCGCCATCCGCTCGGCACATCCCAGGGATCGGCCGCGCCGGTCGGCCACAGGTTCAACCACCGGTACGCCCCGGCGGCGATGATCTGATCGTCCGAGGGCTCGGCGGCCACGAAATCCGCCACCCGCCGGTCCAGCAGCCCGGTGTCCAGGCGACCGGCCACCACATCGGGGTCCGCGAGCAGGAAGCGCGTGAACTCGATATTGGTGACGACACCGAGCACCGCGGTCTCGGCCAGCGCCCGATCGAGCCCGCGCAGCGCCGCCGCGCGATCGGCGCCGTGCGCGATCACCTTCGCCAGCATCGGGTCGTAATCGCTGCCCACGACCGTCCCCACCCGCAGACCGGAATCGACGCGAACCCCGGAACCGGCCGGTTCGACCAGATCCACGACCGTGCCGCCGGTGGGCAGGAACCCGCGCGCCGGATCCTCGGCGTAGATGCGCGCCTCGATCGCGTGCCCGGTCATCGTGATGTCGTCCTGGGTGATCGTCAGCTTCTCACCGGCCGCGACCCGCACCTGCCATTCCACCAGGTCCAGGCCGGTAACCAGTTCGGTGACCGGATGTTCGACCTGCAGCCGGGTGTTCATCTCCATGAAGAAGAACTCGTCCGGGCGATCCGCGGACACGATGAACTCCACCGTCCCCGCGCCCGCGTAATCGACACTGCGGGCGGTATCGCACGCGGCGGCCCCGATCCGGGCACGCGTCGCCTCGTCGAGCAGGGGCGAGGGAGCTTCCTCGATCACCTTCTGATGCCGCCGCTGCAGACTGCACTCGCGCTCGCCCAGATGGATCACGTTGCCGTGCGCATCGGCGAGAATCTGCACCTCGATATGCCTGGGCCGCAACACGAATCGCTCCAGGAACAACGTGTCGTCACCGAATGCGGAGGCCGCCTCACGCCGGGCGCTGACCAGCGCGGCGGGCAGATCGGCCGGATTCTCGACCATTCGCATGCCCTTGCCGCCACCGCCCGCCGACGGCTTGACCAGCACCGGATATCCGATGTCCGCGGCGGCGGCGATCAGGTCGGCGTCGGTCAGTCCCGGCTTCGCGATCCCCGGCACCACCGGCACGTCGAACGCCGCGACCGCGTTCTTCGCGGTGATCTTGTCGCCCATCACCTCGATCGCGTGCGCGGACGGACCGAGGAACGCGATCCCCGCCGCATCCAGTGCCGCGGCGAAATCGGCGTTCTCGGAAAGGAATCCGTATCCCGGATGCACGGCCTGCGCGCCCGTCCGGCGCGCGGCGTCCACCACCTTGCCGATATCGAGATAGCTCTCCCGCGCCGCGGCGGGACCGAGCAGCACCGCGACATCCGCCTCGCGCACATGCCGCGCATCCACATCCGCCTCGCTGTACACCGCGACGGACCGGATGCCCATCGCCCGCAGCGTGCGGATCACCCGCACCGCGATCTCGCCCCGATTGGCCACCAGCACGGTGTGGAAGAGGCGGGGCTCGCCGTCCGCCGATGTCGTCGTCATTCTGCTCATCGTCATCACATCCGGAACACGCCGTAGGAAACCGGCTCGATCGGCGCGTTCGCGCACGCCGAAAGAGCAAGTCCGAGAATGGTTCTGGTATCGGCGGGGTCGATGATCCCGTCGTCCCACAGGCGCGCGGTCGAATAGTACGGATTGCCCTGCGCCTCGTACTGCTCCCGGATGGGCGCCTTGAACGCCTCCTCGTCGCGGGCCGACCACGGGTTGCCCGAGGAGTCGAGTTGCTCGCTGCGCACCGTCGCCAGCACCGAGGCCGCCTGCTCGCCGCCCATCACCGAGATCCGGGCGTTGGGCCACATCCACAGGAATCGCGGCGAATAGGCACGCCCGCACATCGAATAGTTGCCCGCGCCGTAGGAACCGCCGATGACCACGGTCAGCTTCGGCACCCGCGCACAGGCCACAGCGGTCACCATCTTCGCGCCGTGTTTGGCGATCCCACCGGCCTCGTACTCCCGCCCGACCATGAATCCGGTGATGTTCTGCAGGAAAAGCAGCGGAATGCTGCGCTTGTCGCACAGCTCGATGAAATGCGCGCCCTTCATCGCCGACTCGCCGAACAGCACCCCGTTGTTCGCGACGATGCCGACCGGATGCCCGTGGATCCGGGCGAAACCGGTGACGAGCGTCTTACCGTACTCGGCCTTGAACTCCTGGAAGCTCGAACCGCCGTCGGCGTCGCCGCGATCGACCACCCTGCGGATCACCTCGTGCACGTCGTACGGTGTGCGCGAGTCGGTGGGCACCACATCGTACAACTCGGACGGGTCCGCGACCGGATCGAGTGCCGGCGTCACCTCCCACGGCCGCGCCGCGCGCGGCCCGAGCGTGGCGACGATGTTCCGGACGATCCGCAGTGCGTCCTGGTCGTCACTGGCGAGATGATCGGTCACCCCGGAGACCTTCGAGTGCAGATCGCCGCCGCCGAGTTCCTCGGCCGTGACCACCTCACCGGTGGCCGCCTTCACCAGCGGCGGACCGCCGAGGAAGATCGTGCCCTGATTGCGCACGATCACCGCCTCGTCGCTCATCGCCGGAACGTAGGCGCCACCCGCGGTGCACGAACCCATCACCGAGGCGATCTGGGCGATCCCCTTGGCGCTCATCGTGGCCTGGTTGTAGAAGATCCGGCCGAAATGCTCGCGATCCGGGAACACCTCGTCCTGGCGCGGCAGGAACGCTCCACCCGAATCGACCAGGTAGATGCACGGCAGATTGTTCTGCAGCGCCACCTCCTGCGCGCGCAGGTGCTTCTTCACCGTCATCGGGTAGTAGGTGCCGCCCTTGACTGTCGCGTCGTTCGCGACGATCACGCACTCACGTCCCGATACCCGCCCGATGCCGGAGATCATGCCGGCGCCCGGGCACTGGTCGTCGTAGAGGCCGTTCGCCGCCAACGGGGACAGTTCCAGGAACGGGCTGCCGGGATCGAGCAGCGTGTTGACCCTGTCCCGCGGCAGCAACTTGCCGCGGTCGATGTGCCGCTTGCGCGCCTTCTCGCCGCCGCCCAGTGCGGCGACCCGGAGGTTTTCGCGCAGTTCCGCCACCAGCCGCTCGTGTTCGGCTCTGTTGCCGACCCGGTCCAGACCCATCTCGCCGCCCGTCGTATTCCGGCCATTCGTGACCGTGGAGTCGATTCGGTTAATACTCGCTCACCGAATTTAAGATAACTGTGATTAACTGAGTTGTCCACACACGCGTGCACGGAGAGGAGATTCGGCGGTGCTGCCCGACCGTGAGCCGAGCGACGAGCCGAGACCCACCCGGCGCAGCCAGGCCAAGGCCGACCGGCGCCGGCAGCTGCTCACCGCGGCCGCCCGCCTGATCGCCGAGCGCGGTTACGCCGGAGTCCGGCTCGAAGACCTCGGGTCCGCCGTCGGCATCAGCGGCCCCGCGGTCTACCGGCACTTCCCCAACAAGGAAGCGGTCCTGGTCGAACTGCTCGTGGGCATCAGCGCGCGACTGTTCGAGGGCGGCACCGATGTGGTGGCCGCGGCCGCCGACCCCGCGACGGCCATCGCGGGCCTGATCGAATTCCATCTCGACTTCGCACTCGGCGAGTCCGATCTGATCCGCATCCAGGACCGCGACCTGGGATCGCTGCCCGACTCGGCCCGCCGCCAGGTGCGCCGGTATCAGCGCCGCTACGTCGAACTGTGGGTGCAGGTACTGCGCGAAACCGATCCGGGGCTGTCGGAGACCGAGGCGCGCACCAAGGCGCACGCCATCTTCGGACTGATCAACTCCACACCACACAGCATGGCCGGCACGTCCCCAGCCGTAACCCGAGATGTATTGCGGCGCATGACTGTTGCCGCGCTGGCCCCCGGCGTGTGAGTCAGGCGGCGCGGCCGTCTCCTGCCGCTGCCGCATTCCTACGCGAAGGCCGGACAACCCGGTGAGCGGCGGGATCGCAGCGGACTCGATGACGCCGACACCCCGCCCCGCGCCGCAGCCACTTTCAGGCGCTGATCCCCGCGGTGAGCAGGCCGGCCAGTTCCCGATAGGCGTCGGCGTCATCGAGTCCGGTGCGGTCCCGCACGCCGCCCTGCTGGATGCGGACCATCATGGTGGCGGTGAGGTCGGCGGCGAATGCGGCATGGACGCCGCGGAATTCACCCGCCGCGACGCCCTCGTCGATCAGTTCACGCACCCGGGCGGCCGCGATGCGGGTGTTGCGCTCGTAGATCTCGCGAGCGGGCGGGAAGGCGTCCAGATCGGTCATGAACCGATCCGAGGCGGTCGACAATTCGGTTCCGACCGCGGACAAGTACGCCACGATCCGCCGGCGCGCACCGGTGATCGGCCGGACCCGGGCCTCGACCTCCTCGGTGGCGCGCCGGAAGAAATGCACGGTCGCGGCACGGACCAGCTGCTCCTTACTTCCGGCGAGGGTATAGAGCGTGGACTTCGAGCAACGCAGGCGGGTGGCGATATCGCCGAGGGTCAGGTGCGCGAAACCCTCGGCGAGGAACAGATCGACCAGAGCGTCGAACAGTTCGGTGCGCCGCTGCGTGGCGAACTCGGTCGGAGCCATATCCGCGATGATGCCATATCCGAAGCAGTACTGAAGTACTCCTTGTAGTACTATGCTGCTCGACAGTACCGTAGTTCGTAACCCGGTACTTGTTCACGTACCTATTTCTTTCGAGTGGCAAGGGAGTTGTCCGTGGCCGTCGATCGTCTGCTGCCCACCGCCGAGGCACATGATCTGATCCAGCTGACCCGCGATATCGCCGACAAGGCGCTCGCACCGATCGTCGACGCCCACGAGAAGGCCGAGACTTACCCCGACGGCGTCTTCGCCACGCTCGGTGCGGCCGGGCTGCTGAGCCTGCCGTATCCGTCCGAATGGGGCGGCGGCGACCAGCCGTACGAGGTGTACCTACAGGTGCTCGAGGAGATCGCGGCCCGGTGGGCCGCAGTGGCGGTGGCGGTCAGCGTGCACAGCCTCTCGTGTCATCCCCTGATGATGTTCGGCACCGATGACCAGAAACAGCGTTGGCTCCCGGATATGCTGGGCGGCAACATGATCGGGGCGTACAGCCTGTCCGAACCACAGGCCGGTTCCGACGCCGCGGCACTGGCTTGCAAGGCCACCCCCACCTCGGACGGCTACCGCATCTCCGGCACCAAGGCATGGATCACCCACGGCGGCGTGGCCGACTTCTACACCCTGTTCGCCCGCACCGGCGAAGGCTCACGCGGCATCTCGTGTTTCCTGGTCGACAAGCAAACCCCCGGCCTGAGCTTCGGCAAGCCCGAGGAGAAGATGGGCCTGACCGCCGTCCCCACCACCACCGCACACTACGACGACGCGATCATCGACTCCGCACGCCGCATCGGCGAGGAAGGCCAGGGCCTGCAGATCGCCTTCAGCGCACTGGATTCCGGACGCCTCGGCATCGCCGCCGTGGCCGTGGGCCTGGCCCAGGCCGCACTCGACGAGGCCGTGGCCTACGCCCAGGAGCGAACCACGTTCGGCCGCAAGATCATCGACCACCAGGGCCTGGGCTTCCTGCTCGCCGACATGGCCGCCGCCGTCGACTCCGCCCGCGCCACCTACCTCGACGCCGCCCGCCGCCGCGACGCGGGACTCCCCTACTCCCGCAACGCATCCGTTGCCAAACTGATCGCCACCGACGCCGCCATGAAAGTCACCACCGACGCGGTGCAGGTCCTCGGCGGCTACGGCTACACCCGCGACTTCCGCGTCGAGCGCTACATGCGCGAAGCCAAGATCACCCAGATCTTCGAGGGCACCAACCAGATCCAGCGCCTCGTCATCGCCCGGACCCTCGCCCAATCCTGACCGCTACCACGGGCCCCGGCCGAAATCGATCCGGAACGTGGGGTCCTGCGGCACTCTGATGTGCGGTGTCAGTTCACCGACCGTCGTGACCTGCACCGCGTCGGTCAGCGTGCCGAGGGCCAGCGGCTGCTTCGGCGGGGGCCAGAACGAGTACACCTCCGGATCACGATTCGCGCCGACGAGACGTCCGGTCGCCATGGCGGTGTGCGCGTTCTGCTCACCCCATCCGGACCAGATGATCAGATCGCCACGCTCGGGCCGGGGGCCGAGCGGATCGTCCGGGAGATAGCGCTGCGTGCCGTGCGGAAGCATCGTGCGAACCAGGTTGTGCTCGAAGTTGTCCGGCAGTATGCCCCGGCTTCGCGCGCGCCGCGCTCTGCCGCTCAGCAACGGGGCGAACTGCTCACGCAACTGATCGCGAGTGAGCACGTTCCGGCGCGCGGCAGCCCACATGATCATCTCGTTGCAGTTGCACCCGAAGGCCTCGTCGAGCTCCGGGAGCGGCCCCGCGGTCTTGGCCAGGATCCACGCCTCGAACTTGCGCAGGTGCATATCCTTCGGACGGAAATTCGTCCATATCGCTTTCGCGCCCGACAGGTGGATCCGTTGCAGTTCATCCGCGACCACCAGTGGTGCGCGTTCATCCGGTTGCGCGGACCCGGACGACCCGAGCGCTCCGGTCGCAGGGTCGGGTTCGTCGCGGTGAATCCCATGCGCGGACGCCGCATCGGACTCGGTGTATTCGGAGACGTCATGAAGTTCGCCCGCGACGTCCCGTAGCGGCCTCTCCGCAGCGCGCCCCTCGCGCTTGACCAACCGAACGAGTGTCTGGGCCAGTTCGGAAGCCACGTCACGCAGCAACGCAATCCTCCCGTCCGCCCCGCGGCCGGTCGACACCTTCCTCGACCCGCGAACAAGTCGGGCCCCGAGACCGGCGAATCCGCGCGCGGGTACCATACTGCGCCCGCTACACCTTTGCCACAGTCGAGAATTGCGAACCCGGATGCGACACCCGGTATTCCGCTGCCGCTCGGGGCGATCATGCGCGCTTCGCGCCGCACCTTCATCGATCGCGCAGGCGAGTTCCACTGCTATGGTGCTCGTAATAATCTGCCGCACAATGGATTACGAGCCAGCGGGATTCTCCGACATCGCCCGGACACGTCCCAGCACATCCGGATAGCGCCGCAGGTGGGCGCCACCGTTGAGATCGAGCGTCGCGCCGGTCATCCAGCGGGTGTGCTCCGAGGCGAGGAATACCGCCGCACCCGCGATCTCCTCCGGGCGGCCGCTGCGCCCGAGCGGGGTGTTCTCCAGATATTCCTCGCGCAGCCCCGGCACCAGCGCGACACCGGCCACCAGCGGCGTGTCGACCAGGCCCGGGGAGATGGCGTTCACCCGGATGCCGCGTTCGGCGAGTTCGAGTGCGGCGACCTCGACCAGCATCAGCACTCCGGCCTTCGCGGCGCAGTAGGCCGCCATACCGGTTCCCGGTTGCCGGCCGTTGAGGGACGCGATGCAGACGATGCTGCCGCCGTCCGCCAGATGGCGGCCGGCATGTTTGATCACCAGGAAGGTACCGGTCAGGCAGACGTCGACGGTCGTGCGCCAACCGGAGAGTTCGAGTTCGGTGATCGGGCCGGGTACCGAGACGCCCGCACAGTGCACGACCGCATCCGCGCCCGCCGCGGCGGCGAACGCCTCGGCTACCGAATCCTCGTCGGTCACGTCCATCCGCCACCGATGTGACCGCGTCACCCAGTTCGTCGGCCAACCGCCCGGCCGCGGCCGCATCGATATCGGCGACGACGACCCGGTAGCCGAGGGCGGCCAGGGCGCGCACCGTCGCCGCACCGATACCGGATGCCCCACCCGTCACCACGGCCGTGCGATCCCGCGGCGCGCTCATGCGGTCCGCTCCGCATCGAGCTTCGCAGCGACCGGAGCCGCCTCGACGAGATGTCTGCTCAGGAAACGGATCTGGTGGGCGACCGCGGCCTCGAACCACGCCTGCCCCGGGAACACGTCGAAGTGGTCACACGGATAGTGCCGCACCTCGGCTCGCGCCGTGAAGGCGACCTTCGCCGCGGCGTGCGGCGGCGCCACCCGGTCGAAATCGGCGATCTGCGTCAGCACCGGCGCACCGATCCGACTCGCGCACCGCCCGACCCGATAACCGCCGAGTTCCAGACCGACCGCGGCGTCCACCTCGTTACGCCAGGTCGGACCGGCCAGGGCGAGATAGCTTTCGTAATATCCCTCGGCGGTCAGCGCCGCGCGTTCGCCCGGACGACCGACCAGCGGCATCATCACCGCCTCCCGCCCGACCCGGGACGAGAGCGCACTGCGCACCGCCGTCACCGTCGATCCGGCGATCGCCCCCGCGCCCAACTGCTGGTACGCCAGGCGCCCAGCGGCCGCCCCGGACACCAGCGGAACCATCGCGATCACGGCGCACACGTCCGTGCGATCCGCGGCGACGGTCAGCGCGTGACCACCCGACATCGACACGCCCCACACGATCACCCGCGCGGCGTCCACCCCCGGCTGCCGCCCGGCCGCCGCAATGGCGGCCCGATAGTCCTGCGCCTGCTCGACCATCGAAACCCGTTGCCGCCGAACACCTCCCGAAGCGCCGAAGCCTCGGTAGTCGAATGCGAGCACGGCGAGTCCGGCGTCCCGCAGGGCCCGCGCGAACGGCGCGAGTCCGGAATCCTTCGTCCCACCGAAACCGTGCGCCATCACCACCGCCGGATGCCCCGCGGCCCGCTCGAACGCGCCACCCGGACTCGGATCGAAAAACCATCCATCACAGTCGATTCCATCCGAATCGAACGAGATCTGCCGATAGTCCGCGCTCATCCGTTCACCTCCTGCGTCGCTGCCGATCCGCCCATCCGCAGCCGGAGCCACGATCGCGATGCTTCCCAGCGCACCGCGGCGCGAACCCCGCCGCGGGTGAATCCGAAACTCCCTGCCGAGTGAGTCATCTCGTGATCAACAGACATATGCCGCCGATCAGCCCCGGTTATCTCCGAAGCGGCGCGGCCACCAGCGCGGACATCCGCGGTCATCGGCTCACCTCCTGCTCACCCGCGTGCGACCAGGTCGGTGGACCGCCCGAGGCGGCGCGGCGGGCTCCGGCGGGTAGTTCGCGGGTGCGCATGTCGTGCTCGTAGAGGAAGTAGTCGACCTGTTGGGTATGGCGGGGGCGGTCGAGCATGTGGCCGGTGTAGCGCTGCTGGTCCGCGACGATGCCCCGGCGCATGTCGGACTCGGCGGGCAGGCGGTAGCGGCCGATCGCGTACGCGCCTATCAGTCGCGCCTGGCATTCGACGAACGGGAACAGGGTCGGGGTGGACTGTGCGAATCCGGCGAACACCAGATCGTCCATGCCGGGCAGGAACATTCGCTTGTACAGATCGATCCGGTTGTCCGGGGCGCTGATGAAGTCGGGATCGAAGAACGGGAAGGTGATGTTGTAGCCGGTGGCATAGATGACGATGTCGAAGTCATCACTGCTGCCGTCCTCGAAATGCACTGTGCGCCCGTCGAATCGGGTGATATCAGGTTTGGGCAGCACATCACCGGAGCCCAGCCGAAGCGGCAGTTCCACCGACTGCGTCGGATGCGCCTCGAAGAAGTTGTGATTCGGCGTGGGCAATCCGTAGTTCTCCGGCCGCCCCGCGGTCAGCGGCTGCCCCCACTGGGCGATCTTGCGCTGCCAGGACAGCGGCAGATACGGGGTCGTGCGGTAGTACTTGTCGGCGGGACGACCGGCGATGTACTTCGGCACGATCCACGCGCTCGAGCGGGTGGACAGGGTCAGCCGGTTGCCCAGCGCCTTCGAGGACAGCTCCACGGCGATATCGGCCGCGCTGTTGCCCAGGCCCACCACCAGGATTCGCCGGTCACTGAAGTCCATCGGGGTGCGCGGGTCGACGTAGTGGTGCGCGTGCATCGTCTCGCCGGTGAACTCGCCCGGGAAATTCGGGTACCGCGGATCCCAGTGATGTCCGTTGGCCACCACCAGCAGGTCGAAGCGCCGGGTCTCCCCACGCTGGGTGTCCAGTTCCCAACCGCCGCCGGGCAGCCGCCGCGCGTGGGTGACGCCGTTGCCGAATTCGATGGCCGAGCCGAGATCGAAAGCCGCGCAATAGTCGTCGAGATACTGCTTGATCTGGGTGTGATGCGGGAAGTCCGGATAACTCTCCGGCATCGGGAAGTCGCGGAAGGACAGCTGATGCTTCGAGGTGTCGATATGCAGGGACCGGTAAGCGCTGGAGTGGCCGTTCGGATTGCCGAACGCCCAGTTGCCCCCGACCCGGTCGGAGGATTCGAAGCACACGTACGGCACGCCGTAGTCGTTGAGCATCTTGCCCGCGGTCAACCCGCTGATACCGGCGCCGATCACGGCGGTACGCGGTAGGTACATTCCCGATCCTTCCGAGCCCAGTAGACAGATAGACGATTCTGTCTACGGTAGACAGAATCTCAGAACTGTCTACGCTTTGCTATGGTTTTCGCGGAACCAGTGGCGATCCGCCCTCGGCGGACCTTCGAGGCGGAAGCGGGGCGCGTGACCGAGGCACCGACGACACAGGTGATGGACCGGTTACTCGACGCGGCCCAGACACTGTTGGCGCGCAAGGGAATTCGCGCTACCACCGTCAGCGAGGTGGCCGAGGAGGCCGGGGTGTCGCGGGCGTGGCTGTACCGGCATTTCCCGGACAAGGCGACGCTGCTGGGTGCGGCGATCGTGCGGCTGAGCGATTCCTACTGGAGTGATGCCCGCGCCGAACTGGACACCCTCGACACCTTCACCGAACAACTCGTCGCGGGCGTGCGCATCGGCCGGCACACCTACGACGAGCCGGGCGCGCTCCCCCTGCGGCTGCGCATGGCCGAACCCGAGGAGTTCGCCGCCTGCGCCGGCGCGGGCGTATCGGGCCTGGTGCCTGATCTTGCCTCGTTCTGGCTGCCCTACGTCGAGGCCGCCGCCGCCCGCGGCGAGATCCACCCCCACCACGACCTGACCGAGGTAGCCGAATGGGTCGCACGGGTATTGATCACTCTCGGCACCATCCACGGCGAGACGATCGACGCCGACGACCCCGCCGCGGTCCTGCGCCACATGCGCCGCTTCGTCATGCCGGGTCTGCGAGCCGACCCGCTACGCGAATCCTGAACGGCCGCACGGGGGCCGGTGTTTCCGGCAATCAGCTCAGGAACCCATCCGCGCAACCGGATACGAAGCGGCACCGATCACCGTCCGTGGTCAGCCCAGTGCGCCCGGCACGAGATCCTGGACGGCGGCGGCGCTGCGGGCGAGCATGGTGCGGAACATGCGGTCGCCGCGTTCTGTGGGTTGGACTGCGCCGCAACCGAAGACGATGATCAGCGGGGCTTGGATCAGCGAGGCGGCGTAGTCGCGGCGGCACTGGTCCAGCGAGTAACCGGTGACGCCGTGGGCGAGCAGGGCCTCGTGGTAGTCGGCCAGGAGACCTTGTTCCGCGGCCCGCCGGTCCTCGACGGTGAGGCTGGTGGACAAGAGAAACGCTATGTCGCGCAGCGGATGTCCGGGCGTGATGGTCTGCCAGTCGATGACGGTAACAGCGTCCTCGGGGCCGAACATGATGTTGTCCACCCGCAGATCACCGTGCAGCAGGGCGAATTGTTCGATCGGGGCGACCAGCCACTTCCCCGCGGTCGCCTCGAGCCAGTCCAGGAGGGCGGATTCCGGCGCGGTGAGGCGATCGGCGAATCGGTTCCGGAAGGCCGTGGTCATCGGGGCGAGAACCGATTCCATCAAATCGCGATCCGCCTCGGTCGGCAGGGCGAGCCCGGGTTCGCGCAGCAGCGTCTCGTCACACCAGCGCGGTCCGTGCAGTGCGGCCGCCGCGACGGCGACCGCACGCGCCTGCGGCACCGTACATCCGGCGATCTGGTCACCCTGCTGCGCGGGAGCGAGATCATCCAGCAGCAAGAGGAATTCACTGCCGGACTCGGACACCACCGAGGCGTGAGCGCGAGGCACCGGCACCCGAACCGTCGTCGCGAGGTCGCGATAGAAGCGCACCTCGTTGCGAAATGCGCCGGATCCGAACTCCCGCTGCTCTTTCGGACCGGTGGCGAGTTTGGCGACCATCCGGACCGGAAGCCGGGTCTCGCCCCGGTACCCCAGGTTCAGCCGGAAGGACCCGGCCATCTGGCCCGACCCGATCGGCATGGCGGTCGCGGACTCCACGACGACGTCATGCCCCGCGTCACGCAGTAGTGCGGTGAGCCGCTCGGGGGTGAGTTCCGTCGCATCCGTGGGGATATCGTCCGGCACCGTCATCGAATCTCCTCGGTATCGTCGCGATAGGCCGCGACGATCGGCTGCAATTCCCGCGGCGAGGCGCCGTGCAGGATGACGTGGTCCGCCCCGAGATCGAATTCGGCGCGAACGCGATCGGCGCAGGCGGCGGGCGACCCGGTGGCCGAGGCGGCGAGCCATTCGTCCGGAATCAGTCCGGCGATATGCTCGATCTGTTCGTCGGTGGCCTTGGCGTCGATCGCACCCGGGATCGAGCCGACCACCGGGTCGTTCCGAAAGCGTTCCAGCACAGCGGGATCCCAGCGATTCGTCCGCACCATCAGATCGCCGTAACCCTGCAGATACGACGAGAGCCGCGCGACGGTCTTACGCAGCCGGACCGGTTCGGGCAGATGATCGCCCACCGTCGCCAGGCAGGACCACACCCGGACATCGGCGGGATCGCGACCGGCGCGTTCGGCCGCGGTTTTCACCGTGTCGACACAGCGGCGCAGGGTCTCGGGCGTGAAGTAGGTGTGCAGGATGACGTCGTCGAACGAACGTCCGCCCAGGGCAAGGCTCTTCGGGCCGAAGGCGACCAGACCGAGCCGGATGTCCTCGTCCATGTCGGGATCGAGCACCAGAACCGGATACCGGCCCATCGGGCCCTCATGACCGACGATGGTCTCCCCGCGCCACAATCGGCGCATCACCTGCGCCCAGTCCGCCATCTGCGCCGTGGTCACCGGCGGCACCCCGAAGGCGGCCTGCATGGGTGCGATGCCGCGGCCGATACCGAGGGTGAACCGGCCACCGGAGAGACGATGCATCGTGGTCGCCCACGATGCGGTCACGAGTGGATGCCGGGTGTTGTGATTGGTTGCGGCCGTGGCGATCCGCATGCGTTCGGTGACCGCGCACGCCGCACCGACCAGCGAGGCGGCCTCCTTGATGTTCCACCGCTCGGAGATGAACGCGGTGCCGAACCCCATCTCCTCCCCCGCCCGCGCCTCCTCGATCAGCGCGCCGGGCCCGCTACCGCCCGCACCCGCCAGCAGGTAGTAGCCGAGTTCATCGAGCGTGCCGGCCATCTCAATCTGCCGCCCGTACACCCGCGGCAAGGCCGCCGACCTGCACGACTCCGCTACCCAGCCGTTTCATGCGGGTGACCGTAGCACAAGTCCGAACACATTTATAGACACCAGTCCAGACGATAGGCTGCCCATGCGGAAGAGAATTTCACTCGGAGAGTTATCACCACGAAGGAGGGCTCATGCTCAGGGTTGTGCAGTGGGCGACCGGCGGCGTCGGCAAGGCCGCGATCGAGGCCGTGCTTCGGCACCCGGAACTCGAACTCGCCGGATGCTACGTCCATTCCGAGGACAAGAACGGTATGGATGTCGGGGAGATCCTGGGCATCGACCCGCTCGGGGTCGCCGCGTCGAACGACATCGACGCCATCCTCGCGCTGGACGCCGATGCGGTGGTCTACTCCCCGCTGATCCCGAATTCCGAGGAGGTCACGCGAATCCTGCGCTCGGGCAAGAACATCGTGACACCGGTGGGCTGGTTCTATCCGGGAGAACGCGACGCCGCGCTCGCGCAGGCGGCCGTGGCCGCCGGAGTCACCCTGCACGGCACCGGCATCAATCCCGGCGGCACCACCGAACTGCATCCGCTGGTGCTCTCGGCGATGTCCTCGGCGGTCACCTTCGTGCGCGCGGAGGAGTTCTCCGATATGCGCACCTACAACGCCCCCGATGTGCTGCGCTGGGTGATGGGCTTCGGCGGCACCCCGGACGAGGCGTACAAGAGCCCCATGCTGGGCCTGCTGTCCGGCGGATTCACCCAATCGGTGCGCATGTGCCTGGACACCCTGGGTTTCGCCGAGGCGACGATCGGCACCTCGCACGACGTCGCCGTCGCCGCCGCGCCGATCGACTCGCCGATGGGCGTCATCGAGCCGGGAAAGGTTGCCGCCCAACGGTTCCAGTGGGATGCGACGATCGACGACCAGGTCGTGGTGCGGATCGCGGTCAACTGGCTGATGGGCGAGGAGAACCTCGAACCGGCGTGGGAGTTCGGCCCGCAGGGCGAACGCTACGAAATCGAAATCCACGGCGACCCGGACACATTCGTGGTCATCCACGGCTGGCAGCCCGCGAGCGTCGCGGAGGGACTGCGCCGCAATCCCGGCATCGTGGCCACGGCCAACCACTGCGTCAATTCGATTCCCTACGTCTGCGCCGCCGAGCCGGGCATCCGAACCTTCCTCGACTTGCCGTTGATCGCCGGACGCGCTCATCCCGATCTGGCTGCCGGGTCACGCTGAGGACCGTGCCTCTTCCCGATCGGGGTAGTCGCGGCAGCCGATTGTGAACCTTCCCAACCGATCCGGCCGGACCCTGCCACCTGCCCAGGATCGGGCGAGCCACCTACGCCCGCAACGGGTCCGGGTTATCTTCGCCCGATGGTGCGCAATGTGAGACTTTCCCGCCGCGCCGCCCTGCTCTCGGGCGGCGCACTGGCCGGTGCGCTGGCGATCGGCCCGTGGGCGCGCGGGTCCGCACGGGCCGAGCAGCCGATATGTCCTCCCCGCTATCCGGGATATTCCGCACAGGACTGGGCAAAACCGTTCTCGCGCTTCATGACCGCCCACACGCTCCCGGCGCCCGATCCGGTACGGGCGGCCTTCGCCGGACCGCCCGTCCCGGCCGCGCGCATTCCCGACTTCACCGGCCTCACCCGCGAACTCGCGCCGACGGGCTATTCGCCGATCGAGACCGGGTACGGGCAGACCGCGACCGGGATCTCCTGGGTGGCATGCCGTACCGAGATGCCCCGGGTGACCGCCCGGATGTGGGACTGGTGGTTCGGCTGGCACTCGAATGATTCGGCCCGATACAAGCTGTGGCACCCGGACGCGCACAGGTACGCCTCGATCGCCGTCGACAGAACCGCCGCTCCGGTATCCGATCGCACCAGGTACGTCGGCAACATCTCCTACGTCGACGAGTACATCGGCCCGAAACTCCAGCAGCTCGCGATCCGCTTCGACGACCCGGCCCGGCACGGGTTCACTGTCCCGGACGGGCACACCGTGGTATTCGGCCGGGTCGGCAGTTCGGTCGCGCCGGTGGATCTCGGCTGGCTCGCGCACCAGGTCCGGCCGGTGCCCGGTGGCGTGGAGATGCGCAGCCGCTTCTACCTGAATCTGTACGGACTACACGCGCCCGATGCGGGACAAGCGTTGTGCGCCACCGAGCGCGGGGCCGCCGTCGATCCCCGTGACGTGGTGCTGGGCATGGACGTGGCCCGTAATCTACTGATGCACTGCGGGCAGGAGATGCATCACCTGTCGAGGTTCCTGCCGGAGCTGTACGAGGCGTTCGGGCGCTGACCCGACGCCTACGCGGAATCCGCGTCGGACGGCGCGGAATCCGAATTGCCTACGCCCGCAGCAAGGTACGTCCGCAACGCCGACAGCGTCGATGCCAGCAACGCCTCCAGCGACGACTCGGAGTCCTCGAGCCACTGCTCGTAGGCGCTCAGCGCGAGCGCCAGGGTCACCTGTCCGGCGGTGCGCGGCAACAGATCTCCCGGATCCAGCTCGAACCGCCGCGCCACGAAATTCGTGATCACCGCGCGCCACTGCTGATAGCGCAGCACCGAATGCGCTTGCAGCGCAGGCGTTGCCAGAATCAGATGCATCCGCTGCCGATGTGAGGCGACCGCGTCGGGATCGAGCCGGTTGAATTCGATGACCGCCCGCTGCACCGCCTCGTGCACCGGCACATCCTCGGGCATATCGTCCAGATGCCGCGCCAGATGTACGAGGCTGGCGTCGAACTGTCCCCACGGGATGTCGTTCTTGGACTTGTAATAGCGGAACAGCGTCCGACGGCCGACCCCCACCGCCGCGGCGATGTCGTCCAGTGACGTCGCGTCGAAACCGCGCTCGGCGAACAGGCGGAAGGCCACCGCCTCGATCGCGCCGTGATCGGTGGCCGGGGGTCTGCCCGGTGATTTGCGCACTCGATCGCTCACCCAGCGAAGTTAGCAGAATTCGTCGGCCCCCTTCCTTTATGGCCTCCGGTGCCATTATTATCCAGATCACACATTCAGCACTCCGAAGGAGAGTCATGAGCGAGCACAACCGCACCGAATACGGCACAGCCGCCCAGCAGACCCAGACCGACACCCAGCTCGACCCCGCCGCGGACAGCCTCGTCGAGGACGTCTCGATCGATGGCATGTGCGGTGTCTACTGAGGTGAACGCGAACGCCGGCGCCGAGGGGGCATTCGATGCCCGCTCGGCGTGGCAGCTGGCTCCGACGGTCTCGCTGCGCAGCGAGCCCTTCGGGGCCCTGGCCTACGACTTCCACACGCGCAAGCTGTCTTTCCTGAAGTCGGTACAGCTGGTCGGCGTCGTCGAACAGCTCGCCGAATGTCCCTCGGCGCTGTCCGCGATCGACCGCGCCGGCGTTCCGGCGAATGAGCAGCAACGATACGTGTCCGCGCTCGCCGCCCTGGCGCGCAGCAAGATGATCACCCCTCGAAAGCCGGAGGCCCGCACTCCATGACGACTCTGCTTCCCGACCCCGCACCCGCTCCCGCTCCCGTCCCCCGGCTCATCGAGCAGTTCGAACGCGGCCTCAACGCCCCGATCTGCCTGACCTGGGAACTCACCTACGCCTGCAACCTGGCCTGCGTGCACTGCCTGTCCTCCTCGGGCCGCCGCGACCCGCGCGAGCTGAGCACCGAACAGTGCAAGGCAGTCATCGACGAGCTGCAGCGCATGCAGGTGTTCTACGTCAACATCGGCGGCGGCGAGCCCACCGTGCGCAGCGACTTCTGGGAGTTGCTCGACTACGCCGTATCGCACGACGTCGGCGTCAAATTCTCCACCAACGGCGTGCGCCTGACCCCCGAGCGCGCCGCGAGACTCGCGGCCACCGACTACGTGGACGTGCAGATCTCGCTGGACGGCGCGACCGCGGAGGTCAACGACGCGGTCCGCGGGCCCGGATCGTTCGATATGGCCACCCGCGCACTGGCGAACCTGGCCGACGCCGGATTCCGGGACGCGAAGATCTCGGTCGTGGTGACCAGGCACAACGTCAACCAGCTGGACGAATTCCAGGCGCTGGCCGACCGTTACGGCGCGACACTGCGCCTGACCCGGCTGCGTCCGTCCGGCCGCGGCGCGGACACCTGGGACGAATTGCATCCCACCGCCGCGGATCAGCGCGTGCTCTACGACTGGCTGATGGCCAACGGCGAATCGGTGCTCACCGGCGATTCGTTCTTCCACCTGGCCGCCTTCGGCGAATCGCTGCCGGGGCTGAACCTGTGTGGCGCCGGGCGAGTGGTGTGCCTTATCGATCCGGTCGGGGACGTGTACGCCTGCCCGTTCGCGATCCACGACACGTTCAAGGCGGGCAATCTGCTCACCGACGGCGGATTCGCCAGTGTCTGGCGGGAATCCGCGCTGTTCACCGAACTGCGCAAGCCCACCGGCGGCGGCGCCTGCGCCTCCTGCGATTTCTACGATGCCTGCCGCGGCGGCTGTATGGCGGCCAAGTTCTTCACCGGTCTGCCGCTGGACGGCCCGGATCCCGAATGCGTGCAGGGATACGGTGAATCGCTGCTGGCCGACCGCACCCCGGGCGAGACGCCCAAGCCCTCGCAGGACCACTCCCGAACCGGCACGAAGCGGGCGGTATCCCTCGGTATGCCACGCCGCGCCTGCTCCGAAAGCCCTGTCTAGACAAGGAATCCCGAATGTCCCGCAATGCCTGGTTCGAGACCGTGGCCGAAGCACAGCGCCGCGCTCGCAAACGTCTGCCGAAATCCGTGTACAGCGCGCTGCTGGCCGGTTCCGAGGCCGGCGTGTCCTATGACGACAACACCGCCGCGTTCCGCGAACTCGGATTCGCACCACACGTGGCGGGGCTGTCGGACACCCGTGAGCTGTCCACGACCGTTCTGGGACAAGATATTTCGCTGCCGGTGATCATCTCTCCCACCGGTGTGCAGGCCGTGCACCCCGACGGCGAGGTCGCCGTGGCCCGCGCGGCCGCCGCCCGCGGCACCGCCATGGGACTGAGTTCGTTTGCCAGCAAACCACTTTCGGACGTGCTCGAGGCGAATCCGGCGACGTTCTTCCAGTCGTATTGGATGGGCGATCGCGACACCATGTCCCGCCGCCTGCACGAGGCCCGCGACGCCGGGGCGAAGGGTCTGATCGCGACGCTGGACTGGTCGTTCTCCAACGGCCGGGACTGGGGTTCGCCCACCATCCCCGAGAAGCTCGACTTCAAGGCGATGCGCCAGAACGCGCTGAGCGTCCTGGCCCGGCCGCGCTGGGCCTACGAATTCGCCAAGGCCCGAACGATTCCCGATCTGACCACGCCGAATCTCGCCGCGCCCGGCGAGAAGCCGCCGACCTTCTTCGGCGCGTACTACGAGTGGATGCAGACCCCGCTGGCCACCTGGGACGATATCGCCTGGATGCGCAAGGAGTGGGACGGCCCGTTCATGCTCAAGGGGATCTGCCGTGTCGACGACGCACGGCGCGCCGTCGACGCCGGAGTCACCGCGATCTCCGTGTCCAACCACGGCGGCAACAACCTGGACAGCACTCCGGCCCCGATCCGGTGCCTCCCGGCGATCTCCGGCGCGGTCGGCGATCAGGTCGAGATCGTCCTGGACGGCGGAATCCGGCGCGGCAGCGATGTGGTCAAGGCCGTCGCCCTGGGTGCGCGGGCGGTCATGATCGGGCGCGCGTACCTGTGGGGTCTGGCCGCCAACGGGCAGGCCGGTGTGGAGAACGTCCTGGACATCCTGCGGGGCGGAATCGATTCCGCGCTGCTGGGCCTGGGCAAATCCTCCATCCACGAGCTCACCCCCGAGGACGTCATCGTGCAGCCGGGATTCACCCGGACGCTCGGCGGCTGAGGATGTTTCCGCTCGCCGCCGCACGCTATCCGGACCTGCCCGAGCGCCCTCGGGTGCTCGTGCCGGTCGGCGCGACCGAACAGCACGGCCCGCATCTGCCGCTGTCCACCGATACGGTCATCGCGACCGCGGTCGCGCAGCGGGCGGGCGAGCGGACCGGCAGTTGGGTGGCCCCGGCGATCGCGTTCGGCGCGAGCGGCGAGCATCAGGGATTTCCCGGCGTGTTCTCGGTCGGGACGAGGGTGCTGACCGAGATGATCATCGAACTCACCCGTTCGCTGACCCTGTGGGCGGGTGAGGTCGTCTTCGTCAACGGGCACGGCGGCAATGTGGCCGCGCTGCGCACCGCCGTGGAAACCCTTCGCGCGCAACGGCACGACGTGCGATGGCTGCCGTGCGCCGTCGAGGGTGACGCGCACGCCGGATATGCCGAGACCTCGATCATGCTGCATCTCGCACCCGGGGATGTCGCACTGACCGAGGCGGTCGCGGGGAATGTGGAGCCACTGCCGGAGCTCATGGATCGGCTGCGGCGCAACGGAGTTCGTGCGGTATCACCCAACGGCGTACTCGGCGATCCGGCCGGGGCGAGTGCGCGAGCGGGTGCGGAACTGGTCGATCGGATGGTGCAAAGGATTGTCGATGAGCTTCGATAGCTCGCCCGTGCGGGTCGCATTCGTCACCGGAGCCGCACGCGGCGTCGGCGCGGCGACGGTGCGGGAACTGCTGCGCCGGGGTTGTCACGTGGCCGCGATCGATGCCTGCGGTACCGGGCCCGTTCCCTCCGGGGTGCGGTATTCGCTTGCCTCCCAGGCCGAATTGGCCGCGGTGGCGGCGACCGATCCGGAGCGAGTCCTGCCGGTGGTCTGCGATGTGCGTGAGCCCGAACAGCTTCGGGACGCCGTCGCGCAGACGCTGTCCAGGTTCGGACGGCTCGACGCGGCCGTCGCCGCGGCCGGGATCATCGCCGGTGGACAGCCGCAGTGGCAGACGCCCGAATCCGAGGTGCGGGCACTGCTCGAGGTGAACGCGCTGGGTGTGTGGAATACCGCCGCCGCAACGGTTCCGGTCATGCTGGCCGGGCCGAATCCCGCCGGATGCCGGTTCGTGGCGGTGGCCTCGGCGGCGGGTGAGCGAGGGCTGTTCCACCTGGCCGGGTATGCCGCGAGCAAGCACGCGGTCATCGGGATCGTGCGGGGCCTGTCGGCCGATCTGGTCGGCACCGGCATGTCGGCCGTCGCGGTATCGCCCGGAGCCACCCGTACCGAGATGCTCACCGCCACCGCCGCCCTCTACGACGACATCGACGATCCGGCCGAACTCGCTGCGCACCAAGGTCTTCGGCGCGTACTCGAACCCGAGGAGATCGCCGCGACCATCGCCTTCTGTTGTTCGGCGGAGGGTGCGGCGTTGAACGGGTCGGTGGTGCGGGCCGAGGGAGGCTTCGGCACGTGAGCGGCTCGTCCGGGCTCGCCGCAGGCACCGGCGTACGGCTCGGTGCGAGCGTCCGCCGGTTCGCCGAGGGACGGCTCCTGTTCGGCGGCAGCCCGACACGGCTGCTGAAGTTGCGACCGGCTGCCGCTGAAATTCTCGGCGCGGCAGGGGAATTCACTGTTTCCGATACCGTTGCGGCGCGCCTCGCCGACTCGCTACTCGGCCTCGGCCTCGCGGAGATCACCCACACCACCGGGACGACGCCGCTCGAAGAGCTCACCGTCGTGGTGCCGGTACACGATTCGCCCCGTGCCCTGCGACGTCTTCTGGCGGGCCTGACCGGGGTGCGGGTCGTGGTCGTCGACGACGCCTCACCGGATCCACTCGCACACGCCGAGGTCGCGAAGGAGTTCGATGCCACACTCGTGCGACTGGATGTCAACGCCGGTCCGGCAGTCGCACGTAATGCCGGATTACGGACTGTCACGACATCTTTCGTTGCTTTCTGCGATGCGGACACGGTAGTGACCGCCGACGAACTACGACGCCTGCTGCCCCAGTTCGCCGACGCGCGCGTCGCCGCGGTCGCCCCGCGCATCCTCGGCCTGGAAGATCCCGCCGCAAACTGGATCACCCGCTACGAGAGCGCCCGCTCCTCCCTCGATCTGGGCCCCGTCTCCGCTGTCGTACAACCACTTTCCCGCGTCGGCTGGGTTCCGGCAGCCTGCCTGCTCGCCCGCGTGGAAGCGCTCGGCGACGGCTTCGACGAATCCATGCGCCTGGGCGAGGACGTGGATCTGATCTGGCGTCTGAGCCGCGACGGCTCACTCGTGCGCTATGCCGCCGACGTGACCGTCCGGCACGAACACCGCCGCACCCCCGGCCCCTGGCTCACTCGAAAGTTCCTCTACGGAACCAGCGCCGCCCCGCTCGCCGACCGCCACGGCGAACGAGTCGCACCGGCCGCGCTACCGCCCGCCCTCGCCCTCGCCGCGGCCGGACTCCTGCTGCAGAACCGCTGGGCCACAACGATCTCGGCCATCGCATTCCTCACCCATGCCGGACACATCCACCGCCGCCTACGCCGCGTCGAGGCCCCACCACGTCTGCACGCCGAACTCACCGCCCGCGCCGCCGCCGACACCCTCGGCCAGGTGTCCTCACTCCTGTTACGACACTGGTTCCCGATAACCGTTCTGGCACTGCCGTTCTCCCGCCGAGTCCGTCGCGCCGTCGCCGCCGCGATCGTCGTCGACACCGTCACCGAGCAGCGCTCGCATCCGCCGGCCGGGAATCCGGCGACTCACCTGCTGGCCCGCCGGCTCGACGATGCCGCTTACGGGTTGGGCGTCTGGCGCGGCGCCCTGCGGCAACGTTCCCCGAAATGCCTTCTCCCCCATATCACTCGGACCCGACGCGGGACCGCATAAGTGTCCGCGTCCGCCGCCGGGAACGTCCGGGCCCCCGGGAGGAAAGGACCCGGACGTTCCGCCGCACCAACCGACTACGCCGCGCTAAGCGGTCGCGAGGTCCACAATCAGGACGCGGCCTTCAAGACGGCACTGAGCGACTTGGCGTCGCCCTGGATCTTCTTCAGCGTGTCATCGGCCTTGTCGCCGTCCAGGCTCTCCTTCTTCTTGGCATCCGAGAGCTCGGTCTCGAACTTCTTGTACGCGTCCTTGGCCTTCGAGGGCACCGCGGACTCGTTGTCCTCGAGGGTCTCGATGTCCTTGTCGAGCTTCTTCTCGAGCTCCTCCGGGTCCTTGGCCTGCTGAATCGAGTCCAGCACCTTCTGGATCTTCTCGACGGACGCCTTCTTGTCGTCGTTGTCCTTCTTGTCGTCGTCCTTCTTGTCGTCGTCCTTCTTGTCGTCCTTCTTGTCCTTGTCGGACTGCGGTCCGGGGATGTTGAAGGTGAATGAGCCGGTCGGAGGGGCCGGCGTCGTCGTGTCGGCGGTAGCGACGGCCATGCCGCCGAGCGCGGGGGCCGCGATGGCGGCGGCGGCAGCGAACGAGATCAGCATCCGTCGGGAGATTGCGGTCATCAGCGAGGTCAACTCCTAGTTTTGCGGTTTCCGTGAGGTGTTGCCGGAAATTCGTCGAGGTTCATTCGAATTACCGGCAACAGCACCGAAAGGTAGGGGAGATAGTGAGAATTTTTCAATTCGCCGGAAATTCGCGAGCAGGCAGTTTCCCGATCTTTCGCCCCGCTTTCGCTGACTGGCATTTGCGAATTAAACAAACCGACTCGAGAAGTTCACCATCTCGTCAACCGGGCCGAATACCCCTCCGACCCGGCCGAATCGTCTCACCGAGCACACTGCGCCATCAGCGGACCGACCGTCACGATGTCAATTACCTCGTCTTATCACGAACCGATCACACCCAGCCGTGAACAGCGACGGCACATCGCTCCGACCCCCTCCAGCGTTACACCTACTCCTGGATTAAGCCGGTAGTTAGCTCTGCTGACGGAAAACGCCACTGAATACCGGTTCGAAAAACTCCCGCCACACACTTGACTGGTCAATAGTCCAACGAAAATTGGTCAATAGTCCAGTTTTCCCGAACAGGGCTCGTCAGGAAGAAGCGGCCGCAGGACCGGGTGGCCACGCATCGCCCCACTGCACATCTCTGGCGCGGCGATATGTTTCGCCCTGCCGTTTGGAAACGAGCGTCGGGACGACGCCCTCGTCGGCAGTGCAGACCTGGAGCGTGACCAGTCCCTTGCGCTTGAGCGGATGCCGGAGGATACGGCCAGGAGCCTGGCGGTGCGGAGTGCGGGAGGCGACGACATAGGAGAATTTCTCGTCCTCGTGGCCGAGTTCGCCGCCTTTGAGCCTGCGGTGCAAGGAGGTTCGGTTGATGCGGGCGCTGAAGTGGCACCAATCGGCGCCCTCGGCGAGGGGGCACGGCATCCGGTGGGGGCAGGGGGCCACGATCGTCAGACCCGCGGTCATCAGTTCGTCTCGGGCGGCGAGGATTCTGTGGTGGCCGTCGGGAGTGCCGGGCTCGACGACGGTCACCACCTCCGCGGCCTCGGCCGCCCGCCCGACCACCGCCGCCTGATCCGTTTCCGAAAGTTCGCTCAGCACATAGGAAACGGCGACCAGATCCGCCCGGCCCGGAGTCCCCAGGCCCGTGACCGTGCCCTGGCGCCACACCGCGGAACGGACCGCGGCCGCCGCGGCCCCACCGGCGAGACGTCGCCCGAGTTGCAGCGCCTCGTCCACCTGATCCAGCACGACGGCCTCGGTCAGCGAGGGAAACACCTCCGCCGACGCCCACAGCGCCGCGCCGGTGCCGCCACCGATATCGAGAAAGGACCGCGGCTGGAAGCCGGGGACGAGCTCGCGGAACCGGCCGAGCACGCTGCGGACCGCGGCCCAGGTCGCGGGCATCCGGTAGGCCGCATAGGCGGTCACATCGGCGGCCGAACCGAGAATCGGGGCCGCGGCCGGACGCGGATCCCGATAGCGAGAGATCAACCGATCGACCGAGGCGGCCAACTGCCGCTCGGGAACTCCCGCACACGCCCGTTCGAGCCCCTCGACGAGTTCGACAGGCAGATCCACCCGGAACATCCCTTCATATGTGCTGGCCGGACCGCCATTCTGTCAGGCGGCACGTCCGGGCCCGGCACACGGCCCGCCCGATTCAGCGATACAGACCGCACAGCGCGCGGCAGGCGGCCTCGACGATCTCCTCGGGAGTCGCCTCGATGGCTCCGTCCAGCCAAGCGGTGATCAGTTCGGCCATTCCGCCGATGAACAGCAGGCCGGAGGTTTCGTCGGCGATCCGGCTGCGGCCCGAGTCGCCGAGCCAGGAGCGCAACTCGACCGCCGATTCGTGGGCCAGATGACGAAGCAATTCGGTACGCCTGCGCCGCAATTCGGGAATTGCGACCGATTCGACGATCGCGACCCGGCCCTTGCGCGGGTCCGCGATCAGCAGTCGCACGAACGCGCTTATCGAGGCTCGCATGCGGGCTTCCGGATCGTCCCCGGCCGCGTCGGCGGCGCCACGACTGGTCTCCTCGATTTCGATCGCGATCCGGTTCAGCACGGCTTCGAGCAGAGCGTCGAGTCCGGTGAAACTCTCGTAGAAGTAGCGCTCGCTCAGCCCGGCCTCGGCGCAGACGGCCGTCATCGTGGTCCGCGTCGCCGGATCCGCCCACACCGTCAGCCCCGCCTCGAGCAGGCGTGACCGGCGTTCGGTGGCCCGTTCGGCGGCGGTCGCTCCGCGATAGACCCCTGATTGCACCGCCATGGCCCCAGCATGCCACACCGAATTCGGCACCAAGGTTGACAGGACGCTCTTCCTGAATCAGGCTTGGCGTGAGTGACATCACAGAAAGCTGAAGGTGCGCGATGACAGCCGACACTCTGGAGACCAGACCGATCCCGACTCTGCGGCGGGAGGACCGCGGCTTACCGGTGCTCGGGACGCTGCTGGAGTACACCAAAGATCCACTGGCCGTGTTCCAGCGCGAATGGGATCACTACGGCCAGGTCGCACCGCTGTACTCCCTCGGGCGAACATCGGCGCTACTGCTCGGCGCGGACGCATGTGGTGCGGCGCTGACGAACAAGGACGGCGCACTGGCCAACGGACCGGCCTGGTCGCGGCTGGTCGGACCGTTCTTCCACGGCGGGCTGATGCTCATCGATTTCGACGAGCACAAGCGGCATCGCCGGATCCTGCAGCAGGCGTTCACCCGCCCCCGGCTGCAGGCGTATACCCAGCGCCTGCACCCGGCCATCGAAAAGGGCGTGGCGCACTGGGACGAGAGCGAATCCTTCCCCTCGTACTGGAAGCTCAAGCAGCTGACCCTCGACATCGCCGCGGATCTGTTCATGGGCGGCGCCGCCGATACCAGCCCGGCCGAGATGGACCGCATCAACAAAGCGTTCATCGCCTGCGTGCAGGCCGCCACCGGGATCGTGCGCGGCAACGTGCCGTTCACCCGCTGGGGCAGGGCCTATCAGGGCCGGAAGTTGCTCGAGGATTTCCTGCGTCACTATCTGCCCGCCAGGCGGGCCGAGGAGAACGACGACATCTTCTCGGTGCTGTGCCACATCGAGGACGAGGACGGCGCCCGGTTCACCGACGACGACGTGGTGAATCACATGATCTTCCTGATGATGGCCGCACACGACACCTCCACCATCACCACCTCCACGATCCTGCAGTATCTCGGCCAGCATCCGCGGTGGCAGGAACGTTGCCGCGCCGAGGCGCTGGCACTGGGCCCGGCTCCGTCGATGATCGAACTCGAGAGTCTGGAATCGATCGATCTGGTCATGCGCGAGGCGTTGCGATTGCGCGCACCCGTCCCGGTCGTGGTCCGTCATGCGGTGAAGGACACCGTGATCCAAGGTGTTCGGATCCCCGCCGGCACCGATGTGGTCGTCGGAATCCAGTTCACCCAACTGATGTCGCAGTACTGGACCGATCCGCACACCTTCGATCCCGACCGCTTCGGTCCCGAACGTCGTGAGGACAAGTCGCACCGCTTCGCGTGGGAGCCCTTCGGCGGCGGTGCACACAAATGCCTCGGCATGCATTTCGGTGGGCTGGAAGTGAAGTCGATCATGCACCGCCTGCTGCGCGACTATCACTGGAGCGTCGACCCGGACTATGTCGCGCCCATCGACTACCACTCCCTGCCGTTCCCCAGCGACGGCCTGCCCATCACCTTCACCCGCAACTGAGCTTCACCGCTCGCTCGTGATGCGGCCGAACCGAACCTCCGCCGAAGTCCGCGCACGCGGCGGAGGTCCGGTTCGGCCGTCGGCGCTACACCGATCCGCTCGCGACGCGGGCGGACGTCGCGGTGCGGCCCGCCAGGGCACGCGGCAGGGGTCCGCGGTGCAGGACGCCCAGTCGCTGGGTGGCGCGGGTGAGGGCGACGTAGAGTTCGGCCGCGCCGCGAGGGCCGTCGGCGAGGATGCGTTCGGGCTCGACCACGAGCACGGCGTCGAATTCCAGACCCTTGGTCTCCGACGCCGTCACCGCGCCGGGCACGTCCGGTGGTCCGATGACGATACTGGTTCCCTCGCGATCCGCTTCCTCGCGGACGAATTCCTCGATGGCCGAGGACAATTCGTCCGCACCGACCTGCCGCGCCCACGGTCGCACACCGGATGCGCGCACCGACTCCGGCGGCCGGACACCCGGCGCGAAGTCCGCGAGCAGGGCGGCGGCAACGCCCATGATCTCCGCCGGGGTGCGATAGTTCACCGACAACGACCGATAGGCCCAGCGTCCCGGGACATACGGCGCCAGCATCGCATCCCAGGAACGCGCGCCCGCGGGCGAACGTCGTTGTGCCAGATCACCGACCACCGTGAGCGATTTGCCCGGACAGCGGCGCATCAACACCCGCCAATCCATCTCCGACAGTTCCTGCGCCTCGTCGACCACGATGTGCCGGTAGGTCCAATCACGGTCTGCCGCGGCGCGTTCGGCCAGTTCGCGAGTATCGCGCTCGATGAAGCGGTCGGCCAGATCCTCGGCGTAGAGCAGATCGGTCGCGTACAGATGGTCCTCGTCGTCCATCGAATCCTCGCGGCCGATCATCAGATCCAGTACGCCCGAGGCATATTCGGCTTGGGCGCGGCGATCGCGCTCGGCCCGATCATCCTTCGGCTCGTGCGCGCCGAGCAGATCGACCAATTCGTCCAGCAGCGGTACGTCCGACACGGTCCAGGCCGCGCCGTCGGCGCGCCACAACGTATCGTCCGCGCCTGCGGCACTGAGCCTTTCGGATGAGCTGTACAGCGAAGCCAGCAACTCCCGAGGTGTCAGAATCGGCCAGAGTTCCTCCAGCGCGGCGAGGTATTCGCGATTGTCCGCGAGTTCGGCGAGCAGATCGCCGCGTAGCTGTTCCCAGGCTTCGCGATCCCCGCGAGTCAACCAGCCCTTGCCGATCCGGCCGATCGCGCGTTCGGTGAGCACCCACTCGACGATCTCCCGGAACACCCGGCGCGCCTCGTTGTGCGGCAATCCGCTATCGCGGGCCTCCTGGATCGCCCACTGCGCGGTCTCGGCATCGATCCGCACGGTCACATCGGTCAGCTCGATCGTGATCGGATCCTGCGGCAGCCGCTGCCGGTCGGCGATCGCGGCGGCGAGCACGTCCAGGATCGTCAGCGAACCCTTGAGCCGCGCGGCGGCCGGGATGTCCTCGGCGGTGACGTGCAGACCGGGCACGAGATCGCCGGTCGTGGTGAACACCACGTCCGATTCGCCCAGCGACGGCAGCACCCGGCCGATGTGGTTCAGGAACGCCGAATTGGGCCCGACCACCAGCACACCGTGTCGTTCGATCTGCTCACGCTGGGTGTAGAGCAGATAGGCGACCCGATGCAGCGCGACGACGGTCTTGCCGGTTCCCGGGCCGCCCTCGATCACCAGCACACCCGCGTGATCGAGCCGGATGATCTCGTCCTGCTCGGCCTGGATCGTGGCCACGATATCGCGCATACCCTCGCCGCGCGGTGCGTCGACCGCCGCGAGCAGCGCCGCGTCCCCCCGCTCCCCCGCCCCGGGCCGCCCGAACACCTCGTCGGTGAATTCGACCAGTTGCCTTCCGCGAGTGTGGAATTGCCGCCGACGACGCATATCCTCCGGAGTCGCCGCGGTGGCGACATAGAACGCCCGCGACGCGGGCGCACGCCAATCGAGCAGCACGGGTTCATGGTCGTTGTCCGCGTCGAGCAGACCGATCCGGCCGATGTACGCGTGTTCGCCCGATACGGTGTCCAGTCGGCCGAAACACAGTTTGCTGTCCGCCACGTCCAGGCGTTTCACCTGGGTGGCGAGAGTGCGCACCGCCACGTCCCGGTCCATCGGGGACAGCCCGTTCCCGCGCAGCGCCACGCTGTAGCGCCGCTTGGTCTGCGCGCGCTCGGCATCCAGGCGCGCGTACAGCCCGTCCACATATTCCCGTTCGGCTCGCAATTCCTCGTCGTACCCCGGTGCCGCCACACGCCCCTCGCTTTCCTGACCCGACTACCTGCGGATAGTCGCTTCGGCCAGCGATTGTGCAGCATGAACGGGGCCTTGCCGCAAGCCCCGGTATGCGCTGTACAATGAATACGGGAAGAAAAGGGGGGTCCTTTTCACTCGTGGTTCGCGCGACCCGGAGTCGGCCTGCGACATGAAATTCCGATCACCGAGAAATCCACACTGCCGTGTTCACCGCGAAACTCCTTCTCGGACAAGTGATTCCGAAATCCCTCAGTGTGCGAGCCGAAGGCGCATCGGGCCTCCGGCCGACAGCGCGGGCGCTCGCCCGACCGCCACGGCCCCGCACGAACTCCGGGGGTTCGGACCGCGCACCGGACAATGGACGATCGGCCCGCTCGCTGATGCGGCAGGCCGATCACCATGCGTCAACCCTCACGCGGCGTCGGACGGCGCCGCACCGAAGACGAGCGCCGGATCGTCCGGCAGCCAGTTACCGTGGAATCCCGCGGGCACCCGCTGCGGCAGATGAATCTCCGCCACCGGCCCGGCCGCAAGATCCTGCGCATCGAGAACGACCAGATCGCTGCGATCGGTCGCCGGATCGTAGACATAGGACAGCAACCACCCCGGACCACCGGGCCGATCGTCGGCCGGGGCGAACGACGCCTCGGACGGATTGCGACCGCCCGGGAACACATAACTGGTCTTGTCACCGGATTGCAGGTCGTAACGGTGCAGCGCGCCCAGCCCGGCCGATTCACCCGTCCAGGCGGAGGCAACCGTGCTGGTCACATGCCCGTATCGGGCGGGCAGACCGGCCAGCCGGTCATCGATGCGCGGAAACTCGCCAGGACGATCGTCGAGCCGGCGCTCGCGCACGGTACCGGTGTTCAGATCGATCGTCCAGCTCCACAGGCTCGCCGGAACATCGATGCCCACACCGTCGCCCAGGTGGTCGTACCGCATGACCTGCAGGATCAGCACCTGCCCGCTCGGATCCTCGTACGCGTTGAGGCCGTGGAAGACATAGCAGGGCTCGATCTCGAACCACCGCACCGGAGCCTCGGGATGCGCACGATCCAGAACGCCGAGCCGCGCACCGTATTCGGGCCGCCAACCGTAGGGCATACCGGCCGTGCCCGCCTCGATCCTGCTTCGATCGAAAACCACTGGCAGATCCATGAATACGAGATGTCCGGCGGTGAGGTGGAAATCGTGCATCATCGTCGGAGCCGCCACCTCGATCGGCCGGGTGCAGACCAGATTCCCGTTCGCATCCGCGCGGTGATAGGTCAGATACGGACGTTCGGCGGCGCCGTAGCCGAAGAAGTGCAGTTCACCGGTGATCGGGCAGATCTTCGGATGGGCCGTCATCGCGGAATGTAACCGGCCGCCGAAATCGTAGGCGCCCACGGTGTCGAGCTCATGTCCCGCACGCATGTCGAGTTCGTACGGGAGCGAGGATTCCACCAGCGCGAAGGTGCGTCCGGCATGCCGGACCACATGCGTATTGGCCTGCCCCACAGCCAGATCGCCGCGACCGGTTCCGTTGTCCCGCTGCGCATCCCCGGTGAACGTGCGGGTACGGACCCATCGGTTGCGATACGCGACCGCGCGGCCTTGCTCGAGCCGCACGCCGTGCACCATGCCGTCGCCGACGAACCAGTGCGCGGATACGCCAGTGCGCGGATTGGGCCCGTTGCGCAGATACCACCCGGTCAGCTCGGGCGGGATGGTGCCGGATACCGGCAGCTCGGTCGCGCTGAGTTCGGTGGTGACCGGGGCGAAGCCGCCGAGCAGGTGCGGAGCCGTGGTGGTCATCGAAACAATCTCCTTCACAGATGAATTCGGGACAGCACAGGTACTAGACGGCCGACGGGGTCGCGGCGGCCTGGGCAGCGGCCTGCGCACGGGCGGTGTAGCGGAGCGTGAACAGCGCCGGGATCGCGAACGCGGCGACCTGCACCACGGTGCGTGGCGTATCGGTGTGCGCCAGGATCGCCAACAGAACGCAGCCGATGGCGAAGCTCGCCGCCCAGACTCCGGTGATGATGTAGTTGACCCGGATGAAGGCCGGGTTCGACCACAGCTCCGGCGGTGTGGACTGCTTGGCGATCGGCATCGTGAACGGCATGCGGACCAGCAGGGAGATGCCCGCGACGATCATCAGCACACCGCTCGAGATCGCCGGTGAATACGGGTGCAGCGGGGTGTTCGGATCGATGAACGCCAAGATCGTCAGGGCGATGAAGAATGCGGCCGAGCCGAGGTCGATAACCATTCCGGTGACCCCGCGACCGGCCCTGGCCAGGCGGAATATCTCGATCAGCGACAGGCAGGCGGCGATCAGCGCGGCCCACTGCCAGTAGTGCGAGGGCACGACCGCGTACACGATCCAGGGGGCGAAGGTGCGCAGGAAGGACATGATGGGAATCTCCGGATATTTCGTAGCGGACATGTTGTTTGCGGATATTCCGGTACCGGAATGTCAATCCATCCTGATACTCCGGCTCCGACATGTCAAGCCCGTAATGTAGGCTGCCGTCATGAGCCTCAGACACGCCCTGCTCGGTCTGCTGGCGGACCGCCCCGCCAGCGGCTACGACCTGCTGCAACGGTTCGCCGGATCGCTCGCGAACGTCTGGTCCGCATCGCAGACCCAGGTCTACACAGAGCTGACGAAACTCGCCGGTGAGGGCTTGATCTCGGCCTCGGAGGAGGGTCCGCGGCGACGCAAGGAGTACCAACTCACCCCGGCGGGCGATGCCGAACTCAGGGAGTGGCTACGCACGGCTCCCGCGCGTCCACCCGCCCGCAACGACATGCTCCTGCGCGTGTTCTTCCTTGGGCGCCTCCCCCGTCACGAGGCCCTGGACCATCTGACCGCGATCGAGGAACGCGCCCACGACCAGTACGAGGATCTGGTAGCCCTGGAGAGGTCGACCGAATGGTCCGACGACGACTTCTCCGAATACGGCCGGCTCGCCCTGGAGTGGGGCCAGCGCTATTGGGCGATGAACCAGGAATGGGCGCGGTGGGCCCGCGAGCAGATCGCCGCCCGGCAGCGGGCCTAGCCGACCGGAATACCCTGCGCCAGCGGCAATTCGGTGGATGTTTCCATCTGGACGGGAACATCCTTCCGGTCGTAGAATGGTTGGCGGTGCCACGCTGACCTCACTACGACCTGTCGGGACGCACTCCCCACAGCCATCACCTTCGGCGCGAAACGGTTCCTGCGTCTCGATTATCCGAATCATTCACGGAGACAAATAGTTTCCGGCTCGTTCGACTGCGTCGCGAGACCCGCGATCACCCCGGATGCTGCGTGCCCGGGGCTTCCCGACCCGAAATACCGTGCGCCTGCCGAGCCGCACACGACACCGGACCACAGATCGCGGAGACTCGCCATGACATCGGAAACCGAAGAGTACCAAGGAGCTTCGCCGGACGCGGTCCGGCAGCACTACGACGTGGGCACCGAATTCTATCGGCTCTGGCTCGACACCGGCCTGACCTATTCGTGCGCATTGTGGGCCGAGGGGGACGATCTCGACCGCGCACAGCGCCGCAAGCTCGACTACCTCATCGCCCAGGCCCACATCACCGGCGCCGAAAGAGTACTCGATATCGGCTGTGGCTGGGGCAGCCTGGCCCGCGCGATCGCGGATCGGCATCCACGCGCCCGCATCACCGGTCTCACCCTCAGCCACGACCAGTACGACTATGCCCGAACACATCCCGAGGATCGCTTCGACGCGCGCCTGGAGCACTGGAACGCGCACCGCCCCGATGAGCCGTACGATGCGATCTTCTGCGTCGGCGCGCTGGAACACTTCGTGCGATTCGGATTGTCACGCAAGGAACGCACCGATGCCTACCGCGCGTTTTTCGCGCATTGTCACGGCCTCCTGCATCCGGGCGGCGCGCTGGTGATCCAGACGATCGGCAAGGGCAACCGGCCGCTGGGGCCGGATTCACTCGCCGATACACAGTTCCTGGCGAACGAGATATTCCCGGAATCCGAACCTCCTCGTCTGGCCGAACTCGCCCACGCCGCGGAGAAACTCTTCGAATTCCGTTCGCTGGTCAACGACCGCGACGATTACGCGCGGACCTGCACGGAATGGCTGCGGCGCCTGCGGGCGCAGCGCGCCGCGGCGCAGCGGATCGCCGGGGCCACCGTCACCGAGGCGTACGAACGCTATCTCGAGGCATCCGCCCGGCAGTTCGATGCCGAACATCTCGTGCTGTATCGCATCGCGCTCCGCAAGGTGCCCACGTGATCGTCACATTGCGGCTGAATCCTCTTGCCCCAGGACCCTTTTGGGGTGCATGCCGTCGACCGCGCCCATGAACGGCGGATGGATGCTGTACCCCAGCATCCGGCGCATATCCTCCGACACCGCTCGCGCGGTCTGCCGACCCACGCCCAACGTGTACGCCTCCTGCGGCCGGAGCCAAGGCTCGCAGTACTGCACGGTCAAGCCCAGACGTGCAGCGCCCGAACGGTTCTCACCACCACCGTGCCACAGCGTACCCAGATAGAAGGCGCACGATCCGGCCGGCATCCGCGCGACGACCCGGGCATCGGCCGACGACGGCTGCTGTTCGCCATCCCAGCGATGGCTGCCGGGCAACAGCACCGTGCCGCCGTTGTCCTCGGTGAATTCGTCGATCGCCCACATCGTCGCCGCACTGAGTGCCGGGCGTGGCCGGGGCACCGGATAGAAACCGTCGTCGTGATGCGGCAACTGGGCCCGCTCGCCGGGCAGGATTTCGATCGCCTGCAGTTGCGAGAGCAGGTAATTCGGCAACAACAGCCGGTCGAGCAGGGCCAGCACCCGGGGATGTTCGACGAGCCCGTCGCAGGCACGGGTCTTGTCGACCAGGTTGTATGCCCGCCGGGTCCGCTCACCCTCGAAGGTATTGCGACCCGTCCGGCCGAGCAGCGGCGTCATCGCAGCACGCAGGCGCTCACACGCCTCAGCGGTGAGGAGATTTTCCCAGATGATGTACCCGTCCCGCTCGACGGCCGCGAGATCCGCCTCGACCACCGCGGGATCGACTACCCCGGCCGCGGCCGTCGCCCGGTGCCGTCGGGCCAGATCGACCCGTAGATCATCCAGACCGGTGATCACACCTACGGAATCCGGCGGATATGGGGAGTTCACGAGATGCCCCTCACACAGTGCGGACGAGCCGATCGGCCCACATCATTGTGAATTCCCCTGCCCGGTTGCGCAAGACGTCCCCGGACGAATGGTCAACGCGTGGAAGCGAATCGGTCGAGCGCGTCGGCTCGTCCGATCCGCTGCCCGGACCGGCCGTCAGCGGTAGACCACACTCCTGGCGCCCACCATGCGGATCATGCTGAGGATCGGCAGACCGATCACCAGATGTTCGATCCCCGTGGAGATGCCGACCCACACGTCGTCGGAGAGCACCAGTGGGATGATCACCGCTGCGGCAGTGAGGATTCCGACGATCCAGGTGAAGAACAATCCAGGTGTGGGCGTACCCATGCGCAGCAGGAACCACAGGGCTCCGGCGAGTATCGCGCAGAGGAATCCCACCACTGCGAACCAGTACGCATCCTCGGCCATCGGGTTCCACACCCCGAATTTCCCGCTCTGCGTGACCTTGGTGGCGATGACCTGGATAATCCACGCACACAGCCAGGCAGCGAGCGCCGTCACCACCGCCGCGGCCAGGACGCCCCCGATGAACTTGCCGGAGTCCAGTTCGGGTCCCTGCCGCTGCCGGGGCCGCCGATCCGGATACTGCCGCGGATCCGCATACTCGGCGTATTCCGGCTGGCGCTCCGGATACTCGGGCTGCCGATTCGGATATTCGGGCTGCTGATATCCGTACTCGGGCTGCTGATAGGCGTCGTATCCACGATCCCGTCCGTAGCCGGGCTCACGATAATTCCCTGGCTGATAGCCGGGTTCGTATCGTGCCGTGTGCTGGTCGCGCGGATCCCTGGGATTCAACCGCCGATCACCTCCGTAGAAAAGCATCCGTGTGCGTCGAGTGTAGGGCCTGACCCAATTCCTTGCTGAGAACTTCTACCCGCTGTCGAGACCTGTTACACGCCACCACGAACAACAGCCGCGAACGCGACTGCCGAACCGGTTACGGCATAACGAAATCCGCGCGCGGATTACCGCCTTCGAGAATGATTCGGGATCTACCGGCCCCTGCGGACGATTCGCGATCGTCACCGTGCCGACCAGGAGGGTTGACATGCGCCGAATCGCCCTGCTCGTCGATACCGTCCGGAATCCATGCGGCGACATCGTTTCACCGATCGTCGGTTGGACGGAATTCCAGCAGGCAGCGTTGGTCGGTCAGATCCACGACGGTGTCCATGGTCAGCCGATGCGAGGCCGTGAGAGTGCGGAATTCTTCGAGACGGCGTTCCCGGCCGCCGTACATCACCAGCATGGCGAGGTTGAATTCGGGAGTTGCCCGGATGTCGCCGATCGGTTCCATGATCAGCAGGCGGCTCGTCGGGTGCATGGCTTCGGTGCAGCGGGTCAGAATGCGGTGGGCGTGGTCGTCATCCCAGTCGTGGAGGATATCGACCAGTAGGTAGGCGTCCGCGCCGGTTGGGAGCGGATCGAAGAAGCTGCCTTCGGTGACCCGGGCGATATCCCGCTCGGCCAGTGGCGACGGTATGGGCGAGCTCCACGAACGCCAGCTCCGAGCGGCCGCCCGCGGCGTCGAGGTGGAGCAGGTCGATCAGGCCGTTCCCGGCGTCTGCGCACAGATTCGCGCCGTACTCGGTTGTGCGATAGCCGGTTCCGATCGGCTCGACGATGCCGAGCGTTGCCAGATGGGCGAGCAGCAGATCGAGCGCCACCGGTGCGACACTCAACTCGTCGGCGAGTTCGTCCACCTGAACCCCGTGGCCGACGAGGCGATCCGGCAGTCCCAGGGTGACCGCCACCCGCAATGCCATCGGCGTCGCCAATCCCGCCATCCGGCGGATCGACTCGACATCGTCCTGTCCCATGACATCCACTGTGCCGCAACGGCGGCGACCGGATGCGACCGGTCGCGGTCACCGATAGAGGTTTATCGCGAGCAGCGTCAGCCAGAGCACGACCACCCAGACGTCGGTGCCGATCCGGAGCCACCGCGGTGCGGTGCGCACCTCCATGAAGTGCCGGATGATCAAGCGGGACTTGATCATTCCGAGGGCGACGATAACGGTCACGAGAACGCTGTCCAGCACGGATCCGTCTCCCCGATTCTCGGGGGTCAGGCACCACGCGAGAACGGTGATCGCCACGAGCACGATCCATACGAGGACGATATTGCGCATTTCCGGCCGCAGCCGGCGTACGAGCGTCGTGGTCTGGGAGCTCACGGGTCACCTCATGAGATAGAGAATGGCGAAGATGACGACCCACAGCAGGTCCACCATATGCCAGTACGTCGCACCTTGCTCGACCATATGTGGTCGCCGAAGAACCGGATTCCGCAGCTCGCGCACGACGATTCCGAGGATCAGCAGGCCCAGGACGAGATGGGCAAGGTGGATTCCGGTCAGGACGAAATAGAAGCTGAAGAATTCATGGGAAACGGTGAAACCGTGCGTAATCTCCTGATGCCATTCGAAGACCTTGAGCGCCACGAACAGTACGCCACAGGCGCCCGCCGCCCATGTCAACCGTTCCGCCGACCGGGCGGCGCCGCGCCGGACCTCCTGCACCGCCATCGCCACGAGCATCGAGCTGGTCAGCAGAACGACCGTATTGGCAACACCCACAGCGAGGTTCAGATGCTTCTGCGCCTCGGCGAACCGATCCGGCGAGCGGTCCCGGAACACCATGTAGACGATGAAATAGCAGCCGAAGAAGAGCAGGTCTCCCAGCACCAGAACCCACATGTCCAGGTCACCGGGAAGCCGGCCTCCCACCGGGGGCGACGATTCCTCCAGCGCCTCGGACGCGTCTCGACCGGATATCGTCATCGCACGTCCTTTTGGGCGTAAAGTGCTGGTGCACTCGCCGTTTCGGCACGTCCCGCATTCCACATGATGAGCAGCAGGCAGCCGACCCAGATCCCGAAGATCACCACCGCGATATAGAACGTGATCATGCCGTTCCAGGCGAAGGCTCCGGCGTGGAACACCCACATCTGGGTGGCGAGCACCTCGGTGACGATCTGCCATATCGAGATGTAGGCAAACCACTTGGGAAATATGCGATTCCGGTCGTAGAGAATTGCGATGGCAATTACGGCATAGGCGGCGGTGAAACACCCCAGTGAGCCGTTGTAGGACAACATGCCCAGGTCGTAGAGCAGATGCAGGACCCGTGGCTCGCGATCCGGCCGGAATGTCGCGGTCAACCAGCAGACCAGCAGAACGTGAAATCCGGGAATGGCGCCCACTCCCATCGCGGCGATGTAGGCATAGGACAGAACCGGTCCCGAGGACATTCGTTTCATGAAATATCCGATGATGCCGTTGGAGATCGCCGCGCCCCCGGCGATCACCAGCAGTATCGCGAAGCCGATTCGAATGGTCGTGTGGTGCTGGGCGAACCAGTGTGCCACTTGGATATCGGTGACATCCGGCCGCGGCGGCGGCGTGGCCCGGCCCATGAATACCACTCCGGCGGAGAGCGCGCCGTAGAACACGGCGAATATCCAATAGCTGAGGTAGACGTCCGGTCGCATGCCGCGGGCGGGCGTCCCGCTCTCGGCCGGTTCGCCCGAGGCGGTGGACGTCACGGTGCTCATGCCCGGGCCTCGCGACGGTAGGACGAGCGCAGCACGAAGAACATCACCACGACGAACGCCGCGAACGCGATGTTGCGCAACCAGAACGACACCGCGCCGTTCCACGCCAGCGGACCGTCACGGAACACCGCCGCTCCCGCCGAGGGGGCCATCAGCACCGCCGTCACCAGCGAATAGTGCGCGACCCAGCGGGGGAACACCGGATCGCGGGCGTCGTCGAAATAGATCGCCAGCGCCAAGAGCACGAATTGGGCGACCAGCATGCCGATGGGTGCGATGAAGAAGATCCAGGCCAGATCGTTGAGCAGTTGGATGAGATCGGCGGACCGGTCCGTGCGGAACGCGGCCACGCCGAACAAGATGTCCGACAACGCGAACAGGGTAGCCCCGGCCACCACCGCGGACAGATACGAGAAGGCGAAGATGTGAGTCTGGCCCCGCATCCGCTGCATCCGGGCCAGGATCAGCACGAAGAAGGGCACGATCAGTATCCCGCAGAGATTGAATCCGACCATGCTGAGCCGGATCATCGCGGTGTGGTCGCGATAGAAATCGGCCACCTGCGTAGCGGTCATATTCGGCGACATCGGCGGGAAGAAACCCGGAAATGCCGCGAACAGCACCAGCAGTACGGCCGCGACAGCGGGGGTCGACCGGAGAATCACCTGCTGAGCCCGCAGATCCGTTGCCGCCGAGCGTTTCTCGTCTTCGAGGAGGACTCGCATACCCGCATTCCTTTCCGCCGGGCACGACACCGCAACCGGATGTGGATGCTCTCGCGGCGCGTGTCCGTGGCGGAAGCATGGCACCGATCCTGACGGTAGTCAATATTTGTGATGACCGTATAATGCTGCTATGTCCATTGTTTCGCGAGACCCCAAGCCTGACCATGGTCAGTCGAGAGCCGTTCCGACGCAGGCGCGCTCGCAGGCCAGCAGGAACGCGATCATGCAGGCGGCGCTCGCGCTGTGGCGCACGAAGGGGTTCGCGGACACCACCGTCACCGACATCTGCAAGGCCGCCGGCGTGTCGAAAGCACTGTTCTACGTGTACTTCTCGCGCCGCGAGGACGTTCTGCTCGCGGTCGAGGTCTTCACGATGCGCGACGCGCAGCTGGCCGCCGAGGCCGTTCTCGCCCGCCCGTACCAGCTGGTCGAGGTGATCGCCGCGATCATCGGCCCCCTGGAGAGCCAGATGCGCACCTACCCGCCCGAACTGGTCTTCGAGACCATCCTGGAGACGTACCGGCTCGAACGCCGCGCCCCGACCGACGATACGGCCCAGGACCAGCGCACCGCCCTGTTCCTGGAACCCTTCCGACAGGCCGAGCGCGACGGGAAACTGCCCGCGGGAACCGACGTCCCCCGCGCCGCGCACATCGCGCAGACGCTACTGACCGATAGCGTCAGACGTTGGGCCGCAAGCGAATTCAGAGGCGGGCCGCTTGCCGAACCACTCGCCGAGGAGATCGCCGAGCTGCTGTTCAGCCCGGCGGGTTAGCGCTCGCGCCCGGCCCACAGTCGCCGGCAGCGGACAGCACACGCACTGATGGTTTCGCTCGTGCGGCCACCCCCGGGGGAGCTCCGCAAGCACGCGCCGATACCCGACGTCCGCCACCTGATACGGGGCCCGTTCGGCGCCTCCGGTATCAGACGCGAGCGGGCATGCTGTCCCATCCGCGCACGGCGGAGGACGAGGAGAATATCGCCCGGTCGAGGTCGACCTCCCAGTCGGGGAAGCGATTCATGATCTCCTCCAGCGCTATGCGCGCCTCCAGCCGGGCGAGGGCATTGCCCAGACAAAAGTGCGCGCCGACACCGAAGGACAGGTGCTGGCGCGGTTCCCGGGTGATATCGAAGACTTCGGCGTCGGGTCCGAACTGACGCTCGTCGCGGTTGGCCGCGCCGATCAACGTCAGGATCGCGCTGCCTCGCGGCACGGTCCGGCCGTGGAATCGCACATCGTCGGTGACATAACGCGCTGCCTGCAGCGCGGGTGGTTCGAACCGCAGGATCTCCTCGATCGCTCCGGGCAGCAGGGTGCGGTCGGCCGCCAATCGACGGCGCTGATCGGGATGTTCGGACAGCAGTTTGCCCGACCAGCCGATGAGCCGGGTAGTGGTCTCGGCGCCGGCCACCGCGACGACGTTCATGAACATCAGCAGCTCGTCGCGCCGCAATGTACGCCGCACCCCGGTCTCATCGTCGAATTCGACGGTGAGCAGTTCGGTGGTGAGATCGTCCGCGGGATGGCTGATCCGCCAGTCCAGAAAATCGGCGAACACCTGGCCATCGGTGATCGGGCCGTCCGGGTTGTCGGTCATCCGGCCGCCACGCTCGGTCCGCACGAAACGCTCACCGTCCTGTTGGACCCTGCGTTGATAGTCCTCGGGTATGCCGAACAGCATGCCCACGACCCGCGCCGGCATCACCGCCCCCACATCTTTCACGAAATCCAGCGAATCGCCACCCACCAGCGGATCCAGGCACCGCACGGTGAACTCCCTGATCCGGGACTCGAGTGCGCGGATCTTGCGCGGGGTGAACGCCCGCGACAACAATTTGCGATGGAGGTCGTGGATCGGCGGATCCTCGAAGATCAGCACGCCGGGCGGAATCTCGATACCGGACTCGATGATCTCCAGAACGACGCCTCGCGCGGAGCTGAATCCCCGGTGATCGATGAGTGTGCGATTGACGTCCTCGAAACGGCTCAGCGCGTAGAAGTCGTGAACCTCGTTGTAGTACAACGGCGATTCGTCACGGAACCGTTTGAACATCGGGTACGGATCGGCATTGAGTACCGGATCCCAGGGGTCGTAGTAGAGCTCGCCGGTACTGGTCGTGGTCATCTGCGGTCCTTGCGGGAGGGGTCTCGCACCATCGTGGTCAGATCGTCAGGCCGTGCTTCTCGAAATGGCGGCTCAGCGCCTGCATGTACTCCTCGCCGTGGAACGGCCCCCGCGCACCGATGGCGGCCTGCAGGAATGGGCCGTACTCCTCGTCGTTGACGTAGGTGGACCAGTGCGTGATCCGCGCATCCTCGTTGGTCTCGACGAAGCTGATCGAGTAGAAGCCCATCCTCGCGCCATCGATCGTGGAGGTGCCCTCCCAGCGGTACCGCATCACGAATCCGTTGTCGGCAGCCCAGAGCTTGTACTCCACCGGCTTCCAATCCGGGAAGACCACCGAGTACGCCTTGGCCTCGACGGTGGCGGCCAGATCGAAGGAGGTGGCCACGTCTTTGAGCACCAGTTCCTGTCCGGCGACGAAGTAGGGCGAGGTGTAGACCGCGTCATCGGTGAACTCCCACTCGTCGTAGGTTTCGCCGTCCTGCACCTTCTGCAGGACGTATTTGTCGCGATAGCTCTCGGCCATCCGGCGGTGCTTGGCGATACGGTCCTCGGGCTTCATCGCGGACTCCTCCCGATCTCCCTGTGGCGGTGGATGTTTCGAAATATACACAACTGCATATGAAATACGGGTCTGTATTCGAGATTTGGGGACGTAGCCGACTCCGCTGTTCGGCGACCTGGGAAGATGGGCTGGTGGCAGAACGATGGACACGACAACGACGCGTCGAGCACACCCGGACCGTGCTGCTGGACGCCGCCGAGGAGGTCTTCGCCAAGCAGGGGTTCGGCGGAGCGGCGCTGGAGGATATCGCCGAGGCCGCGGGCTACACCCGCGGCGCCATCTACTCGCATTTCGGCACCAAGGAAGAGCTCTTCCTGGTCGTCATCGAGCGGTATATGCAGCAATTCCTGGACAGCTTCGCGGATGTGATCACCTCCTTCGACAATCTGCATGACCTGAACGTCGGCAAAATCGCCCAGCGGTGGCGGGAGTTGACCATCGCCGCACCGGATGCCGCCGCGCTGGGGCTGGAATTCTCGCTGTTTCTGCTGCGCAATCCGGATGCCCGGCATCGGTTGGCGGCCAAGCGCGAGGAGACCGCCCAATCACTCGCCCGGTACATCACCGAACACGTGGAGCGTCTCGGCGGCACGTTGCTGATGCCCGCCGAGACACTCGCGCATCTACTCATCGCGATCAACAACGGCATCACCATCAACGGACATATCGACGGCGCCGACCTGTTCGACCCCTTCCTGCAGATGGTGATGGCCAATGTCGTTCCCGGACAAACCGTTTCGGATCACCCCGAGGCCGGCAGCTCCATCTGCAAGTAGACCTCGACCCGCCGGATCCGGGCGTCCGCGGTGAACTCGTAGATGCTCACGGAGTTGACCACACCGCGGAAGTCGCCGATCCGGCTGCGCTCCTCGAGTTCCAGGAAGACGAGTCGAAATCGGTTGTCGGTGCCCGCCGCTAGGGTGGTCGCACGCACGGTGCGCAATGGGGAAGGATGGCGATGGCGAAGACGGATTTCCGGAAGACCCTGGACTCCTATCGAGCTGCTTCAGGCCGGTTCCGCGTGGTCGAGGTTCCGCCGATGCGCTACGTCATGGCCGACGGCCGGGGCGATCCGAACACCGCGCCGGAGTTCACCGCGGCGGTCGAGGCGCTGTATCCGGTGGCGTACAAGCTGAAGTTCGCCAGCAAACAGGATCTCGGCCGCGATTACGTCGTCATGCCGCTGGAGGGATTGTGGTGGTCCGAGCGGATGGCGACGTTCACCTCCGCGAGAGACAAGTCCCGCTGGAACTGGACGATCATGTCCATGGTTCCCGACTGGATCACCGACGAGATGTTCGAGGCTGCCGTCGCCAAGGCCGCCGCGAAGAATCCGGCCGTACCGGACCGGGTACGACTGGAAACCCTCGCCGAAGGCCGCTGTGTGCAGACCCTGCACATCGGTTCTTTCGACGACGAGGGAGAAACTCTCGCTCGCATGCACCACGAGTTCATCCCCGGCTCGGGCCTGGCGATGACCGGTCGGCACCACGAGATCTACCTCAGCGACTTCCGCCGGACCGCCCCGGCCCGGCTACGCACCATCCTGCGCCAGCCGGTCGAGCCGATCGCACAGGCACAGGCGTGAGCGGTGAGTCGGGCCGAGAGCGGACATCTTTCGAGGCGCACCCCACGAACGCGGCGCCGGCGCGGCGAGAACCGCTCAGGCGACCGCGGTGAGGTGTTCGGCGGAGCCGCCGATATCCGCGGACTCCGTACCGGTGAGGGTGCGGATGAAGGCCAGCTGCGCCGCGCGGCCGCGGGTGGCGGCGCGCTCGAATTGCCCAGGGACGGCACGGGTCCAGACGGTCCGGACGAGGTTGAAGGGTATGCGCAGCAACGGATACCACGGGACCACGACCGGAGGCAGTCCCAGTTCCCGCATCGCGCCGGAGCCCAGGAACATGGTGGCGATCGACAGATGCTGGGAGCGCGCGATGCGGCGACGCGGTCCGGTCAGGTAGCGATAGTGCCAGCCCAGCGGCTCGTCGAGCATCGGCATGGCCAGCTGCGCGGAGGTCTCGTCCGGGTTGGTGATCGCGGTCATCGTGTGGAACAGGATGCGGACGCTGTCTCGAAAATCGTTGGGCAGGAAGCGTTCCTGCACCCCCATCACCCAGCCGACATACCGCGTGAAATGCGCCATGGCATCGGCCTCACCCGGAGTCACGAGCATGCCGAGGCCGATCGCGCCCACCGTCGGCGCGATCAGCGCGCCGACCATGGTGGCGGCCATATCGGTCTGATTGATCGGCAGCCCCCACTCCGCACCGCGCCAGTCCGGCATGGCCGCCACATGCCGGCGCACCATCGAGTGAATCATCCGCACCCGGACCGTGGACCGAAAGCCGAGCCCCCGCGGCATCATGCCGCCCTCGGAGGAGACGTCCAACGCCCACTGGGTCGTCTCGGCGAAACGCTTGGCCGGCCCCTTCGCCAAAGCGCCTGTGCGCAAGAGCGTTTTGTTGAATCCCGAGGCCAGATACCCGCCCAGGAAGGACATGTCCCGCGCGACGTAGAGCGCGTCGCGGCCGCTGAGGCTCATCACCCGCTCGGCCCGCCGGATCTTGTCCCAGTCCACCCAGTCCGGCACGGCCTCGACATAGTCGAAGAACTCCCGCAGCGGAGCGGGCGCGTCCGGCACAGCCGCGATCCCCTCGCTCAGCGCGCGCTCGAACAGCGGCCGCGCGGTCGCCATCCCCTCGCGATACATCCAGTCCACCAGCTCGTCCATCGGCTCGTCGCCGATGGTCAGCGCCTCCCCCAGCTCCCGGAACTGGGCAGCGGTCGGCTCGCGCAGACCGAGCACCCGCGCGAACGGGCCGAGTCCCACACCGGGGACGGACCGGGGCGCCGCGGGATGCCGAGCAGGAATGGTCGAATCCATGATCTCTCCTTCGCCGCGGATGCCAGCACATCGGTCGGCGCTGCACCCGAACTTCTGGCAAGATCCTCTACCAGAATGGCAAATTTGGCAAGATCGCTTTCCAGACGTTCGCGGCGCCCCCGCGAGGGCACCGTGAACGGGCCGCTCAGAGGATGGCTGAACCGCTGATGATCCGCGCGGCTCGGCTCACCGGGCCGAGGCGGCCGCGCGTCGGCGGCGCACAACCACGACCCCGGCGACCGCGAGGACCAGGACGACCAGTCCGGCGAGGAGGTAGCTGGGGCCGCGCAGTGATTGTTCGAGACTGTGCCAATCGGCTCCGACGGCATACCCGGCCACGGCCAGGGCCGCCCCGTCCACGGCAGACAACCGGCGAGGGTGTACGCGCCGAAGCGCAGCGGCGGCATCGCGGCGATTCCGGCGGGCAGGGAGATGAAAGTACGGATGCCGGGCAGCAGACGCGCCCAGAACACCGACATCGCGCCGCGACGCACGAACCAGTCCTGGGCGCGATCGATCTCCTCGGGACGCAACAGCACGTAGCGACCCCAGCGGTGCAGCGCCGGCCGCCCGCCGTACCGGCCGATCAGCCAGGCCAGATAGCTGCCCGCGACGTTACCGGCGGTACCCGCGACGATCACCGCGATCAGATTCGGATGCGGACCGCTGACCGCACCGGCCGCCAGCGCTCCGCCGAGCATCATGGTCACCTCGGACGGAATCGGAAGACAGGCCGACTCCGCGGCCATCAGCACGAAGATCGCGATCAGCCCGTAGGACAGAATCAGTTGCTGCACAATGCCTCCCGTCGGCGGGCGAGGACATCGGACGGGGCGGGAAGCGGCATTCGCCGGCAGGGCACAGATCTGGTCGGTATCACACCGCCACAGTGGCCGAACGCCGCTGAGAGCACGCTGAGATCACCCTGGGCGAAGGTATGCGACTTCGCCGCATTTTTCAGCGGAGCCACAGGCCCGCATTCGACCTGACCGAACGAGCCGCGGATCGCCGCGCGCAAGGAGGCGACGGATCCGCGGCTCGGTCGATTCTCAACCGGCTTTCTTGTACGCCTCCACGACCTCGGCCTGGATGCGGCCGCGGCTGGAGACCGAATAGCCGTTCTTGCGCGCCCATTCCCGAATCGCCGCGGTCTGCTCTCGCTCGGCCGAGGAGCGGGACAGCTTCTGTCCCTTGCCCTTCGAAGTTCTGCCCGCCTTGCGTGCGTGCGGCGTCCACTGGTCGAAGATGCCGCGCAGTGCAGCAGCATTGAGCACCGACAGATCGATCTCGTATTCCACGCCGTCCAGAGCGAACAGCACGGATTCCTCTGCCGGTGACTTTCCGTCGTAGTCGTCCACGAGCTCGACTATGACCTTGCGGGCCATCGAAAAAATTCCCTTCCGTCGTGGTGAATCAACCAGAGCGGCAACCTTATCCCAGCGGAGATCACGCTCGACAACGGCATACGGCGGCCGGGGCGGGCAACGACCGAGCACGCGTCATGCCGGCCATCCGACCGATCGGGTTTTCACCGCAAGCCCACACCGCCGGTCTTCGACGAGTACGCCTATCCGCCGTCGACGTCCGCCCGTCACTGCGAGCCGAACAGGTCGGGAAGTCCGTCCGAGACCCGGTCCGGAAAATCCGGAACACATTTGGCCAGAAAAGATTCCACGCCCTCGCGGGCATCGCCCGAGGCCCCGCGCAGGTAGATGGCGAGGGATTCGGCGCGATGCGCGATCTGCGGGCTGTCCGCGCCGAGCATGCGCCAGATCAATTGCCGGGTCAGCGCGACCGAGACCGGCGCGGTGCCGGTGACCATCTCCCGGGCCAGTTCCAGAGCCCGTTCGAGCACCCGGTCGGCGGGCACGATCTCGCGCACCAGCCCGCGCTCGAGGGCCTCGGCCGCGGGCACCATGCGCCCGCTCAGGGTCCATTCCAGCGCGGTGGACACGCCGACGACGCGCGGCAGGAACCAGGTCGAGCACGCCTCGGGAACGATCCCCCGGCGAGTGAAGACGAAGCCGAATTTCGCGGTGTCCGAAGCGATTCTGATATCCGCGGGAAGGGTCATCGTCACCCCGACACCGGCCGCGGGGCCATTGATCGCGACGATCACCGGTTTGTTCGACCGATAGATCCGCAGCGATACCAGGCCGCCGGTGTCCGCGGGCGCGCCGCCGGTGTCCGGATCGTCGTCGAGTACGAACGTCTCCCCGCCCGCGCCGAGATCGGCTCCGGCGCAGAACGCGCGGCCGGTGCCGGTGAGCACCACCGCGCGCACCGAATCGTCCGCATCGGTCTCGTCGAATACCTCGATGAGACGTTCGCACATCGCGGTGGTGAAGGCATTGAGCCGGTCGGGGCGATGCAGCCGCACGATGGCGATCGCTCCCTCCCGCTCCAGCAGCACCTGGCCGTCGGCGTTCACGTCGGTGTCCGAGCTCATCGCACCCTCTCGAATCGATCTGCCGCATCGCGACGGCGGCCGCGACGCGAGGTATCGGTCAGCGTACCGCCGAGCGGCAGGCGGCGTTGGCGCAGTGCCAATTACCGCCGGGACCGATGGTCCCGCAGGTTCGGCGTATGGCTGCGAGTCACAATCGCTCCGCCCGGATCCACGAGGGCCTGCGCGAAAACGACTGGAGCACAACCGAACCGAGATACCTGCACAACCCGGGCCCGTGGCGCACACGGCTCCACGGGCCCGGCGATCCGGATTCAGCCGATCAGCGCCAGATCCTCGTCGGTGAGCCGCAGGTTCGCCGCGGCGATGTTCTGCTCGAGGTGCGCCGGGTCCGAGGTGCCGGGGATGAGCAGGATCGACGGCGACCGGGCCAACAGCCAGGCCAGCGCGATCTGCTGCACGGACGCGCCGTGCCGGGTGGCGACGGTCTCCAGATGTCCGGCGAGCAACGGCTGGAACCCGCCCACCGGGAAGAACGGCACGAATGCGATCCCGGCCTCCTCGCAGGCGTCGATCAGCGGATCCGCATCGCGCATCGCGACGTTGTAGGCGTTCTGCACGCACACGAACGGCGCGAGGTCGCGAGCCTGGTCGAACTGGGCCCGAGTGATATTCGAGATGCCCAGATGCGTGATCAGGCCCTCCTCCTGGAGCTTCGCCAGGGCGGTCAGCGGCTCCTCGAGCGAACCCTCGGCGGGCGCGATCGCCTCACCCAGCCGCAGATTCACCACATCCAACCGGTCCACGCCGAGGGTTTTCAGATTCGCCTCGACGTTCTGCCGCAGGCCGTCGGGGGTCAGCCCCGGCGGGATCCCGGCGAACTTGGTGACCAGCACCAGATCCTCCGGATACGGGTGCAGCGCCGCCCGGAGCAGTTCGTTGGCGTTCATCCCGTCGCGGTCGTAGAACTGCGAGGTGTCGAAGTGGTTCACGCCCAGTTCCACCGCGCGCCGCAGCAGCGCGATCGCGGTGTCGCGGGTCGGCTGTTTACCTTCCGGCCAGCCCGTCAGCTTCATGGTGCCGAAACCCATCCGGTTCACCCGGAACGATCCCAAACGCCCCTCGCCCGCCGCACGGGCCGATATCGTCTGTGCCTCAGTCATGTTCATCAGCCTGGCCGATCGGGATGCGCGATGTCCGCATTCGGCAACAAGCTGCCACACGTTGACGACCAGGGCGAACAACACGACACTCGAACCATGGCCCAGACGCAATCGGTCACCGTCGTGCGCGGTAACCAGGAACTATCCGAGCGCGCCGCGCACCTGTTCGAGGCCACCGCGGTCAGTTTCGACTGCGCCGCCAAGGACCACGCGACCTGGCACAACGGCCGCCATCACACGCTGGGTCCCGGCGTCGCGCTGCGCAAGCTCTACCGGCCCTCGGCGCTACTGGACCCGTCGCTGTCACAACATCTGCACACCATGGTCGAGCGCGGCGCGGGGGTGCGGATCAGCGATGAGGACATCAGCGAGACCATCATCCTGGATCGGCGGGTGGCCATCCTCGCCGGGGACACCTCCTACGGGCTGCGCAGCTACAGCATCGTGACGGTCCCGGAGGTGGTGCACGGGGTGGCCTCGCTGTTCGACGCGACCTGGCGCGCGGCAACGGAATTCGCCGTCTACGACCGCGATCTGGCCGAATTGCGCAGGCTTGCACCGCGCATCCTGGATCAGCTCAACACCGGCGCCACCGACGAGGCCGCCGCACGCGTCCTGGGACTGTCGGTGCGCACCTACCGTCGGCGCGTCGCCGAACTGATGAGCGCTCTCGGAGCGGGTTCGCGATTCCAGGCCGGCGCTCGTGCTCAGGAACTCGGGCTCATCTGAGCCGTCTCTCGCCGAATACCCGTTGACCCGGCGGTTCACCACACCCGCTGGGGCCACGGCGAGCAGGTCGTCAGTTGGGATACCAGCTGGCGAAGGGGCGAGCGGGATCGAAGGTGACCGGGAGTGTTGTCAGGGCTCGGTGGAAAGGCCCTGGGCGCCAACTCAATTCGCTCGGATCGATCGAAAGTTCGATCTCGGGCAGGGCGTCGAGAAGCTGATCCACACCGTCCTGGGCGATCAGATAGGCCGACTGGCGAGCGGGACAGGCGTGCGGCCCCGCGCCCCAGGCCAGGTGGGATCGGTTACCGGTGTAGTCGCCGCCGCCGATGGCCGGGTCGTTGTTGCACGCCGCGATACTGATGATCACCGGCTGGTGGGCGGGCAGCCACACATCGTCGAGCAGGACCGGCTGGCGCGGATAGGTCATGCAGAAATTCGCGAGCGGCGGGTCCAGGAACAAGACCTCGTCCAGCGCGTCGCGGGTGGACAGGCTGCCACCGAGCAGGCTGCCCGCGAAACGGTCGTTGGTCAGGATCAGCAGCAGCGTATTGGCGATGAGGTTGTGCACCGGCTCGACGCCCGCGCCGTACAGCGGCACGAGTTGCTCGATGACCTCCTGATCGTCGAAGCCCGCCGGATGCTGGATCAATCGGGTGGTGACGTCCTCGCCGGGCTCGGCACGTTTGCCCGCCACGAGTTCGCTCAGCGCCTCGATCAGCATCATGTTCCCCGCCGCCGCATCGTCCCCCTCGAAGATGGTCATGATGCCCGTGCTGACCCGCCGGCCGATCTCGGGTGAGCAGCCGAGCATCGCGTTGACCACCTGAAAGGCCAGCGGCCGTGCGTAGTCGACGATCAGGTCGGCGGAACCGGCCTCGCAGAACTGTGCAATCAGCGGTACCGCGATCCGCTCCACCACCGCGTGCATGCCGTGCAGATCGACCGCCGAGAGAGCCGCGACGTTGGCATCCCGGTATCGCCGATGTTCCTCACCCGAACTGCGCATCGCATTCGGCCGCCACGCCAGCATCGGCTTCACCGGACATTCATCCGCAACGTTCTTCTCCCACGACCGCGGATCGACCGGAAAACGCGCGGGATCGTGCAGAATCTGCACCGCGGTGCGGTAACCGATCACCAGCGTGGCGGGAACCTCCGGCGACAACTCGACCGGAACCAGCGATCCGTAGCGCTTGCGCATATCCCGGTAGCAATCGTGCGGCATGGCCGCGAATTCCGGGCTGTACAGGGCGGTGCGATCACCATCGGAGTACATCGGCGGATTGATCATTCAGGCTTCACCTCGACCTCGGTCCGGTCGTGCAGACGGACGGCACGGCAGGTGCAGCCGGTCCGTCGGCGTGGACGTTCTGTTCGTGCGTGCCGTGTGCGACATATCCTCGATCAGGGTTGTAATCGGTTGAGCACGAGCGGAAACGGAGCACGGCTGTATGCCCTGACCTCGAATGTCATTGCTCCTCACCCATTCCTGAGCCAGCAGCATAGCAGTGGTGATCGACTTCGTATCGATGACCGCACGGCCGGCGCCGCGGCGATCGGCGATTGTCCTACCGCCGAATCGGATTCGCTGCGCGAAGGTCCGGGGCCACTCGACTCCGAAGCCGGTATCACCCTCGGATTCCGCGTCTACCAGCGGGTAAAGTACGGGGACGGGTCGGCGGGCGGATGAGGTAGGGCGGGTGATTGCGATGGTGGGCGACCGCGTTGCCATTGCCGAACGCTTGCTGCGGCTGGCCGGTCGCGTCGTCGCGGTGGGGTACCTCATCGGTCTCGTGCTCCTCGTACCCGATATGGGCGATCAGGCCCGGATGACCGCGATGTGGTGGACCCCGTTCGCCGTCGCGGTGGTGTTCGGACCCGGACTTGCCGTGGGCGCATTGAGCTTTCATCCCGATTCGGTGTGGATGCGGCGAGCCGCGATGCTCGCCGCGGTGGGCTTTCCCGTGGCGAACGGGGCCTGGCTGATCGCCTGGCGGCACCTGCCACTGCATGCCGATCAGTGGCTCGCGGACGTTCCGGCGCTTGCCGGACTGTCCGCGGCGGTCGCCTGGCCCGCGTGGGCGAGTCTGCTGACGCTCGTCGTCGCGGCGTTCACCGCCACGGTCGTGAACTACACCGGCCGGGCGCCGGAGGTGAACGTGCCGTTCGTGCCGGATCTGCTCTACGCCTGCGGCTACAGCGCCCTGTTCGTGGCCGGGCTGCTGATGTTCGTTCGCACGGGCCGTCTCCTGCAGACGATCCAGACCGACGCGTTCCGGGGCGCCGCGTCGGCGGCCGCCATGCGCGGCCGCGCCGACGAGCGCGCACGATTCGCCGCCTTGACCCACGACTGGGTGATGTCCACCCTGCTGACCGCCGCCCGGGGCGGCGAGCGAGACACCGTGCGGCGGCAGGCGTTACGAACACTGAACTACCTCGACGACCTCGAATATCCGTTCGGGCGAGTGCTCGACGCGCGCGATGCCGCCGCCCGGTTGCGAGCGGTGATCAACCAGATCGAGCCGAAACTGCCGGTCGCGATCGAGCTCGCGGCCGACGCCGAGCGGTGGGCTTTCCCCGCCGCGGCGGTGAGCGTGACCGCCGCGGCCGCCGGCGAGGCGGTTCGAAACAGCCTGCGGCACGCGGGCATCGGCGTATACCGCCACGTCGGCATCCGCCTCGGCGGCGGCGGATTCCAGGTGGTGGTCACCGACGACGGCGTCGGCTTCGACCCCGTCGCCGAGCGTCCGGACCGGCTCGGCATCACGCTCAGCATCCGGGCCCGGATGCGACAACTGGGCGGCGGCAGCGCTGCGATAACGTCCCGTCCCGGCGCGGGAACCACAGTCCGACTGCGCTGGTCGGGACCGCCGATCGATCGCCGCGCCGCCCTGGACGAATACGGCGGTCCGACTGCGAAATCCGCTGCGCCGCTGAGTATGCGGACCTTGCTCGGCATGCGCACACCCGCCGCCCGGCTGCTCGTCGGGTGCTACCTGGTCGCCTACGCCGCCTCGATCGCGACCACCCCGGCGCTGATCTCCGCGCCGTGGCCGGCCCTGGCCTGTCTGCTCCTGACCACGGCGGCGATGGCCGCGATCCTCGCCACGCCGGGCGACCCGCCGTCACTCGGAGTCTCGCTGGCCATCCTCGGCGCGGGCGGACCGGCCCAGTTCGCGATCGTCTCCGCCGTGGACTCGATGTGGCACGACACGACCGTGCAGGAATGGTCCCTCGGCTCCGCCGCGGTGGTGTGCACCTTCCTGTGCCTGCGCGGCCGCGTCGTATTCAGCTGGCTCGCAATGGCATTCGTCTTCACCGAATTCGCGATCCGGGTCGGCCTGCCCGCCGATGGCGCCCGCGGGTTCACCGTCCCGTTCCTGTATCTCGCCCCGCTGGTCGCCGCGACGTTCTTCGCTCGCGTCATCCGCCCGGTCGCCAGCACCGTCCTGGATCTGCGCGCGGACACCCTGCACCGGATCTCCGCTGAAGCCGCCGAAGCCGCCGCGATCGCCGAACGGGATCGGCAGCTGCATCGACTCGGCCGACTCACCCGGCCCCTCCTGGAGCAGCTCGCCGGTTCCGAATCCATCGACGACGTCCGGGACGAGTGCGCTCTGCAGGAAGCCGAACTACGCGATGCCCTGCGAGCTCCCCTGCTCGCGCACTCCCCGGTCGTCGCCGCCGCCCGCGCCGCCCGCGGCCGCGGCGTCCAAGTGCTGCTGTACGACGAGCACGGACTCGACGACGTCACCGAGCAGGTCCTGCAGCGCCTGCGCACAGTGGCCGTCGCCGAACTCGACCGTGCCCGAGACGGTTCCGTCGTCGTCCGCATCCAACGCCCCGGCCGCCGCCCCCTGGTCACCATCGTGGCCAACGGTTCGGACGGCACCCACCGCACCGAACTCGATCAGCACGCGCGTCCGCTGGAACAACTCCTCGACACTCGCTCGGCCCGGGCGCACCCGTGACCGATCGCGCCGCCGACATCCGGGCACGACGAGCGCGCGGCGAGCATGCACGCCACGTCGACGAGTGCGAATCCGAGACCGTCGGCGTACAGATGCGCGATCTCGGGCACGAGATCGCCGGTGTCGTCGAACTGTCCGGTGAGCACGATCTCCGCCAGCGTCATCCCGATGAGAGCCTGCTCACGAGAGAGGCGCAACCGAGTGGGCAGGTACGACAAGATCCACATTCCGCGGTGAGATTCGGGAAGGTCGACGCGGAAGGCCACCTCCAGAATCCGGTCACTCGTGATCAGCCATTCGGTCTCATTGATGGTCATATCGACTCGATTCCGTAGGTTCGCCGGAATTTCTGCGGTGTTTGCCGCAAGAATCGCCCGCGAACAATGTCGGCACAAGAATTCCTCGGTCCGTTCGCGGGCCGCGATGCGGTTTTGCACGCTGTGCGGGCAGAACGACGCGAGAAAAGGACACGGTCTGCCTCACCGAGATAATCTGAGGGTCTCGCTATAAACGAATACGGGATTCAGGGACCGGTGGTTCGCATGCCGAACAGCCCACAGAGCACCAAACACGCCCGGCGTGTGGCCCACGCGGTCCAGCTTGCGGGAGGATCCGACCATCAAGCCGCACTCGCCGTACACCACCAGTGCGGCCTGTCGCTGCTGCGGGCGCATCGGATCGCGCGCGGGTACACCCTCGTCGAGGCCGTCGAGCTGCTGAAGGACGTGCTGGCATCGCGCGGAACACCCAGCGCGGGACTGAGCCATCAGCGCCTGTCGCAGTGGGAGCACGGCCAGGACGTGCCGACGCCGCGATATCTGGACGCGCTCTGTTACCTCTACCGAACCAGACCCGACCGGCTCGGTTTCGGGAACGACTACTCGGACCTGGAGCCCCTCTCGCACAACGGAATTCAGGACGCCATGGATCGACGCCACTTCCTCGGTCTCGCCTCGGCGAGCGCCGCGGCCGTCACGGCGCACCCGGCCGCGGAGCTGTTCGGCGAGGAGATCGGCTCGTCGGGCGCGCGGCCCACCACCGCGGCGCAGGTCGCCTTGCTGGAAGAGCGGACCGAGCGGATCGGATACCACTTGTACACCGCGCCGGCGGATTTCATCCCCGCCCGGATGGTGGATCTGGCCCGCATCCAGACCTGCCTGCTGACCACCCGAAGCGAGGAACTGCGGCGCAGACTGCATCGGCTGTACGCCAAGAATGCCGGACTGATAGCCATGCGGCTCACCGATGTGGCGGGCGCGGGCGATGCGTTCGCGTGGTACGGCATCGCCCGGCGCGCGGCCCGGCGCGCGCAGGACGACGCCGTACAGGCGTGGATCGCCGCATGGACCTGTGACGCGTGCGCGGGCTATGGCCGGCTCGACCTCGGCCTGGCCGCCGCGCGCGCCGCACAATCGGCCGGAGCCGAACGCGCCAACTCGGCGACGGTGTTGGGTTTTCTCACCGAGGCGGGGGTACAGGCACGTTCGGGTCGACATCGCGAAACACTCGAGGCGGTGCGCAAGGCCGATCGGATGTTCGACCGCCTGCCCGAAAAAGCAACCGCCGCTGACGGTTTCCACGCCAGCGAGTATCTGCTGCGCTGGCATCAGGCCAACGCCCTGGCGCTGGTCGGCGCGCACGAGCACGCGACGCCGTTACGTGAGCGGGTGCTGGAACTACCGGTGGCCCGACACGACCGGGTCGGACTGGCACTCCTGCAACTCGACGGCGCCGCGGCCGGCCTGGACGCGGGACAGGCCGAGCAATGCTGCCATACGATCGGCAGCATATGGAGCCGGCTCCCCGACGACCTGCGCTTCGGTCTGGTCCACGAACGGATCGTCGAACTCCTGGACGCCCTCGAATCGCGCCGCATCGCCATACCCGAGGCGGCCGAGGTTCGTCAGCTGCTCGAGGTGTCGTCCACCGAACACAGGACCTTGCCCGCATCGGCTCGCCACCACTGAGGTCCCGACTACCGCCCGGGCGAGGTGTTCGCCGAGGACATGCCTCGACGAACACTGCTGTTGGATCCGATTCCGGCGGCCGCCTCTCAGCCGATCGCGCGCCCACCTCCCCGGCGGCGATGGTCCCTGATCGAAGCGCACGTGTAGGTGCGCAACAGCCAGCGATCCGTGCCGTCGTAACGCGGCTCGAATACGGTGCGGCCGTGGACCGTTCGCCGATTGTCCACCAGCAGCAGATCCCCCGGCCGCGAGTGATGACGGATCGCCGCCCGATCCAATGCCTCGGTCAGGGCGGTCAATGCCGAGGCCGCCTCCTCGTCATCCGGGTCGGCGGGATGCTGGTAGACCGCGTCGAAGCAGATCTCCGGGTCCGCGGCGGGCCCGGTCAGCACCGGCATCGTGACCAAGTCCGCATCCGGAATGTCGTGCTCCACCGAAGGCGTCATGACGAAGCGGGATTCGCGCAGTATCGACCGGATGCGGCCGGGCAGCTCCAGATTGCGAGCTGCCGCGACCACCGTGGCCGCGCCCGAATGGCCACGCAGGCACAGCAATCCGAAGTGGTCGCACCGGTCTTCGGTGAAACCGTCCTCGACATGCCATGCCAGCGCCGCGACACTCCCAGCGCCGCTTTGGGCCTGCTCCTGACCGAGTACCGGGACAACATGTTCGACCAGCCGCCCATCGATCAGCGAGCGGAAGGTGAACGGCTCACCCAATGCCCATGCCACAGCCATCAGAACCAGTGCGGCGGCGTCGACCGTCGGCATCGCCGTCCGCGGCGTCCGGGTCGGCGGGGTGGCGGGCAGTCCGCGCAGATCACCGCACATTCCTCGGAGCAACAACACGTTGTGTTCCGTACCGACCGTGCGGAACCTGTGCAGCGCTTCGAGCACCGTCCCCGGAAAGCTGCCGATCAGGCTGGACGCGACCGCGACGGGATCCTCGTCGAAGCGACGCCGCCGGGCCGCGCGCGCCGCTGCGGCCCAGACCTGCGCGGATTCCCGTGCGTTCAGCACCAGCACTTCATCGGGTGCGAGCCGAGCGCTCTCCGAATTACCTCTGTTCGCGACGTCGTCCGGACGCGCGAAAATATCATGATCGAACATCGTGTGGATCTCCCTGATCAATAACCGCTGCTGTAATCCGATACTCATGAGTGACCTGTGTGTGTAATCGCTTCAACCACCCCCGTGCTCCGAATTTCGACTGCGCGACGCCCGTTCAGCGTCGTCCGGTCTCCGCCTTCCGGTGCGCCCCGACGAGGCGGAGAACGCACAAATGCAATCGCAGGACGGGTAATCGCTGCGCATGACGGTCCACCTCGCAATCTCGGCGTGAAAGATCGAAACCGAATGGCTCCACCGAATAGTGCCCTTTCCCCCTGCCCGGAACCGTCAAATACTTGACGATTCCGGGGACAGTTCCCCATAAACTCGATATATGGGCACAAGCACCGATGCCGCCATATCCACCGGTGCCCGGATACGGAGAGCGCGGCGGTCGAAGAAACTGAGCCAGGCGGCGCTGGCGGGGCTCGTGGACCGATCCGAGTCCTGGATGCGCGGAGTCGAGGCCGGCCGGATCAACCTGGACAAGCACTCGGTGATCGACCGGCTCTCCAGCGTGCTCGAAGTCGAGGTGTCATGGCTGCTCGGGCAGCCGCTCGAGGCCGGTCCCGACATGGAATACGCTGCGGTGCCGGCGCTTCGCACAGCCCTGCGACGTACGAGCCTGGGACTGTCGGGACATCCCGGCCTGCGTTCGGTGGCGCCGCAGCCCCTGCTGACAGATCTGCGCGCCGAGATCGACCGGATCACCCGACGCCGGCAGGCCGCGAACCTGCCCGAGGTCATGCGGCAATTACCCGACCTGGCCGAGTCGCTGAACACCGCCGTGTTGATGGCCTCCGGAGCCGAACGCGACGTCGTCGACGGCTTGATCGTGGAGACCTCACATGTCGCCCGCACCGTATTGAATCAGCTCGGATATCACGACCTGGCCTGGACAGCGGTGGAAAACGCCGCCACGGCCGCGGCCCGGTTGGGCGATCCGCTGATGCGGGCGTGGTCGGCATGGGATCGCTGCGGCGTGCTCTTGCACACCCACCAGATCGGCGATGCGCTCACGGTCGCCGAGGCCGCTCTCACCGAATTGCAGGAACTGATGAAAGCGCCTACACCACAGGTGCTTTCACTCTGGGGAGCACTGCACCTGCGCTGCGCCGTGGCCTCCGCCCGCCGACGCGACGCCGCGTCCGCGTGGGCCCATCTCGCCGAGGCGGAGTCCGCGGCGGCTCGAATCGGCATGGACCGCAACGACTTCCAAACCGTGTTCGGACCCACCAACTGTGACATCCATGCCGCGGAGATCGCCGTGGCGCTGCATCGACCCGATATCGCGTTACGGCGGCACGACCGCATTGATCTGGACCGGTTGCCGTCCAAGGAACGACAGACCCGTCATCGCATCGAAATCGCCCGGGCCTACAGTCAACTCGCCGATGATTCCGCCGCGGTCGAACAACTGATCCGGGCCGCCGCTGTGGCACCGCAGTACGTCTACAAGCATCCGACGGTCCACGACCTCATCGCCGAACTGCGCCACCGAGCCCAGCCCACCGCAGTCGACGCCGGACTCGGCGCACTCGAACGTGCCATCCGGCTCACCTGAAGGGAGCCGGATTCGATTCGCCTTGCCGGACTTCACGGCTCAGCCCGGATCCCGCGACCCGATCACACGCCTATGGATTCGGAACCGTGCGGCGCACCGATCGCATTGGTGACGAGATGAAGCCGCCGCTGCTGCGGATCGGTCAGCGCCGGGACCAGCAGGGTGGGCATACCGACCTCGATCGCGACGCCGTCACGGGACGCGCGGTCGCCGACCATGAGGGTCTGCTCGGCGCGCGTGCCGAGCAATTCCAGGGCACGCCGGAAAATAGCCGGATCGGGCTTCTGAATTCCCTGTTCGCCGGACAGCACGAAGGTATCGATCGAATCGAGCAGCCTCGCCTCCTCGAACATCGGGCGAATATCGAAATGAATGTTGCTCAGCACACCGATCTTGCAATTCTTCTCGAGGAGAGATGCCACGGTGTGAGCCGCGTCGACCGCGAAAATGTTGTACGCCGGATCGGAATCCACCGCGAACAACGCGTCGGCGAGCTCGTCGTCCAGACCGGCATCCGCGAACACCGTGTAGTAGGTCTCCCGGTGCCGCTCGGCGCTGGTGTTCCCGTGCGGCGACTGAAGACGATTAGGTTGACCTGCGGCTTTCCGTATCTCATCCAGCAATGCGCGGACCGCGTGATCATCGTGTTCACGGCGAGCCAACCGCAACGCCTCGCGCGCCCAACCCTCCTGCGTCAGTTCGGACACGAGCGTGCCTCGCCAGTCGAATACAACCGCCCGGATCGGATGCGGCTTCGAATCTTCAGATGTCGACATAACCGTGCACACTATCGGCAGAACACGCGGCAACGAAATCGGCAGGATACGACCCAAACACACGATTCAGGCTATTCGAGACATCATCGATCTTGAAACACCTATTCGTTCATGTATGCATTTGGAAAATGCCACAACAGCGATTCCAGCACGGAGTATGGAATACCCGCCCCACCCACCGACCCCCGGCACGGCCGGCCCGAACCACGACCGAACACCGCCACCCCGAAGCCGGGCCCCTACCCCACACCGAACCCACGCGCCAAGCCATCCCGCCGCACCCACCGGATCCGACTCCACCCCGGCAACCCGCCGATTTGGTCCAACCAGGGGGTAGTGGGGTAATCTCGTCGAGCACCGCGAAAGCGGAAGCCACGGGCTGTGGCGCAGCTTGGTAGCGCACCTGACTGGGGGTCAGGTGGTCGCAGGTTCAAATCCTGTCAGCCCGACCGAAGTAGGGGATAGAGGACGGTACCTGAACCGTCCGACCACTGCGTGTTTCATGTAAGAGGCTGGCCGCTCCGTCGGACCGGACGTGAGAAGGTGTCGGGCTGTCTGCGGCGCGTCTCCTTCCACGTGAACTCACCCCGCCAGCAGCCGCCGCGCCCCGGTGACATTGATCCGCCACCGCACCATCTCGACGCTGCACCCAAACTGCCAGGCTGCCTCCTCCAAGCTGGTGCGTCGCTTGGCCAGTCCCCATGCAGCCTTGGCCGGAATGAGGAGGGCGCCGGCCAGGAAGTTGGCTTCGTCCTCGTGGTCACTGTTCCACTTCCGGCAGCCCCGGCCGTCGTGGAGCGGAGCCGGGGGATGCATCAGCAGTCCGTGGCTGAGTTCGTGCCCGATGTCGCTCGCCTGCCGACCGAGGGTATGGGCTTCGTTGTGAACAATCGCAGCCCGCCGTGAACCCACGAACAGCGTCAGGCCGGAGAAGCTGGATGCCTGGTTGCCGTGCAGCACCCGGAGTGCCTTGCCCATCCCGGGTTCGTGGGCTTCGAGGTCGCCGAGAGTGAGCACCGGAATGGCGAGGTGTCCAGCCAGTGCCCGAGGGTTGAGCTGCTGGTATTCGGTGAGACCGATCTCCTTGCGGGTTTCGACTGCCAGCCGCTCGGCCTCGGCCTTGAACCCTCTGTAGTACGCCACCCGGTCTAGCCTTCCTTCAATACGTTGTACGTCGCCCGCACCACCGTCTCCAGGGCATCCGCGACCTCTGGCGTGAGATTACGATCCGCCCGCAGGTAGGTCGAGAACATCGCTAGGGGTTCCGCGTCGTCTGGCTTGCTGTGGACGCGCACCACGAAGTCGTCGGCACTCAGCCCGGCCCAATCGACAAGGGCCGCAAGACTATCGACGTCTGGCCTTTTGCCTTGCGCCAACCTCGTTAGCGTGGATTGGCTGACCTTTGCCTGCTGGGCGACGTCCTTCCACATCAAATTCCGGGCATCCCGGACCGCATTGAGTGCAGCGTAGAACGCCCCCGCGTCGAATGATCCCCGATCAGACATGTTTCCCTTTCGACATGTGGCGTCTGGTTGCACTACTGCAACCATACTGCTATCGTCTCGTTTTGACCATAGACGTTCGATTGCAGAGGTGCAATCGAACGGATAGCGAAGTGGCGGCGACCTACTGAGATTGAGCGCCCATGAGGTTCGCCGTTGCCTCTAGTTGTCCGGCTTGCGCGATAGGAAAGGTATGTCTGCACTCGAAGAAAAGTTGAAGCGGTATTGCGAGCCGTCAAGCCAGAACGAACAAGATATGCAAGATCGCGCGGAGCGGATGGTTCGTCGAGCAGTCGGTTCCTGGGCTAGCTACTGGGGGGAAACCAACCTCAAGTACGTGCCCAAAGGGTCATATGCCAACAATACGAACGTCCGTCAAGACAGCGATGTCGATATCGCTGTAGTTCGGACTGCCTTCTGGTACATAGACGATAGCGCCTTGATGCCTGCCGACAAGGTTATGCGGAGTCATCGCGACTATCCGTTTGAAGGTATCGAGTTTCGAAACGACCTCGCTGTGTTCCTCAAGTCCGAATGGGGCGACGGCTGCGACACAACTGGCACAACGGCAATCGAACTGGTTGAGAATACTGGGAGGGTCAAGGCAGATATTGTTCCTTCTTTTAAGTTTTGCAAGTACGATTATGACGCCGACGGCAGGGTTGTGCAGCATTGCGGGCAAAAAGTGTTCAGAACGGATGGCACTTCTGTAGTCAATTATCCAGATCAGCAATTGGAGAATGGCCGAGCGAAAAATGTTGCTACTGGCGGGCGGTATAAAAAGCTGGTGCGGATTCTGAAGCGAGCCGAGAATGAGCTGGTGAAGTCGGGGCACCTCGAAGCGCTTCCGAGCTACTTTATGGAGTGCCTCATGTACCGGGTTCCAAATGACTACTTCGGGCATACCGGCGATTCGGGGCTGACCGACGATCTGACTGCCGCTATCGCCTATATTTGGAGCGCGACTAATCCTGGAGCGCCAGCGCAGGGCTGGAAGGAGCCCAACGAGATTAAGCCTCTTTTCGGCTTGGGGCAGAAATGGGCCATGGATGACGCTCATAATCTCATGCTTCACGTCTTCGGCTTGTTCGATCTCGGCGAGGAAGCTGCCTGATGAATGACTCGTTGCGTACTCGGATAGCTATCGGTGTGGCAGCCATTATCTGGTTTGTCATCGCGCTGGTATCCAAACACCATGATGGACAGACGGCACTGAAGACCTTCTCGTTCGCGGGCTCGATCGTAACGATCTCCTTCCTGATCTACGAGCGGTGGGGATGGGCCTGGAAATTGGTTCGCTTCTTTACCGGTAAGCCGAATCTGAATGGTACGTGGCGTGGCGAATTGCGCAGCGACTTCGAACGTGACGGTCAGCGTATCGCCCCGATTCTTACAGTGCTCCGTATATCGCAAACTGACTCAGCCGTGCGAGTGACACTCTTTACCGGTGAGTCGACGTCTGTTACCGAGCAGAGTGAGCTGGTCAAAGAACCTGATGGCCGCTGGCGTCTGACATTTGTATACACCAACAAGCCGCGTCCCGAAGTTAGCGAGCGGAGCAATCAGCATCAGGGCACGTGCGAACTTTACGTTACTGGCCGAGGTGAGTCTATTGCTGGAATCTACTTCACCAGCCGTAAGACCAAGGGGGAGTTAAATTTTTCTGAGTGGAGCAAGCATAAATATGCCGATGCCGCATCGGCGCTCGTCTCAGACGAATTCGAGAAAACCAGGGTACTTGTTCGAGGATAGGCTGGTAAGGCTGCTGTCGGACTACCTCGGCGGTGGTACGGCCAGGGGATAATTCTCTCGGTTAGTTGTGATCGTTCGGAGAATGCGACTGTATGCGCGTCCTCAATCCTTCCTCTGAGTCGGTAATTCAGAGTCCGGTGAATTCGGATGCCGGGTAAAAGTTATTCTGTCGTACTCCATTCACGCAGTTCCTTGAAAACGGATTCGCTATCAAGTTCATGGCCTCGGTCCAGACTTTTCAGAAGGGCCGTAGAATTTGTCATGCGGTCGGGGTAGTACAGCTCGGGCGCAAGACAAGTGGGACAGTCGCTCAGAAGGCAGAACGGCGACAAGAGGAGGGGCGCATCGGGTGATTTAACGAGGTAGAGACGATCGTCCACGAGAGGGCGTGCGGTGTCGAACGTGACTGTCGCAAAGTCAGGGTGGTCCCCCATCAAGGCCATGCCTGATACACGGAACTTTCCAGAACTGGGGTGCCATTGGAGGCGGTCTGTGTGAACCCATCGTGTGCTGGCAAGGAAGGCGCATCCCGACAGGCTGTTGAGCATCAGCGGTTCGATGCGCCCAAGGCTCTTTTCCAGCTCTGCTCGCGTCCGAGGGCCTGCACCGTGTCGAATCTTATTGCGAAGTTTCACCAATTCATCGAGATCAGCGATCAAGCCCTTGCCGCCCTTTTTCGGACTGTTGCCTCTACGAGCCCTGCGGCGGGTTCACCGTGTTGCCGAGCGTCCTCGGCCACTGCCTTGACCACCGCCACCCAGTGGCCGAGGGAGACGCCACCTCGATCGACGGACTGACTCCACTGCGAGATGGCGGGCAGGTCCTGGTGGCCGCGGTCGGTGGCCAGGGCGAGCGCCATAATGCCTAGTGAGAGGATCAATGACTCGGCGCATTGGATCGCTGCCTCATGTTTCTCTACTCCCGAGCGGGAGTGCCGGAACTTGCGTACCGCGCGGGCGATGGCATAGGGGTATGAGTCCTGAAACAGCATGTAGGGGTCGTTGTGTCGGCGCAGGTTCGCGGCCGTCAGGGAGCTGATAGCAGCAGCATTATCCAAACGTTCTCGCCTGACCGATCCCGATCCACTCTCGAAGATTCGGTTACGAACCTGACGGAGTTCGTTCTGGATGCGTGCAGCTTCCTGTTCTCCTTCGGCAAGCATTACGAGGGAGTCTCGAATCTCCGATAAATCTCCTTCGCATTTGGGGATCCAGATGTCAGCCATCGCGCTTGCCCGGATACGTGGAATCGTGCCGTACTTGGGAAGCTGCTGTTCGGCCAGCGAGCTAGACAAGTAGGCAATCACGTACTCGATGGGGAAGACCTCTTGTGTGAGCCGGACCACGATCAGGCCTTGCCCGGGCTGGACGCCGTCGTAGTGGCTCGGTACTGACATCCAGTGGCGGTTCCCGGCGAGGTCCCGTCCGATGATGTCGCCCGGCCGCAGCCTGTGCTTGGGCTCGCGCTGGTCTGTGCGGAGGGGAAGGTCTGCCCCGTCCGGCAGCGTGTCGGTCAACAGGGCGGGTGTCAGAACCCGTCTCCATTCGTCCGTGTCAGCTACGTCCCGCTCCATGTCCAGATCGGATTTGCGCACGAAGCCGGCGAAAATCTGAGCAACGTCTCCAAGACGGACGCCTTCTTGTGCCACCCGATGCATTTCATGGATTCGGCGAAAATTCTCCAGGCTCAAGTTATAGCCCACTTCGGCGATTTCGGATCTGGTCACGCAGAAGCTTTGTTCGGACCGGGTACGCCGACGCTCGCTGCTGTTCCGTAGTCGCCAACGCCGTATTAAATCTGGAAGGTTGTTGCGCGTGTGATCAGCAGTGTCAAGAAGGCTCTCGGGAGTTAAGCCGAGCTTGTCTTCTGGCAGCAGTGGCACACGCTGGTCATCCAGGCTCCAGCCGTCCGCCTTGAGATCATAGAACCACACGTTGTCGCTTTGTCCAGCGTATTTGGTGAAGAACAGAATGGCAGTCGACACCCCCGCATACGGTTTGAATGTACCGTTGGGCAGTTTGACTACGGCCTCTAGTCCATGTTCTTCCACGAGAATCCGACGAAGTTCAGCGTGAGCGGCAGTCGAGCCGAACAGCAGTCCGTCGGGGACAATTACGGCTGCGCGCCCTCCTGGCTTCAATAGTCGCAGAATGGCAATAAGATGAAGAATTTCTGATTTCTTTGTCCGAATGGCCGCTAGCAACTCGGGTGCGGCAATCTCGTAATCTATACTACCAGCGAAAGGAGGATTGGCCAGGACGACCGAGTAACGTTCGACCTCCGTTCCAGCCTCTGCTGAGAGATTATCTCGATATCGCAGATCGGCAGCACCGTAGCCATGCAGCGCCAGCCGCATGCTGCTCAATCGCAGCATGGTCCTGTCGAAATCAAACCCGTGAAGCCTGCCGCTTACTTCCGCTTTGCTCTGCTGCGCAGTGCCTGACCAGGACGTCAGAATGAACTGCGCCGCAGCGGTTAACAGACCGCCCATGCCGCAAGTCGGATCGCATACCTCGTCGTCGGGGCCAGGTGCCGGCATCGCCACCATCAAAGCTGTCAGGTGGAGTGGTGTGCGTAAGGCACCAAAGCGACCAGCCGTTGCAGCCTCGGCGAGCAGATGCTCATACAGATCGGCTGCCTCGGCGTCGCTGGTTGAAAGAGCCTCGTTGAGCACGTCGACGACCTTCGTCAGAAGGCCAGGCGTCGGAATTGTAAAACGAACATTCTCGACGTGATGCGAATAGGCCAACCTCTTGAATTCGTGGTTGCGTAGCCACGGAAACACTTCGTCGGCAATCGTAGTGAACATTCGTTGAGGAGTCAGACGAACGAGATGGGACCACCGAAGGTGCTGCTCATCGTGAGCGAAAATCGGTTCCCTCTCTATCGTTTCCGATCGCACCTCCCGCTCGTCCCAGTCATCCTGCGCACGGTCCAACTCGTGGAGGTACACGAGGTGGGAGAGCTGGTCCACAACCTCCAGCGGATTGGAAATTCCCCCAGCCCAGCAGGCGTCGAAGAGCCGGGCAGTGGTGGTACGCATGAGACCGTCGCTCGTCACACGTCAAAGACTATCCACCGCGGAAGCCAGAAGCATCCCTCTGCCCCAGGAGCCCACGGAGCAGACGGACCGCCCGGGCGAGAATCAACCCGCTGCTACGACCGAAGCTGAATTCCGCTGCTGCGCAGAGCCTTCCAGACGCTCCCCTTCCCCTTGCCGAGTTTTCGAGCAATCGAGTTCAGGGACTGGCCTTCGCTGTAAAGCCTTACTGCCCAGCCGATCTCCGCCTCGGTCATCGGCTGGTATCGCATCACAACGCCGTGCTCTCGCAGGATTTTCAGCAGCCCGCCCTTGGACAGTCCGTACAGCTGGCATAGCCGGTTGGTGGACGCTCCACCTCTGTAGGCGTCGACCAGCTCGATGATAATGTCCTGCGACAACCGCCGGTCAAGCCGTCGCGCCTGAACAACTTCGGTGTTCGTCTTCGTGGGTCGACGGGGTGGAGCAGCCTCGATCCTGGCAACCACCTTGCCGAGCCAGTCCGGTTCCCACTGTTTCAAGTAACGTCCGGTTACCCCGACTGAAACGGAGGATAGCGGACGCTACTTGAACCGTATGACCGCGGATGTGTCAGAACGACCCACCAGACATTCCGAACAGCTCTGACATCCGTTCGGCAGTCCCCCGAGCTTGGTCCGACGACGTCCTATACAGATCCCATGTCGGCCAAGCAAACCGTGTCGGGACCAGGCTGTAGCCTCTACATCTACGTCGAGGCTAGGAGGTCGCGGGATGCGGTACTTCGGTTGGATCGGTACCGTGCTGTTCGGCGCGGTGAGTCTGTTTGTTGGCCTTGTACCACTCGGTGGCACCTGGCCAGGTTGGGCGTTCGTAGCAGTCAGTGCCGTTGCTCTTCTCGGATTCGTACTGACGTTCCCCTGGCCGACATCGAATGGGCCACGGAGCATCTTAAGGCGGGGCGGCGGACGATCGCAGACCGGAGAGCGTTCGGTACAGGTCCAAGGCAACAGCAACCGGTCTCAGGTTGCGAAGGACAATGCCAAGCAGATCATGGCCGATGGTGATGTGTATTTTGATGGCGGGATGGGCGACTCACGGAAATGAGAGACGTAGATCAGCGCGCTGGAGACTATGCGCAACAGATTCAGGCCAATAATGTTGAGGTACATAACCACGGCCTCAGCGCCGCGGATGTGGTTGAAATCGCGATGGTCGTATTCAAGCAGAATTTCACCGAGCTCAGCGAGAGCGCGATGGCGAAAGCGTTCGAGCGAGTTGAACAATTCACCGAAGTGTTGATGCGGCGGTTGCAGGATCTATACCCTTCCGGAGTTGAATCGGCTAGTGAACCCGCCATTCAACGAGCGATATATAGCGCGCAAACCGAGTATGCGACATCGGGAGACTGGGATCTCGGTCATACACTGGTTGACTTGCTCGCGGAGCGAGTTTCCGAGTCTTCTGACTCGCTACACGGGATCATTCTCACCGAGGCGCTCTCGGTTGTTCCGAAACTAACCAAAGAGCAGATCGCCTCCTTGTCTGCGATTCTGGCCATCAGATATACGCGGCACACTCCATGGCGAACCGTCGATGATTTCTATGCTGGCCTGCGCAAAATTCTCTCACCTCTAATTGGCAAGCTCCCCAGCAGTCCGGCAGCCTACCGGCACATGGCCTACGCCGGAGTGGGGACTGCGACCGTCACATGGGACCTGCTGGAAAACCTTCCAAAATTATATCCTGCACTGTTCACGAATGGCTTCACGATCGACAACGTACCTGAGAAGCTCCGGCCGCTCGCAGATGCCATTGAGCACCCATTCATAACTGCACGCAGGCATCCTTTCAGACTTCAACTCGTTTATCAGAACGTGGATGAGATGATAGCGGAGGGCGTTGCTCGGGATCCCTCTAAAGAAAGGAATGAATATGTTGAACTCCTGATGTCGCATCTGATGCAAAGGAACGAGGTCTACGACGATCTTGTCCAGAATATTCCTGAGATGGATGGTTTTGTCATAGGGTGGCACGATTCGCCGATTGGCACGTTTGAGCTAACGACGGTGGGGATTGCAATTGCCCGGGCGAATCTAGCCCGCTTTTATCCCGAATTGCCTGACCTTGATTATTATTTGGATCAGGCCCATCTTGGTTGGCTGCAATAATGAATAACCAACACCAACAAGCTCGTGATGGGGCCCTCCAGATCCAGGCTGCTGGCTCCGTCGTGGTGAACTTGGGCGAGGTTACACGTGAGCAGGCCAAAGAGATAGCCATGCAAACATTTAGCGAGAACATGCTAGTTCTCGCTGGAGTAGCGAGGAAGACTGCTGACGGTCGTGCTCGTGATTTTATCGACCTCCTCATCGATAAGCTTATTAGTGGGTTTGGCAACCTTGATGGCTTTAAAGATCCGGGCGTTCTGTCGGCGGTATATGACGCTCAAAAGAGCTACGCGGAGACCGGCGATCGTTCGCTCGGAGATATGCTGTCCGATCTTCTCGTGAAGCTCGCCACTAGTGAAGGAGAAGAACAGTCCTCTCGAAAAGTGATCTTCAGGCAAGCATTGAGGTGCGCGCCATGTATCTCGGCTTCACAGGCGCGCGCCTTGGCTGTCATTTCTATAATGCAATACCGAGTTCCGCAAGTTTCTACACTAGATGAGTTGGTTGACCAGCTCGATGCGCGACTGAAGCCATTCTATGGAAAAATACCACTCAACCCCGTCGAATATGATCACATGGGTGCGTGTGGCGTCGGCTTTCAACTCCTAGGTGAACCAGCGTATCGGCTGATCGCTTCAAAGTATCCGCACATTTTCTATGACTCGTTTTCTCAAGACTTAGTTGCTCGTGAACTCCGAGGATGCGACCCAAATTACTATGAGTGGAGCGAGGGGCACGAAGGGGCGGGCTACCGGTTCACCGATGCAGCTATCAGAGAATTTGTTGTCAGAGGCGAAAGTGTTGACCTTGTAAACGCTATCAGCAGCTGGGTGGGAAATCCGGTCAGAGACTTGTACCAAAAACAAGCTTGGTCGCCAGAAAAAACAAAAGCATGTATCAGGGAATTAAACCCCGATCTTGCTCTCATCCTGGATCGGTATGATTCGTCTAGGGCTCATAATTTCCAGATGACTGCAGCAGGTATGGTGATTGGATTCCAGGTGTGGAAGCAAGCCGCTCCAGACATGGCACCTGATATTGAATCGCTGCTGGATTAGTAATCAGGACTACTGTTCGGACCGGCTCGACGCCAAATATATTAGCACCAACGCTTCGTTGAGTCATCGGCCTTATACGATCAGTTTCGTAGGATCGAGCGCTAGTTCGACGACGTGACTGGGTGTGCGGTCCGCCCCCAAACGTCTGAACGAGAGGAATTGCAAATGCCGACCAGCATCGCCGAGTTCGATAACGAGACTGCCTATGAGCGATACGTTTTGCAGCATACGGCTTCGTTCGTTCCTAAAGTCGATGGACGCAACATCATCGAGTTGGGTGACGGCGGAACGATAAGCGCGAACATTCATGTTCCTCCAGCGCAGGTGCGGGTGCTCGCCAACGATGGAACCCAGTCCTACGACGGCAGCGATGGCGTCGATCTGCGAGTTGTTAGAGCGATGATTTTCGGTGCAGCGTGGAAGGTACTCGATCTGCTTGTTGAACTGAGTCTGAACCAAGGTCCCGGTGCGAGGAACCGCTATCGGATTGAGTTCAAGACACAGCAGGCCACTGGCGGAAATGTGTCGCCGCTGACGCCCTTCGGCACGATGGCTGATGTGTGGGATCGAGTGATGGCGAGCTACGTTGCGACCACCGCGATGAGGCATTCGCTGGTTCATCGCCGCCTTGAGGTCGATCAAACGACCGGAACAATGACTGCAACCTCTGATCCAAATGACCCTCCAGTGTTGCCAATGACCGCCGATGAACAGGTGACATTCTGTCGGGTCGCAGACGGGGTTGCTCAAGCCTTATCGCAGGCCAGCTGGCACCGCGGCAAGAGAACTCGGTCAGGTGGCTGCTTGATCAGCTCGCGGCCCACCATGGCCAGCACCTGTTTGGCGTGTCCGCGAAAGATGGCCTGATTCCCGAGATAATCATTCGGCCGACCCTCGGCGCGACGAACGACGTGACCATCGACTTTGCGAGCGTGCGGCAGCGTGCCCTTCACGCCGTTGGAGGTGTGGCGTACTACGACTTACACATCCATCTGCCAAATGGCTGGATCCTTGCGACCCCTTTGGAGGATGCCCCTGGCGGGCAGCTGACGTTCTCCATCGATCAGCTGCCAGCTTGGCTCCGACGAATGTAGGCGTTCCGACAGCCCACGGCAATCTGCCTGCACATCCAGTTTGCATCCCCGTCGATCACCTCGTAGAGGGCCGCATAACCACTCCTCGCCCCTGCAGCGTTTTCCACACACTTCCTTTTGATTTGCCGAGTTGCCGTGCAACAGCGTTGAGGGACTGCCCCTCCGTGTAAAGCACTACCGCCCAGTCAATCTCTCCCTCCGTCATAGGCTGGTTCCGCATCTGCACCCCATGCTCCTGAAGGATCTTCAGTAGCCCACCCTTCGAAAGTCCGTACTGCTCGCACAGCCGATTCGTCGACGCACCACCTTGATATCCCTCAACCAAGTCGGCGACTGTGACTGGCGACAGTCTCCGATCCAACCGCCGCGGTTTCACCGCGCTGCTACCTACCGACGAAGGCCGGCGGGCCGGAGCAGCGTCGATCTTGGCGATCACCTTCTGGAGCCAGTCCGGTTCCCACTGTTTCAAATACCGTCCGCTAACCCCGACATATAGGCGCAGGTGGGGCCGGTTCACCGGCCCCACCTTTTGCTCGTTCTGGCCCTTGAAAAGTCGTGCGCCTGGCCCGTGGACGGCGAGACGTCCTGCTCTCGGCGTGGCTAACCGCCGCAACCGGTCATGAGGTCAACGTCGGGCGTCTTTACGGTGAGCCCCGGAACTGGAAGGCGAACTGGCCAGTTGACATCGCCAACGAGACCGACCGAATCGCCGCGGAACAGCACCGGCAGCAACACGTCGACCGGATCGGCAACCTCACACTCATCACCGGATCCTTCAACGGCTCGCTGAGCGACAGCGCATGGGATGTGAAGCGAGCCGCCATGGTCGAGCAATCGAAACTGCAACTCAATTCCCGAAGGTTGGTTGCGGGTGCGGTGCGCGGTAGGCGCAGCCAGACTCGACGGACGTGACGGACCAGGCGCGCGGGTAGTGAGAACAGATGCAGGCGTAGGGCTTTCGGTTCCCAGCCGCAGGCGGTGTGGTCGTGCAGGGCGAGGGTCTGCAGCTGGGCGATCAGATCGAGGGCGAGCGCGAGGATGGCCAGCCAGATCCGGTTGGCATCGAAGCCCCGGAAGCGCAGGTTGCGCAGGCCGGTGTCCTTGACGGCGCGGATGCGGTCTTCGCAGCGGGCGTCGGTGATGGCGCAGTTCGAGGTCGGCGAGCTGGCCTTTGCGTGTGTTGGTGGAGAACGCGGTGAGCCGGTTGCCGTTGTGGTCGGTGAACCGCAGTTGCGCGCCGGGGTGCGGGCGTTCGCGGCGGATGATCACCCGCATGCCGGGTGGCCAGCCCGTCAGGTCGATCAGGCCGGTGATCTCGGCGACGGCGGCGCCGTCGCGGGGCTCGACGTCGGCGTTGCAGGCCGGTGTCCAGCGCGTTCGGGCAGAAGATCCAGTGCGGCAACGATGGTTTCGTTCAAGCCGAACCCGATCGGATATTGCAGATGCCTGGCGGGGGCCGACTTCTGGAAAGTAGGTTCCGTCGCATCTGGATTCAGCGGCGACGCTGGAAGAAGACGACTCGGTCTGCTGATCCAGAACCGACTACCCTCCCCGGCCGACACCATCGAACTCTGACAACACCGTCGGCGGGTGCACGAGGCTGCACCCGCCGATGCGTGCACGCGACTTCGAACATTGCTTCACGCTGCATAGGACAGTGCAATTTGCACCAGATTAATACCCTTGCGCACCAAGGTATTTCGTGCTTTACCGCTCGTCCGAAACAGACCGGACGCTTGCTCGACGTTCGATGTGTCTACCCTCGTACCGTACGTCCGTACGCCCAGTCCGCGCCGAACGATACGGATTCCGGTCAGACTCCCGCCACCGCACCGCCACCAGACGAGCACGAATCGGGCGAGACGGTGACAGAACGGGCGCACGCCGACGCCACCGATCCCAACTCATCACCCCGCCCAGAAGCTCTGGCCGGAATCTGCCGCGGAAGCTGTGAATGGCCAAAACCGCTCGGTATGCGGAATGAGCGTGCACTCTGACGGCTGTAGCCGGCCCTGCGGAGGAGCTGAGACCAACAACCGCGCGGGGTTTGCCCGATGATGTGGTTATCACCCATGACGGCGACGTGACCGATCATTACCGGTTCGCGGTGGTGCGCACTCATCGACGGGGCGGGCACTCTGGTTCAGCGGTTATCGAGATTCCCTGGCTTACGTTCCTCGTGGTGGTGTCCTGCTGAGGGAGCTTGTTGTCGAGCGCCGTGCGGGTCGCGTGCAGCGCCGCCAGGAGCTGTAGCCGGTCCGCGTCGGCGCTTCCCGGCTCGGCGGTGAAGACCAGCATGACCGGACCGGGATTTCCCGGAAGTGGGTAGGTGTCCCACTCCAGGACGATGTCCCCGACCTCGGGGATCCGGAAGGTCTTGGCGCCGCTGACAGACTCGCGTACGTCGTGGCGAGCCCACAGCCGCCGGAACTCAGCGCTGAGGATGCTCAGCTCACCGACTATCGCGGTGGCGCGCGGGTGGGTGGGATCTGTGGCGACCGCGGCACGCATCATGCCGATGTAATCCTGGGCCTGTCGTTCCCAGTCCGGGCAGCTCCGCTCGCGGGTCAGCGTGTCGTCGAAGAGCAGCAAGAGCATGTTGAGCCGGTCGGGCGGGTAGCCGTCCGGGGCGCCGAGCAGCGCCTCGGCAATCGGATTCCAGTCGAGCAGGTCGAGATGCCTGCCGAGTACGACCGCGGGAGTGTTCATGACCCGCAGCAGCCGACGTGTACTGTCCGGCACCCGTTCCGGATCACGACTCACCCGGGTGGGCATCGGCCGGCGGACGGCGTGGGCCAGGGTGAACAGGTGCCGGCGTTCCTCGTCGTCGAGGCCGAGAGCGGTGGCGAGCGCGTCCAGGACGTCGTCGGACGGGCGTACCTCCCGCCCCTGCTCCATCCGCTGGTAGTAGTCGGTGCTCAGCCCGATCGGCATTTATTTAGTTGATACTAGATGACGTGCGGAAATGTGGCAATAGGGCTGGTTTCAAACGAAAACCCCACGATGCGCGTGCGGCCGAAGCGGCATCGTGGGGTTCTGCTGTTCAGGCACCCGTCGCGGCGGGGGTGGTCGTGCAGGGACTGGTGACGTAGCGGTGCAGTATTCGGTCCTGGCTCGGTGCAGGAGGGCTCGCCGGTGTCGTCACCGGAGTGGCCTCTTGAACTCGAGTGCGCATGCCCGGCGGCGGCCGGGGCACCGACGCCGACGCACGGGTCTGATTCGGTGCGCACACTACGGGGGCCTGGAAGCCGCCGACATTGAAGTCGCAGAGCCGTTGGTGACGGGCAGGCGGCAGTGTCACATCGTATGTCAGACCGTGGGGCAGCGGGTCCGGTCCGGCCATCACGTCGAGTAGCAGCGTGAGGTCGCGGGCCGTACGCGCCATCGGACCGACGACAGCGAGGTCGAGGTCGACCGGCAATGCCGGCGCGGGCGGCGGGACCATCCCGCGAGCCGATCCGAACCCGATGCGATAGCTTTGGCCGCGGGGCGCCTTCTCCGCCGCCATGATCGAACCTCCAATGACTCCTATAAGGACTTGCAGCACAGACATTTCGGCCGACACCCACATCACTGTCCCACCGCCACAGCAATCCGCGGCCCGCACGGTCGTAGTTCAATCCTCATAGGCCGAGCGGCAATTCGTGAGCTTGCGTAGCTGTGTCAGTGCGTGGCAACATGATTCGTGCTCTCGCCAGGCCCGCACGGTGCGGGATCCTGAGCCGAGCACCGGAAGGTGGCCGTAATGTCTGTTTCTGCATCATCGCCGCAGTTCGTTGGCCCAGAGGCTGACGGCGACAGCGTCTATGCCGCACCCCAGGAACACGTTCTCGATTCAGACCTGGTCGAGCAGATCGAATCTCAGACCCTAATCGACGAGGGCTTCTGCATTGACGTACCAAGTGGACGGCAAATTGCAGATGCCAAGCAACTGCAACATGCGGTTCTGCAGGTCATGGAAGAGCGGCACGTGGTGGCCAATAATCGGGAGTTGACCAAGAACGCCGTCACGAAGTTCGAGCTGTACTCAGAGGTTTTGCCGAATGGCCCCGGAGTGAAGGCTCTTCCGGATACCCCGGAACATGCTGAAGCTCACCAGCGCCTCATGCGCAAAGTCTGGGGCTTCGTCAATACCGGCGAGTCGAGCTATGTTCAAAAGAACATTGCCCCTACCGGCATGATCCTGTGTGAGGCATCGGTTGGCCGGACCAAGATCAACGTGGAAACCAGGAAAAAGGAACCTGGGACCGAGATCGGTCGGTTCTTGACAAGCGATCCTCAGTTGATCCTCAAGTACTTCACGGCACCGGCTGGTTCCGCATTTGCGAAAGCAGCTCGCAAATTGGAGAACCAGTTGGGTCTGGTTACGAGCCGACAGCCCGAGCTGGCGATGCCGGTGGCGCGACAGATCGGGGTTGTGGTCAAGCAGGCGGTTGCGGCGATACCGCATGCCGATGTCCGGCAAGCTGGCGCGCTGACCGCCGGGGCCAGTGACGAGGCTGCGAGCGCGTAGCCGATGTCGGACGCATATCCGACCGACGTGGGGTGCGGAAATGAACCGAGCCGCCACCGTCGGTCCGACGGTGCCCCGCCCGAAGATCTGCTGGCCTATGTTCGCCAACAGGTGAAGGCGGGAAAGCGGGTGGGCCGTGAGGCTGTACGAAAACGGTTCGGTGTCAGCCGGGAGCAGATCGATAAGGCCCGCAAACAGGTTGATGAAGAGATCAACCTCCCGGTGGCCGAGCGAGTCAAGCGGGTCCGGACATTCTTGGCTGATCCGCACGTCTATAAGGTCATCGAGCAGGACATCAAAACAAGCCAGGATCGCAGACTCCGAGCGCGTGCACGGGTCGTTCACGCGGATCTGGCCAAGCGGCAGAGAGATGCCGAGGCCGAGCTGCGGGAGCTACAGAATGCCAAGTCCCCATTCGAGGCGACGGTGAAGGCTGAGCTGGAGCTGAATAAAGCCGCACAGTTCGTGCACGCCGTTGGAGAATCCATCGACGATATGCCTCAGCCGGATCGCCTGGCTGATGCGCTGCGCGATTTAGCGGAGCAAGTTGCTACCGTACTGGAGAAGCTGGAACCGCCCATGGAGTACGAAGTCATTGATAGTGAAGCTTGGCCAATACGATCTACGCAAGCGGAGCTGATGTAGCGCCTATGTGAATTGGAATGGTAACGGTAGTTGTCGTCCGATATCCTGTATTGCCTCTGCGCGGGTGGTCTGCAGCGAGAACGACTGTGGTGCAGGATATTCGAGATAGCCGATGACAGGTATTTCGACGTCAGAATTGACACCCGGTAGGTACGGTGATGCTGAAGAGCCCCCGGGACATGGCGGTTATGAGGTGTTTGAAGACATGAGCGAACTATCGTCGTTTGGTCTGCGGGACCGTATGAAACTGCGCACCGAGAAGGCCCTCAGCCGTTCCGGAGATCCAGGCCATACTCCTCCCGACCCCCGCCGGGACACGAGTTCAGCGGCGTCGGCCCAGTCCCGGCCGGACCGGGCCGCGAGCCGTCCCACCGCAGCGTTACTCACGGGTCGGTACGAGGTCGCTTGAGCCGATCCTCAAGCCAGGGTGGCGCCGCGATCGGCCCATTCCGCCAATCCGGGCGCAACTGACCCATGAACGCATCGATCGACCCACATGTCTCGACGATCTCGGCGCGCACAGTCTCTATTTGTTCGTTCCTGGAACAGTTGGGCTCCCGCCTGTCGGGACATCTTCAACCATCGTCGGCGCCGCGCCGAACAAAAGCAAGGAACCCAACGATGCCAGATGGCCTGGTCAAGGATCTGTCCGACCCGTGGCACACCAGCACGGCCGCCACCGTCTCGATTACCTGATGCTCAAGCCGAGTTGCTCCTTGAGACCGGTAACGAGCGTGTATAGCAGCACCGAGCGGTCGGGGGTTTGGCTACTCCGCGCTGGTGTCTCCTGAACCCCAAAAGTTATCGGCACCACCAGGTCTATGTAGCCCGTCCATCTCAGACGCGACACAGCGGTGAAGGAAGATGGCCCATGCTCCACGTAGGATCTGAACTTGAAGACAGCAGTTATAGGTTTCACATTCGGGGAAGGATTTCATGAGCCTGCAAGAGGAGATTGAGGCTGGTCGTCAAACGATCAGAACAGAGTCCTATTCGATGTCGATCGGGGAATTGGCTAATCTGTATCGCAACGGGGAATTAGTTATACGCCCGGAGTTCCAGCGGCTATTCCGTTGGAAAATTGCGCAAAAATCTCGATTGATAGAGAGTCTTCTTCTTGGAATACCTCTTCCATCTATTTTTGTGAATCAGCGACACAGCGGGGTCTGGGAGGTGGTTGATGGCCTGCAGCGCCTAAGCACTATTCTGGAGTTCATGGGGGAGCTTAAGGACCAGACTGGAGGAGCTCTACTGCCCGCCAGCACACTGTCTGGCACCAAATATCTGCCCTCGCTTGAGGGAATGGTATATGAGCAGCCAAACGAGCAGGACTCGATGCAATTGACTCCTGGCCAGCGACTTGCTTTGAAACGATCCAAAATCGACCTAAAAATACTTCAGCCTGAGAGTGATGCGGCAGCTAAGTACGAGCTGTTCGACCGGTTGAACACTGGCGGATCTGTCGCAACCCCCCAAGAGGTCAGGAATGCGCAGATACTCCTGCGCGATCCGACAATGGCAGAGTGGCTAAATGATCTCTCCGAAAATGAGCACTACACAGTTACACTGAGTATTAGTGAACGGCTAAGGGAAGAAGGGTACGGGATTGAACTTATATATCGGTACCTAGCTATCAGATACACCAAGAACGATGAGTTGGCTAACATAAAGAACATCGATGAGTTCTTCTCCAATCGGGTATTTGAACTAGCGGCAGATTCCGAATTTGACAGAGAGGAAGCGTCCCTGGAGTTCGCTAGCGCATTCAAGTTGATCTCGGCCGCCGGCGGTGAGGACGCTTTTCGGCGTTATGATGGCGCTGATAGTAGCTTCAAAGGCGCCTTCTCGGTATCGGCATTCGAATGTGTCGGTGTTGGAGTTTCGTCTAATCTATCGTTTTGGCTAGAAAAGGACGCGTTGACTCTGGGGCAAAGAATCAAAGACTTGTGGTCGCAGCCTGAGTTTAAACAAGGCTCAAGAAGTGGCACTAGCGCATCTAGCCGCATCCCTAGGACCATCCCATTCTCTATCAGCTTCTTCTCGAACTGATCGAATGAAGATTCGAACCGTCGATCAATTATTCGACAGAATTGCAGATGATCAGGCGTGGCGAAAGAAAGAGATGAGTATCTTCGCGGCGCAGGCAGCTCAGAGCCGAGGAGCGGTGCAAGCTGCGCTAATTCGGCCTATGGTAGCTCTCCTCTATGCGCACTGGGAAGGATTTATCAAGAACTCTATCCACTTCTATCTGCTATATCTGAGCTCGCTCAATCTGCCCCTCGATGATCTGCGAGATGAGATTGTCGCAGTATGTATGCGAAATCGGATACGAGCCGCATCACCGGCGCAAAGGATCGGCCCCCACGTCGAAGTTATTCGCTTTCTTCGTAAAAATGGCATCGAACCAGCGACTATACCGATAAAAAAGGAGGACATCGATACCGAGTCGAATTTGAGTTCGCCGGTTCTCAAGGACCTGCTTTTGTCGATCGGCTGCATCTTCACGCCATACGAGAAGTACAGAGACCTAATCGATGACCAATTAGTTAGCGCTAGGAACAAGATTGCGCACGGGGAGAGTCATTATATTGAACTCTCCGAGTGGGATGACTTACGTAAGGATATACTAATGATTATGGATGACATTGCGCTGCAAATCGTCGATTCTGCAAACTTGAAAAGTTACCTGGCGAAAAAACAAGCATCCGACTAATTTTGAGATGACACGGACGTCTCTACAACCGAATAGCGTCACCTATTGTTACTATACACAGCCGGGTATTCGATCTTACTAATCAGTTCGTAAGTATGTCGACTCACGCGGCGATGTAGGCAAGATTGGGGTCGTGGAAGAATCCGCGGATGACGTCGGGGTGTTTCTGCAGCCTGTGTAGGGCGGAGGTGACCTTGGTGACCAGGTCGGTCTTGCTGTGACGCCGATGCGGTCGGCTTTGATGTTCTTCCAGACCCATTCGTCGGGGTTGAGTTCGGGTGAGTAGCCGGGTAGGAAGACCAGGCGCAGCCGGCCGTCGGAAGAGGCGGCGAACTCGCGGGTGGCCTTGGATCGATGGGCCGGGTGACCGTCCAGGACCAGGTAGATGGGTGTGTCGCTGCCCGAGAGCAGGCGTTGCAGAATTCGATGAACACGGCCGAGTTCACCGTGCCGTCGTGGACCATGAACCGCAGGCCGCCCTTGGCGGTGACCGCGGAGAGCATGTTGACCGAATGCCGGGCGCCGGTGGTGCGCACGACCGGGTCTTGCCGACCGGTGCCCAGGTCGTGCCTGTATGGTAGTCCGAGCGGATACCGGCTTCGTCGGCGAAAAGGATTGTGGCACCGTATTTTTTCGCCTGTTCGCGCAGGGCGGGGAAATCCTCGCGCTTCCAGCGCTCCACGGCGTCGGGGTTCTGCTGGTAGGCACGCCACAGCGGGCGCTGCGGTGACAATCCCATAGTGCGCAGCAGTCGGCCCACACTGACCTCGCTCAACGCCAGTGTTGCATTTAATGCAATTCATCCTACTAATATTCCGATTAGAAGCGGAGTTCGGAGATGGTGTTGAGGTCGATGCCGTGGCGTGCGTAGATCTTGATGGTGTTCTCGCCGGTGAGTTCCGACTCGGTGTATCCGAGAAGTTCGGCGGTGCGAATGACGTCGGCCTTGGTGGCGGCTTCGATCTCCAGGTAGGGCGGGATTCGCGGCCAGGTGTCGAGTTCGAGTTGCGCGCCGTCGAGTGTGAAGCTGACTCGTTTGGTTTCCTGGTATGACTTGGCTTTGAAGCCGAGCATCTCGAGGAGGGCGTTGGTGGCGGCGAAGTCGTCCACGCTCACCTCTATTTCGTGGGTGCCGTCGATGGCGTCGCTGGTGATCTCCTTTACCGCGAGTGTGGTGCCAGTTCCGTTGTCGCGCAGCCTGATCCACTTGGACTCGTCGCCGGGTGTGATGTCATAGACGTAGCGGCGCATGAAGCGTTCACCGAGTTTGCGTCCGCCTTCTTCCTGGATCCTGCGCTCGATGGTGTCGGGATCGATGCCGAGAATCTTGGCTTCGTGCTCGATGGCCACGGGTGGCTCTCCTTATGGGTAGGCGTGTCGAGTTGACGTTATCCGGCCCGCCGGGCGGCGAGCCTCTGGAATTCGGTGTTGCGCAACGTAAGGATCTCGTGAGGCAGTGGGCTGGCTAGAAATTCGTGTAGCGGTAGGCACAGGTCCATGCGCTGGATGCACACGCCGACCTGGAATGTGCCGGTCCGGTCGTAGTAGAGCCGTACGCCGTAGAAGCCTTCCTCGCAATCGGTGCCGTTGTTGAACCGGCATCCGGCGCATGTCGTCGGAAGTCGTACCGGGTGAATCTGTTTGAAGTACACGCGACGCTGATCAGGCAGGCGGTAGGCGGTGCGCGCGCCGGATACACCTGCGGTCAGGTAGTGCGCTTCGGCGACGGCCCCGCGTTCTGTGAGGATGTGTTCGATGGCGTCGATGGAGACGGATCCACGATCGAGCGAGTTGAGTAGACGCACCGTCAAGTGTGGTGAGTATTGGTCCAGGAGGCGATGCACTCGGGCGGCGTGAGTGTGGTCGGGGACCACGATGTTGGCGCTGGCATTGACGCCGTTGGATTCGCACGCGGCAATCGACCGTTTGAGTGCGTCGATTTTCCGTTGTGCGAGAACGGGATTGCGGTAACGCGCATGTTGGACCTCGGCAAGTTCGGCGGCGGTTGTGCCGAATATCGAGAAGTTCACCCGAGCCAATCCGGCCGCAGCGCAGTCGGGTATCACCCGTTCGCCGCGTTCACCGTTGGAGGTCATGGCGACCCGGTAACCGGTGTCGACTGCGGTCTTCGTCAGCCTGGCGACGGACGGATGCAGGGTCGGCTCGCCGCCGGTCAGGTGTAGTTCGGTCAGCTCCAAGGCATTTCCGAGCAGCCGCAGCGCATCGGCGAATTCGTCGTTGTCGGGCACCGGAGCGGGTAGGAATCTTGCACCGTTGGTTGCGGCGTAGATCGACGCGCGTCCGCTGGCTCCCGCTGAGAGGAAGTCTCCGGGCAGCCGTTGCCGGTTGTCGGCCGCGACGGGTGTCCCTTCGTTGTGGCAGAACGTACAGGTCAGACCACATGCGTCGTGAATCTTGACGCGCAGAGTGGTGTCTCTGGCGATGTGGACAGGGATTTGCACATGGACCACGAGTCGTGCCCCCTTCGTTCGGTTGTTGAGTTCCTCGGCAGCGTCTGAACTGCGGCCGAGAGTCAGGTTCGAGCGCGATCGGATGCGAGAGGTTCAGGAAACGGTCATCCCAGGTACTGGATGTCGAGCTGCGGTGGCACAGGGTCCGGCGCAAGCGCGGTCCGCGGTTCGGGGTGCGCCGCATCCCACCGCGGTGTCAGGTCTGATCGCCCGTGGTGCGTGTCGGCCAGATCCGTGGCCCATGTCAGCCGTCGTCCCCATCGCCATCCCCGTCATCTCCTTCGAGTAGGAGCAGAAAGGCCACTTCCAGATGCACGGCGCATTCATCCGGACGGTGGTGCTGGTGAATCTGTCGCAGTTCGCGTGCCCGTGGGACCGTCAGGTCCATCAGGCTTGCGTGGCACAGCACCTCGGCCAGCGCACTGTCCGCGTACACGAAGGTGTGCTCCGGCAGTGGCCCCCGCAGGCTCATGCCGTATCCGGGTTGGAGGAGCCGCCGGTGCTGGCGACCACGGCGAGGGCGGCCGATTTTCGGGGGCACTCGATGCCGCAGTCGTAATGCTGACGGGAGGACAGGATCTCGTGGGCCTCGTCGAGGCTCAGTCGATGGTCGAGTCTGTCGTGTGGCCAGCACGGCGGCCGTGCCTCGGCGTGCACGGGCGTGCTTTTGGTGTCGGCATGGTGCAGATGGTTGGCAACGAAAGAGGTTGCGGTGGACCAACATCCGAGAGGTAGGTACCTGTAGGCCGCCGTGACCGCTATCAGCGCTACGGTCATGCCGATCAGAATCGATGTATCCGACATCGTTTCCCTCGTTTGATGGGTGGGTGGGTTTGGCAACTGCCCTGAAAGGCCATTGCATTGGGAGTGTGGAATCGCCCTCGGCCCTGCGAACGACACAGACCCGCAACTGCGCCTTGGTGGTCTCGTGCGGATCAGGTCACCATCAGTGCGACCTCGAGCCGCAGGCCGTTTGTGCTCTGCGGCAGTAACTTTCGGCGCGTCGATCATGGAGTCCTACGCGCTGCTGGCAGGAGGATAGGGGGTGGCGGTGTTCGGGGAGGCATCGTGTACGGCGGGAAGGTGACTCGCAGCCCTTCCAAGGCTCGTTGGAACGATCCCGAACGCCAGGTCGGCTTTCCGGCAAGCTGCATGTCCGGGAGGGCATCGAGGAGTTGTTCGACTGCGCCCTGCGCAATCAGGTAAGCGATCGAGGTGGCGGGGCACATGTGCGCGCCCGCTCCCCAGGACAGGTGCGAACGATTCCCCCACCGGTCTCCTTGGATCTGTGGATCGTTGTTGCATGCGGTGATGCCGATCAGGACCGGTTCGTCCACCGGCAACCACACGCCTTCGAACAACGTCGGCGTGGTCGGGTAGCGGACGCAAAAGGCTCGCATCGATGGGTCCCAGAACAGTTCCTCGTCCAGGCCGTCCCGCACGAGCATGCTGCCGCCCAGCAGGTCACCACCGAACCGGTCATCGAGCATGGTGCGGCAGATCGTGTTGGTGATGAGGTTCACCAGCGGCTGGATGCCCGCGCCGTAGCAGGACATGAACGCACCAACCAGTTCGGCGTCATTCAGGTTGTGGGGGTGCAGAATCATCGCTGAGGCGATGTCGCTGCCGAGGTGATGACGTTTCGCTGCGGCGAACTCCTCAAAACCGGTTTTGGCCCGGTTCGCGCCGCGCACGGATTCGTCGCCCTTCGCGTTGAATCGCAGGGTCATGCCGTCGGCAATCTCCCCCGCGAGATCGTCAGGGCACCCCATCAGACGATTCATGACGGTGAACACGAGGGGAAACGAATAGTCGTAGAGGATGTCGGCGGTGCCGCTCTCGCTGAATGATTCGATCAGCGACAGGGCTGCGTGTTCAACCTCGTCGTGAAGACGATTGGGATCGACAGCATCGATCGCCAGCTTGACGGGTTGGCGAACTCTCTGGTGTTCCGGGCCGTCGCAGAACCGGGTCGAGGGGTAGTAGCCGAGCATCGCCAGGATCGGCTCGGACGGCGGTATCGTCTGCTGCCACCGTCGAGGGTCTGCCGGGAAATGATCTGGGTCATGCAAAATCTGCAGCGCCACCGGATGGCGGACAGCCATCGTGGCATTGATACCCGGCGCGAGCTCGACCGGCAGCAACGATTCCCCGGTGCGATACATCTCCTGGTAGAAACGGTGCGGATCGGCCGCGAATTCATCGGTGTACATCCTTATTCGAGGGACAACACCAGCAGTGAATATCGTCATGTATTCCTCCAATGTCTATGGGAATCATCAAAAGGATCCGTGCAGGAAACGGTTAGAGCGCTTCGGCTTCGATGATGGACAAAGCGCCGAGCGTGGGCGGAGTGATAGTGACGATCCGCAAACCCGCTGTGTGGAGAAGGCGTTCGAATTCCTGCTCGGTCCGTTCGCGGCCGGTGACGATGGACAACATGACGATGTCCAGGACTTTGGACTGATCGGGCTCGTTGCCGGGCGGGACGATCATGTCGTGGATGAAGACCCGCCCACCGGGAGACGACAAACCGCGCCGACAGTTCCGCAGAATCGCCAGGCAGCGCTCGTCGTCCCAGTTGTGCAGGACATACTGGATCACATACACATCCCCAGCAGGCACTGTGTCGAAGAAGCTGCCGCCCACCACCTCCCAGCGGCTCGCATCGTCCAAGTCCCCCAGCCTGTGCTTCCCGACGACCTGGGGAAGATCGAACAACACCCCGCGAAGCGCGCGGTGCCGTTGCAGGATCCCCAGCAGCAGCGTCCCTTGACCTCCACCCATATCCACCACCGTGCCGGTCTCGGGCAGCCGGCATACTCGGGCGAAGTTCTCGCTCTCGATCACCGAATACCGGCCCATCCCGGAATGGAACTCTGCGCCGTCCGACGGGTGTGTGCCGAAGTAGTCGAACAACGACTCGCCGAACACATGGTTCACTGCGGGCTCGCCGGTGATCACCGAGTGCAGCAACTCACCGCCCGCGCGATAGATCGCCGGGGTCGTAGCCGCCAAAATCCCCTCGCGAACCGAGAACCGGGAATCCGAGCGAAGCGACGCCCCAAGGTCCATCAATACGAAAGCCCCGGAATCTGTTTCCCGGAAAATCCCTCGCGTGGCCAGCAGCCGCAGCACGCGATACAGCGCGTGTTCATCGGCGCTGACACGCTTGGCCAAATGCGCGACATGCACGGGCCCATCGGCGAGCAGGTCCGCTACACCCAATTGCGCTACCACGCGCAGACAGCACGCATACACATATCCGTTCGCCTCACCAGTGAGGAAACTTGCCGACTGCCTATCCCTCGACAACTCCTCCGCCAGCGCTTCACGCATACCAGGCACGGGGGTCGAATTATGCAGCAATCCCTGAGAACGCCGCCCCGAGAAGATACCCATATCAAGAATTCCTAATCGATTGGTAGGGACAGGTTTTGAGGCCGGATCGGCTTTAGAGCCGCCGCGCTCACCGCGGATGGCTCGCAGACGGCACCAAATGGCCAGCCTCGGTCAGCACTTGGAGCGCGGCGGCCTTGCGCGGGCACTTGGTCGCCCGGCAGGCCACATGGAACTGCACGATGGTGTGCGCCCGCTCGACGGAAAACGGCGTCTCGGGCGCAGCATGGGTTGCTTGTTCGGTCAGAACGAGGGTGTGATGCATGGCCAGGGTGTGCATGGGTTTGGGACCTCCAAGGGGGGAGAGCAAAACGGGCAGCTCGGTGTGCGACCGGCACCCGCCGCCGAGGGAGCCCGTACGACATCGACCAGGGCGTCACAGTTGGTCGGTCGATGCACTCGGTTGGCACCGCATCTCACCCGGCGGCGGGGCCTGCGGAAATGTTCGCGCCGGACTACCGGACATTTCCGGACATGGGCCGGACAAAAATCGGCCACCGTGGCTACAGTTGGGATCACCACATCCGCCGCAGGGGGTTGCAATGGTTATCGTCGCGACATGGACCAAAAAAGATTGCGTCATGCTTCGCTACGCCTACGGAATGAAACAAGCCGCTTTTGCGAGAGCATTGGGAGTAGCAGAGCGATCGGTAAGACGCTGGGAAAAGGGCGAAACATCGATCGGCGGCCTTGGACAGGTCAGCTATTCGACAATGCTCGCGAAAGCGCCAACCGACGTCGTCGCGCGTTTCGAGCAACTGCGGGAAAATGAGGACGATGTGAATCGGCGTCAGCTGTTCAAGGCCGGTGCAGTCGGTGCCGGGACGTTAGCGACCCTGGGACTCGGTAGTGAGGCTGCCGACCGTGCGGCATGGTTGGTCTCCGGTGCTGGCCGCCCGGACTCGGCTGCGGTGGCTCTGGTGCGGGCAACTCTGCATCAGGCGATGCAACTCGACGACACACTCGGTTCGCCTGCGGCGCAAGGGATTGTCATGGCGCAGCAGCAGTTCACCGCTGCCATGCTGAGCAACTGCCCGCCGGGTCTACGCCCCGATGTGTTGTCGCTGTACGCCGAGTGGACGGGCCTGGCCGGATCGCTGGCCTGGGATGCCCGCGATCACGCGACGTCGGCCCGGCTGTACACCGAGGCACGGGAGAACGCCCACGAAGCCGAGGACTCCGATCTTGGCAGTTACATGCTCTGCCACCTCTCCCAGCTCGCGACGTGGCAGCGGCGTCCGCGTGTGGCGGTGGACTACGCCGTCGCTGCACGCAGTTGGGTATCCCAGAGTGAGGACCGTCACCTGCGCGCCTACGTCGCGATCCGCAACGCCGAAGCGTTGGCACTCGCCGATCAACGCTCACCGTGCCTTGCCGCACTCGATGATGCCCAAGCCGAACTGTCAGGGCTGCAACCGTGCCACCCTTCCCAGTCTCGGGCGTACTTCATGGGCGAAGGCATCATGCACTCATACCGTGGAAACTGTCTGGCCGTCCACGGTGATGCACGCCCGGCGGCCGAGGCATCGCGACAGGCGTTGGCAACGATGCCGACCTCCTACACGCGAGACAGAGCCGTCACCCTGCTGGAGTTGGAACGTGCCCTGATTCAGCTCGATGAGATCGAGGAAGCGGCCGACGTCGTCGGGCATGCTGCGGAGCTGGCAGACCAGAACCGGTCTCCCCGGCTCGCCGCCGCCATCCTCGAGGGCCGCCACCAACTTTCTCCGTGGGCGGATACCCGGTCGGTACACGAGCTCGACCAACGACTCGCAGCCCGGGATATCGTGATCGCATGAATACCGACCGCGTATCCGAGGTGCTGACGAGGATTGCGCGTGCCAACGCCGCTATTCACGCAACGGGTGAGCTTAACGATATCGGCCGGGAAGGTCGAACACCGCCGAGGTCGGAGGCATTCAGGTCGGCATCGGCAGAACTTCACGCCGCCAAGCAGGCTCGCAATCGGCTGTTCGTGGAGATGGCAGGCAACTCCAGGACCGTCCCATCAGAACTGGCGGATCGCTTCGGACTCACCGGACGCGACGCCGCGACTCTCATGGATGTTGCGCTCAGTGGACCTCGAGAACTTCGGAAACACCTGCTTGGCGATCTGGACACCACACAGGTGGTCTGGACCTCGGAAGGCGAGAACCGGCAATGAAGACGGACCAACCCACACGGAAAACGCAAGAGGCACAGGCGTTTTCGGATCGAAGGGCGGTACGCACGTAACGACCTACCTGCGTCCTGCACAGCATCCCCGCAAGCAGGCCACCCTCTGCGGCGTCAAGCACACAATTATCATCCTGGCGCGGGCGGCATTCTCGACTCCCAACCGGGCGGCAACTTTCTAAGCGGGGGTGTCCCAGTCCAGGAGGACGCTGTCCTCGGCGGTGTTCTGCCAGGCCGGGGATCGGGTGGCGGGCCGAGTCTGGTTGGGGTAGAGCAGGTTCTGGATCTGGGGGTCGGCGTGTTCGAAGGCTGCCTCGTTGTAGGGCAACTGCTCGGCACTGGTGTGATGGGCGATGCGCGGGCCACGTTCGGGGAGATCGGCCAGCCGTACACGTTGGGTCAGGGCATCACCGCGCTCGGCTGTCCACAGTGCCCAGACCGGTCCTGCCGGGCCGTCGGGGTGGGTCAGATCGCGGCTGGTGGTCGCGATCATCAGGCCGGGGGCGTAGCTGCCGAACGCGCGGTTCAGCGCGGTCCGTAGCCCGGTCTCACGGCGGGCCGAATGCACCGAGAACAACAGGATCCCGAACTTGTCGGTGGGGAACCCTTCATAGTCGCCGAGTTTGGCGACGACGGTCTTCAACGACTCGGTGCCGGTGTCGTACTCGAGGAAGAACCGCACCGCGCGACCGTGATGTTCGAAGCAGCCGTAGCCGTCGGGGTGGAGATCGCCCTCGCCGGAGGCGTGGGTCCAGAACACCTCGGCGCATTGGCGCTCCGACCACCACTGAGTCAATCCCTGCACCGAGCTCGGAGTGGCCGGACCGACGCGGGTCGGGTTGCGGTGGGCGGCCAGTGCGGCGAAGAAGCCGTTGACGCCCAGGCGGTGATTGAGCATCGGCGAGCACGCCAGCCGCTCCAACCCCAGGGCGTACTTGGCCGGGGCCGGAGGGTTTTGGGCGCGCTGGGCCGCGATCAGGCGTGCGCCGGAATAGCCGAGCGCGTGGCGGGTTTGGGTGGTGCCGCCGCCGTAGAGGGACTCGCGGAAGGCGAAGAGCATGTCCATCTCGCGCAGTTTCCGCAGCCGATCCTGCGCGCGGCGGACCGAGGCGAACTCCATCGATGCGATCTGGTCGGTCGTGAACGCCTTGTGCTCGGACAGCAGTGCCAGCAGGCGACGATCACGATCGAGCAGACGAAACCACGCACCCGCGTCCGGATGCCCGCCTCGATGCACGCTACGTCCGCCGCGCCGCCCGCCGAGTGAATATGTATGAGTGTTATTGATATTCATTCTGGATTCCGTTCGGTTGCCTCGAATGCGTGCCTGAGCTGCCGTGTGGCGGTTGTCGTGTTCGGCGTTTGGGGTGGCGGCTATAGGACGCCGAGCATCCGACGCCCCATCCGCACCACCATCCGCCGACCAATCCGCCGCCGTCTCGTCGCGACCGGTCATCGAGCGTCACCGCCCACCGGTTGCCAAGTACCGACTGGATCGATCACGATGCCCACCTCGCGGTTCGTCGGCCGGTCGGCCGGTCCGTCCAGTCCACCGCGGAACGGCCGGCATCCTGGTGCTCGACCTTCTCGAACGAGTCGCCGGCGGGGATTTCCTCGCTCACGAGCGCGCTCACGCGGCTTCTGGTCGCCGACGGCGCGGGGCGTCGTTGTCGGCGGCGGCGCGGCGGATGTCGATTTGTTCGACGATCGCGGCGATGGCCGAGATCTGGTCACGGTCCAGCGGTGCCCACGTGTCGGTGATCGTGCGCCAGTACTCGATCCAGTCGTCGTCGAAGCTCAACTGCTCCGGCTCCCGCGACGGCGGCGGGGCCGGGCGGGCGCGCCGCTGGCGGGCGGAGCGTAGCGGAACGACGGTCGTGTCGTCGGCGGGCACGGGGTCGTCGTGTTCGTGGGTGTTCTCGGGCGTGCGCATGGGAGCCTCCCTGACCCGCAACCTCCTGCTTGTGGCGGGGTGTCGCGGGGTGGTTGTCGCGGTTTCTGCTGTTTCCCTATGTGCCGCTTCGACTCCTCGACTGCCGTAGCACGCATCGAGGCCAGCGATCACGATTCACTTGTTCACACCACCGGCCAGGGTGGTGCCAGCTTGACGAACCATCACCCACCGCATACTCTCAATAGTCTCCAATGCTATTTTTAGGTGTATTGTAGGCTTTGGTCGATACACTGGATCTCGTAGTGTATCTCGCTGCGCGGGGAAGTAAACCCCGACCGCGCAATCTTTTTCCTCTCGCCCCACGCGGAGTCGGCCGCCGGAACGGGCTGCATCAGCCCCGATGCCGGTGTTGCCGGTTCCGGCGCGGCAATCATCGGTTCATGCGGCGGCGGTGATGTCCTCGACAACGATCCGGTGCCGGTCGAATACCGGACCCCGGGTCGTGGCGGGATTGATCTTTACCCGCTTGCCGTGCAGGGCGCGTTTGAACATCGACCGCTTCTCCCCGACGTTGGCCTCTTTCCACCGTGCCTCCCACACTTCCAGGGATTCCGCGCGCGCCTTCGCCGAGTCATCGACCACCCGCGTGGCATCGATCGCCTCGAGGGTGGCCTTCAACTCGTCGATACGCCGATCCAACGGCGTGACAGCAGCGTCGTAGCGTTCCAAGCTGATCTCCCCGCGCCCGAGCCGACCGGACAACACCGTCGCCAATTCCTGCGAGCGGGCCAGCTCATCGGCGACCGGCCGCCGCTTGGCCGCCGTCGCGACCGCTGCGGCGTTCATCGCCTCCGCATGACGCGGATCCGACAAGATCGCGACCACCAACTTTCCGATCGCGGTATCCAACAGCCGCATATCCACCGACACCTTGTTGCAGCCGCCACCGGTCAACCGCTTCTGGCACCAATACCGCCGCCGCGTCTCCCCATCCGGATACGGTGCCCGCTTGTATTGCGGCCGCCCGGTCAACCCGCGACCGCAGTTCCCGCACTGCACCAGACCCGAACATACGTACTCCCCGGTCGCGGGTCGTCCCTTGCCCCGCCCGGCGAACAATCCGGTCAGCCGATCCCAATCCGATTCGCCGATCAGCGCAGGCCCCTCGGTCCGGGCGACGATGTCCCCCAGATACGGTACGTATCCGCCGTTACGCGGATTGGTCGCGACCAGTTTCACTTTGTCCCCGGTCCACCGTGCACCGACCGAGGTCGTGATGCCCCGATCGTTGAGATCGATCGCGATCTTCCTCAAGCTTTCCCCGGCCAGGATCCGGCGCACCATCTCCCGGATCACCGCCGCCTCGGACTCGCGGACCGTGGTCCCGTCACGCTCGTACCCGAACGGGCGATGGGTGTGGTTGGACTCCCCGCGCGTGGCCTTGACCCGCTTGCCGCGCTTCACGCGCGTCGACAACCGATCCGACTCATACGCCGCCGCATTCAACTGATCGCGAAAAGTCTTGCGGCCGTTGGCAGTCGACAGATCGTATTCGCCCTCACTATCGAGGACCAGCAGGCCGCGTTCCGCCGCTAGAATCAGCCGTTCCCCCTCGATCGGCCGACGCGAGAACCGCGCCATATCGAACACGACCACCCCACCGGTCGCGCCCGACTCCAGCCGCTTCATCAACGCTTCCCACGCCTTGCGCTCCACACGCGGATTCCACGCCGAGCGCCCCTCGTCGATGAACACCTCCCCGACCCCCGCGCCCAGCTCCGCCGCCCGGACTTCGCAGTCTTCGACCTGCCCGCCCGTGGACCGCTGCCGCTCATCCCCGATACGCGATACCCGCGCATAAATGTCTAGAATTGTGTGGTTACCGCCCGTGACCTGGCCATTCGCCATCACGATCACTCCCTTGGCTAAGGGGTCACTAATCCAATAGTAACCCCAGCGAGCATGGCCAGTTCCTCGCGCCGCAGCCCAATGACCTTGCGCCGCCCCCCGGGCTCCAGGCCGACGTCGTGTGGATGCACCCGGCCGCGCCGCGCGCGCAGGAAATCACCGAACTCACGAGCATACGGATGCGGATTGCTCATACCGCAAGTGTGCCGCGGCCCGGACCACCGAAGGTAGGTCCCGCAGACCTAGGCAACCGAGAACGACCGAGCCGGCCCGGATCGCTCCTAGCATCGACGGTCCATCGCACCGACATTCCCAGGAGCAGCAGATGACCGGATGGACCGCCGACCAGATCCCCGACCAACGCGGCCGGGTCGCCGTAGTGACCGGCGCGAACTCAGGCCTCGGCCTGATCACCGCCACCGAGCTGGCCCGCCATGGTGCCCGCGTCGTGCTCGCCGTCCGCAACACCGCCGCCGGCGAGGAGGCCGCCCGCCGGATCGGTGGTGACGTCGAGGTGCGCGAGCTGGACCTGGCCTCCCTTGCCTCCGTGCGGGCATTCGCGGCGAAGCTGTCCGCCGACCATCCGGCGATCGACCTGCTGGTCAACAACGCCGGCGTGGTGCTGCTGGGCCCGCGCCGAACTTCCGCCGACGGCTTCGAGTTACAGCTCGGCACCAACATGCTGGGCCACTTCGCGCTGACCGGCCTGCTGCTCGGCAACCTGGCCACGGCGCCGAATGCCCGCGTAGTCAGCCTCAGCTCAATCACCCACAGGAACGCTCACTTGGACTTCGATGACCTGATGTTCGAGCGTGACTACCGGGCGGCTCGCGCCTACGGCCGGTCCAAACTTGCCACCACGATCTTCGGCATCGAACTTGACCGCCGCCTGCACGCTGCCGGATCGCCGATCATCAGCGTGCTGGCCCACCCCGGTCTCACCCGTACCAATCTGACTCCGCGAGCCTGGGAGCACCGTGGCCGGTTCGGGCGACTGATTGCGTGGGTCGGCCTGCTGGCGACCCAGCCGGTGGAACAGGGCGCGCTACCGCAGTTGCGCGCTGCCACCGAGCCAGGTTTACGGGGCGGCCTGTTCTTCGGCCCGTCCAGGCTCTGGGAGACGGTAGGCCGGGTCGCCGAGGCCCGGCTCAGCCGGGAGGCCGCCGATCCGGCCGTCGGTCAGCGGCTCTGGGCGGCCTCCGAGAAACTAACCGGCGTCAGCTACCTCTGGCCCTGGCCTTACCAACGGTGGCCGACAATCCGAGCAAAAGTCTCGCCCCGCAGTCGGACTACCTGTCCAAATCTGGCCGGTATCCCGATGAAGACTCCGCCCGGGCGTCGGTCACGATCGAGTACCCGCTCATCGGCATGAGCGAGCGTTCTCCGGCGTCCCGTACCTCGGTCAGGGCAATGAACCCAGAGTCGGTTCCGGTCTCCTCAGGGGCGAGACCCCGGGGTGGCACGGTCTTCAATCACCCGACGTATTGGAGTCGCCACCGCAGTCGCGCATCCAACTCACCGTAATGCCACCGACCAGGCTCGTCCAAACCTGTTACCGTACAGCCCTGTTGGAAGGGGTCAGCATAGATCCCACTCCCCACTCACACACATCCGTGTCACCGGTGACCCGGTTCGGGGGTTCAAGTCCCCACCTGCACTCACGTTTCCGACGCATCCGCCAACTTCCACCCTCCGCGCTCGGCAGCAGCATCCGCCGCCGAACTGCTGCCGTCTCGGACCACCCTGGCGTGTCGGTCGTGTCATCTTGCGTTGTTCGGCGAGAACGACACTCACGCCGCAGTGCCGGTGGCAGGGGAACAACGGCAACGCTGGTCGATCGAGATGAACTCGGTGATCGAACGGCAGCGGTCGGCTGGAAGCCATCGACCGGATTCCCAGACGCGCGACATGCAGCTGATCCACTCTCAGGGACGAATCAGCGCCCGAGCCGATTCAACGCGGCCATGAGCTGGTGCCTATCAGGGCTCCACAAGACCGTCCGATGCGGCAGATCGATAAGCAGCGTGACTCCGACACCACGCAGCGCGGCACTCCGGGCACGGCCTTGCTTTTGGCTGAGCGCCAGGTGCTCCGGGGGTTTGCGGAGAACCTGCCACGCACAGAGTTGACCGAAGCGCTGGGTGCCGTGGAGGTCGATGTCGACAACCCAGTCGATGTCGACAACTCCTTAATCTTTTGACGCCTATTCGGCAGCACAGGCTGAAATATGACCAATGCGACGGCCAGATGCCGTGCCCGCCAGGGGTTTTGCTCCACGGTGACTGCGTTGGTCGAAGCTCCCAACCGAGCTCGTCGAATCGCCCCACCCGTGAGCGGTTCAGATTGTGGGGGTTCGCGGTTGCCGGTGGCCGCTCGGCGCTTGCTTGGCGGTCGCGCAGCCGGTAGGAATCGCCGGCGAGGCCATCTGCTTTCCACCGGGCCCAATCCGCCATATCCGCGATGGCTCGCGGGTGAGCTTTGCAACGTCACTGTCTCTCCCAGAAATCGCCGGACGTGTCTCGAGGACACCTCTCACGATCGACAGCACCGTGAAACTGATTCCCGGCAAACATTCTTGAAGGAGGCGACGAGCCCGTTGTCGCACTCAGCGCCACCGGCTCGAGTTCCACCACGCCGGGTCTCGCGTCGGCCACGCTGACCATGCATTCGGCAGCGCGACAACCGCTGCCAATGATTCGCATTCTCGCGTCCCCCGTTCCGGACGAGCCTCAGCGCCTGATGACGCGCTCACACCGGGCGCCGCCGGCGGCCGAAGCTGAAGCGGCCGCCCGCGCAGGGGCGCGGCCGAGGATGTCGGCAGACGATGCCCGGCCCCGGCGGACCGACCGACAAGGGCACGAAGGGCAACCGTGCGCGGTCGGTCCCGCTGATCGACGATGTTCGGCAAGGTCATTCAGCCGGTGAGCAGTTGACGTAGCACGTAGTGCAGGATGCCGCCGTGCCGGTAGTAGGCGGCCTCGGCCGGTGTGTCGATCCGCACGATGGCGGCGAATTCTCTTGTGGCTCCGGCATTGTCGACGGCGCGGACCTGCACCTGCCGTGGGAAGGTTTCTGTGGTGTCGGCCTGCGCCAGCCCGGTGATCGAGTAGGTTTCCTCGCCGGTCAGTCCGAGTGATTGCACCGATTGGTCGTCGGGGAATTGCAGTGGCAGCACTCCCATGCCGATCAGGTTCGACCGATGGATTCGTTCGAACGAGCGCGCCAGCACCGCTCTCACACCGAGGAGCAGCGTGCCCTTGGCGGCCCAGTCTCGTGAGGACCCGGAGCCGTACTCGGTTCCGGCGAGGATCAGCAGCGGCACGTGATCGGACGCGTAGGCGGTCGCGGCGTCGAAAATGCTCATCTGCGCTCCGTCGGGCAGGTGACGGGTGACCCCGCCCTCGGTGCCGGGGGCGAGTTGGTTGCGCAACCGGATGTTGGCGAAGGTACCGCGGATCATCACCTCGTGGTTACCGCGGCGCGAGCCGTAGGAGTTGAAGTCCTTCGGCGCGACATCGTGCTGCTGCAAGTAGGTTCCGGCGGGGCCGTCGCGCTTGATCGCCCCGGCCGGGGAGATGTGGTCGGTGGTCACCGAGTCGCCGAGCACCGCCAGGACCCGGGCGCCGGTGATGTCGGCGACCGGTTGCGGCTCGCGGGTCATGTGCTCGAAGTAGGGCGGGCGCCGCACGTAGGTCGATTCGTCGTTCCAGGTGAATATCTGCCCGGCCGCTACGTCGAGGCCGCGCCAGCGTTCGTCGCCGGTGAACACGTCGGCGTAGCCGCGGGTGAACATCTGCGAGCGCAGGTTGGTGGCGATGACCTCCTCGATTTCTGCTGTGCTGGGCCAGATGTCGCGCAGATACACCTCGCTGCCGTCGGGGGCTGTGGCCAGCGGGTCGCGCAGCAGGTTGATGCGCATCGTGCCGGCCAGCGCGTAGGCGATGACCAGCGGCGGGGAGGCGAGGAAGTTCATCTTCGTCTCCGGGTGGATGCGGCCCTCGAAGTTGCGGTTGCCCGACAGCACCGAGCACACCGTGAGATCGCCGGCCGTGATGGCGGCACTCACCTCGGGAATGAGTGGGCCGGAATTGCCGATGCAGGTGGTGCACCCGTAGCCGACCAGCGAGAACCCCAGCTTGTCCAGATAGGGCGTGAGCCCGGCACTGGCGTAATAGTCGGTGACCACCCGCGAGCCCGGCGCCAGGGAGGTCTTGACCCACGGTTTGCGGGTCAGGCCCTTCTCGACGGCCTTCTTCGCCAACAGTGCCGCCCCGATCATCACCGACGGATTGGAGGTGTTGGTGCACGAGGTGATCGCGGCGATCACCACGTGCCCGTGATCGAGGGTCGTGGCGGTCCCTTCGGAGATGGTCACGGCTTGCGGTGCCGACGGCCATCGGTGCGCCTGTTCGCAGCCGCAGGGCGCGCTCGGCCCGTCGACGGATCGGTCGTGGTCGATGGCGATGGGATCGCTGGCCGGGAACGACTCGCCCGATGCCTCGTCCAGCCCGGCCGCCGCCACGTCGGCCGGCTCACCGCCGAGCAGGGACGCGACCGCGTGCGGCGCCTGTGCCAGTGGGATGCGGTCCTGCGGGCGTTTGGGTCCGGCGATGGAGGGCTCCACGGTGGCCAGATCCAGCTCGATGCGCTGACTGTAGTCCGGTTCGTGGCCGGGGTCGTGCCACAGTCCCTGTTCCTTGGCGTAGGCCTCGACGAGGCGGATCTGGTGTTCGGGGCGCCCGGTGAGCCGCAGATAGTCCAGGGTGACCTCGTCGATCGGGAAGATCGCACAGGTGGAACCGTATTCAGGGCTCATGTTGCCGATGGTGGCACGGTTCGCCAAGGGCACGTTCGCCACTCCGGGACCGTAGAACTCGACGAACTTGCCCACCACACCGGTGCGGCGCAGCAACTCCGCGACGGTGAGCACCAGGTCGGTGGCGGTGGTGCCCTCTGGTAGCCGGCCGGTCAGCTTGATCCCGAGAACCTGCGGGATCAGCATGCTCATCGGCTGGCCGAGCATCGCGGCCTCGGCCTCGATGCCGCCCACACCCCAGCCGAGCACACCGAGCCCGTTGACCATCGGGGTATGCGAATCGGTGCCTACGAGGGTGTCCGGGTAGGCCAATGGCGGCCCGCCGGCCGGATCGTCGCGGGTGAACACCACCCGCGCGAGGTATTCGAGATTGACCTGGTGGCAGATGCCGGTGTCCGGGGGCACGACGGCGAAGTCGTCGAAGGCCTGCTGTGCCCACCGCAGCAGCTGGTAGCGCTCGACGTTGCGGGTGAACTCCAACTCCGCGTTGACCGCGAAGGAATCCGGACGGTCGAAGACATCGGCGATCACCGAATGGTCGATCACCAGCTCGGTGGGGATCAACGGGTTGATCCGCCCCGGATCACCGCCCAGCGCGGTCATCGCGTCGCGCATCGCGACCAGGTCGACCACACACGGCACCCCGGTGAAGTCCTGCATCAACACGCGCGCCGGGGTGAACGCGATTTCGGCCGTGCTGGTCTGGGCCGGCTCCCAGGCGGCGAGCGCGCGCACCTGCTCGGCAGTGACCGAGTGCCCATCCTCGCAGCGCATCAGGTTTTCCAGCAGCACCTTGAGGCTGTAGGGCAGCCGGTGCGCGGTCGGGACACGGTCGAGCCGGTAGATGGTGAATTCCCGGTCGTCGACCGTCCACCCGTCGCGAGCGCCGAAGCTGTTGCCGCTCATGATCGTTGCCCGTCGCCGCGGCGCGTGTGCGCATCGACGGCCTCACCCGCCCGTGGAGCGAGAGCATTACGGTGCACGAACATAGGTGTGCCGACACGCGGATACAGCGATTCGGACATGTGACGCGCCTCCTGATCAGGACGCCACCGACCATCAGCGTCGGTGCGCCGACAACGTTGGTCCAGTCGAGTTCACTGTATGCCCACCCGGTCCCGAACCGAGGGGATCACATCCCGAAACGCCGAGATGACCGACCGCGCACGGGCCGCACACGATTCGCTCGCATCGGGGGTTGTCAGCGGGTGAACATGAGGGCGCGTTTGACCTCGGTGATGGCCTTGGTGACCTGGATGCCGCGGGGACATGCCTGGGTGCAGTTGAAGGTGGTGCGGCAGCGCCAGACGCCGTCGATGTCGTTGAGGATCTCGAGACGCTCGGCCGCGCCGTTGTCGCGGCTGTCGAAGATGAACCGGTGCGCGTTGACGAACGCGGCGGGCCCGTAATACGTCTTCTCGGCCCAGTAGACCGGGCAGCTGCTGGTGCAGCAGGCACACAGGATGCATTTGGTGGTGTCATCGAAACGCGCCCGATCGGTCGGGGACTGCAACCGTTCGCGTTCGGGTTCGGGCCCGTAGGTGATCAGATACGGCTTGATCTCGCGGTAGAGGTCGAAGAACGGCTCCATGTCCACGACCAGATCCTTTTCCACCGGCAGACTGCGCAGCGGCGCGATCCTGATCGTGGTCGGTGAGCCGTCGCGGTGTAGCAGGTCCTTGAGCAGGATCTTGCAGGCCAGCCGGTTGATGCCGTTGATCTGCATCGCGTCCGAGCCGCAGATACCGTGCGCACACGAGCGGCGGAAGGTCAAGGTGCCGTCGAGGTAGCTTTTGATGTAGATGAGCAGGTTCAGGATCCGGTCGGTCGGCAGCGCCGGCACCTGGAAACTCTCCCAGTACGAACCACGGTCGTTCTCGGGGTTGAACCGGGCGATCTCGACGATCACCATCACCGCGCCCTCGGGCACCGGGGCGGTGCGCGGTCGAGTCCCCACCACAGTGGAGTCGGTGACGCTGGACTGTTCAGGGGTCATAGGACGTATCACGCTCCGATCGACACATACTGTGCGGCGTGCGAGCCTGTCCCACGCTGTGCGCCGCTCGCTCTTGCGGATGACACGGTGCTCCCATCGTCGCGCCGTCGCAGTGCGAGGGCAAGGACCCTGCGCTGCGGGTTGCTCGGACTATGCGGTGACCAGTCGGTGCGCGGCGGTGGTGATATGGGGTGCGGAGATGCCGGCCGCGTCCAGCTGTTCTGTTGGGGTGCCGGAGCCGGGCAGGTCGGTGACGGCCAGGTGCGCAACCCGCGCCGGGATACCGGCGTGGGCCAGTGATGCCAGGACTGCGGCACCGAGACCGCCCTGAGGGTAATGGTCTTCGACCACGACGAGCCGTCCTGCGGTGTCGTGGGCGGCTCGGGCGAGCGTGTCCGCATCGACGGGTTTGACGCTGTAGAGATCGATCACGCGAGCAGCGATACCGTCCACGGCGAGGGCGTCGGCCGCGGCCAGGCATTCGTGCACGGTGACACCGGCGCCGAGCAACACGACCGCATCGGTGTCACTGGCGCGCAGGACCTTGGCCCCGCCGACCGGAAAATATTCGCCGGGGTCGTACAGCACCGGGTAGGCGCCGCGGGTGGTGCGCAGGTAGCACACGCCGGGGACCTCGGCCATCGTGGCGACCAGACTGGCGGTGGCGACGGCGTCGGCCGGGTAGAGCACGGTCGAGCCGTGCACCGCTTGCAGGGCGGCGAGGTCTTCCAGGGCCATCTGGGAGGGGCCATCGGGGCCGATCTCGGTGCCGGCGTGCGATCCGCACAGTTTGATGTCGGCGCCGGAAACACCGGCCATCCGGATGAAGTCGTAGGCACGGGACATGAATGCGGCGAATGTGGAGGCGTAGGGCACATAGCCGCGGGCGGCCAAGCCCACCGCGGCGGCGACCAATTGTTGTTCGGCGATGAACATCTCGAAGAACCGCTCCGGGTGCGTGCGCGCGAAGCGATCCGCGCCGGTGGAGTTGCCGACTTCGGCGTCCAGGGCGACGATGTCGGGTCGCACACCGAGGGCGGCCAGCGCCTCGCCGTAGGCGGTGCGGGTCGCGACCAGGGCGCCTCGCTCGTAGCGGGGCAAGACGATCGGCGGCGCCTCGCGCACGGTGACCGGATCAGCCGGGGCGGGCGGCGGAGGGGTGGCGCGCAGATCGCGCGGCCCGCCCAGCGCGGTCACGGCGGAGGTGGCCAGCTCGGGCGGGAGCGGTTTGCCGTGCCAGCCGTTGCGGTCCTCGAGCTCGGGGACTCCCTTGCCTTTGACGGTTTTGGCGAGTACGACCGTCGGGGCCGGTACGTCACGGGCGGTCCGGAAGGCTTGCTCGATCTGGTGCAGGTCGTGGCCGTCGATGACGATCGCGTGGGCGCCGAATGCCTCGACCCGCCGCTGGTAGGCGTTGAGATCCCATTCCAGTTCGGTTGGGCCGCGCTGGCCGAGCCGGTTGACGTCCACGATCGCGGTCAGGTTGTTCAATTGGTAGTGCCCGGCTTTGTCCAGGGCTTCCCAGATCGATCCCTCGGTCATCTCGCTGTCGCCGCACAACACCCACACGTGGTAGGGCAGCCGGTCCAGTTTCGCGCCGGCCAGGGCGATGCCCACACCGTAGGGCAGACCTTGGCCCAGCGAGCCGGTGGCCACGTCCACCCACGGCAGCACTGGGGTGGGATGGCCCTGTAACCGAGACCCGAAACGGCGGAACCCGGCCACCAGTTCGGCATCGGTGATCACGCCCGCGGCTTTGAACATCGAGTACAGCAGTGGTGAGGCATGGCCCTTGGAGAAGATCAGGTGATCGTTGCCCGGATGCTCGGGCCGAGCCCAGTCGTAGCGCAGGTGACGGGCCAGCAGCACGGCCATCAGGTCCGCGGCGGAAAGGCTGGAGGTGGGATGCCCGGAACCGGCGGCGGTGCTCGAGCGGATCGAGTCGACCCGCAGTTGCCGGCTCAACTCCCCCAACCACCGGGCTTGCTCAGCGTCGAGCCCGGTGACCGTCGTGGTGGTGTGATGTGACGTCATTCTGCGGCGCACCTCGTCGGGGAAGTCGTGGTAGGCGGCGGCGACTTCGTCGAGGTAGACCAGGGCGGGAAAGTCGATGACGGGTTGGTGCTCGGCCAGGAACCGGGCAGTGTGTTCGACGATGCGTTGTTCCTCGCCGGGATCGAAGCCGAGTTCGCTCAGCACGTCGGGGTCGATGACGAATTCGGATTCGGCGCTGTCGCCGCCCTCGGCGAGACGAACACGGTATTCGTGGTCGATGACGAGCTCGATAGTCAAGTGCTCGGGCATGGGGTTCGCGCTCCCTGTTCGGTGCAGATGCTCGGGTGAGGGTTGCCGGTGCTGGTGGAGTCCTCATGAGGGTGCGGTGAGGCGACGCTGCTGGTGTTGCGCGGGCGGGTGCGCCTGCACACCACAGCCGCAGCGCGCGATCATGGCAGTACCCACACCGTCCGCGGCGGCGGCCGGGACAACCCGTCCGCGCTCGGTCACCGGGCTCGCGGTACGTCCCGGCTCACACGTTCTACCGGAACCGCTCATCGATCACCTCACGCGGAAACTTCTGAGGGGTCGGATGCGTGATCAACACTCGAATGCCGTCGGGGTCGATGCCGTCGACGAAGGTGATGCCGTTGCGGGTGAAGGTGTAGGTGCTGGGATAGTGGGTGCGCAGGCGTGCTTCGATGCGGTGCAGTTCGGCTTCACTGTCGACCGACCAGACGATCTGCTCGACACCCACATCGCCTATCTGATGCCTGGAGCGATACTTGCGTTGGCGCAGATACAACTGGAAACCGTCGGGCGCCAGGACCAGCGCGGCGTCCGGCTCACGAAGAGCCTGCGAGCACTCGAACACATCACGATAGAAACGCACAGAACGCTCCAGATCCGACACACGGATCACACACGAGGTCACGTTCACCGACCCCATCCGACACCACCCTTCACAACCCCGGCTCGATTTCGGCGGCTATGTTGGCCGCAGCGCCGAGTAGATACAGGCGGGATACGGGCGCTGGGCTTCGACGGCGGGCATGGTGTGCGCGGGCGGTGCAGACAACGGTGGATCCCCTCTCGGTTCGATGTCCTCGACGGGCATGCATGGCGGTGGCGTACCCCGGCCGTCAGACCATCGGGACCAGTCGGTCCATCGCCGTCGGCGACGAGTCGGACGCCGCGGCGATACAGCCGATCCCCGACTGGCAGCCTGCACCGAGAGATCCGGTGGGGTACCTCACCCGCCACTTAGTTTATACAAGAATTCGATGTATAAATAGGGGTATGGCGTATGTGATCGGCGAGCCCTGTGTGGATGTGAAGGACCGGGCGTGTGTGGAGGAATGCCCGGTCGACTGCATCTACGTGGGCGGGCGCTCGTTGTATATCCAGCCCGACGAGTGTGTGGACTGCGGCGCGTGTGTGCCGGTGTGCCCGGTGGAGGCGATCTATTACGAGGACGACCTGCCCGCCGAGCTCGAGGTCTACCGCGACGACAACGCCGCCTTCTTCACCGAAACCCTGCCCGGCCGCGACCAGCCACTCGGATTCCCCGGTGGCGCCACCAAACTCGGCCCGGTCGGGGTAGACACGCCGCTGGTCGCCGCGCTGCCGACACGGAGCAGCCAGCCATGACACGCACACCGGATCCAGCCGCCACACCGGCCCGACCGCGCACCACGCCGACCGGTGCGGGCGGTGGGCGTCGTGGCGAGGTGCTCGCGGTGCTGCGTGCGTCGCCCGATGCGTTGAGCATCGTCGATATCGCCACGCGCCTGCGCCTGCATCCGAACACCGTGCGCTTCCACCTCGAGGCGCTGGTCGAGGCCGGTCAAGCCGAGCGGGTCGAACACCCGCGGACCGGGCCCGGGCGCCCACCGCAGATGTTCCGTGCCCATGCGGGCATGGATCCGGCGGGGCCTCGTAACTACCAGCTGCTCGCCGACATCCTCACCGCCCAGCTGGCCACCGACCCCGACCCGGCCGCGCGTGCGGCCGAGGCCGGGCGCGCATGGGGCCACCGGATCGCCGGCGACATGCCCACCCCGCCGCCGAACGCCGAGCAGGCCGTGGGCGAGCTGGTGCGGGTGCTCGACGAGGTCGGATTCGACCCCGACCCGGAGAGCGGTGGTGGCGGGACGCGGATCCGGTTGCGGCACTGCCCGTTCCTGGACCTGGCCACCGCCCGCGCGAAAGTGGTGTGCCCGATCCACCTGGGCCTGATGCAGGGTGTGCTCGAGGGCCGGGATGCGCCCGTCGCGGTCGATCGGCTCGAGCCCTTCGTGACACCGGATCTATGCCTGGCCCACCTCACCACCACGACCACCGCGAGCGCGCCTACACCGACAGGATCCAAGGCGTGACCACCGCCGGGGTTGTTATCACGGCGACCGGCGTGATGGCCATCCCGGTGACTGCACCTCCGGCGCCTCCGACGAACCGACAGCGCCACCGGGGCCAGTGCAGGGGAACCGCCATCCCATGCTCACGAGATCCGTCATCGCAGCAGAGGAGGAACATCTAATGGCCGACCCCGTCTATCCCGCCGCGACCCACGACATCGGTGCCCGCCGCCGCGAATTGGCCCGCCGCAGACTCGGGCAACGGCGCGGAGACAAACCCAGCTCGTCGTAGACGAACGCGACCTCCTGCTCAGGCACCCCGAACGAGCAAGCTGGGCAACGTTCGGGCGGGACCTGCGGGCAGGCAGCCGGCCACAGTCTGGCCCCGGACCTCGACAGAGCTGACATCCACACGCTTTGCCCTGCCCGGGTCCGGATCACACGAGTTCGGGTACGCGCAGGTGCGCGAGAGCCAGCTCGAACTCACCGGTGTCGATCACCACCGCGTCGTATCGCCGACTGGCGGCAGCCCGCAACGACGCAGCTTGACCACGGGCACGAATCATCGCCGTTGCACTGTCGTATGCGGCACACGAGACCGCACGCCCGGTCGACCGGTTGATCATCAGGCTCGCACTGCAGAATCCCTCGAGAGCTTCCATGTCCACCAGGAACTGGGACCGATACGCCTCGACAACAGTATCGAGCCGTTGCGGCGACGTCTCCGCCCAGGCAACGCGCACGCAGGCACCGCGGCGCGAATGGTGCTCGCGATGCAGGACCGCGATCTCCCATTCCTCTGTCCGCACGCTGCCGAACATCTCAGCGGCGCGATCACGCATCGAGCGAACCCGATCCGCGCTGGAGTGCATCGCATCCGCTGATTCCCACGCACTGGCGGCGATGCACCGACCCTTTTGGCGATCGACCAGCAAAGAAAGACCCACACAGCCTGCGATACCATCCAACGCCGGCAACAGCTGGTCACGCACATACGCGATCCCGGCCCCGATAGCGGAGGTCTGCGCCAGAATCGTGGTGGAACGCGCGTACACGATCCACCCCTTTCCGTTCGAGGGCAGCGCCCCGGCGGCACCACCGGCACCCCTTACCTTGCTCCTCCACAGGCCGACAGGCAATAGTCGGCAACAGGCATCCGCACGGTCAGTCCGATTCGCTGGTGCAATGCAATATGAGCCTGCCGCGATGACCGACGAGATGCGTACCCACGACGGTCACATCACCGAAAATACGTATCAAATATCATATTGTTTTCGTATTTTACGGAGTAGCCTGTCACGTATGGACACACATGGCTACCGCCGGATGATCAACGGATTCAACAAGGTCATCGTCGGGTTGCAACGCGCCGGGATTACCTTCGGGCAGATGCAGTTGCTCACAGTGAGGGGCCGGCGCACAGGGCAGTTGCGGACCTTCGCGATCGCGGTCAACGAACTGGACGGCGATCGATATATTTTCCAGGCGTTTCCCAAAGCCGCATGGGTCGCGAACGCCCGGGCCGCGGACACCGTGACGTTGACGCGTGGGCGGAAGTCCTCGACCGCGCGACTGGTCGAGGTCCCCGTCGAGGAGCGCCGACCCCTGCTGCGCACATTGGTGACCACCAGTCCCGCCCGGGTCGGCAAGATCTTCGTGAACTCAGGCCTGGCCGAGGCGCCCTCGCCGGATGCGATGGCCGCGGCAGCGCCCCGAATCGCGATCTTCCGCGTCGAACCGGCTTGATTCCGCCCCCTGTCCGCCGACAGCAGTCGCACGCACCGGCGGACAGGGGATCCCGGAAATCAAACCGCATCTCATTACCCGAGGAGTCCGGATGTCAACCGCCCACTTGATCGTCACCCTCATCGCCATCGGCGCCAATGCCTTCTCCGGCCTCGCCGCAATCACCCGGTTCCGGCCGATCATGAAGGTGCTCGGTCCCGCTATGCAGACAGCGGGAGTCCCGCAGTCCTGGCTGGTCTTCCCGATCGGCACACTGAAAACCGCAGGCGCGGCAGGCCTTGCGATCGGTCTGCTCGGCGTGCCGCTCATCGGCACGGCGGCAGCCATCGGCCTCATCCTGTTCTTCGTCTGCGCCGCCTACACTCACATTCGAGTGAGCGACTACTCGCAGACATTCTTCGGCGCCGTGGCCTTCTTCCTCCCCCTCGCCATCGCAAGCCTGGCCCTCGGCCTGGCCACCTAGCGGCCCCCATCTGCTCGGACTCCAGCTTCCCTTGCCATCACTATCATATGATACGAATATTGAATAACTAACCGCATAAGCCGTAAGGTGCGAGCCCAGTGACAGATCAAGCCGCGGCCAGGCGCCGCCGCCAGCTGACCAATGTCGTCAAGGACGCACTGCGTGACCTCAACATCCAGATGTCACTGCTCAACCGGCGGCTGAGCAGCAAGGTCGAGCTGAAAGATGCCGACTGGACGTGTCTCGACCTGCTCAACCGGCAGGGGCCACTTTCCCCGAAGGAGCTGGCCCGCCGCACCGGCCTGCACCCGGCAACCCTCACCGGCGTACTCGACCGACTCGAACGCGCCGGCTGGGTTGCCCGAGAACGGGATCCACACTCCCCCGACCGCCGTGCTGTCACCGTTCGCGCCCTCCGCGAACGGAACCAGGAGCTCTACCGCACGCTCACCGGGATGAACAGGCGGATGGATGCCCTCTGCCGCGACTACAGCGAAACCGAACTCGAAGTGATCGCCGACTTCCTCCGCCGAACCGCCGAAGCCGGACACGACTCCACCGAGGAACTCGATACCGCTTAGCCGGCCCGATCTCGCCGATTGATGTTCCAGCGCCGGCTCCTGGAACAGTCAATCCGAGAGCCGATGCCCGATAGGTGATTTCGCGAGCCATCCTCCGGCACCTATCGTCGGCAACTTCACGCGTGCCACTCCAGGGTTCCCCCGATCAACGGCCCGCACGTCCTGTCGAACATGCCTCCGGCCACCGGCCGCGATCATCGCCGACCTGCGCGGGCATGCACACCAACACCTCGATCCGAGTCATAGCGCCGAATCTCTCCCGAACTCGCCGGTCGAGCGCTCGACCGGCGAGTCGAGCGCCGATCAACGACACGTCCAACCAGATAATATCTATCACATATAGTACGATTTACGGATCGTATCCGTTAGACTCGGCCCTGTGAGCACGACGCGCTATCGATCGAGCGTGCGGAGCCACCGGCCGTCGCCGGCACGGCATCGAGGCCGGCCACATGACTTCACCGGTCGGCGACTCGAAATTCATGGAAAGGCATTCACATGCGCATCGCCGTATTCGGAGCAAACGGGCCCACCGGTCGACTCGTCACCGATCAGGCATTGACGGCGGGGCACGACGTCGTCGCGGTGACACGTCGCCCGGACGCGTTTCCGCTGCATCATGACCGACTGACCGTGGCCCGGGCCGACGTACTCGACCGAACGAAGATCGCCCCCGCTCTGGCCGGAACGGACACGGTGCTCTCGACACTCGGCGTGCCGTTCGGCAAGACTCCGGTCGTCACCTACTCTCACGGCGCCGCCAACATCATCGCGGCCATGAACCGACACGGAGTGCGGCGACTGGTCGCCGTCACCTCGAGCGCGGTCGACCCGCATCCCTACGCCGACGCCGGATTCCTGTTCAACCGCGTACTGCAGCCGTATGTGGCGAACGTGCTCGGCAAGACCGTCTACGACGACATGCGGCGAATGGAGGATCTGGTCCGCGCGAGCACCGTGGACTGGACGATCGTGCGCCCAGCCGGACTCTACGACCGGCCCGACATCACCGCGTACCAGATTGCCGAAGGCCGCGCCGAAGGCCGTTTCACCGCGCGCACCGACCTCGCCGCCTGCCTGTTGGCGCTGGCGGACGACGACCGATACCTGCGCAAGGCCGTCGGAGTGATCACGACCGTCGGCAACCCGAGCTTCTTCCGCATCGCGCGAAAAGAAGCATTCGCCAACCGCTGAGCAGTGCGGGGTTCCGGACCCGGCAGGCCGCGCCAGGACGATCCGCACCACCCGACGAGATCTGATCCATCCACCCGAAAGGACCACGCACGATGACAGACAGCAACGCAACACCGAAGATCGATATGGCGACCTCCGACTTCGAACCGATGTATCGGGGCGAAGAATTCTCCAGCGGCCTCGTTCTCGAACGCGCCCCATGGGACATCGGCCGGCCGCAACCCTTGGTCGTTGAATTCGAGCAGCAGGGCCGCATCGCAGGCGAGGTACTCGACGTCGGCTGCGGGCCCGGCGACAACGCCATTCATCTCGCCGGCCTCGGGTACTCGGTCACAGGTCTGGACGTCGCACCCACCGCCATCGAGCAGGCCCGTGCCCGAGCCGCGGCGCGTGGATCGGCAGTCGAATTCGCCGTGGCTGACGCGACCACGCTCGAGGAATACGACAATCGCTTCGATACCGTGCTGAGCAGCGGTCTGCTGCACAACCTCGATCCACAACAACAGCGGGCACACCTGGCCGCGTTGACCCGGGTGCTGAAACCCGGCGGCCGACTGATCCAATTCTCCTTCACCCCAGCCGAACACGGCGAGCTGTACTCGCCGCACCCGGTTTCCGAGCGACAGCTCCGCACCATCTTCACCGAGCCGACCTGGTCCATCACCACGCTGCGGACCGATCGGCTGGAAACGAACGGATTGGCCGAGCAGATGCTCGAACGGTTCGCACAACACGACTTCCATCCGGAATTCAACGAAGTAGGAGCGCTACTGCTGCCCGTACTCGTACTCGAGGCGAACAAAGAATGAGACAACCGCCGGTGTCGCGGGACCTACCCAGACATCCGGCTGTCCGCTACCACCTATCCCGAAGACAGGTTACCGACACCGTGTTGCTATCTTGACGACAGAGCGTCGGCAAGATGTCGTCGACGCCTGGAGCGAGGGAGTCGCAATGTTTCTTGCGGTGCGCGAACTACGGTTCGCGCGAGCACGTTTCGGGCTGATGGGGAGTGTGGTCGCACTCATCGCCGTGTTGGTGGTGATGCTGTCCGGTCTGTCCAGCGGCCTGGTCATCGATGGTGTGTCGGGTCTGAAGGCCCTGCCGGTGGACGCCTTCGCGTTCGCGGACGGCACCAAGTCCGAGTCGGCGTTCACTCGCAGTGTCGTCGACACCCGGCAGGTCGAGCAGTGGCGAGGGCGGCCCGACGTCGCCGATGCCGCCCCGTTCGGCCTGTCCCTGGTCAACGCGAAGACCTCGACCGGCACGCCGGTCGACCTCGCACTGTTCGGCATCGAGCCGCAGTCCTTCCTGGCGCCTGCGGTCGGATCGGGGACCGGGCTGCGGGCGCCGGACGGCGTGGTGGTCAGCGAGACCGCGCTGCGGAAGGGAGTGCGGCTGGGTGACCACCTCGTCATCGACCGGCTGGGAACTTCGATGACAGTGGTGGGCGCGACCAGCGGACAGCAGACGTTCGGGCACGTCGACGTCGCCTACGTACCGCTGCCGCTGTGGCAGACCATTCATGCCGGCGCCCGGCCCGGCGAGCAGGTCCGGTCCGGGGCCTACGCCGAGGCGAGCGCGGTGGCCTTACGTGCCCGTGCGGGTCGTTCCATCGACCTGGCCGCCGGGGACCGCACTGCCGGTACATCGAGCCGCAGCCGATCGGCGTCCTACGACTCATCCCCCGGCTATACCGCGGAAACCGCCACGATGACGCTGATCGAAGCCTTCCTGTACGCCATCTCGGCGCTGGTCGTCGGGGCGTTCTTCACGGTATGGACGATCCAGCGCCGCCGGGAGATCGCGGTGCTGCGCGCGATCGGCGCCTCCACCGGCTATCTGACCAGGGACGGTCTCGGGCAGGCATTGATCGTGCTGCTCGCCGCGACCGGCGTCGGAGTGGGCATCGGGGTGCTCGGCGGGGCCGCCATACACGGTATGCCGTTCGCCCTCGAACCAGCGGCGGTGGCGGGCGGGGCGGTCCTGCTCGTCGTCCTGGGACTGCTCGGCGCGGGCGCGGCGATCGTCCGCATCGCCCGGGTCGATCCACTGACAGCGTTGGGAGAGAACCGATGACCATATCCGAACGCGCCACCACCGGCCTCGCTCTCGAGGACTGCAGTCTCGCCCTCGGTGATGGCGACCGGGCGGTGCGGGTGCTCGACCGGGTGAACCTGACCGCCTCCCCCGGCGAATTCGTCGCAGTGGTCGGGCCTTCCGGCTCCGGCAAATCCAGCCTGCTCGCGGTGGCGGGCGGCCTCACCGCGCCGGATTCGGGGACTGTCCGGGCCGGCGGGCGTGACCTCGCCGAACTGAGCCGCTCGCAGCTGGCCCGCTATCGGCTCGACACCATCGGATTCGTGTTCCAATCCGGCAATCTGATCCCCGCGTTGTCAGCGATCGATCAGCTGCGGCTGATCGGTCACGCCGGCGGTCGCGCGCTGCGGCGGCGGGCCCGCGACCCGCGGGAACTGCTCGCGGCCGTCGGCATGGCGGATAAGGCCACCCGCCGGCCGCACCAACTGTCCGGCGGTGAGCGGCAACGGGTAGGGATCGCCCGCGCCCTGGTGGCGGCACCATCTCTGCTGCTGGTGGACGAACCCACCGCCGCGCTGGACCGCGCGCGCAGTCACGAGATCGTGGAGCTGCTGGCCCGCGAGACTCGGCAGTACAACGTGGCCACCATAATGGTCACGCACGATCACGACGTGCTGGAGTACTGCGACAGCGTGCGCGAAATGCGTGATGGCACACTGTCCTGACCGGGTCAGTATCACGTCGAGGAGGGGCCGGCACCGTGCCGAAGATTCACGCCGCGACCGTGGCGGAGCATCGTGCAGCACAGGAACGGGCCCTCCTCGACGCCGCGCGCACCATGCTGGCCGAAGGCCAGGTGCCCGGCCTCGCCGACGTCGCACGCCGCACCGGTTTGGCCAGATCCAGTGTCTACCAATACTTCCGGTCTCGTCAGGACCTGTTGATCGCGGTTATGGAGGATTCGCTGCCACGCTGGTCGGCCCGCATCGACGAGCGGATGGCGCAGGCCGCCGATCCGGCGGAGCGGGTGCTGGCATACGTCACGGCCAATATCGAACTCGTCGATGAGGGAGAACACGCCATCGCGCAGGCGCTGGCGACCGAGCTCTCGGGTGGCGAACTCGCCGTTCGCACCGAGGTACTGCACGACAAGCTGCGCACTCCACTGGTCACCGCGCTGATCGAGCTGGACGTTCCGGATCCGCAGACCACCGCCGAACTCGTCAACGCGGTGGTCTACGCAGCATCCCGCCTGGTCGAGAGTGGTAGCGATTCAGCCGCTGTACGCGCCCGAACCGTCGAACTACTCGCGCCCTACCTGCGGGCCCCGCACTGAGATCAACCGGTCCAGCGGCGAGTCCGCGCAACGGCTGACCCGATCCAACCACCAGAACACTCTGGTCACGAGCGGTCCCGCAGGACCGACAAGGCCATCACCAGTCGAGACGCCTCACGCCGGGTTCGAATGCCGGGCTCGTCGGCGCACGGAACACTTGGACTACAACAGGTTTCGCTGTCTACGCCCGCTGCGGTTGTGATTGCGGCGGATCGAGTCGGCTCCAGTCGAAGGTGCCGTCTGTGATGTCCTTGGCCAGGGCGGTCAACGACAGGCCGTGGGTACGGACCTGCCGATGCAGGACCAGGACGGCCTCGGCGAGGTCGGTGTTCAATCGTCCCGCGACCATGCCGAGCGCGTGCTCGTAGCGGACTCGGTCGTCCAGTTCGGTCAGGGTTCGCCGGGCGAGCAGTTCGTACCGCGTATCGTCGCTCTCCTGGCACAGCGACAGCGTCGTCAGATCGGCCAGGGTTTGGGCAAGCGCTCGCCGGCCGGGTGCCAGGCCCGCGGGTTCGCGGTAGAACAGGGCCAAGCCGCCCACTGCCCGCTCCCCGAGAACCATCGGCATCGCGTGGATCGCGTGATATCCGGCCGCAACGGCATCAGCGGTCAAGTCGGGCCATCTGCCGTCATGGTCGATGTCGTCGGCGATGACCACATCCTGTTCGGCAGTGCAGTCGTACCACGGACCGTGCTGGGTGTGCGTCTCCAACAGGCGAACGAGGGCGGGCCGGTCGTCCGCGGTCGAAAGCACACGCATTCCGCCGCGCGGGTCCAGAATCATGACCGCCGACGTTTCGGCATCCAGTGCTCGGGTGCACGCGTCCAACGTCAGCGGAAGTAGGCTCGCGGGATCCGCGTCGCGGACGAGGTTCGCCGTCATCCGCGACAACAGATCGACCAGCTCCTGCTGCACAACAGCCCCTTCCACAGTTCGCACTGTCACGATTCTCGCACCGGATTCACGCCGTCAGCGATCATTCCGGGGCGCCGTCCACGTCCAAGTTCCGGCTCAGCACATCGCGTGCGGTGTCCACCAGCGGTTGCCCCGCGGCGAAGGCCGCGGCACGCAGCCGGACGAACGCCTCATCAATGGGAATACCCAGCTGACCAGCAATCATTCCGGTCGCGACATTGACATCACGATAGCGGGTCGTGAAGGTCGGCAACTCCATCCCGCCGTCGCCGACGAGGTCCTCGACCAGGGTGTAACTGATCAGACTCGCCAGCAATGCCACGCTGGTATTCGTCTTGGGCGGTAGTTGTCCGGGTTGCCGCCGGCCCAGGCTCAGTACGCCGATCCGGATACCACCGACCTGCAGCGGGAACGCGAATATCGCGCCGGCCCCCAAGAGGGCGGCCTCCTGGACGAACACGGGCCACTGCTCCGCTCGCGCGGCCAACTCCGGTACGAGAACCGCCCGGCCGGTGGTGAAGGCAGTGAATCCGGGCCCTTCCCCGACTATCGTCTGCATATCCTGCAATTGTTCGGCGAATGGGTCGCTGACGCCGATCGGCTCGACGGTCCCGCTGGGCATGTGCATTGTCAGCGACGCCGAATCGATACCGGCCAGACTGGATGTGCAAGCCACACAGACTTGACGGCCCCAATCCGGTTCGCCGCGCGGCCTGCGGATCACAGCCAGCACGGTCCGAATTCGGCCCCCCAATCCCTCGTCCACTGATCCCTTCCTGGTCATGCACTACGGGATGCGCACTGACGCGTTGAGACCCAGATGCGGTCACCCAGCGTTCGGCTGGTATCTCCACGAGCGTAACCGTATCCGCACGCCCAGCGGCACCCACCGCTCCCCGCGGCCGCCCGGCGGGAAGCCACGTGCACAACGACGGCGGGTCCGGAATTTCGGCGGGGTATCCCGCAGGGCCGGACCGCGCATCGGCACCGGCCTCGGCAATCGAAAGCCCTCGCGTCAAAATTCCCTGTGGCGCAACAGAAATCATCGGCCAGGCCGCCCGCACGGCCCACCGAAGGGGTCATCACGAATACGGAGGTGAAGACCGAGCCGAACAATGCGATGTCCGGGACTCAGCTGTTCCGCAATTCTTCGGCGAACAGCTCGTCGACGGCCCGCGAGGCCGGGGAGAGACCTTGTTCGCGGGAGTAGCGCAGAAAGGTTCCCAGGGCCTTGCGATTGGCGTCGATTCCGTAGGGGAACCAGTCTTCCGGAAAAAGTTGTCGGTTCTCTTCGAAGAGGTGGTACATCCACGGCACCATCGTGGTGACCTGGAACAGTCGGCGCATCTCGCGATACCGGTCGGCGGCGGTGTCCTTGGCCGCGCGGAAGCTCCGGTAAAGGCGTTGGGCCAGACCGGGGTTGCCCTCGAAAAGCGCGCGTCGCGCCACGACCGTGTGCATCATGGGGAAGATGCCGGTGCGGCGATACCAATCGCGCTCGCGGGTTTCGTGATCGGGGAACAGCGGTGCGATGTTCGGTGAACCGGCGAGGTATGCCGCGGGGGCGTTCGAGGCGAACAGCGCGTCGATCTCACCGCGGTCGAGCATGTCGGCGAGCGTTCGGTCCGGCGGCGCGAACCCGACTTCGACGTTGTCCGGGTGCGGGTGCGTGGTGAAATCGAACCCGGCGGGCAGCGGCGTCTCGAGCCCGCCGACGACCCAGCGGTTGTGCTCCGGTGCGAACCCGTAATCCTCGGCGAGCATGCCCTTCGCCCAGATACCCGAGTCCTGGCCGTACATGCCGAACTCGCCGATCGTGCGGCCGATCAGATCGGCCGGGCCGGTGATCCCCTTGGACGTGTTGACGAAAATCGCGGAATGCCGGAACACCCGAGCGGGGAACACCGGGATGGCGACGAGACCCGCGCCGGCGTCCAGCGCGCGTAGGTAGTGCGTGAGGCCGAATTCCGCGACGTCGAATCGGCCGGATGCCAGGCCCGCGAAGATTTCGGGAATGGCTGGGCTGTGCAGGGTGACGTCGAGGCCGTCGAAGATGACTGATCCGTCGAACAGTGCTCGCGTGTTGTCGTAGCGGGTGATTGCGATGTCGAGATGCGGGATGGACACAGCGCGGTCCTCGGCTCGGTGAATGCGGCGCGGTCGGGTTCGGCTGCCGCTCAGGTGTCCAAGAGCGCGGGGACGAAGATGTCCTCGCTGGTCAGCAAGCGCTTGGACAGGCCCTGTTCGTGGTGGTAGCGCAGGAAGGTGTCCACGGCCTTGCGGTTCGCGCCGAGGCCGTAGGGCCACCAGTCCTCGCCGAGCAACGTCCTGTTCTCGTCGAAATGCTTGCTGAACCAGGGAGTGACGACGCCCATGTGCTGTTTCAGCGCACCTCGGCGGTACTTCCGCTGGACGATCTCCTTGGCTTCGCAGAAGGCGCGGTAGAGCGACTTCATCAGGTCGGTCCGCGTCGCCAATTCCCTGGGGACCGCGACGATGTGCATTTGCGGGAAGATCCCCGTGCGCCGGTAGTAGTCGCGCTCCACGGTCTCGTGGTCGGGGAAGAGCCGGGCGATCCTCGGCGAGCCGTTCAGCAGGGCCTGCGGGACGTCGACCGAGATCAGCGCGTCGATTTCGCCGGATTCCAGCATCGCGCCGAGGGTTTCCCCGTCCCCCGCGTGCCGCACGCGCACTCCGTCCGGCACCGGTTGCGGAACCCAATCGAACGACGGGATCGGATGGTCGGTGCCGCCGATGACCCAGTGCGATTGATCAGGAGTCAGGCCGTATTCGTCGGAGAAGATGCCCTTGATCCACACCCCCGGATCGTGCCCGAACATCGCGAATTCACCGATCGTCTTACCCGCGAGGTCCTGCGGCCGCTCGATTCCCGCCGTGGTGTTCACGAAGACCGCCGAGTGCCGGAAGTTGCGGTTCGGGAAGATCGGCAGTGCCAGGAACGGCGAATCCGCGAGGTCGAAGGTTCGCAGGAAGTAGGTCAGGCCGTACTCGGCGACGTCGTAGTGGCCCTCGACCATGCGCCGGAAGATGTCCGACACCAGCGGCGCCGACTCGAACTCGGGGTCCACACCGTCGATCGGGACGCGGCCGTCGAGCAGCGCCTCGGTGTGCTCGTACGGATAAACGGCGATTCTCAGCGTCGC
>NZ_BDCC01000061.1 GCF_001613305.1 Nocardia vaccinii NBRC 15922
CACTACTCGCCGCCGGCGCCGCGTTGATCCTGCTGTATCTGGACAAGGGTCAGGACTGGGGCTGGGGAAGACCGACCAGCTACGGCTGGCTGCTCGGCGGTCTGGTTTTGACGGGGCTGTTCTTCCTCGTGGAAACCAGGGCCAGCCAACCGATCATGGACATCAAACTGCTGCTGCACCCCCGCGTCGGGCTGACCTTGATCATGGCGTTCTTCGGAGTCTTCATCCTCGCCGAGCAAACCTACGCCCTGGGCTACATGACCCAGACTCCCTCCGCGGCGCAACTGCACACTACCGTTGCGCAGGGCGTCATCGCCCAGACGCACCAGATGACCGGGGTCACGCTTCCGTTATCGGTGATCAAGATCGTTCTCGATCCGCAGTACACCTACGGCAACGGCTTCACCCTGCTGCAATACGCGCTGCACATCGGCATCATCTCCGGCGGCGTCGGCATGATATTCGGCCCGCTCGGCGGACTGCTGGCTCGGCGCATCGGGGCCCGGATCCCGGCGATCATCTCGCTGATCGTCCTGATCGGCGCGGGTATCGGCTTCGCGACGGTCCCCTACAGCTGGACCACCTTCGCCATGCTGGCCGCGGTATCCGGGATCGGATTCGGATTCTTCTACGCCTGCGCTCCCCTGCTCATGGTCGACGCTGTTCCGCCGGAACAACAAGGCATCAGCCTCGGCATGTTCGGCGTCGTCACCAGCATCGGCTCGGGCACCGGAATCGCCATCACCACCGCCCTGCTCAACAACAACCCGATCAAAGCCCACATCGACGTGATGGGGCACTCGGTCACGCAGGTCATCCCTCAGGTCTTCGGCGATCGCGGCTGGAGTCTCGGGTTCTGGGCGATGACCGCCGCCACGACGGTCGCACTCGTGGTCGCCGTCATCATGCGCCACGGCCGCACCCCCGCCACCGGCGGAGCCGAACCCACTGGGGAAATCGTCGCACCCGTCGCGGTGCCGGAACCTCCCATCAGCGACATCGTCTAGATATCGGTCCGTAGTCCGGGCCGCGGTGGGCGCCACCGCGGCCCGGCCACGATCGAAAAAGGGCAAGCCGGTTCCCGCAACCGGCGGGATCTGTGGACGCGGTAGTGCCGCATCGTCATTCGATGAGATCGACCATGAGCCGTCGACCGAGATCCGACGATTCGAAGAAGCCGCTGTTGCCGGCCAAACCCTCGGCCCATATTTGCCCCGCGCGGCCGGCGTCATGGGCCGCGAAGGCGGCGACGAGTTCCACGAACATCGCCTGAGCCTTGCGGTTCGCCGTGCCGATCCCCGGCAGCGCACTGACCCCGGAGGTCAGTGCCGACCCTGTGCCGGCACGCACCCACTGCAGCATCTGGGCGATGACGGCAAGGGCAGGATTCCGTGTGGCCGTGAAAGCCAGCGCGACGGCGCGCTGCCAGGTCTTGTAGAACTGGGGCGTATCGTCCACGCAGGTCAACAGTTCCGACTCGAGCGCACGCAAATCCGTCAGCGTATCTTCCCCGACCCGGGCGGCTGCGATCTCCATCATGGCGGGCTCGATCATCCGCACAGCACGCGAAAAATCGGCAAGGGTGGTCTGACGGGCCTCGAAGACGGTGCCCGCCAACTGGGCAGCCACCTTGGGCGTCGGATATCTGACCAGCGCGCCGCCGCGATCACCGGGCCGCAGGTCCAGCAGGAACTCCATCTCCAGAATCCGCAGCGCCTCGCGCAGAGTAGGTCGGGAGATGTCGAACTCCTCGCTCAGCAGCGCAAGCGAGGGCAATCGCTCTCCATCACGCAGCCGACCGTCAGCGATTCGAGACCTGATCTCCGTCGCCACCACCGTCGCCGCCCGCTGCGCGTTCTCGCGACCAGCCTGATCAGCCTGAGCCCGCCACAAGGGCACGACATCGACGGGGCATCGGCTACGACTCCGGCTGACCATCAGCCTGGTGGCGACGTGCAGATAGTCGCTCCATGCTTGTCGCGCCAGACCGCCGTCACGCCGCCTGGCTGCGTCGAGAAACCCGCTGTGCGCGGCGACCACTCGTCGCGCGTCGCGTTCCGCGGAGCCACGATCGGACGTGTCGAGCGCTGCGTACACCTGTGCGGTGTAGATGTGGCGCAGAACCCCAGCGATCACGCCGAGGGAAGTGTTGCCGGACAGTTCGGTAACCGCTTGATCGAACGCAGCCGTCGTCGTCGCGAACGACAGCGCGTCCCCGATCGCGGCACGTTCGGTCTCGTGCAGCGCCACAAGATAGTTCAGGCCTTCATCGCCGCACTTTTCGGCGAGATGCTCGGCAGCAGGAGGTTCGACCACCGAACGGGCCTCCTCGAGATCGGCCAGCGTCGCCCGCCGCACCTGCAACAACAGCGCGACGTACCCCGCGACCGAGGCGAGACCGGGCTGACGTACCACGGCTCCCCCGCCCCGTCCGCGACGGATCTCGATCAGCGACTGCGACTCCAAGATCCGCAACGCTTCCCGCAGGGTCTCTCTGGAGACCTCGAAGGCGACGGTGAGTTCGGCCTCCGAAGGCAGACGCTGCCCTGGCTCCAGCTCACCACTGAGTATCCGGCGACGCAAACCGGCCGCCAGAACGTGAGAAACCTTGGCGGCGCGGCGATGCGGAGACCGCCACGACTCATCGACCGCTACCACACCACCCGTCGATGCCGACCTGGCACGAATCGTCTCGTCCATCGGCTCCTCCATCGATTCCTCGAAATCACTGGGCGAGAACGGTCTACGTATCCATCCGCAGCCGTGCGCCGTAAGCCGGACCGCCTGCCCCGAGCGGCCCCCGTAACAGCGAACCTCAGCGGCCGTGCACGTTACCGGTGAATTCCTCAGGTACCCAACCGGGTGCACGCTTTTCCATGAATGCCTTCATCCCCTCGGTGGTTCGGCTGATCCACCGAAGGCCGGGAACATCGTTCGATAATCGATGAAGCCATACCGCCTGTTCAGCATTCGCTTCACGGGTATCCCGGCGATGGAGGCAGTCTGCGGCATCTCACCGACCACGGCGACCATCGGGCGCGAACGCATCTCCGGCCACTCGCACGCCTCTCCTTCGCTTGCCAACACGGCCCCCAGATAACTACCGGACATAGTCAACTATACATACCCGAAAGATTTTCGCCGATCTGGGCGCATCCACCCTCGTCCACTGCGGCAGGGCCTTATGGGAGATGCACGCAGGTAATGCCGTCGAAACTCGACCCCAGGACCGTCGGAGTCGCATCGGTAGACAGCGGCAACCTAATCAACTATTTAGCGGATATTGTCGACACAGGTCATATGCACCCGAACTCTGCCGCACGGTTCGGGCGATGCTTCCCAGCGCCGTAGTCAGCGCAACATGCGCTCGGGGCCGCGACGTCGGGCTCGGCTCGGCGAATGAGCCCAGCTCCACCCGGAATATCCAGTCAACTACCATCATTGACTCAGATGCATGACCATGACGATGCAGCTCCCCGGACCAGAACAGCGACGACCGCTCGGCATTTCCAGCGAAAGGCTGAAGCCTCGGATACTCGACAAGATGGCCGCGGGAAAAGAACTCCGCCGAGACAGAGGGAGGCCGTGTCTACCGTCCCGTCGATGCTCGGGCGTCCAGCCGGCGCCAAGGGCGAAGAGACCCGACACCGAGTCATCGCGGCCACCATGCGTTGCGTGGCCGAGGTCGGATACTCGCGCGCGACCATTCGCGAGATCGCCCGGATGGCACAGATGACCAGCGGGAGCCTGTACCACTACTTTCCGAATAAGTTCGAACTCGTCAAGGCCGCGTTCCTCGAACTCGCGGACGTCGCGGTTCCGCGGTTGTCGGCGGCGGCGGATCGGGCCGACGGCGTCATCGACAAGCTCATGGCCGTCTTCGACGAGAGCGACCGGCTCATGCGCGACTACCCTTACGCAGTTGCGTTCGACCGCGCGATCCGAGTCGAGAGCCCGGAGAATCTACATCTGGCCGAACGCAGCGACACTATCTTCAGCACACTGCGCGGCCTGATCGTAGACATTGTCGACCAGGCCCAGAGGGCGGGCGCCCTCGCACCGGACATGGGCGTCGAAAGTGCCGCGAACGCCATATACGCAGCCATGCAGGGCCTATACGACCACATGGCCACAGCACCGCCTGAGCAGTATCGCGACACGATGCGCGCGTTGAAGATGCTCATCCAGGGCACGCTGTTCGATCACGCGAAACTGGAGTAGTTCGCAAGACCCGATCCACGGACCCCATCCGGCCTCACGCTGTCACGCTTCGCATCGCGAAATGATTCGAGACCCAAGCGTTCGTCAATGAGAGGCTTGTCACAGTCAAGGAAGTAATCTATCGTTTGATTGATTATTGGAATCTGCACTCGAAGAGGAAAGATGCCTCCTCAGCGAGAACGCTCGACGTTCGCTTTCACGGCAATATCACCCAAGTCCTCGGGCACGCTCGAAAGGAGCGCGCCCTGTGAGTCGGATGCGCACCCGATGGCCGCCACCCGGGTCATCGGCGGCGGTCCACACCACTCCGGAACGCAGACACTCGCCGTATCTACCGAGTACGCCCGAAGGCACTCCCTGAGACGTCGGTTGGTGGTGGTCGCACAGAGTCGAGTGGAACTGATTCGACACGCGGGCGGCTGGCTTTTCGACCGCACGATGGCCGGCTGGGACGTGACCGTACTCGTCATGGACCACACCGATTCTCGCGCGCTCGAGGTGCTCGGTGTCCGAGCGGTCGATCTGACTGCCGGGTTGACCGCACCCGTGCGCCGCCCGTTCCCGCATGAGATTGCAGTCGATGCGGAACTCTACCGATCCGACGATGATGTCCGCCGCAGGGCGCTACGGCTCATCGAGAGCCGCGGGGTAGACATCAGACTGTGGGGCGCCCGATGGCCCTCCGAAGTCTGGCCCTACGAAGTAGCGGACACGTTCTACCCGACGCGGCATCGACTCAGTAGGGCAGCACAGGTGTTCAAAGGCCATGCCCTCGCCGCCACCGGTACTGCATCCGAGCCTGTGAGAGCCACGGAGACATTTCGTAGGGTCGCTCGGCCGATCCACCGTGCGACGGCATGACCGGTAGCCGACAGACAACACCACGCCACCATCGGAGCTGACCTGGGATCCGTCGCGGCCGTGCACGGCAGGCCGTGCCTGACGTGGCAGCCCGCCGTCACGTCAGGGTCGGGCCGTCGATACTTGCGAGCTAGAACTCCCAGTCCTCGTCCTCGGTGTTGACCGCCTTGCCGATAACGTAGCTGGAACCCGAACCGGAGAAGAAGTCGTGGTTCTCGTCGGCGTTCGGCGACAACGCCGAGAGAATGGCCGGGTTGACCTCGGTCTCGTCCTTGGGGAACAGGCCCTCGTAACCGAGGTTCATCAGAGCCTTGTTGGCGTTGTAGCGCAGGAACTTCTTGACGTCCTCGGTGAGGCCGACCTCGTCGTAGAGATCCTGGGTGTACTCGACCTCGTTCTCGTACAGCTCGAACAGCAGCTCGAAGGTGTAGCTCTTGAGTTCCTCGCGCTCGGGCTCGGTGAGCTGCTCGAGGCCCTTCTGGTACTTGTAGCCGATGTAGTAGCCGTGCACGGCCTCGTCGCGGATGATCAGGCGGATCAGGTCTGCGGTGTTGGTGAGCTTGGCGCGCGAGGACCAGTACATCGGCAGGTAGAAACCGGAGTAGAACAGGAAACTCTCCAGCAGCGTGGAGGCCACCTTGCGCTTGAGCGGCTCGTCGCCCCGGTAGTAGTCCAGCACGATCTCCGCCTTGCGCTGCAGATTGCGATTCTCCTCCGACCAGCGGAAGGCGTCGTCGATCTCGCGGGTCGAGCAGAGCGTGGAGAAGATCGAGCTGTAGCTCTTGGCGTGCACCGACTCCATGAACGCGATGTTGGTGTACACCGCCTCCTCGTGCGGGGTGAGCGCGTCCGGGATCAGACTCACCGCGCCGACCGTGCCCTGAATCGTGTCCAGGAGGGTCAGGCCGGTGAAAACCCGCATGGTGAGCTGCTTTTCATGCGCGGTCAGCGTATTCCACGAGGGAATGTCATTGGACACCGGAACCTTCTCGGGCAACCAGAAGTTGCCGGTGAGCCTGTCCCAGACCTCGGCATCCTTCTCATCGGGCACCCGATTCCAGTTGATCGCAGACACTCGATCGATCAGCTTCACGCCTGCTCACTCACCCTTTCGCATCGCCTGACATTATACGCTGGAACACTACTCCTAGTGGAACTCGGCGCTACGCAACACAACACCTTGTGTCTCCACCGTCCTGCGGATATCCGCGCAACTGTGCGGTGATCCACATCGGGATCGCTGGTCGCGACGAAATACGCTTCGCTACACCGAATTCGCGTGCGCCCACCGGCCCCGCCGAGGCGCTCACAGTTTGCCAGACCGGCGGACCATCGCATCGCCCCGCCGCTCATCCTGCGCAGCTCTCGATGACCGCGGCCTCCACATCGAGCCAGGTACGCGTGGCACGAACCCACTCCGGCGGAGGCCGGGTCTGCGCTCCGAACCAGAACAGATGCGGTACCAGACCCCGCAGCGCGGTGTGCACGTCGATCCGGTCGTCGACCATATGCGTGATCCCCAACTCCGCACAGTGGATCGCCTTATCCGCCCGAGCGCGGCAGAACCGCAGATTCTCGCGTGGAATCCCGGTGCGGCCGAAGAAATCATGGTGATCGAGCCATTGCCGAGTCCGCTGCTCGACCCGCGGCCCACACTTCGAAATCACCCACGTCCCCTCGAAACGCGGCACGATGCGCGCGAGCACCTCGAAGGCGCCGGGGCTGGGCGGCGTCAGCATCGCCTGCTCGACACCACCGGACAGAAATACGGTGTCCGCGACACCGGGCTCGGCCGCGGCCCCTTGGATGACACGACCGAAGTCGACGCCCAACCGTTGAGCGACAGTAGTTTTGCGCACGATGACATTCCCCCACAACATTTCGACCGGTACGCACGACCCAGCCGAGCGCGTCGTCCGGTTGACGCCGGCCACTGCCGCACACCCGAAATAGACGCAATGACCGAGATCGAACGGGCGCCTCGGCCGGAACCGAGGCGCCCGCCGTGCGGCAGTGCTACAACATGCAGCTGACGCAACCCTCCACCTCGGTCCCCTCCAAAGCCATTTGGCGGATGCGGATGTAGTAGAGCGTCTTGATTCCCTTGCGCCAGGCGTAGATCTGGGCGCGGTTGACGTCCCGGGTGGTGGCGCTGTCCTTGAAGAACAAGGTCAGGGACAGGCCCTGGTCGACGTGCTGGGTGGCCGCGGCGTAGGTGTCGATGATCTTCTCGTAGCCGATGTCGTAGGCGTCGGCGAAGTAGTCGAGATTGTCGTTGGTCAGGTAGGGGGCCGGGTAGTAGACGCGGCCGATCTTGCCTTCCTTGCGGATCTCGATCTTCGAAGCCACCGGGTGGATCGAGCTGGTGGAGTGGTTGATGTAGGAGATCGAGCCGGTCGGCGGGACGGCCTGCAGGTTCTGGTTGTAGATACCGTGCGCCATGACCGAGGCCTTCAGCTCGCGCCAGTCCTCCTGGGTCGGGATGCGCACCCCGGCGTCGGCGAAGATCTGCCGCACGCGTTCGGTTTTCGGCTCCCACGGCTGCTCGGTGTACTTGTCGAAGTACTCGCCGCTGGCGTACTTGGACTCCGGGAATCCACCGAAGGCGACGCCGCGCTCGATGGCGAGTTTGTTCGAGGCCCGGACCGCGTGATAGGCGACGGTGTAGAAGTAGATGTTCGTGAAGTCCACACCCTCCTCGGAGCCGTAGTGGACCCGCTCGCGGGCCAGGTAACCGTGCAGGTTCATCTGCCCGAGGCCGATCGCGTGCGAGGAGTTGTTGCCCTGTTCGATCGAGGGCACCGAATAGATGTGGGTCTGATCCGAGACGGCGGTCAACGCCCGGATCGACACCTCGATGGTCTGCCCGAAATCCGGTGAGTCCATGGCCTTGGCGATGTTGAGCGAGCCGAGGTTGCACGAAATGTCCTTGCCCACAGTGGCATAGGACAGGTCGTCGTTGAACACCGACGGCGTGGAGACCTGCAGGATCTCCGAGCACAGATTCGAGTGGGTGATCTTGCCTGCGATGGGATTAGCTCGGTTGACCGTATCCTCGTACATGATGTACGGATAGCCGGATTCGAACTGCAGCTCGGCGATGGTCTGGAAGAACTCCCGCGCGTTGATCTTCGACTTGCGGATGCGCCCGTCGTCGACCATCTCGTGATACTTCTCGGTGACGTTGATATCGGCGAACGGCACACCATAGATGCGTTCGACGTCGTACGGCGAGAACAGGTACATGTCCTCGTTCTTCTTGGCCAGCTCGAAGGTGATGTCCGGGATCACCACGCCGAGCGAGAGGGTCTTGATGCGGATCTTCTCGTCCGCGTTCTCCCGCTTGGTATCCAGGAACCGGTAGATGTCCGGGTGGTGCGCGTGCAGATACACCGCCCCCGCCCCCTGCCGAGCCCCGAGCTGATTGGCATAGGAGAACGAATCCTCCAGCAGCTTCATGATCGGAATGACACCCGAGGACTGATTCTCGATCTTCTTGATCGGCGCGCCGTGCTCCCGAATGTTACTGAGCAACAAGGCAACTCCGCCACCCCGCTTGGACAGCTGCAACGCCGAGTTGATCGACCGCCCGATGGACTCCATGTTGTCCTCGATGCGAAGCAGAAAACAGCTGACCGGCTCGCCGCGCTGTTTCTTGCCGGAGTTGAGGAAGGTCGGGGTGGCGGGCTGGAAGCGGCCGTCGATGATCTCCTCGACCAACTGCTTCGCGAGGATCTCGTCGCCGTCGGCGAGGGTGAGGGCGACCATGCAGACGCGATCCTCGAAGCGTTCGAGGTAGCGCTTTCCGTCGAAGGTCTTGAGAGTGTAGGAGGTGTAGTACTTGAACGCGCCGAGAAAGGTGGGAAAGCGGAACTTCTTGGCATAGGCCTGCTGGAAGAGCTTCTTCACGAAGGGCCGGCTGTACTTGTCCAGCACCTCGGACTCGTAGTAGTTCTCCTCGACCAGGTAGTCGAGCTTCTCGTCGAGGTTGTGGAAGAAGACGGTGTTCTGGTTGACATGCTGCAGGAAGTATTGCCTCGCGGCGGCGGTGTCCGCGGAGAATTGGATCTCCCCGTTCGGACCATAGAGATTCAGCATCGCGTTGAGGGCGTGGTAATCCATGCCCTCGGTGGATGCGGAATCCGCGGCGACCGGACGCTCTAGGCGGGCCGACTTACCGGTAGGTGCTGTTGTCGTTGCCAAAACAATCCCAATCCCTCTCGGACGCGTTCGACGTCCTCGGCAGTTCCCATGAGTTCGAAGCGATACAGGTACGGGACTCCGCATTTGCGTGAGATCACTTCTCCCGCATAGCAGTACGTATCGCCGAAGTTCGTGTTGCCGGCCGCGATGACGCCGCGCAACAGCGCACGATTGTGCGGATCGTTCAGGAACTTGGCCACCTGACGAGGTACGAAGTCCTTCTCGGATCTGTTGCCGCCCAGAACGTGCCGACCTCCCCCGTAGGTGGGGCAGATCAGCACGTAGGGCTCGTCGACGCGAAGCGAATCGGCGGTGTGGAGCGGAATGCGAACGGCGGGCAGGCCCAGCCGTTCGACGAATCGGTGCGTATTCTCCGACGCACTCGAGAAGTAGACCAGGGGTGCGTTCCCGCGGGGCGCTTCCCCACGCTTGCGGGAATCCGGCGTTTCGGCCATCTGGAGCACTCCCTTCCTGCTACCTCCCTCGCCGGAAACGGCGACCGGCGGATCAGGCCGCGGCGACCGCCAGGGACTTGATCCGATCCGGACGGAATCCGGACCAGTGATCATCACCGGCCACGACGACCGGGGCCTGCAGATAACCCAGTGCCATCACGTAGTCGCGGGCGTCCGGGTTCTCCGAGATGTCGACGACCTCGTATTCGATACCGACCTTGTCGAGAGCGCGGTAGGTGGCGTTGCACTGGACGCATGCGGGCTTGGTGTAGACGGTGATGGTCATATGTCCCTCTCTCATCGGGCCTTGGAACCGAACCTGAACCTGAGCCTTGAATCCGTATGCAATGCATGGGCCGAGTGCGATTCACCTCACGTGCGCAAACCCCTGGAAGTGGGCTCGGCCCCCAGGTCGGACGACCCCGGACGGTCCTGCGGCCGTACCGTCTTCCAGCTCCCCAGACACTACACCTAGTGGCCGACAGAATCCTACAACACGAGATGTTGCGAGTCACAAAGGTGAAATTCGATCGGCGTAAGTACCTGGACAGTCGATTCGCAACTCGACACGACTGTGGTGCAGATCACGATTTCGTCGCATAGCTTCTTCCCAGCTAACACACCGTTCCCACAGGTAACAGGTGCCCCTCCCGGCCCACCGACCCCGGAAACAACAAGGCCCGCCCCGTCGAATCCGACAGGGCGGGCCGGTGTGCAGACCTCGGCATTCGGCCCTCGCGAGCCACGCGGTCAGGCGTTGACCGAGTTCTTCACCGCTTCGACCAGCTCGTGCACCGTGGCGGCGAGCTCGGTCAGGGCCTCGGCGTCGTCGCGGGGGTGCACCTCGCCGAAACGCTGTCCGATGACGCCGAAGTGCAGATGCGCGCTCTCCACCACCGAGGCGCCCGCCACGCCGAGCACCTTGACGGTGTCGCCGTGCGACCACTTGGCGGCGTTCTGGCTGATCGACGCGCTCACCACCGCGGCGGGCTTGCCCTTGATGGAACCGGCGCCGTAGGGGCGTGAGGCCCAGTCCACGGCATTCTTGAGCACGGCCGGAATCGAGCCGTTGTACTCGGGCACGAATACGAGCAGTCCGTCGGCGGCGGCGACGGCATCGCGCAGGGCGGTCGCGGCGGCGGGCACGCTGCCGGGTACGTCGATGTCCTCGTTGTAGAACGGAATGTCGCCGAGGCCGGAGGCGATAACGACCTCCACACCCTCCGGGGCGGTCTGCGCGGCCGCCTCGGCGAGCTGCCGGTTGATCGATCCGGCGCGCAGGCTGCCGACGAGTGCGAGAAGACGAGTCTGGGACATGATCACTCCTTGAGTTGCCGAGGCGGTCACCGCCGCTGTCACGGTAGAATAACCGGACCACGGTCCGCTTTCATTCCGTCCCTAGGGGGGCTACCCCGTGAACTACGACACAGCCGCCGACGATCCGTGCGCGCGCGAGCCCGGTGACGCCCGTCCCAAAGGGCTGCCGATCGAAGCCGTCGCCTTGGAGATGCCCCCGGAGGCGCTGGCCCTGCTGCCCATGACCGCCACCGCGGCCGAGCGCAGCGACGCCGCCCGCAACCGGCAACTACTGCTGGACGCGGCCGAACAACTGGTGCGGGAATTCGGCGCGGACGGCGTCACGATGGACGCGGTCGCCCGGCGTGCGGGCGTGGGCAAGGGTACCGTCTTCCGCCGTTTCGGCACCCGCTCGGGTCTCATGCTGGCCCTGCTCGATCAGTCCGAGCGAAAACTGCAGGCCGCGTACATGTTCGGACCACCGCCGCTGGGTCCCGGCGCACCGCCCGCGGAACGTCTGATCGCCTTCGGCCGCGCACGATTGGCCGGTATCGAGGTCGAGGGCGAGATGCGCCGCGCCGCGGACGATTCGAGCCGGTACTCCAGTCCGCCGTACAACGTGATGAAATCCCATGTCGCACTGCTACTCCGGGAGGCCGGCGCGGCCGGGGACATCGCACTGCTGGCCGACAGCCTGATCGCCGCCCTGGACGCCGCACTGGTCCTGCACCAGATCCGGGTGCTCGGATACACCACCGAACAGGTCGCCGACAACTGGGAACGGCTGGTCCGCCGGGTCCTCGCCGACGCCTCGGTAGAGTGACCGCCGTGGGTAATCTTCGCCAGGCCATCATCGCCGAATTGGGTGTTCAGCCGGTCATCGAGCCGAAGGTCGAGGTGCGCCGGCGCATCGATTTCCTCAAGGCGTACCTGCGCTCCACGCCCGCAACGGGTTTCGTGCTCGGCATCAGCGGCGGCCAGGACTCCACGCTGACCGGGCGGCTGTGTCAGCTGGCCGTCCGGGAACTGCGCGAGGAGGAGCACGAGGCCACCTTCGTGGCGGTGCGCCTGCCCTACGGCGTCCAGGCCGACGAGGAGGATGCGCAGGTCGCGTTGCGGTTCATCCAGCCCGATCGCTCGATCGAGGTGAATGTGAAACCCGGCGCGGACGCGGTCGCCGCCGAAGCCGCACACGGTCTGGGTGAACTGTCCGCGAGCGGAACCGACGAACCACGCCTGCGCGATTTCGTGCGCGGCAATATCAAGGCCCGCCAGCGCATGGTCATCCAGTACGCGATCGCCGGTCAGCTGAACATGCTGGTCGTGGGCACCGACCACGCGGCCGAGGCGCTGACCGGATTCTTCACCAAATACGGCGACGGCGGCGTCGACCTGACACCGTTGACCGGCCTCACCAAACGTCAGGGCGCGGCCCTGCTCCAGGAGCTCGGCGCGCCCCCGAGCGTCTGGGAGAAGGTGCCGACCGCCGACCTCGAGGACGACCGCCCCGCCTTCCCCGACGAGGTGGCCTTGGGCGTCACATACGCCGAGATCGACGACTACCTCGAAGGTCACGAAGTGACCCCCGAGGTGGCCACCCGCCTCGAATCCCTCTTCCGAAACACCCGCCACAAGCGCGCCGTCCCCGCCACCCCCTTCGATACCTGGTGGCAATAGATCCTCGTACAGCACAGTCTCGCACCGGTTTACGACACGCCGGGACGCGACGCTGTAGGCCAAGGCGGCACCCTCATCGCCCGGAGTTACGTATACGCCCGTCGACACCATGGTCATCTCGGGCCCCTGAGCTATGGTGAGCGCATGTCGTCCGCAAGGAGTTGATCTTCGGTGAGTATCGCTGCCATGCACCCTCGTCCGGGCAACCTCCGGTCCGTCGCCGAGCAAATCGAGGAAAGCACGGGCCTACGCGTCGAAATTCTGGGAGGGACTCTCGTGATGTCGCCGACTCCACGTGGCAAACACGCTGGCACGGTACTGCTGATTCGTCGGCAGATAGAGCCACGGCTGCCCACTGGTCTGGCTTCCTACGAGGTCTCATCGATTTCGATGCCGGGCGACGTCGACGACTACTGCACCCCTGATCTCGTCGTTCTGCCGGAAAGCTGGAGTGACGACGACGACTGGCTGATCGATCCGCAGGATGTCGACTTGGCCGTCGAAGTGCTGTCCCGAAGTGAGAAGCCGCAGCAGATCATTCGCAAGAACGGCTGGTACAGTGCGGCGGGCGTGCGAACACTGCTGGTCCTGGACCCACGCACCGGGCGATGGGACTTGTACAGCCATCCCAGGAATGGCGATTATCACGGCCATCTCGACGGCAGTTACGACGACCCGATCCCGTTGCCCGAGCCATTCGGCTTCGACCTCGATCCGAGTAGTCTGCCGCGTTACGGGAACTGAAGCCTGCAACCGCGGCATCCGGACCCGATGAGATCGATTTGGTCCGGAACCCGGTGAATCTCATCCCCCAGCGAAGGGCGGCAGCACGTCCACTCGGGGGCTGAGGCGAGTGGTGACGTCGCGGGTCAGTTCGTCGCCGATGAGGAAGGCGCAGACCTTCAGCATGGGGTCGATGGTGGGGCCGTAGGCGTGGGAGAGGGTGTTTCGCAGGTCGGAGATGGTGGCCTCGGCAGGGAGGTCGAGATGTTCGCTCGATTTGCCGACCGCGTCCGCGATCGCGGCGAAATACCGGACCTCAACCACCGATCGCTCCCATCGTCCGTTCCGGCGGCACGAAATCGGCGGCGTCGATACCGTGTCCCGCCCATTTGTTCCACATCGCGCCGCGCCACAGCTCGGCCAGTTCCGCGTCGGTCGCACCCTCGCGCAACGGCGCTCGTAGATCGTATTCCTCGTCGCTGAACAGGCAGGAGCGGATCTTGCCGTCGGCGGTGAGCCGGGTGCGATCGCAGTCCGAGCAGAACGTCCTGGTCACCGAGGCGATGATGCCGACGGTGGCCGGGCCGCCGTCGACCAGCCAGGTCTCGGCGGGCGCGGCCGGATCCTCGCGGCCGGCGGCGGTCAGGGTGAACCGTTGGCCCAGAACCTCGAGCAGTTCGGCGGCGGTCACCATATTCGCGCGCGCCCATTCGTGATCGGCGTCCAGCGGCATTTCCTCGATGAACCGCAGTTCACATCCCTCGGTCAGACACCACTGCAGCAGATCCGGTGCGCCGGAAAGGGTTTCGCGCATCAGCACCGCATTGACCTTGACCGGGGCCAGGCCCGCGCGCTGGGCGGCGCGAATTCCGTCCAGCACCGAGGCGAGCCGGTCACGGCGGGTCAACCGGGCGAAGGCGGCGCGGTCGACGGTGTCGAGTGAGACGTTCACCCTGCCCAGGCCCGCCCGCGCCAGTGCGGCCGCCCGATGTTCGAGCCCGACGGCATTGGTGGTCATGGCCAGCGGCGTCTGCGGCACGGCCGCGTGAGCGCCCGCGAGGATCTGTTCCAGATCCCGGCGCATGAGCGGTTCGCCGCCGGTGAAGCGCACCTCGTGCACGCCCAGCTCCCGCACCGCGAGCGTGACCACGCGCACGATCTCCTCGGCCGAGAGCAGTTCGTCGCCCGGGATCGCGGGCAAACCCTCCTCGGGCATGCAGTAGGTGCAGCGCAGCGAGCATTTCTCGGTGATTGATACCCGCAGGTCGCGGGCGATTCGCCCGAATCTGTCCAGGAGATGCGGAGTATCGGGCCGTCCCGCCGACGGGGGCAGCCCGCGGCGTACGGCGGGAATCCCCATGACGACCACACTCACGCAACCCATTATGGCCACACGATGCCACCGGCGCTTCGGAGGAACATACGAACCGAGCGAAACGGGGCCGCTACTACAGTGCCTTGTATGGCACTATCGCGCAGCGATCCGATGAGCGGCGGCGGGCGCACCGGACCGTCCACCGGCCCGGCCCGTTCGGTCGATGAACACCTCGGCCGAGTCGAGGAATTGCTGCGTCCGCTGGCGATTCGCGATGTCGAGGACGTCGCGATGGCCGACGTGTTGGGGCGGCGGCTGGCGCGGGATGTGCACGCCCCGCTGGACCTGCCGGTGTTCCGCAATTCCGGGATGGACGGCTACGCCGTACGGGCCGCGTCGGTTTCGGTGACGCCGGTCACTCTGCCGCTGGCGGGTGTGGTCGCCGCCGGACAGGCCGGTCGGGCTCCGCTGCCGCCGGGCGGTGCGATGAAGGTGATGACGGGCGCGCCGATCCCCGCCGGCGCGGACTGTGTGGTGCCGGTCGAGGACACCCACACCGACGGCCGCACGGTGACGATCGAACGCGGCCGCAAGGCCGGGGATTTCGTGCGCGAACCCGGTGTCGACGTACGTTCCGGGGAACTGCTGGTGTCGGCGGGAACCGCGCTGGGTCCCCGGCACATCGCCGCCCTCGCGGCGGTCGGACTGCCGAGGTTGCCGGTGTTCCGCCGCGTGCGCGCCGCGGTACTCACCACCGGTGACGAGCTGATGCCCGCGGGAGTTTCGCTGGGGCCCGGGCAGATCTACAACTCCAACGGCATCGCACTCGCCGCGGCGCTGACCGCGAACGGGGTCGAGGTCGTCTCGGTCGAGCACAGCCGCGACGACCCGGCCGAGTTCGGCGACCGTCTTTCGGCCGCGACCGCGCGCGCGGACGTGGTGTTCACCTCCGGTGGGGTGTCCAAGGGTGATTTCGAGGTCGTCAAGGACGTATTGTCCACGCGGGGAGGGGCATTCGGCTCGGTCGCGATGCAACCCGGTGGTCCGCAGGGGCTTTCGGTCTTCGATGACGTTCCCGTGCTGAGCTTTCCGGGAAATCCGGTCAGCACCATGGTGTCCTTCGAGGTGTTCGCACGGCCGGTTCTGCGCGAACTCGCGGGTCTGCCGCCGGTGCCGACACGCGATGTGGCACTGCGGGATCCGGTGCGCTCCCCCGCCGGTCGGCGGCAGTTCCTGCGCGGCCGTCTGGACGGCGACGGAGTGCGGCTGGTCTCGGGGCCCGGCTCGCATCTGGTGGCCGCCATGGCCCATGCCGACGTACTGATCGATCTCGCTCCCGAGATCACCGAACTGGCCGCGGGGTCGATCGTGAGGGTCCGGGAACTGTGAGCGAACACGAACTCTCGCACGTCGATTCGGAGGGCCGCGCGCGCATGGTCGATGTGAGCGCCAAGGCCGATACCGCCCGCGTCGCCGTCGCCGCCGGTGAGCTGCGCACCACCGCCGAGGTGGTCACGCTGGTGCGCGCCGACGACATGCCCAAGGCCGATGTGCTGACCACGGCCCGCCTGGCCGGGATCTCCGGCGCCAAGAAGACCTCCGAACTCATCCCGCTGTGCCATCAGCTGGCCCTGACCAAGGTCGACGTGCGCTTCGGATTCACCGCCGACACCATCACCATCGAGGCGACCGCCAAGACGACCGGCCCCACCGGCGTCGAGATGGAAGCACTCACCGCGGTAGCCGTGGCCGGACTGACCCTGCACGACATGGTCAAGGCCGTCGACCCCGCCGCCGTTCTCGACAATGTCCGGCTGCTCACGAAAGACGGCGGCAAGCACGGACATTGGGAACGTCCGGATGGGCCGGCCACGACGGGGGCGTCCACGCATACCTCACCCGGCGCCATCACGCATTCGGCTCATCCGGTGTCCGGCTCGGCGGATTCCCCGGCACCCACGGCCACCCAATCCACACCGCCGCGACGCTCGGCGGATTCGACGGTTGTGCCGGATGCCGCGACCGCACCTACCCGGCCCGCGCACGAAACGAGCGCGCACGCGGTGCAGCACCGACAGGCGGCGTCCGGAACCGGAAACGACGCTGAGCCCACCGGATCCCGTGAGCCCACCGGATCCCGGACAGCGGTGGTCGTCGTGGCTTCGACCGGCGCCGCGAAAGGCACCCGGGTCGACAAGACCGGCCCGGTGCTGCGGAATTGGCTTGCGGGACTGGGGTTCTCGGTGCGCGGTCCGCTGGTGTACGCCGACGCCGACATCGCGGCCGGGCTGGCGGACGCGCTGGCCGACCGGCCGGGTCTGGTGATCACCACGGGCGGAACGGGAGCCTCGCCGACCGATGCCACCCCCGAGGCGACGCTCGCGGTTCTGGATCGCGAACTACCCGGAGTGGCCGAGCAGATCCGCCTGAAGGGAACCGCGACGTTCCCGCTGGCCGCGTTGAGCCGCGGCATCGCCGGGCTGGCCGGCCGCACCGTGGTGATCAACCTGCCCGGGTCGCCGGGCGGAGTACGCGACGGCATCAGCGTGCTCGAGCCGCTGCTGGACCACCTGCTGGCCCAGGTCGCCGGAGGAGGCAGCCATGACTGATCCGCGACCCGACGTCCGCCTCGCCGCGATCAGCGATCGACCGCTCTCGCCCGATGCGGTGGAGCGGGCGGTCACCGGACCCGAATTCGGCGCGGTCGTGGTGTTCACCGGAAAGGTGCGCAATCACGATGGCGGGCAGCCGGTTTCGTCGTTGGAGTATTCGGCGCACCCGGACGCGGCGAAATTCCTGCACCGGATCTGCGCCGAGGTCGCGACCTCGACCGGGCTGCCGGTCGCCGCGGCGCACCGCATCGGCGCACTGGACATCGGTGACGCGGCGATTGTCGTGGCGGTCGCCGCACCCCATCGCGCCGAGGCATTCACCACCTGCGCCGATCTGGTGGACCGGATCAAGCACGAGGTCCCGATCTGGAAACGCCAACTGTTCGCCGACGGCCTGTCCGAATGGGTCAACGCCTGCGGCTGAACGGAATTCGTATCAGCCCTCGGCCGAATCGGTCGAGTCCGGTGTGAGGTTGCGGCGGATCCGGTCCAGCGCCCGCACCACGGCCGCGCGTTCGGCGTCGGCGAATCCGTCCAGCGCGCGATCGGTGAGCCGGGCCATCTCGTCCTCGATGGTGGCCTCGAGATCACGGCCGCGCTCGGTCAGATACAACCGGACCAGCCGCCGGTCGGTGGGGTGCGGTTCGCGCCGCAGCAGACCCGCGGCCTCCATCCGGGTGGTCGCCCGGGTGATCGTCGGCGTGGACAGGCCGAGCCGTTTGGCCACCTCCCCCGGCGTCAGCCCGTCCTGCGACCACAGGCTGCGCAGGATGAACTGCTGCCCCTCGTAGACGCCGTGCCGCGCGTAAGCGGACATCGCGGCCATCGTCACCGCGCGTTTGGTGGACCAGTACACGGTGAGGAAGTCTTCGGCGTCGGCGGCGGTCATGATGCGTTCAGCGTAGGGTATTGAATTCGTTAGCCGACTCACGATAAGTTCGTTACCCGGCTAACGACTCTATCGAAGGACCTCGATGAAACTTGGCATCGGCATCACCGACTTCTCCTGGCCAATTCCCGCAGGCCACCTCGGATCCACCGTGACCGACCTGGCCCAGCAGGCCGACGAGGCCGGGTTCGACAGTCTGTGGGTGATGGACCACTTCTTCCAGATCAGCCTGTCCGGCCATCCGCCCGAGTCCCCCATGCTGGAAGCCTATGCGGCACTGGGTTTCCTGGCTGGAATCACGCATCGCATCAAGCTCGGTACCCTGGTCACCTCCGTCGCCTACCGCCACCCGGGCGTGCTGATCAAATCGCTCACCACGCTCGACGTACTCAGCGGCGGCAGAACGTATTTCGGCATCGGCGCGGGAGCCGCGGTGGATCCCCGGACACTCGACCGGATCTTCGAGACCGACGGATTGGGCATCCCGTTCCCCTCGCTGGGACAGCGGTTCGAGATGCTCGAGGAGACGCTGCAGATCGCCCACCGGATGTGGGACGGCGACGAAACACCGTTCCGCGGAAAGCATTACGAGTTGACTCGGCCGCTCAACTCGCCGAATTCGGTGCAGCGCCCGCGGCCGCCGATCCTGATCGCGGGCAGCGGCGAGCGCAAGACGCTGCGACTGGTCGCACGGTACGGCGACGCCTGCAGCCTGTTCGATATGCCCGGCACGGGCTATGCCGACAACATCACCCAGAAACTCGGCGTCCTGCGTGCGCACTGCGACGAGGGCGGGCGCGACTTCGACGAGATCGAGAAGACGATCGGCACCCACCTGGACCCGAGTGACGAGAAGCACTTCGTCGAGCACATGCGCGAGCTGGCCGCCCTGGGCATCGACCACGTACTGCTCGCCCCACAGGGTCCGTGGGACGAGAAACGGCTGGCCGGGGTCGCCGCAGTACTGCCCGAGGTGCACGCGATGTGAGCTCGTTCCGATGATCTTCCGGCCCGCCACCGGGAGGCATCTCGCGGAGTCCGCGCGCCGACCACATTGAGCTCCGCACGCGGAAAGGGCAGAATTGGTGTGTCGGGCTTCGGCTCATATGCGGTATTCCTGTCCGACCCGGTCGACAACGGTTACTGTCGAGTGCCCCGCTCGGGTGGATTCAATGATTCGCCATCGGCGAATCCAGGGGCAAGTGCGTTCCCACCCGCAGGTGGCGGGTCCGGGAGAGGATCGGATCGCCCGGCCGCGCGGGTGGATCGAGAAAGGGGCGCAGCGTGCACTGGTGGGAGTCCGCGCCTCCAGGAAGGGCATCCGTGCCCATCGCCGCGCGTTCCTCCGCCCCAGCGGCCCGATTCGTCCTATTTCCCGGTCCGAGCGGCACCCTCACGATCCCCATCGCCGCCGCGGCCGATATCGCCACCGCGCGCCAGGCCGGGCGGGACTGCGCCATCGGCCTGGGCTTCTCCCCCACCGATGTCACCATGATTTCCACCGCCATCTCCGAGGTGGCCCGCAATATCACCAGCTATGCCGGACACGGCGAGATCCGCCTCACCATCGCCGACGTACAGGGCCGTCGCGCGCTGGTGGTGCACGCTCAGGACCAGGGCCCCGGCATCCCGGATACCGTCGCGGCGCTGGAACACGCGGGCGGTTCGGGACGCCGGCTCGGTCTGGGCCTGCCCGGCGCGCGCCGCCTGATGGACGGGCTCACCCTGGAGTCCGAACTCGGGCAGGGGACGCTGGTGGAGATGTGGAAATGGATTCCGGTACGCGCACGGCGATGAGGTCGTACGCGGCTCGGTAGGGTGGGCGCGTGAGTCGGCGCATCCCTGTACTGATCGTGGCCGGATTCCTCGGGGCCGGGAAGACGACACTGCTGAACCATCTGCTGCGGCAGCGCCAGGCGCGAATCGGAGTGGTGGTCAACGACTTCGGCGCGGTCAACATCGATGCGATGCTGGTAGCGGGACAGGTCGACGCGATGGTGTCGCTCGGCAACGGCTGTGTGTGCTGCGCGGTGGACGTCGGCGAGTTGGACGAGATGTTCACCCGCCTGGCTCAGAGCAATCGCGTCGACGTGATCGTGGTGGAGGCCAGCGGACTGGCCGAACCGCGCAATCTGATCCGGATGGTGATCGCCAGCGACAATCCGCGAATCCGGTACGGCGGGCTGATCGAACTCGTGGACGCCGAACATTTCCCGGACAGCCGCGCCCGGCATCCGGAATTGGCCGCACATCTGCGGCTGGCGGACCTGGTCGTGGTGAACAAGACCGACCGGGTGTCCGCCGGGCAGCTCGAACTGCTGCGGGGCGAAATCGGCGAGCTGGTGCGCGGCGTCCCGGTCTACGCGACCACCCACGGCCGGATCGATCCGGCACTGCTGTTCGAGGCGCCCGAACAGTCCGCCTCCCTCGTGGCCGAACAGCTCAGTTTCGACGAACTTTTCGACGAACCGCAGGACGGCCACGACCACGGGGCCGACGACCATCAGCACCTGCACGACGACTACCAGAGCGTATCGTTCACCAGCACAACCGATCTCGATCCGCGCAAACTCGTCGCACTCCTGGAGGACCCACCCGCCGGACTGTTCCGCGCCAAGGGCTACGTCGCATTCGGCGTCGCGGAAGATCGGCGAAAGTTCCTGCTGCACATGGTCGGGCGGCACGTCGTATTCGAACCGGCCGGCTGGTCACGCGGCGAATCCCGGCGAACCGATCTGGTCCTGATCGGATCCGGCCTGGACACCGCGGCGACCACGGTCGCCCTCCGGGAAACCGTCCACGACGCACCCGAACCGCTGGATGACCAAGCTCTGCTCGGCGTCTGGCGGCACGTCCCGCGCGAACTCAGCGATGCCGAGCACTGACGCTCGAGCCGAGATCGGATCCACGCGAGGAAGGATCGACCCCGCCGTCATATGGCGAGGCGGTCCAGCAGTTCGGCGGCGGCGGCGCGGACCGGTGCCGGGTCGCGGTGCCGGCCGAGCATGCGCAGCACCGTGTCGGGGATCAGATGATCCGCCTCGCCCGGTGCGGCCCCCCGATCGGACCGGATGTTGATCACGCTCTCCACCAAGCGGAACGGCAGCGTGTGCGCATCGGCCGCGGAGCCGGTGGCCACGTCGGCGGCGAGACGCTCGTACTGTCCGCGCAATTCGGCACGGCGCAGCCGGAATTGCGCGAAACGCTCCGAGCGCAGTTCGGGCAGTAGATACAGCGCACCGAGATTCCAGCGCGTCGCGCACAGTTGCCGCACATCGAACCAGGCCAGGGCATAGAGGCGCACCTCCGGGGGTTCCGGCGTGGTGTCCAGCAGCGCCGCCAGATCCAGTGGCGCGGAGATCGTTTCGGACAGCAGCGCGTCGAGGATGTCGTCCTTGGCCCCGAAATGGTGATAGAGCGAGGCCTGCCGGATGCCGACGGCATCGGCGATGGCGCGAGTCGAAGTGCTCGCGTACCCCCGCGTGGTGAACAGTTCGGCGGCCGCGTCGAGGATTTCCGCGCGCGGGGTCGAGCCCCGGCGTCGCCGGGCCTCGAGGCGGGGACGGCCGGGTCCGGATTGCGTCACACCTGCCATTCTGGACCATCACCCCGCTCGCAGGCCCGTCACCTGGGCGGAGAGATTTCTGTCATTTGACAGAAATTCAGGCAACACAAAAGTTACCGGCGGTAGCGGACTGGATACATCGCCGTCACCGGCCGCGCGATCGGACTCGGAAAACTATCAGTCGATAGATATTGGCCACGACGCCGAAGGAACCCCGCCCATGGCCACCACCTTGTCCGTACCCCCATCCGACAGCGCCGACCTCGAGGCGTTCGGCTACCGGCCAGTCCTGCATCGCAAGCTCGGCCGCTACGCCTCGTTCGCGGCCGGATTCTCCTTCGTATCCATCCTCACCACCATTTTCCAGTTCTTCGGATTCGGGTACGGATTCGGCGGCGGAGCCTTCTTCTGGACCTGGCCGATCGTTTTCGCCGGGCAGTTCCTGGTAGCGCTGAACTTCGCCGAACTCGCCGCGCGATATCCGATCTCGGGTTGTATCTACCAGTGGTCGCGACGGCTGGCGGGCGAGGTGGTGGGCTGGTTCGCGGGCTGGATGATGATCATCGCTCAGATCGTCACCGCCGCGGCGGCCGCGATCGCCCTGCAGGTGGTGCTGCCGTCGATCTGGAGCGGATTCCAGCTTGTCGGCCACGATACCGCGCTGACCTCGAAATCCGGTGCGGCGAACGCGGTTCTGCTCGGCAGCATCCTGTTGGCGTTGACCACGGTGGTCAATGTGGTCGGCATCGAATTGATGGCGCGGATCAACACGATCGGCGTGACGGTCGAGATCATCGGGGTTCTCGCCACGATCGCGCTGTTCCTCACCCACACTCGTCGCGGACCGCACGTCGTGCTGGAACACAGCACCGCCGCACCCGGCGGGTATTGGGCCGCATTCCTGGTGTCCGCGTTGATGGCCGCCTATGTGATGGTCGGATTCGATTCCGCAGGTGAACTTTCCGAGGAGACCCGCAATCCGCGGCGGGTCGCGCCGCGCACGATTCTGTCCGCGCTGGGGGTCTCGGCAGTGGGGGGCGGGCTCATGCTGCTCGGCGCGCTCATGGCCGCACCGAGTCTCACCGACGGCAAACTGTCGACCGACGGCCTGGCATACGTCATCTCCGCGACCCTGGACAGCCCGGCGGGCAAGGTGCTGCTGTGCTGTGTGGCCATCGCGATCTCGGTGTGCACCTTGGCGATCCAGACCGCGGGGTCCCGTCTGATGTTCTCGATGGCCCGCGACGGGCGACTGCCGTTCGCGCGGCGCCTGGCAATGGTGCATCCCCGCTTCGGCACACCGGTGTTGCCATCGGTGGTGATCGGCGCGCTCGCCGTCGCACTGCTGGTGCTGAATCTCGGCAACGCGGCGATCTTCGCGACCCTGGCCAGCGTCTGCATCGTCATGCTGTACCTGGCCTACCTGCTGGTGACAGTTCCGTTGCTGATCCGGCGGCTGCGCGGTCCGGTCCGCAACCAGGACGGCCTGTTCTCCCTGGGGCGCTGGGGAATTCCGGTGAACGTGCTGGCCGTGATCTGGGGCGTCGCGATGGCAGTGAATCTGGCCTGGCCCCGCCCGGCGGTCTATACGCCCAACGGCGGCAGCTGGTGGATGCTCTGGGCCGCACCACTTTTCGTACTGCTGACGATCGCCGTCGGAGTGGTGGTGCACCGACTCGCTGCCGCGCCCGCTCGCGCTGCCGCGCCCGCGGTGCAACCCGCGTGACTCGCCGGGCCGGCGAGCGCACGGCCGCCGCCCATCCGGGATATCTGGGCCGCCCGGCCCTGGCCCTGCTGATCGCGGCGGCGATCAGCAGGGCCGTCACCGCCGCACGACATCGAAAGGACACACCATGACCAGCACCGCATCCACCACCGGGGCACGGGCGCACGCTCGCTCGCAGGCGGCGGCCGCGAGCATCACCGGGCCGGAGCTGCCCGCGGCCGTCGACGCCGCGAAAATCTGCTTCGCCCAACGAATTCCGGCGGGCGGATACGCGAATCTCGTGCTGGGCCGCGGCACCCGGATCCGGCTGTCCGATCCCGCGGGTGCGGCGTGCGCGCACATCATGCTGCTGCGCGCCGAATCCCCCTGGGAACGGCTCAATGTCGCGGATACGGTGAAGGTGCCGTGGCAGGCGTATCTGGGGCTCGGCCATCCGCTGCTCTCGGATCAGGGACGCGTCCTGGCCACGCTCGTCGCCGACTCGTCCCAGCGGCACGACGCGCTGTGCGGCCCGGGGCCCACCGCGCGCCGGTCGCTGCTGCTCGCCGCCGCCAAACATGGGCTGGGGCCACGCGATATCGGACCGACAGTGTCGCTGTTCCGTGGCGTGCGGGTCGGCCCGGACGGCGGACTCGTACCGACCGGCGGCGCCGGGGCGGGGTGCGCGGTCGACCTGATCACGCATCTGCCCGTCACGCTCCTGATCGCCGACGCCGAGCATCCCCTCGACCCGACCCCGCCCACCGAACTGGACGTCGTCGCCTGGCACGCCGCCGAGGATCTCGCCCGCATCCCGGGCGGGGAGCCCGAATACCAGCGAGCCGTGCAGAACACCGAACAGGCATGGCGCGCCGCGCACGCCCCGGCCTGAACGCCGCGCCAACCGTCGACCGAAACCCCGCCTCCCGGAACGGATCCCGCAGATGACCACCTCGGCACACACCGTGACGCTCGATCAGACCGTGCCCGCACGCAGTCCCTGGTCCGCCGTCGTCCCCGCCGGATCCCGGCTGGACATCATCGACCTGCACGGCAATCAGGCCGTCGACTGTCTGCTGTACTCGGCCGCCGATCACGCCGACCGGTACAGCGCTCAGGCCACGATCACCGCGCAGCGCAACATCTTCCTCACCACCGGCAGCGTCCTGCGCACCGACACCGGCACCGCCCTGATGACCGTGATCGCCGACGAGGTCGGCAATCACGACACCGTCGCCGGGGCCTGCTCCCAGGAGTCCAACACCCTGCGTTACGGCCAGCACACCCGCCACCAGCACGCCTGCGTCGAGAACTTCCTGGCCGAGGGCATGAAATGGGGCCTGGGCAAACGGGATCTGGTCTCGAACATCAACTGGTTCATGAACGTCCCGGTGGAGGCCGACGGCACGCTGGGGATCGTCGACGGCCGATCGGCCCCCGGCAAGAGCCTGTCCCTGCGGGCCGAGATCGACACCCTCGTCCTGATCTCCAACTGCCCGCAGATCAACAACCCCTGCAACGGATTCGACCCCACCCCCGTGCGCATGGTCGTCTCACGCTGAGCGAGTGGCGAGTTCCCGAATTCACCGCAGCACAGCCGCATTCGCCCAGGAGGTACGAGCAATGACCGACACCGCACCGCCCCTCGCACCGATCGCACGTGCGGCCGCGCCCCGCAGGCGCCCCCTCGGCACGCCCCCGCACTCGGCCGAAACCACCGGAGACCGCTCACCCGAACGCACCGCGATCACCACCCCCGCGGCAGCACCCGGCACCGATGACACGGCCGACTCTCCAACCCGGAATACGTTCTTCGACAACGAAACCCGGGCGAGCATCAACGGCAATGGCAAACCCGCGCCCCGCGCGGGCGACTCCGGGCCCGCCGATGCGATCGCGCCCACGTCGACCGCCGCGAGCACCTCACTCGGCGAGGCACGAGCAGCTGAGGACGCCGTATCGGCGGACGGCGCGGCGGGAGAGGTCGGCGCATTGCCGGCGGACGAATCGACGACAACGCCTTGCGATATCCGGGTGCTGCGGCCGGGAATGCTGACGACCGTGCAGGATTGGCCGGGGCGGGTGGGTTTCTGGCATGTGGGAGTGCCGCCGTCGGGGCCGATGGACGATCTGTCGTTCCGGCTGGGGAATCGGGCTCTCGGCAACGCCGAGGGTGCGGCGGGAATCGAATGCACGCTGAGCGGCCCGGCACTGCGATTCGAGCGGCCCACACTTGTCTGTGTGACCGGAGCGCCCGCGGTGGTGACCGTGGACGGGGTACCGGTGCCGCAGTGGCGCACGGTGCGGGTGCCGGCGGGCGGTGTGCTGGACGTGGGCGCGATGACAGGGCCCGGCATGCGCAGTTACATCCTGTTCGCGGGCGGGCTCGCGATTCCCGGATACCTCGGCAGTGCGGCGACTTTCACCCTCGGCGGATTCGGCGGGAACACCGGGGCGGCACTGCGTACCGGAGACCGGTTGGCCCTCGGCCCGGCCACCGGCGCACCCGGGTCCGCAGTGCCCGCCGACGATCGTCCGATGCTGTCACGACGCTGGGAACTGGCCGTTACCGAGGGCCCGCACGGGGCGCCGGAGTTCTTCACGCGCAACGACATCGACGCCATCCTCGGCTCCGACTATCAGGTGCATTTCAACTCGGATCGAACCGGCGTACGACTCGTCGGCCCCAAACCGCAATGGGCCCGCGCCGACGGCGGCGAGGCCGGACTGCATCCGTCCAATATCCATGACACCGCGTATTCGGTGGGCGCACTGGACTTCACCGGCGACACCCCGATCCTGCTCGGACCGGACGGACCGAGCCTGGGCGGGTTCGTCTGCCCGATCACCGTGACGGCCGCGGACCGGTGGAAGCTCGGTCAGCTCGCCCCGGGCGACACCGTCCGGTTCGTTCCGGTGCGAGCCGATCGAGTCGCCTCACCGCACGTTCTCGGCCCGGCGCGACGCGCGGGCTGGCCGTTCGTCCGCTCGACCGCCCGAGACGGCGATGACGGCGTCCTGGCCCGCACCGACGCCGACGACACCACCACGGTCACCTATCGCAGGGCGGGCGAGGACGGCGTACTCGTCGAATATGGCGACATGGCACTGGATCTCGGGCTCCGGGCGCGTGTGCACGCACTGTACGAACATCTGCGCGAGCGTGGTGAGCCGAGCATCACCGAGCTGACACCGGGCGTGCGCTCACTGCAGATCCGCTTCGATCCCGACCGGCTGCCGACCGCGAAACTGCTCACGCTGCTGCGCGAAGTGGAATCGCTCCTACCGGCCGCCGACGAACTCGTGGTACCCAGCCGAACCGTGCATCTGCCGCTGTCGTGGGACGATCCGGCCACCCGGGAGGCGATCACCCGCTACATGCACGGCGTCCGCGCGGACGCGCCCTGGTGCCCGTGGAATATCGAATTCATCCGCAGAATGAACGGACTCGCCACCGTGCGTGAGGTTTTCGACACCGTATTCGCCGCGGAATATCTGGTCCTCGGCCTGGGTGATGTGTATCTCGGTGCGCCTGTGGCCACCCCGACCGATCCTCGGCATCGGCTCGTCACCACGAAATACAATCCGGCCCGCACCTGGACGCCGCAGAACGCGGTCGGCATCGGCGGCGCGTATCTGTGCGTCTACGGTATGGAAGGGCCGGGCGGCTACCAGTTCGTCGGGCGGACCACTCAGGTATGGCGTCACCATTCCACCGATGGCGAATCACCTTGGCTGCTACGGTATTTCGACCGCATTCGATGGTATTCCGTCGAGGCCGACGAACTGGTGGACCTGCGCGCGGAATTCGCCGCCGGACGTGGTGAGCTGCGGGCACAGAACGGCGAATTCCGGCTGGCGGACCACCGTCGCTTCCTGGCCGCCAACGCCGCCTCGATCGAGGAGTTCCGCACCCGGCAGCAGCACGCCTTCGCTGCCGAGCGCCAATCCTGGCGTGCGGCAGGCGAACTCGCCGAGTCCACGCGATGACTCTGGGCCACAGCATGTTCCGCGCCGACAGCGACGTGCCGACCGCAAGGTCCGCACACGAGGAGATCAGACCATGACCGTGTGGATTCATCGACCGCCCCAGGAGTCGATCGCCGCGCGGCTCGCGAGCGCCCGGGGCGAGCTCGCCGGGCTGCGGGTGGCCGTGAAGGACAACGTCGACGTCGCCGGAATGCCCACGACCGCAGGGTGTCCGGAGTTCGCCTACACCCCCGAGCGGGATGCACCGGCGGTCGCGGCCCTGCGCGCGGCCGGAGCGGTCGTGGTGGGCAAGACGAATCTGGACCAGTTCGCGACCGGGCTGGTCGGCACGCGATCCCCCTACGGCGCGGTCCGGGACCTGCGGCGGCCCGAATTCGTCTCGGGCGGTTCGAGTTCGGGTTCCGCGATAGCGGTCGCGAGCGGCGAGGCCGATATCGCCATCGGCACCGATACCGCTGGCTCGGGTCGGGTGCCTGCGGCGTTCCAGGGAATCGTCGGTATCAAACCGACCGTCGGGACGGTGTCGACCCAGGGCGTGGTCCCGGCCTGCCGGTCCTACGATTGCGTGACGATCTTCGCCGCCGACCTGTACCTGGCGAATCGGGCCATGGGCGTGCTCGCGGCGCATGCGGGTGATCGCGCCTGGCCCGCCGACGTGCGGTTCGCCGCACCGCAGCAACCCGTGGTAGCGGTATTCGACGCACTGCCCGATCTGGATCCGCTGTGGCACGCGGCCTTCGAACGGACGGTGCGGGGATTGCGGGACTCCGGCGCGCGGATCGTCACGGTGGATGCGGAGCCTTTCCTGACCGCGGCCCGGCTGCTGTACGACGGCGCGCTGGTCGCCGAACGATATGCCGCGGTAGGCGAATTCGTCGATGCGCGACCCGATGCGGTCGACCCCACGGTCCGCTCGATCATCCGTGCGGCCCGCGACGTGCCGGCTCACCGGCTGGTATCGGATCTGGCCGCGCTGCAACAGTTGCGCGCTCGCGCGCTGGCGAGCCTGGCCGGCGCGGACGTGCTGCTCACCCCCACGGCCCCCGCACAGCCGACGATCGCGGAGGTCGCCGCCGATCCGATCGGCGTCAATTCCCGGATCGGGATCTACACGAACTTCTGCAATCTGTTCGACCTGTGCGCGGTCGCGGTGCCCGCCGGGACCGCGGGCGGAGCCCAGTTCGGCGTCACCGTATTGGCCAGGCCCTTCGAGGATGCGGTCGCTCTCGATATCGCCGCCCGGATTCCGCACGGCGACAACGAATCCCGGCCTGCCCCGGAGACGAGCTGGCCACTGCGCACCGCCCCCGCGCACGAGCTGATCGTCTTCGGCGCCCATCTGCGCGACCAGCCACTGGCGCATCAGCTCACCGACATGGGGGCGCGGTGGATGGGGGCGGTGCGCACCGCGCCGCGGTACCGGCTGGCCGTTCTGGACACCGACCCCCCGAAACCCGCCGTGACCCGTCGGCCGGACGATATCGCGGGAGTCGCCGTGGCCGGGGAGCGCTGGCGGCTCTCCCCTGCCGCGCTCGGCCGCTTCCTCGCCCGGTTGCCCGCCCCCATGCAACTGGGCGCGGTGGAACTCGACGACGGCACCTGGCACACCGCCTTCGGATGTGACGGCGCTGCCGCCCTTTCGGGCAAGGACATCAGCGAATACGGCGGTTGGCGTGCCGCACTCGCCGCGGGCGCGGTCGGCTGAAAAGCGCCCTGCCGCACGAGACGTACGACAGGGCGCGGGTGGATCGCGGAACTATTTGGTGAAGGTTGTGGCCGCGTTGCCCGCGACGCCGAGCAAGGTCGACACCAGGGTGGTGGCGAGGTTGATCAATTCCGAATTCGCCACGTCGCCCAGGCCCAGGGAGGTGGCCAGCGGTGCGAGCAATTGGGCGGCCCAGGTGACCAATGTTCTCACCGTGGAGTTCGGATCGGCGGAATTGGTTGTACCGGGCTGTGTTCCGGTGCCCGGATCGGTGCTCGCCTGGGGGGTCGCGCCGGGTGTGTTCTGGTACTGCGGCGCGGTACCGGAGGTGGCCTGCGGCTGGGTGGTCCCCGGGGTGTACGCATCGGGCGTGCTCTGTTGCGGCACAGCCGGTGTCGTGGCCGTGGGTGTGGAATTGACTGCGGGAGCGGCGTTCTGCGGAGCGTTACCGTCGTTCGCCGCCGGAGCCGCACTCGGCTGCGGAGCCGCACTCGGCTGCGGAACCGGGACGGCTGCGGCCGATCCGCTGGGCACGGACCCGAGCAGATAGGTCACCAGCCCGGTCGTGATGGCGATCGCGTGTTTGATCTGCCCCTCGTTGGAGACCAGCTGCGCCGCGTCATTCTTGTTGGCGCCGTTGCCCATCTCGATGAACACATCCGGCACCTCGGTCAACGCGGGCCCGGCGATATCGGAGCGGGTCTGCAGTCCGTCGACGGCCCCGGCATAGCTCGCCGCCGTGAACCCGGCCCGCTTGTAGGCGTCGCGCACCGATTTGCTGGCGGCCAGTCCGGCGGTGGCCTGCACCTGCGCGGCCTTGGCATCCGGGACCGGCAGCTTCGGGATGATCAGGTGGAAGCCGTGCTCCTGCGCGGGTGCGCTGTCGGCGTGGATGCTGATCGCGACATCGGCGCCCGAACGATTGGCCGCCGCGGCCCGCTCGTCGACGCAGCCGCCCCATCCGGTGTCGTCCTGACGGCTCAGCACCACCCGCGCGCCCAGCACTTCGAGCGACTGCTTGACGAGGCCGGCAACCTTCCAGTTGATGGTGTGCTCGGGCGTGCCGTCCAGGGCCGTCATCCCGGTGGTCTGACATTCCTTGGTGCCGCCGTAGCCATTGTTGACCGGGCGGGCGAGATTCTGCCCGGATCCCTGGTGCCCGGGATCGAGAAATACCGTCTTACCTGCTAGTTTGGTCGACATGTTGGACGGCGCCTGCGCGGGCGCGGCAGGGGCGCCCGAGGCTGTCGGCACGAGTCCCGCACCGGCGGCGACAGTCGTGACGACAAGGCACAGACCTGCCCTGATGAATTTCGGCTTGCGATAGAACAGCTGACGAGAGAACACAACGCCCTCCAAGTCCCGTGCTGGTACCGGTCTCGCGGTGCCAATGAGCACAGCCGGGGCGGCGTACCGCCCTAGCTGTTACTGCTGTTGCGGTTGTTACGGGGGAGCATAGCGACATTCCGGTTCACTGTCGCCTTTCACCCCCCTTTCACAGCATTCCGCAACATTTCGGCATCCGATAATTGGGGGCGGTCGCGCCTAGGGCGCGCACGATCTCAGGCGCGCACGATATTGCCTCCCTGCACCTTCACCGGATGCGAATCCAGCGGGCGGGCGGCGGGGCCGTGGGCGACAGTGCCGTCGAGATGGAAGGCGCTTCCGTGACAAGGACATTCGATCACGCCGTTGGCGACCTTGTTGACCTTGCAACCAGCATGGGTACAGGTCGTGGAGAAGCCGGAGAAGGTGCCCGCGACCGGCTGGGTCACGACGGTGTCGCCGACGATCACCCCGCCGCCGACGGGAACGTCCGAAGTGCTGGTCAGTGGTGCGACGCCCTGACCACCGGGGGCGGTGGAGGCCGCCGAGGACTTTTCCGCGGAGGACGAATCGTCCGAACTACAGGCGGCGGCAAGGCTCAGCGCGGCCGCGGCGACACCGGCACCGGCCAGGGCCGTGCGGCGGTCGAGCGGGTTCGCGATCGGATCGTTCCGGGACATGGTTTCTCCTCACCGGGGAGCCGCGGGCAAACCAGCACGATCCGCGTCACCCCTTCGGCGGTCGGGGCAAGTTCGATCGAGGCGAACGATACGGGTGCGTAGTCGTGCGACACCACAAATTTCCGCGATTCGATCAATTCACCCGCGCGACTCTGATAAACACCCCGGGAAGGTGCGGGGAACGCCCGCCGCGCCGCCGAATGGCGGCGGCACAGATCAGTTCGAGGAGGACCACCGTGCGTGCCAGCACGCTTGCGATCGCCGGGGCCATGGCTTCGACGGCCACACTGCTCGCGTCGGGGACGGCCGGCGCCGCTCCGGCCAAATCCATGCCCGGCGACGGGCTCTATCGCGTGGGCGTGGACATCACCCCCGGTATCTACCAGTCGGCCGGACCGGCCGATCCCGCGCACGCGTGTTTCTGGGAGCGGCTGTGGAAGATTCCCGCTCCGAACGATCACAGTGATCCGAACCAGTACATCGTCGCCAGCGACCTCACCCACCAGCGGCCGGTCCGGGTGATGATCAAGTCGACCGACGTCGCGTTCAAAGCGACCGGCTGCGGCGGCTGGGTGATGGTTCCCCCGCCGCCGAACACCGGCTCCTACGGTCCCGGCGGCCTGTTCGGCAGCGAATACTGACCTTCGGCGAGAACGTCTCCGGCGCTTTGCCGGACGTTTTCGCACCGCCCTGATGTGAGCGCTCACACGCTTCCCGTGTACTGTCCGGTCCGACTCTCACCTGTCTCGATCGGAGGTTGGCATGGCGCTCGTACCTGACCAGATGTTCACACCGCAGCGGGCCCGCCGGTGATCACCACCCGCCGTCGCCTCGCCGATGGCCGCGAGATCCTCTACTTCGATCAGGACCCGGTGAACCGCACCGCCACCGACACCCGCGAGCTGCCGCGGACCACCACCCATTCGCAGGCGCGATTCGATCCGCTGCTGGGCGAATGGGTGGTGCTCGCCTCGCATCGCCAGAGCCGCACCTTCCTGCCTCCGGCGGATCTGTGTCCGCTGTGCCCGTCGACCCCGGACCGGGCCACCGAGATCCCCGAATCCGATTACGAGATAGTGGTTTTCGAGAATCGTTTCCCCGCACTGTCCACCGATCACGCCGAGTGGCCGGATGCTGTCGAGGGTTCGCCGCTCACCGCGCTGCGCGAGGGGTACGGACGCTGTGAAGTGGTGTGCTTCACCAGCGTTCACGACTCCTCCTTCGATCGGCTGGACCCCGCACGCGCGCGCATGGTGGTCGACGTGTGGGCGCATCGCACGGCCGAACTGGCCGAATCGGACGGCGTCGGCCAGGTGTTCTGCTTCGAGAATCACGGTGCGGAGATCGGGGTCACGCTGTCGCATCCGCACGGGCAGATCTACGCCTACCCGTTCGTCACGCCGCGCGTGGCGAAGATCTCCGGCAACGTCGCGAAGTACCGGAAAGCACACGGCGGCAACCTGTTCGGCGAACTGATCACCGCCGAGCGCAGCGCCGGACTGCGAGTGGTCGCGGCCAACGAGGAGTGGACCGCCTTCGTGCCGCCGTTCGCCCGCTGGCCCTATGAGGTGCAGCTGTATCCGCACCGCCGGGTGGCCGACATCCCCGACCTCGACGACGCCCAGCGCGAGGCGTTTGCCGTGCTGTACCTGGACGTGCTCGGCCGCTTCGCGCGCCGCTTCGACACCCCGATGCCGTACGTCGCCGCCTGGAATCAGGCCCCGACTCCGAGAACCGGTGTCCCCCGCGATGATTGGTGGCTGAACATGCAACTGTTCTCGATCCGCCGCGCCGCGGGCAAACTCAAGTATCTGGCCGGATCCGAGTCCGGTATGAACGTCTTCATCAGTGACACCACCCCCGAGACGGTCGCGGCCGAGTTGCGGGAGGTCGCCACATCGTGAGTGCCGTGGAGCGCGGTGTCTGGGTCGCTCCCGGGCGCGTCAACATCATCGGCGAGCACACCGATTACAACGATGGCTATGCGCTGCCGATCGCGCTGCCGCATGTGGTGCGGTGTACCGCGAAGGCCGAATACGATGCGCGGGTGACGGTTTCGTCGCGTCAGCATTCCGGGGAGATGATCGGCGAGCCGATCGCCGGGCTCGCGGATTCGAGCGTGACGGGCTGGGCGCGTTATCCCCTCGGCGTCGTCCACGAGTACGTCCGGCGCGGATATCCGATTCCGGGCGTGCGGCTCGAACTCGACGGCGCGGTACCGGTCGGTGCGGGCCTGTCCTCTTCGGCGGCGGTGGAGTGTGCGGTGGCGATCGCGCTGCGCGATCTGTTCGATCTGCCGATCACCGATGCCGAGTTGATCGATATCGGCCGGGCCGCGGAGAACTCGTACGTCGGCGCGGCCACCGGCACCCTCGATCAGTCCGCGTCGGTGTTGTGCACGGCCGGGCACGCGCTGTTCCTGGACTTCGGCCGCGGCGAGCACGACCAGGTGCCGTTCGACCTGGCCGCGGCCGGTCTGGCGCTGCTGGTCGCGGACACCAACACCCCGCATCAGCACGCCGGTGGCGGCTACGCCCAGCGCCGCCGGGAATGCGAGGAGGCCGCGGCCGCGCTCGGGGTGCGCTCGTTGCGCGAGATCACCGATATCGCCGACGTCGAGCGGATCACCGCGGACGCGCCGCGGCGCCGGGCCCGGCACATCGTCTCGGAGAACGCCCGGGTGCTCGAGGTGGTGCGGATGCTGCACAGCGGCCGTGATCCGCGCGAGATCGGACCGATCCTGACCGCCGGACACGCCTCGCTGCGGGACGATTTCGAGATCTCCACACCGCAACTGGACGCCGCGGTCGAGGCGGCGCTGGTGGCGGGTGCGCACGGCGCGCGCATGGTCGGCGGCGGATTCGGCGGCAGCATCATCGCCCTGGTCGACACCGACCGGCTCGACGCGACGGTGGCCGGTATCGAAACCCGTTTCCGCAAGGAGGATTTCGCGCGGCCGCGCACCTTCGTCGCGGTGCCCTCGGACGGTGCGCGCCGGGAATCGTGAGGACCCGGCCGGGCGATGACGCCCGGCCATTACCTCCGAGGTCATCGACGCATGGCCCAGGGTCCGGCAGGCTCACGGCATGATCGATACCGAGGGAACCCAGCTGTTCCACACGACCATGCCGTTCACCGAGAAACTCGGCGTCGAGGTGCTCGAACACGGACGCGAGGTCGTGCGCAGCCGCCTGGCCTGGCAGGAAGATCTGTGCACGCTGGGCGGGGTGCTGCACGGGGGCGTGCTGATGTCCCTGGCCGATGCCACCGCGGCGGTGTCCGCGTTCCTGAATCTGCCGGAGGGCGCGCAGGGCACGACGACGGTGGAATCGAAGACGAACTTCGTGCGCGCGATCCGATCCGGCTACGCGGTGGCGACCGCGCGCCCGCTGCACGCCGGACGTCGCTTCATCGTCGTGGAGACCGAAATCCATGACGATGCAGGCGCACTCGTCGGCAAGACCACTCAGACCCAGGCCGTGCTCTAATCCCTCCGCTGCGGCGGAGCGCCCCGGTCCCCCTCCCCCGCGGCGATTTCATCCACCCACGCCTGCAGACCGGCGATGAAGCCGTGCTGTTCCTCGGGCGTGAGCCGACTCATCGCGCGGAACAATCCCACACTGCGCCGGGCGAGGAATTCCTCGAAGGCCGCGCGGTACTCCGGCGCGGCCGACAGAAGGGTGCGGCGATGATCGGCCGGATCGTTCCGCCGCTGTAGCAGTCCGGCGCGGGTGAGCTCCCCGCTGAGCTGGCTGGCGTTGGTGAGCCCGAGGCCCAACTGCCGGGCCACCTCGGTCACACTCGCCGGCCCCGAGGACACCACGAAGCCCAGTACCGCGCCGTGCCGAGGCCCCAGTCCCGCCTGCTCGAACACCTTCAAGATCACCGGGGGCATATCGTTCCGGGCGCGCCGGAGATAGGCGGAGACCATGGGCACGAGCATCGTCAGCCGACGTCGTTGCTCCGCGCTCACCCTCGATGTCACATCCGCGCTCTCCGCCGATGCCTCTTCCACTGCGCCTCCCGGTCCCTCTTGACAGCACCAGCATACAAGTTCAGACTTCTGAACTGTTCGGAAATCTGAACTATCAAGGGGATCATCGTGACCACACCGTCCACCGACCCGGCCGAATACTTCGAGGCCTTGTACCGGACTCAACCAGCCGACGGAGCCGACATCCGGGCCGCCGGATGGGATATCGGCCGGGCTCAGCCGCTGGTCGAGGAATTGGAAAGCACGGGCGCGTTCGGCCCGCGCGTGCTGGATGCCGGGTGCGGCACCGGCGAGAACGTGCTGTACCTGACCAGGTGCGGACATCGGGTGACCGGTATCGACGGCGCATCGGCGGCCATCGAGCACGCCCGGGCCAAGGCCGCGCGCCGCGGGATCGACGCCGAGTTCGCCGTCGCCGATGCCTGCGAATTGTCCGGCTACGACGGGCAATTCGACAGCGTCCTCGATTCCGGGCTGTTCCACACCTTCAGCGACGCGGATCGAGTCCGCTATGTCGCAGCGCTGCATCGGGTTTCGGTGCCGGGCGCACTCGTGCACATTCTGGCGGTCAGTTCGGCGGCCGAGCCGGGCCCCGGGCCGCGACGGATCACCGAGGCCGAACTGCGGGAGAGTTTCGCGACGGGCTGGACCGTCGAGGAATTGCGGCCCGCCACGATGCTGGGCAAGCTCCCCGGCGCCGAGGTCCGAACCTCGGTTCCCGCATGGCTTTTCAGCGCACGGCGGCAGGGGTGACGCCGCGGGGGTGGCAGCGGCTGCTACGTGCGATCACGACCCTGGTCACCCTGGACGGCTTCGCTCAGGCGATGTTCGCGGGGCGTCTGATGGCCGGGAGCTACGACGGGCTGGACGCGCATTCGCTCAACGGTCCGATCATGGCGGCCGGAATGCTGCTCATGACACTGTGTTTCGCCGCGGCATGGAGATCCGGGCAGGCCGCGGGACGCAGCGCGCTCCAGTGTGCGGCGATGACCGTCGGTACGGGAGTCGAGATCGGGCTGGGGCATCGGGAGATCCTGGCGGTGCATGTTCCGCTCGGCGTCGCACTCGTCGCGGGACTGGCCGCGGTGACGGTCCGGGTTTGGATGAAGCCCACGATCACAGCCGAGGTCGCGGCGCGATGAATGCTGTTCTGTCGCGTCGTTCCCTGTTCCGGATCGCGGCCGCGGTCGGCGTCGCCGGGGCGGCCGGGGCCTGGCAATTGTCCGCCGACACCCCGGCCGACCGCTTGCACCTGTCCAGCTCGGCCCGTTTGCCCGAGCCGTTCACGCTGCCGTTGCGGGTACTGCGAGCGCTCACCCCGATCCGCCGTGATGCGACCACCGACTACCACCGGATCGTTCAGCGGCGCGCGAACGCCGTCATCCTGCCGGGCTATTCGACCCCCATCTGGGGATACGACGGCACCTTTCCAGGGCCGCTGCTGGTGTCCTCGCGCAGTCGCCGCACGGTGGTCTCGCATCGCAACGAACTGCCCGTCCCGGTGGTGGTCCATCTGCACGGCGGGCATGTGCCCGAGGCATCGGACGGATATCCGACCGATCTGCTGCTACCGGTCGATACGACGAGCGCACATGACCGGATGATGAACGCGGATCCTCTGGCGCACACCATGATCGGTGAGCGCGACTACATCTATCCGGCCGGGCAGCCCGCCGCGACGCTCTGGTACCACGACCATCGGATGGATTTCACCGGAGCGTCGGTCTGGCGCGGGCTGGCCGGGGTGCACCTGGTCGTCGACGAGGCCGAGCGGCGGCTGGGACTCCCCTCGGGCGAACGGGATCTGCCGTTGCTGATCACCGATCGAGCATTCGATGCGACCGGGGCCTTCCGCTACCCGGCGATAGACCCCACGGCCCTGCACACGCCCGGAGTGACCGGGAAATTCGGCCGCGGCGTCCTGGGTGATGTCATTCTGGTGAACGGTGTGCCGTGGCCGGTGCACCGGGTGGGCACGGCCCGGTACAGGCTGCGGCTGATCAACGGATCCAATGCCCGTGTCTACCGACTGCGGGTCGAAATGCCTCGCGGTGACGGGTATTTCGTGCAGATCGGCTCCGACGGCGGGCTGCTGGATCGTCCGCAGCGAGTGGCCGCGCTGACGATCGCACCCGGCGAACGATACGAGGTGATCCTGGACCTGTCCGGATGCGCGGTCGGTGACCGGGTGACGATTCACAACGATCTCGGCGACGGAATCACCACGCGCGTCATGCGTTTCGAGGTCACCGAGCAAATCGCGGACACCTCGACTGTTCCCGATCGATTGAACGAGATCACGCCACCGGACCGGCGAGCGGCGGTCACCACCCGCCGATTCGATTTCCGCCGTGGGGATTCCGGATCGATGAGCGGCTGGCTGATCAACGGACACCCCTACGATCCGCGCGAGCCGATCGCCCGGCCGCGTCTCGGGGACCTGGAGATCTGGCAACTGTCCACCGATCTGGATCATCCGATTCACCTGCACCTCGAGCAGTTCCAGGTGCTCTCGCGCAATGGCGGGCCACCCCTGGCCACCGACGCGGGCTGGAAGGACACCGTCTATCTGGGCGCGAGCGAACTCGCCGAGATCGCCGTTCGGTTCACCGACTACCCGGGCCGGTACGTGCTGCACTGCCACAATCTCGAACACGAGGACATGGCGATGATGGCCACGTTCACCACGCGAACCTGAAGGCGGCACCGGCGATGACGCCTACCGGCCGCGCCGTCACATCCCGATACCGGCCGGTGGACGCGGCGGCGACCTCCCCGCCCGATCCGGCAGTCCGGCAGTCCGGCAGTCCAGAGCTTGTGACGAATTCCTTACGAGCGGCGTGGTCACCCGCCTGCGGGGCGTCGCGGGGGCCAGGATCGGTGGATGACCTCCACACGACCGAACCCGGCATGAGGCGATGCGGGTACTGCTCACCGGCGCGGCCGGTTTCATCGGATCCCATATTCGCCAGGCACTCACCGCCGCAGGTGACGAGGTGGTGGCCGCCGATCTCATGCTGGCCGCCGCACACGGCGCCGACGCGGCTCCGCCGGACGGCGTGCACCGGGTCGACGTACGCGATCCCGACACGCTGACGCCGCTGCTGCGCGGTATCGACGCGGTATGTCATCAGGCCGCCGTGGTGGGTGCGGGCGTCAGCGCCGCCGACGCGCCGGCCTATGCCAGTCACAACGATCTCGGCACCGCGGTCCTGCTGGCCGCGATGGCCGAGACCGGGGTGCCGCATCTGGTGCTCGCCTCCTCGATGGTCGTCTACGGCGAGGGGCGATATCACACCGCCGACGGGACGCCGGCAGTTCCGCCGCCGCGTCGGCGCGCCGATCTGGATGGCGGACGCTTCGACCACCTGGACGCGCTGACCGGAGAACCGTTGCGCTGGAGCGCGATCGACGAGGACAGCCCGCTGTGCCCGCGCAGCCTGTACGCGGCCAGCAAAGTGGCGCAGGAGAATTACGCGAGCGCCTGGTCCGCGGCGACCGGCGGTATGGTCACCGCGCTGCGGTACCACAACGTCTACGGCGACGATATGCCCAGGGACACACCATATTCAGGAGTCGCGGCAATTTTCCGCTCGGCACTCGAGGCGGGTGAGGCACCACGGGTCTTCGAAGACGGCGCGCAGATGCGCGATTTCGTGCACGTCCGCGATATCGCCGCCGCCAACCTCGCCGCTCTGCACCGCCCACTCCCCGGCTTCGTCCCGCTGAACATCGCCTCGGGCACCCCCATCAGCATCCGGGAGGTCGCCGACCTGCTCGCTCGCGCCCACAACGGCAAACCCCCCGCCGTCACCGGCGAATATCGCCCCGGCGACGTCCGCCACATCGTAGCCGGCCCCGGAAAAGCCCACGCCCTACTCGATTTCACCGCCACCATCTCCCCCACCGACGGCCTCACCGATTTCGCCACCGCTCCGCTGCGCCCCGCCTCCGGCGCGGGCGCCCCCGAATGGCGCTGAAAAGTCCGGCGCCGCACACCTAACGACCCGCTGAAACATCGGGGAGGCGGGCAGGCAGGCGGATTTCGAAGCGGCAGCCCACTTCCTGGTTGTGGGCGCTGATTTCGCCGTGGTGGGCATGGATGAGACCCGAGGCGATGGCCAGGCCCATACCGCTGTTGCTGCCGATGTCGGTGGCGGAGCGGGCGGAGCTGCCGCGGTAGGCGACCTCGAAGATGCGGGGCAGATCCTCCGGGGCGATGCCGGGGCCGGTGTCGACGACATGGGCCCAGGCCTGGCCGTCGTCGATGCCGGAGCAGATGTCGATGCGGCCGCCGGGCGGGGTGTGCTCGATCGCGTTGGCGACCAGGTTGGTCAGCACCCTGGTCAGGGCGCGATCGCTGGCGTTCACGATGATCTCCGAATCCGGTTGCCGCGCACGCAGGCTCACTCCGGCGCGGGTGGCGGTGGGCTGATTGGCGGCGGCGACCTCGTCGACGAGCTCGCGCAGATCCACCGGCTCGAGTTGCAGGCGCAGCGCGCCGGAGTTGATCTTCGACATCTCGAACAGGTCGTCCACCATCGCCGAGAGCCGATTGGTCTCCAACACAATGCGATTCGCGTAGCGCTCGACGGTCTCGGGTTGATCGATCACACCGTCGACCAGCGCCTCGCCCATCGCTCGAATACCGGCCAGCGGCGTCCGCAGGTCGTGACTCACCCACGCCACCAGTTCACGCCGGGAGCGTTCGGCGGCGCGTTCCTGCTCGCGCATCTGCCGCTCCCACACCGTCTTCCGGGCCTGGGCCCGGCCGAGTACCACGGCCGCCGGCACCGCGACGATCGTGACCACCGCCAGGACCACCAGGATGCGGCGCAGTTCGTCGGTGAACATCATCCCGCTGACCGCGACCACCCCGGCCAATGTCGCCACCGTCGGAATCAGCACCAGCAGAACCATGCTGCTGGTGAGGCTGCGATTGTGGGTCAGCCGCATGGCGAGCGCGCCCAGCGCGGTCACCGGCAGCGATCCGGCCAGGGCGTATCCGATCAGCCCGAGCATATCGGTGGGCATCAGCGATCTCCGTCCTCGTCCCCGGGGCGGCCCCATGCGTATCCGCGACCCCAGACGGTCTCGATGCGATGTGCGGCACCGAGTTTCGCGCGCAGACGTTTGATGTGCACGGTGACCGTGGACTGATCGCCGAAGGTCCAGCCCCACACCTGTTCGAGCAGATCCGACCGGCCGAACACCTGCTGCGGATGTGCCAGCAGGAAGGCCAGCAGATCGAATTCGCGGGCGGTCAGATCCACCCGGCGGCCCTCGATCAGCACCGCCTGCGCATCCGGTCGCAATTCGATCGCGCCGCTGCGCAGGATCGGCTGCTCGGCCGGAGGCGGGGTCCGCTGAGCGCGCCGCAGGACCGAGGCCACCCGCAGGGCCAATTCCCTTGGGCTGAACGGCTTCACGATGTAGTCGTCCGCACCGGACTGTAGTCCCAGGACGCGGTCCTCCTCCTCGCCGAGTGCGGTCAGCAGGATGATCGGGGTATCGGGATGGGGTCCGGCGCGCACCGCACGGCACAGCTCGATACCATCCGGCGGCGGCATCATCACGTCCAGGACGGCCAGTGCGATCTCGTTGCGCGCCAGCACTTCCGCGGTCGCCGGACCGTCGGCGGTCTCCACCACCGTGAATCCGTCCCGTTCCAGATAGCGGCGCACCACCTCCCGGACCACGCCGTCGTCATCGGCCACCAGAATGCGCATCGAATCACCAGTTCGTCATCAGCAGATGGTTGAGGGACAGGGCCGCCGCGGCCTGTAGCGCCAGCCAGATCCGGGCGTCGCGCTGCGGCAACAATGCCGTCCCGGCGAGCACCCACATATCGAACGGCAACCAGATCCGCTCGGTCTCGGCCTTACTCAGCCCGCTGAGATCGGCCGCCACGACAGCGAGCACTCCGGCCGCGGCCAGCAGCGCCGCGGGATCCACACCCGCGCGCCACCCGGCCAGGCGTTCCACCCATGCCCGTCGTCCCGTGCCGCTGCCCACGCGTGCCGACCCGTCGCGGCGCCCCGCGCCGCGCGCTGCACGACGCGGACTCCGCTCGCCCGCGCCCCGGCTCCCCCGCCTCGCACCGGTGGCCTCGTCGTCCCCGCCCGGCCGGCGATGCGGTGCCACCGCGGACTCGGTCGCGTCGCCCGCGGGCCCGCCGGTTTCCGGTACCCGACCGGCCGGGGCCGTCCCGCTCGGCGGCGCACCGAATCCCGACAGCACACCACGCACGACCCGGTGCAGCGCCGCCGCGGCGGCCAGTCCGACGGAACAGACGGTGGCGGCGAGGTTGCCCCAGACCCAGTAGGAATACGGGCGCTCGGAGGCGATGCCCTGGTAATACCGTTGCACCACAAGGTGATAGCCGTCCAGCCACCAGAATCCGGCGGCGGCGAAGGCGACTACCACCAGCGCGGCCCCGATGAGCGCGGCGACGGCGGGCCAGATGGCGGGCAGACCGCGGCCGCACAGGACCGCGGCGGCCGGGATAACCATGAGCGTCAGGCCATAGTTCAGGAACAGCCCATAGCCGAACAGCAGGCCGGCGGCCAGGGCGATACCCGCCCAACCCGGACCGCGACGGGTCGCGATCGCCAACAGCGCCACCGCCCACGCGGTAACCCCGGCGAACAGCGCGTCCGCCGAGACACCGAGCCAGACCGCGGCGGGGGCGAGGACCAGATACGGCATCGCGGCCCTGGCCCGATTCTCCGCATCCAGCGCACGAAGAGCTACCGCAACCGCGACGGCCGCGCCGGCTCCGGCCGACACCACCAGCCAGGCCGCCCACGCCCCGCCGCGCAGGCCGATCCGATCCATCAGCACGAAGGTGAGCAGCGCGCCGGCCGGATGCCCGGAAACGTGCGTGGCCCATGAGTCGGGCTGGAAATCCAGTATGCGGCCGGAGAATCCGCGTAACATCGCGCCGATGTCGGTGACCCGCCCGGCCTCGTAGAGGTACTCCTCGTGCCGCGCCAGCCGCCCGGCGAAACCGCGTTGCCAACCGTCGACCATCGCCAGCGAGAAGATCCACGCGATCGAGGTCAGCCAGGCCGACAGCAGCATCGGCCGCCACGGCAACCTCCGGGCAAGTTCCGGTCCGGTCAGAACCACCAATGCGGCGATGAGCACGGCCGGGCCGGTTCCCCAGCCGATATGCGGCCCCCAGATCCCGAAGATCGGCGCGGCGGCGGCATACAGATGCGTCGACCACTGCTGGCCGCGAATCCGCGGCACCGCGAAGGCCGCGGCCACCAGCACCGCTGCCGCCAGAGCGCAGGCCACGTCGGCACGAACGCGCGGGACGCGACGGACCCGGGTGGAAGTTACGTCCTGCACAGCGTTCACCTTAGGCCGCACCGCGCACCGAATCCGGGCACAGCACCGGCGCCACCGGGCGCCGTCACACTTTCGTCACCGGTTCCTTGCGACGAAATCGGTGGTCAGCGGCCTACGGTGCCAGATGTGAGCGATACACTCAGCGCCCGGGACGTCACCGTCGTCATCCCGTGCCACAACGAGGCCGGGGCGCTACCCGGCGTACTGGCGGCCGTGCCGGACGAGTACCGGGTGATCGTGGTCGACAACGCCTCCACCGACGACACCGCTGCGGTGGCGCGGGCCGGCGGCGCCCGGGTCGTCAGCGAGCCCGTGCCCGGATACGGCTCGGCGGTCGAGGCGGGCGTGCACGCGGCCGATACCGCGCTGGTCGCGGTGCTCGACGGCGACGGGTCCATGGACGCGGGCGAATTGCCCTGCCTACTGGGTCAATTCGATGCCGATGTGGATATGGTGGTGGGACGCCGTCGCCCGGTGCGGGCGGGTGCGTGGCCCTGGCACGCCCGGCTGGGCAATCTGTTGATCGCGGGATTGCTGCGACGGCGGCACGGTCTGCCGGTACACGATATCGCCGCCATGCGGGTGGCCCGTCGCGACCGATTGCTCGCGCTGGGCCCGCTGCATCCGCGATCGGGATACCCACTGGCACTGCTGATCCGCGCGAGCGAGGCGGGATGGCGGATCGTCGAACGCGATATCAGCTATCGGCCGAGGACACACGGCGTATCCAAGGTGTCGGGCTCGGTACGCGGCACCGTGCGCGCCGTCGCCGACTTCTGGAGCGTGCGATGATCACGACCTCCGCCTCGCACGGCGTCCCGGTCACACTGCTGGTGATCGCCAAGGCGCCCATCGCCGGATTCGCGAAAACCCGCCTCACACCGGACTTCTCACCACGAGAGGCGGCCCAGCTCGCCGCTGCCGCACTCCTGGACACGCTCCGGTCCGTGCGGTACAGCGGCGCGCGGCATCGCATGGTCGCCTGGACCGGCGATCTCACCCGAGCCGAGCGGTCCGACGAATTGTCCACGGCCCTGCGCGAATTCGACCTCATTCCGCAACGCGGCGACACCTTCGGCCGGCGCCTGGCCAACGCGCACGCCGACGCGGCCCGAATGGGCCTGCCGGTACTCCAGATCGGTATGGACACGCCACAGGCGGGCCCGGCCCTGCTCGCGGTGTCGGCAACGCTTCTTCTCGAATGCGGCGACGCCGTCCTGGGCCCCGCATCCGACGGCGGCTGGTGGGCGCTGGGACTGACCGATCCCCGCCCCGCCCGAACCCTCGCCGAGATCCCCATGTCGACCGCTCACACCGGCGACCTGACCCGAGAAGCCCTGAGCCGCTGCGGATGCCGGGTACGTCGCCTCCCCGTCCTCACCGACGTCGACACCGCCACCGACGCCCTCAGCGTCGCCCGGGAACACCGCGGCCACTTCTCCCGAACCCTCGAACAGTTACGTCACCACGCACCCGCATGACGCGCGAAACAGCAGCTGACCGACCACGTGCCATACCAACAGCAACTCGGGACCGCACGTCGGCCGAAATATCCCTCGGCATGAGCTCGGATCTGCGCCGGGCTCGCAAGTTCTCGAACCGACGCGACCCGGCCGGAGCCTGATCCACCACGCGGTATGCCTCGAACACACCGGAGCGCAACGAGAGTCGAGTCAACTCGCCACCTCGTTCAGTGTCGCGGCGAGGCCCGGCGACCCGGAGCGCCCCCGATCCCCGTGGCCGAGGTGCACCGACCGCTGCGACATGATCGGGCCGAGCCGCGGCTCGATGCGGCCCCGAACACACTGCGGCACAATGCGCGTCGAGTTAGTCCACCACGTCGTTCAAAGCAGCGACGAGGCCGAGGGCGCGCGAGTCCGGAGCGCCTTCGATGATGTAGTTGGTGATGTAGGCGAAGGACAGGCCGCGGGCGGGATCGGCGAAGCCGAGGGATCCGCCGCGCCCCGGATGGCCGAAGGCATTCGGGCCGCCGAGCGGAAAACGTTCGTCGGGCAGCATGTATCCACTGGCGTAGCGATCGGGCAGCAGCATCACGCGGTCGATGCCCGCGGCCTGTTCCCGCACGGCATCGGCGAGGGTGGCCGGGGACAGCAGCCGGGTACCGTCCACCTCGCCGACCAGCGCCGCATAGATCCGGGCGAGTCCGCAGGCGGTGCCGATGCCGTTGCTGGAGGGGATCTCGGCGGCCTGCACCCGAGCGGAGTTGAAATCGGGATCGGCCGGATCGGTCACCTGGAAGGCGCGGTTGATCAGAGCGCCGGGGTCCTGCATGGCGGCGAACATCGGCCGGAACTCCTCGGGAACCTCCGCGAGCGATACGCTGCCCGGCTCCGGTTTCGGTGCGAATACCAACCGTGCGACCCGATGACGTTCGGATTCGGGCAGGCCGATGAAGAAGTCGACGCCGAGCGGCCCGGCGATCTCCTCGGCCACGAAACGTCCGGGCGAACGCCCCGAAACCCGCCGTACCACCTCGCCGACCAACCAGCCGAAGGTGCGTCCGTGATAGCCGTGCGCGGTACCGGGCGTCCACTGCGGACGTTGCGCGGCAAGCGCTTTCACCATCGGACCCCAGCGCAGCGCGTCCTCCAGCGGCACGGCCTCGTCGAGTGCCGGCAGACCGGCCTGGTGGCTCAGCAGCCACCGCACCGGAATCGCGCCCTTGTCCGCGGCCGCGAATTCCGGCCAGTAGTGAGCGACCGGCAAGTCCAGATCCAGTTGCCCGCGTTCGACCAGCAGATGTGCGGCCGCCGCGAGCACGCCCTTGGTGGCCGAGTACACCAGCGCGATCGTGTCCGGCTCCCAGGCCCGCCCGTTCTCCGGATCGGCCACCCCACCCCACAGATCCACCACCGGCTGCCCGTCCCGGTAGATCGCGACCGCCGCACCGAGGTCCCCGTGCTCGGCGAAATTGCGCTCGAAAGCCGCGCGCACCGGCTCGAATCCGGGCGCCACAGTTCCACTGACCGTCATAACAGTCGCGAACATCTCCCCCGCCGCGGCTATTCCCCGAGCTACCGGAACCGACCGGGCGCGACCACGGGCACCATGTCGATTCCGGCGGCACCGGGTACGGCCGATGCGGTCCACCCGGCGATGGTCTCCATCAATGCCCTCGATGACGGCCATGGTCCGAGTCGACGTGCCCGTCGTGCTCGGTCCGTGCATGCGGATCGTGCGAATCCGGCTCTTTCCCAACGTATCCGGTGCCACCGGTGGGCCCGCCGGCCGCGCCGTGATCCACGTGCCCGCCGTCCTCGGAGTGCTCGCCGTGACCGGACGCCGAATGATCGTGCCCGTGATCGTGTTCCGCGTCGGGTGAACCACCCATCATGCGCAACATGGGCATTCCGCCGGTGCGGACGAAGCGCAGCAGCAGAACCGCTGCGAGCAGGAGGAATACGATGTTCAGCCAGGTGGTGTAATTCCATCGGATCCCCTCCTGCATCACCATGACGTTACGCTGTCGTGGTACGAGACCCGTTGCGCCGAAAAGGATTTCGACCAGATATCCGGCGCCGACCATGGCGGCGTAGAACACGCCCAGTACGGCCAGCATCATGCGGGTGCCGTAGTACTTACGGTAGATGTTCAGGATCGGCAGGATCAGCAGGTCGGCGAAGATGAACGCGGTCACGCCGCCGAAGCTGATGCCGCCGTTCCACAGCACCGCGGCCAGCGGCACATTGCCGATCGAGCAGACGAACGAGGCGATCGCCACCACCGGCCCCACGATCGGCCCCCAGATCGCCGACAGCAGTGGGTGATCACTCAGAAAGAAGCTCTGCCAGAACGTATCCGGAACCCACGCACCGATCGCGCCGGCGATCAGCAGCCCGATGATCAGATCGCGCAGGATAGCCGCCCACTCCATCACGAATACGTGCGATACGGCAGTCAGGCCGCGACCGGAGAGCAGCCGCCGCGCGAACGAACCGGTGCCCGAGACCGACATGTCCATGGCCGCGTGGCCTTCCATCGATCCGGCCAATCCGCGCTCGGACTGCGTCCGCGCCGCCTGGACCAGCCGGGACCGCACGAACAGCCGGAACAGCACCGCCACCAGCACGATCATGATCGGCCCGCCGATGAATTCGGCCACGGTGAACTGCCACCCCAGCAGCAGCGCCAGGATGATGCCCAGTTCCACCACGAGATTGGTCGACGCGATCTCGAACGCCATCGCCGCGGTGAAATTCGCGCCCTTGCGGAACAGCGAACGCGCCAGCGCGACCGCGGCATACGAACACGAGGACGATGCCGCGCCCAGCGCCGACGCGACGGCCAGCGTGCGCGGCCGGTCGTCCCCGAGCAGCCGCACGATCGTCGATTTGCGCACCACCGCCTGCACCACGGCCGACAGGGCGAAGCCCAGAATCAGCGCCCACAGAATCTCCCAGGTCATCGACCCAGCCAGCGCCAGCGCGTGTGTTATCGCATGCATCTGCCACCTCGCCTCTCCGTCGGCGCGGCACAGCGCGCCGCGCTCCGCACAGAAACCTATACCCCCTAAGGGTATATGGTCAACGGGTGCGCACGATCCGTGCACACCGCAGCCGGCGACTGCCCGCACAACACACCCCGAAACGCACCGATGCCGTGTCCACCGGCAGTTCCGGTACACACGGCATCGATCACGTACATGCCTCGCCCGTCATCGCGAGGTCCGGCACCGACTACCTACGCGCGGGTGGGTTCCACCTCATCCAGACACACAGAAGGGCCGCAGAGGCCGGACAACGCCAACATCGCGGGTTGCGGTGCGGGCTTGCCGCCCGCACGCGTGGCGGGTGCGAGGAACGAGTGCCCGACACGAGGCCGTGCGGTGAGCCTTGAAGCGCCGCAAACCCGCCGGAGCGAAGCGGAGGCCGAAGCTACAGCATCAAATGCCGCTCAGCCGCTCGATTACGCCCGCCGCCTTCTCGGTGTATTCGATCGGATCACCCTCGGGCATCACATCGATCTGCGTAATGCCCAGAGCCGCATAGCGTTCCGCCTCGGCGAGGAAGGCATCGGGATCACCGGCCGGAGAGGTGAAGGAGGTGAGGGTCTTGCGGATGCTCGCGTAGTCGCGACCCTCGGCCTCGCAGTGCCCGCGCAGCACATCGAGCTTGTGCCCGACGTCCTCGATGCCGGTACCGAACAGATTGCACGCGTCGGCGTACCGAGCCACCTGCAGTAGCGTCTTCTTCTCACCTCCGCCGCCGATCAGGATCGGGGGGCGGGGCCGGGTCAACGGCGCCGGCACACACAACGTCTCGGCGAGTTCGTAGTGCACACCTTTGTAGGGGCCGTTGTTGTCACTCCACATCTGCAGGCAGATCTGCAGTGTCTCCTCCATCCGCTCGAACCGTTCGGCCATCGACACGACCGGTACGCCGAGTCCGCGCTGCTCGCGCTCGTACCAGGACGCGCCGATGCCCAGCTGCGCGCGTCCGCCGGACAGCACGTCCAGGGTGGACACGATCTTGGCGAGCAGGCCCGGGTACCGGTACATCACACCGGTCACCAGCACGGCCAGCCGCATCCGCTCGGTCAGCGCCGCGACATATCCGAGGGTGGTGTATGCCTCGAGCATCGGCTCGTCGGCGGTGCCGCGCATCTCCATCTGGAAGTAGTGGTCCATCACCGTGAACTCCGCGAAACCGGCCTGCTCGGCGAGCTGGGCGGTCCGGGCGAGGGTGGGCGCGATTCGCGCCGGATCCGACGGCGTCGAGAAGTTCCAGTAGTGCAGACTCAGATCCATTACTGTCGTTCCTTCGCACTAGGCGGGAGTGAATGGACGGGATATCCGTCGATTTCCCACCCTAGCCCCGCGCCGGACCGCCCGACCACGGCGGCCGTCGCCATGCTCGCCGCGAAAATTGGTCGGCTACCGATCATTTCACCCCCTCGGATACGAGATACGCGGAGCCGCAGGCACAACCACGGGAAAGGTTCGTCTGCTCGAACCCTTTGCAGGAAAACGTGTTACACGTGGAAAGCGGTGGCCAGATGCACCGATACGTCATTGATCGCGATCCGCCCGGCGGTCAGCCGCGCGGCCACATCGTCGGCGGCGGCATCGTCGGCGGTCCACACGCTCGCGCACGGTGCGAACGGATCGTTGGCCAGGGTGATCGCCTGTTCGGCATCGGCGACGCGGACCACGGCCAGAATCGGTCCGAGCGTCTGCTGATTCAGCACCGCCATCGCCGGATCGGCGTCCGCGAGCACGGTCGGCTGCACGATGTGCCCGTCGCCGTTCCCGCCGACGCGCACGCGCGCACCCTTGGCGAGGGCATCGGCGATCTGCTCTCGCACACAGTCCACATGCGCCGCCGAGGTCATCACCTCCACGGAGGTGTCGTCGGGATCGTGCGCGCCGAAGGCGACAACCTCCTCGACCAGCCGATCGAGAAATACGTCGTAGATCGCCGATTCGACGAACACCCGCTCGATACTGGCGCAACTCTGTCCCGATCCCGCGAGCCCGCCCAGCGCGATACCGGTCGCGGCACGACCCATATCGGCCCCGGCCAACACGAGTGCCGCGGATTTCCCGCCGATGTCGAGGCGACACGGGATGAGCCGGGAGGCCGCGCGCAGGGCGATCACCTTGCCGGTTTCCGGTGATCCGCCGAAGTGGACGGCATCGACCACATCGACCACTGCCGCCCCGGCCTCGGCTCCGGCGACGAATTCCAGGACCGGCGGCGCTCCCAGATCGAGCCAGCCGGTGACCAGGGCACGCATCGTCAACGGCGTCACCGAGGACGGCTTGACCACTACCGCGGATCCGGCCAGCAATGCCGGAATCACGTCCAGCAACGGCGCGGCCATCGGGGCGGTCCAACCGGAGATCACCCCGACGACCGCACAGGGACGATGAGCTACCGCCAGCCGCAAGGCCGCGTCCGGCGCCCGGCCGGTACGCGCGTACGGCAGGGCCAGGAAGTCCGCACCGCGGGTGCGGTGATAGTCGAGCGCATCGATGCCGAGGCGGAACTCCCGATGCGCCGCCGCGGCCGAACGCCCCGTCTCGGCCGCGAGCACCGCGGCGATCGGCTCCTGGTTCTCCAGCAGCCAGTCGCGGAAGGTGGTGAGCCAGTGCGCCCGGCCCACGACGCCCATCGCGCGCCACCGGCTCTGCGCCGCGCGCAGACGGGCGACGCTCGCATGCACTCGGTCGGGTGTGTGCATCGGCAACGTACCCAGAATTCGTCCGTCGGCGGGTGCGGTGACGGTGATCCAGGAGTCCCTGGCGGCATTCGAGGGAATCGAAAACATTCGTGTTCACTCCGGTCGCGATGGGATGGCGGTATCCGCTCCGCGAACACACAGCTCGCGGGCCGATCGAGCAAACGACCGGGTCGAAAGGATTGTCCGAACGCGGTGCGGCATACGAGAAACCGTATGGCTATCGAGAACGTTCGACCAGTGCGGTTTGGGCCAGAAATCACCGAATATGGGACGCCGGCAGCAAACTTACCGGCGAGTAAAGTGTACGGCCGCACCGTATTTCGCCACGAATCGCCGCCGATTCTGCGAGGATTCGCAGGTGAACGATGCGAGAACGTCGCAGGAGTCCGGCCGCTTGCGGTCCATCAGCGGTGCGGCGTTGCTGGTGGAATACGCCGTATCGCGCGGTCTGCCGGTATCGTCCCTGCTGTCCGGAAGCGGCATATCCGAGAACCAGTTGCAGGATCCCGGCACCGAGATCACCCTTGCCCAGGAGATCACGTTGACCCGCAACGTCGTCGGCGCGCTCGACGACGAGCCGGGCATGGGCCTGATGGCCGGACTCAATTGCCACGCACCGAATTTCGGCGTTCTCGGCTTCGCCGCGATGAGCAGCCCCACGCTGCGCCGGGCCGCGGAGATCGCATTGCAGTACGCCGATCTGTCGTTCACGTTCGCCCATCACACGCTCGAGGACCACGGCCAGGAGTTCTGGTTCATCCGCGATGATCGCGCGGTGCCCGCGGACCTGCACAGATTCGTGCTCGAGCGTGACCTCGCGGCCATCGCGACGGTGGCCCAGGACGTACTGGGCTCCCGGTTGCCGATGCTGCGGGCGGAGATCGCGGTGGAGCCGCATCCGATCTACGAGATGTTCGGGACGTTGCTCGGGATCGACAAGATCGTGTTCGGCGCGGAGCGATCGGTTCTGATCGGCAACACCAGCGCCCTGGATCAGCCCATGCCGCAATCGAATCCGGTCACCGCGCGGTACTACGAACGTCAGTGCGCGGATCTGATCCAGCAGCGCCGTAACCGCACCGGCCTCAGCGGTCAGGTGCGCGAATTGCTGATCCGGCACGGCGGTGTCGCCGATCAGGCGCATATCGCCGCGGATCTGGATGTCAGCGTACGGACGCTGCGCCGGCGGTTGGCGAGTGAGGGCACCACGTTCCGCGAGGTCAGCAACGAAACCGTCGGATTGCTCGCCGAGGAGATGCTGATCGCCGGGCTGACGGTCGAACACGCCGCCGAACGTCTGGGCTATGCCAGCGTCTCGGCGTTCACGTCGGCCTTCCGGTCCTGGCGGGGTCAGTCGCCGGGACAGTTCGCCCGCACCCACCGCGGCCGGACGGCCGCGCACGTCCGACGAACGCGGGTCAGCCCAGCATCGTGATCTGATCGAGTTCAGCTAATGATCCGCTAGTGGTTGAACCGGATTTATCCTGCCCACATGACAACCAGCAAAGAGGGAGTAACCGAGGGTCCGCTGCATCTCCTGGCTCGCGGTGCGTGGCAATCGCTGCTGGTCATCGGCATCCTGTCGGTGGTCATCGGCCTCATGATCCTGATCTGGCCGGGGCCGACGCTCGTCGTCGCCGGAATTCTGTTCGGTTTCTACCTGCTGATCTCCGGTGTGCTGCAACTCGTCGCGGCGATGGGACCGCACTTGGGCGCCGGATGGCGGGTGCTGTCGATCGTCAGCGGCATCCTGTCGTTCATCCTGGCCGTGTTCTGCTTCCGGCACATCGGCGATTCGCTGGTGCTGCTGGCGCTGTGGATCGCGATCAGCTGGCTGTTCCGCGGCATGTCGGTACTGATCGGCGGCACCGAGACGCCCGCGGGCACACCGGGTAAGGGTTGGACGATCGTCTTCGGCATCCTGCTGCTGATCGGCGGCGTGGTCATCGTGGTGTGGCCGATCCACTCGATCACCGCGCTGACCCTTCTGACCGGCTGGTGGCTGCTGTTCATGGGCATCATGGAGGTCGTGGAGGCATTCCAGGTGCGCAGCGCGGCCAAGCACACACCGACCGCGGTGTGAGCCGCGCCCGCGGCCGTCAGCGAATCTGCGGTTCCGGCAACGGGTCCGCGTGGCTCGCGGACGGCCGCCGCGACATGCGATAGGACGACGGCAGGCCCAGGGTGTGCTCGCCGATGTAGTTGAGCACCATCTCCCGGCTCACCGGCGCGGTGCGCATGAGCCGCGCGGTGAACCACATCTCGGCCAGGCCGTACTCCGGAGTGAGACCGTTACCGCCGTGCACCTGGATCGCCTGGTCCAGCGCGCGCAGCGAAGCCTCGGCCGCGGCGAATTTGGCCATATTCGCCGCGGCGGCCGCATCGTGACCGGAATCGAACTGCTGCGCGGCCGATCGAGTGGCCAGGCGGGCGAGTTCGACAGCGATGTGACATTCGGCCAGCGGATGCGAAATACCCTGGTGCGCACCGATCGGCACCGACCACACCCGACGGTCCTTGGCGTAGTCCACGGCCTTGGCCACGGCGTACCGGCCGATGCCGCAGCTGATCGCCGAGGCCAGAATGCGTTCCGGATTGAGTCCGGCGAAGACCTGCGGCAATCCCTTGCCGGGCAGCCCGATCAATGCCTCGGGACCCAGCCGCACCTCGTCCAGAAAGACCGTGAACTGCCGATCCGGCGAGACCACCGCGGTCGGCAGCGGTTGCAGCGTAACGCCTTTCGCATCGGCGGGAACGACGAACAAAGACAACGGATTCCGGCGATCATCGGGCACGTCGACCGCACGGGCGACGACCAGCAGCGCATCGGCCTCGTCCGCGGCGGAGATGAAATACTTTCCACCCGAGACGATCCAGTCCGGCCCGTCGGCGCGAGCGAAGGTGCGCAGGGCGTGGCTGTTGGATCCGGCATCGGGCTCGGTGAGCGCGAAGGCCATCTTGCGGATGCCGTCGGCCAGGCCGGGCAGCCATTCGGCCTTGAGCTCCGGCGAGCCGTGCGCGGTCAGGATGGATCCACAGATGGCCGGTGAGATGACCGTGAGCAGCAGCGGGATACCATGCGCGGCAAGCTCTTCCACGACGATCGACAGTTCGGTCTGCCCCGCGCCGCCACCGCCGTATTCGACCGGCAGATGCACACCGAGCATGCCCGCGGACCCCAGATCGGCCCACAGTTCATCGAGTTTCGCACCGGCGCGTGAACGCTCCAGAAAGTATTCCGCCCCATATTTCGCCGCGATCTGCGCGACGCTGTCGCGAAGCAGGCGCTGATCGGAGCTGTCGACGAGAAGACCCTGCACGGTTGCCCCACTCTCCCTCGGCTCAACCGTACCCGACGTGATCGGCCCGGCGGTCCGAATCGCCCTATGCCCGTTCGAGTCTTGCTACCTTGAGAGCACCCGTCCAGCAGTTCACTCCAGGAGGCGACATCATGAGCATCGTCTGGATGATCATCATCGGTCTCATCGCGGGTGCCATCGCCCGTCTACTCGTTCCCGGCAAGGAGAACTTCGGCTGGATCGGCACCATCGTGCTGGGCGTGGTCGGCGGATTCGTCGGCGGCACGTTGGGCAGCCTGGTGTTCGCTCCGCACAAACTCAGCTTCCGCCAGCCGGTCGAGCACACCTTCATCGGCGCGATCGTCGGCGCGGTCATCCTCCTGGTCATCTACAAGTTCGTGCGCGCCCGCACATAGCCGGCTGTCGAGCGCTCGGTCGCCCTGGCAAACCGCCGGTGCGCGGCCCGGGGTGAACCGGTCGGAGGTGTGCGGCCATGAGGCGAATAAACGCTGTTCAGGCCCCGAGAACACCCTAGACTGTCGGCATTCATGCAGTAGGCCATCGGACGCGAACCGATAGGAGAACCTCATGACCACCGGCACCTCCAACGCATTGGCCGCGGGCACCTGGGTCATCGACCCGGCCCATTCCACTCTCGGCTTCACCGTGCGACATCTGATGGTGAGCAAGGTCCACGGCCGCTTCTGCGATTTCTCCGGCCGGCTGATCGTCAGCGAGGACGGTACCGCCCGCGCCGAGGCGCAGATCCAGGTCTCCTCGGTCACCACCGACAACGAGCAGCGCGACGCCCACCTGCGCACCGCCGATTTCTTCAAGGCCGAGGAATTTCCGGTCGCGACGTTCACCACCGCCGATTTCCGGATCGAGAAGGGTGAATTCGACGTCGACGGCGAATTCACCATCCGAGGCGTCACCAAACCCATCACCCTCGAGGTCGAATTCCTGGGCAGCAATCCGGGGATGGGCGCTGGGCCGGTGGCCGGATTCGAGGCCAAGACGGTCATCAACCGCCGCGATTTCGGCATCACCATCGATATGCCGCTGCCCGAGGGCGGCGCGGTGATCGGCGACAAGATCACTCTCAACCTCGAGATCGAGGCCGGTTTGCAGAGTTGAGCTTTCCTGAGCCGAACCGGTCCCGCGGATCGGTCCGGCTCAGGGGCGGCACACCGCCGAATGGGAGTCGCCGCCGATCCGGGTCAGGATTCCGCGCGGCAGCAGAATGCCGTAGAGCGAGATGTCCAGGCTGCACACGTAGGCGGACGCGTACGCACCGTCCTGGCTCGCACCCCCGACATCGGACAGCAGCGCGGGCAGATCGATTGCGACCTGATCCAATTGCGCGCCGTGCGAGAGCAGCATGGTCAGCGCGTCGTGGGTGGAATCCTGCGCCTGCGCGATCTTCGGCTGAATCCGCGTCACCAGCTGTTCCATCGAATTCGTCGCGCCCGCGATCTGTTCGGTCGAGGCCAGCAGCGACTTGCCCTGCTGATAGAGGCCCCCGACCAGTGCGCGCGTCTGGGTGATCAGGGTTTCCAGCTGGTCTCCACGCGCGGCCAGACCCTTCATCACCGCCGACAGATTGGCGATGATATCGGCGAGGATCGCATCGCGACGCTCGAAATCCCCCGCCAGACCCGCGGCCTGGGTGATGAACGCGCTCAGTGAGACGCCGCTGCCCTGCAACGCCTGGATCAACGTACTGGTCAGATCGTTGACCTGGGCAGGTTGCAGGGTTTGGAACAGCGGCTCGAATCCGTTGAGCAATGCGGAGATATCGAAGGACGGTTCGGTCTGCGACAGCGGGATCGATCCCCCGGCCAGGAGCGGCGTAGGTTCGCCCTTGGTCCCGGGCTCCAGTGCGACGTATCGTTGACCGATCAAATTCTGGTATCGCACAAGGGCTTTGGTGTCGTGGTAGAGATGCTGGTCGCGCTGCACCCGAAAACGCACCGACGCCACATACTTACGGCTCGCGGGATCGCGCACCGCGCTGATGGCGTCGACCTTGCCGACCCGGACCCCGCTGATCCGCACATCGTCACCGGGATGCAGTCCGAGCACATCGGTGAATGTCGCGGAATAGCTGTCGGTCGGGCCGGAAACGGTGTGCGCGAGCGTATTCCACATCATCACGATCACCAACAGGGCCACGAGTCCGAAGACGGCAAAGCCGATCGCGCCCCGGCGTTCCTTCATCCGCATGCCGGGCATCCGTCCGCAGCTACCGACCCGAGCACAGCACGCCTCCTCGAACCTTGCGGTGGAACCGGATTACTGGCAACGACCACGCTGGTGACGCACATTTTGGCTACGACGCGGCAAATGCGAGCACTGTAGCGAATGCGCGCCGAACCCGGACCTCGCCACGCCGCCGACCCGCGCGCCGCATTTGCACCGCGACTCGTTGTCACCCATGATTTGCGGGTCGCCATATCCGGGCATTCGCACCCGCCGGGCGGGCATATCGCCCGGTCCGGGCCGCCGTCGCCCGTTTGCACAGCCGATCGGCTCGCCCGGCGTCATCGTCGCCGGTCCGCGCAGCTGGGATCCACCACCGGAGGTCAACACGGTCATGTCGAATATCGATCAGGCTCCTGAGGCCGAACGACGAGCAGCGCACCGGGCGCGGCCGCGCCCGGTGCTACCGCGCCTCGCCTCGGCCGTGGCCTGGCTGCTGTGTGTCGCGGTGATCATCGGCGGTGTGGTCTTCTTCGCGCCGAGGATTACGGTCGAACCGATCCAGGACGTGGTGGGCGCCGTCGGATCGGCGCTGGCGGCGGCGACGCTGTGGTTCGCGTTGGCCTGCTTCCTGTGCGTGGTCATCGCGATCGCGTCCTGGCACAGCCGCAAACCCTGGCGGCTCGCGGCCGGGTTGATCGCGGCGGCGCTGGCTCTCACGGTCGTGCTGGTCCCCTGGCTGAGCGCCTGGCGCACCGCGACCACGCACGGCACCACGGTGTCGTGGGCCTCGTTCTCCGATCAGGGGCCACACCGATCACCCACGCGGACAACGACTTTCGCGACCGTCGACGGACAACCCCTACAGTTGGACGGCTATCTCCCCACCCAGCCCGCGGCGGGCGCCCCGGCGATCGTATTCGTACACGGCGGCGGATTCATCAGCGGCGATCGTGGTGCGAGCAACAGCTGGTTCAGCTGGCTGGCCACGCAGGGGGTCGCCGTCCTCTCCATCGATTACCGGCTCGCCCCACCGGCCCGCTGGCAGCAGGCCACCGGCGATGTCAAATGCGCGATGGGCTGGGTCCGTCAACATGCTCGAGAATTCGGGATCGCACCGTCGAACATCTCGGTCGCGGGCGATTCGGCGGGCGGAAATCTCGCGCTGATGGCCGCGTACACGGTCGGCGATCCACAGTTCCCGCCGACCTGCGATGTGCCCGAGGTTCGGGCGCGCTCGGTGATCGCGCTCTACCCGCTGACGAATCTTCCTGCGGCACTCGATGATACGCGGATGCCCTTCGCGATACGCACCATGCTCGACCGCTACGCCGGCGGCAGCGTCGACCGCTACCGGGACCGCTACCTCGCCGCCTCGCCGACCGAACACGTCACCCCGGGCCTGCCGCCCACGCTGCTGGTGCAGGGCGGCAGCGATCATCTGGTGCCGGCGGACCAGTCCACCCGGCTGGCCACCGCACTCGATGCCGCCGGAAACCCGGTGCAGTCGCTCGTGCTGCCGTGGGTGGACCACGGGTTCATCGCGCAGTGGGGCAGTTGGGGGTCACAGCTGCTGCGACCGCAGCTGACCAAGTTCATCCAGCGGCATCTGATCGCGGCCGGGTGAGAGTCAGGCCGCGGCGGCCCTGGTCAGCTGTCGGCGCACCGCTTCGGGATCGGCGACGTCCAGCACCAGCCGGGTGAAATCGGTCCCGGACAGCTCGATGCGCACCCCGCGCCCGTCGAAGAGCGTGTCCCAGAATTCCTTGCGGTGCTTACCGCGGAAGATCCCGGCCGCGATGACGCCCGGGAAGAAGGTGCCCGGCGCACGCACCCACGGCGGGCGCAGATCGACCTCGGCGGGCGCGACCTCGGTGATATTCGACAGGTCGAAGGTGACCTGCTCGCGCAACGAAAGGAACCGGTGTGCGCCGAGTACGTGAACCGTAACCGTCGTCCCCGTGACCTCGATTTCGACCATCGCGCACCTCGCCCTCGCCGGTTCCTGCTACTCGCACCAGCATGCGTCGCGCGCCTGACCGGAGCCTGTGGCTTTCCTTTGTTTTCTCTCAGATTCGACCGACGTCCCCTCGGGCATCGAGTAGGCCGAGTAGGGCGGCGCGAGTGAAGATCACCACAACTCGTCTGACGAGCCATTCGAGCCCGCTACTCTGTACCGACGTGGCGGTGGGGCTCGCCACTTCCGCCAGCGGGAACAACCGCGGTCACGCACCGCCAACAGTCCCTACTTGACCAGTGCTTTCATGTTCGAGTAGGAGTCTGTCGTGCCCGAAGTGCGTCTTCCCGACGATGTCGCCACCGAAGTGAATGCGCGCCTCGGCTGGTTTCGTGAGCACGGACCGGTGCTGATCGTCGTGGCCGTGGGCGGCGGGCTCGGCGCCGAGGCCCGGTTCGGTGTATCCCGGCTGTTGCCCACCCGGCCCGGCCAATTCCCCTGGGGGACCTTCCTGACGAATGTCCTCGGCTGTTTCGCCATCGGCGTGCTGATGGTGCTGATCACGGAGGTCTGGGCCGGGCATCGGCTGGTACGGCCCTTTCTCGGCGTGGGTTTCCTGGGGGGTTTCACCACCTTCTCGACCTACGCCGTGGAAACCCGCGGCCTGCTCCAGCCCGGAACCGTGTACGTGGCCTTCGGCTATCTGGCCGGAACCCTGATCGCGGCCATGCTGGCGGTCCTGGCGGCTGTCACGCTGACACGAACAGTGTTGTTGCGCAAGCAGATTCACAGCGCCGACACCGACGACGGACAGGCTTGAACCCGTGACGACCATCCTGATCTTCCTCGGCGCCATGCTGGGCGCGCCGGTTCGCTACCTCACCGATCGCGCGATCGGCGCACGCCACGACAGCCCGTTTCCGTGGGGCACTCTCACGGTCAATCTGACCGGCTGTCTGATCCTGGGCGCGCTCACCGGGGCGGCCGCCGACATCCGGGTGCTGGCCCTGCTCGGTACCGGCTTCTGCGGTGCGCTGACCACATACAGCACGTTCAGCTTCGAGACATTGCGGCTGCTGGAACAGCGCGCGTACTTCTACGCGACGACGAATGTGCTGGTCAGCGTGATCTCCGGCCTCGGCGCGGCGCTACTCGGCTACACCGTCGCCCACGCCCTGCTCGGCTGAGCGCGGCCGCGCGGGGGCGGACAACCGCACCACGCCGCCGTCGAGGTCCAATTCGAGACGTGGCCGGTGCGTCTGGCCGTCGCCCGCCTCGCCGTCCTCGTCGGTCAGCTTCCTACCCGGGAACATTTCGCCGATGACACCCATAACCCCACGATAACCTCGGCGTGGCGGCCTCGCGTCAGTGGTTGGCGTGCCCCGTGTCGGCATTGCTCAGCTCGTCGGCGGCCTCGCGCTGGCCGGAGGCGAAGGTGCCGAAGGTGGTGGCCAGATCGTTGATGCCTTCGAGCAGGTTCTTGCTGACCGCGATGTAGCCCTTGTCGCCGTCGGCGAACTTCTTGCCGAACGAATCGTTGCCCCACGGCGCCTGTTTGGCGTCCACCGTGGACTGCAGGCTCCTCAAGGCGGTCAGGATGGATCCGTGGATCCGATCGCAATCCGCTGCGGCAGTACGCAATTGGTCGGGATTGATTTCGACACTGGTCATCTTTGCGTCCTCAGTGGTCCGTATCGGCGATCAGCGGCCGTTGTTCGTCGTCGTCCTCGAAGTTGCCGCGCAGGTGTGGCGGCTCCGTCGAAGGGGGCGGCGCGGGCGGCAGGATATCCTCCAGATCCGGTGCGCCCTCGATGATTTCGGAGAGTTTCGGCAGCCGCGATCTACGCTCGATCAGCGGTTGCATGAGTTCGCGGCTGCGATTGCGCACCCCTTGCATCGCTGCTTGCGCGGCGGCGGTCACGTACTCGGCGAGCTCCTCGTAGCTCAGATCCGAGACCTCGCTGCCGAACTTGGTTTCCACCACCATGCCGTCGGCATTGACCGTCACCTGCACGCGGTCCTCGCCGATCGACGCCGTCGCCGTCAGCTCGGAACGCCGCTGCTGCAGGTCGGCGATACCGCGCATCTGGTCCTGCAGTCCCTCGAGCATCGTGGCCACATTGGCCGCCAACCGCTCGTTGACCATGACACCTCCACCGTAGGCTCTGCCCATCAAGCTCATCGCACGACGGTGAATAAGACGTGTCGCACAAGGAAATCCGATCCGACGTCGACACGATCTTCGATCGTCACTAGAGCTTGAATGCCACGTCCACATTCGAGGGGCCGGACGATCCGCTCCCGCCGGGATCGGTTCCCGCCGGGTTGGTTCCGCTCGGGTTGGTACCGCTCGGATCGGTTCCCGCCGGGTTGCTTCCCGCAGGATTCGTTCCGCCCGGGTTGTCGCCGAACGGGTTGTCCCCGAAGGGGTTGCCTCCGGAGCCCGACGCGCCCGAACCCGTCGCACCCGGCCCCGATGCCCCGCCCGGACCCGTCGCACCAGGGCCGGTGGGACCGCTCGCCCCGTCCAGCCACGTGTCGGCACTCGGCGCGGTCGGCGCCTCGTACGGCCCCGGCAGCTCTCGCCACTCGGGTTCGCGCTTCGGACGGGTCTTCGCCTTCATATCGGTCGACTTGCCCAGGAAGTCGTCGTCCCGGTTCGGCGCGGCCGGAGCCGCCGGGGGCCCGCCGGCGGCCGGAGCCGGACGAGCCGGATTCCGCGGCGGAACCGGCGGAGGCACCGGCGCCCCGACCGGACGATTCGGATTCCGCGGCGGAGGCGGCGGCGCCGTGCGGTCGCCCCCACCTCTGTTGTCGGCCGGCGCAGCGTAGAGCGAATCGTCGTCGCTGGAGCGGCCGCGCATACTTCCCGACGAGAAGAGCGAATCGTCATCGCCCATGCCGGTCCGGAAATTCGGCCGGAAGCCGAAACCGTCGTCGTAGCCCCCTTCTCCGAAGCGGCCCGGCCGGAAGATGTAACCGCCACCGTTCTCGTCGATTCCGAAGCGACCCGGACGGTAGACGAATTCGTCGTCGCTACTTCCGAAACTCGGCATCCTGAACCGTCCGGGATTCGACGGCCCCCCGCCGAGCGCACCGGACATGTGGTTACCGAATTCGTCATCCGAGTGATCACCACCTCGGAACGGTCTCGGAATGTAGTGCTCGCTATCCGAGTCATCACCACGGAACGGCCGCGGAACGAACTGCTCATCATCCGAACCACCGCCCCGGAACGGCCGGGGAGTGCCGCGTTCGTTGCCGCCCCCCAGGGCGCCGGGAGCCGAACGGATGCTCAGGTTGTCGCCGCCGCCGCGCGCGACGCCGCCGGTGCCGAAGGGATGCGGAATGTCCTCGATGTCGAACCCGCCTCTGCGGCCCGCAGGCCCGAAGTAGATCGAACCGTCGTCGCCGCGGTAGAGCTCGAAATCGTCCTCGCCTCGGCTGTTCGGCCGGAACAACACCTCGTAGTCGGAGATCTGGTCGGAGCCACCACGCCTTCCCGAGAATCCCGGGAACTCGTCGGCACTGCCACGGGAGTTCCGGTAATCCGACAGATAGTCGTAGAAGTCCGATTCGTCATCCGAACCGCGACGCGACACCGGGCCGCCGCGCAGGTTCGAACCGCCCTGCTCGGAATTGCCACGTGACGGCGTGGGTGACTTGAATCCGCCGTCCACCGAGGACTCGAAGGAGGTCGGCGGTTTCTTCGGAGTTTGCTCCGATTCGCCGCTCATACCCGCACGCGGCGGCACCGGGGTCTGTTGCTCGTTCGGCCGGAACACCTGATCGTCGCCACCACGCAACGATCCGGGCGCGGACCCGCCGCGGAATCCGCCACCGCGGAACCCGTCGTTGCCGACCGGGCCGATCACCCCGCTGTCGCGGCCGCCGCCCAGCGACGCGGGCGCGGATCCACCACCGGGGAACAGCGTCTCATCGAAGTTCGGCCGGAAGCCGTAACTCTCGTTGTCCGACCCGATCGACTCGTCGTCGCGATTACCGCGCAGTGACGGCGAAACTTCCCGACCGCCCCCGAACAGATCACCTTCCGGACCCATCCGGAACATCCCGCCCTCTTCGCTGTCGGAGTTGACCGACTCCTGGCGAGGGGGACGAATCAGATCGTCGTCCGGCACCATTCGCAGGAACTCGTCGAGGGACGACTGGTTGGACCGGCCGCCGACGGAGCCCTGCTCACTCTCCGCGGGCGGCCGTATCGTCGGGTTGCCCTCGCGGAGCTGCGGGGGTGCGGACAGGGACCGGCCGCCGCCGCGCCCGACCTCCGTGCCGAACGACCTTCCTCGCATGCCCGTGTTGTTCGTGGACCCGTCCCCGAACAGGCCGCCGCGCGCGGTCGACCGGCCGCCGAGGAGATTCGACGACTCGCCGAGTGCGGGCCCGCGGTACTTCCCGCCGCCGATTCCCGAGGTGAGACCGGACTTCCCGCCACCCGAGCCGGGCGTCAACTCGGACTTGCCACCACCCAGGCCGGGCGTGGTCTGGGTCTTGCCACCACCCAGACCGGGCGTGATCTCGGACTTCCCGCCACCCAGGCCGGGCGTCAACTCGGATTTCCCGCCACCCAGGCCAGGCGTGATCTCGGATTTCCCACCACCCAGACCGGAAGCCACGTTCGACCTCCCGCCACCGAGGCCGGAGGTCAGCGGCGACTGACCGCTCTGCCTCGACGTGGGCGCGGGGAACAGGTCCGAGTTGCCGCGCCCGCCGCCGAGAGTGGACCCCTGACTCCGGCTGTCGACCGGGAAGCCGCGCTGTAGACCGCCGTTACCGCGCAGGCCCGAACTCCCGCCCAGCTGCGAACTGTTGGCAACCGGACGGATCACCGTCGACGAACCGTCCTGCGTCCCACCGGTCCCCCGCAGCCCCGACGACGGAGCAAGTTGTGCGTTGCCGCCGCCACGACTCGATCCCAAGGGCTGCATCTCGATCTGGTCGGAGCCACCGTTGGTTCTCGAATTAGTCTGCGGTGCAGGGTGATTGGTCGGCCTCGCGATGACCTGGCCGGTGTTACCGGCGGTCGTGTTGGTCTGCGCTCCGGTATTCCGCGTGGTGTTGCCACCCGTGGTCGTATTACCACCGGTGGTCGTGTTGCCGTCCGTCGTGGTGTTGCCACCGGGCCGCGTATTGCCACCGGTGGTGGTGTTGCCACCCGTCGTGGTGTTGCCACCGTTCGTGGTGTTGCCCGCGTTCGGATTCGGACGATCGGTCCGCTTGACCTTGTTCGTCGCCTGGTTCTTCATCCACACCGAGTACCGCAGATCGTCGGTGGTCGGTACCGTCCGCTTGACGAACGTGCCGCGCGCCGCGCCGACGATCGCACCACGCGAGATACCGCCGACCCAGCCCATCGGTGAGCCGAACGCTCCCGGGCCGTAGGCGGCCGCGGCGACCATATTCCCGAAAAGCGTGCTGGTCGCGCCCGAGACCGCGCCGATGCTCGCGCCGCGCAACACCGCCCCCGCCGGGTAGGCGATGCCCTTGCCGAGCGGGATGTTCATCTTGGCGAGCGAACTGCCCAGATACTTGTCCATCCCGAAACCCATGTAACGCGCGACCTCCCGACCGGGTATCGAACCGGCGGCCGACGCCGCCATCGAGACGCCGAATTCCTTCCAGTCGAAGCTGTGCCGCTTACCCGCCGCGATCTGACCGACCTGCACCGCGCCGTCCATCAGCGCCGAGGTCGCCGCGCCCTCGAGGATCTTGACCGTGTAAACGCCGAATCCCTTGGCGCTGGGCATGATCAGCTTGCCGCCGCTGAGCAGCTCCTTGAAGTAGTAGCGCTCCTTCATCGCCGAGGCGCCCAGGCGCTGAGCCAGCCGCTCGACGAAGTTCTGGACGTAGTCCTCGACGATCTTCAGCACCGAGCGGGTGGTCGCGATGGCTCCGGCCTCCACGGCCGGCGCGGTCGGCGGGAACGTCCACGCCCAGATGATCTCGGCCGCCAACCAGGCCAGCGACAGGATGATGGTGAGCTTGGTGGCCTGCAACTGGGTGCCCATATCGAAGGTCGAGTCGGATACCTCCTGCAACATCTCGGCCAGCGTCTTGACCGAATGGTCGCCGTTGATCAGGTCATCGAATTTCGCACCCATGCTGTCCGCGCCCGCGCCGGCGGGGTAGGCCTTCTCGGTATCGGATTTCGCCGTTTCGACGTCCGGTTCCAGTGCGGACAGGGCCTGCGCGGCGGCCTTCCACGCGTTCGACAGGGCCCACATGGCGTCCTCGTCGCCGTCGGGCCAGGCGGTGCCCGCGATCCAGCCCAACCAGCGCAATTCGGGCGGCATCTCGAGCGTCATAGAGTCATCTCCCCCCACGCTCTGCACCCGGCCCTCGGATCTTGCTTACCAGGAGACCGGACTTCAGTGAATAACCGATGGCGCACAAGGAAATTCGACAAGGCGAACGATCCTCGTCCGCACTGCCCGCGCGACGCGCCCGCGAACCACCGGTGAACCGTGCGCGCCGAAGCGGCCGTGATATCGCATGATGGGCAGGTGAATGGGATCCCGGTCTGGCTGCGGCCCTCGCGTTGGGGGGTGCGGATCCGGTCGGCCATGACTGCCGCGCTGGTCGTCGGCGTGGTGCTGCTGATCGCCGCGGGCGCGATGCTCGGGCTGCTGCGTCGCTCGCTGATTCACCAGCTGGACGTCGCCGCCGACACCAGGACCAGCCAGATCGCCGACGAACTGGGACACAGCGACGGCCGTAAGGTCCCGGACGGGCTGCTCGCCGTCGAGGGGCAGGTGGTGGCGGTGCAGGTGGTCGCCCCGGACGGCCGGATCGCCTGGCGGTCGGCCGATAAGCTGAGCACTCCCCTGACCGATCCGCAGTCGGCCGGAACTCCTGCCGTCGGACTGCCGCCGACCAGCGATTACGACGAGGACCTGCGCGTCGCGGCACGCACCGTGAGCACTCCGCGCGGGGATTTCACGATCCTGGTGGCGGCGGACACCGAATCGGTCGAACATGCCATCGGCGAGGTCGCCGCACTCCTGGCGATGGGCGGGCCACTGGTCGTTCTCGCCGCTGCGGCGGCGACATATCTTCTGGTCGGGCGGTCGCTGCGCTCGGTGGAGGCGATCCGGTCGCGGGTCGCGCGGATCGGGTCCTCGGCCCTGTCGCAGCGTGTGCCGGTGCCGGCGGCCCGCGACGAGATCGCCCGCCTGGCCGAGACGATGAACGAGATGCTCGCGCGGGTCGAGGCGGGACATCGGGCCCAGCAACGCTTCGTCGGCGATGCCTCGCACGAGCTGCGCAGCCCGCTGGCTACCATCACCGCGGCCCTGGAATTGGCCCGCGATCGGCCACAAGCGCTGGACCGCGATCTCATCGAGGGCGCGCTGCTGCCGGAGACCGAGCGGATGCGCCAACTGGTGGAGAATCTACTGACCCTGGCCGCCGCCGACGAGCACGGCCTCGAATTGCGCACAGGCGAGGTGGATCTGGACGATCTTGCCGATGCCGAGGCGGGCGCGCTACGGCTGCGCGGTGATGTGTGGGTGCGCACCGCGATCGTGCCCGTCCGGGTGATCGGCGATCGGCCGAGACTCGCTCGGGCACTGCGCAATATCGCCGACAACGCCGCCGCACACGCGCGGGCCCGGGTCGCGATCGGGCTGGAGAGCGACGGTGCGCACGCCCGCATGATCGTCGACGACGACGGCCCCGGCATCCCGCCGGCCGACCGCGAGCGGGTATTCGGACGTTTCGTGCGCCTGGACGACGACCGGGCCCGCAGCAGCGGCGGGTCCGGCCTCGGGCTGGCGATCGTATCGGAAATCGTTGCCGCACACGGTGGGACGGTCATGATCGACGAATCACCCTGGGGTGGAGCCCGTTTCGTGCTCGAGCTGCCCGTTGCCGGTCCCCTCGGGATCGAGCAGACGATAACCGACGCCACGTAGTGTCTCGATACTGCTGCGGCCGAAGGGCGCATCTATCTTCTTGCGCAGATATCCCACGTAGACCTCGACCACGTTTTCCGGACCGTCGTAGTGCACATCCCAGACGTTGCGCAGGATTTCGGCCTTGGTCAGCACGTTTCCCTTGTGCCGCAACAGGAATTCCAGCAGTCCGAATTCCCGTGGGGTGAGTGTGAGCGAGGTGTCGCCGCGATGCACCGAGCGCCGGGCCGGGTCGAGCACCAGATCGCCCGACCGCAGCCGCACGGGCTGCTGAGGCGCGCGCCGCCGCAGCAGTGCGCGCAGCCGGGCGATCAGCACGACGAACGAGAACGGTTTGGTCAGGTAGTCGTCCGCGCCCAGGTCCAGGGCGTCGACCTGGTCGTAGTCACCGTCCTTGGCGGTCAGCATCAGCACCGGGGTCCGCACATCCTGTGCGCGCACCCGGCGCAGCACCTCGTATCCACTCAACCCGGGCAGCATGATGTCCAGCACCATGACGTCGAAGTCGTGTTCGGTGGCCCACCACAGGCCGTCGACGCCGGTCGCGGCCAGCTGGACCAGGAAACCCTCCAGCTCGAGCCCGCGACGCAACGTCTGCGCCAAGCGCGGTTCGTCCTCGACCACCAGCACCCGCATCGCCCCAGCATGCAACATCGGCCGTTGTGCCCGGCGGCACACCCCCGATTCGGCCGTGTTCCGAAACGATCGTCGCTACCGCCGCCGCGGTCAGGCGCTGCCGGGGTGACGCGCCTGGTCGTACCACCGGTGCGGAATCGACCAGTCCCATTCCGGCTCCGGTCGGCCGGCCTGTTGCCGTTCGCGCAGGTATTCGCCGTAGACCTCGGCCGCGCCGAGAGTTCCTCCCAGCATGATCAGTCCGGACATGATGTGGTGCCACACATCGGCTTTCGAGATGCGTCGTCGCATCGGTTCCTCCTGTACGCCCGGCTCGCAACAGTGCGACAGCGCCGCCGTGCCCGCGGTTCGGTTCACCCGGCCGAGCTCGTCACGCCGTGTCGATCCTGACGTGCGAGCGCCTCCGGGCGGGGCGCTTTGAGGGAAATTCCCCTCGGGTGCGCCGCTCACACCTCCGATGCGCGACGGGCGACGTCGATCTCGGCCACGGGCATATCGCTTCCGGCGTGGCCGGTCACCGACCCCAGCGGCGAGTGAGGTTGTCGTCCAGGTACTTTCGAGTGGATTCGGTGAGCGGATGGCCGGGACCCAGTATTCGGGTTCTGGTCGCGAGGGTGTGTTCGAGGATGTGTACGGCCTGATCGTGGTCGCCGTACAGGTGGTACGCGACGCCGAGATTGTGCTGGGTGTTGAGCGTGAACGGATGTTCCGGGCCCAAGGCGCGCTCGCGTCCCGCCAGAGTCTTCAGGATCATGTCGATGCCCTCGGCGAAGCGCCGCGCGTTGACGTAGGCGAAACCGAGATAGTGCCGGATGGTCAGCGTATCGGGATGCTCCGGACCCAGCGAGCGGTCGCGGATATCGGCATTGACCACGTGCAACAGGATCGCGTCCTCGTATCGGCGCACACCGGAGTAGGCGACGGCGAGATTGCCGCGACTGTTGACCGTGTCGGGATGCTCGAAACCCAGGACACGCTCGCGGGCGGTCAGCGTCTGCTCGAAGAGCATGATCGCCAGATCCTTCTGTCCCGCCGATTGGTAGGCGTCCGCGAGATTGTTGCGGGAGATGAGCGTCTCGGGGTGATCGGGGCCCAGGGTGCGTTCGCGGGCGGCCAGGATGCTCTCGTGCATCGTCAACGCCTCGCGGAGGCGTCCGGTCGCCTGGTAGGCGGCCGCCAGATTGTTGCGGGTGGTGAGCGTCAGCTTGTGATCGGGGCCCAATGTCCGCTCCCGCCGGGCGACCAGTGTCTCGTTCAGCGACAGGGCATCGGAGCTGCGCCCCGACTCGGCGTACGCGCGAGCCAGCATGACCCCGGCGACCATGGTCTGGTCGTGGTCGGTGCCGTATCGCCGTTCCCGCTGGGAAAACATGCGTTGCAACAGCGGAACGGATTCGGCGTGCCGATCGGTCCTGGCGTACGCGTCACCGAGGAACAGGCGAGCGGTGTCGACCTCGGCGTGATCGGAACCGAGGCGGCTCTCCCGATCGGTCAGCACGCGAATCAGCACCGGGATCGCATCGGCGCATCGGTCCGCTCCGTGCAGGCTCACGCCCAGCAGCATGCGCACCTCGTCGGTCTCGGCGTGATGGGCGCCCAGGCGGCTCTCCCGTTCGGCGAGTACGCGTTCGAGCAGCGCAATCGCATCGCGGTACCGTTCCACGGCCCGATAGCTGCGCGCCAGGGCCAGGCACACATCGGCGACCTGCTGCTCCTGATCGGTCAGGCACCGTTCGTACGTGGCCAGGAGTTGTTCGAGCAGCGGAATCACCTCCGCATGGCGACCGGCCTTCACGTGCGCGTGGACCAACTCCCAGCGCAGCCTCGCCGTCTCGAGATCATCTGGACCACACCGTTTTTCCTGGTCTTCGAGCAGCGAGGACAACAGGGCGATGCCGTCGGCGGCACGCTCGCCGACGCCGATGTACGCCTGCGCCAGGCGTTTTCGGGACGTACGGGTCTCCTGGTCGTCCGCGCCGCGCACCCGCTCGTTCACCAGCAGGGCGCGCTCGAACAGCGGCACCGCCGCCGCGCGCCGCCCGAGATTGAACAGCGAGTACGCGAGCAGGGTGCAGGCATCGGCGATTCGGCGGTGGTCGGGGTCGAGCGTGCGTTCGGCAGCCGCCAGGGTCTGCTCGAGCAGCGGAAGCGACTCCTCGTACCGTTCGGCCTCCTGGTAGATCCGGCCGATTTCCTCGCGGTGCAGATCGAGTTCCGGATCGTCGGGCGCGAGCACCTTCTCCCACTCGGCCAACAGACCCTCGAGCAGCAGCAGGGCGGTGTCGCGTTCGCCGACGTGGTGGTGCGCCCGAGCCAGATGTCCGCAGGCCTCCAGCGCCAGCGGGTCCGCGTCACCGAGCAGGCGCAGCCGGTCGTCGGCGATGCGTTCGAGCAACGCCAGCGCCGGTTCGTGCCGTCCCGCCTGTAGGTAGGCTGTGGCGAGAAACTCACGGGCCGTGAGGGTTTCGGCGTCATCGGGACCTGCGAGACGTTCCTGATCCGCCACCACGCGCTCGAGTTGAGCGACGGCGTCCTCATGACGTCCGGCGCTCCGGTAGGCACGAGCGAGGTTTCGGCGGATGCGCTGCGCCTCGGAATATTCCTGGCCCGGTTGGCTTTCCGCTAGGGCCAGCGTGCTCTCATACAGCCGGACCGCCGAATCATGGTTTCCGGCAAGGTGATACGCGACGGCCAAATTGTCCCGGGCCGCGGCGGTGTCGGCATGCAGTTCACCCAGCAGGGCCGTGCGCTCGGTCAGCGTGCGCAGCAGCGCGGCGACATCGGTCGCCGCCGGGGCGACCGAGTCGTGCGGACCGGCGAGCGCGCGGACCGTCCGGATCGCCGAGTCCAGCGCACCGCGATCGCCCAGCCGTCCCCGGATCACCCGGGCCAACCGGGGATGCATGAGCACCGTGCGGCGATCGGTCGAATAGACCAGGAGCGCACCACGCAGACAATCGTCGATCGCCATCTCGACCACCTCGCGACCGGTGTCGTCATCGCCGACCAGCCCGTACAGCGAGGCCAGCGGGGCCCGTCGGCCGGGCAGCACGGCCACCGTCTCGAGCAAACGCCGCAGCAGACCGGACTCGTCATCCAGCAGCACACTCTCCACCGCGATCGCCAGCGCGGCCTCGACCCCGCCGGATCCGAGCAGCTCGAGATATCCGGGATAGTCCAGCCGCTGCGATGGATGGCGGCGGCGCAGGCGGATCGCACTGGCCGCCACGGCCAGACCCAGCGGCAGATCGCCCAGGGCCCGGGCCACCGCATCGGCTCCGGCGTCGTCGTCCAGTTGGGCCCGGCGGCGCAGATAGGCCACCGACTCCGCGCGGGTGAACGGCTCGATGAGCACTTGCTCACCCAATTCCGCTGTGGCGCTGGTTGTTCCGATGACAATCACGCGCGCCGACGACCCGGCGGGCAGATAGGGGCGCACCATCTCCGGGTCGCTCACGGTATGCAGGATCAGCAGATTCGCACCCGGCCGTGCCGCCAGGGCGGTGGCCAATCGGCGCGCGGACCCCACCGCATCACCCGGTTCGGCGACACCGAGCCCCTCGGCGACGGCAAGCAGTCCGGTGAGCAGTTCGGATTCGGTGGCGGCGGACACCCATCCGACCACGGTCGTGCCCATGGCGATCGCCGTCCGGGCGCATGCCGCGGCGACCTGCGTACGCCCGACTCCCGCATCGTCGTTCGGAGCGACCAGCACCACGACCGGGCTCCGCCCGAGCGCCTCGCGTACCCGCCCGACGACCTCGCGGTCGGCGAAACCCATTGGCTCGTCCGGTATCTCACCGATTGCCGGTACGTGAACGGTCGCTTCCCCGATCGACATCGGCGGCCCCCGAAACCTCTTCTTCGAACAGAACGACGAGAAGCGCCGGACCCACGACGCCCCGGCCAAGTTAACACTGCCGCGCCGGCGCGTGAACACCGCTTCTCACCACATCTGGTGAGGCGGTACCCATCCGTACCTCGACAATCCGGCATTCGCGACAGATCCGGCGGCCTCGCGGATCCATCCCGGTGTCCGGTCCCGGACCGTCGACTCCGCTGTCACCGCGCAGCCGCCACGCCTGCGATGTCATCAATCAGCATGTACCCCAACAGGATCGGTGACGGCCGCGCGAGATCAGCGGGCGGTCGCGGCGACTGCGGCGCCGGTGAGTTCGACCGAGCGGATGCGGTCGGCGATCTCGGTGGCGTGGTGGACCAGGATGAGTTCGTCCGCGCCGATGGAGGTGGCGAATTCGTTCAGGTAGGCCAGGACGTCCTCGGGCAGGCCGACGGCGGTGTACTTGGTCATCTCGGTCAGGTGGCGGCCGTTGGGCGAGGCGAGGAACGCATCGATCTCCTCGTCGGTGAACGGGACGTCCCCCGCGCCGCGACGGATCATCATCCGCGCACGGGCCCGGTAGGCGACCGCCCGCTGCTGCGCCGCATCCTCGTACGTTTCGGCGGCGAAGACGTTCACACCGGCCATGACGTACGGTTCGGCCAGTTGTTCGGAGGGCCGGAAGTGATCCCGATAGACCTCGACCGCGCGGTGCAGCGCGTCGGGGGCGAAGTGGGAGGCGAACGCGTACGGCAGCCCCAATTGTGCGGCCAGCTGCGCACCGAACAGCGAGGAGCCCAGGATGTACAGCGGCACAACGCCTTCCGCCCGCGGCACGGCCTGCACGCCCGGAATGCGGGTGTCCCCGGTCAGATAGCCCTGCAATTCGAGCACGTCCTGCGGAAAGGTGTCGGCCGAGGAGTGGTCGCGGCGCAGCGCGAACATGGTTTTCTGATCGCTACCCGGCGCGCGGCCGAGCCCGAGGTCGATCCGCCCCGGATACAACGTCTCCAACGTGCCGAACTGTTCGGCGATCACCAGCGGTGAGTGATTGGGCAGCATGATCCCGCCCGCGCCGAGCCGGATGCTCTCGGTCTGCCCCGCGACATGCCCGATCAGCACGCTCGTCGCACTCGACGCGATCGACCCCATGTTGTGGTGCTCGGCGTACCAGACCCGCCGATACCCGCTGCGCTCGGCGGCGCGCGCCAGCGCCACGCTGTTGTCGAAACTGTCCCGTGCGGTCCGACCGGGTGCGATGGACGCGAGATCGAGGATGGACAGGGCGAGGGGCATGCGTCGCCGCCTTTCGAGGATCGGTAACCGGAGAGACTCACCGGATGGAACGTTCCGGAACCTGCCGCGCATTCCGCGAGCGCCCGGACAGCCCGGCGGCCGACTCCTCGATTCACCCGAGCGACCGTGCCCCGCCGGCGACCGGGCGCGGCTCGTCGTCGGACACGAACTCCCGCGATGCCCGGTCACCGGACCGGCCGCGCACATACCCGGCAGCGGCAACGAGCAACGCGAGGGTGAGCCAGATATAGGCGTTGTGATACAGCGTCGAATGTTCGTGATAGTCGAAAACGCTGCTCGCTCGCACACCCGACAGCGGCAACACCCCGCCCGAAGCGATCACCGCCGTGATCACCGCGATCGGCACGGTCCGCACGCCGGGCCGCCGGATCGCCAGTTCGGCCAGCACGATCAGCGCCGGGAAAAGGAACACCCAGTGATGCACCCAGCTGTACGGGGACACCGTCGTCATGGTCAGCCCGCACAGCGCGACGGCGGCCAGTTCCTGCCCCGTGTGCGCAAGCCGCCGGGCCAGCGCCAGGCTGATCACGGCGATCGCCAGCGCCGCGATCAGCCACAGCAGCTGATGAATTCCCGCGACGCCGACGGTGCGGGCGAGCAGTCCGCGCAACGACTCGTTGGAGTCGTTCTGCGGCACGCCCACCCGCGCGGGATCGGCGAACGCGCCACTCCAGAACGTCAGCGAGTCGCGCGGCATGACCAATGCCCCGACCAGCACGGTAGCGGCGAATCCGCCGATGGATGCCGCCGCCGCCCGATACCGCTTGGTGGCCAGCAGATACAGCACGAAGAACGCGGGCGTCAGCTTGATTCCGGCCGCGACGCCGGTCAGCGCGCCTTTCCAGCGCGACGAATCCGGCAGCGCCATATCCACCAGCACGAGCATCAGCAGCAGGATGTTGACCTGACCGAACGCCATGGTCTGCCGGATCGGCTCACACCACATGGCCAGTCCGGCGATCGGCACGCCCAGCAGCGCCATCCGCAGATCCCGCCGATACCCCAGCATCGATAACGCCGCCCATGCCGACACGACGACCATCGCGGCGTTGCCCAGCCCCGCGACCCAGGATCGCAGCACGCCGGCCGCCCCGGCCAGCGGTACGAACAGCAGGGCCGCGAACGGCGTGTAGACGAACTCCATCACACCGCGGGTATGTCCGAGCAGCGGCGTATCGTAAAGCGAGATCCCTTGGGACACACGATGTCCCGCGATCTGATACACCCCGAGATCGGTCAGGTGCAGCATCAGCCGCGGCGCGCGCAACACCAGCTCGAGGTAGTACCCGCCCGCGATCACCCCCGCCGCGGCGACGGCAAAGCAGACAGGAATCGCAATCGCGCGACGCGACGGCCCGGAATGGACCGCGGACGGCATCGTCGGTATCTCGATCGTCGGCAACGACACATCAACTCCAGCATTGGACGCCCGTGCGCCCAACACCGTAGCGAGCCCTGCGCCGACCGGCGCACCCGGCTGCCACGCGCCTCACTCGAGCTGCGGCTCCCATTGACTGGGATGGCCGTCCACGGACGGGTCGTAGAGTACGACGAACCGGAACTGCCGCGGGGCCGAGAGCGGGAACGGCCCGACGCTCAACTCCTCGCAGGTGTAGCGGTCGCTGCTCATGGTGCGAACCCAGGTCGGCGGACCGCCCTGCTGATCGAGCCATTTCTGGAACACGGACCGTGCCGGTTTGGCGGCCATGATGACCGACATCAACGGTAATGCGTCGAGTTCACCGGCAGTGGAGACGAACCGAAGACTCTCACTCATGCCGGAAATCTTCTCACCTACCGGCCGAAACGAGGGTCAGCCGCGACCGTGGCTGCGTTCGTAGGCTTCGCGTTCGACCGCGGCCCGGTCGCGCGCGGCCGCATCGGCCAGCGCCGGATCCAGGCCGTGCTTGGCCAGCCGATAGCGCCGGTAGACGTAGGTCAGCGCGATGGCGAAGAACATCAGCGGCAGGAAGATCAGCGCCATCATCGCCCCGCCCATCCACAGCGGGCCCGGCACCAGCAGGAACAGGCTGAGCACCAGAAACAGCGGAATCATCAGCCGCAGCAGGTAGCGACGGGATGCCCCCGGACCGGTGAGATCGTTGCGCACCCACTCGGACATCGACTCGGGCAGCGTGCCGCCACAGACGTAGCGCAATCGCTGTAGCGGGTTCGGCGTCCGGTCGCTCATCGCCCTCTCCTTCGGGTACGAGAAGTTCGTGCACTAACTATTAACACAAAAGAAGTGTCGGTACATCCGCGCCGGAGCGCTTCAACAGTGCGTCCACCTGTGATGTTCGTTGCACTACGCGATCCACACACCTACGATTCGTGTACTAATTGTTAGTAGATGGGATCGGCGAAGGAGAGGCGGAGTTGTGACGTCCCGCATCGATGATCCGCTGCGCTTGGATCGCCAGGTCTGCTTCGCGCTGGCGCTGGCGAACCGTTCGGTTCTGGGCATCTACCGCCCCTTACTCGAACCGATGGGCCTGACCCATCCGCAGTATCTGGTCATGCTCGCCTTGTGGGGTGAGTCACCGCTCTCGGTCAAGGAGATCGGCGAACTGGTCCAACTCGATTCACCGACGCTGTCCCCGCTGCTCAAGCGCCTCGAAGCCGCCGGATACATCACCCGCCGCCGCGACACCCGCAACGAACGCGCCCTGGTCATCGATCTGACCACCGCCGGGCGTGCGCTGCGCGCCCGCGCGGAGCAGATTCCCCCCGCCGTCGTGGAACGTCTCGGCGTGAGCATCGAGGACCTCGAGGAGTTGCACGCGGTCCTGAGCCGGGTCAACGCCGCCGCCCGGCGCGCGGCCGCGGTCCAGTAGCGATCCCTTCGCCCGGCTGCTCAGCCGATCGTGAACGTCGCGCTACGCCCGCGAGCGTCCAGACGGCCGTCTCCCCAACTCGCCCCGGCATAGGCATCGATCTCGATCGCGTACTCCCCCGCGATCAGCTCCGCGGGCAGCCGCACCGATGCCTGCGCGCGCCGGTCGACGAGGTCCAGATACCGGCGCGAGCCGCTCTCCCCCGGACCGACCAGGAACACCCGCGCGTACTGGAATGCCTTGTGCGAGGCGGATTCCGAGGCGGGCGACCACCGCACGTCCAGGACATCCGGATCGGCGGCAGCGACGAGCACCCGCAGCGGCTCCCATCTCCCGGCCCGATCCCTCACGGCTTCCTTCTCTCCGCTGCACCGAAAACGTCCGAGCAGCACACGATTACGATGCTCACTCGTCCGCGGCCAGGCGATCCAGCCACTCCGTCAGCAGCTGCTGTTCGGCCGCGCTCAACGAGGTGCGTTCGGGCAGTGTGGCGCGCAGTGTGCGCGCAGTGCCGGACACCGTCGAATCCTGAACTGCCGGTTCACTGTTCGTCACGGCGGTGACCATGGATTCGCGCAGCACCCGCAGCAGCGCCGGATCGCGCCGATCCGGCGGCAGGGACAGCCAGGTGAACACCGCCCCGAGCCCCGAGGCATGGATGGCCATGACCGCGATCTCCTCGTTCACGCGCAACCACCCACCCGCTGCCAGGCGGCCGACGCGTCCGCGCAGAATCTCCATTCCGGCACGGAAGGCGGCCGAGTCGCTCCGCTGCGGCTCGCTGTACATCAGTGTGTAGAGCGCGGGATTGGCCAGGCCGAATTCGACCGCCAGATCCCATCCGTCGCGCAGATCCGCGATCGGGTCCGCCGGTTCGGGGTCCACATGTTTGGCCGCGAGGAAGGCGGCGAAGCCGTATTCGGCCACCGCGTCGAGCAATCCGTCCTTGTCGCCGAAGAGCCGGTAGATGGCCGGGGCCTGCATGCCCGCGGCGACCGCGACCGCGCGGGTGGTGACCGCGTCGCGGCCCTCGCGTTCGAGCAGTTCGATCGCGGCCTCGACGACCCGCCGCCGAGGCTGGTCGTGACCTGCGGTTCCGGTACGGGGTTCGACCGAGGCGGCCTCGGAGTGCGGACGTGACGGCATATATCAACGATAGCGTCTTGCCGATTCCAGCGTTAATATCAGTGATACTCTAATTTTGATATCAACGGAAGCATGGAGCACGTGATGATCATCGTGACCGGAGCCACCGGAGAACTCGGCCGCCGCATCGTCGAGCGGCTGCTCACGCGAGTGCCCGCCGAGCGGATCGGGGTCACCGCCCGTGATCCACGCCGGGCGCAGGCATTCGCGGATCGCGGAATTCGGGTTCGCCCAGCCGATTTCGCCGATCCCGAAAGCCTTCCGTATGCCTTCGAGGGCGCGGCCCGGGTGCTCGTCGTCTCGGTCGACGAACTGGGCGAGGAAGCGGTGCGCCGACATCGCACCGCAATCGAGGGCGCGGTCGCGGCCGGTGCGCGGCGCGTTCTCTACACCAGCCACGCGGGCGCGAACCCGCACTCCCACTTCGAGCCCTGCCGCGACCACGCGGCTACCGAGGAGATCCTGCGCACCTGCGGCGTGCCGTATACCGCCCTGCGCAACGGCTTCTACCTGACGAGCGCAATGCGATTCCTGGACCGCGTCGCGGAGTCCGGCCGCATCGCCGTCCCCGCCGATGGCCCGGTCGCCTGGACCGCACACGACGACCTGGCCGAGGCCGCCGCCGCCATCCTCACCGACGACACCCCCGTCGACGGCCCCACCCCGCCCTTGACTGCCTCGCGCGCACTGACATTCGAAGATCTGGCCACCCATACCGCCTCTCTTCTGGGCCGCAGCGTCGAGCGAATCATTGTGCCGGACAACGAATTCCGGGACCAGCTGATCGACTTCGGAGTTCCGGCCGACATCTCGGACATGCTGCTCGGCATGTTCATCGCCGCCCGCGCACGCGAATTCGCAACCGTCGACCCCACTCTGGAAAACCTGATCGGCCACGACCCCCTCGACATCGACGCCATGCTCCGCGAGCAGCTACCCGCCCACGTTCGACCATCGGCACGGGGCTGAACGGACATCGCCGCTCGCCGTGGTCCCGTCCGCCGCATCCGGGCCGAACTCCGGGACACGATGCCGCATCGGCGAACGGCGCAGACACTCGCCGTCCGCCGGGCAGGTGTCCGGGTGAGTACGAGTCGGCAGGCGGTCGGGCGCGGTCGGGGGGTATGTCGCACCGGCCGCGGGGGCGCGCACATGCACGCCTTGCCGCGGGCCGGGTGCTGGTGGATCAGGCGACGACGCCGCTGTCCTCGATGACGATCTTCTTCGAAGTGCTGCCCGAACGGTTGCCCAGGGCCTCGACCGCCTTGACGACGTCCTCACCCTCGACGACCTCGCCGAAGACGACGTGCTTGCCGTCCAGCCACGGCGTGACGACCGTGGTGATGAAGAACTGCGACCCGTTGGTGCCCGGCCCCGCGTTCGCCATGCTCAGCAGGAACGGCTTGTCGTGCTTGATCTGGAAGTTCTCATCGGCGAACTTCTCGCCGTAGATGCTCTTGCCGCCGGTGCCGTTGCCGTTGGTGAAGTCACCGCCCTGCAGCATGAACTCCGGGATGACGCGGTGGAAGGGCGCGCCCTTGTAACCGAAGCCGTGCTGCCCCGTCGCCAGCTCACGGAAGTTGCGCGCGGTCTTCGGCACCACGTCGTCGAAAAGCCGGAAGACCACCCGGCCGAGATCCTCACCATTGGCCGAAATCTGGAAATATACGTTCTCGCTCATGGGCACTATTCTTAACACCGCCCACCGCCGCACCGAACCACCGCGGTACCTCTGAACCCGATATCCCGGTGAGTTACGTTGGCGGACAGCATATTCGATCAGCGACGACATCGGACTCCGGCGCGTGGCGGCCGACCGCGAGCCGGCACCGCGCAGATGCCGCGATGCTGAACAGCGGATCGAGGCTCGCATCCGCCGGACGAGACCGTCGAACGCGGCACCGCCATACCGCGAACTCGGCCTCTATCCGGTGCAGGACGATGGCCGCGCGTCTGCGGCTGAGCAAGACCGCCATGGTGGGCACGCTGTCCGCGCACCGGTCATCCGAAGGACGTTTCCCTGAGAATGCGGGCGAGTTCGCCGGGCGCCTCCAGCGGTATCAAGTGGCCGCTGCGGGAAATGACCCGCAGATCGGGGTGGTCCAGGTAGGGCAGCAGGGCCGTACGAAGCACCTCGATCGGCTCGACGCGGTCGTGTTCACCGGCGATGACGAGGGTGGGGACCTCGATATCGCGGACCTCGCGGGTGATGTCCTGGGCGATTCCGCGTAGCGGCCACTCGGCGCGGGCCTCCGGATTGCCCGCGAGGGAGTCGGCCACGACCCGGGCCGCGAGCTCGTCGGGCAGCGGTGTGGCGGTCAGCATCGTGTCGCGGGCTGCCACGGTGGCCTCCTCGGTGTCGTAGGCGTGCGACAGGATGCGCTGATATTCGGGCGTGATGGCGGCGGGCTCGGCCGGCGCCGGGGCGACGAGGACGAGCCCGGCCAGGCCCGCCGGTCGCGCAGCGGCGACGAGTTGCGCCACCTTGCCGCCCATGGAATGCCCGACCAGGACATACTCGCGGACACCGGCGTCGGCGACGACGTCGCGCACGTCCTGCGCGAGTTGCTGAAGCGTGTACGGCCCGGGCAGCCGGCTGGAGCGTCCCCAGCCGCGAGCCTCGATGCTCAGGGTGCTTCGTCCGGGCAGTCCGGCGATCACCGGCTGCCAGGTGCGCGCGGCGCCTCCCCAATAGTGAAGAAATACCAGGGTCGGTCCTTTCCCGGCCACGTAGTCGTAGCCGGGTAGACGGGACGAGGTGACTACTGTCATGTGTACTCCCTGCGGGTGCTGGATTCTTCCGTCTTCGAGACAACCGGACCACACGTCGCGCGGCATCATCACGTCCCGACACGGCATGGTGAAAAATGGACAGATGACGTCGATTCGACAGCTCACCTATCAACCTCCGCGCGCGGTGCCGGTGGAGATGATGTCGTTCCGCCAACTGCGGCGCCTCGACACCGGCGCCACACAGCGCGGTGATTTCCATGTGCTCGCGATGGTCCGCCGCGGCCTGGGACGGGTGTCGATCGACTTCTCCGAACATTCGCTGACGGCCAGGACCGCGGTATGGATCCGCCCCGGTGTGGTGCACCGCTGGGACGACATAGCGGATCTTTCCGGCGATCTCGTCCTGTTCGTGCCGACCGCACCGGTCACGCCCGCGAGCCGCGATCTGGCCATGGACCCGAGCACCTCGGCGTGCTGGTCCATCGACGTCCCGTTATGGCAGCTGATCACCGTCGCGCTGGCGCACCTGCGCCTGGAAGCCGATGTCGCACAGGACGATCCGACGCCCGAACTGCTCGGCCTGCTGCTGTCGGCGCTGCTGCTGCGCCTCGCACCGCCAACGGGCGCCGATAATATCCGGAACCTCGTCTTTCGCCGCTTCCGCGACGCCGTGGAGGAGGACTTCCGCGGTCATCACGACATCCTCCACTACGGACGCAGACTCGGCTACTCCCCGCGCACACTGTCCCGTGGCGTCCGGGCGGCAACGGGCCGCACCGCCAAGGATTACCTCTGCGAACGGCTCGTTCTCGAAGCCAAGAGATTGCTGGCACACGATCGCCTGTCCCCTGCCCGCTGCGGACAACGGCTGGGCTTCCCCGACGCCTCGAACTTCTCCGCGTTCTTCCTGCGCGAGGTGGGAATACGTCCCGGAGCGTGGCAGCGGGCGAACCCGGAACAGCTCCCACCACCCGAGCAACCCCCACGAGAAGTCCGGCGGTGACGACGCCGGGCCGCTACAGTCTCGGCCCGTGCCGCGGTCGACGAAGATGTCGGCAGCCCTGCGGTGATCGGATCAGGTGGGTATGAGGTCGGGGAGTTTCCAGGTCTTGTCCAAGAGCGGTTTTCGGGGGCCGGAGCAGCGGAACATCACTTCGAAGTGTTGCCCGCTCTTCGTCGGGATCCAGTTGTTTCTCCGGCCCTCGGGCGAGATGGGCCCGAAGTGGAGGTCCACCGAGCCGTCGGGATCGGGGCGCAAGCCAGGGGTGTTGGATGCGCGACCGGCCCGGTCGACCTCGCGGATGAGGGCGTGGGTGGCCCGGTCGTAGGCGGTGACGGACCAGGAGAGGCCGACCGGAGCGGCGGCGGGCACGGTGAGACGGTAGTTGCTGCCGCCATCGAGGTCGCGGCCGTCCACGTCGTGGATGGTCATCAGGTAGAACTGGCCGCTGCCAGGGGTTTTGGCGGCGAAACAGCCGAACGAGTACATCACTCCGCGCGCCTCGACCGGATAGCCGCCGGGGTCCGGGTATCCGTTCTGCATGGCGGTGAGCAGGTCCGGATCCGCCGGCGCCGCCCAGCGTGAGTTGTCGTAGTACGACGGGGTGAACGACTTGACGTACCGGTCCTCGATCCAGGTCCGCGCCTGCTCGGCCGCGTTGTCCAGCAGTGTGAGAGTCTGCGAATCGGATTGATAGTCGATCCCTCTGCGGATGCCGATGGCGGCGAGTTGATCGACCATCGCCATATCGCGTGCCAACCACGGCCCGCCCTGCACCTGCCGGTCCAAGGCTGTGAAGAACTCACGGTTGTAGGGGATGGTGGCGTCGAAATCCTGGCCGGAAGCATCGTCGTACGGTGTGGCGGGCGGCTTTGCGGCCGCGGCGAGCGGATAGAGGCCGACTCGCTTGCCGTACGCGGCCGCGGCCGCGACGTCGGTGTCGCTGCCGGTTTTCGGGTTCGACCGCAACAACGCGAATCCGGCGTAGGTTTCCGAGCGCAACGCGATGAATCCGTCCGGCACGGGCCGGTTGTAGCCGGGCGGCAGCAGCAGGTAGCGGCCGCCTCGCCCCTTATCGATTCCAGCCGGACCCACATCGGCGAGCGGGGTCTGCCAGACCGTGTCGATGGACCCGGTGATGGACGAATCAGCGGCGGCGGGTGGAATATCGAGCACCATCGGGCCGTCGGTGGTGTCGTAGAACGGCATCAGATACACCGCGTTCGGGTCGGGGGTCAGGGATTGGTTGTGCCAGTCCAATAGCCGTGACCAGTACACGATCCGGTTCGCACCGCCCCCGACGCGGATCGCCGCCTGCAGCATCCGGTCGTAGTTGACCGCCGGCATGCCCCAGATGACCGCCTGCACTGCCCGCGCGGACATCAGCGCGCGCTCACCCGCGCCCTGCCCCGCCCCGGCCGGGCTCTCGGCCCGGTCGGCCTGCTGGGACACCGCAACCACTCCGCCGCCGACAGCCGCGCCCAGCACCGCGGTCGCCGCCGCACCGAGCAACGCGGCCCGGCGAGTAACCCTCCGGGCCTGCCCGCTCGCCGAACCACCTTGCTCGCGTGGGATTTCCATGCCTCGACGGTAGCCGGGCGATGTACCGGCGATCACCATCGGAAACGGTGAGTCGGGGCAGCGGACCCCGGCGAGTCCCGGCGCCTACGAGCTGGACGACGCGGTGATCAGCGGCCCGGCCGAGGCTCCGGAGTCCGGCACTCCGGCGTAATCGGGCAGCTCGACGCCGTGGATCGCGCGCTCGATCAGCTCGGCGAACCACTCGCCGGTGAAATCGGGGCCCGGCTCGGCGTCCGGCCCGGGAACGGCCAGGCTACGAGCGTGCAACCGGCCGATCTCCTGGTTGGCCTCGACGAACGACCGCATCCGCCCCTCGTAGGCCGCGAACCCGGCCTCCGGATCCCACTCGGCGGCGGCCAGCTCTCCGGCCAGCAGATACGCCCCGACCAGCGCCAGCCCGGTGCCTTGTCCGGACAACGGCGACGAACTGAACGCCGCGTCCCCGAGCAGCCCCACCCGTCCACTCGACCAGCGGTCCATCTTCACCTGGGCGACCTGGTCGAGGTAGAAGTCGGGGGCGTCGTCCAGATGCGCCAGGATGTCCGGCGTCAACCAGCCCAGGCCGGCCATCCGCTCGCGCAGCAGGCGCTTGTGAGCCGCGACGTCGCGGTAGTCGACGTCGAAATCCCCTGCGGGGAAAGAGAACATGGCCATCGCCCTGGTGGCGTCCTGGATCGGCCGCAGACCGGCGGAACGCCCGGACCCCGGCTCCTGGTAATCGATCAGCCAGCGATCCAGCCCGAACTCGTTGGGCACACTGTAGAAGGCCAGCACGCGCCCGAGATGGTGCACGAACCGCTCACGCGGCCCGAAGACCATGGCTCGCAACGCCGAATGCAACCCGTCCGCCCCGACCACCAGATCGAAACGCCGCCGATCGCCGCCCGCGAAGACCACGTCGACCCCGTCGGCGTCCTGGACGAGCTCCGCGATCCGGTCACCGAAGATGTACTCGACACCGTCGCGGGTGTCGTCGTAGAGCACCCGGGACAGGTCCCCGCGCAGGATCTCGATCTCCGAGATGTACCCGTCGCCGCCGTCGTCGTCGGCGCGGAAGGTTTCCAGCACGTTCCCGTCCACGTCCACCGTGTGTGCGCCGGCGGTCTCGGTGCAGGCCGCACGCACCGCCGCGTCCAGTCCCATCCGGCGGACGACCTCCTTGGTCACCCCGCGCGCGTCCACCGCCTGCCCACCCGGACGCAGCTCGGGCGCCCGCTCCACCACGGTCACCTCGGCGCCGCGCCGGCGCAGCCAGTGAGCCAGCGCGGGTCCCGCGATGCTCGCCCCCGCCACCAACACCCTGGGACCGCTCGGAGCACCCCTTTCCTGTCCTGGCCGGATCCTCTGCTCCGGTGCGGGGTCGTCGACGGTCATGATTGCCTCCCTGTGTCTCCTCCCGCGCTGAAAGGGTCTCGGCGCAGGTCCCCGCTGCCGGGTGGGTTCAGCGGTATCGACGGCGGGTCCGGCCGAAATTCATCGGTGCGGTCGTGCGTCATCGTCCAGTGCCGGTCAGCCGATCGCCCCCGAATTCGGCCCACGGGAGTGCGTTTCGGGCATGTCCCCGCACGGAATCCAGCCGCCGGCCCGCTGGAGCGGTTGGAGCACCCGCTCGACCAACGCGGTATCGCAATGCTCGATCACCTCGGTCAGCCGGCCGTCCTCGATCCGGAAGACGAAGCAGTAGGTCTGCTCGTACGGCTCGCCTCGGATCGTGCGGGCGTGTGCACGGACCTGGGCGACGACGCGGTCGTCGTCGGCGATAACGAAGTCGGCCGCGCTTCGGTACTCGGCGAACTGGGTCATCAACGGCCGCAGAAGTTCGTTCAGCACCACCGATTTCGGCTCCCAGATGCCCGACCATGACCAGTTGCCGGGAAAGATCCAGCGGAAATCGTCGGCCATGGCATCGCTCATCGCCCGGGTGTTACCTCGAGACATCTGCTCGAAGATGTCCTCGATCAGCTTCCTGTTCGCTGCTGCGCTCATACCTTCGACGCTAGGGAGACCGAAGATATGCGACAAGCGAGAGTGTTGCATACCTGATATGACTAGATCGCATGGGTGAGTTCACAGTCGTCGGGTTGCGGGTGGTCCGGGAGGCAGCTCGGTCCGGGTCGTTCTCCACCGCCGCCGAGAATCTCGGCTACACACAGTCGGCGGTATCCCGGCAGATCGCACTCATGGAGCAGGCGGCGGGCCGGGCACTGTTCGAGCGGCACGCACGCGGCGTGCAGGCCACCGAGGCCGGACGGATCTTGCTGCGCCATGCCGAAACGGTGCTCGGCGGGCTCGGTTCCGCGCGGCAGGAGCTCGACGAACTGACCGCGCATCCGCCCGCCACGCTCCGGGTCGGGGCCTTCTCTACCGCCATGGCCGCACTGGTGCCGAGGGCGATCGCCGCCACCGCGCCACGACTCGCGCGCGTACCGCTGCGCGAGGGCACCAGTCCGCGGTTGGCCGCCGCCGTCGCGCGGGGACGGCTGGATCTGGCGGTGGTGACCGGGATGCGGAATCCACCCCCGGACATCGAGATCGACTCACTCCTGGACGACCCGTTGCTCGTCGCGGTCGGACCGGATCACATCCTCGCGGGACAGGCCAGCGTCACTACCGCGCAACTGCGCCGGGAGCGCTGGATCGCGGGCAGCACCGAGCTGAACAGCACTCTGCTCGGCGCCTGGTACGACGCCACCTGGGAACCGGAGATCGCCTTCGTCGCCCGCGACTGGTTCGCCAAACTCGGGCTGGTCATGGCGGGTATGGGCAGCACCGTGGTGCCCGGAATCGCGGTACCGGTGCTGCCGCCGGACATCGCGCTGGTCCGTATCGACCATCCCGCCGCGATCCGCCCGACCTGCGTCATCCATCGCCGCGGTGACCCGGCCACCCCGAGAGACCCGTTCATCGAGGCACTGCGCGATGCCGCCGCCGACCTGGCCACCCAGGTTCGCCGGCGACTGCGATAACCGACTTACACAGCCACGGGAGGCGAATTCGCGCGCACGACCCGAGCGATGGACATGTGGCCTCTCGGACTGCGCGCTCGGGCCTCGCGAGCACTACCAACGCCGTCGAGCACACGGAGACCGGCACGCGGCGGCACTGCGGCACCTGTTCAACAGGATGCTCGGGCAGCTCCATCACTGCCTCCAATCCCGCGAGCCATTCGATCCTCTCAAAGCCCTCGGCAACCCAACCACACCGCCGTCCGAGGAAGCCGCCGCTCGACTTCTCGAGTCATCGGAGGTCTGGCTCGATGTGCCCGGAGCGTAAACCGAGCAACCGTGCCGGGAAGTTCCACGCGTTGGAGAACCTTCTATGCGAACATATGTTCGTGTCGCAGTCGGATGTTTCGGAGCGTTCGGGGGTGCCGTCCCCGGGCGCTGCGCGGGCATCGATCCTGCATGCGGATCTGGATTCGTTCTATGCCTCGGTCGAGCAGCGGGATGATCCGCGGTTGCGCGGGAAGCCTGTGATCGTGGGCGGCGGGGTGGTGTTGGCGGCCAGTTACGAGGCGAAGGCGCACGGGATACGCACACCGATGAACGGGCGCCAGGCGTTGCGATTGTGTCCGCACGCGATCGTGGTGCAGCCGCGGATGTCGGCGTATGCGCGGGCGAGCCGGGCGGTGTTCGAGATCTTCCGGGACACCACGCCCGAGGTGGAGGGGATCTCGATCGATGAGGCGTTCCTGGACGTCGGCGGGCTGCTGCGAATTGCCGGGAGTCCGGTCGAGATCGCCCGCACTCTGCGCGAGCGCGTCCGCTCGGAGGTCGGGCTGCCGATCTCGGTGGGCGTGGCGCGCACCAAATTCCTCGCCAAGGTCGCCAGCGCGGTCTGCAAACCGGATGGCCTGCTGGAGGTGCCGCCCGGCGGCGAGCTGGAATTCCTGCATCCGCTGCCGGTCGAAAGACTGTGGGGCGTAGGCGAAGTCACCGCGCGCACGCTGCACGAGCACGGGATCACCCGGATCGGACAGCTCGCCGAACTCGGCGAGAAGGGCCTGTCGGGTCTGCTCGGCCCCGCGGCGGGCCGCCACCTGCACGCCCTGTCGTGGGCCCGCGACCCCCGTCGCGTCGACACCGGCCGCCGGCGCCGTTCCATCGGCGCACAACGAGCCCTGGGCCGACGCACTCGCACGCCCGAGGAGATCGAGGCCTACCTGTCCGGCCTGGCCGATCGACTCGGCCACCGCCTGCGCGCGGCCGATCGGGTATGCCGAACAGTGGTGCTGCGCTTACGGTTCGACGATTTCACCCGGGCGACCCGGTCCCACTCGCTGCCCGCCGCCACCGACCACGGCCGCGTCATCGATCAGGCGGCGCACACCCTGCTCACCGCGGCCATGCCGATGATCCGCGAACGCGGACTCACCCTGATCGGCCTGTCCCTGACCAACCTCGACGACGCCCACGCCATGCAACTCACCCTCCCCTTCGACCCCCGCCCCGACAACACTCTGGACACCACCCTCGACCAACTCCGCGACCGCTTCGGCGCGGGAACGGTCACCCGCGCGGCGCTGCTGCACCGCGGCGAAGGACTCTCGGTACCGCTGCTGCCAGACTGAGACCTCGCACGGTCGTGACACTCCGGCAGCGCCGCACAACCTGTCAGGCGGGGACGACGCCCTGTGCCCGGATGAGCGGCAGATCGTTGTACGTGACGATGCCCGGGTCGGCAGCGACGACGGCGGGGACCGCGTTGATGACGGGCATGGCGGTCATGATGTGGCCCAATTCCATGAAATCGGCGAGCGTTTCACCCTGGAAATCGGACGGCGGCAGGAAAGTCACGACGTTCTTCACCGTCGGGCGACCGTCCACCTGCAACACCCAGCCGAAGTCGTCGATGGTCCAATTCGGTTCCAGCGTCTGGCCTTTGCGCCATCGGACGTTCACATCGATCAACGTCCGCCCGCCGGCGATGCCCTTCCAACTGGCGAACACCCCGGCGACGCAACCGGCCGGAATCGTCCAGGAGTCCATCACGAGATCCGCTGTGGTCTGGGCATATTCGGGATCGCAACGCACCTCGTCGAGTTCTACGCCCAGTGCGTCGGCGATCATTCGCACCGCCTCGCCGAAGACCCCGGTGCCCTGCGCGGTCATCGCGGGCAGATCCGGGTTGTCGATCGGCTGGCCGAATCCGACCGGACGCTCGGTGGCGGGCGAATCGTAGAAAGTGGTGTCGGCGGCCTCGCTGACGGTCACCTTGTCCACCCGATCGCAGATGCCCGCCGAGACGATCGCCAGCAGATTCACGAAACCGGGGCTGATGCCGGAACCGAACATCGTCGCACCGCCGCGGCGACACGCCTCCAGAATCCGGTCCCGGCCACCGCCTTGATTGTGGCCGGTGATGAACGACGCGGTCGCGACGACGTTCACCCCGGCGGACAGGATGCGAACCAGTTCGTCCACGTCGATCCACATCGGGTTGTAGATCACGCAGTCCGGTTTCAGCGCCAGCAGTGCGTCGACGTCGTTGGTCGCGGTGACGCCGAGCGCGTCGATTCCGCACAACTCGCCGACGTCGCGTCCGGCCTTGTCCGGCGACCACGCATAGCAGCCGACCAGTTCGAGCGTCGGATTCGCGGCGATCGCCCGGACCGAAGCCTTCCCGACATTGCCGGTCGTCCACTGGACGACCCGATACCGCGCATTCTCAGCCACGCCCACAGTCTAGAGAGCGATTACCGTATTCGGTATGCCTATTCTCGAATTAGAGAATCATAATCTCAGGGTGCGGGGATCTCCGACGGGCGACACGCGTCCATGACGGCGGTGATGGCTTCCTCACCCGGCCGAGCGGTCACCACGCGGACGATCGCGGTATCCAAACCTTTTGCGAGACGGGCGAATCCGGTGGCCGCGCCCGAGGCAGGCCCGAAATAACCGACCTGTCGCGCGAGTTCCACCGGGAAGGCCTCGATCAGCTCGTCCAGCGAGGCACCGCGATCGCGACGTTCCTCCACCTCGGTCAGCGCCTCGTCGAAGCCCATCCGGCCGAAGTGCCCGCGATAGCCGAGCGATTTGTTCGCCCTGGGAGCTGCCAGCGCGTATCCCATCAGGGCCCGAATCAGGCCGCGGCGGGCGAGATCCTCGTCCTCGTCCACGCAGATTCGGATGTACTCGATCATGGATACCTCGCCCGGATCGCGACCGGCCGCCCGCGCACCTTGCGCGACGATCTCCCGGCTGGCGGCGACCTGGTCCGCGGTGCACCAGTTCAGCGCCGCCGCGTCGGCGGCCGCACCGGCCAGCGCGAGCATCTTCGGCCCCAGGGCACCCAGTGCAACAGGCACTTTCGGCGGCGTCGACCCGAGCGCGACACCGTGCAGCTGCACCGCCCGTCCCTCGTGCTCGACCGTCTCGCCGGCCAAGAGCGCGCGCAGTGTCACCAGCCATTCGCGCATCGTGCCGAGCGGCCGCAGATCGTCCGGCAACCCCACCGAGCGCCGGAATTGCGGCGAGTGCAGTGCGCCGGAGCCGATCCCGAGCACGAATCTGCCGCCGCTGATCTCGCCGACCGTCGCCGCGCAGGAGGCCAGCGCGGGCACCGACCAGTAGCCGATCGGCACGACCGAGATGCCGGTACCGATGCCGCCGGGCACCAGATCCGCGGTCGCGGCCGACCACTGCGCGCAGATATGCGTCGCCTCGCGACCGATCGAGGCATTGGTCCACACACTCCGATATCCCTGTCGGGCAGCATGTCTGCCCAGCTCACGATACTGATCCCAGGACAATCCGAGGCCTCGATCCAAGCCGACCGCGATCTCCATGGCACACCTTTCGTCGTCTCTCATATCGCCCGTTGACCGACTCGGACGATAGCCTCGTGGGGATGTTCGAGGCGCGAGGACCGGCCCGGGATTTCCCGCCCGCGCCCAGGGTCCGCGAGGAGGCGGCATGAGAGCTCAGGTTCGAAGGCGACGAAGGATGTCCATCCTGACCCGTTCCCCACACCGCGGCGGAGGCGAGGAATGACAACGCTGCGACAGCGGCTCACCCGCGCCGTGGATGCGCGGGCGCGCGGAGGCGTCGAACTCGGGGCCCACGACATCGATATCACCCGCGATCTGCGGGTGCCGATGGCGGACGGTGTGGAGCTGCTCGGCGACCTGTATCGGCCCACCGATCCGGACCGGTCCCTGCCGACGATCGTCATCCGCGGACCGTACGGCCGGCGCGGCGTCATCGGCGGCGCGGCCCGCGCCCTCGCCTACGACGGATTCACCGTGTTCTTCCAGAGTTGCCGTGGCACTTGGGGTTCGCAGGGCCGGTTCACGCCGCAGGCCGACGAGCAGCGCGACGGCATGGCCACGCACCGATGGGTGCGCAGGCAGCCCTGGTTCACCGGACATCTGGCGACGTTCGGCGAGAGCTATATGGGCTATACGCAGTGGGCGGTCGCGGGCCGGATGCGACGCGAGGACCCGGACAACGCGCCGGAAGCCCTGGTGCTGCAGATCACCATGCCGGATTTCGGCGAAATCACCTGGGACAACGGCGCTTTCGCTCTGCGCAACGCGCTGGGCTGGAGTCGCATGATGGATCTGATGGATCGCGGCGGGCTGGCGCTGCTGGGAATCGCCCTGCCGGATCGCAAGCTGGACAAGGCATTCGACGCGCTGCCCCTGAGCCGGGGCGACAGCGCCGCCACCGGGCACCCGATCCACTGGTATCAGGACTGGGTCCGGTACGAGCGGCTCACCGACGAATACTGGACGTCCCAGTCGCACACCGCGTCGGTGCCCGATGTCACCGCGCCGGTACTGATGGTGACGGGATGGTACGACATCTTTCTGCCGTGGCAGCTGCGCAACTACCGGCAACTGGTCGAGGCGGGGAATCCGCCGCGTCTCACCGTCGGTCCGTGGGGGCATCTCTCGCGCGGCAAAGCCGCTCCGGCACACCGGGATACGGTCGGATTTCTCCGCGAGGTATTCACCGGCGAGGAGTCCGGGCGCGCCCCGGTGCGCGCGTTCGAAACCGGTGCGCGGACCTGGCACGAGTTCGAGGTGTGGCCGCCGGAGGGCACCGCCGCGCAGGACTGGCTGCTGCATGCGGGCGGCGGGCTGTCCACCGAGCCCGCGTCGGGCGGCGCGACGTGCTACACCTACGATCCGCAACGGCCGACTCCGGCATTGGGCGGGCCGAGCCTCGCGTCCGACAATCGGCCCGGGGACAACGTCGAGCACGAGCGTCGCGCGGATGTCGTGGCCTTCCGCTCCGAACCTCTCGAGACCCCGCTCGAGATCGCCGGCGAGCCGGTCGCGCATATCCGAATCCGTTCCAGCGCACCGAGTTACGATGTCTTCGTACGTATCACCGATGTGCATCCCGACGGGCGCGCGATCACCGTCTGCGACGGCATCCGCCGGATCGGCTCGATCGGCACCGCCGCCACCGATCCCGCACCGGACTCCGACGGCTTCCGGGAGGTCGAGGTTCGGCTGTGGCCGGCATTCCACAGCTTCGGGTCCGGACATCGCGTCGGGATCCAGGTCAGCTCCGGGGCACATCCGCGCTACGCCCGCAATCCGGGCACCGGCGAGCCCGCATTCGACGCCTCCTCGACTCTCGTTGCGCACCAGGAGATCTCACATTCCGGCCCGGACGGGTCGGGAATCTCGCTGCCGGTGTGGACGCGATGACGGTCAGTGGACGGCGACGGCTCAGCAGGCCGTCTCCTCGGCCTGCACGAGCGCCCTGAGCTTGGCCAGCCCGCGGTGCTGTGCGACCCGCACCGCGCCCGAGGTACTGCCCACCGCGGCCGCGGTTTCCTCCGCCGAGAGGCCGACCACCAGACGCAGCACCAGAATTTCGCGAGTTCTCTCCGGAAGCGTTGCGAGCAGCGCGTTCACGCGACGGGTCTCGTCGGACTCGACAGCTCGCTGTTCGGGCCCCTGATCCGTACAGGCGACCTCGGGAACCTCGTCGGTCGCATACGACTTGTCCCGGGCCGCACCGCGTCGCGCGTCGGCCACCTTGTGCGCGGCGATCCCGTAGACGAAGGCCATGAACGGCCGCCCCTGATCCTGATAACGCGGCAGGGCCGTCACCACGGCCAGGCAAACCTCCTGCGCGACATCGTCCGCGGAAATCTGCCCGCGCTCCGAATACCCGATCCGCGCCCGGCAATATCGGACGACCGGCGGGCGCACGATCTCCAGCACCCGAGCCAGAGCCGACCGATCCCCCTGCGCCGCAACGCCGACGAGCACGTCCAACTCTGTCCCGGCGGGCGACAATTGCGGCTGCCCCGCGTCCTCGGACCGTCGAACCCCCTCTCGCGCGATATCGAACTGCTCCCCCGCCGCCTCCGGCAGCGATCCCACCGCCCGCTCGAGCCGCCGAACCCGTTCCGGCGCAACGTCGGCTACCTCCGACAGCCCATCGGCTCCCTGTGGCAGCGCCGGCGGACCCACCGCGGAAGAAGTCACCGTATCGCCGCCGTCACGCAGTTCGCACAACGCGTATGCCACAACAGAACCCCACGTTTCCAGCGCCTCGAACCGCGAGGCGCGCCCGGCCCGAAGCCGGAAACCAGCCCTGGCGAAGCTGAAGATCGAACGGCAGAACATGTTTCACACAGCGTTGACACGCCCACCGCGATCAAGTATGCCCACGATTTACCCACCTCGACAGCACCTACCGCCCAGCTGAGGCTCTTCGGCCCTCGGAGAAAGGACTTTCGGCCTCTCCTCGTCCGGCCACATGCAGATGCGCGAGGTGCACTCGGTCGATCAACTGCCGCAGTTCGGGTATCACACAACTGAACCGCGGCGATCCCGGTTCGGTGCCCAGGGCATCGAGCTTCCCATACTTGGTTACGGCAGGCGGGCAGATCCGATTCACGTAATTAACCTGAGCGAGTCGCGCAGGCGGAGCTGAACCGGATGACCGAGGAGTACGGGATGGATACGGCGGACGGTGCCGGTACTTCGCAGATGTCCAGGCGTATATTCGGCAAGACCGCGGCCGCCATGGCCGCCGCGGCCGTCCCCACGCTGGCGGGCTGCGGCGCCGGGGCAACACCGGGCGGACGAACCGAGATCACGTTCGCGTGTGCGAAGTTCTTCGCCCAGAAGACGATCGGTGCGATCGTCGACGAATACAACGCCGCGCAGTCCCGGGTGTTCGTGAAACTGCGCGAGCTGCCCACGCCGAACCAGAGCACGCAGGTACATCAGCAGTTGGTGCGTTCGCTGTCCCAACGCGACGGCGATATCGATGTCTACACCGCGGATATCGTGTGGATCGCCGAATTCGCCGCCGCCGGCTGGTCGGCGCGGCTCGATGACGCCATCCCTCCCGCCACACGTGCGCAGTACTTCTCGGGCGCGATCGACGCGTGTACGTATCGGAACGAACTACACGCACTGCCTTGGTTTCTCGACGCGGGCATGTTGTATTACCGCAAGGATCTGCTGGAGGCCGCCGGTCTCGCGGTCCCGGCGCATTGGGATGAACTCGCCACCGCCGCACGGCGACTGATGGACTCCGGGGCAGTCACCAACGGATTCAACTGGCAGGGCCGCCAGCAAGAAGTGCTGGTGTGCAACCTGGTGGAGTTCATCGGTTCCAACGGCGGTTCGATCCTCGGGACGGATGGCCGGACAGTCACCATCGACGATCCCGCCGCGGTCACGGCCGTGCAGTTCATGGTGGATACCTTCGCTACCCGCAAGATCACCTCACGAGACGTGCTGTCCTGGGATGAGGTCCCCAGCGAACTGCCGTTCCTCGGCGGTCGAACCGCATTCCTGCGGAACTGGTCCTTCGTCTGGAACGACGTGCAGAACCCGTCCGCATCCGCGGTCGTCGGGAAGGTGGCGGCCACGAAGCTGCCGTCGTTCCCCGGCGGATCGAGCACGGCGTGCCTGGGCGGGTACCAGCTCGGCATGAACGCCGCGAGCAGCAAGAAGAGCGCGGCACTGGACTTTCTGACCTGGATGTCCAGCCCGGCAACGCAATTGACGTGTGCGACGCAACTCGGCCTCGCACCCAGCCGACCCGCGGTCTACGCCGAGCCGGACCTCGCTCGGGCGAATCCGTTCATGGTGTCGCTGCGCGAAGTCTTCATGACCGGTGCGCCCCGGCCTCGGATGCCGAAATACGCCCAGATCAGCCTGGCGGTGCAGGCGGGAGTCTCCGCCGCACTCGCCAGCGGCGACGTCGCGCCCGGTCTACGAGCGGCACGAGATCGAATAGCGGCGATCATCGGATGAAAATTATCGGATACCAAGTTGTTCCGAAAAGGCTGCCATCCTGGTTCCGTTCGTTCGCCCTGGTGATTCCGATGCTCGCCACGGTGCTCGTCGTATCTCTCTTTCCGGTTCTCCGCACCGTGTGGATGTCGTTTCGCGATAGCGCTTTGACGTCGAATACCGACCACTTCGTCGGAGCGGCCAACTACCACAAGCTGTGGCATGATCGCCTCTTTTGGCAGTCCTGGTGGCAGACAATCGAATTCGCCACCGTGACAACGTGTGTCGAGACACTGGCCGGCCTCGGTATCGCGCTGACGCTCAACGCCCGATTTCCCGGGCGTGGTGCGGCGCGAGCGATGGTACTGGTGCCGTGGGCCATACCCTCGGTCGTCACCGGGCGAATGTTCAATTGGCTCTTCGATCAGGGCGGTGCGATCAATTACCTGCTGGTTCGATCACACCTGGCCACCCGGCCCGTGGAATTCCTGGGCTCCACTACCTGGGCCCTGCGGACCCTGATGATCGCCGATATCTGGAAGACGACCCCATTCATGGCCCTGTTGCTGCTGGCGGGGCTGCAGACGATCCCGCCGCATCTGACTGAAGTCGCGCGGCTGGACGGGATTTCGGCGTGGGGTCGCTTTCGGTGCGTCGTGCTGCCGTTGTTGTTGCCGAGCCTGCTGGTAGCGGCGCTGCTGCGGATGCTGGACGCGGTGCGGGTATTCGATCTGCCCTACGCGGTAACGGGCGGCGGACCAGCCAGCAGCACCGAGACGCTGTCGACCTATTCCTACAACCTGCTCTTCGCCGGTCTCGACCTCGGCAGCGGTTCGGCCGTCGCCACCGCGACGTTCGTCGCGGAGATCGGGATCGGCTGCGCCTTCGGCATTTTCGTCATTCTGAGTGTCCGGCGGGACGGGCGGTCATGAGGCGCGCGGCTATCGCTCTCGGCCGCCGAACCGGATTGGTCGTGCTGGTGGGTGTGATCGTCCTGTGGTCGCTGGCCCCGTTCGCCTGGCAGGTGATCACCTCGCTCGAACCCGATCGCTATCTCGCCGAGTTCACCCCACACTGGCTGCCATTTCCCGGCGCCACGTTGCAGCACTACCGAAATGTATTCGGCGCCAAGGACTTCACCCAGTACGTGTGCAACAGCGCGATCGTCGACGCCTTCGCCACCGTGGTCGCGGTGGTACTGGCGACCGCAGCGGCGTACGCGGTGTCTCTGCTGTGGTTGCGCGGCCGCGGGTGGATAGTCGCGCTGGTGCTCGCGGTGTCGATGTTGCCGCAGGTCGCGATCGTGACCCCGGCATACCAGGAATTGCTGCGACTGCACCTGCTCAATTCCTATCTCGGATTGGGCATCGTCTACGCGGGCCTGTCGCTGCCGCTGACTTTCGTCGTGCTGTCGAGCCACTTGCGTGGCATCACCCGCGAAATTCACGAGGCCGCGCGGCTCGACGGCGCGGGCCCGATCCGCACCCTGTGGTCGGTGATCGTCCCGCTCGCGTTGCCCGGCATCGTGCCCGCCGCCTTGCTCGGATTCATCGCCTCCTGGAACGAACTCCTGCTGGCCCTGTCGCTGAACTCCGATCCGGACCGGCAGACGGTGCCCGTCGCGATCGCGAACTTCACTGGCATCTACGCGATTCCGTGGGGCGATATCGCCGCCGCATCTGTTGTCACGACCGTGCCGCTCGTGGTTCTGGTATTGATCGGGCAACGTCGCATCGTCGCGGGACTGACTGCGGCGGCAACGACGGACTGACGTCCACCACGGGCTGTCCCGTCTGCGGTGGATAACACCGTGATCGTCCGATCGCTCGATGGGTCAGAGCTGACCGGCCTCGGTCTCGCTGACGGGCACCGATGAATTTCGGGTGGGTCCGTCGTCGGTATCGCTGGATGTACCGATGGCGATGATCATGGGCCTCCCCCGGTGGGGTGACAGGTCGCGCCGGCCAGAGAGGAATTCAGGCATGACGAGATCGTTCAGATTCGGGGTCGTCGCACCGATCAGAACCGACCTGCCCACGTGGCTGGACCGCGTGCGCCGCATCGCCGACAGCGGTTACTCGACGCTGCTGATGCCCGACTTCCCGCAGCTGCAACCGGCGCCCGGTCCGGCGCTGGCCACCGCCGCGGCCGTGACCGATCTGCGCGTGGGCACCTGGGTTTATGCCTCCCCGTTTCGCCCCGCCTGGTTGACGGCATGGGAAGCGCACTCGCTGTCGCAGCTCACCGATGGTCGCTTCGAGATGGGCATCGGCACCGGCAGGCCGGGAATCGAGGACGAATTGCGCGATAAGGGACTGCCCGCCGCCCCGCCGAACGAGCGGCTGGCACAGGTGCGTGAGACCGTCGAGAGGCTGAGAGTTCTCGACGGCCCCGACCGTCACACGCCGGTGGCGATGGCCGTGCGCGGCCCGAAAGCCCGGGCGCTGGCGGCCGAGGTCGCGGACACGGTCACCTTCGCGCAGTTGCCGAATGAGCCTCGGGCCGAGGTCACGCGGCTGGCGCTGGACTTCCGCGGCGTCGCCGACGCCGTCGAACTCGCGCTCGGCGTGCCGGTCGTAGGTGACACTGTCGCCCCCTTCATGGCGCCGCCCGACACCGACCCCGCCGCGCTTCGGGCGGTCGACTCGCTGGCCACGCTTGCGGACGACCCGGCGGCCGCCGCCGAGGAAATCCAGCGGCGACGGGAGGAGATCGGCTTCTCCTATTTCATCTTCGGCGCCGACTGCGCCGACAGGTTCGCACCGGTCGTCGCCGAACTCGCCGGACGTTAGCCACGTGCCATCGCCGGAGCCGATTTCGGTGTGCAGAGCGCCCGCGGGACCTGAACGACCACCTCTCCCGCTGGTTCGGCAAGCCTGCCAACTGATTTCACCCGGGCAACCAGAACTCCCGGATGACCTGTCGAACGTTACCGTCGCGCTTACGATATAGCCGTCCACATTCCGGTCCGGACCATCCGATCCGCAATTCCGCGGTCGCGGTCCGGTCCACGCGGGTCCGATTCGGGTCGCGATCCGAGAACGGCAGGAGGACATGTGACCGGCCGACTGAACGGTAAGGTGGCTTTCATCACCGGAGCCGCACGAGGACAGGGACGTGCGCACGCGGTGCGACTGGCGAGTGAGGGAGCCGACATCATCGCCGTCGACCTGGCCGGCCCCCTCCCACCGCGGGTGCAGTACGAGTCCGCCACCCCGGACGACCTCGCCGAAACCGCCCGCCTGGTCGAACAGACCGGCCGACGCATCGTCACCGCGCAGACCGACACGCGCGATCTGGACGGTCTGCGCAAGGCGGTGAACGAGGGCGTGGAAACCTTCGGCCGGCTCGACGCCATCGTGGCCAATGCGGGCATCTGCATTCCCCAGACCTGGGACGAGATCACCCCGGAGTCCTTCCGAGATGTCATGGACATCAACGTCACCGGCACGTGGAATACGGTCGTCGCGGGCGCGCAGCAGATCATCGACGGCGGTCGCGGCGGGTCGATCGTGCTGATCAGCTCCGCGGCCGGAATCAAGCCGCAGCCCTTCATGGTTCACTACACGACCAGCAAACATGCGGTGACCGGTATGGCGCGCGCTTTGGCCGCCGAATTCGGCAAGCACTCCGTCCGCGTCAACAGCGTGCATCCCGGCGCGGTCAACACACCGATGGGCGGCGGCGATATGGTGAACGGGCTGCGCCGGGTATTCGCGACGAATCCGCGACTGACGCAGATGAATTCAGCTTTCCTGCCGGAGGGTTTCGCCGAACCGGAGGATATCGCCGCGACGGTATCCTGGCTCATCAGCGATGATGCACGCCTGATCACCGGCGCGCAGATCGCGGTCGACCTCGGCTCCACCCAGTACTGACCGGGAGACCGCACGTCGACTTCCCGCTCGCCGGCCGGCAGGTGTTGAGCATTCCGACATACCGCGCCGCATTCGATCACTCGATCCGGATGACCAGGTGATCCGCTGTCACCGAGACGGACTCAGCAACGCGGACAACGGATTCGGCAAATCACGAGCCACCGTGGCGGGTAGCGGCCACGACACCGCCGTCGACGAGGAGGTCGATTCCGGTGATGAAGGAGGCGTCGGGACCGAGCAGGAACGCCGCGGCTGCCGCGATATCCCCGGCGGTGCCCAACCGCCCGGTTCCCGACGCCTCGACCATCGCGCGCATCCCGGCGCCGGATTCACCCGCGAGCTCCTGACGTCCCATCACGGTGCTGATGACACCGGGGCTGATGCTGTTGACCCGCGCCCCTCGCCGCCCCCAGGCCAGGCTCGCGGCCTGTACCCGCACCTGATTCCCACGTTTCGCGACGCTGTAGGCGATGCCCGGTTGCGACATGCCCGGACCGGCGAGGAACGGCAGGTCGAGCAGTTCCTCCGCGGGAGTCGTCGCGAACGCGGCCTCGACTTCGGCGGGCAACTGCCCGGCCGAGAATGTCCCGGCCATACTCGCGATCACCACTCCCGCCCCGCCCGGCGCGACGACCTTCCCGAACTCCTCGAGCACCAACGCCACACCGACCAGGTCCACCGCCAGAATGGCCGCGGTCGACGCCTGCGCCGGAGACAGCCCGGCCGTATGCGCCAGCGCGGTCACCGAGCCGAGTCCGGCGGCGTGCTCCGCCAACGATGCGACCGAATCACGCTGGGACACATCGACTGTCCGGGTCCGAACCTGATACCCGTCGCCGTCCAGCGTGGCGGCGACCCGGTCGAGAAGTGCCGCGTCGACATCGGCCAGCAGCACCTGCCGCCCCGATCCCAGACGACGCGCGATGGCCTCACCCATACCGCCGGCCCCGATCACTGCCAGAACCTCGCTCATGCCACTCCTCGAACAAATACAATACGAATCGTCTCGCTTTCAGCGCAGACTACACGCCTCGTACGCTGACGGCCATGACTCAGCCCCGCCGCGGCCCCAAGCGCAACGAGGCGTCTCGCCGGGCAATTCTCGAGGCGACCCGCGACATCCTGCGATCCGAAAGCTACGACCGGTTGTCGCTGGACGGCATCGCCCGGCGCGCCGGCGTCGGCAAACAGACGATCTACCGCTGGTGGTCGTCGAAGGCAGCGGTCGTGGTCGACGCGGTGCTGGACGGCTTCATCCCGACCCCGCCCCTGCCCGAGCCCAGCGGGTCCGATATCGCCGAGGCGCTGCGTGATTGGCTTCTGGCATTCCGCGAGCAGATCGCCTCTCCTGTCGGCCACACCCTCTCCCGAGCCCTGACCGGCGCGGCGGCGGTGGACGACACCGCCGCGACTCGTCTGTACACCCATTTCACCGGACCGCTGCGGGAACATCTGTGCGAGCGCCTCGCCTCGGACGCCGAGCTGCGCCCCGATGCGAATCACCTCGCCGCCGCCGACGCACTGATCGGCGCGCTGATCTTCCTCACCCTCTCCCGCCGGCCGGTCGAACCCGACCATCTCGACGGCCTGCTGGACGTCGTCCTCAACGGCCTGCGCAGATCACCGGACGATCTCGGGGACCCCCGCTGAGCAGATGCCCACGGAGCCCGAGGAATTCACATCCGGCTCGCCACGAATGGCCGACGAGTTCGTCGTCACACTTTCCGCCTCGGTTCAGAGCGCAATTCCAGCCGCTTTCGATATGCCCCACGAGCACTACGACGGAGATCGGTAGCAGATCGACATCGGTCGAATCGCGACTCGTCGACGAACCGCCGCCGGACGACGGCCGACGAGGCAACGCTCGCCACGGAAACCGGCTCCGCCGCAACCACGCTCACCCGATACCCGGTCCGGTGGAATCCGGCAAATCGCCCGAGCACATGCGGTGACCTGCGCGCGAACGACGGCGGCCGAGGTGATTCGCACGATGGCGAACGCATGTGACTGTTCGCCGTGAGTCGTAAGAAAATTTGTGGCACAATACAATTCGTGACTCGATCGATCGAAAGCTACTCTGCGGCAACAGCAATGCCGCACACCTGCGAGATCGACACATCGGCACGCCATCACCTGTGCGTTGTCGGACCGGCGAGCGGAAAAGACCACTCGCCCCGTCTGCGGGAACATATCGAGCAACCGCGGTTCCGAGAGCTCACCCCGGTGACCATGCGATTGCCGGAGAGCCGAGGGGGACGCACATTCGCCGCTCCGAACCCGACGGCCGGGTAGGGCACGGAGCGCACGCGAAGGTGAGTGATGCATCGAGCTTTCCGACATGTGATCGTCCAGGCTTGCGCCACCGATCGCCCGCATCGTCTGCGCAAATATGCGGTGATCCACGGTGCGCCGAAGCTCGGCAGCGCATACCCCGGTAGCCCAACGGTGACGATCCACCGCCGGACAGGAAATCAGCAGGAGGCAACCACCACTCGCAGTCCCCACGAAGTTGCCACCCACTCGTGCTGCGGGCAGTGTTGCCGACGGCTATGATGGGATCGTTTGATCGCATCCAGATACGTTGCGGCCGAACGACTTTCGCGTGCGAAAGGTTGGTCGAACAGGGGAGTTGCAGGATATGTCGCGCAGATCGGCCGGGGCTGACCGCGTGCACATGACTCCGCAACGAATCGAACCGACCGGTCCGGGGTGTTTCGCCCGCATCGCACCGGAGTTCCCATCGCCGTCCATTGTCAGGTCATACAAGGAGCATCTTCACCGTGAATTCCGCACAGCCTACCAAATTTCAGCGGCCGGATACGTCCTCGGCGGTAGATATTGGCGCTGTCGAAGAACGCGTTCCGATGCACACCCAAGAATTCGCGCAGAATCCGCACGGCTACTACCGGTTCATGCGTGAATACTATGGCGACCTACCGCTGATACCCGTCTGGATAGACGAGGGCATTCCAGCGACGCTGGTGATCAAATACGAGACGGCAAGGCGAATCCTACACGACCCCGCGCATTTCGCGGCCGATCCGCGTCCGTGGCAGTTGAAACTCCCTACCGATCGACGGCTGGACTTTCTGCCGATGGTGGAGTGGCGGTCGAATGCGCTACGCAGCAATGGCGACAGCCCGGAACACAAACGATACCGCGAGGCGACCCAGTACGCACTGTCGCGGGTCAATCAATTCGATATGCTCGACCGCTTGGAGGTCGAGGCCCACGAACTCATCAACTCGTTCTGCGCTGACGGCGCCTCATGGGAGCAGCCGCTCGACCTGATCCAGCACTACGTCGCCCCGCTGACATTCAAAATGCTGAACCACATGGTCGGCTCGCCACCGGAAATCATGGCGCGAATTGCCAAGGCCAGCGCAGATCTCTTCGAAGGCCAGGATACCGTCGAGACAAATGTGCAATTGGAATCGGCGCTGCTCGACCTGATCTCGCTGCGGCGAGCCGATCTCGGCAACGACATCACCTCTCGCCTGATCGCACACGAGAGCGGCCTGTCCGATATGGAGATCGTGCAGCAGCTGGTGACTTGCCTGTCGGCTGGCACTCAGATCCCCGCCGACCTCGCGGCTACCACGCTGAAACTGCTGCTGACCACACCCATCGACGAACGCCCGCTGACCAAGACAGCACTGAACCAGGTACTCGCCACCGACCCGCCGCTCGCCAATTACCAGCTCACCTATCCGCGTCAACCCATCGCGATCGATGGCGTGTGGCTGCCCGCGAACGAGCCGGTGATCGTCAGCCTGGTCGCGTGCAGCAGCGATCCGTCGATCAACAACGGCGACTACCACAGCGATGGCTGGCACGCCGGTTTCGGATTCGGTCCGCACGAATGCCCCAATGATGCCAAGAACATATCCCTCCAGATCGTGCAGGGGCTCGTCGATTGGCTTTTCGATATCCTGCCCGACATACAACTGGCAGTGCCGGCCGAATCGCTGGTCTGGCGACCGGGTCCATTCGCGCGTGGCCTCGTAGCATTGCCGGTCGTATTCCCGAGAACTCCTCCGCAGACGCCGACGAGCCGCCCCACCGCTTCTCAATACACCAGTTGAGAAGTGAGACTGCTCTTGACAACCCGGGAGAATGCATGAGATGACGATGAATATTTGATCTCAGGAATACCGGATTCGCACGAAATGCGGGCCCGGTTGTTGGACACTTCGCGCCGGAGGAAGTGCCGTGTCATAACTCACTGGCCGGGGCTCGGAGTATCGCCATTTACCAGAGTGGGTACTTTATGACAACTACAGATATATCACGTCCTGCCAGTCCGGCGGATGAACCCTCTCCCGATCATGAGCCGCGTCTCGGCTCCGACACGCCACCGACAGTGGCTGCGCTACGATATATGATCTTCGGCGAACAATGGCCGCTTCATCACAGGGTGAAAAATATCCTCGCCGAACTCGGCGATATTCCCCGCTACGATCTCACGCACTCCGACGAGGCTCTCCTCGCACCCGAACTGCTGCCGAGGGCGATATCCCGGCTCGGCCGTACCACCAGGGAAATCGCCGCCGACCACCAATTGCGCGGGGCACTCTGTGACAACGCGCAGGTCGCCGCACCCCGTCTGCTGCTCATCCTGACCGGAAACTTCTCCCTGTCCACCAGCGCGATCAATCGATTGGGCAACGGATCTCGGTATCAGCAGGACTGCCTGACCGAATTGGACACTGGCAAGACGATCGGCCTGCTGTGCTTGACCGAACTCGGCGGTACCAATGGAGCCGACCATCAAACTATCGCGGAGTGGGACCCCGCGACCGGCGGTTTCTGGCTCTCCACCCCGACCGCCTCGGCATGGAAGTTCATGCCGAACGCAGCGTCGATGGTCCCCAAGACCGCGGTTGTCACCGCGCGTCTGCTCATCGACGGAGCCGATCAGGGCGTCCTGCCATTCCTGGTGCGATTGCGAACCCGGCCGAGTCTCGGCAGACGTGCGCTGGTGAAACTGTTGAAGGGGGTTGCACCCAAATCCGGGGCTTTGCGCAAGCTGCGTGCATCGGCGGGGCTGGCCAGGGGCGTCGATACCGCAGCTCTCCCGGACAAGTCCTCCGCGCCCATGGACCACGGCATCTACCGCTTGACACGATTGTGGGTGCCACGCGACGGGCTGCTCGGCGGCGACTGGGCACGAATGACTCCGGACGGACGATTCGAATGCGAAGTGCCACTGCGCCAACGGTTTCACCGTGCGATCAGTGTCCTCGGCGATGGACGGCTGGATCTGGCCAACGCGGCGATCGCGTCCGCGCGCGCGGGTCTGGCCGGATTAGTGAACTACTCGCTGCAACGCCGCCCTGGTGACGGGGTGGTGATGGCCGACCGTGACAACATCCAGCTGGACCAGGTCTCCGCATTGGCCGCTGTGTATGCGACAAGCGTGCTGGGCCGCCGGATCCGCGACCTTCGCGCCGCCCCCGATACAGAAGGACACAACCACGCGCTGTGGTCTATGCTCGCCAAACCCCTGCTCAGCTATACCGCGTTACAGGTACTGACCAGTTGTGAACAACGGGCCGGCGCCCAGGGGGCTTTGCGCAGCAACCTGATCGCCGACTGGATCGGCAACGTCAAGGCGATCATCACCGCTGAGGGAGAGAACCGGATACTTCAGGTCAAGGCCGGAACGCACCCGACCATCGAGCATCTGATACTTCCGGATACACCCGAGGACCTGCCGTGGTACATCGCGATGTTGATCCACCGCGAACACCGGATCGCGGTAAACCTGCGGAACGACTCGTACGATGCGGCCAGCAGCGCGATCGGCCCTGAATCGGCCGCCGTCGAAATGGCTACCGCGACAAGTCAACGACTCGCCGCAACGGCCCTGTATCTCGAGGCCGTCGCCGGTGCGGACCCGACTGCTCGTGGCCTGGCGGAGTCCGCGGCGGCCGCGTACGCACTGGAATGTATTCACGCGAACGCGGCGTGGTTCATCGATCATGAGCACATGCCTCGGGTCGCGGAGGAACTCCGTACGCATCGCACCGTACTACTGGACCACCTCGCCACCATGATTGATGCGTTCGACCTGCCCGACCTGTCCTTCGCCCCCATCTTCTCGGAGAACTACATCGACGCGTACCGGAAGTTCACCGGCTGGGAGGATTCGGCAGCGGCCTGACGTCGCCACCATCCACACCCCGTGCGGGTTGTTTCGGCGCGCGCACAGTGACCGCGAAAGGTGCCCCGAGCCAGAGGGATTCGATCTGCCGAAGGTCGAACCGCCGACAGCCCGGGGCACCTTTGCGCTGCGCGGCTCGCCATTTCCGACATCGATGGCGGGCGAGGATACGTTTCGTATTCCCATACCGGAGCGAAGCAAACCACCGCCGGTATTTGTTCGGCAGGAAGACGGAACATTCCGATCAGCTCGGCCGAACGGCGATGTGCCCAGAATGTATCCGAATACCGTTGCGACACAACGTTGATGCGAAGTCCGTCGCGAACTGCGTATCGAGATCTTCCCCTGGTGAAATGGCGACGTGTCAGAAATTCCGCTGTGCACGAAGGACTTTCGAGCTACAGTTGCCAACTGTGGAGTCTGCGGATCTCAATCCTCAGCTCGCGCATCCCGCGCGGGTCTACGACTACTGGCTCGGGGGCCACGACAACTACGCGGCGGACCGGCGCGCCGGCGCCCGTTCCGAACAGGTGCATCCGCATGTGCGGGTGACCGCGCGACAGAATCGCAGCTTCATGCTGCGGGCCGCGGAATTCTGCGCAGGCCGGGGCATTCGGCAGTTCCTTGATATCGGGACGGGCATTCCCACCGAACCGAATCTGCATCAGGCCGTGCAGAAGGTCGATCCCGCCTCGCGCGTGGTCTACGTGGACAACGACCCGCTGGTCCTCGCCCATGCCCGCGCGCTGATGACGAGCACCGCCCAGTGCCGCACCACCTACGTCCACGCCGACGTCCGAGAGCCGGATTCGATCCTGACCGCACCCGAACTGCTCGAGACTCTCGACCCGACCCAACCCACCGCACTGTCGCTGATCGCCGTGATGCATTTCGTCGAGGACGAACATTCCCCATACGAGATCGTCGACCATCTCCTCTCGGCCCTCGCCCCCGGCTCATACCTGGCAATGACCCACGCCACACCCGATTTCGGCCCGGAAATGGCAGAGGTCGAACGCATCTACCACGAATCGGGAATGCCCGGCCAGATCCGCACCCGAGCAGAATTCGCCCGCTTCTTCACCGGCCTGGAATGGGTAGAACCCGCCCTCACCACCCCCCACAAATGGCGCCCCGCCATCACACCGCCCGACAGAATGGACAACCAGGTCCAGTTCTACGCGGGAGTCGCCCGCAAAATATGAACCGCCGCAAGCGGGGTTCGAAGCTGCACCGAGCGTCGCGGCGCGCAATGCACGAGAGGTGATGACGTTCGAGGGTGCGGTCGACCGCGCCGGCGATCCGGACACCCTCGAGCACCGGCACCGACCCATGCGCGACAACAACAATCCCGGGAAACCGAGGTGGTGACCAGGGACGCGACTCCGCCAAAAGGCTCCACGCCCTCGGCATCGGTCTCATCGCTCACATCGATCATCAATCAGCACCCCCACCGGGCCGGGCCCGAGACAGGTGTTCCAGCGGTGATCGGCGGGTGCCTGATTGGTAGCTGTCGCGCTGGGTAGTTCGGGTCGTGAATCAGCCGTTCGACGTGGCGGCCTCTCGTGGACAGGAGCGCGAACAGATGGGTTTTCCCGAACAGCAGCAGCGCGTGCCCGGTGTGCAGGCTCGGATGAATCCGCGCCCGGATTGCGGGGAGGACAGTTACCGTGGCAGCGGCAAGCTAGCCGGTAAGGCCGCGGTGATCACCGGTGCTGACAGTGGTATCGGGCGGGCGGTGGCGATCGCTTTCGCCCGTGAGGGCGCGGTGCCACATATGCCGCCAGGATCGTCGATCATCGGCAGTTCCTCGGTCAACTCCGATATGCCCTCACCGACGCTGGCACCGTACGCGGCGACCAAGGCCGCGATCGCGAATCTGTCCGCGAGCCTGGCACAGATGCTGGGGCCCAAGGGAATTCGAGTGAACAGCGTCGCGCCGGGGCCGATCTGGACGCCGCTGATCCCCTCGACTATGCCGCCGGAGAAGGTCGCGCACTTCGGTGCGGACACCCCGCTGGGCCGAGCCGGTCAGCCCGCCGAACTCGCCCCCACCTATGTCCTTTTGGCCGCGGACGACGGCAGCTACATCTCCGGTGCCCGGGTGGCGGTCACCGGCGGCCGGCCGATCCTGTGATCCAAAATCCGGTGACCCGGAAGGAATCCCCTATGCCCCAGAATCCCGGCACCACAACTGATTCCGCGCCCGTGAAGGCGCTCGCGCCGGTGTGCACGCTGAAGCGGTCGCCGACCCCGTCGAGCAGCCAATTGCCGGCAGAGCAGGTGCTGGCAGCACTCTCGGAGCGAACGCTCGAACGGCTCGATGCCGAAGGCGGCGAGTCCGATGATCAGGGCTGGACCGGAGAGGCCATGGGGTCCACGGACTACCAGGACCTGGACAAGACGCCCGACGCCGTCCGGTCCACCACCCAGGCGCTCGCACGCAACGCCGCTCACCCGGCACGGCTGCTGCGCACCGCCGCGTACCCGCCCTACGCCTGGAGGTCGCGCCGATGAAACCGTCGATGATCACCGAGTCCGATCGGTCCCGGATCACCGATCCGTGGGGCCCGCGCACCCCCTACGGACGCGGAGACGTATGGCCTGCCCGCGTCGATATGCAACTGGCACAAGGCATCACACCACACGAAGTGGAACGGTGGGTGCCCTCGGCCTCGGTCCTGCACTCCAACGGCGACGCGTTCGACATCGCGGTGAAACAGGGCCGCATCGTCGGCGTCCGCGGACGCGCCCGCGACCGGATCAACCGCGGCCGCCTCGACCCCAAAGACCTGTTCGGGTGGCAGGCCACCGCATCGCCGGACCGGCTCACCACCCCGCTGCACCGCGTCGACGGGCAACTGGTGCCCTGCGACTGGAACACCGCCATGAGACGAATCGTGCAGCGCACCAAGGAATTACTCGACACGCACGGACCCGAGTCGATCGGCTTCTACACCAGCGGACAACTGTTCCTCGAGGAGTACTACACCCTCGCCGCGCTCGCGCGGGGCGGCATCGGCACCAACCACATCGACGGCAACACCCGCCTGTGCACGGCCACCGCCGCGGAAAGCCTGAAGGAATCGTTCGGCTGCGACGGACAACCCGGGTCGTACGACGACTTCGACGATGCCGACGTCATCGCCCTCTACGGACACAACGTCGCCGCAACCCAGAGTGTGCTGTGGGCCCGGATCCTGGACCGCCTCGCGGGCCCGCACCCGCCCGCGCTGCTGTGCATCGACCCGCGGCGCACTGCTGTCGCCGAACGCGCGACAGTGCACTTGGCGCCGCGCCCGGGCACGAACATGGCATTGATGAACGCGCTGCTGCACGAACTGCTCGAGCACGGCTGGATCGATCGCGACTACATTGCCGCGCACACTGTCGGATTCGACGACCTCGCCGCCACCGTCGCCGAATGGCCCGCCGAACGAGCCGCACAGATCTGCGACATCGAGGTCGCCGACATCCACCGCGCCGCACGCCTGCTGGGCACCACACGACGGTTGGTATCGACCGTGTTGCAAGGGTTCTACCAGTCCCACCAAGCCACCGCCGCCGCGGTGCAGGTCAACAACATTCACCTCGTGCGGGGCATGCTCGGCAAACCGGGCTGCGGTGTGTTGCAGATGAATGGACAGCCGACCGCGCAGAACACTCGCGAATGCGGAGCCGACGGCGATCTGCCCGGATTCCGCAACTGGGCCAACCCCACCCACATCGAACAACTCGCCCGGCTGTGGAACGTCGAACCCGCATTCCTCGCACATGGAAAGCCACCCACACACGCCATGCAGATCATTCGACTGGCGGAAACCGGTGACCTCGGGATGCTGTGGGTCTCGGCCACCAATCCAGCGGTGTCACTGCCGGAATTGGCGCGCATCCGACGAATCCTCAGCGGCCCCAACCTCTTTCTGGTCGTGCAGGACATTTTCCTCACCGAGACAGCGGCATTGGCCGATATCGTTCTCCCCGCCGCAGCCTGGGGCGAGAAGACCGGAACATTCACCAACGCCGACCGCACCGTACACCTGTCCGAACAAGCCGTCGACCCGCCCGGCCAGGCCAGATCGGATCTGTCGATATTCATCGACTTCGCCCGCCGCATGGACCTACGTGACCGGGACGGCAATCCGTTGCCGAGCTGGGACGACGAACGCGGGGCTTACGCGGCATGGCAACAATGCGGCGCCGGTCGGCCTTGCGACTACACCGGATTGTCCTACGACCTGCTGCGCCGCGGCGGAGTGCAATGGCCGGGCCCCAGCGCGAGCATCAGCGACGGCGAAGGTCGGCTGTACGCGAACGGCGTGTTCTTCGCGCATCCCGACGACTGCGAAAGCTACGGAAAGGACCTGGTCACCGGCGAGCCGTGGGACCAGCAACGCTACCGCGACACCAACCCGGGCGGGCGCGCGATGATCAAGACCGCACCCTACCTGCCCTCACCAGAGCCCCCCTCCCCCGAATTCCCGCTGGCGTTGATCACCGGCCGCACGATCTACCACTTCCACACCCGCACCAAGACCGGCCGCACCCCTCAACTGCAGGCCGCCGCCCCGGACGTGTGGGCAGAGATATCACCGGCCGACGCTGAAGCGGCGGGCATCGCCGACAACGACTTGGTCGAGGTCAGCACCGCCCGCGGAGCCCTGCGCGCCCGCGCCCGCCTCACCGACATCCGGCCCGGCGTGGTGTTCATCCCGTTCCACTACGGCTACTGGGACATGCCCGACGCCGACATCCCCGGGGCAGCACGCACCCGCGCCGCGAACGAACTCACCCGCACCGAGATCGACCCCGCCTCCAAACAGCCACTGTTCAAAACCGCGGCCGCACGCATACACCGAGTGAGCCAGGCTCGGTCAGGGCACGAAGTTCGGTGACGAGTCTTCCCGTATCCGCGCCCAATTCGGACATGATCGGTGTCCCGGCCCAGGTCCTGCGCGGACGATCGGTCTACGATTTCGCCACCGCGACGACAACAACAAGATCCACCACCTGGTGTTCGAGGAATTCGTCCCCGCCCGATCCGGCACGATCGGACTCGAACGCCTGCTGGTACGCGCCGACGGCACCGTCGAATGGATGTCCTTCGCGATCACCTACGTACCAGGAACCGCCGACCAATCCGACTACCTGATGACTGTTGCTACGGGAGATCTATGAGGTCGGTCGGTAACAGGGCATGCCTGCCTCGCGCGAAGTAGGCAAGATGGAGGACTTTGTTTCCACTGTGGTCGGTAGCCACGACCCAGTGCGCGATGTCCAGCTCCCCGACCGGCGCACCGAGGCCGTTCAGAACGCCGGATGACCACTCCAGGAACCCGCCGGGCATCAACTTCCGGATCCGCTGCGGGGCTGTCTCGGTTACCTGGCTTACCGCGATGTACACGTCGTCGAACCGCAGCCCTTCGCCGTCACGGGCACGGGCGACGAACGCCATTGCAGGTTCGTCCTCCAGCATGATCCAGCTGCGTTGCCGTGCCAGTTCGGGATCCTCGCGTTCTGCTCTTTCCAGGTGGATCGGGATGAGTTCCCGGACCCAGGCGTTGGTTTCGTTCCAGGCGACCGAGTCCCAGACCACGGCTCCGACCCGTTGCTCCACCCCCGCGTCGATTATGTAAGCGCCCGTTCGTTTCAATGCGTTGCGCCGCAACTGCCCACGGTTCTCGAGACTGAGCGCTGCAGCGTACGCATTCACGACGGTTGCACGATGGCCACCCACCGCCTCGACGGCGGCAGCGGGTACGTCGGTGGGGTCGAAACCAGCTCGTAGGCCGACAGCCTGGAGAAGGCGCTGCAACTCGTCCTGATCGGGGATGTTGCCGTAGTGCACTATCAGTATTTTCTCCACACTCACCACGCGGCGAGGAGAATGTTCGCTACTGACGACGACACCACCGCGACGTAGTTGGGGGTCCTGCGGCGTGGCGGAGTCGGATCGGGGCTTGCGCTTGAACCAACCCATATGTGCCGAACCTCCAGATGACGAGCGGTATCGGGGCACGTACCCCGCTCCGGAATCCGGCGCCTATCGACATGACTGTTGATCGTCATCAGCACTGGTGCGGTTCCGTCGTAACGTATTTGAAGTAGCTTATCGTTGGGAACGCCCCACCGCCTGGCAATGCCCGACGAACCAACGGACCGGTGACCCGGCTGCCCCCAGGCTGCCGCCAACAACGCGTGGTACCCGTTGGTATGGGCACCCCGCCCCGCCGCGCTGCTTCACGCTCCAGGCGAACGGATGTACCGGCCGGTCGAGTAATAGCGTGCCGGTAGACCAGCTCGGTCTTCAGGGTGGAGAAGAAATTCTCCATCAATGCGCTGTCGTAGCTGTCACCGACCGAGCCCATGGATTGCGCAATCTCTTTGTCGGCCAGCCGATTCGCGAACCTGATAGCGGTGTAGGTCGATCCGCGGTCGGAGTGATGAATCAGTTCTCCGTCGCGGACGTCGCGGGACCAGACCTAGGATTCGATCACTCGGTCAGTGTGGCCAGCACGGCAGAAGTGTCGTGATAGTACGGGCGAAACTCGGTGATCAAGCCGTCTCGAAAGCTGATCCATTGCAGCAGCGAAGTTTTCAACGTTCGCCCGGTGCGTCGTGCGCGCAGGCGGCCGCGACTGCAGACCACGACCCGATCGTGGTCGCTGAGGAACTGTTGCTCGTCGAACCACAGTCCGTCCCAGTTCTCGCCCATGGCGGCGATGAACTTCCGGAAGCCCTCGTGCCCACGCCATTCGCCGCCGTAGGGCAGGCTGGACGCCTGGTGCATGACGACGTCCGGGGCCAAGTGCGCGGCCATCCGCTCGAACTCGGCGCCCTCGGTGAGGCACGCGGCCTCGGCCGCATAGAAGGCCCGCAGAGTGGTCATCACATCGACTGTCATTCTTCCGATCCTCACAGCGGCCGGTTCTCCACGCTGGCGGCATTCCGACGTTGCGATTCGAGACCGGCGTCGACACTCGGATGCACGCTCATCGGCATGAGCGCTCACCCGTCGGGCTGCAGCCGGCGCGAGTAGTGAACAGGTACGGCCGGACTGGCCGCCAACTGGAAATGGTTCGGATAACTACTCATATGTAACAAAGCCGCAGGGCTATTGACCTGCGGCTTTGCTATTTTGTGGAGCTGAGGGGGCTCGAACCCCTGACCCCCACAGAGAGGTTCATGAGACTCGTCAGTCCGGCGAGGCATCAATGTTCGGCAGCGACACCAACGATCGCCCCCGCGACGACAATGGAAGTGGCCACATCAGCCTGTTTACAGGGCAACGAATTACGTTCGACCACAACGGAAATGCCCCGCACAGCGAGGAATTTCCGTCAGGACCGAATTACACGGTCTCCTCACCGGACTACCCCGGAACGCACCACCACAACGAATACTCGACCCTCAATGACCCGCTCGTCAGAACGTCAAGTCGACCAACTGCAGCGCAGCCACCCAGCCCACAGCTCCCAAAGACGGTGCGCGACACCCGAGCAGACATCTGAGCAGGGAAAAGGCCATGCGACCGACGATGTCTTTCGGCTCCGCGAACAGCCCTACCCCCGGTAAGGCACCCGACGCCGACACCACATCGACGACGAAAGCGCGGGGAAACCGTGGGGCCAGACTCGAGTCTGCGCCCACACCCCGCGAACCATCACCAAACGAACGCAACCTCACACCACGAGTTACCTCGAACGCGCGGTAGCCGCATGGTGCGTTGTCCGAACCGGCCAACCGTGCCGATCCAGGGCGGGCAACGCGCACAGGCTTGCCGCGCATCAAGAATCGGACGGTACAGAGTCAAGCACCGAATTCGTCGCACAGATCGATGTATCGGTTGAGGTAGTCGGGTGTCGACCGATGGGCCGCCAGGCCGACCGTGTCGAACTCATCCGATCCTGCCGTGGCTCTGATGCCCAGCGCACGCAGCGCCGTGTTGATGGCGTTCACCGACCGCACTGGTCCACCGTCGACCGACACCGCTGCCCACTGTTCGCCGATACCGCCGAAATAGTCTGTGAGCACCACAGCGAATGTCGAGTCGGGCCGAGTCGCCAGCTCGGTCGCAATCGTCGTCACGACGCCTTCGCGCGGGAACAGTCCCGGCGCCTCGGAAGGAGTTCGAGGTAGCTCGAAATCCCTAGTTGCGCTTGCCAATATGCGGTGTAGTAGTGGGTCACGTACAACAGCGTGAGATCGCATAGCAGCGGCACCGGCACCAGATCCCAGCGGTCCGCCGCTTCCGCGCTGATGGGGTCGGGCAAGACCAATGCGATGATGGCGTGTCGCACTGCAGAACCCTATCGCGCCAGTGATAGCGAGCCTCGCCTGGAACATCCGCTATTGCCGCTGACCGCGCTGACCGAACCGGCCAGTGAGAGGCCGGCGAAGGTCAACTGGCCCTGCTGATCCGTCGCTGGCGGAACGCATCATTTTGCAGTGTGAGTACGGCCTGAACCCGTACGCCGAGGTGGAGTCGGAGGCTGAGCAAGATCGGTCAAGCGGGCTTCGGGGCCGCGTTGGCAGACTCGTCGTGTGGCCAAGACCGGACGAGATCGACTACGCGAACTGCTCGACGCGGTGCTGGACGAGAACAACATCACGCTCGGTGCGATGGCGGCTGATGCCTTCGTTTCGCCGTTCCATTTCACCCGGCAGTTCTCGCGCGGTACCGGCGAGCCCCCGGTGGCGCTGAAACGGCGGGTGCTGCTGGAGCGGGCGGCGTGGGAGCTGTCGACGGGTAAGTCGGTGACCGACGTCGCGTTCGCGGCCGGGTACGACTCGGTCGAGGGTTTCAGCCGCGCGTTCAGCGCTGCCTTCGGGCATCCGCCGAGCCTGACTCCCGCGGACGAGCGCCGACGGTGGTTGCCCACGAGCAATGGCATCCACTTTCACCCGCCCATGTCGCTGTGGGTGACGAGTGCGCCGAAAGAACAGGCCGTGCTGGATCCCACGACCCTGCTGATCCATCACGATATCGACGACACCCGCGAACTCCTCAGTATGGCAGCGCAACTCGACGAATCGCAGTACCAGCGGGTGCGATTTCCGGGCCTGCTGGTGGAGTCTTTCCGGGGGCCCGAGGAATCCATTGCCATCGTGCTCGCCCATCTCATCGAGTCGAAGGAGGTGTGGCTGGCCGCGATCGACGGCGAGGACATCCCGACGGCCGCCGACGACGCTCTCCCGAAATTGGTGAAACGCCATGAGCGCGTAGCGGTTCGGTGGCTGGATACCATCCGCGATCTCACCCGGCGTGGCGGGTGGGACGACACCCTGATCGACGCGCTGTGCGAGCCGCCGCAGAGCTTCGTCATCGGCAGCGTGATCGCCCACATCCTCAGCTACTCCACCCACCGCAGGTATCTCGTACGGCATTGGCTGCGAACCGAGTTAGCCATCGCCGGAACCGAAATCGACGACGGCGATCCCATCGAATGGCTACACCAGAGAGGATGACGTGACCTTCAAGACCGTCTACCACACCGCTACCAGCCTGGACGGCTTCCTGGCGACCCCCGACCACAACCTGGATTGGCTGCTGTCTCGGCAGGTCGACTGGGACGGCCCGCTGGGATTGAACCGGTTCGCGGCTGGCGCAGGCGCGATCGCCATGGGCTCGAGCACCTATCAATGGATCAATGAGAATTCCACCGAGCCCTGGCCTTACAACATGCCGACCTGGGTGTTCACCCATCGCGAGTTCCCGGCCTTCGACGACGGCCGCGACTTCCGATCGACCTCGAAGCCGGTGGAGGTCGTACACAAGGAGATGGCCGCGGCCGCCGACGGCAAAGACCTCTGGCTGATGGGCGGCGGCGAGCTGGTCGGCCAATTCGCCGATCAGGGCCTGCTGGACGAAATCATCGTCTCCATCGCCCCCGTCACGCTGGGCGCGGGCGCACCCCTGCTCCCCCGCCGTCTCGAACTGAAGACCAAGGAAGTCGCCCATAACGGCGAATTCGCCTGCGTACGTTACTCGGTCGTACGCTGACGCCCCCTCCCATAACGAGGCGAATGTGACCCAACCATGGGACCACACCGGCTGCGTGCCAGGCACGCCTTCCGGAGACGAACAATCAACACGCGATGGCCGAACGTCCGGAAATGCCGCTGCGCGGGCGAATCGAACCACCCCAGCTGGATGTCAAGCGCGACCCTGACGTCAGATTCCACCGATGCGACATCTCAATCGTCTGGGGCGCCGTCAGGATTCGCCGATCGACGCCGTCGCGATCCACCGATGTAGCCAGACGCCAGTTGTAGATCGTCTGATCGCTGATACCGAGATCCTGGGCGACCTGCGCGACCGGACGACCAGCGGCAACGAGGTCGAGCACCTTACGGCGGAACTCCTCAGGATAGCGCTTCGGCACGAACACATCTCCCTTACGCAGGCTCGTCAACCATTGCCGCTCGCGACTACGGTGATCAGATATCAGCTCATTATCGTGGGTAACTGAAGGCTCCGCTGCGCCATGTCAAGAGGCATCAGCCCGAGCGTCGAGGTTCTCGGTCGGCGAAGGCAAGTTCAGGGCGCGCGCTAGGGCGGCGGTGACTGGGGCAGCGTGGTCGGACAAGTGTTGAGAGGCCCAATCGGCCGCCAGGGCAAGGAAGTCGACAAGGTCCCGCTCGGCTCCGACGAGTAGCTGTCGGAGATGCGCGGCGGACAGTTCGATCACCGAGCTGTCGCTCTGCTCGGCATCGACGGTCAGCCGGACCATGTCACCACGGCGTTCGGCGCACGGGTCGGGATCGTGACCGAAAGATGCCTGGCCGCTTCCGTCGAGAACCTCATACCAATCGCGCCAATCCTCCAGGCCGTTGCAGCAGCCAGGCAAGAACACGATGCCTGTGACGCTGTCGGTGACCCGCAGGCCGCCGGCCGCAAAGAGAGTGTCGAAGGTGAGCAGGCCGTGCAGGAAGGATCTCAGCGGGTCAGCAGGCCGGGGCGGGCGCCCGTCGGGCTCGGGATCGATGTCGTTGCAACCGGCGATGCGCATCACTGCGGTCCCGACTTCTGTTGGTGTGAGCTCGCCGCTGAGCGCAAGGAAACCGTATGTCTCGACCTCGGCAACTGGCCAGAGGGCAAAGTCGTCAAACGCATAGATCTCCAGCACGGGCTGCATTGTGATCACCCACGAAGTGTCCTGCACCTCCCGCGCGTATACCCCTCAATTCAGTATGTGGTCGCCTCCATCAAGCTGAACATGAATAGTCGTCTCCCCATCGCCGGTTCCTGAAGATGGAAGCCGTTGAGTTGGCTGGAGGTCACGCCCCCTTGAAATCCCCCAAGTGCTCGACCAGTTCGGGGACGGTCGCAAGCACCCGTGGGTCGACACTTGCGCGGATCAGACCGGCTTCCTCCTCACCCCGCTGTCCCTCGAGCATGACGACAACGAAATTAGCCGGCAGCGAGTCGTGGATACCGCCCCGGCGAGCGGTCGCGGTCATCGCCTTACAGACCCTTGTCATGGCGCGGTCGTGTGCCGCCTCGAGCGCTTCCCCCGCTGCGTACCGGGCGGCATCAGTGCTGACCGTGAGGAACTCCTCGCTGAGGCGTTGATACCACAGCCGCATCGGGTCGACCGCGGCATCGAGAACGTCCCATCGCCACTCCGGAGGGACGAACCGCGTCGAATATCCGTTGTTCTGGTGCACCGCCGCCTCCGTGTTGGCCGCAAGAGCCGGCGGAAGGATCTGGCTGCCATCGCTGTAGAAGAGGTGAAAGGCTGCCGCGTACAACCGCTCGCCCGGATGTGCTGCGGCCAGGTCAGCCAGGCTGTGGCATCCGCTGTCGCACCATGCCGCCTCGAAGGCATTCCAATCCACCGGCACACGCTACCGCGCCCCGCCACGGGCCCGACTCCTGAAGCCGTCATCAAGTGCAAAGTACGAACGGCCGCTGCTGGCGCTGCAGTGTTCCCGTAAGCCGATCCGCCAACGGAACACCACGATCGCAGAACTCACGCCCTGGTCAGTGTCCGACGGTCACGAGGGCCGCGATGCCGATCCACAGCCAGTGGAAAGCCTGGTCCGAGATGCGCGGCGCCCGAACCCAATCCGGTCCCAGACCGCCGTGCGGGACGACGGATATCGCTGACGACGCGCGGAGTGGACCGAGATCCCGGTCCCGGCGATCGTCACCGACGAAACCTTCGAACGGGTCGCGCAGCGGCTGGCCGAGAACAAACGGTTCGCCTCGCGCAACAGCAAGGATCCGTCGCTGCTGCAGGGGCCTGGGCGCCTGCGCGGGCTGCGGATACGGCTACTACCTGCCGCGATCGAGCACTCCCGCCTTCAGCCGGCCCGCCACCGACCTGCGGCCGGGTAACGTAGCCAGCCGAGCGAGCTGATTGTCGTCAGCGCGCATTTCCAAGGACCCGCGACGTAGTCGAGGATCGCGTCGGCGAGTCCGGTGTGGATAGCCTTCTTACCGACGCGAGAGACTCGACTTTGCGTTGCGCTTCAGGATCATTCAGTTGGTCATTGGCGGGTGTACCTGAGCCGAACGAACCAGGCACCGTCAGCTACTTGGCGTACAAAGAAGCCCATAACGACCTAGTGCCCATGGCGAACGCGAGGGTTGACATGGACCAGTTCGAAACTGCGCCACGAAGATGGACTGAGGTCAACCCGCCCCTCCGAACCACCGACAGCGTGATGCGCTACCTCGTCATACAGACGCATGCAGCGGCCCATGCCGCCCGACTGGCGACTTTGGCCTCAGGCACGGAGTCCATCCGCACCGCTCAGTTACTCGCCGGTGAATGGTCACATGGCTCCCCACGACGGGCCATCCGGCGCGATCGGATCCGTATATCTGGCTGGCCGTGCACGCATGGTATGAAGGCGCCCTGAACACTCTTGCCAATCCACCAAAATCCCAGGATCAGGCCCCAGGCCCTACGTCAGCCGGTATCCACACCCGGACCGAACGACCTACGAAATTTAAAACGTGGGGTTTCCGCGGGGCTGGGACAAATAAAATAAGTCAGGACCGATGTAATATCGGTCCTGATCTGGGTGTTTTGTGGAGCTAA
>NZ_BDCC01000062.1 GCF_001613305.1 Nocardia vaccinii NBRC 15922
TCCTGGGGCGGTAGCGGCCGGGGCGGTCGTCCCCGGCCCCGTGGTCCCGGGCGTGGCTGTCCCGGAGGTATTCGGTTGCGCCGCAGGGTCGTTCGCCGTGGGAGCAACAGAATTGGGCTGCGCCCCACCGGGACCGGCCGCAGTCGTCGCCGGCGCACGCGGCGCCTCCTGGGCGTCCGGCCGTGATCGCTGGGCGGGCCGCGAATCACGCGCCGTCCAAGGTGTTCCGGGACTCGATTCGGCCTGATTCGTACCGTCACCGGGGTCCACCCCCGGCTCCACACCTGCGGGACTGCTCACGATCGACCCCTCAGTACTCGCTTCACCCGAACGTCCGATCCGGTCGGCATCGACCGACGGACCATCTGGCCGGTCGCGGGATCACTGGCCACGATCTCGTTGGGCCCCAATGCGATTCCGACCGACGTCGGGACGAAGTTCCGGTAATTCCAGTAGACCAGGTCCCCGGCCGACACCGCTGCCGGCGCGACCCGCTGACCGCAGACACCCTGGACCACGAGGGTGCTCGGCAACATCACCGGATCCAAGGAGGCAGTGGACGTCCGCGGACACGAATCTACCTGTGCGCCAACCTGACTCGCCGAGGCCGAGGTACCACTGCCCGGGGCGGTTGCGTTCGCAGCCACATCACACCGACCGGATGCCGATGCCGACGAAGCCTGCGAGATGACGGCAGCCGACCACGCCGCATCATTCCCCGACGACCGCTTCCCTAGCTGTCCCAGCGCCAGCTCACGCGCGCATGCGACCGCCGGTCCGGTTTCGGCCGCCCCCAACGGCGGAGCTTGATACGGCGCGGTGCGCATCTGGGTGAGGCAGGCGCGTTCCCAGTCGTCGACGCCGGTGTCGTCCGGCGCGATGGTCAGTTCCGCGAACGGATTCGCCGTGGGTGTATCCGTGGGGGCGGCCGTCTCGGCGGCGGGTACGGCGGTTTCGGTGATCGACGGGTCCGGGCCGACCGCGCTGTCGCACTGGTACCGCAGATCCGCCGCCTGTGCCGAGGTCGAACTGTCCGCCGCAACGATCACGACGGCCAGGATCGCGCCGATGATGAAAACGATCGCGGCGGCGAACCAGACCCATTGCGGCACAAGCAGAAAGATCAGCATTCGGCCGACGGCCATCGCGCGGTTCCGCCCACTGCCGCCGGAGTTCGGCAGGACCGTGAGCAGCGACGAGAGCCACCCCACTCTTCCCAGCTTCATCGGGCTACCTCATCGCGGTGATCATCAGTTCAGCAGGTCGCGGACCGGTGCCAGTGCGGCAAGCCAGTTCGGGCTGAAGCCGCCCGGACCCGGGCCCGGAGGTGTCATGGAGTTGACGCCCGTGCGCGCCGTACCGGAAACCCATTGATCTGTCGACTGAGCCCTGTCGATGTAATTCCGCAACTCCCGCCAATTCTGCGCATCCTCGGGATTCGCCATGACTCGATCGAACGATCCCGACAACTCGTCGGCATGTCTGTCCTGAATATGATCCATGATACGTTTCGCCTCATTGCGATCGATTCCTGCGCTCAGCAGTTCTTGCTTGGCCTGGATGAGCTCATGGTTTATGGGATTGGTATTGGGATCCGCTGCGTGTGGCCCCTTCGCCTCAGGTAGCCGGTAGTTGCCCATCGAAAATTCCTGCAGCGCCTTGATCCGCGCTTCCGACCCCGCGAACGGCCCATTATACCCTCGCGGACCACCGAAGTACCTATTGGCATAATCCAGACTCGCACCGTGCAGATTGACGACATTGTCCCGCCCGCGCACGAGCCCCAGCGCCTGCTCGGCCGATGTCAGATGCGCCGCCGTCATGATCTCGTGCGCCCGTCGTCCGCCGGGACCGTAATTTCCGGTGCTGAGTGAACCCGCCGACGTCAGAGCCAATTGCATTGCAGTGGTGAATATCGCGAGCGGCTTGTCCGCGAAATTGAATCGGTCCACGAGCTGTTCCACCCTGCCCCACGAACCCATGACCGCATTGGCATTCCGTCCGCGGATACCGGCCAACTCCATAGGACCGAATGCCGCGTTGGTCGCGACTCCCTTTTCGATACGTAGCGCCGCGAGTGCGGCCGCGGCGCCGCGCATACTCCGCAGGCCACCGCCCTGCCGGGCGGCCCGGCGGGCCGTGTTCTGAAATTCGCGTTTGTCGGCAAATTGCTGTGCGGACACGTCATACCACTCCGGCAGGTTGCCCAACCTCCAGGCCTTTTTCTGAGCACGCATCTCCTTACGGGCGTTGGGGTTCCACGGGTTGCGGGCGCCGCCGAACAGATGCGCGACGAACGGCGAGGAGTTTGCCCAGTTCAAGGCGTTCAGATCCAGCAGCAGACGATTGCTCGCCAACGTCCTCGCGGCGGTGGTCCCACCACCCATGCCGACCAGGCCGCCCCCACCGCCGCCTCGGCCCCCAGCCTCGGCGGCAGCCACCAAACGTCCGGTCACCCAGGAATTGCCCCTGGTTACGGCACTGGTCAACCGGCCGAACTGGAAGATGAAGACGATCTCCACCACCGCGCCGATCACGAAGACCGCCATGACCTGGCCGTTCGCCTGTTCGAACAGATCTCCGAGGAACAGCACGTACACCCCGAGAGCGATGACCTGCACCGCCATTCGCGCACCCGCGATGAACCCATCGACCACATTGTGAATCGTGAACACCTGCGTCGGCCCGTAGATGTAACCGCCCGCCGCGAATCCGAATATCGTCAGGAATCCGTGGTAAATCGCGTCGAATGCGGACCAGATGATCTTGATGGCAAGATATGCGGCGAACAACAGCAGAATCGTGCCGGAGATCAGCAGCAGCAAGCCGGCCCCGATCTGCCCGACGCTCGGATTGGATGCGGCGGCATATGCGGCGGAATCGCCACAAGACTTCATTCCGTCCTTGACTTCGCCTTCGTTACCCGCCGCCACCCCTGCCGACCAGAATGCCTTGCACGACCCGTCGCTATCGACCACGTGCCCGAAATTCCAGACCTGCAGCGGTCGGCGGGCGAAATTGTCCGCCAGATCCGCCTGCATGCTCGCCACCAGCTGGGTCGGATCGTCAGTGGTCTGCCCGTTCAATCCCGCGGCCACCGATATGCCCACATTTCGCCCCTGCGCGAGCAGTCCGTCCGAGTCCAGCACGTCGGCAAGCGGATTCGCGAGAAACAGCGGAGAGAGCATGGCGATCAGGATCATCGTCACGACCTGCGCCGTCGCCTTGCTGTAGAAACCGCGGGCCACGAAATACGCCACGAAGAACGCGCCGATCGTCGCCGCGGTGATCAGCATCAGCGGCGTCGCGATCTGCCCGGTCAGGCTGTTCGCCACACCGTGCAGCGCCTGGGCCACCAAATTCAGCCACTGGAAACTGAGAGCGTATCCGACCAGCCAGATCGCGGTCGTCACGATGACCATCCACCCCGCGAATTCCAAGCCGATGACCAGCGACAGTGCGGTATTACCGGGATGGAACAAGCTGCCGTGATCGGTGGCGAACAGATAGTTCGACACCTGTACGCCCGAGGAATCCCGGATCGACATCCAGCTCAGCGCGCTGTTGACCGACGAAGCGGTGCCGGTGCCGGTCTCCGAGGTCGAACTCGTCGTGGTCTGTGCCGTCGCGAGCTCCCCGAGAACGCCCGGGAAGACGAACATCAGCACGAATACGACCGCGATCCCGGTCGTCCACCGCCGCAACCGGGTCGCGCCGACCCAGCTGCGGATCCGTCCCCGAACCGCGCGCGGAGACCACCGCGCGGCATCCCAGAACTGCAGCTCCCGATCCCAATCCGAACGGGAGCTCGGTTCGTCTGGGGAATTCATCTCGCGACCTGTCTTTCGGTCAGCGCCGGACGCGAACCACCCGGGGACGGCGTGCTGGTGATCGCCGCGGCCCGGTCCGGGCGCGCCGGACCCAGCACCTTGCCGCGACCGATCCGGTTCAGCGCATCCCGCATGAACATCTCGCCCCGGCGTTCCTCGGGGACCTGCCGACCGGTACCGACCGGCGGAGAGGTGTCCTCGCGCAGGATTTGCAGCAGGAACGGCGACTGCTCCAGATCGACGCCGAGCCATTCCAGACTGTTGCGAGCCAGTGCCTCGTCACGCTGACGGAAGACGAAACGGTTCGGAATCAGGTTGTGCGCCGCACCTTGGAAGTCGGTGGCCGGATCGTGCGAGGCGAGCCCGACCGCGGCCAGATGCTTACGGCCGTCGCGGCTGAAGTCCGAGGTCACCGCCGAGCCGACCTGGGTCTGGGTGAAGTGGTGCGCCTCGTCACCGACCAGCAGCCCGAAGCGGCCGTTATCGGTGAGGAACGCCTCGCGCGCGGCGACGCCGACCAGTTCGTACAGCGCGGTCCCCAGTCGTTTGGTCAGCGGCAGGCGGTTGTACAGATGCGGTGTGACCAGTTCCTCGGCGGTCGGCAGCGCGACGTTGTGACTGCGAACCACCGTCGCGGCAGCATCCAGACGCAGCGGCCGCAACCTCGGATCGAACAACACCGGCACCCGTTCGGCAATGGTCCCCAACCGCGCCGCGAGATCGGCGTACTCCTCCGGAGCTCGGGGTTCCGCGCTGCGGCGGCGAACGACCTGGAACAGATCCAGCAAACTTCCGATGCCGTTCTCCTCGATCCCCCGGGCCGTGAGCAGATTGCTCAATGCCGCGCCCGAACCTGAGGTGGGCGACAGATCCAGCAGCGGCAGAATCGAATCCAGCGCCCGCTCGCCGGCGACCCGGGACTCGAACAGCCGCAACGGATCCAGTGAAACCGTCGGGTTGGCCAGATCGATGATGACCGCGTCGTCGATCGCCGAGGCGAAATGCTCCCATTCGCCGACCTGACTGCGGTCGATCGCCAGGAACTGTCCGCCCATATCGTGCACCAGCACGGCCATCAATTTCAGGAAATACGATTTACCCGAACCGAGTTCCCCGGTCACGGCGAAGGATGCCGACAAATCATGGAAAGCGGCTTCCATGATACCGAAATGAATCGGCTCGAAATGTCCGGAGAGCAGATTCACTCCGATCACCGGACCGCTGTCGTCACCGATCTGATTCGTATTGAACGGAACGAATCCGGACCACATGTCCGAGGGCACGATATGCGCGTAATCGTCGTACGCCCGGCGCGGCGGGCTGCCCGGAACGAGCATCGACCAGAGATCGACCTGCGCGCCGACCGGTGCGACCATATCGATCTGGAATCGCTTGTACCTGCGTTTGAGCGAGTTGACCGCGTCCATGGTGATTTCCTGCGAGGGCCCGCCCACCGCGAGAACCGTCGTGAACGAGACCTCCGACTCACCGCCGTTGACCTCGAAGTGATGGTTGTACTCGCTGAGCATCTGCACCTTGGACGCGAGCGTGTTCTGCGCGAACGACACCTCCTGATCGCGCTGGTCCATCTGCTCGCCCAGACGCCGCAGATTCAGCTCGTTGTTCTTGAGCACCTGTTCGACCGGCTTGGTCGACACCCGCATTCCCCAGTCCACGGTGACATCCTCGATACCTTCGACGATATTGAGGAATTCGCTGAGCCCCGGAAATTCCATCCCCGAATACGGGAACGATCTGGGCGTGAGCATGGACTGATAGGAGGGCAGGTATTGATAATCCGCCTGCACCACTTTGACGACCGGTACGAACGACGGCCGTATCGTCCGGCCACGATCGGTGTTCGCACCCTCGTCCAGTGCCGCGGAGCGGAATACCGCGGCCGTCGCATCATCGATGTATCCGACTCTGGTCGGCGCGACCGGATCGCCGCCCGCACCCCTGGACAAATAATGCTCCCAGAGCCATTGGAACAATGCGGCGGGAACAGGTACGGGATCGAAGTCACCGCCGATACGGGAGAGGATCTCTTTGGCCTTCTGATCGTATTCTTCCAAATCGGCACGAGCTATCGCCGTAGCGTCGATCGTCGAGGTACTGCCCCGCCACATTCGCGACAACGCCGACAGACTGGCATTCGCGGAGCCGACCGGAATGGTCAGCAAGAATATGCGGGTGTTCGGCGAGATCGCCCGAATACGCTCATACGAAGCCACCACCTCCAGGGCGTAGTCCTCGCATTCGTCCAGATCCACGCCCTCGACCATTTTGCCGAGCACGTCGAGAGTATTCATCCGAGCCTGTATCCCCAGCAGCAGAGACCCGTTCGGCAGATTGTTGATCAGCGCGTGGTGAGCGGCCTTCACATCGTATTTGTCACTCGTCTTGCGCAATCCGTAACCGAGCGGGTTCACGAAATACGTCGCGGTCACCAAACCGGAATGGGTGAACTGCAGATTTCCCCGGATGGCCGCGGTGGGCTGGAGGTCTCGCTCGAACGCCATCACGCGGCCCCTTCCGGCAGTGCGTCCTTGCCCCTGCCCTCGGCGAGGGCCCGGATTCCGCCGCCCCAGCGTTCGAGCACCCCGGCCGCCCCGCCGCCGCCGGTGACGAACGTCGAGGCGGGTCTGCTCGCACCGGCCGACTCCCTGCGGTCGGGCAGGACGACCACGACGGTCTCCTCGATGAACGTGGCGCTACTCGACGAATCCGGGGTGAGCGGCATACCTGAGGCCGAAACCGGTTTGCGAATCAGCAACAACCGGCCGAACCACATGATGCGCGAGGTCGTCCGGACGCCCGTGTACGGCACCAGTCCGATCCCGAATACGGCCGCGATGGTCACGACCAGTCCGGCGATGAAGGTGACCGCCGGATTGGCCGGAAGCGTCATCGCCAGTATCGAGGTGATCACCATGAGCACCACCGCACCGATCACCTGCGGCAGGGTGTACGGCCCGAAGGGCAGCTTCTGTCCGTTCTGCGCCTTGCCGATCATCGTGGGCACGCGTTTGATCGGCGTGTACACCTTGATCAGGTCGGTCACTGATAACTCCCGATCGGGTGATCGGGAACGACGCTGTTGGTGTCGACGCGCGCGTAGTTGATCACGGTGGGCAGGATCCACAACAGCACCGCCGCGAGCACGGCCGATCCGGCCACCACCAACACCCTGCTGGGCGAGAGTTTCGACTTCGCGCCTTCGGAGACGATCAGCGATACCCCGACGATGGCGACGATGATGATGCCCAGCCACCGCACCAGTTGCAGCACGTACTCGAGAATGATGCTGAGTTGACTACCCATGGGACTGCCCTTTCCGGATCAGTTCTGTGTCGCCGGCGGAATCGACACCGCGGGCGACGGCGTCGTGGTAGTCGGCTTCGATGGTGCGGTGGCCGCCGTTTTACCGCCGCCTTGCACGACGGTGAGCGGGCTGCGCAGTTCGGGGACGAGATCCACGGCACGGACCTGCCACTGGCCGCCGGCACGGATCATCGTCAGCGGATAGGCGAGCGTCGGGGAAGCGCCGTCGGTGCCCTTGGGATCGACCATCGCCAGCACTCTGGCGTTCGATCCGGTCGCGCCGCATCCGGACAGATCCGCGGAGACCGCGGTCGTCTTGACCGTGCTGAACGGCGGCGGTGTAGGCGAAACGATGCCGGAATTCGGTGCGGCATAACGGGATACGTCGGCGGTGCCGGTCAGGTACGCGGTCAGGAATCCGGCGGCCACCTGTCCCAGCGGTGAGTCGGCGGTGCACGTCACCTGGTAGCCCAGGGCCAGATCGGAGCCGCGTTGCGGGGCGTCGACCGCGGCGGGTAGCGACAGTGCGCGCACGGTCCCACTCACCACCGACACCGCGACGCGGTAGTACTGCCGGGCGGTCTTGGTCGCGGCGCTCGCGGCAGCCGCGGATCCGCCGGGCTTGACCGAGACCGTCACGGTCCACACCTCGAGGTCACCCGCCGCGGTCTCTCGTGCGGCGAAGACCACCTCCGGATCGCCTACCTGTCGCGGCGTGGACGGCAGCGTGACCTGCTGCCCGGGGCTCACGTACTCCGTGATGCGGTCCTGCGCACTGGCGTCGGCCCCCAGATAGGCCACCACGAAGTCGCGGGCGAAGGATTCGGCCAGTTGGGAGCGCCCGACCATCTTCGCGATCGATTCGTCGGAGGGGCCGGCGGGCGGTGAGGAGAAGAAGCTCAGCACGGCGTGCCCGCCGCCCAGAACCGCGAGTACGGCCAGTATCGCGACCAGGACGTTCTCCCGGCGGCGACGCAGGACCATGCGGCGAAGCAGATCTTCGCCCGAGTCCGCCGATCTCTTCGCCGCTGCCCGCACCCTCGAAATGGTAGATAGCGGGCACGGTCGCCAATCGAATGCTTGTTCCCGACACTGGGAACAATCGCATCAGCATGCAGGGCTGCGTTTCATCCGCCCGCCGAGCCGATGACGAAGTTGGTCGTCGTATCCGATCGGTCCACGCGACCTCGGCAGATCCGGCGCACCGCGATATGCGTCCAGCAGCGGCGTCTGCTCGCCCGTCCGCACCAATTGCGCAATGGCCAGTTGGCGACTGGAATATCCCGGATACGGATACATCAGCATCGAGGTCGGCGTATAGCCGCCGGCATAGTTGAGCGCCCGTACCGTCACCCCGGTGGTATCACCGGCGCGCAACTTCTCGCCGAGCGCGATCAAGGTTTCGCGATCCTCCGGATGAAATACATCGGTGGGCCGGAAAAGATAATCCCATCGAATCCACGGGGCGGGATCGGTGAGCCAGTGCGAGATGCTGGTGCGCTCGAGTTGAACCACCGCCAGATGCGTCCCGGCCCGGCGGTGCGCCTCGCGCAGCCCGACCCGTTCCAGCGTCGGCCAGACCTCCGGGGAATTCGCGGAGGTGACGTCCTCGAACAACAACCACGCGCCCCGGGTCCGCGCGTCGTCGCGGGCGCGAATCGTGATGCGCCACCGTCCCGTTCGCCCCGGGCCGTCGGTGACCGCGACGTCGAACTGCAGTCTGGCCCCCGGTTTGGGCTCGTACAGCAGATCGAGCACCTCCGCGTGCCGATCGAATCCGGTCACCCGGTGGAACAGTTCCGCGATCGACGTCGCGGGCACATACTCCTCAGCGCACACGCCCCACAGTCGGGTGATCCCGCTGGGCAGCTGGACCGTCTGCGATTCCAGATCCCAGATCGCGCCCACCGCCGGGGTCGCGGGTCCTGCCGGAGCTCCGGTAGGGCCCAGCCACAGCCGGATCGCGTGGACGTCCCCGGCCGGACCGAATACCGGCCGCACCTTCAGATCGTGCGGGCCCGACGCGGTCGGCACCCGCAGATCGATATCCTCGGCCTGCGACCGGGCCTCCTGCACGATCTCGATCAGCCGCGCGGTGCTCAGACTGTCGTACAGCGCGGGCGATTTCGCCAGCAGGCGCTGCAGCACGCGTTGCCAACTCGCGAAGTCGCGCGGTTCCAACCCCACCGATGCCACCGACATCGCATCGGCGGCCAGGGTCTCGACCGTCACCCATGGAATCATTGCGTCGTTTCGCATCCGCCTGACCAGCCGCTCCTTCAGGTAACCGCACGACTTGGTTACCTGTTGAATGTACCGTTATCTAACGGCACATTCAATACGTACGTTGGCGCGGCTCAGGACATGCCGAAGCACACGACATCGGACCGAAGCCCTCGACCGGCTCCGGCCCGATGCGGCTCGAACCGAGCTCAACCAGATACGGTCGCCGCGAGGACGCCCGCGCCGGCCAGAATCCCCACATCTCGCAGCTGCGAGGGCAGCACCCGCAGTCCCATCAGAAACCCGAGCCGGGCATGCGAGGTGACGGCCGATTGCAGCGCCCGCCACAGCACGGATCCAGCCTGGATCGCGGGCCCGCCGATGACGGCGAGCTCGACATCCAGCAACGCCGCGGCCGAGACGATGGCCCGGCCGAGGGCGGTGCCGGCGCGTTCCAGCGCCTCGATCGCCACCGCGTCACCGGCCGCGGAGTTCGCCAGCAACTCCTCCGCCGAGGCCCCCGGCCATCCTTGTGCGCGAGCCCAGCGGACCATCGCCGCTTCCCCGGCCACCGCCTCCAGACAGCCGAGATTGCCGCATTCGCAACTATCCCCGAAACCCTGCACCATCATGTGACCGAAATGACCGGTATTTCCGGTCTTGCCGACCACAACCAGGCCGCCGACCATGACACCGGCGACGATCCGATCCGATACGTAGATCGACAGAGCATCGGTGGCCTGGACCGTCGCCCCGAAATTCCGCTCGGCCAGGGCCAGGCAGGCGCCGTCCAGAGCCAGCGCGACCGATGCGGCGGGGAACATCTTGCGCACCTGCTCGACGATCCCGAATCCCGTGCGCCACTCGGGAATATCGTTCGGCGCGATCACGCCGGCGGCCAGGTCGATCGGTCCCGCGGAGGCGATGCCCACCGCGGCGACCTCGTCACCGCCGGCGTAGTCGAGCAGCAGATCGCGACACTCGTCCCAGACGTCCTCGGCGGGAACGGGTATCCGCCGGTAGTCGTCCGGGTCGACATCCTCGCCGACCGGCCCCACCGAGAGCCGAGTGGCGCCGATCTCCAATGCCAGAATTTTCATGTTCCCCTACCGCCGAGAGGTTTTCGCGCGCTTTCGGATCTGCACCATAGCTCAGCAGGGCCCGGTTCCGGTGGGGCGGAGACGATGTCCCAGGACGATGCGACGCGGAGTCGAGGGCGCGGGCGCCGCAGCGGCGGGGCGGGTACCGGTGCGGATGATGCGCAGCGGCCGCCGATGATCCAGTGGCGCGGCTCGGTGACGTTCGAGGTTGTCCACGATCCTACCGGTGCTGTCGTAAGCCACGCCTGCCCAGATCATCGCGCGCGGGCCGTCGCCGCGGGCGGTCAACTCCTGCACCAGTTGGTCACACGTGACGCGCAACGGACACTCGAAGCAGGTCTGCACGGCCGCGCGCCACGAATCGGGCGTTCCGACATCGAGATCCCAGTCGTTCGGGTCATCCGCACAGGGCGGGCGCTGAGCGGTGCGCCGTGGAAACGCCGTGACCTGCCTTGTCGCGGGGCGTGTTTCGATGGACGTGCGTTGTGGCTGCGTTGCATTCATAGCCGTCTCCGAGAGTGCCGAGGGTTCGCCGTGATGTACGCAAACCCGTTGGTCGGGCGGACATCAGGGCTGATCGACAGTCCCCGGAAGAACCAGCATCAATTGCTGTCGACGCAACGTTAACCGACGATTCGTCTGGCGGCAACCGGTTTCGCGCTGTGTAACGGCACGTTGATCAAGACGTCATCGGAGAGAGGCGCGGACACCGGCCGTCCGGTTGTCTGCCGGGTATGTCCGGGTATGTCTCCGCCTCGACAACGCCGGTGAGCAATCGAACACTTACCTACACCTCCCACCCCTGGGAAGCGTTACGGCTCTGTTGTGCAATGCCTCTGGGCGAAGATGGTCGCGGTGCCGCAGGCCGATTATTCGGCATCCGAGATGTCGATATCAGCAGCAGGAAGGTGATCTCATGGGGTGGCTGGGAATCGACTGGGGTTCGCTTGGAAAGTCCGCCCTCACAGGCGTTGCCGGCATGGCGGGCGCAACCCTGGGAACGATGGTCTGCCCGGGATTGGGAACCGCATTGGGCGCTGGGCTCGCCTCCGCCCTCGTCGGAGGCGGAATCACGGGTCTGCAAACCCACAGCTGGGACGCATTCGGCTCGGCAGCGCTGACCGACGGCCTCCTCGGCGCGGTCGGTGGTGGTTTAGCCGGAGGCGCCCTTCGCGGTTTCCTGGCGGAGGGCAGTACCGCCCTCGAAGGCGCGGCAATGGGCCTCAACAAACAGCTTGGCGAAAGCATCGCCGATGCCACAGTCACCGATGCCGGAATGCGTGGCGCGGCTTCGGAATTCTTGTCCTGGACCGGCGGCGCAGGCCTCGGTAGCTTCCTGGCCACCTTCACCAACCAGGATTCCCCATCGCAACCGAAGGTCACAAAACTTCCGACGAAGATCCTGAGCCCGACGCCGACCTAACCGCGACCGACAGCACGCAACCGGGGTCGCGGCGCTGGCGCTCCCCTGTCACCGACGGATCGCGAACACACACCGTTCGATCGCCGAGACCGGCCCGGACCGCCCCGCCGGACGCACATACCGCGACAGGTATTCCTCCGGCCCGACCTGCTCGGCCTCGCCCCACCCGTATTCCGCCAGCAGCTGCGCGACATCACCGGGATTCAGCCCGTAACGCCAGATCCGCTCGCGTTCCACTAAACGCCGACGCATGCGTGGTGCGTCGTACAGCCGCGTGCCGTCGAGAAAGTCCTTGCGCACGTAGGTGAATGCGAGTCGGCTGCCGGAGGCCGCGCCGGACAGACAGTCGAGGGTGGCGCGGACCGCGGGCTCGGTCAGATACTGGGTGACGCCCTCCCAGACGTACATGGTCCGAGTCCCGGGCCGGTGCCCGTGCGCGGTGAGCACCGCGCCGAGATCCTCGGTCTCGAAATCGATCGGTACCTGAACCACGTTGTCCGGCAGAGGCATTCGCCTTCGCTTGACATCGAGATTGCCCGGCGTGTCCACCTCGAAATCCGCGATCCGGGCGGCCACGCGATAACCGCGGGTATCGAATCCGGCGCCGAGCAGTACCACCGCCTCGATGCCCGCATCGATCGCCTCGGCGAGACGGTCGTCGATATAGCGTTTGCGGCAGGCGATGCTGTTCCACAGTCCGGGAGCTTCCCGATCGGTGAGCGACACCAGCCAACGCCGCAGCGGTCGCGGACGTAGCGCCGCACGCAGCGCACCCGGCAGCATGGCCGCGGCGAGATCGTCGTCGACCAGTCGCCGCTCGGCCGGGAACCATTGTTCGGCGGCCGCGATCAGCATCGGCCCGACGGCCGTGCCCGACACCTTGGCCGCGGTATCTCCATTTGCCGCACCGGAATCCACCGTGCCCGCCATACGCCGATTCCTTCCGGATCGAATGATGTGCACGCACAGTATCCGCAGTGCTGTCAAGGACGGTGTCACCCGGGGCACAAGGCGAGAGAAAACCCAGGTAACGCGGCCATTATGTGATCTTGAATTGCATCGCGCTATCGATGTACTTCAGTAACACCGGTCGGCGTGGCGCTGCTGCGAAGAGCTCCGAACTGCGGAACGCCCGCACCGCGGGGAGCAGTGCTGGGCATCCGCGCGTAAACCGTTGCAAACTGACCACATTCGATCACCGCACCCCGGGCACAGGACCCCACCTGCCTGTCTATCCTGTTGCGACCGGACACATCCGGCCAGGAACCTCTTACGGAAGCGATAGCAACAGGCGACGCAGGCCGCAGAACAGTGGCGGCGCAGCGGATCAACGTCGCAAGGAAGCGCACGCCGGCAGGCAGGACAGATGCGCGGTGGAGACCGTCGGCCCACCCTTCCATGGTCGCCCGAGGAACCTGTGCCGGACTCGACTACGGCTCAGAAGGTTGAAAGTCCGAATCGGCGCGATCCCCATCAGCCACAACGGAAGTCGCAGCATGCACGTTCTGCGCAGAATTGCAGCCGAATTCGAGCGTCACAGGGTGCCTCGAGCGACTTTGGATCCAGACGAAAAGTAGCGTCAGGTGGGCAGCGGTTGGCGCGGCATTGTTCATCCGCACCGAACCCTCGAATGCATCCATATCGCGAGCCCTCCCCGACGTCTACGCCGTGCTACAGGAGCGCGGCCGGCCGCAAAATCTCCTCGATACTGCAGCTACCAACGCCGCCTGCACGACCCGACGCAACGCTGTTGCCGGAGTATGTGATCACTCGGGAGATGGACGCCATGTTGTCCAGGAACGGCCGAACAACTCACGATGCGATGGACCCGCATCTCAGCCCATGCCGATCGACATCTCGCCGTTGACCTGGTGGTCTGCCACGCTGGGCTCAGGGTGGCGTTTCGCGTCGGCTCGAAACCATATGCCGACTCGTGAGGGGGCCAGGCGGACCTGTCAGATGAACTGGATCGTCTTGTATTGGATGAAGTCACGGTGTCTCCTGAGCGTGTATTTGATGGCATCCTCGCTCACGAGATCTTGGATGGCACTGCCGATCCGATCCGGACTCACGGCTGTGACATTGCGTATTACATCCGGGTGGAAGTTCGGATGCTGGTAGTGCCTTTTCACCAGTACGGAATCGGTGTACGAGAAACCATTCGATCCACGTGTGGGATCCGGCGATTCTGGAAATGAGTAGCCGTGATCGAACAGAACCATATCGTCCTTGCGGCTATGTCCTGGATTTCCGTCGTGCCGTGGGCGAATGTTACCCTCGTGACCATCGTAGTTGCCGATTATGTGGTGACTGGCGGCACCCATATGCCTGTCTATTCTCTGATATTCTGACCAGCTTTTGCTGGATTTGAGTTGCGCGAACTCCTGAATCATTCCCGGACCGCGCGGACCGTCTTCGAGCAGTGCTGTCGTAGGAACCATGGGTCTGCGGGGAGAAAACATGTTGATCACCCTGTACGCGGCGACCTCTCTCTTCGCCAATGCTCCGGCTTCGTGGGGGAGCCAGTCGTGATTGTTGTGTTCTTCTTCTGCGAACGGTTTATAGACGTTCAATCGGCCTTTGTCGTCGAGCCAGATGTGAACTCCGTTCAGGGTTGGTTCCCCATTGGGGGACAAGGTCAGGGACTTGGACAGAGGATGCTCACTCACCAGACGACGGCTGCTCAACTCGAGTTCGGCCTCGCTCGGTGTGTACAGCGGATATTTTGTGCCATCAGGTCGCAACAGTGATTCCGGTTGAGCGGGCGGCCGCAGTTCGGTCACGCTTTCCAGCCTCAGCGCGATACCGTGATCGGCTGTTCGCAGATCTCGGGTGGTCAGATCGAGTGTGCGGCCGACGTCCCGTAATCGCCGGGTTTCGACATCGGCTATTTCCCTCGCGGCCTGGGTAAGATGCTGGGCGACCTCAGCGTAGGCCCGATGGAGGGCATCGCCCTCGAATTCGCTCACGATGCTGTGATCTCGTCACGATGACCACGGCGACTTCGGTGCCGCCGAGGGTGTGCCGGGTTCTGTCGGCGCATTCGCACTTTCGTCGACGACACGGCAGTAGCTCATAGGACGAGACTGCAGCAGTGCGCACATGAAAGCGGGCCCGTCGTCGGGCGTGACTCGACTTGCGTCCGTGCGTATGCCGATACCGTCGGAGTACCACCGCTGCGCGAGTGGGCAACAGTCGGGCCGACGCAACGCGAGTATGACGGTGCCGTGCGGTGTCAGCCGGAATTCAGCCATGCGCTCGTAGTCCTCGCCCACCAATTCGTATACCACGACCACGGTCGGTGTGGATTCGTCCATCCCGTTTCTCTTCCTCTCCGCCCACGACTGTCGCGGGCCAATTGGACGGCGACCGCGTTGTCGAGGTCGGGTCCGCTCCGTACGGAACGAGCTGCGCTTGTCAGCCGGTGCGGATATGCTCCCTCGGCTGAGCGCCATGCAAGCGAGGCAAGGCGGCGATGCTGCTCCGGTATACCAGCCAGTGGATGCGGAGAATTCGCTCCTTCGACCCTTGGTAGCGCCCGAGACGTATAGGCGGTCCCGGGTCGGCCTGCGCAGGCGACAGGTCCGGGTTGCAGTGAGATTATCGGAGCGGCTGGACGGATGCGTCACCGACGACTCGACGGATGACACCAGACACCGTGTCTGACATACTGATTCCCGACAAATTCCGGCGTCACCTGGGACCTACGGGACGATCAGGTCTGTGGTTCGGACGCCGGATCTTTCGCTGTGTTGTTCGTCGGTGCTGTCCTATGGGCTGTGGTTTGCGTGGTTCGGGTGAGCCGGTAGCTTTGGGTGCCTTCAGGCAAGAACGCACTCTTCTGCCGCATACCGGGCGATCGGTTACCTCGTAATCGTTTGATCGACAGGCGATCTCACGGTCAAACCGATGACCGGTTGACCAGCGCGCGGTTCGAGGTATTCGGCCATGCGTTGTCGATGATCGTTACAGTGTTGTCGTGAACCTGCTTTCACGCATCGACCGGTTCAACCGTCGGCATCCTTGGAGTCACAACGACTTCTATGGTGGCTGGGTGGCCGACAAAGTGGGTTCCAGCGGAGCCCGGCGTGTGCTCGATATCGGCTGTGGCACAGGGAATCTGATCGATCGACTGCGGACGCGAGTCGACCACGTCACCGGAATCGAGCCCGATCCCGCAACAGCACACTTCGCTGCAACCCGCTTCAGCAAGGCCGAGTCCGTCGTGATCGAGCAGGTTCGATTCGACCAGTTCCGATCGACCGGCGAATGGGACGCGATAACACTGGTCGCCAGCCTTCACCATCTCCCACTGACTGAGACCTGCGCGAGCTGAACCGGCGCCTGTCCCCGAGTGGACGACTGGTCATCATCGACCGCTTCCGGGAATCGACCCCGATCGATCACGCAACAGGTTCGCTGCCGTGGCAGCGAACTGATCGCCGGGGTGGCGGGTTGATTCGAAGATTGCTCGCCGGCAACTACGCGCCCACGCCAGAGTCCTGGATGAACCTGTCGACGCCCGACATGCGCCTCTCGGCGAGTGGTCGCTCGTGGCGACAAAGGGGATGCGGCCCGAGGCTGTCCGGACGCCGACAGCCCTTTACAACTCCACCACCTGGGCGGCTATTCCGGTGGCGGATGTGACCCGGCCCGCGGGCCGCGCCTGGGGGCCGCAGGGCGTAGGCGGACACGAGCTGGTCGGTCAGGTGCAGCGGCGGCTGGGCCCCTGCACCCGGCCGGGACTATCCTCGGCAGGTCCCTACCTCCCCGTAGAAAGTGCCTCCCCCGCCGAAACGGCCGCTGTCATGCCCAGCTTCCCACCCGGACGAGCTGACCCCCGCTCGCCGTGCGCGAGGTGTGGACCGCCAGTCTCAACCCCGGCCGCCGCCCTCACGATCCCGCTCGACGGCGTCGGCCTCGGCGGAATCGCCGTCGCGCAAGATTGGTGGGATCGGGCATTGCCTTTGCCCTGTGCCGCGAGATGGCCGGGGCCGCGGCCGGATCGGCCGCGCCGTGCTCGAGTACGCGCGCCGCGACAGCGTCGAGCCGGGCCCGGGTCAGCCGATGATGCCGAGTTGCTGCAAGTGGGCGACGTCGTCGCGCACACCCCAGTGCTCGACGACCTTGCCCTCGGCGTCGAAGCGCATCCAATGGATCTGCCGGAACCGGAACTCCCGCCCGGACGGCTCGTGCCCCATGAATGGGCCCAGGTGGGTACCGACGTACCAATTGCGCATCACCACGACGTCGCCGGCGGCGACCATGTCCTCGATCTCGGTCCGGGCGTCGGGAAATGCGGAGCGCAACATGGTGATCAGTCCACGGATCGGATCGATCCCGACCTGATGCGCGGACGGTGCGGTGTGGTTGATCACCTCCGGCGCGAACGCCTCGTCCAAGACATCCAAGCGACCCTGGTCGAAGGCCTCCTGATAGATGCGTCGCATGGTGTTGATGTTGCGTTCGGTGGTGGTGGTGTTCGCTATCTCGATCATGGCTACGACGCTAGGAACGCGGCGCGCGAGCGCCCATCCCAGAAAGCTGGGATCCGTTCCGCCGGGCCGTCCGCTTACGCTCGTGTCATGACCGAGGGACCTGTCGATCGCGTCCGGCGTGCCGTGTTGCGGAGTTCGCACGGCACGGCTGATCTGCGCGCCTTCCGGACCGAGGTGGACCGGGTACTGGCAGGCGCGGTGGGATGGGATGCGGCCGCATGGTCGACTACCGATCCGGCGACCCTGCTGTTCACCAGTTGCATACTGATCGGCTTGCCGGAGGATTACGAGCGCGAACAGCGCCTGTTCGACCTCGAGTTCCGTACCGACGATCACAATCAGTTCCGCGAGCTGGCCCGGGCGAAGACACCCGCGGCCGGGCTGTGCGAGACAACCGGTGGCGCCCCGGAATCCTCGCTGCGGTGGCGGGAACTACTGCAGCCGCTCGGGATCAGCGACGAATTGCGCGCGGTGTTCCGCGACCGCGACGACTGCTGGGGCACGCTGGTGGCATATCGGCGTGGCGGAGCACCGTTCACGGCCGCCGACGTGGAGCTGGTCGCGGCCGTCACCCCCCTCATCGCCGACGGCCTGCGCCGATGCATGCTCCGCGACGCGGCCACCGTGCCACCGGCCGCGCCGCCGCCTCGGGACGCGCCCGGTGTTCTGCTCGCCGACGCGGTGGGCCGGATCGTCGAGACCACCGCGCAGGCGCAGCGGTGGCTGTCCCGCATCGCCGATCCGGATACGGTCCCGAGCGCGGTGCGCTCGGTCGCGGCGGCAGCACGAGCGGCAGCGGCGGGTGACGCGGACCTGCCGGCACAGGCACGGTTGCCCTGTCGCGACGGCGGCTGGCTGCTGCTGCACGGCTCGTCGCTCGTCGCCGATGCCGAACGTGTGGCGATCGTCGTCGAGTCCGCCCGCCAAGCCCAATTGGCCGATGTGATGGTGCGCGCCTACGGCTTGACCCCGAGGGAACGCGAGATCACCGAGTTGATCCTGCACGGACTGTCCACCGCCGACATCGCCGCCCGCCTGCACATCACTGCGTACACGGTGCAGGACCATCTCAAGTCGATCCTCGCCAAAGCCGATGTCACCAGCCGCCGTGACCTGGTCGCCGAGCTGTACGGCAGGCACTATGCGCCCACGACGCGAACCGGCGCCCTGCCCAGCCCGTACGGGTGGTATCCACGATTCGGCTCGGACCAGCCGTTGTTCATCACTTTCGCGGCGGCGGCTCGGCGGTCGCCGGAATTCACGACCCGCTGTGCTCAGTGCTCGTGCTCGGCGCAGGTCGGCGACTCGATCGGATCCTCGCCCGTTCGAGTCAGCACACGCGAACCAGCTCGGGCCGGCCCCCTGTTCAACGCGTCCGCAGCGCCCAACGCTTACCGGATTCGCCGCAAGCCGCGCTCAGCGCCGACCGTCGCCGGACATCGGCGGTTCGATCGGTTCCACACCCAATTCGGCCGAATACTCGCGATTCAGTTCGGACCAGCCGTTGTTCATCGCGGCCGCGCCGACGATCGGGCCGATCGGCGTACCGGCGAGCAGCAGCGCGGCGACGTCCAGGCACAGGTGCCAGCCCGCGGCCATCATGCCGGCCTGGGCGCGATCGGACAGCTGATGTGTCAGTCGAAGGCTTGTGCCGCTGCCGGTTTCGCTCAGCTCCCAGCGCAACAACTCGCCGCTCCAGGTGTATTCGAGCAGATGTGGCCGATCGATATACGAAACCTCGCCCGGCAGTTCGAGTTTCGACTCACCGTCGATCATGATCAGGGTGACCGGCCCGAGGGCGTCGAGCGCGCGATCGGCGGTGTAGGGCGCCCATTCGGCCAGCTCCGCCGGATCGGTCAGGGCCGACCAGACCGATTCGGGGACGTGCGGGAAATCGCGGGTGAACACCAGCGACCACTGCTCGCCGTCGTTCACGAGTTCGACCGGATGCGGGGGGCTTGGCCGATAGGACTGCGTGCTCATCAGGGCCGATCCTTTCTGTCGAGATGTCGCCCGAGGGCGTCGAGGTGGTGCTGCCACAGCCGCAGATACGGCGAGAGCCAACCGTCCAACTCCTGGAACGGGCCGGGAACCAGGCGATAGACCCGCCGCTGCGCCGCCACCTCGCAGGTGACGAAACCCGCATCGCGCAGCACCTTCAGATGTTTGGACACCGTCGGCTGGGACAACTCCAGCCGATCAACGAGCTCGCCGACGGTGGCCTGGCCGGTCCGCAGCTGGTCGAGTATCCGCCGACGCTGCGGCTCGGCGACCACGGAGAACGGATCGGCTGCCACGCCCCTAATATACGTCATGACGTATATACGTGCAATGGAATATACGCACGGTGCCAACGGTGCCGGGTGAGCCGAATTTCGATTGAGCACGCGCTTCCCGGCGAGCCACGACCGACAAGGCATCCAGGCGGCACGCCGGACCGCCCGATCGCCCCCGCCGCCGGATTCCGGCGGCGGCCGCAGCGCATTCCACCCGAGGCGGTGCGCACGCTGCCGCGGTTGCCACGAGTGTGTGGACTGCCCCGGCTCGCCGGAGGTAGTCACCGAGAGCACGACTGATCACCGCGCCGTTTACACCGCGGGCGCGCGACGCGACGGTATCGCTCGGGCGATCACCCAGCGTGTTTGCCGACCTCGTGCAGATGTCGCAACGCCTGGGCGTACGACTCCAGCAATCCGGTCTCGCAATACGGCACTCCCCGCTCGGCGCAGAACCGGATCACCAGTGGCCGGACCCGGCGCAGGTTGGGCCGGGGCATGGACGGGAACAGGTGATGTTCGATCTGATAGTTCAACCCGCCCATGGCGATATCGATGACACGTCCACCGCGAACGTTGCGGGAGGTCAGCACCTGACGACGCAGGAAGTCCGTGGCCTGTTCCTCCCCGAGCACCGCCATCCCCTTGTGGTTCGGCGCGAAGGTGCAGCCCATGAACAACCCGAACAGCCCCTGGTGCACGGCAATGAATGCCAGCGCCTTGCCCGGCGGCAGCACCGCCGCCACGAGGGCGAGATAACCGACCGCATGCGCGGCCAGCAGCGCCGCCTCCCGGCCCCGATGCCGGATCGGCCAGCCGAGCAGCGCCCGGACGCTCGCCCCGTGCAGACTCGCGCCCTCCAGCAACAACATCGGGAAGAACAGCCGCGCCTGATGACGGAAGATCCACCGCCGCAGACCGCGCCCGGCCCCCGCGCGGCCCCCGGAGTGGGCCAGCACGCCCATGATGTCCGGATCGGCCCCCTCGGTGTTGGGGTGGGCGTGGTGCCGGTTGTGATTGCTGGTCCACCAGCCGATACTCACCCCGATACAGAGATTTCCGGCGATCAGACCGAACAGGTGGTTCGCCCGCCGGGTGCGGAAGATCTGCCGGTGGCCGGCATCGTGCCCCAGGAAGGCGAACTGGGTGAACACGACGGCCAATACCGCGGCGATGCCCAGTTGCCACCAGGAGTCACCCACCACGACGAAGGCGCCCCACCCGGCCACCAGTGCCGCCATCGCGATGGCGCCGAGCCCGGCGTAATAGCCCACCCGCCGCTCGAGCAGTCCGGCGCTGCGCACCCGCCGCGCCAACACCGCATACTCACTGCCCCGATCCGTCATCGAATCAGATTGCGCCACAACACTTTCGACCGGCACGCCAGCTTCCGCACCAGACCGCAGCGCAACTCCACCCGCTGGATACTCCATTACCACGCGCGTCCGCCGTTCTGCTCCGACTCGGTTCTCCAGGATCTTCGCCACCACGCCCGACGGCCCCGTCCGGCAGCGCGCGGTCTGTCGCGGCCGACCGACCGCGCTCGCGGCTCGCATACTCGGACAACAGCATCCCTCGACGAACCGTCCAGCAGGTGAACGGGTACCTGAGGCGACGTCACATCTGTGCGACGACCCGAGCCCGATTCCGCGGCGTCCATCCCGCCCGGCTCCACCACGATCATCCGGCCACCCCCGGGCCGGCAACGCCCCCGGGCACCGGGACGGCCGCGGGCGGGCTCGCGCGCGGAATCACCCGGGCGAGGACATCGAGATACGGACGTGCGGCGATCGTGCGAAACGCCGCGTCCTCGAGTTCGGCTCGGGCGAGGTCGTCGTAGACCAAGGACAGACATGCCTCCACCAAACCGTCGTAGTGAACGCCGAGAATACCGTCGCTCAGCCCGTCGGCGTCATCCCCCGGGTTGACCTCCGCGACCACCGCCTTGCGGTTCGCCATCAGATAGGTCACTCGCACCGACTCCAGCACCGACATCCATTCGTGGGAGTGCAGACACAGCACAACTTTCGACCGTGCGATATCCGGATCGAGCCGAGGGCCGTAGGCGTCGTGCACCCAGCGGACCCGCAATCCGGCTTCCCGGAGCAGCTCGAGTATCCGGGCGCGGCGCGGCGTGCGCTTGCCGTAGAACAGCACATCCGTCGAGGTTTCCGTGGACGGGAGCAACCGTCTTTGCACCGGATGAAAGCCCGGCGGAACGTAGTGCGCCGTCACGTCGTAACGCCGCAACTGCTCGATGTTGCGGCGGTTGTAGTCCCACACCAGGTGCCGCCGCAGCAGATCCACCGGAACCATGCCCGAGGCCACCATGTTGTCCGTGACCGGCTCCAGCTGGTACACGATGCACGGCTCCGAAAATGCCTGGGGCGCAAGGTAGTAACCGAAGACGATATTGATCCGGCGGGGATCGAAGCCGCCGAGATCGACCACCGCATGTCCCAGATCCCGCAGGGTATGCCCCAGCACGGCCATCAGGTCGTCGAAACACGGCGTCACCAACGCCGGATCCGACAGTGTGACATTGAATTCCACGCCTACTCCGGCTTCATCTCACCGGATCCGCCATCCGGTGTTCGCCCCGACCCGAACTCGCTCCCGGCATGTGGTGATCCTCGGCATCGAGCGGACATCTCGCGCCTCAGCGTATTGAGCGCGGGGCGCGACCGGTTCACCGATAGTGGGAAGTGCGACGGGCCGCAGAGCGTTGGGCCGCCTCGGTTCGGAAACCGAGGCGGCCCAATGGAATTCGCTCTACATCTGAGGCAGTGACTCACCCTGGACGAGTTCGATGTCGAGATCGATCTTCACCGCGGTACCGACCGCGGCGATACCCGCGCGCACCATGGCGTTGTAGTCGATCGCGAAATCGTTGCGGTGCAACTGCATCTCGGCGTGGAACGCCGCGCGCACACCGCCCCACGGGTCGGGCCCATAGCCGCCGTAGGTGATGTCCAGCTCGACCGGGCGGACCTGGCCGTGCAGGGTCAACTCGCCCGGCATCACCAGTTTGTCACCGCCGACGCGGCGGAAACCGCTGCCGCTGAACGAGATCACCGGATACTTCTCGGCGTCCAGGAAGTCCGACGACCGCAGGTGGTCGTCGCGCATTCCGATGCCGGTATCGATGCTCGCGGTCTTGATCTCGGCGAAACCCGTCGAATTCTCCAGGGTCTCGGCGATGTCGAGCCGACCGCTCACCTCCGCGAAGCGCGCCTTGATACTCGCGATACCCAGGTGCCGCGCGGTCGCGATCACCGTCGAGTGCACCGGGTCGATGGTCCACGGACCCGCCGGCGGAGCCGGATTGGTCCCCGCCTCCGGAGCCAGGACGATCTGGCCCAGCCGGCCGGAACCGTCCCCGCCGACCCGGGCCACCTGTGCCACCGGCTGGTAGCCCGGCGCGGTGATGATGGCGGTGCACACGCCCGCGGGCAGTGGCTCGGTGGCCACCTCCCCGGTCGCTCCGGCGGTCGCCCGGGCGAGCTGACGGCCGCTCAGATCGGTTACCGTCAGCACCGCGTCCGGTACCGGCCACCCCTCGGCGGTGTGAATACGTGCCGTCAATCCACTCATGACTGCTTCGTCGCCTCCTCGTAGCCGAGCCGCACATCGTGGTTGATCTCGCCGCCGGCGACGGTGACCTGACTGGTCACCGGCGGGTAGCCGCTGGCCACCACGGTGTACTCACCCTCGGGCAGATCGGACACCAGGTAGTGGCCCTCCGCATCGGTGCGCGCGGTGGCGACCGGCGTCCCGCCGGCGTCCAGCACCGTCACCTGCGCATCCGGCACCGCGCGCCCGTTGGCCCAGGCCGCACCGGACAGCACCGTCATCGGCGAGAGTTCGATGTCGTGCCGCAGCAGACCACTCTCGGGCACGGTCAAGGTCAGCGCGTTGGGCCGCATGTGATCGGCGACGGCGACCAGGGTGTAGATGCCGGATACCACGCCGTGGCAGACGTATGCGCCGTCCTGACCGGTGACCGCCGCACCGACGACCTCGCCGCGCATATCGGTCAGGGTCACCGTCGCCGAGGGCAGCGGCTCACCGCGCCCGGCCGAACGCACCACGCCCGACAGTTCACCCGAACCCTGCAGAGCCACGTCCAGCGACTGCGATCCATTGCCGACGGTCACGTTGACCGCCGACGGCTGATGCCCGCCGGCCGAGACGATCAGCACATAGCTGCCGGACGCGGGCGCACCGATCGTGTAACCGCCCTCGGCGTCACCGATCGCCCGGGACACCTGGTGACCGCGCGTATCGATCAGCGTGAGCGCGGCACCGGCCACCGGCCGCCCGTCCTCGCGTCTGATCCGACCGCCGATCGTGCGAACCTCGCCATCCGCCGAGGCGAATCCGGCCGACGAACTCCTTATGGCCATCTGTGACACCGCCGTTCCATTCGTATGCGCAGCCGAGCCGTTGCCATTGCGCGAGATCGCGGCATGCCTGCCCGCGACCGCACCGGCCAGCACCGGCTCCGGCTCGGAGAGTGCCTGTGCCGCGCCCTCCCAGACCTGACTTTCCTCCCATGAACCCGTGGTTGCGTCGACCGGCTCATCGGCCGGCGGCGCGGAGGCCTTGGGGTCCGCCAGCGGGATCTCCTTCATGAACAGCAGCACCAGGCAGGCCACCAGCCCGACCCCGGCCGCGGCGTAGAACACGCCGTGCAGGGAGTTCGTGAAACCGATCAGAATCGGATCCTTGACCATCGCCGGGAGATTGGCGATGCCGCTGGTGTTGCTCTGGATGCTGCCGAGCTTGGAGGTATCGAACCCGGCCGGCAGGTGACCGCCGAAAGCATCGATGATCTTGTGCGGCAGCAGGTTGAACATGATCGTCAGGAAGACCGCGACACCCAGCGTGCCGCCCATCTGCCGGAAGAAGGTCGCCGACGCGGTGGACACACCCATATCGGAGCGCGGGCCCGCGTTCTGCGCGGCGATGATCAACGTCTGCATACAGCAGCCCAGACCGAGGCCGATGACGGCGCTGTACAGCAGCGGCTGCCAGATCGCGCTGTCGTAGTGCACCTGCGCGTAGAGCAGTGCGCCCAGCGCGATGACGAACGTGCCGACCACCGGCAGCACCTTGTACCGTCCGGTGAACCGGGTGACCTGTCCGGAGATCAGCGACCCGATCATGATGCCCGCCACCAGCGGCAGCATCAGCAGACCCGCCGTGGTCGGCGAGTAGTCACGCACCACCTGCCAGTACAGCGGGACCATGGAGATCGCGCCGAACATCGCGACACCGACGATGAACCCGCCCGCGATGACGACGCTGAAGGTCGAGTTCTTGAACAGCCGCAGCGGGATCAGCGCTGCATCCTTCATCAGGTACTCGATGAAGATGAACAGGATCAGGCCGACCGCGCCGATGGCATAGCAGATGATCGACTTGCTGTCGCCCCAGCCCCAGCCTCGGCCCTGTTCCGCCACGATCAACAGCGGAACCACACATATCGCGAGCGCTATCGCGCCGAACCAGTCGACCTTGTGATTCTGCCTTCGATGCGGCACATTCAGCACCCGGGCCACCACACCCAGGGCGATGACGCCGATCGGCACGTTCACCAGGAACACCCAGCGCCAGCCCTCGAGGCCCCACAGGTGATCGAAGCCGGAGAACCAGCCGCCGAGCACCGGTCCGAGCACCGTGGAGATGCCGAACACCATCATGAAGTAGCCCTGGTAGCGCACGCGCTCACGGGCCGGGACGATGTCACCGATGATGGTCATCGCCAGCGACATCAGACCACCGGCGCCCAGGCCCTGGAAGGCACGGAATCCGGCCAGTTCGTACATCGAGGTGGCGAACGTACAGGCCGCCGAACCGATGACGAAGATGCCGATCGCGGTGAGGAAGAACGGCTTGCGGCCGTAGATGTCGGCCAGTTTGCCGTACAGCGGAGTGCTGATGGTCGCGGTGATCAGATAGGCGGTGGTCGCCCAGGCCTGCTGGTCGAAGCCGTGCAGGCTGTTGGCGATCCGAACGATCGCCACGCTCACGATGTTCTGATCCAGCGCCGCCAGGAACATGCCCAGCAGCAGGCCCGACAGCACCGTCAGAACCTGGCGGTGGGAGAGGAACGTACTCTCTTCCTCCACTGGTCCGGACCGAGCCACCGGCGCCTCGGTTGTCGAAGTCGTCATAATTGTTCAAACCCTATTTCGGTTCGGCTGTACACAGCGATGGGGTTGCCTCGATATCGGCGTTGAGCCGGTCGAGAAGTGTGATGAGATCGGACCGCTCCGTCGCGGGCCAGTCGGCCAGGATTCCGGCGAGCCAGAGGTTCCGTTGCCGACGGGTCTCTTCGAAGACGCGCACTCCCTCCTCGGTGGCGGCGAGCACGCATGCGCGGCCGTCGACAGGATCCGCCCGGCGTTCGATCATGCCGTGCGTGACGAGGGATCGCGTCTGCCTGCTGATGGTGGAGATCTCGGCGTGCAGCTGCTCGGCGATCTTGCCGGTACGCAGCGGGCCGTCGTGGACGAGGCAGAACAGCACCGCGTACGCGAGCCTGTCCAGGCCGTCCGGGCCGTGCTTGGACATCTGTGTCTTCGCCCGGTTCAGTGCCCGCATGAACCGGACCAACTGGGTGCCGAGGCGATCGGCGTCGTCGAGAACGACGCTGCCGACGTTGCCGGCACTGCCGGAGACGACGGCGGATACCTCGGGCTCGAGGCCGACGGTGGTCACGGGGTTCACCTTCTCCCAATGAATCTGCAGACTTGGTTAGCGCATACAACTAGTTGCCAAAGCCAACTATACATACGCCCAGGCACCGAATCGCAAATCGATTACCGTGTCTTCGGCCTCCGCTCCGCTCCGGCGAGGCCGCGGCCCCCGAAGGGCCGTTTCTTCCCCCGCTTCGCTCCTCCGCTCCGGTCAGTCCAGAATCGACCCGGGCCGCAGCTCTCGAGCCGACGTTTTCCTCGGTCGGCGGAACTGCGCCACCGGGGGGCAACACTTCTCACCGCAGGATCGCACCGGTCCGTGGTCTACCGACACAGGTCATTCGTCACCGCCCGGCAAAAGGACGGACAACTGTTCAACATGAACGTGCCGCGACTTCATCCCGGTCGCTGCACCGGGACGCGGCTTCGCTACTCCGCCGGGATCTCCCGGGCCGCCTCGGCGACGAACCGGTGGACCAGGGCGAACGGCAGCGGCTGGTCGGTGAACGCGGTGAACACGAACTCTCCGGAGGCGTCCTGCTCGAACGCCTCGAGTACGATACCCCGCCCCGGCGAGGGGCCCACGTCCTCGAGTTCCCAGCCCAGGGTGGCCCGCTCACCGCTGTCGGTGACCCGCCATACGACGTAGTAGCGGCCGCCGTACTCCCACCGCGGCGAAACCGCTTGCGATAGCGCGGGTTCCGACATCGCGGCTCAGTCCGATCCGTCGGCGCGGAAGAACAGCACCCGATCGCCGTAATCGGCCAGCGCATGCGCCTGCCCGGCCTGCCGGATACCGCTGGTGGGCAGATTGGTGAGTTTGGAGAACGTCGCGGTGTTGCCGAACGCCGCGCGAACCTGGGTCTCCGAGGCGTAGTCCGCGCCGTAGTCGGCCAGCACCGCGAAGTTCAAGGGCGCCAAGGGTTTGTCCAGTGCGGGCTGCCCGGCGGGACGCCCCAGGGCGGCGTACTGGGCGGCGACGCCGTCGGCGTACCAGCACAGTTCGTAGGACATGTGCTCGGTGGTGTTCACCGTGATAACCGGCCAACGCTGCGAAAGCCGCAGGGCCAGAGGGTTTTTCCCGCTCGGGGTGAGTTCCCAGTACAGGCTGGCCACCGATATCCAGCTGCCGCCGCACCGTTCGACCAGCACCACGTCGTCACCGAGGCGCTCGGCGAGGTTCATCTCGGGATCTGGCATATGCCAATGGGTTTCGTGCACACCCTGGAAGGAGGTGCTCGTGGTGGGCTCCGCGCCGTCGGCCGCGTAGGCGGCGATGACCGCCGCGCGAACCTGGGCCACCGCATCGGGACTCGTACACCGCACCGCGATCGCGCCGAAGGAGGTCGCGATTTCCACCGGCTTGGACGGCAGATCCGGAAGCGCCCCGGCCGCAAGGGGTTTGAGACCGACCAGCCCGAGCTTCCAGTTGATCTCCTCGATCGTCGACAGGTCGCCGGAGGTCTGGTACAGGATCTGCTGCTGAGTCAGGTAACCCGCGCGCTCGAGCGTCTGGCACTCCAGCTTCCCGAGTGCCGCAACGGTTTTACCGGTGAAGTCGAGTTCGGCGATGGGCGTCGCGCGCAACCGGCTCGTCATCGGCTGGGTGGTCCAGGCCGAATACCGTTCCCGGTACATCGCCAGCGCCTGCTTGCGCGATCGGCCGATCATCAGCGTGCGCAGCAGCATGTTCAGGCTGGCCAGATAGTAGCGGCCCGACTGGTCGGGATCGGCCGCGAACAGGCCGGCGCGAATGCGCACCGCCTCGGCACTGGCGTCGACCGCCGCGGACGGGTCCAACCGGCACAGCCACACACCGCATTTGGACAGCCCGTCGGCGCAGACCGCGGCCGCGGCCGGATAGTTCCGCGCGACCTGGTGGTACGCGTCGCAAGCCTGCCGGATGGTGGAGGTCGCCAGCTCGCGGTGGCCGATCGTGCGTGCGGCCTCCTCGAACAGCCGCAGCGCCTCCTGCACCTGCCCGGCGAACTGGGCGGTGACCCGTCCGCGAATCAGCCAGCGCAGCCGGATCAGCACCGCCTCCTGAGCCGGTTCCAGCGCGGCCGGGGAACGATCCCGGTCCGAACCGTCCTGCTTGGTCGCGATCAGGGCGCGGGCGAATTCACACAGCGAGGCGGCCAGGCGCAGGTCCGCCTCGACCGAGCGCTCCTGGGTGGCGGCACGCCTGTCTTGCGCCACCTGGCGCTCGATGGTGCTCAGCTCCATCGCAATCCCAACTCCCGCATACCCTTCCACGCACGGTCGTCGAGCGGCCGCATCGTGCGGTGCCGAGTCTGCCACAGATCGCCGCCGGGCAGGGACCGGACCGGGTGCTGGCCTCGCCCGTCGGGGCCACTACGGGGACGACAGCCAGGGCGATGCGCGACGATCGCTCGCCCGGCCGTCGGCGATCACTCGGCCCGCCGTCGGCGATCGGCCGCCCCGGCCGATCGACCGCATGCGAATCCGTGTTAACTTCTCCACGAGTTCATCGCAGCACTACGCAACGCATCATCGAGAAGGCTGGGTCATGACGGTTGTTCGCAGCGCACTGGTCACCGGCGGCTCACGGGGTATCGGCGCCGAGGTCGCCCGCCGCCTGGCGGGGGAGGGATACGCGGTGACCGTCGCCGCGCGCACCCCCGAAACCCTCGACCGGACCGCGCGGGAAATCCATCAGGAGACCGGCGCGCAGATCCATCCGTTCGCGGCGAACCTGGCCGACGAGGCGCGGATCACCGAACTGGCCGAGGCGCACGCCGAGCGGTTCGGCGGCCTGGACTTGCTGGTGCTCAACGCCGGTACCGGCAGCGTAGGCGAGGTCGCGGAGCTGACCGCCAAGGCCCGCGACCGGATGCTGGACGTCAACTTCCGCGCCCCGCTCGCGCTGATCCAGGCGACGCTGCCGCTGTTGCGAAAGAGCGCCGAGGCCGACCCGCGGCGCGGGGCCAAGATCGTCGCACTGGCCTCGATCACCGGCGTCGCCGGGGAGCCGGGCCTGGCCCTCTACGGCGCCACCAAGGCGGCCCTGATCTCCCTGTGCGAGACGGTCTCGCTGGAGGAATCCGGGCGCGGCGTCAGCGCGACGGCGATCTCCCCCGGCTACGTCGACACCGATATGACCGCCTGGAAGCACGGTGAACTAGAGCCCTCGGCCATGCTCCCCACCGCCGACATCGCCGAGCTGGTGCTCGCGGTGTCGCGGCTGTCGGCCCGCGCCGTGGTGCCCAATATCGTCATCTCCCGCTCCGGCGATCAGCTCTGGCGTGCCTGAGACCGCGGCGCACCGGGGACATTCGTAGCCGGTCGGGCGCAGCCGGTCGCTACTCCGATTCGGCGTCCGGGAACACCCGCTGCCGCCGGCCGCCGCGCAGCGTCCCCTCGAGGTAGGCCGCCTTGCACGCCCGCCGCGCGATCTTGCCGCTGGAGGTGCGCGAAATGGATCCGGCCGGGACCAGCACCAGATCCCACACCGCCACACCGTGTTTGGCCGCGATCGCGGCGCGGACCACCTCCGCGATCGGCTCCGGCGCCAATTTCGCCGCGCCCGTGGCACGTTCGGCGACCACGACCAGATTCTCCGAACCCGCGGGCACTCCGGCCTCGCGTATCGCGGCGGGCAGTTCCTGCGCCGACACCGAGAACGCCGCCACGAATCCCGGCCGCAGCGCACTCGACGCCTCCTGCGCGGTCTGCTCGAGATCCTGCGGATAGTGGTTGCGCCCGTCCACGATCACCAGATCCTTGACCCGGCCGGTGATGTACAGCTCACCGTTGTAATAGGCGCCGAAATCGCCGGTGCGCATCCAATCCGCTTCCGGCGCAGTGCCTTCCGCGTGACTGTTCGGTTGCCGCGCGGCGATCCGGTTGCGGAAGGTCGCCTCGCTCTCCTGCTCTCGTCCCCAGTAGCCGATGCCCATGTTGTCCCCGTGCAACCAGATCTCGCCGACCTCGCCGTCGAGCCGCTCGGCCCCGGTCTCGGGATCCACGATCGTCGCCCACTGCGACCGCGCGACATATCCGCAGGACACCTGCGCGACCGCATTGTCCGCGGTCGGATCGATCTCGACCATGCGCCCGGCGTTGAGTTCGGCCCGGTCGACGTAGACGACCATCGCCTCGTCCTCGCGCTTGGTCGCCGAGACGAACAACGTCGCCTCCGCCATGCCGTAACACGGCTTCATCGCGGTCTTGGACAACCCGTACGGGGTGAACGCGTCGTTGAACTTCGTCATCGAACTCACCGACACCGGTTCGCTGCCGTTGATCAGGCCGATCACATTGGACAGATCCAGATCCTCGCCCGGTTTGGGCAGTCCCCGCACGGCCGCGTGCTCGTAGGCGAAATTCGGTGCGGCGGCGTAGGTCGACGCGCCGTCCGAGGCCGCGGCCAACTCCTTGATCCACCGGTACGGGCGGCGCACGAAGGCGCTCGGCGACATGATGGTGATGAACCCGCCGCCGACCACCGGCAGGATCACGCACAACAGCCCCATGTCGTGGAACATCGGCAGCCAGGTGACCCCGCGCGCGGTCTCGTCGATGCCGAGAGCGTCGATCATCTGCAGCAGGTTGGTTCCCACAGCGCGATGGGTGATCTCGACACCGGCGGGCACGCGCGTCGAGCCCGAGGTGTACTGCAGATAGGCCACGTCGTCGATCTCGAGGTCCGGGCGGGTCCAGCCCTCCCCGACGCTGTCCGGGATCGCGTCGACCGCGATGATCCGGGGACGCTGCGCGGCCGGGAGTTCGCGGAAGATCTCGCGCACCCGCGCCGCGGCCGAACTCGCGGTCAGGATCGCCGCGGGACGGCAGTCGCGCAGCACCGAATACACCCGGTCGGTATGTCCCAATTCTTCCGGATCGAACAGTGGCACACCGATATTGCCCGCGTAGACCGCCGCGAACATGGCCACCACGTAGTCCAGTCCCTGTGGCGCGAGGATCGCGACCCGATCGCCCGGCTTCGCCACTTGTTGCAGTCGCGCCGCGACCGCGCGCAGCCGCATGCCGAACTGGCCCCAGGTGAGCTCGAGGTACTCCCCGTCGCGCTCGCGCGAATAGTCGATGTAGCGGTAGGCGAGCTCGTCGGCACGCGACGCACTGTGCTTGTCGACGAAATCGATCATGGTCGCATCGCTGCGGATCGAAATATTGCCCTGCTCATCGAGATAGTCGTCAAAGGTCTCGCCGATCATTCCCTATCCTTTTTCACGCACGCCCAGCGGACGTGCGATGACAATCGAACACAGATCGACACCGCGAAGCCCGAACAGTAACAGGAGCTTCCACGGTTTCGGCTCAGTACCGCCCGAACGCCAGCGAGACGTTGTGCCCGCCGAAACCGAAGGAGTTCTTCACCGCGTAATCGATCCGGGCGGTTCGGGCCTGTCCGGTCACGACGTCCAAGTCGATTTCCGGATCCTTGTTGTCGAGATTGAGCGTCGGCGGCACGACGCCGTCCCGGATGCTGAGCACGGTGAGCACGGACTCCAGCGCTCCGACCGCGCCGATCGAATGCCCCAGCGCGGATTTGGCCGCGTAGACCGAGGCGTGGTTGCCGATCGCGGAGTTGATCGCCAACGCTTCGGCGGTGTCGCCGACCGGTGTTGCGGTGGCATGCGCATTCACATGTGTCACATCGCTTTTCGACAATCCGGCCGTCTCGATGGCTCGCTTGATCGCCCGCGCGGCGCCCTTGCCCTGCAGATCCGGGGCGACCAGGTGGAAGCCGTCGGAGGTTACTCCCGCACCCATCAGGCGAGCCTGGATCGTCGCGCCGCGCGCGCGGGCGTGCTCCTCGGTCTCGAGCATCATCATCGCCCCGGCCTCGCCGAAGACGAATCCGTCGCGATCCTTGTCGAACGGGCGCGAGGCGCGTTTGGGCTCGTCGTTGCGGGTGCTCATGGCGCGCATCATGGTGAACGCGGCGATCGGGACGGCCTGGATCGAGCCCTCCACCCCGCCGGTGACGACCACGTCCGCATCGCCCATCACGATCGATTTCCACGCGTTGGCGATCGCCTCCGAACCGGACGAACAGGCCGAAACCACTGTCGACACACCGGCTTTCGCACCCAGCTCGAGCCCGACGACCGCACCCGGGCCGTTCGGCATGATCTGTTGCACCGCCAGCGGCGAGACCTTTCGGTAACCGCCGCGCTGCATCCGGTTCGTCACATTGATGTAGACCTCCGCGCCGCCGATTCCGGTGCCCATCGACACCCCGAGCCGCTGCGGATCGACCTCGGGGCTGCCCGCGTTGCGCCACACCTCCCGGCCCAGTACCAGCGCCATCTGTTCCACGTAGGACAGTCGCCGGACCTCATCGCCGCCGAGCGAATCCTCCGGTTTGGCCTTCAGGTGACCGCCGATGCGCACGGGCAGTTCGAACTGCTCGATGAACTCGTCGTCCAGGACATCGATCCCGCTTTCGCCGTCGAGCAGCCCCTTCCAGGTGGAGTCCACATCTCCGGCGATCGACGTCGTCGCCGCCAGACCGGTGACGACCACGCTGGGGAAACCCTTACTGCTCACACTCGTCATGCTCGGCTCACTTTCGATGGCAATCCTTCGGCGAATACACCTTGTGAATAACGCTCGAGAACCGACAACAGCAGGAACGACAGCCGGTTCGGCGGTTCGCCGGGGGTCGAACACTACTTCAGCAGGAGTTATGTCCTATCTAATGCGACGCACCCTCCTGCCCTCGAGCGCCCGGCTGGGTCGGACTACATTATCGGGGGCGGAACCGATCGGGGTGGCCGTGTGACACGCAGCTATCCGATCGCTATTGCACTGTACCGGTTTCTTCGCGCACCGTCCCACTCGCCGATCCGATTTGGAGGAAGGCTTCATCGTGGCCAGGAACCTCACACAGCTCGAACTGCTCATGGAGTTGGCACCCATCGCCGAACAGAACGTCGACCGGCATCTGTCCATGGCCAAGGACTGGCATCCGCACGACTACGTGCCCTGGGATGCGGGGCGCAACTTCGCCACCATGGACGGGCAGGACTGGGACCCCTCGCAGTCGAAGCTCAGCGAGGTCGCCAAGGCGGCGATGATCACCAATCTGCTCACCGAGGACAATCTGCCCTCCTACCACCGCGAGATCGCCGAGAACTTCTCCAAGGACGGCGCCTGGGGCACCTGGGTCGGGCGCTGGACCGCGGAGGAGAACCGGCACGGCATCGTCATCCGAGACTATCTGGTCGTCACCCGCGCGGTGGATCCCGTTGCGCTGGAACAGGCCCGGATGACGCATATGACCCAGGGGTACAACCCGGTGAAGATGATCCGGGAGGCCGGCGGAACCGTCGAGCAGGTGAGCGACCGCGGTTTCCTGCATTCGGTCGCCTATGTGACCTTCCAGGAGCTCGCCACCCGCGTCTCACACCGGAACACCGGCAAGGCGTGCGACGACCCGATCGCCGATCGCATGCTGCAGCGCATCGCCGCGGACGAGAACCTGCACATGATCTTCTACCGCAACATGTGCGATGCGGCACTGGACCTTTCGCCGGATCAGGCGCTCGAGGCGATCACCGAGATCGTGTGCAACTTCCGGATGCCCGGTATGGGCATGCCGGACTGGCGGCGAAACGGTGTGCTGATGGCCAAGCACGGCATCTACGATCTGCGCCAGCACCTCGAGGAGGTGGTCCTGCCGGTGTTGCGCAAGTGGAATGTGTTCGAGCGCAACGATTTCGGGACACGCGGCGATCGAATCCGCAATGAGCTGGGGGAATTCCTGGAGAAATTGCAGAGCGACTGCCTGCGCTTCGAGGAGCAGCGCGATCGCGCTCTCGCCCGGGAAGCGCGCAAACGCAATCCGGTTGCGGCGCAGGTCTGATCGCCGCGCCCGCGGATCAGACGGCGAGGCCGACCAGATGGCCGATCAGGTAGGTGCTCGCCATCGCCAGCGCACCACCCACCAGCACCCGCAGGGTGGCTCGCAGCACGGGGGCCTGCCCCAGCCGCGCACCCAGTGCCCCGGTGAGTCCGAGCGCCACCAGCACGGCGATCACGGTCACGGGAACTCGGATCGCCGCCGGGGTGAGGATCGCCAGCAGCGGCAGCAGCGCGCCGAGGGTGAACGACAGCGCCGAGGAGAACGCCGCGTGCCGGGGATCGGTCAGATCCTGAGGGTCGATCCCCAGTTCGGCTTCGGCGTGCGCGGTGAAAGCGTCGTTCTCGGTGAGTTCCTCGGCTACCTTCCACGCCGTCGCCGCAGACAGGCCCTTGCCCTCGTAGATCGCGGCCAACTCGGCCAGTTCCGCTTCCGGCTGTTCGATGAGCTCGCGCCGTTCCACCTCGAGGATCGCCCGCTCGCTGTCTCGCTGCGTACTGACCGATACGTACTCCCCCAGCGCCATCGATACCGCCCCCGCCGCCAGCCCCGCGATTCCCGCGGTCAGAATCGTCGACCGGGTAGCCGTGGCCGCCGCCACACCCACGACGATGCCTGCCACGGAAACAATTCCGTCATTGGCTCCCAGAACTCCCGCCCGAAGCCAATTCAACCGCGCGGCCAACCCGATACCATGGGGTTCCGGATGCGCCTGCGCCGCAACCACAACCCGCTCGTCCAGCACTGCCTCATCTCTCAGCACGAAATCAAAGGTAACCATTCGTCCCATTCGGTTCCAGCAATGCAAGCCTTGCCGAAATTAGGTAACCCAGTGCACACCAAGGGCTTACAAACCTAACTCCGGGACGTCGCCACCATGTATGACCTGCGCGGCAGCGACTTCGCGGCGGATTTCCACGGCCGCGGAAGGACTCCGCAGTGAACAGGCTCACCGACAACGCCGGCCCGCCGTGAACAATACCGCCGCGAATTACTCGACCACCGCCGCCGGGACCGATCAGGAATCGAGAAGCATCGAAGGAGATCGGCTGCCTAGCGTTGGCGGCATGGATATCACCATTGCTTGGACTTTTCTGCCGCACGACGATCCGGAGGCCTCGCTGGCGTTCTATCGCGATGTGCTCGGATTCGAGGTTCGCAAGGATGTCGGAAGCGGGACGATGCGGTGGATCACCATCGGGCCCGCCGGACAGCCCGGCACATCGATCGTGCTGTACCCACCGGCCGCCGAACCCGACCTCACGGACGACGAGCGCCGCACCATCGCCGAGATGATGACCAAGGGCACCTACGCCCGCATCGTGCTGGCCACCCCCGACCTCGACGCCACCTTCGAACGAGTTCAGACCGGCGACACCGAGGTCCTCCAGGAACCCACCGACCACCCCTACGGCCTCCGCGACTGCGCCCTGCGCGACCCCGCGGGCAATATCGTCCGCATCCAGCAATCCGCCTGAGCCACAAATCTATTCGGCCCCCTCTCGCACTGGGAGGACCGGCGCCGCGGCGCGACCGAACAGCCATCACCGGTCCGCCGCCTCCGCGCGATACACCCTCGCTATCGCACCAAGTGAACATCCATCGGATCGAATCGGATCGAGCACAGCGGCGACCGGTAAGCCTGCTACGCGCGACCTTCGTGGGCGATCCGGGAAGTACACTGCGTTCAGCGGGATCGGGCCCGCCCGACGGACAGCCGGGAGGAGATCGTGTCGCCGGGCTCGGAGACCACCGACCGGATCGTGAAGGTCGAGCAGTACGCCCGAGCGGGCATCGGGTTCTACTGGCGGGTCGAGCAGGCCGCGACCGGCGTTCCGCTGGTCTACACGTACGTGCTGGATCCGGCGACCGGGACGTACCGATCGGGAGAGATGTTCACCGGGGTGATCAAGGCGTCCGTACCATTCCCCGTGGAGATCGATCTCGGCCGGGTGTGAGTCCGGTCGTCGGACCGGCCGCAAGCTCACGGGCATGTTCGAGGGGAAGGTATGCCGATGGCCCAGGTGTTCTCGGGACTGGACGATCAACTGCGGCAGTTCATTCGGGCGCAGGCGATGTTCTTCGTTGCCAGTGCGCCGTCGGAAGGGGGGCGAGTCAATTTGTCTCCCAAGGGATACCAGGACACGTTCGCAATTCTGGACGATCACACCGTCGCATATCTGGATCTGTTCGGCAGCGGTTCGGAAACCATCGCCCACCTCCGGGAGAACGGCCGGATCACGGTGATGTTCTGTTCGTTCACTCGCAACTCGCGGATTCTGCGGCTGTTCGGAACGGGCCGGGTCGTGCGGCCGGACGACCCCGAATTTTGCGATCTGCGAACACATTTCGGCACCGATCACCCCGGCGTGCGCGCGGTCGTGGTGATCCGGGTCGAGCACATCGCCGATGCGTGCGGATATTCGGTGCCCTACTACGAATTCGCCGGCGAACGCCCGGTACTGGACGCCCATCACGCCCGCCAGCCGGACGAGAAGTTCGCCCGCCGAATCACCGGCGACAACTCCCGTAGCATCGATGGACTTCCCGCCCTCGACCCGGACCATCCACTCCCCTCCCGGATCCCCCGGCAGATAGACCCGTCCAGGGATCAGTAGACGCCGCACAGCGCGGCAGGACGAGCGGCCGGGACGCACGCGGCCGAGTCCGAGCGAGCTCGACCGCTGATGCCCGACCTTCGAGCGCGCGTCAGAGTCTGTCGAGATCCGCGGACCGCGGTTCCGCGACCGGTGCCTCGATTCGCTTGTGGCTGTGTACCACTCCGGCGGCCAGTATCAGCAGCAGGACCGCCGAGGTACCCCATGTCCCCAGCCCGAGCCCGCCGGAGGCATGGGGCTTGGACAACATGTCACCGACCGTCGCACCGAGCGGTCGGGTGAGTACGAAGGCGAGCCAGAACAGCAGCACCCCGGACACTCGGGTCAGGTAGTGCGCGGCCAGGATCACGGCCATGATCGCCGCGATGAGTGTCGCGCTGCCCAGGTAGCCGAGTCCCGAACTGTCCGAAAGGTAGTCGCCCAGGGAGGTGCCCAGCGTATTGGACAGCAGAATCGCCGACCAGTACAGAATTTCGGCTCGCAGCGAACTGATCGCGGCGACGTCGTAGGTCTGCCCACTCATCTTCCAGACGGTGAACACGATCACCAGACCGGTGACCAGAATCGCCGCGCCCGCTCCGTATCCCAGACCACCGTCGGTGGAGGTGTCCGATCCGGGGCCGCGATTGATCAGATCGGAGATCGTCGTTCCCGCAGTACTGGTCGCGGCGATCACGGTCCAGTACAGCCCCGGATGGAAACGCCGCACCCGCAACTGTATGAGCAGGCTCACCACGAAGATCGCCAGGAACAGCATCGTCGACGCCGCGTACCCCAACCGCAGGGTCTGCGAGATCAGATCGCCACCGGTCTCCCCGAGTGTGGTCGCGGCGATCTTGAGCACCCAGAACAGCACGGTGACCTGCGGAAGCTTATATCCGGCAGAGGACGCCGAAACCATGGTCCACCCTTTCTGAAATACGAACTGTGCGAATGGAATCGAGCCTGCCGCCGCCGTGCCGGCACGATGGGATCATCGTCCGTCGACCGGCGACCCGGCCAGGCTGACAGGCCACCGCTGAGAGCACACTGAGAGTCCGGCTTCCGATCCCGGGGCGCACCGCCGCCCGCGCCACCGGGAGGGTCGTTCGGATATGAGGGCGATGGCTCGCCGGGCTGCCGCGCATCCGGTACGATCCGCCCCGTGTCGGACGAGAACCGGCGCGTCCGGCTCACCGCGGATCGGAGCCCGGCATCGTTGGGGCGGCGGCTCCCAGGTGGGCCGCGAGTTCGGCCGACACCTCGTGCACGAAATCCGCGAATCGGGTGGATTGCCCGTCATCGGTCCAGCGCGCGAATGCCACGAGGAAGATGGCGACCCCGACCTGGGCCAGCAGGCTCGCCTCCGCGACCGGCGCACCACGGCGTTCGAGTGCGTCGGCCAGCGAGTCGGCCACGGCGGCGAATTTGGTGCGCTCGCGTTCTCGCAGTTCCGGGCTGCTCCGGACGATCTCGCGGCGCTGCGCGGCATTGGCTGGGACGCGCTCGGCCAGCAGATCGCCGACCCGCACGAAACCGGCCAGCATCGCCTCGAAGGGCGAGAGTGCGTCGTCCGCGGACAGGACCGCCTCCGCGAGCGCCGGGGCCAGCCGCTCGGATCCGGCGAACAGCACATCGCGCTTGTCGGTGAAGTAGCGGAAGAACGTGCGACGGGTCAGCCCGGCCCGCTCGGTGATATCCGCGACGGTGACGTTTTCGTACCCGCGCTCGGAATACAGCTCGAGCGCGGCCGCGCGCAGGCGTTCCTCGGCTCGGGGGTCCCATCGCGGCATGAGGACCATCGTAACCTGATGTCTCAGAGTGTCATCACTGCTATGATGACACTCTGAGACATCACTTCACCCCGTGCGATGTCACCACCGAGAAAAGGAGACAGCCATGCCCGAATCACCTCTCACCGGACAACGGGTCGTCGTCATCGGCGGCAGTTCGGGAATGGGACTGGCCACGGCCGAGGCGGCAGCGACAGCGGGAGCGGCGGTCACCATCGCTTCCAGCAGCAAGGAGCGAGTGCGGACCGCATTGGCCGGATTGCCGGACGGCAGCGACGGGATGGTGGTGGACCTGCATCGCGAGGCCGACGTCATCGCCCTCTTCGAACACGTCGGCGAGCTGGACCACCTGGTCTTCACCGCCGGCGACCAGGCACCCCCCGGCGCCTTGCGGGACACCCCGCTCAGCGCCGCGCGCACGGTGTTCGACGTCCGGCTCTGGGGCGCGATCACCGCGGTGAAGTACGCGGCGCCCCGGATCCGTCCCGGCGGCTCGATCGCGCTGACCTCCGGGACGATCGGCCTTCGCCCGGCGCCGGGCAGGGCATTGGCGGCCGCCGCCGTGTCCGCGGTCGAGGGTCTGGTCCGCGGGCTGGCCGTCGAACTCGCACCGATCCGCGTCAACGCGATCCGGTCGGGGACGGTCCGCACCCCGATGTGGGACGGCATCCCCGAACCACAGCGCGCGGAACTGTTCGCGACCCTCGCGCAGCGCACGCTGACCGGCACGATCGGCGAACCTGAGCAGATCTCCGCGGCCCATCTGCACCTCATGCGGAACAGCTACGTCACCGGAACGATTCTGACCGTCGACGGCGGACTACTGCTGTCCTGAACGGCACTGCGCGCCAATCGATCCCGCTCGGCGCGGCGCGGGCTCAGGTCCGCTGCAGCACCGGCGCGGGACGCACCGGCTCGAGCGTCTTGTCCAGATTGGTGCGCATCGTGGTGGCCGAATCCAGCAGGTAGTTCTGGCGGACCTTCCACGGATGGCGGCCGCCCTGGCGAGGGAAATCGCCGATCGAACGTTGGACGTACCCCGAGGCCAGATCCAGCAGAGGATGTTCGTCGAGGTGTCCGTGCGGCTGCGGGACGACGGCCGGATAGCCGCGACGATCCATGTGCGCCAACACCTTACAGACCAGGCGTGAGGTCAGGTCGGCGCGCAGGGTCCAGGAGGCGTTGGTGTAACCGATGCACACCGCGAAATTCGGCACGCCGGTGAGCATCGCGCCCTGCCAGACGAACTCGTCGGACAGCGTGATCGGCGCACCGTCCACGGTCAGCGAGATACCGCCGAACGCAAGGAGTTTCAGCCCGGTGGCCGACACCACGACGTCCGCCTCGAGCACGCGGCCCGACTTCAGCCGGATCCCTTCGGGCACGAAGGCGTCGATGTGGTCGGTCACCACCTCTGCCTTACCCTTGCGCATCGCCCGGAAGAAGTCGGCGTCCGGCACCGCGCACAGCCGCTGATCCCACGGGTTGTAGCTGGGGGTGAAATGTTCGGCCACCAGCGCCTCGTCCTTCAGGATTCGGGTGGTCAGGCCGGTGAGCAGTTTGCGCGCCGCCTCCGGGCGACGTCGGCAATACTGATAGAAACCCACGTTGAACAGGATGTTCTTGGTGCGGATCAGGCGATGCGCCAGCTGCGGCGGCAGCAATTCGCGGATCTTGTCGGCGTATTTGTCCCGGCCGGGCACCGCGGAGATCCAGGTGGGTGAACGCTGCAGCATGGTGACCCGCTCGGCCTGCTCGGCCATCGCCGGGACCAGGGTGACGGCCGTCGCACCACTGCCGATCACGACCACCCGCTTGCCCGAGTAGTCCAGATCCTCCGGCCAGAACTGCGGGTACACCATCGTGCCCGAAAACGCATCCACGCCAGGGAATTCCGGTGCGTGCCCCTGGTCGTAATCGTAGTATCCAGCGCAGCTGTAGAGGAATCCGCAAGTGAGCGTGCGGGTTTCACCGCCCTGACTGATCGTCAGCGTCCAGCGCGATTCCCCGGTCGACCAGTGCGCGTCGACCACCTTGGTGCCGTATCGAATTCGCTTGTCGATACCGAATTCCTCGGCCGTTTCCCGCACGTAGCGCAGGATCGAGGGCCCGTCGGCGATGGACTTCGCATCACGCCACGGCTTGAACGGGTAGCCGAGAGTGAACATGTCCGAGTCCGACCGCACGCCAGGGTAACGGAACAGATCCCAGGTTCCGCCGAGCGCTTCGCGGGCCTCGAGCACGGCGTAGCTCTTGTCCGGCAGCTCGGTCTGCAGCCGGTAGGCGGCGCCGATGCCGGACAGGCCGGCGCCGACGATGACGACATCGAGATGTTCCATCTCTCCAGTGTGCTGCGGCACACGCGCTCCTTCTTGACTCTGCACGACAAGTATTTGATTCTGGACGACATGTCGGTGATCAGGTCGGCCGGACTCCGGGGTTTCCGTGCAACGGTAGCCGAGCTGGGCGGTAACGCCGAGGAGTTCGCCGCCGCGGCCGGGCTGCCGATCGCCGCCCTGGACGCGGACGATCTGCTGGTCTCCGACGAGGCCATGGCCCTGACCCTGGAAATCGCCGCCGACCGCCTGCACCGCCCCGACCTGGGCCTGCGCATCGGCGCTCGACAGGACCTGAGCATGCTCGGCCCGCTCGCGCTGGCCATCCGCAACTCCCCCACCCTCGCCGACGCGCTGGAATGCACCTCGCGCTACCTGTTCGTCCATGCCCGGTCGCTGAGCCTGACCCTCGAGTCCGATCCCTACGGCGACCGCTCCGTCACGGCGCTGCACTACGGCGTGCAGGCCGGGCGGCCGACCCTGGTACAGGGCACCGATCTCGGCCTGGCCTTCCTGCACCGAACCCTGCTTCGCCTGATCGACGGCCCCTACGGACTCCGCTCGGTCGAACTGCCGTACCACCCACCCGCCCCACGCGCGGCATATGAGGAATTCTTCGGCGCACCGGTGCGATTCGACCGTCCGGCCGCGCTGTTGCGGGTGCCGGGCAGCCTGGCCGCGCGGGCGGTACCCGGCGGGGACGAACACCTGAACCGCCTGGCCATCGCCTTCCTCGCCGAACAGGCCGCCGATGCGGGCGGATCGATCGTCCCCCAGGTTCGCGCCGCGGTCGAACAACTCCTGACCACCAGCACCCCCGACATCGCCGCCGTAGCCCGGCTGATGACCCTGCACCCGCGTACCCTGCAACGCCGCCTTGCCGCCGAACGAACCGGCTTCGCCGCCATCCTCGACGCGGCGCGCCGGATCGAGGCCCGCCGCTACCTCACCACCACCGACCTGCCGATGAGTCAGATCGCCTCACTACTCGGCCTGTCCGAACAATCCACCTTCACCCGGTGCTGCCAACGCTGGTGGGACTCGACACCATCCGCGGTCCGGCGAGATCACGCCCTGGCCCGGCCGTGAGCGTCCAGCACGCTCCGGAGATCAGCCCTGTGCCGGGGAGCGGTCGGCCCACCGGTTGGCGGTGAGCTGAAAACCCAGTTCCTGCAACGGCATCGATGCTTCGTAGATGCGATCGTAGCCGGTGTGGGCGATCTGCCAGCGGCCGTCGACGCGGCGGTAGCGGTCGTGGTAGTAGGCCGCGCCGCGGATCATCACACCGTACTGTGGGACGATCACGGTGTCCTCCAGACACCATGTGCCACTGGCAGTTTCGCCGTCCACCTCGATCACCGGGTGATTGCACACGTGCACGGTGATGATGTCGTTGTCCAGTGCGGAACGCATATAACCGACGATGGCGTCCCTGCTGTCGAACTTCAGCGGGCCGCCGCCGGACGGCGAGCCGTAGGCGCCGGTGGCATCCTCGGCGAGCGTATCGGCGAACTCGTTCCAGTTCTTCAGATCCAGCGCACGCAGATAGCGGTACTTGAGCGATTTAACTTCCTCGACAGCGGCCAGATCCATCGTAGAAACCTCCAGGTTGCCCTTCCAAGATCAGAGTAAAACATGTTGCAGTTTTTCGCCGCGGTTCGATCGTTGGATTGCGCACCGTGCCGGTCAATGCCCGGTGAATCCGGGCGGTCGGCGATCCAGCATGGCGGCGACCGCCTCGTGGTGGTCGGCGGTGTGGTGGGCCACGGACTGCATGACCGCGGCGAGTTCCAGGTGGCTGTCCATGCTCTGATGTGTGCTCTCCCGCAACAGACGCTTGGTCATCCGCAGTACATGAGGCGGATTGGCGGCTATCCGTTCGGCGAGCCGGTGCGCGGCGGCGAGCAGTTCTTCGGGCTCGACAACCTGTGTGACCAGGCCCCACGCCAGCGCCGTGGTGGCGTCGATCGCCCCGCCGGTGAAGGCCATCTCGCACGCGCGAGCCATCCCGACAGCCCGGGGCAGCAACCACGAACCGCCGTCACCGGGGATCAGGCCGACCTTGACGAAGCTCTCGGCGAAAATCGCTGCCGCGGAGGCGATCCGCAGATCACACATCAGTGCCAGATCGCAGCCGGCGCCGATGGCGGGACCGTTCACCGCGGCGATGGTGGGAATCTCACAGTGGTACAAAGCCTTCGGGATGCGCTGTATGCCATGCCGATAACCCTGCCGGAGCTGCGCCGGTGTCCCGGCGAACATTCCGGCCCGATCCCGCATATGTTTCACATTGCCGCCGGAGGAGAACGCCGCGCCCGCACCGGTCACGATCGCGACCCGGACACCATGGTCACTGTTCGCCTCCGCCACGGCCGACTCCAGCGCGGTGACGGTGTCCAGGTCGGAGAGCGGGTTGCGGGCCCGCGGATCGTTGAGCGTCCACACCACCACCCCTCCGCTGCGCTCCACGAGAACCGCTTCACTCATCGCCACCTCCGGCGACAGTTCCGGCAGCCGCCCTGTTCGGCGAGGCGGCATCATTCGACAGCACGATGCGGACATCGACAGGCACGACCGCGTCCGCCGAGGCGATCACCGGGTTGAGATCGAGCTCGACGATCTCCGGATGCGCGGCGACGAGATCACCGACTCGGACCAGTAGCCGCGCGATCCGCCGCCGATCGATGACCGGGAGGTTGCGATAGCCGTCGAGCAGTCGGGAGGCGATGGTCTCCTCGATCATTTCGTGGGCTTCGTGCTCGGTGAACGGGGCGGCTCGGAAGGCGACGTCTCGCAGCGCCTCGACCATGAGGCCGCCGCCGCCGAAGGCGACCACCGGACCGAAGATGGGGTCGCGCATCGCCCCGACGAGCAGTTCTACACCGGCCTCGGCCATCGGCGTCACGATGAAGCCATCGATCCGGGCACCCGGTACGGCGGCGGTGACGGCGGCGACGATCTCCCGGGTCTGCTCAGCCGCTGTACCGGCTACCACGCCGAGCCGCACACCGCCCACATCGGACTTGTGAATCACCTGCGGGGAAACGACTTTCACCGCACAGGGCCGATCGTAATCGCGTACCGCGGCGACGACCTCGGCCTCGGTGCCGCTCAGGGTCCACGCGCCGAGGGGGATTCCGGCCTCGGCGAGCACCCTGCGCGCGGTCGGCTCGTCGAGCGGGCCCGCACCCGTGATGACGGGTCCCGGCGGCGGCAGGCGCAGCGCCGACCGCGGAGCGGGATCGGTCAGGCGACGCCCGCGCCGGTCCAGCGCCGCCACCGCGCGTACGGCGAGATCGATCGAAGCGATCACCGGTACTCCACCGGCGCGCAACCGCTCGTGATTGGCCAGTTCGACACCGGCATAACTACTCTGCACCACGAGCGGCACCCCGTACTCGGCGGACAGCGCCACCAGCCGGTCCGCGGCGCGATCCTCGGCTTCGGCCAGGCGGGAATCGAATCGGAGCTGATAGCCGCCATAGAGGCCGATGATGAGTACCAGGCCGACGCCGGGATCACGCATCAGGATCCGGACCGCCTCGGCGAAAACCAGCGGATCGGCATCGGTGGCGCCCGCGACGTCGACCGGATCGCCCACCGCGGCCGCCTCGCCGAGCAGTGCCCGCAGCTCGCGAGTGGTGCGGTCATCGAAAACGGCGAGTTCGACGCCGGAGGCGGCCAGGGCATCGCAGGCCAGGGCGGCATGGCCGCCGCCATCACTGAGAACGGCCACTCGACGCCCCGGGGCGACCGGCGCGCAGGCGGCCAGGGCGCCCGCGACGACGCCGAGTTCGTCCGAGCGATCGATGACTTCGATCCCGGCCTGCCGCAGCACCGCGCCGGCCACGGCGTCCACTCCCGCGATCGAGCCGGTGTGCGAGAGCGCGGTCCGGCGGCCGGCCTCCGAGCGTCCGCCGCGCAGCAGCACGACCGGGGTCCGCGGTACGACACGCGCCGCGGCGCTCAACAGCGCACGTCCGTCCGCGAATCCCTCGGAGTGCATCGCCACGACCCTCGTTTCCGGGTGGGCGGCGAGTTCCTCCAGGCATTCGTCGTATCGCACATCGGCCTGGTTGCCGAGCCCGACGCAGACATGGAAGCCGGGACCGCACCGGGCGCGATCGTCGTTGATCAAGGACAGCAACATATTCCCGCTCTGGGTGATCACGCTGACCGGCCCCGCGGGAACATCTTGCAGGCCGATGAGATTCGCGCCCGTCGTCACGTTCAACACCCCGGAGGTGTTGGGTCCGATCACTCGAATCCCGGTCTCCGCGATGACGTCGGCGAGCTCGGCCGCGCGCTGTGCTCCGCTGTCCCCGATTTCACCGAATCCGTTGGCCAGCACGATCGCTCCGGCGATTCCGGCCGCCGCGCAGGCGCGCAGCGCACCGGGAACGGCGTCGGCGGGCAGGGCGATCAGCGCCGCGTCGGCGCCGTGCGGCACCTGCTCGATCGAGCCGAACACGTGCAGACCCAGGATCCGGTCCGCCGAAGGATTCACCGGATAGATCGGATCGGCGTATCCGGATCGCTGCAGCGCGCGGATGGCCTGGAAACCGCGTTTGGCCGGATTGGCCGACGCGCCGACGACGACGATCGAGCGCGGATCGAGCAGCCGCGCCAGCGCGTTTCGCCGCTCGGCGGGCGCCGCGCCGACGAGTGCCTGTCCCGCCGGTGCGGAGTCGGCCGTGTGCACATCGATGGTCATGGCTAGCGCCCCTGGAAGACGGGAGAACGGCGTTCGCCGAATGCCGCGACACCCTCGGCCCAGTCGCGAGTGGCCATGAGCGCCAGCAACTCTCGCGGCTCCTCGGCCAGCGCGACGTCGAGCGGGTCGGCACGGCGCAGCGCCGCCTTCATCCGGGACAGTGACAGCGGAGCCTTGGCGGCGAGGGTGGCGGCGAGTTCGTTTGCCGCCGACAGCAATTCATCGCCGGGGACCGCCGCGTACGCCAGGCCCCACTCCCGCGCCTGCTGCCCGGTGAAGCGCTCGCCCAGGATCAGCAGGTCCGTGGCACGCCGCAGTCCGACCAGTCGCGGCAGCCGATGGGTCACTCCCCCACCGACATACGTCCCCAGACTCACCTCGGGGAAACCCATCTGCGCGTCGCGGGCCATCACCAGGAAATCCGCACTAACCGCCAGCTCGGCACCGGCGCCCAGGGCATAGCCGTTGACCGCCGCCACAACCGGCGTGTGCATCATCTGGATCTGCTCGCACACCTGCTGACCCAACCGCGCGTAACGGGCCAGTTCCTCCGGCCTGCGCAGCCCGGAACGATGCGCCTTCAAGTCCGCACCCGCGCAGAACGCGCGGCCACCCCCGGTCAGCACGACGCAACGGATCGCCGAGGCGCGCTCGGCGTCGACCAACGCCTCGATCAACGCCTCATACAGCTCCTCGCTGACGGCGTTGAGCCGCTCGGGACGGTTGAGCGTCAGTGTCACAACGGGTTCGGATCTGCTCACCAGCAGAGTCGACATGTGCGGAAACCCTTCGCCTTCGATTCTCGGCCGCATCGGCACGCCCGGCGAGCGCGCGGTTCGATGGTGCCAGACTGCAATTTGATTTGCAACCCGAGAGATTCTGCAATTTTCATTGCATCTCGGCTCTCGGCGGTGTTCCATTGCTTTCTATCGGTTATCTGGGTCACGCCCTTGCGGCTCGTCGGAAGAAGACCATCGTGTCCACCTCACTCCCGAACTCGGGAAATCTGAAGCCCACCATCAGCACTCGGCAACTGACGATGATCGGCATCGGCGGCGTCATCGGCGCCGGGCTGTTCGTCGGCAGCGGAAAGGCGATCTCCTCGGCGGGGCCGGGCATCGTGCTGGTCTACCTGATGACCGGCCTCGTGGTGATCCTGGTGATGCGGATGCTCGCCGAATTGGCTACCGCCAGCCCCGAGACGGGCTCGTTCTCCAGCTACGCCTCCCGCGAGCTGGGCAGCTGGGCGGGACTCTCGGTCGGCTGGGTCTACGCCTATCACTGGTGCGTCACAGTGGCTTTCGAGTCGATCGCCGGCGCCGCCCTCGCCGAGCAGCTCCTGCCCGGGCCACCGACGTGGCTGTACGCGCTGATCTTCATGAGTGCGCTCACCGCGGTGAATCTGGCCGCGGTGAGCTCGTTCGCCCGATTCGAATTCTGGTTCGCGATGATCAAGGTCACCGCGATCGTGGTTTTCATCGGCATCGGCATCGCCGCGATCGCCGGGTTGTTCGGCGGTCATCCCGCACCGGGGACGACGAATCTGCTCGGGCACGGCGGGCTTTTCCCGCGCGGCTACTCCGCGATACTGACGGCCGCGCTGACGGTCTTCTTCTCGTACTTCGGCACCGAGATGGTGACCGTAGCCGCCGGTGAGGCGAGGGACCCGGTGCGGGCGGTCCGGGCGAGCATGCGCAGCGTGGCCGGGCGCATCCTGATCTTCTATGTCGGTTCCATCCTCGTCATCGTCACGCTCTTGCCTTGGGACGCAACAGAAGTCACCGCGAGCCCGTACACCGCTGTGCTGACCCGGCTCGGCATCCCGGGTGCACAGGCGATCATGAACCTGATCGTGCTCACCGCGGTGCTGTCCTGCCTGAACTCCGGCCTGTATTCCTCCTCGCGAATGTTGTACTCACTGGCCGGGCGTGGCGAGGCCCCGCGCGTGCTGCGCCGAACCAACCGCGCCGGGGTGCCGGTCGCGGGTGTGCTCGCCGCCTCGAGCGCCGGATTCCTCGCGGTGGTGGCGAATTACTTCCTCCCTACCGGAGCCGTGTTCAATTTCCTGCTCAGCTCGTCGGGATCGATCGCGGTCGTGGTCTACCTGTGCATCTGCGCGACTCAGATCCGCGCCCACCACAACCGGACTCCGGAGCAGACCGCGGTGTTGCCGGTGAGGATGTGGGGTGCGCCGTATCTGTCGTACGCGGTCGGCCTCGTGCTGACCGCCATCATCGTCGGCATGGCGTTCACCGCCGGCACTCGCAGCCCCCTCGCCTTGACTCTCACCGTCACGGGCATCGCTATCGCCGCCGGAGCGGTGCATCGACCTCGCACGGCCACGCCGCTTCCGGTGGCCGCCGATCAGCCGCGCGACACACCTCACTGTTCACCGACGGACTCCGCGACGTAGACACCGAACTCGCCGAGCAGATTCTCCTCCTCGAGCAACGTCGCGCGGACCTGATGTCCCAACAGATGCGCGACCGCGCCCGACATCGCCTGCACGAGTGCGGTGAACGCCGTCATCGACCGCAGCACACCGGCGCTGGACGCCTCGACATAGAACGTCTCGTGCGCCGATTCGGCCAACGGCGAACCGGCGGTATCGGTCAGCGCGACGACGTACGCACCCCGTTCCCGGGCCCACTGCGCCGCGCGAACGGTGTCGGCGCTGTAGCGATGAATCGATACCGCCACGAAACAGTCATCGGCGCGCACCCGGCGCAGCTCGTCGGTCAGCGCCCCGGCCGAGCCCGCGACGACCGCCACGTCCTCGCGCAGCATCCGCAGCAGATAGCCCAGCAGATACGCCGGGGCATGGCATTTGCGCAGCCCCATCACATGTACGCGCGGTGCGTGCGCCAGCCGATCGACCGCGGCGGACCACCGCGCCTGGTCGACCCGCGCGAACGTGCGGACGATATTGGCCTGATCGAGCGCCGCGGTCTGCTCCAGCAACCCTCCGCCATCGGCAACCAACCGCTCGAGGTTGTCGAATCGATGCAGCAGCTGAGCCTGTTCCCGCAACCGCTCGCGGCAGAGTTTGGTCAGGCCCGGATAACCCTTCAATCCGAGCCCGGTCGCGAAGCGCACCACCGTCGCCTCGTTGACGCCGACCGCACCGGCCAGCTCGGAAACCGTCATGAACGCCACCGCCTCGGAATCCGACAGGACCCGCTGCGCGAGCTTGCGATGTGCGGCGGACAAGGTGCTCATCCGCGAGCGCAGCGCCACGACGAGGTCGTCGAATGTCTCCGGGCCGGTCGCAGCCGCGCCCTGGTCATCGGCGGGCCGAGTACTCATCACAGACTCCTGTTCTCATGCCACTGGACCTCGTGGGCAGCACCCACATTGTCCCGAAGCGCGGCCGGGCCCTGGAAAACGGGGCGGACCAGCACGAAGCCGAAGCGGCCGTGGTCGTTCACCGGGTGCGGGGCAGATGTCCGGATATGACGCTCGAAACAGGTTGCTCCCGAACGAGATCGGCGGTCGTAGCGTGATCCGCGGCCGGCGCGCACCGTCTTCGATTCAGCGGCGCGACCGGACGCTCATCGGATGACGCCGACTCCGGGGATCAGGGGCAGCTCGAGCGGGGTGACCCAACCGGGCGGGAGCGCGTTGACCGCGGGAACCGCGTTCAGGGCGCGCATTCCGGTGGCCAGGCAGCCCGCGACAGCCGGTGTCCGCCCGGACCCGTCGGTGAAGCGGAAGGAGGTCTCCTGGGAGATGGACGGCGAGCCGAGGATATCGACGCGATAGACGTCGTCGCGGGTGCCCGCGGGCCAGTCGGGGGCCGCGTCGAGTCCGATGCGGTTGACGTGTTCGAGGGTGATGACCTCGCGGTCGCGGTAGACGCCGTTGATGGTGAAGCGGATCGCGGCGACCGTGCCCGCCGGGACGGTGCCCTTGGCGGAACGACGGTCGGTCGGGGTCACCCATTTGTCCCAGGTGGTGGTGATGCGGTCCAATTCGATACCGGCCGCGTGCGCGATCATCGGCACGGTCGCGCCCCAGGCCATGATCAGCAGATCCGGATGTTCCAGCAGTGCGGTGAATTCCGGCGGATGGCCGATGCCCATCTCGAATTCGTAGTCGCCCTCGTAATCGGTGTAGTCGAGCAGTTCCGAGGCGCGCACCGAGGTGACCTCACCACACAGGCCCATCAATGTCATCGGGAACAGGTCGTTGGCGAATCCGGGATCGATTCCGGTGGTGAAACACGACGCCCCGCCCACCGCGCACGCCTCGGCGATCGGATCGCGCCACACGTCCGGCAGCTGGTCCATCGACGGCCACACCCACGGTGTCATGGCCGTGGAGCACACATCGATTCCGGCACGCAGGAATTCACCGATCACCCGGATGTTCTCATCGGCGAACTGCGCGGTGGGACCGTAGTGCACCACCGCGTCCGGCCGCAGCGCGATCAGCTCCTCGATCGAATTCGTCGCCGGCACACCGGATTTCCCCGCCCCGCACAGATCACCGGCGTCCACCCCGACCTTCTCCGGATTGCTCACGCCCACACCGGCCAGCTCGAACCGCGGGTGCCGCAGGATCTCGGCGAGCACCATCGATCCGACAACGCCGGTGCCCCACAGCACGATTCGCTTCCTGTCGTCGGCCACGAGTCCTCCTGATTCAGCGGTGGAATTCACCGCAGTCGACGGTCAGCATCTGCCCGGTGACGGCCGTGGCCAGATCGCTGGCCAGGAACAGCGCCGCGCGAGCGACCTCCTCGGGTGCGGCGAGCCGCTTCAGATCGGTGGGCGCGGCCTTCTCGCGGTAGATGTCGTCGTGCGTCACCCCGGCCTGCGAGGCGAGCCAGTCGAAATACGCCTTGTTGATGTCCTCGTACACATAGGACGGCGCGACGCTGTTGACCCGGATCCCCCGCGGCCCCAGCTCGGTGGCCAGCGACGAAGCCAGGTGCGCCAGAGCGCCTTTGGACAATTTATAGCCGGAGTATTCGGGCTGGGAACTGTAGGACACGCACGAGTTGAGCATGATGATCGAACCGTGGGATCGCGCGAGCGCATCGGCGAACAATGCCGAAAGACGCAGCGGCGCGAAGACATTCGTCTCGTTCGCCACCCGCAGCGCGGCCGGGTCGATCTGGCTGATCGGATCCATCGGCGGAATGGCGAAGGCGTTGTTGATCAGGCAGTCGATCCGATCGAATGCGGCCAGGGCGCGCTCGACCAGCGCGACGCGCTGATCCTCATCGGTGATATCGGTCGGGACGACGGCCGCGGTGCGGCCCAGTGCGCGAATCTCCGCGGCCAGCTTCTCCAGACGCCGCTCGGTCCGGCTGACCAGGACGAGATCCGCGCCCATGTGCGCGGCCTCCAGGGCCAGCGAACGCCCCAGACCGGGCCCGACGCCCGAGAGCACGATGACTTTGTCCTGCAGCAGCGGCACCGGGCGATAGCTCTCGGCGGGCGCGGTGGCATGCGCGTCGGCGGGCACGACTCCTCCTAGACTTCCAGCAGTTACAGTATGTAACGACTTAGATGTGACAGACTGTAACGACTCCCCTCCGCGCTGACAAGGATGCATTTCGTGACCGCACGCCATCGCCTCGGCCCGCACCGCGATCCCGCGGTGGACCGCGCGGTGCTCGAGGCCGCCCGCGGCCTGCTCGTCGAACGCGGATACGCCGCGACCTCCATCGACGCGATCGCCACCCGTGCCGGGGTGAGTCGTCCGGCGATCTATCGCCGCTGGCCGTCCAAAGCGCATCTGATCGCCAAGGCGGTATTCCCGGACGTCGGCTCCGAGGAGGTCGCACCCGATCTGATCGCCGAGATCCGCAAGGTCATCCGGGGCACGATCCAGCTGTTCGGCTCGGCCGAGGCGCGCGCGGCGATGCCCGGCCTGATGACCGATATGCGCGCGGATTCGGGTCTGTACCAGAAACTTTCGGCTCGCCTGGACACCCCCACGCGCGACGAGTTGGCAGGATATCTCCCCGCCGACGCCACCTCTCCGCGCCCGGGCCTGGACCCGAACACCCTGCTCGACACGATCGCCGGCGCGGCGCTGTTCGCCATGTGCATCCGCGACGTCGGCGACCTGGACGGATTCGCCGAATCACTGGAAGATCTGCTGCTGTACGGCATCGTCGGCGCGCGAAACCGCGCGGCGACAAGCGATCCCGACTGACGGCCGAGCGCCCGGACGCCCTCTGCCGCCCTCGCCGGGCCGGCACACCCGTCCCCACCCGGCACCACATCCTCCCTCGGGCCGAGATGCCGATTTCAGCCCGACGTGCCGCGCCGACCCCTGGCTGTTCGAACGTTTGTTCGATACACTCACTGCGCAGTAGCTCCCGGAGCAACCACGACGGGCGTTCACACCACACGCGGCGAACCGCCGCCCCACCGAACTTGTCGTACCCCTGGGGCACAATAGACACATCGGACGCCGATCAGGTTGCACCGCAAAGTAATCCGCAACCCTAGGAAAGGCGTGTCCATGTCCGAGCTCCGCTCGTCGACGTCCGATGACAGTGCCGACGGCCGATTGGTCGCCGAGGCACAGCGGCATCGGGAGCTGCTGCGCAAACCGGTCGAGGACTACCGTCGACGACTGGTCGTACAGGCGCGGTATCTCCAGCCGATGCAGCGCTCACCCCTGCTCGCCAGGGCCGAGGAGCGTATCGCGGACCTGATGATCGATCCGGTCCGCCATCGCCGACTCGACCTCGACGCCTACCGAGCCGTGCGCGACGGGCTGCCGACGCGCTGGGACGCGCGCTGGCAACGGTTCATCGCGCAGAGCGGCTCACGGGAGATCCCGATCGGGCCGAACAGCGCCGAACGCCGGCTGGGCATCATCGCCCGGCTGGCCTCGCAGGATGTCGATATCGAGCAGATCCTCACGGTCGCGACGGTGGTGATCGCGCACCCCGCGGGCCCGGGCGCGGCGGTCGTGCCGCCCGTCCGGGCGACCAGGCGCGCTGATGCGCTCACCACCGCGGCACCGCCGACCGGTACGCACGGATGAGTTGCGGCCCTGCGCCGCAACGGAGTCAGCCGTCGGTCAGCTCGGCCGTCCGGACCTGCTGCGCCTCGGCGTCCATCGGGCCGAATCGCTTGTGCACGAAGTATTGCTGAACGAATGTCCAGGTGTTGCTGGTGGCGAAGTACACCAGCACACCCACGGGCATGACCAGGCCGGCCGCGAGCGTGCCCAGCGGGAACAGCCACATGGTCATGAAGTTGATCAGCCGGGTCTGGGTGCTCATCTCGGTCTGCCGGACCACCGAGGCGCGAGCGGTGAAATGCGTGGCCACCGCGCCGATCACGACCAGCGGAATGGCCACCGCGGCGACCGAGACCCAGGCCGATCCGGAGGTCAGCAGAGTCGCGGTCAGCGGTGCGGTGAACAGCTTGGCGTGCAGGAAGGATTGCACCTGGGTGACGGAGAAGAAGTAGTTCGGGGTCACCGCGGTATGCGCCGCGGAGGCGTGCACCGGATGCCACAGCAGGCGCACGATCGATCCGGATCCGGTGCGGCCGAAGGAACTCAGCACGTGCAGCAGGCCGACGAAGATCACCAGCTGCACGATCACCGGCAGACAGCCGCTGAACACGTTGAACTGGTGTTGCTGTTGCAGGGTGCGCATCTCGGCGGCGAGGCGCTCCTTGTCGTCGGCGTGCCGCTCCTGCAACTCCTTCATCTTGGGTCGCAGTACGGACATGGTGCGCTGGAACCGCACCTGCGCCACGAACGGCTTGTACAGCGCGGCGCGCAGCGTGAGCACCAGGAACATGATCGCCAGCGCCCAGGCCAGGCCGCTGGCTGCGCCCAGTAGGGCGGCGAATCCGGTGTGCCACAACCACAACACGCCGGACAGGGGGTAGTACACGAAATCGAGCATGGGCAAACACCTCACTGCGAGGTACCCGCGAACGGGCCTATGGTGAACAGGGTCGGCGAGGAGGCCGACCGCGCCGCGACGCGGTCAGCCGCCGGATCCCGGCGCCCTGGGCCGGACCCGGCCCGCTGTGTCCGGATTGCTCTGCCGCAGGAACGATCCACGCCGCCGCCGCTGCGCCGACACCGGCGGACCGGTGCGAGCGACGACCGGCAGCAACCGCACCCGAGTGGAATGCGCCGCCACTACGGCCAATGCCACCATGACCGCGGCGCCCAGCGCGAGCAGGGAATTCGACTCACCAGGCGGCAACAGCAGCGCGGCCCATACGGCGGTGGCGAATGCGCCCACCGCCAGTACCGGGGAATTCGACTCACCCGCTGCCGACAACGCCGCAGCCGACACGGTGACGACGAACGCGCACACCATCAGCACCAGCGAATTCGACTCACCCGCCGGCAACAACACCGCAGCCCACACGGAGATGACGAACGCGCACACCATCAGTGCCGTCGATCGCATCGCCATGCGCCCCAGAGTACCGCCCGCGCGAATCCGCACCGGCCAGGGTTCCCGGCGCGTTCACCGCCCCATGCCCGGCGCCGGACAGCGGTGACGCTGCCCGAGACGATCCGGCGCACCACGGGCGAATTCACGGGCCGATCCCCGGCGGCGCCTCGAATGCGCCGCCACCGCAACGTCACAGCGGCACACCCGAGCCGGCTCGGCCGCGTCGTGCCGATCGGCCGTCAGCTCGCCGATCGGTTCTGCTCGGGCGTATCCCGCACACCACACTCGGACGAGTGGTGCGGGCCGGTCGTATTCCCGACAATGCCGGCACTGCCGGGCGATCGAGATGTATATCCTGGTCGGGCAATCGACGGGGAGGACAGGACATCGATGGCCGATGAGTTGATGGCGGGTGAGCTGACCGTCGACGGGCGGGTGCGCACGTTCGGGGTGCGAGCGCCTGGCGTGGAGGGGGCGCCGCTGGTGCTGGCGTTGCACGGGAATGCCTCACGAATGCCGTCGGAGCAGCGACGCCCCGGGTTGCTGATGGACCAGTGGACCAGTTTCGGTGAACATGCGGCGGATTGGGGGATCGCCGTCGTCTATCCCGATGGATGGGATCGCTGCTGGGCGGACGGGCGCGGGGTCACACTCGCGGACGAGGCCGGTGTCGATGACGTGGCTTTCCTTCGTGAGCTGATCCACTGGTGCGCAGCCGAATTCGGCACTCGGCCGGAATGGTCGATCCCCGCGGGGATTTCCAACGGCGCGTTCATGGCTCACCGGCTCGGACTCGAGCTGAGCGATCTGGTGCCCGCATTCGGCGCCGTCGCCGGGGGACTGCCGGTCGCGCTCGAACATATCGAGCCCACGCACGCGGTGTCGGCGCTGCTGATCAACGGAACGGCCGACGAGGCGGTGCCGATCACCGGCGGTTATTCCCGGCGCCGTGGACCCGGCGGTGAATTGCGCGGCCGCACATTGGGTTTGACCGAATCAGCCGCGTGGTGGCAAACCGCCGACCGATGCGCGGGCGAGGGCACGACCGTCACCACCGACCGATCCAGCAGGCACACCGTCGAGGGCGGGGTCGGCGGTAGCCGGGTCACCGCGTGGACGGTATTCGACGGCGGCCACACCTGGCCGGGCAGGCCGACTCCCCCGGAATGGAGCAACGGCCCGAATACCGTCACATCTACGGAATTCGATGCCGCAGAGCAGATCTACCGGTTCGCGCGGGCCGTCCTGGTCCCGGCCGACGCGCGAAAACTCTGAGGCGCCGGCTACGCCCCAGGCGCGGGCTGTTCCAGGTGACCGCCCGCGAAGATGCTGCGGCACATCCGGATTCGCCACCGGCCGCAGAGGCCGGACCGCAGACAGCCGGTACCGCTATGCCCGACGACCGATCAGCACGTGACCGGGCAACGGTTTGCGTTCGAGCGCACGGTGTTCGATCGTCAGGCCGACGCGTTCGAGGGCGTCGGCCAGTTCCGCGACCGGCCTCAGCCGGAATCCGTGTGCGGTGAAGGGCAGGGAGGCCATCGCGTCGGGATCGCCGATGCCGATAACGACACGTCCCTGCAGCCGCAGGACCCGCGCCAATTCCGCACATGCCCGGTCGAGTTCGGCGACGAAATAGACCGTGTTCACGGTGATCACGGCGTCCAGGCTCGCATCGGCGAGCGGCAATTCGGTGAGCGAGCCCTCGAGCACCCGCAACCGGCCCGTGCCGATCTCCCGGGTGAACCGAGATCTGGCCCGCGCCGACATATCCCGCGAAAGCTCCACGCCGTGCACGGTGCCGTCCGCACCGACGCGATCCAGGAGCAGCGAAAGTCCCACGCCCCCGCCAAATCCCAGATCGGCCGCCGCCTCCCCCGGGGCGATCTCGGCCGCGGCGACGCTCTGCTCGATCACGAATCGATTGGTGCGATCGAGTAGCCGTCCGACCCCCTTGCCCAGCAGCCCGTGCGGATGCCCGAGCTGACCGGCAACGGTGGACATCACACGTGCGACAAGCGGGTTCACGCCACGGATGCTACCCCGGTTCGGGAAGCGCGCCCGGCACGTATCACCACAGCGCCCGCCGAGAGGGCGATCGCCACGACGTACAGCAACCGGACACCCACTACGAACGGCTGAAATGCCAAGGGCATCAACGAAATCAGTATCAGACCCAGTACCGCGACCAGCCCCGCGGTCAGCCAGAAACGCCGCGGCATCCGCGCGACGGCCCGCGGCTCGCCGTGCCAGGCGCGGATCAGTCCGCGACGGCCGATGTAATAGAACACCGCGATCGCGAGTACCGCGCCGCCCGTGGTCGACGCCTGTTGCAACAGGTACCACCAGGGCCTGCCGAACGGTCCCGACTGCGACAGCACGGGAAACCGGGCCACCGCCCAGCCGTGCCCGCCCGCCGGGTCGTGGGTGAAACCGTCCCAGAAGATGTGCGTGATCGCGCCGATCAGAATCGAATATCCCGTGACGTACCACCGATGCCGCACCGCACCGAGTACGCCGTAGGCGGGCAGATCGAATCCGCCGAGCCGGGGCAGATGCGCCGCGATCGACGGCGCACCCCACCGGATCACCACCGTCCCCACGATCCCCGCCGGCAGACACCACCACAGCAACGCGGCCAGCGCATGCGTCTCCGGCATAGAGAAGAAGCCCGCCACCGGATACGACGCGTCCGGCACGGCCGATCCCACCACCAGCGCAACCCCGTCCCACCGGCGCGGCCAGCGCACCTTCAGCGGAAGTACGGCCAGCGAATGCGAGGGAAAGGTGAGCGGCACCGGCGAAGTGTATCCGCGACCGTTCGGCACCACCTCCAACGCCGAGCGCCCGAACCGCAGTAGGCTGCCGGTCGTGAACAGGGCGGCCGACGGCTTCGCGAACGGGCGGCATCCACACGAACCGCACGGCGGCGGGCTGGGCTCGCGCCTGAACTGGTTGCGGGCCGGAGTGCTCGGCGCCAACGACGGCATCGTGTCGACCGCCGGCCTGGTCGTCGGCGTCGCCGCCGCGACCACGACTGCCGCGGAGATCCTGACCGCGGGTGTCGCCGGGCTCACCGCGGGCGCGATCTCGATGGCCGCCGGCGAGTACATCTCGGTGAGCACACAGCGCGATTCCGAACGGGCCCTGCTGTCCAAGGAACGCAGGGAGCTGGCCGAGGAACCCGATTTCGAGCTGGCCGAACTGACCCAGATCTACCGGGCCAAGGGGTTGTCCGCCGAGACCGCCCGCCTGGTCGCGCAGGAACTCACCGCCCACGACGCATTCACCGCTCACGCCGAGGCCGAACTCGGCCTGGACCCGACCGAGTTGACCAATCCATGGCATGCGGCGATCTCCTCGGCGGCGGCGTTCACCCTGGGCGCGATTCTGCCGATCCTGGCGATACTGCTGCCGCCGGTGTCGTGGCGGATCCCGGTGACCTTCGCGGCCGTACTGATCGCCCTGGGGCTGACCGGTTCGGTCAGTGCCCGCCTCGGCGGCAGCAATCCGCGCCGCGCGGTCCTGCGTGTGGTCATCGGCGGCGCGATCGCCATGGCCGTGACCTACGGAATCGGGCAACTGGCGGGCGTTTCCGGGCTCTGAGCTGACATTCAGCCTTCGCGCAGCTGCCATTGCGCGCCCTCGGTGGTCAAGAACCTCAGAAAATCCGCCGGGTCGACGGCCTGCGCCGGGGTGAGCGCCCCACCGGGAGCACCCACCTCGACCAGACGGCGCGCGGTCTCCACGGCGATGACCGCGGTGAGGCCGTACGCGTCGGGCCCGGTGACCCAGCCCTCGATCCGGCTGCCGTCCACACCGGTCACCACGGCGAACATCAGCCACTGTCCGGCGCGTCGGGCCTGCATCGGCACGACCTCGGGAACCGTCTCGGCCGCCGCCTCGGTCAGCCCCGCGAAAAGCGTCGCCACCTCGGCCCTGATCGCCCCGCGCACGCGTCCGGCCGCGACGTGCCGGGGAATCGTCACCACTCCGGGCAGGGCGAAAGCGCGCAGCGATGCGGGCCGGGTCTGTCCCGCCGGGGTGATCGGGTCGAATGCGCCACCAGCGTCCGGACGCCACTCGCCGTCGGCGTATTCGAGCCCCACACCTCCGGCCACGGCGAGCATCGATCGGGCCGTTCCGCGCGAAACACCGCCCGGCAGACGAAGGTCCGCGATCAGGACGTCCCGGACGGCCGGTACCCGCGCGGCGACAACATGTGCGATCAGATCTCCCGGGACGCCGTCGTCCGTCACCCCCGGAACGATCGAGATCGCCGATTCCTTTGCCGCCGAGTCGAATTCAACGAGCGTTCGATGGATGTGCTGCTGCTCGCCGGAGGTGTCGAGATAGTGCCGTCCGGCGGCGATCGCCGCGCGGACCACCGGCTCACCCCATAACGTGAACGGCCCCGCGCAATTGACCACGGCATCACACTCGGCGAAAACCGCTGTCATTTCCCCAATTTCGTCCAGTTCGGCGGCACGCACCTCGGCGGTCGGCACACCGGCCTCCTCGGCGGCCTTGCGCAACCGGCCGACGTCCCGGCCCACCAGCACCGGTTCGATCCCCCGCCGCCGAGCCTGCGCAACCACCAGCGAACCGGTGAACCCGCCGGCCCCGTAAACGGCAATCCGCATCGCACACTCCTGGGTAGTTGTTCTACGTCGGCCGAATGCCGACATGACGACCGTAAGGAACGTCGGCAGGGATGATCCATGCCGGAAAGTCCTGAGAAGATGTCCGAACGTCCGACACCGACACATATCGCAGTACGCTGAGACGGTGGACGTACTCAGCGACGCGGTCGCTGCCATGCGGATCGGGCAGCCGCATTCCAACCGCACCGAACTGCGCGCACCCTGGGGCATCCGGTTCCCGGCGCAGCGTGGCGCGGGATTCCACGTCGTCCTGCAGGGCGCGTGCTGGCTGATCCCCACGCAGGGCGATCCGATCCGCCTGGTGGTCGGCGACGTGGCGTTCATCCCGCGCGAACTCGGCCACACCATCGCCGATTCGCTCGACACCCCGCTGCTCGAGCCGGGTGATGCGGATGCTTCCTCAACGGGCGAGCCGACCACCGTATTGCTTTGTGGCGCATACCTTCTCGACCAGTCGAGAGTGCATCCCCTGCTGGCCGAACTACCCGAGGTCGTGCATCTGCCCGCGCGCGTCGGTCGTCATCCGACCCTGCGCGGGGCCATCGACCTACTGGGCCGCGAACTCGACGCCGAGCCATTGCCCGGTGCGCCCGGCGTGTTGCCGCCCCTGCTCGAGGTGTTGCTGCTGTACATCCTGCGGGCCTGGCACGAGGACCGGTCCGCCCACGAGGACACCGGATGGGCTGCGGCCCTGCGCGATTCCGACCTCGCCCCCGCCCTGCAGGCTATGCATCACGACCCGGCCTCCCCCTGGACGGTGCAAAGCCTGGGCAGTCTCGCGGGACTGTCCAGGTCGGCCTTCGCCCAGCGCTTCACCGCAACCGTTGGCATGCCGCCGCAAACCTACCTGACGTGGTGGCGAATGACGCTGGCGGCCAAGATGTTACGCGAGGACGACCGACCATTGCGGGCCATCGCCACACGGGTGGGGTATGTCTCGGAATATGCCTTCGCCAAGGCGTTCAAACGCGAGTTCGGCACAGCGCCGGGGCATTATCGTTCCGCGACGGAATAACTCGCCGCTCGACGGCCACCGACGAGCCGACCTCCATCGGACGGACCGTGGTATGCGCAGCCGGGTGGCGCGGGCGTTCGCGGGCATCGGGGTCGGGAGCGGCCGACCGCCTCTTCGGCGGCGGCCACCGTCCCGCTCGCGATCAGGCGGGCCCGGAACGCCGTGTCCGACACAGCTTGCGAGCCGCTCACCCGGCCCGGTGCGACGATGCCGGAGCGGATCCACACCGCGAGGGCGGCATCCGCGAACCAGCACCGCCGCCCGCGGCTCTTCATCCCGCGAGCAAGCCGATGGCTCGTTTCGCGGCGGCCACCGTCTCGCCGGCGATCAACCGGGCATGAATCGCCCCATCCTGCAATATCTTCCGCACCGAGTCGGGGTCCTCGCTCAGCTCGCTGTAGCGCTGGCGGATCGGGTCGGTTGTGGCGATGACGGCATCGGCTACCGCGCGTTTCAGGTCGGCGTAGCCGCCGAAGCGGGCAGCGGCGGCCGCTGGTTCCTCGCCGGTGCAGGCAGCCAGGATGGTCAGCAGATTGGCTAGGCCCGGGCGGTTTTCGGGATCGTATTCGACCGCCGGACCCGGATCGGTGACCGCGCGCATCACCGTGCGGCGCAAGGTATCCGGCGAATCGAGCAGGCGCAGCGAGCCGGCCTCCGATGCCGATTTGCTCATCTTGGCCGTGGGACGGGACAGATCCATGATGCGCGCGGCGACCGGAGGGGTCACCATGCGCGGCACGGTGAACACCGGGCCGTAGGCGGTGTTGAAACGTTCGGCGATATCGCGCGCCAACTCGACGTGCTGGCGTTGATCCTCGCCGACCGGCACCTCCTCGGCCCGGTACAGCAGGCTATCGGCGGCCATCAGCACCGGATAGGTCAGCAGCGACACCCGGACGCGATCGCTGTCGTGCGATTTCTCCTTGAACTGGATCATCCGTCGCACCTCGCCGTAGCCGGTCGCACTCTCCAGCAGATAGTGCAGCTCGGTGTGCTCGGGGACGTGCGACTGCACCAGGAAGATGCTGCGCGCCGGATCCGCCCCGGCGGCCAGCAGGACGGTCGCGAATTCCATTGTGCGCCTGCGCACCGCGGCCGGATCGTGATCGAGGGTCAGCGCGTGCAGATCGGCGACGAAGATGATGCTATCGCCCGGAATCTGTTGGCCGACAAGGGGTTCGATCGCACCGAAGTAATTGCCCAGATGCAGCTCACCCGAGGGGGTGAAGCCGGTGATACGCCGGGACATGATGTTCTGCCTTTCGTGGTGGGGCCGCCGGGCCGGACCACCATCGCGTCACGCAGACGAGAACGGCCGCCCGGTTCGGACGGCCGTGATGATCGGAGCATACGGAATTACGGCCGCCCTTCAGGGCAGCCACCACGCGAGGCGCGCATTGTTCCGCATGCGGCCAGATTACTGCCGAGCACAGCTCGAGGCGAGCGCATTACGCGCGACAACCCGGAACTCGATATCCAGTCCAGTAATCGCTGATTGGATCTGTATTACAGGTCCAGTAGTGGGGCAGGCTGGAGCACATGCTGTTTCGCCGCCTGCTCGCGCTCTACACCGGATTGTGGATGTACGGCTTCTCGATGGCCGTGATGATCCGGGCCGGGCTCGGCCTGGATCCGTGGGACGTATTCCACCAGGGTGTGACCCGGCATGTGCCGGTCAGCTTCGGTACCGTGACGGCGCTGACCGGCATCGCGGTACTCCTGGCCTGGATTCCGCTGCGGCAGCGGCCGGGGCTGGGCACGGTGAGCAACGTCGTGGTGATCGCCGTCGCGGTGGACAACGCCCTGGACTGGCTGCCGCATCCGCACCATCCGGCGGTGCAGATCGCCGCGATGATCGCGGCCGTGGCGCTCAACGCGGTCGCCACCGTGCTCTACATCGGCGCGGGGATGGGGCCAGGTCCGCGTGATGGACTGATGACTGGTCTGGTGGCCCGCACCGGCTGGTCTGTCTGGCCGATCCGCACCGGAATCGAAGCCACCGTCCTGCTGACCGGCTGGCTACTCGGCGGCAGTGTCGGCATCGGCACCGTCGTGTACGCATTCGGCATCGGCCCCCTGATCCACCTGCTGATCCCGCTGACCCGTCGCGGACTCCCCGGTTTCGCTGTGCCGCAACGTGCACCCGTACCAGCGCCGGCCTGACCGGCGCACCGCTGAATCCTTCGGCGAATCAGTTGTCGCGCACCGTGATTCCCGCCGCACGCGCGAAAGCGGGGGCAAGGTCCAACAGTTGCGGCGTACTCACCGTCGCGCCTCGAAGCGAATCGATTCCGGCGGTGAGATCCAGGGTCGTCGCGCCGCGCAGATCGACATCGTGCAGGCTCGCGCCGTGCAGGGTGATCCCGTCCATGCGGCTCCCCGGAAAACTCACCCGACGCAGCGTCGCCTCGCCGAAATCGGCGTCCCGCAGAACGCAATCGCTGAACGTCACATCCTGCAGGGAGGCATTGCGCAGGTTCACCGAATCGAATTTGCAGCCCTCGAACCGGACTCGCCGCAACTCGGCGCCCACGGCCTCCACGCCGGACAGCGCGCATTCGACGAATTCGGAGTTCAGCCAACCACTCTGGCCCAGATTGGTGCCGATCCAACGCACTGCGCGCAACCAGACATCGTCGAACCGGCCGTACCGGAACATGCCGCCGGTGAACTGGACCGTGGTCAGCGCGGACTCGTTGAACCGCACACCCCGCGCGTCGAGATCGGCGAAGTCGACGCCGTCGATGTGCACACTCTCGTAGTCGGAGTCGGGCTCGAGTTCCACCTGGAACGCTTCCAGAAAGCGAGCGTACGACAGATCGGCGAGTTCACGAGGCATCCCGAACACCTTAGTACTTCCGACGCGCCGCCCGTGGCCGCAACCTGCACACGACCGCCGTACCGCTCGCAGCGCGGACCGTAATCCCTGCTCACAGATTTCGCGAAGGTCGTTGCGGCGAGGTGGATCGCATGTCATCCCCGGATGACGCGGCGAGCCGGGCGCCAGAGGCGATGACGCACTGCCCGCGGTCCGGATGTCGACGGATCTCCGGGGCGATCGGCACGTTTTCGCCTGCTCAGTGCGGCGGCAGCGGGAACGGCATCGGAGGCAGCTGGATCGGCAGCTGCGGCAATTGCGGCAAGACCGGTGCCGGAGCCGGGGCGGGAGCGGGTGCGGGAGGCGGGGCCGGAGCCGGGGCGGGAGCGGGTACAGCACGCGGGGCGGGTGGCTGGGTGATGACCGGAGCCGGAGCCGGCTCGGACGGCGGCACGCGGACCGGGGCCTGCTGGACGGTATGCGGACGCGTCGGCACAACGGGTGCGGGCAAGGGCGGGGGTGCCTCGGTGGTCATTCGGCGCTGGGTCTGGCACAACCACGCCGGTCCCGGACCCACCACCCATTGCGCGACCAGGCCGTCGTGCGAGCAGTCCTCGCCGGCGCGATGAACCGAACTCATGATTCCCGGCGGCGCACACACCCACCGGCCATCCCGCTGCTGCCATCGGGCGGCGATGTAATCGTGCGAGCAATCGTCCCCCTCCTGATGTGGTTTGCCCGCGCCCGGCACCCCCTCGGTTCGGACCACGGGCTGCGCGCTGGGCGAAACCGTCGTGTCGGCGGCCGTGGACCGCACGTCCTGCTGCGATCGGACGGCGAGCACACCGACCACCACCGCCACCGCGAGAACCGCCACGGCAGCCACCGCCATGTACTTACCGCCGTCGCGTTCGCCGTCCGACGGCTCGTTCTCCTGTCCGCTCTCGGGTGAAGCCATAGCCGGAACCTTTCGTCCACCAGTTGAACCGCTGATCGAAAGCCCACTTACCAGGCACGTTAACGAAGATCGCGGCACAGGGGACGGTCTGATCCGTATCTAGTTCGGATTGAGACCTACGTGCGGCCGACGTCCAGATCCACGCGGACGGTCAGCAGATCGGTACCGACTGCCCCGACGACGGCGCTGTTGTACCTGGGCAGCTCGCGCATGCGGGCCTTGGCGTCGTCCTCGGGCAGCGGGTGCGCGGTCCCGGTGTACCAGCGTCCGCGCAGCCGCAGCCGCACCCGGTTGTCGGCCTGGATATTGCGGATGTACTGGGACCGCTGACCGAATTCGGAAACGAACCAGAACGAATCGCCGCGCCGGGCCCCGCCGATCGGCGTCTGCCGGGCCTGCCCACTGACGCGACCGGTGGTCTCGAGGACGGTCTGAATCGGCAGGCGGCGCAGAATCGGATTGCCGATATTTCGCTGGAAGGCGGTCACCCAGCGGTGCTGCAGGTCGGCGTTCACCATGTCTTCCTCAATCCACCGGTGTGAAATCCGAGGTCCCGTCGTCGGTCAGCGCATAGATCCCGGTGCCGAGATCGAGCGCCAGAACCGTGCGGCCGGCGGCCTCATCGATGTGGATTCGCGGCGAGTCCGGGAGCTCGGCGGGATCCGGGTAATACGTTCCGGGACCATAGAATTGGCCGTAGCGCAGCACCACGCCGCCGATCCCGAGCACCGAGGACTCCAGGAATTCCTTGGCGGCCTGGCCTTCTCCGGACATTTCCCATGCAACACTCTGCGCCACAAAGCGTTTCGCGCCAGCGGCCTGCGCAGCCGCGATCAGATTGGCGGTGCCCTCCTTGCGAATCCGCGCGTTGGCGGCGCGCCCGGCGGCCAGATCCTCGGTACGGTCGGGCAGGTCGGTGAGCTGGTGCATCACCAGATCGGGTGCGTACGACCGCACCGCCCGCTCGAGCGCCGCGGCGTCGAAGACGTCGCACAGCACCGGCTCGGCGCCGAATCCGGCGAGCATCTCGACCTTCTCCGGTGACCGGGTCATCCCCGCCACCTGGCATCCGGCCGCAATCAACAATGGAGTCAATCGGCTACCGAGCACACCGCTCGCACCTGCCAGGAAGATCTTCACACAGACCACCCTAGCGACCGCCCCGGCCGCACGGCGTAGCTCGCGCGTACCCAGCGGTGGACGGCCGGATTCCCGCGTGTCTCCGCGATCGCCCGACCGCCACGGCGGTGCACTACCCCACGAATTGGTGGTCGGTGCGGATACGGCCCGCCTCGTCCACCGTCAGCACATCGAATCCCGAACCCGCCACGCTGCCGTCGGTGCGCGAGCGCCATACCCAGGTCAGCGTCACCGCGGCACCGGCCTGCATCGCGGCCTCGCCCGCCAGCTCGAAAACGCACTGCCCCGGCTCGACGAACATCTCGTACGCACGCGAAACCCGCTGGTCCATCGCGTCGTAACCGCGAACTTCCAGGGGCGGGGCGGCTATGGCGAGGTTCGCCGCGCTATCACGAATCTGCTCCGGTGGGTTCACCAGGACCTGCACACCGTCGGCCGCCCACAACTCGCGGATCAGCTGTCGACGCGTGCGCGGATCGGGCTCGTTCCACTGCGCGAGGTACCGGTCGGCAAGCTGCTTCAGTTCGATATCGGTGAGTTTGCTGCTCACGATATGTCCTTTCTCGGCGTCGAGCCCGATGTTCGTCTGTCCGAGCGGGGCCCGGTCGCTCGTGCGGCAGAGTCTTTCGCGCCAAACGACTGCGCGCGATTCCCTCGAGGGAATGGCAGCGCCGCGGCGCGAGGCCGATCATGAGGAGCATGACCACAGTTCTGGCCGCGCCCGCCTTCGGTCGTGAGCTGCGCCGATGGCGTCGGCTGCGGCGGTGGAGTCAGCTCGATCTCGCGATCCGCGCCGACACCACCCAGCGCCACCTGAGCTTTCTCGAACAGGGCCGCTCCCAGCCCGGACGGGCGATGGTGGTGCGGCTGGCCGAATCGCTGAGCCTGTCGCTGCGCGAGCGCAACGGTCTGCTCGCCGCGGCCGGGTACGCTCCGATGTTCGGCGAATCTGGTATGGAGACAACGGAATTGGAGCCGATACGCACGGCGTTGCGGCAGATCCTGGACGGCCACATGCCCTATCCGGCGTTGATCGTGGATCGCCACGGGATCCTGGTCGAGTCCAATGCCGCATTCGAGTTGTTCTTCGAGGGTTGCTCCCCCGAACTGTTGCGCGCGCCGGTCAACGTGCGGCGACTGGCCCTGCATCCCGACGGGCTCGCGCCGCGCGTACTCAACCTGCCCGAATGGGGCCGTCACGTCACCGAATCACTGCGCAACCGCGTCCGCGCCAGCCCCGACCCCGAACTGGAGGCGCTCGCCGCCGAGTTGGAGAGCTACCTCCCACCCACCGACCCGGGACCGGACTACCTCGGATTCGCCGTCCCCCTCCGCCTGCACAGCGATGCCGGTGAGCTGCGACTGATCACCACCCTCACCTCGTTCGCCACCGCCACCGACATCACCCTGTCCGAACTCCACCTCGAGGCATTCCTCCCCGCCGACGAGGCGACCGCCCGAATCCTGCGCCACCGCATCGAAGACTGACCCGTTCACGACTCGCCGACACCGCCCGATACACCCCACCCGGGCCAGGAACGCCGAATCGACCACGATCGACCGCTCGAATCCTGCGCCACCGCACCGGAGACCAACCCGTTCACACCTGACAAACGCCGCCCGACACCCCCACCCCGGCGCAGGAACGCCGAATCGACCACGATCCACCGCCCGACCGACGCGCCACCGCACCGGAAACGACCCGTTCACACCGCACAGACGCCGCCGACACCGCCCGGCGGAGGACAGGCGCTCGCCGGAACCGGCCGCCCGCCACGCCCGATGATCCCGGGAGCGCCGGGCGATTCCGCTCACCAACCGCGACCCGCTGCAAGCAGGGCTCGGCGTACGGCATCGACGTCGGGGAGTGGGGGCGCACCGATGCGGCGGGCCAGGAATGCGGTGTTGATCGGCGGGTCCTCGGGGTCGAGCAGCGCTACCAGTTCGCCCGAAACCAATTGTGCGGCAACCAGATAACGTGGCAGGACGCTGATTCCCGCACCCGCGGCGACCAGGGCGGTCAGGGCGCGCAGATCCGCGGCGACCACGGCCGGTTCGGCATCGAGCCGGGTATGGAAAACGTGCCGCCAGTAGCGGCGCAGGATCGGCAGATCCGCGGCGTAGCTCAGCAGCGGGACGGCCGCCAGGGCGGCGGGTCCCGCCGACCGAAGCCGCAGCGTATCGATACCCGCGGCCACGGTGGGCGCGGCGACCAGGACGAATTCCTCGTCCGTCAGGACCTCGGCGTGGACCGTGCGCCCGCGCGGGCGGATCACCGAAACCACCAGGTCGTACTGTCCGGTGCGCAGCCCGGCCAGCAAGTCCTCGGCCAGGCCGGTGGTCACGGTGAGCCGCACGTTCCGGGCCACCAACGGCGCCAGCGCGGGCAGCACCAGCGCGGCCAGCATCTCCGCGGGACCGGCCAATCGCACCGGCGGTTGCGCGACCGGCGGTTGCGCGACGCCCCCGGCGATCGCCTCGAGCGCATCCATCGGCCCGGCCAGGCGCGCGGCCAGTTCCTCGGCCGCCGCCGTGGGCGCGACACCGCGCGGCAGGCGTTCGAAAAGCTGTCTTCCCAAACACTTTTCGAGCAGACGCAACTGCGTGGTCACGGTGGGCTGGGACAGCCCGACCAACCGCGCCGCCGCCGTCACCGAACCCGCCCGGTAGACCGCCAGAAAGGTACGCAGTTGAATCAGGTCCAGGCCGCCCTCCGCACCGTGTTCCACCGCCCACCTCGTCCACTCGAACCCACCGCGCCCGGCCGGTCACACCGGCGCCGTCGGGCTCGGAGTCTATTGAGCGGCCCCCGCCTGCACCGCACCGCCTCCCGCGGGCGTCGGCACCGGCTTACGGGCGGTCAGAATTCCGGTCGAATACCGGCTCGCCGTGAAATCGGGGGCCTCGAATCCCACCGCGCGCAATAGATCCGAGTACCGGCGGACATCGACCACGGACGCCGGATCAGGCTGTGCCCCGTGGCCGTGTGCATCCGGGCGAGTATGCCCGTGCCGCTTACGGCGCCCCACCAGCGCCGCGAGAACGCGCATCACCCCACTGTGCTGGACATCGGCGTCGGCGAGCAGGAGCAGCCCACCGGGGCGCAACACCCGCCACATCTGCGCGAGCGCCTCCTCCCGCCCGTGCGGTGCGATGTGGTGCATGACGAAGGTGCAGGTGACAATGTCGAATTCGGCATCGCCCGCCGGAAGGGACTGTGCTGTGGCGATATCGAAACGGCAGTTCGGCTCTCGGGTGTGCGCGCGGGCGTAGTCGACCATCGCCGCGGACGGATCGACGCCGAGGACGGCCCCTCCGGGGCCCACCGCGGCTCCCAGCACCTGCGCGAGTTTACCTGGGCCACAGCCGATATCGAGCACACGATCACCGGGGCCCGCACCGCTCGAGAGCGCGAGTTCGGCCAGCAGCCGCGAACGTCGGCGGCCGAAGATCAGCAAGGTGAGCAGGTTGTAGCGGCGCGGGCTGGTGATCAGCAGTCCGGCATCGTCGGGAACGGTCACGGGAAGCAGTTGTACGTTTCGGGACATGAGTTCAGGATCGAAGCCGGGACGGTCTCGTACCAGAACCGAAATACGCCGATCCGTTCGATTCCGGACACATCCACGGAGATTGTCCGGCTCCAGGAGGCACTGATGGACCGCCGCATTCGTCGCACCCGCGAGCTGCTGCACCGGGCCCTGATCGAGCTCATGCTCGAGCGCGGCTATGCGCGAGTCACGGTGCAGGACATCATCGACCGCGCGGATGTGGGCCGGTCCACCTTCTACGCACACTTTCGCGACAAGGACGATCTGCTCGTGGTGAGCAGCACCGAGTATCTACGCAGAGCGGTCGCCGGCGCCACGCCCGCGACCGGCTCGCCGCTCGCGCCGGCGCACACCATGTTGCGCTTGGCGGCCGATCATCCGGAGCTGTACCGGGCGCTGATCGGACCCAGAAGCCCCGCGGTACTGATCCGGGCCACCCAGCAGATGGTGGCGAAAACCCTGACCACGCACCTGACGTCGCGTCTCGACCTGCCGGACGATGAACTCGCCGACATTGTCACCTTCCTGTCCTGGGGCCTGCTCGGGCTCATCGATTCGGTGACCGATCCGGCACATCCGACTCCTGCCGATGCGGCCTATCACCGCCTGATGTCGCTGGCCGGCCCGGGCCTGACCCGGCACGTTCGACAATCGCGCCCGGACCCGGATGAACCGGGCGACGAGGCAGCCGCGAGCGCCCACGGCTGACCGGGCGCACGGCCCGGGACGCGATGTTTCGGCGGGCGGAGTCATTACTTGCAAACGAATACTCGTAGACGTATATTCGTAGACGAGCAATTCGAAGGGAGTCCGGATGAAACGGCGAAAGGTCGGTAACCTGCTGGCGCTGGCCGTGCTGGCCACGCTGGTCGAGGGCCCCATGCACCGGTACGAGATCGCGGCCAAGATGCGCAATCGCGGTAAGGAACGCGATATGGACATCAAATGGGGCTCGCTCTACACCGTCGTGCAGAACCTCGAGAAACACGGCTTCCTGGAGATCGTCGGCAGCGAGCGCGACGGAGCCCGCCCCGAGCGCACCATCTACGCGCTCACCCCGGCCGGTCGCGCGGAGACCGAGGACTGGACACGAGAACTGCTCAGCACTCCGGCGCCCGTACATCACCCGTTCGTCTCCGGCCTGTCCGTCGCCGCGATCATTCCCCCGGACGAGGTGATCACCCTGCTCGAGCAGCGCAGCGAACGCCTCGGGCGGCAGATCGCCGAGGACCGCGCCGCGAGCGACGAGGTCCGGGGCACGGTCCCGCGGCTGTTCCTGATCGAGAGCGAGTTCACCATCGCGATGCTCGAGGCCGAGGTCGCCTGGGTGGACGCGCTCCGCGCGGAGATCGCCGGCGGCACCTTCCCGGACGTCGACTGGTGGCGCCACATGCACGCCGAGAACATCGACCCGCGGGAGGTCGCCGGCATGGTGGAGAGGGGGGAATTCACGCAGTCCACCGAAAGCAGCCAGGAATAACAGAAAACGAGCCCGGTCAGGTGCGGCAACACCTTTCCGAGCCCGATTCCCTTACCGTCTCGAACCGCATTCGCGCAGGCGAACCCGGCCCAAGTGTGGCAACTACAGGATAACTGGGCTCTCCTCGCGCGAATCGGATCGGGCATTCACACCCATCCACAGGGAGAACACTCATGTCCGCAATTCGTTCCGCATTGATCATCGGCGGCGGTGTCGCCGGACCGGTCACCGCCACAGCACTGCGCATGGCTGGGATCGAGGGCCGCGTCTTCGAGGCGTATCCGGGACCGGCCTACAACATCGGCAGCACCCTCGGCTTCGCCGCCAACGGCCTGGCCGCACTGGACGTCATCGGCGCGGGCGACGCGCTGCGCAAGGTCGCCCTGCCGATCCGGCATCAGGTGATGTCGGTGGGCAACAAGAACATCGAGATGCCCAGCCTGGAGGGCGTCGAGCCGCTGCAACTCGTCGAACGCAGCGATCTGCATGGAGTACTGCACGATCACGCCGTCGCCGCCGGGGTGGATTTCAGCTACGACAAACGTCTGGTCTCCGTCGACGAGCACGCCGACGGCGTCACCGCGCGCTTCGCCGACGGCACCACCGCCACCGCCGACATCCTGATCGGCGCGGACGGCATCAAATCGCAGGTCCGCACGCTCATCGATCCGAATGCGCCCAGGGCGAACTACACCGGCATGCTGGGCTTCGGCGCATACGTCGAATGCTCGGTGGACGTCGCACCGGACACCATGTACTTCACCTTCGGCAAGAACGCCTATTACCTGTACAACGCTATGCCCGACGGCAGGATCGGCTGGGGTGCGAATCTGCCGCACGCGGAATACCTGAGCATGTCCCAGGCCCGCGCGATCCCCAACGAACAGTGGTTGCGCATCCTGCGGGAGACCTACGGCGAGGACACTCCCGGCGGCGAGTTCGCCCGCAACACCGCGCCGGAGGACCTGGCCGTCGTCGGCGGTCTGCACATCATGCCGCCGGTACCGACCTGGCATCGCGGCCGCATGGTCCTGGTCGGCGACGCGGTGCACGCGCCGTCGAACAGCACCGGACAGGGCGCCTCGCAGGCCATCGAGTCGGCGGTGCAACTGGCCCGGTGCCTGCGCGACTTCGATGATCCGGCAACGGCTTTCGCGACCTACGAGCGGATCCGCCGCCCGCGGGTGGAGCGGATCGCCGCGCGCGGCGCGAAGATCAACCACGGCAAGACCATGGGTCCGGTGATGCGTCGCATGATGCCGGTGCTGATGCCGCTGGCGGCCAAGGCGATGAAGATCGAGGAGACCATGCGCCGCGAGCAGAGTTACGTCATCGACTGGGACGCACCGGTGAACGAGCGAGCCGAACTCGTCCGGGCCTGAATCACCCAGTGCGACGGGCGGTTCCGGGAGGCGGGCGGTCTCGCCACCCGGAACCGTTCAGACCCGCGCGGTGAGCAACTCCGGACGCTCGGATTCGTCGAGAAGTTTGCCGGCGATATTGTCCAGGGCCTTGTCGAACAACGCCCGGTCGTCCGGATTCGCGCAGTCCCAGTCGTCGATCCGGCCACACACCCAACTGCGCCAGGCGGCCTTGATGCGATTCGACTCGGCGAGTCCGGCCGCGGTGAGTTGCATTCGCGGGCCGTCGAATTCGATCGTCCCGAGTCGAACGGCCTTGTCGTACACGGGTTCCAGAACCTCGGGCGGCAGCCAGTGCGCGCGGGCGATGGCATCCAAGGTGGCTTCCCCCCGCGCTCTGCGCAACATCTGCACCTGCCCGATCGCCCACGCCTGATCCCTGGTCAGCGAGGTGCCCGAGGCGGCCAGGATCATCGGATCGGGCAGTTCGTCGGTGCGCAGCTTGCGCATCAGACTCGCCAGTGCGTACTCCAGGCGCTTCACCGAATCGGCGGAATCCGGCACCGAGAATCCACCGCCGACATCCGCAGCCTCCGCACGCATACTGTCGCGCAACGGAACTTCTTTCAGCAGCCATGCGATCAGGAACCCCACGACCGCCACCGGCACGACCCAGCGGAATACGTAATCGATCGAGATGGCGTAGGCATCGATGATCGGAGCCGCCTGCGCCTCGGGCAATTTGCGCAACAGCTGCGGACTCTGCGCGGTCTCCGCGGAAACTCCGGGCGTGCGGGCCAGCGCCTCGGCCAACTCGGCCCCGATCCGATTGTTGTACAGCGTGCCGAAGATCGCGGTACCGAAAGTGCTTCCGAGAGTGCGGAAAAAGGTCACCCCGGAGGTGGCGGTCCCCAGATCCGAATAGGGCACGGTGTTCTGCACGACGATGGTGAGCACCTGCATTGCCAGGCCGATGCCCATTCCCAGCACCAGCATGTACAGCGATTCGAGCCAGATCCCGGTACTGCGGCCCATCGTGGACATCAGATACAGCCCCAGCGCCATGACCGCGGTCCCGGCGATCGGGAAGTACCTGTAGCGTCCCGTCCGGCCGACCACCTGACCGGAAATGATCGATGTGGTGAACAGACCCGCCACCATCGGCAACGTCCGCACCCCGGATGCCGTCGCCGACACGCCGTCCACATATTGCAGATAGGACGGCAGATACGTCATCGCGCCGAGCATCGCGAAGCCGACGATGAACGACAGGGTCGAGCAGACGGTGAAGACGTTGCTGTGGAAAAGGTGCATCGGCAGCATCGGCTCGGCCGCGCGCAGCTCCACGAGGACGAACGCCGTGAGCAGAATCGCGGCGGCGATGAGCAACCCGATGATGGTGGTCGATCCCCACGGATACTGCTGGCCGCCCCATTCCAGGCCGAGGATCAGACAGCTCACGCCGATCGCGACCAGGGCGATGCCCGCATAATCGATGACCGGCCGGATCACCGTGCGCACACGGGGAATCACCCGCGCCGCGATGATGATCATGATGATCGCCAGCGGGACGTTGACGTAGAAGCACCACCGCCAGCTCGCGTGGTCGGTGAACAGGCCGCCGAGCGTCGGACCGACCACGGTCGTGACGCCGAACACCGCGCCCAGCGCTCCCTGATATTTGCCGCGTTCGCGCAGCGGGATGACGTCGGCGATCAGCGCCATCGAGGTCACCATCAGTCCGCCCCCGCCGATCCCCTGGATGGCCCGCGCGATGATCAGCAGCAGCATGCCGTTGGACAGTCCGGCGATCATCGAGCCGACGATGAAGATCAGCGCGCTGAGCTGGAAGACGAGTTTGCGGCCGAACAGATCGCCGAATTTGCCGGCGAGCGCGGTCGCCACGGCCTCGGCGAGCAGGTAGGACGTGACCACCCACGCCATATGACCCGGACCGCCGAGATCGGCCACGATCGTCGGCAGGGCGGTGGAGACGATGGTCTGATCGAGCGCGGCCATGAGCATGCCGAGTACGACCGTGATGAAGACGACATTGGCCCGGGTACGACTCACGGGAGCCGAGGCGTCCACGACTGCGGGGGCCACCGGTCATCAGCACAGTATGTGCCGGAACCGGCGGTTCGGAAGCCAGGACACGAACCGCGGCCGGTACGATCGGCCCTCAGTGACCTGCCGCGACGCGCGGGAAGCATGCTACTGGGCGACCCCTTTCCGCAAACCTTACTCCAAAGTAATATCCCCGGCGGGCAGCAAGGCGCTGCCCGGACGACCACACCAGCAAAGGTCCGCGCAATGGCCTGGAAACCCAGTGAAATTCCCGATCTGACCGGCCGCACATTCGTCATCACCGGCGCGAACGGCGGCATCGGCAAGAACACCACGGCCGTACTGGCCGGTAAGGGGGCCAGCGTGATCATGGCCTGCCGCAACACCGTCACCGCGCAGCGGGTCGCCGACGAGATCGACGGCGAGGTCACAGTCGCGGCGCTGGATCTGGCCGATCTGTCCTCGGTCCGCGAATTCGCCGAGCACACCGGTGAATTCGACGTGCTGATCAACAACGCCGGGCTGATGAACATACCGTTCTCACGCACCAAGGATGGATTCGAAACCCAATGGGGCGTCAACCATCTCGGTCATTTCGCGCTGACCGGGCTGCTACTGGACCGGGTCCGCGACCGGGTGGTGACCCTGGCCAGCATCGCGCACCGCCAGACGCCCAAGCTCTGGATCGACGACCTGAACTACGAGCACCGCCGCTATCAGCGCAATCTCGCCTACGCCCAGTCCAAGCTGTCGAATCTGATGTTCGCCCGCGAATTGCAGCGACGCCTGAGCGAGGCGGGATCGGCCAAACGATCCTATGCGGTGCATCCCGGGGTTTCGGCGACCGATCTGTTCACCCGGACCGAAACGCTCATCGACAAGGTGGCCAAGCCGGCGATCGCGCTGGTCGGGCACTCCCCTGCCCGCGCCGCGCACTCGAGCCTGTTCGCGGCGACCATGCCCGATGCCGACCCGAACCAGTACTGGGGCCCGACCCGGTTGTTCGGCAGCCAGGGGCCGGTGCAGGCGTCACCGTCGAGCAGGCTGTCCGCGGACCGAGACCTGCAGCGCCGCCTGTGGGACGAGTCCGAGCGGCTCACCGGGGTGCACTACACGTTCTGACCGCATCATGGTCCCGGCACCGCACGAGCCCGGCCGTCACCCCGGTCGCGGCCGTCCTTCCGGGGTGACGGGTCATCGCCCGCCCGGAGCGGGCCTGCCCCTACGGAACGTGTAGTAGACGAGTACCGTAGAAGCCGTGTCCGCTCCGCACCGCCGTCCCGCGCTGATCATTCTGGTGATCGTCGCGGCACTGACCTGCCTCGCACTGGGCTGGTGGCAGTGGGGGCGATTCCAATCCGGGACCGGGACGGGGCAGAATCTCGGCTACGCATTGCAGTGGCCGCTGTTCGCCGGATTCGTGGTGTTCGCCTACGTGCGATTCGTCCGTCTCGAACGCGAGGCCGACACTCCCGAGTCCGAGCGGCCCGAGATCGTGAAACCCGCTGTGCAGCGCGAGATTCCGGCTGGCATCCTGCCCGAGCGGCCGACCGTGCGGCCCGTGCAGGATCCGGTGCTCGCCGAATACAACAGGTACCTGGCCGATCTGCACGCCCAGGACCTGCACGAGCAGATGCGTGCGGCCGGGCTCGATGCCCGCGAGACCGAGAGGAGCGCCGGTTGAGCGCCAGCGACAACATCGAAACCGCCGAAACGAGCACACCCGCGGCGACTCCGGCCCCGGAGGCCCCGGCCGCACCCGCGCGCGGCGCATCCGCGGCGAAGGTCCGTCCGGCATTCCTGCGCTACCGCGTCCTGGCCTGGGCCACCGGTACCTGGCTACTGTTGCTGTGCGCCGAGATGATCGCCAAGTACGGCTTCGGCGTGCACACCCCCAACTGGATCGCGGTGGTCCACGGCTGGGTCTACTTCGTCTATCTGATCGTCACCGCTGACCTTGCCGTCAAGGTCCGCTGGCCCGTCGGCCGCACCATCGGCACCCTCCTCGCGGGCACCATCCCCCTGCTGTCTTTCTTCGTCGAACACACCAACGCCAAGCAGGTCAAACAGACCTACAACTTCTGACCTGAATCAGCGGCCGTAGTGGAATCGGCAAGCGACGATCACCATGTCGTCTGCGGTGATGGTGTACACCAGGCGATGCTCCTGGTTTATTCGCCTGGACCAGAATCCGCTGAGATCGCCTCGGAGTGGTTCGGGCTTTCCGATCCCCTCGTTTCCGTTGCGGCACGTGTCCGCCACCAACTGGTTGATGCGCCGGGGAATCTGACGATCATCACGCTGCCAGTACAGGTACTCCTCCCACGCCTCGGGGTGGAAGGTGACCTTCCTCATTCGGCCTCGTCCTCGAGCAGCTCGTGACGCTCGCCGACACCATCGCGCAGTTCTGCGATACGGCGCGTGAGAATACGAGCATTGGCAGCACTCGACAGCAGATACGCTGTCTCACGCAATGATTCATATTCACGCTGCGGAATCATCACGACATTTTCTCCACCCGGACGAGTGATCACGACCTCCTCCTGATCGTTGATCACCGCGTCGAGCGTGGCCGCATATGCCGCCCTGGACTCCGACATCGTCATGATCTTCATCTTCACCTCCATGTACACAATATTGTACATAGATGGCCGCGGGTCGCGGAAGATCCGTAATTACTCGGCGAGGGCGGCCAAGGCCGGGAGCAGGGCGCGCAGGGCGCGGCCGCGGTGCGAGGCGGCGTCTTTCTCGGCGGGGGTGAGTTCGGCGGCGGAGACGGTGCCGCCGTCCGGGACGAACAGGGGGTCGTAGCCGAAGCCGCCCTCGCCGGACGGTTTGCGGGCGATATGACCGGGCCATTCGCCGAGCATGACGACCTCGCGGCCGTCGGCGACCAAGGCGCAGGCGGAGACGAAACGGGCGCCGCGACGCTCGTCGGGAACGTCGGAGAGCTGACCGAGCAGCAGGTCGTTATTGGCCGGGTCGTCGCCGTGCCGGCCGCACCAGCGCGCGGACAGCACGCCCGGCATACCGTTGAGCGCGTCCACCGCGATGCCGGAATCGTCTGCGACACAAGCCAATCCGGTGGCCGCCGCGCCGTCGCGGGCCTTGGCCAGCGCATTCTCGGAGAAGGTCGCGCCGGTTTCGGGGGCCTCCTCGTACGGGGGCACCTCGTCGAGTCCGACGATCTCGAGCCCCTCGACACCGGCCTCGGCCAGAATCCGCCGCAGCTCGCCGAGCTTCTTGCCGTTGCGGCTGGCGACCAGTACCCGGCGCGCCACTACTTCTTCTTCTCCGGCTCGGGCAGCACACCCGGATACGGCTGCGCCAGCGCCTCCTTCTGCACGGTGAACAGCTGCTCGCATCCGGCCAGCGCGGAATCGAGCAGCTTGTCCAGCGTGGAGCGCGGGAACGTCGCACCCTCGCCGGTGCCCTGGATCTCGACCAAGGTGCCGGTATCGGTGGCGACCACGTTCATATCGACCTCGGCGCGCGAATCCTCCTCGTACGGCAGGTCCAGGCGGACCCGGCCATCGACCACGCCGACGCTCACCGCGGCGATCATGCAGGAGATCGGCTGCGGGTCGGCCAGGCGCCCGACCGCCGCCAGATAGGTCACCGCATCGGCCAGCGCGACGTACGCGCCGGTGATCGCGGCGGTGCGGGTGCCGCCGTCGGCCTGCAGCACGTCGCAATCGATGGCGATGGTGTTCTCCCCGATCGCGGCCAGGTCGATACAGGCGCGCAGCGAGCGCCCGACCAGCCGGCTGATCTCCTGGGTCCGGCCGCCGACCTTGCCCTTGACCGACTCACGGCCGCTGCGGGTGTGCGTTGCCGCGGGCAACATCGCGTATTCTGCTGTGAGCCAACCCAATCCGGAGTCGCGACGCCACGGGGGAACCCCGTCGGTGACGCTCGCGGTGCACATCACCCGCGTCTGTCCGAACTCCACCAGCACCGACCCGGCGGGATGAGTGGTGAATCCCCGGGTGATGCGGACCTCGCGGAGCTCATCGTCCGCCCTGCCATCGGCTCGTCTCGACACAGCCAGCAGACTAACCCGCCTCCCCGCGCCTCGCTCCACTCCCCCGCCTCCCCGCGACTTCAGCGTGCCGTTGGGTGCCCGGAGATTTGCGCTTCGGGCCGGCGGTTGGGAGTGTGTTCGAGTTTTGGGCGTTCCCGGGGAGTTACCCATGTATGTACGAAATCAGCAGTCGTCATGAAGCCAATTCCGGCGTGGTCAGATATCGAAGACCTCACCGGGCGATACCGCGTGCACCGGACCGGTGAACTGTTCCTTGGCCTCGGCGATGACGTCCTCGCGCGAGGTCCACGGCGGAATATGGGTCAGCAGCAGCTCACCCACCCCGGCCTGCGCGGCGATCATCCCGGCCTCGGTGCCGGACAGGTGGATACCCTCGGGACGATTGCCCGGATCGTGCGTCCAGGACGCCTCGGCCAGCAGGACGTCCGCACCCTGCGCGAGTTCGAACACCGCCGGGCACAGCGCGGTATCCCCGGTGTAGACCAGGGTGCGCCCGGCCTTGGTGGTGATCCGCAGACCGTACGACTCCGGCGGGTGATACATCCGGCGCGCGGTGACGGTATGCCCAGGCCCGAAGGAGATCGACTCGCCCTCTTTCCAGTACTGCATATCGATCACATCGGACCAGTCGTCGCATTCCCCGCCGACCTCGGCCGAGGCGTTGCCGATCCGCAGTGGCGCATCCGAGGGACCGCGCACGATCGCCTGCCCGGTCGGCGGATTCGGGTGGTACCGCCGCCACACCAGCAGACCCGGCAGATCCAGGCAGTGGTCAGCGTGCAGATGCGTGAGGAAGATATCGACCTCACCCGGATCCAGATGACGTTGCAATGCGCCCAGAACACCGGGACCGAAATCGATCACCGTCGGAGTCATCTCGGGGCCGGTCAGCAAATAGCCGGAGGCTGGGGAATCCGGGCCGGACACACTGCCCGAGCACCCGATGACGGTAAGGCGCATTCCCCCATGCTGCCACGCTGCACTACTGGTCAAGAGGGGATCCCCCAACTCGTCGGCCGGGCTCCGCAGTCGTCACGGCGAGGCGAGGCGGCCGACACTACCCCCGCGACGATGACGACGTTCATCTCCGGAGAGTACCCAACCGGATATCAGTCCACCCAACGCGCCGAAAAGATGTGCTTGCCATGAGATTCCGGCCTGCCCGGGCAGCGCGCCCCACAAAATTCCGCCGTACAGCAGTCCCACGATCACGCCCAGCACGATCTGCCAGACGTTGCGCGCGAACAACCCTCGCGAGATCAGATACAGCAGCCACCCGAACACCAGACCCGACGCACCGATCGTGACCGTCCCGGAAGCGCTGATCAGCCAGGCGCCGAAACCGCTGACCACCCAGATGATCGCGGTCGCACTCAACCCGCGGCCGATACCGGTCAGCAACGTCAGCAGTCCGAGCACGATCACCGGCAGCGTATTGCCCACCAGATGTGCCCAGTTCGCGTGCAGCAGCGGCGCGAACGCCACCCCCTCGAGCCCCGCCGCGCTGCGCGGCCGGATCCCGGCCCGGTCCAGACCGTGCCCCGCGATCACGTCGATCCCCTCGATGGCGTACAGCAGCGCGACGAACCCGAGCGTGAGCGCGATCGCCCGCGCCCACAACTGTTTGGTCGCCGCGCGCGACACACTCCCGGACGTCTTGTCCAATTGCGCGCGCAGGCCCGCGATCCGATCCGGATCGAACGACGATCCCATCCCGGCGGTCATCGGACCTCACCTCCTCGCAAGGTCCTCCGGCGTCCTGCCGGTTCGGCAAACCGGACCTCACCCCTACGAGAGTACTGCTGGATTTTCGGCCTCAAGCCCAGAGTTGGCCTTCCAGTTTGTCCTCGGCCTCTTCGAGAGTGCCGTCGTACGCACCGGTCGACAGATATTTCCACCCGCCGTCCGCGACGACGAAAGCGATATCCGCGCGCTTACCCGCTTTCCTCGCCTTACCCGCCACACCGAGTGCGGCGTGCAGGATCGCGCCGGTTGATATGCCCGCGAAAATCCCTTCCTGCAGCACCAATTCGCGGGTGCGGCGCACGGCATCGTAGGGCCCGACCGAGAAACGAGAGGTGAGCACGGATTCGTCGTAGAGTTCCGGGACGAATCCCTCATCGAGATTGCGCAGGCCGTAGACGAGTTCGCCATAACGCGGCTCGGCGGCGACGATATCGATATCGCGAACCTGTTCGCGCAGATAACGTCCCGTACCCATCAATGTTCCGGTGGTTCCCAGCCCGGCCACGAAATGCGTGATCTCCGGCAGATCGGCGAGAATCTCCGGCCCGGTGCCCTCGTAATGCGCCAGGGCATTGGCGGGATTGCCGTACTGGTACAGCATCACCCATTCGGAATTCTCCGCGGCGATCTTCTTGGCCAGCGCCACAGCCTGATTCGAGCCGCCCGCGGCCGGTGAATCGATGATCTCCGCGCCGAACATGGTCAGCAGCTGACGACGTTCCACCGAGGTGTTCTCCGGCATCACGCACACCAGGCGATAGCCTTTGAGCTTGGCCGCCATCGCCAGCGAGATACCGGTATTGCCGCTGGTCGGCTCGAGAATCGTGCAACCTGGGCGCAGCAGACCCTGCGCCTCGGCCTGTTCGATCATCTTCAAGGCGGGCCGGTCCTTGATGGAACCGGTGGGATTGTGGTCCTCGAGTTTGGCCCACAGCCGCACATGGTCATCGCCCTCCCACTGCGGGGACAGCGAGCGCAGACCCACCAGGGGCGTGTTGCCGAGGGTCTCGATCAGCGATTCGTAGCGTGCCACGGGAATTCAGCGTGCGCCGCCGGCGACCGCCGGCAGGATGGTCACGGTGCCGCCCTCGGGCACCTCGGCATCGAGGCCACCGGTGAAACGCACGTCCTCGTCGTCGACGTAGATGTTCACGTACCGGTTCAGCTTGCCGTCCTTGAGCAGCCGATCGCGCAGGCCGGCGTGGTTGGACTCGAGGTCGTCGATCACCGCGGCGAGCGTCGCGCCGGTGGCGTGCACCCGCTTCTCACCGCCGGTGAGAGGACGCATGATGGTCGGGATGGACACGGTTACCGGCATGGGGACTCCTTGATTCTTTCCTGGTCGGGAGGGATCACGCGCTGACATAGGCGGGCACGATCCGGACTGGTTCCTCGGTGACCTCGCCCTCGAGGATCCGGTAGCTGCGCAGCTCGTGCTGCTCCGAATCGCGCGTGGAGATCAGCACGTAGTGGGCGTTCGGCTCGGAGGCGTAGGAGATGTCGGTGCGGCTCGGGTACGCCTCGGTCCCGGTGTGCGAGTGATATACCACGACCGCTTCCTCGTCACTGTCGTCCATCTCGCGCCACACCCGCAACTGCTCGCCGGAGTCGAAGCGGTAGAACGTCGGCGAGCGCTCGGCGTTGATCATCGCGACGAACCGCTCGGGGCGATCCGAGCCCTCCGGCCCGGCGATGATCCCGCACGCCTCGTCCGGATGATCGGCCCGAGCGTGCGCCACCATCGCGTCCACGAGATCGGCCCTGATCACCAGCACTGTCGCATCCCTTTCGTTCGAACCCCGCGATTTCCGCACCGCGTGGGCCGGAACGCTGTCCTCAACGGCCCAGAATATTCGGCTATTCCCAGGTCCTACGCCGCAGCCCCCGCATTTCCCACGACGTCCCGGGAAATCCGGTGGTCGCGGGATATGTCAATACTTTCGCGCAGTGAGATTCGAATCAGGAATTTCCTAGGGGGCCAGCGCACTCAGCAAGGAGTCCTGCATCCAGGTGAGCCAGTGATACACGTCCAGATGCGGGGCGCGCGGATCGTCCGGGTGCAGCCGGTCGGGCGTGTCGGCGTCGATGCCGATGGCCGTGCCCAGGGCCAGCCGCACATCGTTCAGCGCGGTCAGCCAGGCATCGGCCTGTTCCGGGGTGATCAGGATCTTGCCGCCGTGCGCGGGCAGGGTTTCCAGCACCACCGAGCCCGCGGCCACCTTTCGGTCGATGATGTCCGGCTCGTGCAGGCTGCGCAGGGCGCTGTTGAGGTCGGCCCGGTCGGCATCGGGCGATCCGGATTCGGGGCGGTGGAAATCCGGCAGCAGGCGAGCCAGCCGGGGATCGTCGGGGGGTGCGGCATTGCCGATTCGTAGCCCGGTCAGCGCGGCCAGCTCGTCGTCGGGACCCGAGGAAGCTCGTTCGGTGAGCAGCCCGGTGACGGCCCCGACCAGCGAGCGCAGCACGTCGGCCTCCCGCGAGTCCATCTCGGACCGCAGCTTGAGCCCGCTCAGCGAGTTCTTTCTGCTCCACTTGCGCACGGGATTACGGTAGTCGCCCGTCTCATTCGTCACGTTGCATGGTCGCCCAGAGGCCCGCGGCGTGCAGACGCTGCACGTCATGTTCCATTCTGTCCCGCGAGCCCGAGGACACCACCGCCTTTCCCTCGTTGTGCACCTGCAGCATCAATTCGGTTGCTTTGCCTTTGCTGTACCCGAAGAGCTTCTGGAAGATGTAGGTGACGTAATGCATCAGATTCACCGGGTCGTCCCAGACCACCGTCACCCACGGCCGATCTTCCGCCTCGAGGATCTCGGTAGCCTCGACCGCCTCGGGAACGGCCTGCCCCGCCATCATCACCCTCGGGCCCGCTCCGTGCACCGCCATCGCGTTCACTCCGCCCGAATCGGCGGCGAACCGGACGGCGTCCTTCATGCACAAGCCCATAACCTTCAGGGTACGACTCGGCCCCCGAGAAACAACACCCGACCGACGTCGTTTCGGCGCGCTCACCGCGCGATCCTCGCGCCGATTCTGTCTACAGTGGCGACGTGGACACCGCACATGTCGCAACCAGCACAGCGCTGCTGACCGACCAGTACGAACTCACCATGCTCGCGGCCGCCCTGGCCGACGGATCGGCGCATCGGCAATGCACCTTCGAGGTATTCGCACGCCGATTGCCGCACGGCCGTCGATACGGCGTTGTCGCGGGTGCGGCACGAATGCTGGAAGCGCTGGCCGAATTTCGTTTCCGCGAGCCGGAACTCGAGGTCGCCGCGAAATTCCTGGACGCGGGCGCGACCAACTGGCTGCGCGATTACGAGTTCCGCGGCGATATCGATGGTTATCGCGAGGGTGAGCTGTATTTCCCGGGTTCGCCGGTGCTGTCGGTGCGCGGCACCTTCGCCGAATGCGTGCTGTTGGAAACGCTGGTCCTGTCGGTCCTCAACCACGACAGCGCGATCGCATCCGCGGCCGCGCGCATGGTCAGCGCCGCGGCCGGACGGCGGATGATCGAGATGGGCTCGCGGCGCACCCACGAGCTGGCCGCGCCGTCCAGTGCGCGGGCGGCCTATCTGGCCGGGTTCGACGCCACGTCCAATCTGGAAGCGGTGCGCCGCTACGGTGTTCCCGGCGCGGGCACCAGCGCGCACGCGTTCACCCTGCTGCACAGCGGTCCGGACGGTGCGCACGAGGCCGCGGCCTTCCGCAGCCAGATCGAGGCGCTGGGCATCGGCACCACCCTGCTGGTGGACACCTTCGACATCACCCAGGGCGTAGCCACCGCGATCGAGGTCGCCGGGCCCGAATTGGGCGGTGTGCGTATCGATTCCGGCGATCTGGGGGTGCTGGCCCGGCAGGTGCGCGATCAGCTCGACGCCCTCGGCGCGACCCGCACCCGCATCGTGGTCTCCGGCGATCTGGACGAATACGCGATCGCCGCACTGCGCGCGGAACCGGTCGACGCCTACGGTGTCGGCACCTCCCTGGTGATCGGATCGGGCGCGCCGACCGCCGGAATGGTGTACAAACTGGTCGAGGTCGAGGGAGTGCCGGTGGCCAAGCGCAGCAGCCACAAGGAGTCGCGCGGCGGCACCAAGCGCGCGGTGCGGCTGTCCCGGCACACGGGCACGATCGTCGAGGAGATCGTCTATCCCGCATCGGGTCCCGCGCCGGAGACCGACGGTTTCGAGGCACGCGAACTGCTGGCGCCGATGGTGCGCGGCGGCAAGATCATCGACCACCGCCCGTCTCTCACGGACGGTCGCGAACTGGTCGCGCGCGGGTTGGTCAGCCTGCCGTGGGAGGGTTTGAAGCTCTCGCCCGGCGAACCGGTCATACCCACCACCTTCCTGCGGTGACCCACCACCGGCACCGGCACGTGAAATCGAGGTACCAGAAATGACCAGGGCACTCATCGTCGTGGACGTGCAGAACGACTTCTGCGAAGGCGGTTCGCTGGCCGTCACCGGCGGCGCGGCGGTGGCCGGGCGGATCAGCGAATACCTCGGCGCGAGCGACTACGCCGCGATCGTGGCGACCCGCGACTATCACATCGATCCCGGCGCACACTTCTCCGACGAGCCCGACTACGTGGACAGCTGGCCGCCGCACTGCCGCGTGGGCACGCCCGGCGCGGACTTCCACCCGGATCTGGACACCGCCCCGATCGAGGAGGTGTTCTCCAAAGGCGCTTACACCGCGGCATATTCGGGTTTCGAGGGCAGCGACGAATCCGGCAAACCACTCGCGGACTGGTTACGCGAGAAGGGGATCGACGCCGTCGACGTCTGCGGTATCGCCACCGACCATTGCGTGCGCGCCACCGCCTTGGACGCTCGCGCGGCGGGCCTGCGCACCCGGGTGCTGTTGGATCTGACCGCGGGTGTGTCACCATCGACCACCGAGACCGCGCTGCGGCAGATGCGCACCGCCGGAATCGAACTCACCGGACACGCCGAATCATGAGTGGGCATTCGCTCTGCGGGCAGCCCCTCGCACGACTAGTTTGGCGGTGTTGAAGACTGGACCAGGTCCACAGGCCGGTTCCAACATTAGGGAAGACGAGGTCATGTCCGACACCAACTACTCGACCGACCGACATCGGGTCGGGCGCGCGATCGCCGATATCACCGGCGAACCGGCCGAGGCTGGGATGCTCGGATACGGCATGGCCGATCAGAAGAGCTCCGGCATCCACACCCGATTGCGTTCGCGCGCCTTCGTATTCGCCGATCCGATCACCGATCACCGGGTGCTACTGATCATCAACGATCTGCCGCTGATCTTCTCCAGCATCACCCAGGAGGTGCTGCGCCGACTGGCCGGTCGATTCGGCGAGACCTACAGCGAATCCAATGTGATGATCACCGCCACGCACACCCACTGCGGGCCGGGCGGCTATTCGCATCACCAGCTCTACAACAAGACGACCGACGGGTTCCGGCCCACGACGTTCCGCGCGATCGTCGAGGGCATCGTGGAGGCGGTCGAGCGCGCGCACGAGGATCTGGCCCCGGCCACACTGCGCCTGGCCCACGGCGAACTGCGCGATGCCAGCGTCAACCGCTCACGTGCGGCATTCGATCGAAATCCGCAGGCGGACAGGGATTTCTTCCCCGACGCGATCGATCCGCAGACCACCCTGCTGCGCATCGACCGCGACGGCGAGCCGGTCGGCGCGATCGACTGGTTCGCCGCGCACAACACCTCGATGACCAATCGCAACACGCTGATCAGCGGCGACAACAAGGGGTACGCGGCCTACCATTGGGAACGCATCGTCGAGGGTGTGGACTATCTGGTCGATTCCGAGGATCCGGATTTCGTCGCGGCGTTCGCGCAGACCAACGCCGGTGACGTCTCGCCGAATCTGGACGGCGCACCCGGTCACGGCCCGACCAACGACGAGGTCGAGAACACCCGCATCATCGGCCTCCGCCAGTACGAGGCCGCCGCGAAACTCTCCGACGGGTACATGCCGCGCATGGCCGGGGATATCGACTGCCGGTTGATCCACGTCGACCTGTCCGCGATGACGGTCTCCGCGGAGTTCACCGGCGACGGCAGCGAACACCGCACCGCCAAGCCCGCCGGGGGCGCGTCCGCCTTGGCCGGTGCGAGTTTCGACGGCCCGACCAACTGGAAGACCTTCCACGAGGGACGTAACCCGTTGTGGGACTGGATGTCCCGAATCGCGTACAGATTCAACTCGAAACTGCGGGACGCGCAGTCGCCCAAGACGATCGTCGCACCGAGCAGCCTGCTCAACCGCTTCGGCGGACCGTACGTGCAGGAGATCGCGCCGGTTCAGCTGATCCGGATCGGCGAGCTGTTCCTGATCGGCATCCCCGGTGAGGTGACCATCACCGCCGGTCTGCGCCTGCGCCGCACGGTGGCCGAGATCATGGGCGCGGAGTTGCCGAACGTCCTGGTCGCCGGGTACGCCAACGCGTACATCCACTACATCACCACCCCCGAGGAGTACGACGCACAGCGGTACGAGGGCGCGAGCACGCTGTTCGGCCGGTGGGAGCTCCCGGCCCTGCAGCAGGTGGTGTCCGGGCTGGCGACCGCGATGCGCGACGGACAGCCCGTCTCGCCCGGCATCTGCGCCCCCGATCTGGCAGATCAGCAGAAACCGGCGAAAACCGCGGTGCCACCGGACTTTCCGCCCGCAGGCAAACATTTCGGCGATGTGATCACCGAGCCCGAGGACTCCTATCGGGCGGGCCAGAAGGTCGTCGTCGAATTCGCCGGCGCCCACCCCAACCGCGATCTGCACCGCGGCGGCACCTACCTGATGGTGCAACGCTACGACGCGGGCCGCTGGCGCCCGGTCGCCGACGACGGCGACTGGGCCACCACCTTCCGCTGGCAGCGCGGCCCGGCCTCGAGTTCGCTGGTCACCATCACCTGGAACAGCCCGGCGGACACCCCCGAGGGCAGGTACCGGATCCGCTACTACGGCGATTCGGAAAGCCACAGCGGCGAACGCACCCCGTTCACCGGGACATCGGCAGAATTCGAAATCCGTAGCTGAGCTGAACTGGTGGCCTCCGCTTCGCGCCGGCGGGTTCGCGCCCCTTCGGGCCTCCTCGCTCGGCCCCGTGTCGGGCACTCGTTCCTCGCAGTCGCCACGCGTCCGACCGGCGAGACGGTCCGCGCACCTCGGAGTCGGCGTTGGCCAACGGAGCCTGGGTGACCTCCGGCGGGACTTCTCGGACGCCACCGCCACGCGCCCGACCGGCGAAGCCGAGCGCTTCGGTGTCCGCGCTGCCCGCGGCTGGGGAACTGGGCGCGAGAGCGGTCCTGTCGCGCGCTCCCGAAGGCGGGCGTGCCCAACCGCAGGCACGTAATTGCAGATATGTCGGAGCCCAGCGATAGTCTGCCTGCGTGCCCGAACTCCCGCCAGTGCCGACCCTGTTGACGACCGCCGTGGAAGCGCTCGGCGGTAAGGCGCGCAAGGGGCAGCAGACCATGGCGGCCGCGGTCGCGCACTCGATCGACACCAAGGAGCATCTGGCGGTGCAGGCCGGCACGGGCACCGGCAAGTCGCTGGCCTATCTGGTGCCCAGCCTGCGGCACGCGGTGCAGACCGGCCGCACGGTGGTGGTCTCCACCGCCACGATCGCGCTGCAGCGGCAGCTGGTGGACCGGGACCTGCCGCGGCTGGCCGAGGCGCTGGCCGGACCGCTGGGCCGTCGGCCGAAATTCGCGATCCTCAAGGGCCGCAACAACTATCTGTGCCTGAACAAGATCAACAGCGCGATTCCGGACGAGGAACCCGAGGCCGAACTCTTCGACGCGTTCGCCATCTCGCGGCTGGGTCGCGAGGTGCAGCGGCTCAACGACTGGGCCTCGGACACCGAGACCGGCGATCGTGACGAGGTGGCGCCGGGCGTCACCGATCGGGCGTGGCGGCAGGTGAGCGTGTCGTCCCGGGAATGTCTGGGCAAGTCGCGCTGCCCGTTCGGCACCGACTGCTTCGCCGAACGCGCCCGCGCCGAATCCGGCCAGGCCGATGTGGTGGTCACCAATCACGCGCTGCTGGCCATCGATGCCATCAGCGGTGTGCAGGTGCTACCCGAACACGACGTCGTGGTGATCGACGAGGCGCACGAACTCGTCGACCGGGTCACCGGCGTCGCGACCGCGGAGCTGTCCACGAGCGCGATCAGCGCGGCCGCCAAACGCTGCGCCAAACTCGTCGACGAGCAGGAGGTCGATCGGCTCGAGGGCGCCGCGGAGGCCTGGCACGACCTCCTCGAGGATCTGCCGCCCGGCCGCTGGGATCAGCTGCCCGGCGGCGCGGGCCCGGTGCTGGCGCTGATCCGCGACGCGGCATGGAATGCCCGTACCGCCCTCGCACCGCCGGGTTCCGGTGCGCCACAAGGCGATCCGGAAGATGTGGCCGCCCGGAACATGGCCCTGTCGGCGGTGGAGGAGGTGCACGATGCCGCGGTGCGCGCGCTGACCACCTTCGAGGAGTCCGATCCCGCCGCACGCCGCGACGTGATCTGGTTGGCCGCCGACGAACTGCGCGGCATCGCCCGTCGTACCCTGCACATGGCGCCGCTCTCGGTCGGCGGACTGCTGCGCAGCCGCCTGTTCGGCACCGCCACGGTGGTGCTGACCTCGGCCACCCTGCAGGTGGGAGGCTCGTTCGACGGGCTGGCGATCACCTGGGGCCTACCGGCGCAGTCGGCGAACCGCGTCGACACCGGCGGTAGCGACGGGCCCGCAGGCGGCAGCTCGCGTAACCACGCAGGGCCCCGCGAACGCCGCGTCGACACCGGCGGTAGCGACGGGCCCGGAGGCGGCAGCCTGCGTAACCACGTAGGGCCCCGCGAACGCCGCGTCGATTCAGCACTGGCCAACGGCGGTGAGGCACCGTCGGATTCGGATGTGGTCCGGTGGAATTCGCTCGATGTCGGTTCCCCGTTCGACCATGCCAAGTCCGGCATCCTGTACGTCGCCAAACATCTGCCCGCTCCCGGCCGCGACGGATTGGCCCCGGCATATCTGGACGAGATCGACCGGCTCATCCGCGCCGCGGGCGGCCGCACCCTGGGCCTGTTCTCCTCGATGCGCGCGGCCAAGGCGGCCACCGAGGCCCTGCGCGAGCGCCTGGACACCCCGATCCTGTGCCAGGGCGAGGACGCCACCGGCGCGCTGGTGCGCAAATTCGCCGACGATCCGGAGACCTCACTGTTCGGCACCTTGTCGCTGTGGCAGGGCGTGGACGTCCCGGGCCCGTCGCTGAGCCTGGTGATCCTGGACCGCATCCCATTTCCCCGGCCGGACGATCCGCTGCTGGTGGCCCGGCAGAAGGCCGTGGAGTCCCGCGGCGGCAACGGTTTCATGGCGATCGCGGCCAACCACGCCGCCCTGCTGCTCGCCCAGGGCACCGGCCGCCTGCTGCGCAGCGTCGAGGATCGCGGCGTGGTCGCCATCCTGGATTCCCGCCTGGCCACCGCCCGTTACGGCTCCTACCTGCGCGCCTCGCTGCCGCCCTACTGGGAGACCGCGGACCCCGAGGTTGTCGTCAAGGCCCTGCGGCGCTTGAACGCCGCCGCGAAGTAGGAGTTACTTCACGAGGAGAGTGATCACCGCGGCGATGCCGCCGAGCGCGATCGCTCCCAGGCCCCAGACGAGCCCCCGGCGTTGCCAAGCGCGGTTGTGGTCCAGCGAGATCCGGCCCGGTCCGGTGAAGCCGAGAGCGGTCGCCGCGACGATCAACAGCACCGCGGAGGAGGCGGCGACCAGGCCGTGCGGCCAGGTCACGTGCACCGCGTTGATCATGGTGCCGATGACGACGGCCGCGGCCAGCGGGGTCAGCAGCCCGAGTACCAGCAGGGTGCCGCCGGTGAATTCACACAACCCGGCCAGGGTGCCGAACACCTTCCCCGGCTGGTACCCCATTCGCTCGAAGTTCTCGTTGGTCCGCTGCCACCCGGCGCCGTGAAACCAACCGAACAGTTTCTCGCTTCCGGTGACGAACAGCAGACCACCACAGCCGACCCGGAGCACGAGCATGCCGATGTCCGTGCCCACCGACTCGACGGCGGATATGTGCGGCGCCTGTGGCGCGGTGGTGTCGACGGTCATATCGAATCCTCGCGATCTCGGTCTCGATGGACGGCGGGAGCAACGTTGCGGACCGCGTCTGCTGAGACCACGACATCGGGCGCCGACCGGTTCGCCCGATCGCGAAAATCACCTGTTGGCCAGGAAGAAGAAGTAGGCCAGGAAGATCACCGCCAACACCCACACGACCGGGTGCACCTCACGGCCGCGACGTTTGGCGACCATCACGATCGGATAGAACAGCAGGCCCATGGCTATGCCGTTGGCGATGGAGTAGGTCAGCGGCATCATGATCACCGTGATGAAGGCCGGTATGGCGTATTCCAGTTCACCCCAGTCGATGTGACCGAGCGACCGGGACATCAGCACGCCGACGACGATGAGGGCCGGGGCGGTCACCGAGGGCGCGCCCGCGACGACGTCGAAGACCGGGAACAAGAACATCGCGATCAGGAACCACCCGGCGGTCGAAACCGCCGTCACCCCGGTCCGCCCCCCGGCGCTGACGCCCGCGGTGGACTCCACATAGGCGGTGGTGGTGGACGTGCCGATGATCGCACCGGCCGCCGTGCCGATCGAATCCGAGGCGAATGCCTGCGCCGCTCGCGGCAGCTTGCCTTCGGGGGTGAGCAGCCCGGCCTGATTGGCGATGCCGATCAGCGTGCCCGAGGCATCGAAGAAGTCGACGAACAGCATGGTCAACACGACGATCGCCATCTGCCCGGTGAAGGCGTGCGGCAGATTGATGATGGCCTGCCCGAAGGTCTTGTCCAGGCCGTGCGGCATGGCCACCACCGCATGCGGCAGCGATACCAGCCCACTGACGATGCCCACGATCGTGGTCGCGACGATGCCGTACAACACCGCGCCGTGCCAGCCCAGTACCAGGAAGATCACCGTCACCAGCAGACCGAACAGCGCCAGCAGGGTGGTCCCCTTGGTGAAGTCGCCCAGATGGACGAACGTCGACTCGCTGGCCACCACCAGGCCGGCGTTCTTCAGGCCGAGGAAGGCCACGAACATGCCGATGCCCGCCCCGACGGCCAGTTTCAGCTGCATCGGAATGGCGTCGATGATCCGCTCGCGGATCTTGGTGATCGCGAGCAGGAAGAAGATCACGCCCGACAGCAGCGTGCCCGACAGCGCGACCTGCCAGTGGATACCCATGCCGAGCACCACCGAGTAGGCGAAGAATGCGTTCAGCCCCATCCCCGGCGCGAGGGCGATGGGGTAGCGCGCCCACAACCCCATCACGAGGGTGCCCACCACCGCGGCGACGGCGGTCGCGGTGAATACCGCCTGAGCGGGAATTCCCTTGGCGCCCAGGGTGCCGTGATCACCGAGCACCGCGGGGTTGACCGCGAGCACGTAGGACATCGCGAGGAAGGTGACGGTCCCGGCCATGATCTCGCGCTTCACGGTCGATCCGAGCCTGCTGATCCCGAAGTAGGCGTCCACACGCCCCTTCGCACCCGACTGGGCATCGATTGTCATCTGCTTCTCCACATGGGCCGGACGGACGTGCCTTTCGAGCACGCTATATGCCGCGTGACGCCGCCGCATCTCCAGTGCCGCGAACCAGCGGCAAGCGATTGCGGCAGACGCGATCCCCGCCAGCGAACACATGGCTGACGCGGTGATCACCGAACTAATTCCAGAATTCAAAGAAGGCAACCAGCGGGCAATTAAATGCAGAATGCACCTAGAATATGAAAGTTATTGACCGTTCCCCAGTGGGCCGTTACAAATGCGTTATCCGCCGAACCGAGCCTGTCGAACCGGCCACGTGAGAATTGCAAAGTGAGTGGTTACTGAAATCGTCGATGCGAGCGCCGATCTCGCGATCGCCCCCGGGGTTCTGTGGGACCTGCTGACCGATCCGCGTAATTACGCCCGGGTATTTCCGGGCATCGGCGCGTGCCATGTGCACGACATCGTCGACGGACGACCCGTGTGGCGCATGCGGATCGGCGGCAGCGACACCGAGATTCACCTGCTCGACGTCCGGGTGATCGCCGATCGCGCGGCGGGCACCCTGGAGTTGCAGTGCACCGAGCGGCGCAGTTTCGCCGCGGTCGCGCTGTCCGGCAGTGCCGATCGAACCCGCGCCACCATCACCTGCGTCGCCCCCGACCGGGTCCACCCACTCATGCCGAATCTCCCCAATGCCGCTGCGGCGGAATGGATCTCGTTCGGACTGCATCGGCTGGTCGATCTCGTGCGCGGCGCGCCGACCTCGATGGTGCTCAACGGCGAGGACTCCACGGTGCGCACCCAGGCCGGGGTCGCCATGCAGATCCTGTCCACCGGCGTGTTGCGCAGCATCCGGCCCGACCGGATGGTCAAACAGATCAACGGTCTGGCCACCTACGGATTCACCCTCGCGGGCGGATATGCGGCGAATGCCGGGTATATCCCGAAGCGCGTCGCGGTGGTGGACGATCGCGGCGCGAGCACCTTCGGCGAGATCCACGCCCGCACCCAGCGACTCGCGGCCGCACTCGCCGATCAGGGTATCGGCACGGGCGATGTCGTCGGCCTGCTCGCGCGCAGCCACCTGGAGATGATCGAAATCGTCACGGCCGTCGCCAAACTCGGTGCCGACCTCATCTTCCTGACCACCTGGCTGTCCGCCCAGCGGATCGCCTCGCTCGCCGAAACCCACCGGATGGCAGCGATATTCACCGATCCCGAGCTGGAACATCTGGCGGCGTACGTGCCGCCGGACGTGATGCGCTTCGGCACGTTCAGCGATCCGGCCCGACCGGACCAGATCGGCGTGGAGCAGCTGATCGCCTCGGGCAGAGGCGATGTCGGCAAGCCGGCCCACCCCGGCCGGCAGATCCTGCTGACGGCGGGCACCAGCGGCCCCGCGAAGGTCGCGGTCCGCCCGCAGCCGCGCGGATTCTCCTCGATCGCGGCGCTGCTGTCGCGCCTGCCGTTCATCATGAACGAGACCATGCTGATCGCGGCGTCACTGTCGCATTCCTGGGGCCTGGCGGCCATGCACATCAGCCATCCGCTGCGCGCGCAGGTGATCCTGCTGGATCGCTTCGACGCCGAGGAGTGCCTGCGTCTGATCGCCGAACACCGGGTGCGCACGCTGATCGTCGTGCCGATCATGGTGGAGCGGATCCTCGATCTGCCCGCCTCGGTGCGGGCGCGCTACGACCTGTCCAGCCTGGAGGTGGTGACCTGCGGCGGCGCACCGCTTTTCGAGGCGACGGTGCTGCGGTTCACCGAGATCTTCGGCGAAATCCTGTACACCATCTACGGATCGACCGAGGTGTCCCTGGGCGCGATCGCCGAACCGGCCGATCTGCGGGTCTCGCCCGCCACCGCCGGGAGCCCGCCGCTCGGCGCGAAATTCGCTGTGCTGGATCATGAATCGCGCCTGCTCCCGGTGGGCGCGATCGGACGGATCTTCGTCGGCCACCATCTGCTGATCGAGGGTTATCTCGATGCTCCGCCGCCGGAGGAAGTCGACGGCATGATCGACACCGGCGACCTGGGATACGTGGACGCGGTCGGACGGCTGTTCGTCGTCGCCCGCGCCGAGGAATTGATCGTCTGCGACGGCGAGAGCGTCTACCCGCGCCCGGTGGAGGAGGCCCTTGCACATCTGCCGCAGGTCAGTGAGAGCGCGGTGGTGGGCGGACCGGATCGCGAATCGGGTCAACGGTTGTCGGCGTTCATCGTCGCGCGGCCGGGCTTCGCGCTGGACGCCGATGCGATCCGCGATTACATCCGGATCCGGTTGGGGCGCGCCTGGGTTCCGCGCGACGTCGTGTTCCTCGACGCGCTCCCCCGCAACGCCAGCGGCAACGTTCTCAAACGCATACTGACTCAACAGCCCGTGCGTCGATGAGCGTGTGCCGAGGCGGCCTGCACATCGGATTACGACGCCTCGCCGAGCCTCCGCGACTCGCCAGCGAATAGTTGACAAGCACGCCCGCACAGGGTTATCTGTAACCTGTGAACACATGCAAACTAGCTGCAATTTAATGCACGATTCACCTAATATTTAATTCTCCTTGACCGGTTGTGCGCGGCCCGTTAAAAAGACGTCAGCCGCCGAACCGAGTTGTCGACCCGGCCCAGCCAGAAGTGCAAGCGTGTGGTTACCGAAATCGTCGATGCGAGCGCCGATCTCGCAATCTCTCCCCGTGTTCTGTGGAAGCTACTCGCGGATCCGGAGACCTACCCTCGGCTGTTCCCCGGCATCGGCGCATGCGATCCGGTGGAGACCATCGACGGCCCGCCGAGTTGGCGCATGCGTGTGGGCAGTGTCGATACCGAGATCCGCATCCTCGACGTCCGATTGGGCCTGAATCGCGAGGCGCACACCGTCGAACTGCAATGCCCGGCCCAGCGCAGTTTCGTCGCGATCCGGTTGCGTGGCACGCCGAGCGGTACGCACGTCGTCATCACCTGCCTCGGACCCGGCCGACTGCATCCGATGGTGCCCACGCTGTCGAATGCGGCCGTGGTCGAGTGGATCATGGCGGGCCTCGACCGCATCGTCGACCTCGCCGACCGCGCCGCGACCTCGATCCTGGTCAACGGCGAGAATTCGTCGATCCGTCTGCAGGCCGGGGTCGCCCGGCAGATGGTGGCCACCGGCGTGGTGCGCACCCTGCGCCCGGACCGCGCGATCAGACAGCTCAGCGGCCTGGCCGCTTGGGGTTTCACCCTGGCCGGCGGCTATGCGGCCGCGGCCGCGCATTCCCCGCGACGTACCGCGATCATCGACGGCCGTGGTGAGCGGACGTTCCGCGAGGTCCACACCCGCAGCCACGCCCTCGCGAGCGCATTGGGCGAACTCGGCCTGGGAGCCGGGGATGCCATCGGCGTGCTGTCCCGCAATCACGCCGAGATGGTCGAGATCATGTCCGCGGCAAGTAAACTCGGCGTCGAAGCGGTGCTGTTCAACACCGGGCTACCGGCCGGTCGAATCGCCGAGATCGCCGAAACTCAACGTCTGGCAATGCTTTTCGCCGATCCAGACCTGGAAGATCTACTCGGCTACATTCCGCAGGATCTGCCGTGTTACCACACCATCGACGACGGAATGCTTCCCGGCCGCACCACGGTCGAGCATCTGATCGCCTCGGGCACGGGCGATTTCGTCAAGCCGCAGCAGCACGGGCGGCTGGTCGTGCTGACCTCCGGCACCAGCGGTAGGTCGAAAGGCGCCGTGCGACCGCATCCCAAGGGATTCGGCACAGTAGCGGCGGTGCTGTCGCGTATACCGCTGCGGATGAACGAGACGATGCTGATCCCCGCGCCGCTGTTCCACACCTGGGGTCTGGCGGCCCTGCAGATCGGTACGCCGCTGCGAGCGACGGTGGTGCTGCCCGAACATTTCGACCCGCGGGACTGCCTGCGTATGATCGCCGAGTTCCGGGTCACCACACTGATCGTCGTTCCGGTCATGGTGCATCGCATCCTGGATCTGCCCGCCTCGGTGCGAGCCCAATACGACACCTCCAGTCTGCGAGTGGTGGCCAGCTGCGGCGCACCGTTGCCCGGGGCGGTCGTGCTGAAGTTCATGGACGCCTTCGGCGACATCCTCTACAACTTCTACGGATCAACCGAGGTGTCCTGGGCGAGTATCGCCGACCCGGCCGATCTGCGCATTGCGCCGACCACCGCCGGACGTCCCCCGCTCGGCACGAAAATCGCTGTGCTGGACGATGATCTGCGGCCCGTGCCGATCGGCGCGACCGGCCGCATCTACGTCGGCAACCACATGCTGTTCGACGGCTACACCGATGCGGATCCGCCCTCGGAGACCGACGGCATGCTCGACACGGGTGATGTCGGCTATCTGGACGCCTCGGGACGACTGTTCGTGGCCGGGCGCGACGACGAGATGATCATCTCCGGCGGTGAGAACGTCTTCCCGCGGCCGGTGGAGGAGGCGCTGTCGCATCTGCCACAGGTCAGCGAGGTCGCGGTGATCGGCGTGCCCGACCGCGAATTCGGCCAGCGCCTGGCCGCTTTCGTCGTCACCCGGGACGGCTTCGCCCTCGACCCGGACATGATCCGCACCTACATCCGCCGCCGCCTCGGGCGCTTCTCGGTCCCCCGCGACGTCGTGTTCCTCGATGCCCTCCCCCGCAACGCCACCGGCAAAATCCTCAAACGCGTCCTGGCCCAACCCATGCGCCACTGACCGGATCGGGGCAGTACACCGCGCTCACCGACGAAATCTCTTGAACTCCAGTAGGTCCGCCCCGTGGGCGACGAGGTGAGCGGACGCCCGGCTGCAGCTATCCGACACGATGAAGTCGCGGCGAGGTGAACCGGCCTACGGGGTCGGCGAGACGACCAGACCGAGTTCGGCCGGGCCGGACAGCAGCCGGTGATGCGGCAGCACACGGACGGTGAAACCGACCGCGCCCGACAGCGGAACCGGCGTCTCGACGGTGAACAACTCCGTGCCGGAATCACTTCCGGCATGCGTCATTTCGACGGTGGTGACCTCGGACAGGTCGTCGTCCGTGCCGACCCGGCCCAGCACCGCCTGAACGGTGACATCGGCAGGGGTCAGGCCCGCGAGATCGATGCGGGCGCGCAGGGACAGTTCGTTGCCGATGACGGGGATGTCGGCCAGGCCGGAACTGTCCACCTGGAGCACCTTCACCTGGTGCCAGGCCGATTCGACCCGGCGTCGATATTCGGCCAGTTCCCGCGCCCCGGTGAAATCGTCCTGCGTCACAGCGGCATACGAGGCGGCGGCCGGAGCGTAGTAGCCGACCGCGTAGTCACGGACCATGCGCGAGGCCAGCACCTTCGGCCCGAGTGTCTGCAGGGTGTGGCGGACCATCTCCATCCAGCGCACCGGCACCCCGTCGTGGTCACGCTCGTAGAAGCGCGGCAGCACAGCACGTTCCATCGTCTCGTACAGCGCCGCGGCCTCCAGATCGTCCCGGCGGTGCTCATCGCGCACCCCGTCCGCGGTGGGGATGGCCCAACCGTTCTCGCCGTCGTACATCTCGTCCCACCAGCCGTCCCGGATGGACAGGTTCAAACCGCCGTTGAGCGCGGCCTTCATCCCGGACGTGCCGCAGGCCTCGAGCGGGCGCAGCGGATTGTTCAGCCACACATCGCATCCCCAGTACAGGTACCGGGCCATCGACATGTCGTAGTCCGGCAGGAACACGATGCGGTGCCGGACACCGACGTCATCGGCGAAGCGCACCACCTGCTGGATCAGCCCCTTACCGCCGTCATCGGCCGGATGGCTCTTACCGGCGACCACCAGTTGCACCGGGCGATCGGGATCGGTCAGCAGCCCGCGCAACCGTTCCGGATCACGCAGCATCAGCGTCAGGCGCTTGTAGGTGGGCACCCGCCGGGCGAAGCCGACGGTCAGCACGCCCGGATCGAAAACCTCGTCCACCCAACCCAATTCGGCCGGAGCGGCGCCGCGCTCGAGCCACGAGGCCCGCAACCGCCGACGCACCTCGGCAACGAGGATGCCGCGCAACGTATTCCGCGTCGACCACAGCTCGCGCAGATCGACATCGTGTAGCCGTTCCCAGCCGCGCGCCTCCTCGACCGGTTCCGGACCGGCGAATTCCCGTGCTGAAGCCGATGGCGGCGGTGGCGTGCCCTGCGTGGTGACGCGAGCTGCATCCTCCGGGCCCGACGCCACCGCCGCGGCGTCGATCCATTCGCGGGCGGCCCAGGTCGGCGCGTGCACGCCGTTGGTGACCGACCCGATCGGCACCTCGGCCGAATCGAATCCGGGCCACAGCGGTGCGAACATGCTCCGGCTGACCTCACCGTGCAATCGGGAGACGCCGTTGGCGCGCTGGGCCAGCCGCAAACCCAGATGGGCCATATTGAATACCGACGGATCGGCTTCACGCCCCAGCGCCACGATGCGGTCCACCGAAACCCCCGGCAACAAAGGAGATTCGCGCTCACCGTGGTCTCCGCCGAAATACCGCCGCACCAGCGAACCGGCGAACCGGTCGATCCCCGCGGGCACCGGGGTGTGCGTGGTGAATACCGTCCCGGCCCGAACCGCGGTCAGCGCCGAGTCGAAATCCAATCCGCCGGACATGAATTCGCGAATCCGCTCGATCCCCAGAAATCCGGCGTGCCCCTCGTTCATGTGGAACACGTCCGGATCGAGCAACCCGTGCGCACGGGTATACGCCCGCACCGCACGCACCCCGCCGATCCCGGCCAGGATCTCCTGCTTGATCCGATGATCCTGATCACCCCCGTACAACCGGTCGGTGACCGCGCGCAGCTCGGGATCGTTCTCGGCGATATCGGAATCCAACAGCAGCAACGGAATTCGTCCCACCTGAGCGATCCACACCCGCGCCCGCAGCACCCGTCCCTCGGGCATCGGCACGTGCACCAGCACCGGAGAACCATCGGCTGTGTCGATCGGCGGCGCCTCCGAGGGCCCGGCGTGGTGACGCTCCGCCGCCTGGCCCGCCGGGTGCGCCGCGGTCAGCAACCGCAACGGCAACCCCTGCGGGTCCAGATCCGGATAGTGCTCACGCTGCCATCCATCGGCGGTCAGCGATTGCCGGAAATAGCCGGAGCGGTACAGCAATCCGACGCCGATCAGCGGAAGTCCCAGATCCGAGGCCGCTTTCAGATGATCCCCGGCCAGGATCCCCAACCCGCCGGAGTAGTTCGGCAGCACCTCGGTGACGCCGAACTCCATCGAGAAGTACGCGATGCAGCGCGGGCCCTGATCCTGTCTGCCGAACCAGCGCGGCCGGGTCAGATAATCCCGCAGGTCGGCCGCGGCGGCGTCGACCGTACGCAGGTATCCCTCGTCGGCGGCCAGCTCGTCCAGCCGCTCGGCCGGGACCTCCCCGAGCATCCGCACCGGATCGCGGCCGAGCTCCACCCACAGCCGCGGATCGAGGTCTGCGAACACATCCTGCGTCGGGCCATGCCAGGACCAGCGCAGATTTGTGGCGAGTTCGCCGAGCGCGGACAGCCGCTCGGGCAGATGGGCACGGACGGTGAAGCGACGCAATGCCTTCATTGGGTAGAAACTACACGCCGAGCAGGGCGCACGCGGCACCGAACAACGCTGCCGCAGGGCCCTGACCTGTGCTCATCGATTCCCGGGCCGCCGCCATCGGTCCGGCGCGGCGGCCGGGACCCGGAGGGGAACTACTTCGAGCCCAGCGTGCGATCGAGCAACGCGACCAGATCGCGGTAGTGACGCTCGGTCGCCTCGGCGTCGTACGCCTCGGTGTCGGCCTGGGTGTAGCCGTGGACCGCATCCTTGTAGACCTCGGTGGTGTGGGTGATGCCCGCCGCGTCCAGCGCCTCGTCGAACGTCTCGATCTGCTCGGGAGTCGCCCCCTGGTCGTTGTCGGCGTATCCCAGGAACAGCTCCGCGGTAATCGGCGCGATCTGCGAATGAATGCTGTCCGGACCATCGGTGACCAGACCACTGGTGTGGAAGCATCCGCCGGCCGCGACCCGCTCGGGATGCGCGGCGGCGGTGGCCAGCACCAGCCGTCCGCCCAGGCAGTATCCGGTCAGACCGACCGGACCTTCGCCGACCAGCTCGGACGAGGCCAGCCAGTCCAGGTACGCGGCCGAATCGGACTTCACGACCTCGGGGGTCAGCGCATGCATCAGCGGCCGGATCTTTTGGAAGATCTCCGGGCGCGCCTTCAGATCGATCGGGTCCGGCAGGTCGAACAGCGGCGCGCGGCCCGCCCGATAGAACGCGTTCGGCACCAGAACCGTATAGCCGTGGGCGGCGATGCGGTCGGCCACTGCGCGCAGCGCCGGACGCAGGCCGAAGGCGTCCTGGTACGCGATCACGCCCGGATGCGCGGCGCCGTCGTCGGGATGAGCCACATAAGCATCGGCAACACCGTCGGGAGTCTGGATGTCTACCGACACGCCGTGCACTGCGGTCATGGTGGGTCCTCCTGTGTATTCGCCGTTGTCGTGCCCGCAACCGAAAGGGAGGCGAGCGTTCCGCTTCGGTCCTACCGTCCCATACCGATTCCCGCCACCCAGCGCCGCCCGTCCGCCGTCATCGCGGCGAACATGTCCGGATTACCGGTACGGTTGACGCCGTGACCGGTCGCATCGCCATCGATGACACCGCCCCTGCACTCGAACCGGGGCGATATCCGGCCAAGGCCGTGGTCGGTGAGGTGTTCCCGGTCCGCGCTGTGGTCTGGCGCGAGGGGCACGACGCCGTCGCCGCGACACTGGCCGTTCGCGCCCCGAGCGGCTCGCGCACCCAGCGCATCCGCATGTCGCCCGATTACGAGCCCGATGTGTTCAACGCCGTATTCACCCCCACCGAGCCGGGCCCGTGGACCTATCGCATCGAGGGCTGGAGCGATCCGATCGCCGGATGGCGCGCGGCGGTCGAGGCGAAGCTGGCCGTCGGCCAGAGCGCCGCGGATCTGGCCAACGATCTGGAGCTCGGCGCGCGGCTGTTCGACCGTGCCGCACAGGCGGTTCCGAAGAAGCAGTGGGAGCGTCTGCGGGCCGCCGCGGCCGCCCTGCGCAGCGACGATCAGCTGCCCGCGCGGGTGGCGCCGGCCTTCGGCGCCGAGGTGGCCGAGATCCTGCGTGAGCACCCGCTGCGCGAATTCGTCACCCGCGGGCCACAATTCACCGTGCGGGTGGAACGCCGGCGCGCCCTGTACGGCTCGTGGTACGAGTTCTTCCCCCGCTCCACCGGCGGCCGGGACGCCGACGGCAATCCCGCGCACGGCACCTTCGCCACCGCCGCGAAGGAACTGCACCGCATCGCCGCCATGGGTTTCGACGTGGTGTACCTGCCGCCGATCCACCCGATCGGCGCGGTGAACCGCAAGGGCCGCAACAACTCCCTGGCCTGCGAGCCCGACGACGTCGGTTCGCCCTGGGCGATCGGTTCGGCCCACGGCGGCCACGACGCGATCCATCCGGACCTCGGCGATATCGAGGGTTTCACCGAATTCGTCGGCGTCGCACGGCAGCTCGGCCTCGAGGTCGCCCTGGATCTGGCCCTGCAGTGCGCCCCGGACCACCCGTGGGTCACCGAACATCCAGAATGGTTCACCACCCTGCCGGACGGCACCATCGCCTTCGCGGAGAATCCGCCGAAGAAGTACCAGGACATCTACCCGATCAACTTCGACAACGATCCCGACGGCCTCTACGCCGAGGTGCTGCGGGTGGTCCGGTACTGGATCTCCAAGGGCGTCGGCATCTTCCGCGTCGACAACCCGCACACCAAACCCGCCGACTTCTGGGAATGGCTGATCACGCAGGTACACCGCACCGACCCGGACGTGATCTTCCTGTCCGAGGCGTTCACCCGCCCCGCCCGGATGTACGGCCTGGCCCGACGCGGATTCACCCAGTCCTACACGTATTTCACCTGGCGCACCGGCAAACACGAACTCGCCGAATTCGCCCTGGAATTGGCCGCCAAGGCCGACGAGGCACGACCGAACTTGTTCGTCAACACCCCCGACATCCTGCACGAGAGCCTGCAGCACGGCGGTCCGGGCATGTTCGCCATCCGCGCGGTGCTGGCCGCGACGATGGGCCCGGCCTGGGGCGTGTACTCGGGTTTCGAACTGTTCGAACATCAGGCGGTGCGACCGGGCAGCGAGGAGTACCTGGACTCGGAGAAATACGAGTTGCGTCCCCGTCCGTTCACCGAGGCCGCGGCGCGCGGTGAATCGCTCGAACCCTGGTTGACCAGGCTCAACGAGATCCGCCGCGCCCATCCCGCGCTACAGCAATTGCGCTGTCTGAACGTGCATCACGTGAACAACGACGCCCTGCTGGCCTACTCGAAGGTGGATCCGGCCACCGGCGACGCGATGCTGATCGTGGTGAATCTGAATCCGTTCGGGGCCGAGGACGGCATGCTCTCGCTCGACCTGCCCGCGATCGGCCGCGAATGGCACGATCATCCGGTCGTCCTGGACGAGGTCACCGGTGAGGAATACCACTGGGGCCAAACCAATTACGTACGGCTGGACCCGGTCCGCGCGGTCGCGCACATCATCGCCCTGCCACCGGTCTCCGCGGCCGCTCGTACGGAGTTGGCCTACCGCAGGACGTTCCGGTGATCGCCCCGCACCGGAAACCACAGTGCGACAGGAGGTTCAGGTGGTGAACCGGCGCGATCTGCTGCTGCTGGCCGCGGGCACCCACCCGGACCCGCACTCCGTTCTGGGCGCACACCCGCATCCCGACGGCACCGTCGTCAGAGCTCTTCGGCCACATGCGAATTCGGTATCCGCGCGGGTCGGCGGCGAGGACCATCTGCTGAAGCACGTCGAACACGGCCTGTTCGAGGGCCTCGTCCCGTACCCCGACCTGTGGGACTACCGACTGCTTGTCTCCTACCCCGGCGGCCGCACGGTCCTGGACGCCGACGGCTACCGATTCCTGCCCACGCTCGGCGATGTGGATCTGCACCTGATCGGCGAGGGCAGGCACGAACGGCTCTGGGAGGTCCTGGGGGCGCATCCGCGCCGGTACACCACCCTCGACGGCGAAGTGGCGGGCACCTCCTTCGCCGTGTGGGCCCCGAATGCCCGCGGCGTCAGCGTCATCGGCGATTTCGACGGCTGGAGCGGTAACACCGCCCCCATGCGCCGCCTCGGCGGCTCGGGGGTATGGGAGCTGTTCCTCGCCGGGCTCGGACCGGGCGAGAAATACAAGTTCCGGGTGCACGGCGCGGACGGCGGCGTCGTCGAACACGCCGACCCGCTCGCCTTCGCGACCGAGGTCCCCCCCGCGACGGCCTCGGTCATCACCGAAAGTTCCTACCGCTGGCTGGATCAGGAGTGGATGCGCGCACGACGCGCGGCCGATCCGACCCGCGCCCCGATGAGCATCTACGAGGTGCACCTGGGCTCGTGGCGGCCCGGACTCGGCTACCGCGAGGCGGGCGCACAACTCGCCGAATACGTGCGCGCACAGGGGTATACCCACGTCGAACTGCTGCCGATCGCCGAACATCCCTTCGGCGGATCGTGGGGCTACCAGGTCACCTCCTACTACGCCCCGACCGCCAGATTCGGCGCACCCGACGACTTCCGCGCATTCGTGGACATCCTGCACGCCGCGGGCATCGGCGTTCTGCTGGACTGGGTTCCGGCGCACTTCCCGCGCGACGAATGGGCCCTGGCCCGCTTCGACGGCGCGCCCCTCTACGAGCATCCCGACCCGCGCCGGGGCGAGCAATTGGACTGGGGCACCTACGTTTTCGACTTCGGCCGCAACCAGGTCCGCAACTTCCTGGTCGCCAACGCGCTGTACTGGCTCGACGAATTCCACATCGACGGCCTGCGCGTGGACGCCGTGGCTTCCATGCTCTACCTGGACTATTCGCGTCCCGAGGACGGCTGGGAACCCAACATCCACGGCGGCCGGGAGAATCTGGAGGCCGCGCAATTCCTGCAGGAGATGAACGCGACGGTGCACAGACTGCACCCGGGCGCGATCACCATCGCCGAGGAGTCGACCACCTGGCCGGGCGTCACCCGTCCCACCGACGTCGGCGGCCTGGGCTTCACCATGAAATGGAACATGGGCTGGATGCACGACACCCTCGGCTATCTCGGCCGCGATCAGGTGCACCGCAGCTGGCATCACAACGAGATCACCTTCTCGACGGTCTACGCGTGGAGCGAGAACTACGTCCTGCCGATCAGCCACGACGAGGTCGTGCACGGCAAGGGCACGCTGTGGACGCGCATGCCGGGCGACGATTTCGCGAAGGCGTGCGGCGTGCGGGCGCTGCTGGCATACATGTGGTCACATCCTGGCAAACAGTTGCTGTTCATGGGCCAGGACTTCGGGCAGTTCCGCGAGTGGTCCCACGATCACGGCCTCGACTGGCACGAATTGGACAATCCGCTGCATGCGGGCATCCACACTCTCGTCGCCGACCTCAACGCCACCTACCGAGCCCATCCGGCGCTGTGGACCCAGGACACCTCCCCTGGCGGTTACGCCTGGATCGAGGCCGACGATCGCGATCGCAACGTGGTGGCCTTCCTGCGCTACGGCACCGATGGCTCGGCGATAGCCTGCCTCTACAACTTCTCCGGCTCCGAACACCGCGACTACCGCGTCGGCCTCCCGGAACCGGGCCACTGGCACGAAATCCTCAACACCGACGCGATCCCCTACGGCGGCAGCGGAATCGGCAACCTCGGCGGCGTCGACACCGCCGAGATCCCCTGGCACAATCGCCCGGTCTCAGCGGCGATCACCCTCGCCCCCAACAGCGCGATCTGGCTCGCGCCGGAACAGCCGGGCAGCCGCCAGAACCGAGCGTGAGAAATCTCACCCCGGCTGCCGACGTACCGACTGATTTCGCACGAACACGGGTACCTCCGCGGGCACGCCCGAGAGGCAACCAGCCGACCCGGCAACCGGGTCTCCCCGCGCCCGGCGACACGCTCCGGTCACGGGGAGGGGGACGAACCCTCTAGTACAGCGCGGTCGCCAGTTTGCGACGGGCCGCGACGACCGACGGGTCCGCGGTGTCGAAAAGCTCGAACAGCTCCACCAGCCGGGTGCGCACGCGATTGCGGTCATCCCCCGCGGTGCGTTTGATCAGATCGATCAGACGGGTGAAGGCCGCATCGGGCTCGCCTGCGAACAGTTCCATATCCGCGGCGGCGAAGGCGGCGTCGATATCGGCGGGATCGGCATCGGCGCGGGCGACCGCATCCTGCGGCAGCCCCTGTGTGCGGGCGTAGAAGCGCACCTGCCGGAGCGCGGCCTTGGCCTCGGCGTTGGCCGGTTCGGCGGCCAGAATCGCCTCGTAGGCGCTGATCGCCCCCTCGACGTCGCCGCGATCCAGCGCCTCCTCCGCCGCGGTGAAACGCGGATCCTCGGCCTCGGGCTGCGGACCGCCCTCGCCCTCCGGCAGCTGGCCGCGTACGGCATCCATCACCGCCGTGAGCCACTGCCGAACCTGCGGCTCGGGCTGGGCGCCCTGGAAGTCCGCCAGCGGCTGACCACCGGCAACCGCGATCACCGTCGGAATGCCCTGCACACCGAACGCCTGCGCGATGCGCATATTCGGCTCGGCCTCGACGGTCGCCAGATCCCAGCCGCCGTCGGCCTCGCCGGCGAGCCGCTCGAACAGTTTGACCAGCTCCACACTGCCCGGACTGCGCTGCGAATACAGCACCACGACCACCGGCACCTGCATCGAGCGCCGCAGCACCTGGCTCTCGAAATTCGCTTCGGTGACGGCGTGATCGCTCGGAACATCCGTGGCAGCAGGCTGTTTCAAGCTGGACAGATCCACCGCACCGGACATGGCGGCGGCAACGGCAGGCGAGGGACGACGTGCAGCTGGTCGAGTCACAGCTTCCAGTTTGTCACGAGCCCGCGGCGGCAGGTGCCGGGGTTGGGCTCAATTCGCCCAACTGCCCCGACCGGATGGCCCACCGCTCGAACCAGACCGAGGTGAACGGGATCACCGCCGAGACGAGCCCGAGCAGAATCGTGCGGGCCGGCCACTCGAACTCCCGCCATGCCATCAGCAGGCTGAACGCGTAGGCCAGGAAGATGATCCCGTGCACCATGCCGAACACCATGAGCGGCCATTCGACCGGTGGTGTCACACCGTGCTTGAAGTACATACCGATGAACAGCAGCACCCATCCGCACACCTCGAGGATGCCGAAAAGCCGCACCCGCTTGGCCAGGGTGCTCACGTCGAAGATCTCGCCCATGACTCCCCATTGTGCCCAATGGCTACGACACCTCGTAGTGGGTGTGCCCATTCTCTCAGGAAAACGCGGTTCAGCGTCCGCAGTGCACGTTGAACTGCTGCCAGAGGTCGTCCCCGATGAAGCCGCCCCAGTCGATGCACTTGCCCTGCGCCTCGACCTTCGCAAAGGCGAAATCGGTGAACTTGTGCCCGTCGTTGATGACCACCGCCGAGTGGTCCTTCGATTGCCGAACCGCGGCGCCCATCGGGATCGCCGCGCCCGCGTGGTCCCGCACGGTGACCACGCAGTTGGTCCTGCCGTTGTAGGTGAGGAAGATCGTGCCTGCCTTCAGCTCATGCTTGTCGACGACGTTGAAGCCCGCACCGCACTGGCCGCCGTAAGGCGCCGCCGCGGCGGCCGTGGCCGGAACGAGTACTGCCGCACCAGCGGTGATCCCCAGCGCGGTGGTACAGGCAGCGATGAACTTTCGGGTGTTGATCAAGGTGTGAGCCTTTTCTCTCTCATGTCGCATGGGCATGCGGAGTCGCCCCCGAACGCCCGATGCCCTGCCGCACCGAACCTAGGGGGTTGTCGACGACAGAGGATCTCGCAACTTCCCACATCTGGGAACCCGGGCGTTACACCTTCACGATCAGGGCGTCACCCTGGCCGCCGCCACCGCACAGGGCCGCCGCGCCGACACCGCCGCCACGGCGCTTCAGCTCGAGCGCCAGGTGCAGCACGATGCGGGCGCCGGACATGCCCAGGGGGTGGCCGATGGCGATCGCGCCGCCGTTGACGTTCACCTTGGCCGGGTCGATGCCGAGTTTGCGGGTCGAGGCCACCCCGACCGCGGCGAATGCCTCGTTGATTTCCACCACATCCAGGTCCGCAGGTGAAATACCTTCCCGCGCACAGGCTTTGGCGATCGCGTTGGCGGGCTGCTCCTGCAGGGTGGAATCCGGGCCGGCCACCACGCCCGCCGCGCCGATCTCCGCGATCCAGCTCAGGCCGAGCTCCTGGGCCTTGGCCTTGCTCATCACGACCACCGCGGCGGCGCCGTCGGAGATCTGCGAGGCCGAACCCGCGGTGACCGTGCCGTCCTTGCGGAACGCCGGACGCAGCTTGCCCAGCGACTCCACGGTGGTGTCCGCGCGAATGCCCTCGTCCTGCCCGAACAGCAGCGGCTCACCCTTGCGCTGCGGGACCGACACCGGAACCACCTCGTCGTCGAACACACCGTTCTTCCAGGCCGCGGCCGCCTTCTGATGCGAGGCCGCGGCGAACGCGTCCTGATCCTCGCGGCTGACGTGGCCGACGTCGTTGCGCTGCTCGGTCAGCAGGCCCATCGCCTGATCGGTGAAGATGTCGTGCAGCCCGTCGAAGGCCATGTGGTCGCGCAACGTCACGTCGCCGTACTTGAAGCCCTCGCGGCTCTTCTCCAGCAGATGCGGCGCCCGCGTCATCGACTCCTGCCCGCCGGCCACCACGATCTCGTATTCACCGGCCCTAATCAGCTGATCCGCCAACGCGATCGCGTTGATGCCCGACAAACACACCTTGTTCACGGTCAACGCGGGCACGTCCATCGGGATGCCCGCGGCCGCGGCGGCCTGCCGCGCGGGAATCTGCCCCGCACCCGCGGTCAGCACCTGACCCATGATCACGTAGTCGACCGACTCGGGCGACACACCGCCCTTCTCCAGCGCGGCCTTGATCGCGAATCCGCCCAGGTCGGAACCGGAGAATCCGGCGAGCCCACCGAGCAACCGACCGACCGGGGTACGGGCGCCGGAGACGATGACGGAGGTGGTGGTCACGATGAGCCTCACTTCTCGAGTCGATGCAGCGTACGGGCGGCACGAGACCGCTCGATACCCCACGGTAACCCGGCCGCTCTCGACAGCACCACGGTGGTGCGCGCTACCGTTCCAAACGTGAGCACATCCGAAAAGACCGAATTCATTCCCGCCGACTATGTGATCGCCGTGGACCATGTCGGCATCGCCGTACCGGACCTCGACGCAGCTGTGGCCTGGTACTCCGAAAAGCTCGGTATGATCGAGACGCACCGTGAGGTCAACGAGGGCCAGGGGGTGCACGAGGCAATGCTGTCGTTGCCCGCTGCCGGAGACAGGTCGACTGCTCTGCAGTTGCTGGCACCTCTCAATGACGAATCGACCATTGCGAAATTCATCGATCGCAACGGCCCTGGGCTGCAGCAGCTCGCCTACCGGGTGACCGATATCGATGCCGTGGCAAGCAATCTTCGAGACCGGGGCGTTCGGCTGCTCTACGATGCACCGCGTCCGGGCACCGCGGGCTCACGCATCAATTTCCTGCACCCGAAGGATGCTGGAGGTGTGCTCATCGAGCTCGTCGAGCCCAACGCGAATCCTACTCACTAGTACCGCAATCCGACCGCGAAAACTTGTCGTAACGACATTCGCGGTCGGGTCACCATGGCACGGGCGCAAGCGGTAGTTTGTGGGGCATGTCGTCCACTGAGCCCGATCGCAATCGCTTCGTCGCGTTGCCCTTTACCGTGGTCCGGAAGGGGTATGACCGCGATGAAGTTCGCAATTACTTCGACCGATTCGATGCCGAACTGAGGGTCACCGCTACCGACCGCGATGCCGCCGCTGCCCAGGCCCGGAACCTGGCCGCCCAGCTGGAGGATGCGCGTGACGAAATCGATGAGCTGCGTAAAGAAGTCGACCGCCTGTCGGTCCCCCCGACCACCGCGGAGGGGATGAGCGACCGCATCTCCCGGATGCTGCGCCTGGCCTCCGACGAGGCCTCCGAGGTGCGCGCGCAGGCCCAGGCCGAGGCCGCCGAGATGGTCTCCATCGCCGAGCAGCAGGCCACCGAAATGCGTGGTAAGTACGAGTCGCTGCTGGCCGAGACCAAGGAGAAGCGCGAGGCGCTCGAGGTCGAGTTCGAGCAGACCCTCGCCAACGCGCGGACCGAGTCCGCCAAGATCGTCGAGGCCGCTACGGCCGAGGCCGATCGCCTCACCAAGGAGGCCGAGGCCAAGCGCAAGGCCGCGCAGCAGGACTTCGAGGTCAGCATGGCCGACCGGCGCACCAAGCTCACCCGCGCCATGGAGGAGCTGGAGGCCACCAGCCGCTCCGACGCCGCGCAGCGCATCAAGGAAGCGACCGACGAGTCCAACCGCCTGGTCAGCAACGCCACCCAGCAGGCGGACCGCAAGATCGCCCACGCCAAGGAACTCGCCGAGGAGATGCGCGTGCTGCGCGGTCGAGTTCTGGCCCAGCTCTTGGGAATTCGTGGCCAGCTCGATTCCGTTCCGGCCATGCTCGCCGCGGTCAACCGGGAGAGCGAACTGCTCGACGGCGCCCCCGAGCCGCGGTCGCTGTCCAGCAAGCAGTCGGGGTCCGGACGCCAGCAGAAGGCCATCTCCGAGCTGCGTGACGCCGAGGATGAGGTCGTCGACGAAGAACAGCGCGAGAGCGCGGAAGTCGCACGCTAGACAATACTGCTCCCACCCGGGCGACAGATATCCGTTCCAAGGTCGCCCCCTCGCGCGAGGGGGCGACCTTCTTTACGTCACGGACGAGTTACCCTCGATAGCGTCATGCCCCGCCGCAAACCGAGTCCCAGGAGATCGTCGGCGCGGTCCCAGCGGGACCCGCGCCCGCTCGGCGACGCTTTCGGACGCACCGAGGACGGCCCCGGCGGCTCGGAAACCTATGTGGTGCGCACGATTCCGGCTTCCCGCGCGGCGAAGCCCTACCGCTGCCCCGGCTGCGATCACGAAATAGCGCCCGGCACAGCGCATATCGTTGCCTGGGCCGCGGTGGGCGGCGAAGACGATCGCCGCCACTGGCACACCGGGTGCTGGCGAGGCCGCCACACCAGAACCATCACCCGCCGCTGGAGCTGAGCGAGACAGCTCACCTCGGAATGATTTACATCACCAAACTGCCCACAACCGTTGCACGACAGGGACTTCACGCCAACCAGCGAACCGGTCTACAGCCGGCCTCGAAACAGTTGCGCAACAACCGACTTGGCAGGCATGTGGACGACTCCACAGCAGGCCGGCAACTCACTGTTCGTCGAACCGCCGCCGGCACAACTTGCTGTGGCACTCACTTCGCGCTCCCAACGCAACAACTGATCTCGCGAGCACATGGGTAACTCCCTGGAAACGCCCGAAAAACGGCCCGTACTCGACCGACGGCCCGAAGCGAAACAGCCGAGGCACCCAACGACACGCTGAAGTTCCGGAGAGGCGGGGGAGCTCAGAAGAGGCGGAATTCGTCGCTTTCGGTGCCGCGAAGGGCATTGTAATCCAGTGTCACGCAACGGATTCCGCGGTCCGTAGCAAGGGTGCGAGCTTGCGGCTTGATCTGCTGGGCCGCGAAGACGCCGCTCACGGGAGCGAGCAGGGGGTCGCGGTTGAGCAGTTCGAGGTAGCGGGTGAGCTGTTCGACACCGTCGATCTCGCCGCGACGTTTGATCTCCACCGCGACCGTCGCGCCATCGGCGTCCCGGCACAGAATGTCGACCGGGCCGATCGCGGTCATGTACTCGCGACGGACCAATGTGTAACCGGTGCCGAGGGTTTCGATGTGCTCCGCGAGCAGTTCCTGTAGATGCGCCTCGACGCCGTCCTTCACCAGACCGGGATCGATGCCGAGTTCGTGCGAGGAGTCGTGCTCGATCTCCTCGACGGTGATGCGCAACTCCTCACCGGCCTTGTTGGTCACCACCCACAGCTTGGCCGCGGCACTCGCGTAAGGGCCGGAGGCGGCAGCCTGCGTCACCTCTGAGGCCCCGCGAGTGCCGCCATCGGACACAGC
>NZ_BDCC01000063.1 GCF_001613305.1 Nocardia vaccinii NBRC 15922
GGCACTCGCGTCAAGGCCGGAGGCGGCAGCCTGCGTAACCACGGAGGCCGCGCGAGTGCCGCCATCGAACACAGCATCGCGCTCCTCCATCCAGCAGGGCGGGCTCATCCAGTTCAGCGGCTTGTAGGAACCGCCGTCCGAATGTACGAGTACGGATCCGTCCGCTTTCATCAGTAGCAGACGACGAGCCATCGGGAGATGAGCGGTGAGCCGACCCACGTAGTCGACCTGACAACGAGCAATCACGAGGCGCACCCCAGGCACTCTAGGCGACCGTGGCACAGCCCTATCGGCAAGGGCCACCTACGATCCCGCGCCGAAGGTTCAATTCACCAGAAACGACACCGCCAGAACCGAGGCGGCCACGAGCGGAACCACATCGAACCAGCTCATCCGATATTCCGCGGGCCGACCGCGGGCAATCATCAGCACCCCGATCCCGGTCCCGATCAGATAGGCCAGCAGATGGCCGACGCTGGTGAAGTCTCGGATGTCGACCACCCCCTTCATCGCGATCACGAGCCACGCCACGGCCCACGGAATCCGCTGCCGCCGCGGCACGATCACGATGAGCGAGCCGAAGAGCGTCATCGCGCCATAACTGATGCCCACATCCTCGGAATCGGCGAGGCTGCCCGGCAACCACTGCATGCTGATCCCCACCCACAGACCGACCGCCACCAGAAGTGTCGCGCCGATATGACCGGCCAAGAAGGTCCAGACCGCGCGCCGCGCACCGAAACGCAGCTCCACCAGTGCCAGCAGACAGGCCAGCAGGGGAACATTCGTGATCGTCGAATCCGTATCCCCGATGACGAACGCGCTGGACAACAACGTCCCGATGCGGCCGTGCCGCAGATTCTGCAGATTGGTGCTCGTCTCCGCGAGGATCCGAGCCTGAACTCCGGGTCCGGCCTTCGCATAGATCACCGCGACAACGGCCAATGCCACTACATAACCGACGGTGACCGGCAACCAGTGCCGCCGGCGCAGAGTTCCGAGAGCGGAGCGGAATTCGGCTTGTGCCCGTTCGGTCGTCGACGCTCCGACCATGCGTAGGTCAGCCGACGAGAATCGTGTATCCCAGCACAGTCGCGAGGACCAGCAGGACGATCTCGATCCGTTTGAAACGCGCCGGAACCGTCCGGCCGCCGCGGATCAACCACAAGCCCACCAGCAGGCCGATGGATACCGACAGCAGATGTCCGACATTGGTGAACGTACGACCCATCGCCACACCGGCGACGGCGACCGCGAGCCACGTGATCGCCCACGTCGGCCGCCAGCGCGACGGCATCAACACCAGGAAGGCCCCGATGAGAGCCATCGAGCCGTAACTGATTCCGACGTCCTCCGCGTGCGTGATCTCCAACGGCAGCCAGTGGACCTCCACCGCCACCCACAGCCCGAACGCCACCAGAAGTGTCGATCCGAGATGTCCGGCGAGGAAGATACGAATCAGGCGACTCGCCCCGAATTTGACTTCGGCCAGGGCCAGCAGACAGATCAGCAGGGGCAGGACCAACAGTGAGGTGTCGGTGTCGCCGATCAGCAGCGCACTGGAGAACAGTGTGCCGATGTGGCCGTGCAGCAGGTTGTACAGATTAGTGCTGGCATGCAGCATCACCCGCGTCTGGGCCGAATTACTCAGCACCGAGACCAGTACGGTGACCAGGATCAGCAGCGCCCCGTAGCCGTAGGTAGCCGGTAGGAACAGCCGACGCCAGCGGAAGCCGGACGTCGTAGCCGAAACGTTCGGCGGCGTCTCCTGGTTGGGTGCGGTCAGCACCACCATGGGGATCCCTTTCGTCACTGCTCCGGAGGCAGCTCCACCGGCGTCCCCTCCATCATCCGGATTCTGGCTGCACGACGGCTAGCCGGCGCTTGTGAAAGCGCTGTGAACTCGCCGCCGGCCGGGAGTCTTGTCGTCTGTCGCTCAGTCGCCGGAACCGCTGGCGAGAGCAGAGATCATGTTGCTGATGTAGGTGGCGAGTCCACTGAGAAGGTCCATGTCGGGGCGTTCTTCCTGTCGGGGTTGTGACCGGCCGAATCATACACAAGTCGGGGAAATAGGAAAGGCCCCCAGCTGTTGCTGGGGGCCTTCCACACAA
>NZ_BDCC01000064.1 GCF_001613305.1 Nocardia vaccinii NBRC 15922
GGATCGCGCCACCACCCTGATCGACCTGCACCGGCATCAGCCGAGGCGCGAACTCGACCACATGCGGGGTCACACCCATCAGACGCAGCGCGTTGGCCGCCTCGAGGCCCAGCAGGCCGCCGCCGACCACGACACCGACGGCCCCCGGCCCGGCCCCCTGCGCCGCCGCCCGGATGCCGTCGAGATCCTCGATGGTGCGATACACGAAACATTCCGGCCGATCGTGTCCCGGCACCGGCGGGACGAAGGCGTACGAGCCGGTCGCCAGCACCACCGCGTCGTAGGCGATGGCATCGCCGTCGGAGGTGAAGACCTTGCCCGCGCCGCGATCGATCGACTCGGCACGCACGCCCAGCCGCAGATCCACCTGCTCGTCACCGGCGTACTCGTTACCGGGCAACGCCAGTGCCGCCGGATCCCATACGCCCACGTAGGAGGACAGGGCCACGCGATCGTACGCGGCACGCGACTCCTCGCTCAGCACGACGATCTGCCACCGGTTCTCGGTATCACGCGACCGCAGCGCCTCGACGAAGCGGTGGCCGACCATGCCATGGCCGACGACCACAACGGTGCGCTGGGCAGAGATGCGCGGCATGCTCACGGGGGAACCTCCTGAATTCCGGATGACCCCACGGTAGGAAACGGGTATTGCGGCGATGCTGCGCGAAATGACCGTCAAATCAACGGTTGCTCACGTGCGTGGCGATCATCCCGTGAGATACCGGCCCGCGCCCTGCTTACCGGGCGTGCCGCCGCGAATGCGTTCGGGCCGAGGTGTTCCCGGCCACAGCGTCATCGAAACGCATGTGCCCCGCCGGCGCAACCGGCCCGATCAGCTCCAGGTGTCCTCGAGCATCCGCGGCCTGCACGCCTGCCAGGCGCCGGCCAGCATCACCAGCACCGCCACGTCCAGCAGGGCGAACGGCACGGTCCAGCCGCCGGTCACGGTGTGCAGGACGCCGAACAACAGCGGCCCCACGCAGGCGGCGGTATATCCGACGCCCTGGCTGAATCCGGACAACGCCGCCGAACCGGCCTGGGTGCGACTGCGCAGATTGATCAACGTCAGCGACATCGGGAACGTGCTGGGCCCGAGCCCGAGCAGCAGCACCCACAGCACCGGCGCGCTCATCGGCGCCCACAGCAAACCCTCGAACGCCACGAAATAGCAGATGGCACAACCGATCACGATCGGGAACGGATTGCGCACCCGAGCGGTCACACTCGGTGCGGCCAGCGCCGCACCCAGCCCGATGAAGGAGAACACCGCGACCATGGTGCCGCCGAAGGCCGGACTCGCCCCGGCCTCGGTGAAGATCTTCGGCAGCCAGGTGAACATGGCATAGGTGGTCAGCGAGGTCATGCCGAACATTCCGGCCATCCCCCACGCCACCGGCGACTTCCACGCTTTGCCCGCCGCCGCCCGGTCGGGCAGGGCGGTCCGGGCAGCGTTGACCGGCCGTGCTTCCGAGGGCCCTACGTGGTAACGCTCCGCTGCCGTCTCCGGGCCCGCCGGGCGCACAGCGACATCGCGACCACGGCGATCGAGCAGCACCCACAGCCACGGCAACGCCGCGACCAGGGGAAGCAACGCCCACACGCCCAGCGAGACGCGCCAACCGTCGGCGTCGGCGAGCGGCACCGCGATCAGTGCGGGCAGCACGGTACCCAACTGCACCATCGTGATGTAGAGCGCGCTGAGCGTCGCGAGGCGGTCGGCGAAATACCGTTTCACCAGCGGCGGCACGACGACGTTGCCGATACCCATGCCGACCAGCGCCAGCGCCGAGAACACCAGCAGCTCCCAGGTCGCCGGAACCAGCGCGCGCACCACCTGCCCGATCGCGGCCGCCAGCATGGCCAGCAGCGCCGTGCGCTCGAGCCCGAGCCGCCGCACCAGAAGCGGGGTGAGCACGCCGGCGGCGGCGAACATCACGGTCGGGATCATGCCGAAGACGCCGACGACGGTCGCCGAATAACCGACATCCGCGCCGATCCGCTCGGCCAGCGGGGTGAACGCCGTGACCGCCAGGCGCAGAGTGAACGCCGAGACGATGATCGCGGCGAAGACCAGCAGCCGCCCTTGCAGCAGGGAACGCTGACGGTCGGCGCCGGCGCGCACGTCCGCATCCGGTGATGCGGTGGACAGGCGGTCGAGGCGAGCGGTCGAAGACACGGATAAATCATAGGATGACCGGATGATGGGAGGCAACGGAATATCCCGGGGGTACGCTGTTGTGCGTGCAACACGTCCGGCGCACCAGCCTCATCGCTCAGGTCACCGACCAGCTTCGTGCCGAGATTCGGTCCGGCCGGTGGCCCGTCGGTTCCCGCATCCCCACCGAGCCGGAGTTGACCGAACTCACCGGCACCGGTCGCAACACCGTGCGCGAGGCGGTGCAGGCGCTGGTGCACGCCGGAATGCTGGAGCGCCGGCAGGGATCCGGCACCTATGTGATCGCGATCTCCGATCTCGGCGGCACCCTGGCGAAGTACTTCGCCGACGCAGTGGAACGCGACATCCTCGAGCTGCGCCAGGCCCTGGACACCCAGGCCGCGCGCCTGGCCGCACAACGCCGCGACGACAACGACATCGCCACCCTGCGGCATCTGCTCGACGAACGCCGGAAGGCTTGGGACGACGACGATCCCGGCGCCATCCACGCCGATGTCCAACTGCATCGCGGCATCGTGGTCGCCAGCCACAACGCGGTCTACCTCGAGTTCTACGATTCGCTGCTACCGGTGATGGAACAGGGAATCCGTTCCCGCACATCCAAATCCGGCGGTTCCTATCACACCGAACACGCCGAGTTGGTGAACGCGGTGATCGCGGGCGACTCCGAACGCGCGGCGCGAGCGGCCAACTGCTTTCTCGGCTCGCTCATCGCCGAGTATCCGGGTCGCTGACGGTCCGCGCTCGCGGTACCCCGGCAGCTGGGGTGGCATACACGACTCATGTTGTGTCGCAACGATATTCATCGACGACACGGCTCCCGCCGATGTGGCCGGGTGCGAGTTCAGAGCAGTAGCCGGACCATATCCGCGGTGTGGGCCAGCCCGGGGAACGCCTCGGGTGTCGAGCGCGGGTGCAGGGCGTGCACGGCGAGCCGGAACATGACCGCGCGCAACATCATCTGCGGCCATTCCGGCAGATCCGCCCACCGATGCAGTAGGCCCTCGTCCGCACCGCCCCACGACAACGCGTCGACCACGATCACTCCGGCCGCCCAGGACGCGGGCCGCCAGTAGGGGGTGATATCGGTCAGGCCCGGGGTTGCTGTACCGGAGAACAGCACCGTGCCGAACAGGTCGCCGTGCACGAGCTGCGCCGGCGACTGCACCGGTTTGCGCAGGGTGGACAGCTGGGTCAGGATTTCGAGGCTGCGTTGCCCGTCCGGTGAGGTCACCGGCGCCATACCGCCGGCCTTGAGACTGCGCAGCGGCACCGCTTCCCAGGCGGCCCGGTCGGCGGCGACGAAGACGTCCACATCCATCCACGGTGCGATCGGCTGTTGGGCCAGGAACCTCGGACGTTCGAGCTTGGCGGTGGCCCGGTGCAGCCGCAGCGATACCGATACCACCTCGTCGTGCCGAGGCTCGGGGGTGCCCTCGAGGAATGTGTCCGCGCGCCAACCGGATACGACGTACCGTCCATCGGTCGCGCGGACCGGATGCGCCAGGCGCAGCCCGTCCACCGACAACGTCTCGCGCACGTTCGCCGACCACGCGGCGCGGGCGTGATCGGCGATCGGTGACAGCACCACATCCCCGCACCGCCAGCCGCCGTCCCAGTCCCCCAACGCGATCGGCGTCACCTCGCGAAGACCGAATGTGGCCCGCACATGCTCGGGAGGTTCCACAGAAGTCACGGCCGTACCGTACTCCCGCCGGATGAACCACCCAGCGCGCCGCGCCGGGCAGTTTCCGCGTAGAGATCTCCCAGGCAGAACCACAGATCTGCCGACACCCAGCCGCCAACTCGCGCCACCGGAAACCCATCCTCTTGCCGACTGGACAACTGATCTCACAAGGACGTCGGAATTCGACGATCGGGACCGCAACCCGGGTACGGTCCCAACCCTCGGTCCGAAGTGCGGATCTCCGGACCCTCGGACGGCTCGCCGAAGTGGCGGCGAGGCGGGTGAGCACACGGGTACGCGCGCAAGTCCTGCGACCTACTCGCACACCCGGCCGGATGCCAACACTGGAACGCCCCGACCTCGACATCGAGGGAGGGCGCGGAACCTAGTAGACCGGCAGGGAAGGATCGATCTGCTTGGCCCAGGCGATGATTCCGCCCTGTAGGTGGGTGGCGTCGGCGAATCCGGCCTGTTTCAGGGCGGCCAGGGCCTCGGCCGACCGGATACCGGTCTTGCAGTGCAGGACGATCGGGCGGTTCTGCGGCAGCTCGGACAGCGCCTCACCGGACAGGATGCGGTCCTTGGGAATCAGCTGCGCGCCCTCGATCCGGACGATGTCCCACTCGACGGGCTCGCGCACGTCCACGATGGCGACGTCCTTACCGGCGTCGAGCATGTCCTTGAGCTCGTGTGCGGTGATCGTCGAGCCCGCGGCCGCCGCCTGGCCCTCCTCGGACACCACACCACAGAACGCGTCGTAGTCGATCAGCTCGGTGATCGGCTGACGCTCGGGATCGCGACGCAGTTTGATGGTCCGGTAGTTCATATCCAGTGCGTCGTACACCATGAGCCGGCCCAGCAGCGGATCGCCGATACCGGTGATCAGCTTGACGGCCTCGGTGACCATGATCGAGCCGATCGACGCGCACAGCACACCCAGCACGCCGCCCTCGGCGCAGGAGGGGACCATGCCCGGCGGCGGGGCCTCGGGGTACAGGTCGCGGTAGTTGATGCCGCGCCCGTCGGGAGCGTCCTCCCAGAACACCGACACCTGACCCTCGAACCGGTAGATCGAACCCCACACGTACGGCTTACCGGCCAGCACCGCCGCGTCGTTGACGAGGTAGCGGGTGGCGAAATTGTCGGTGCCGTCGACGATCAGGTCGTATTCGGAGAACAGCTCGACCGCATTGTCGTTGTCGAGCCGGAACTTGTGCAGCACCACGTTGATTCCGGAATTGATCTCCAGAATCGAATCGCGGGCGCTGTCGGCCTTGCTGCGGCCGATATCGGATTCACCATGAATGATCTGCCGCTGCAGATTCGACGAATCCACCTCGTCGAATTCCACTATGCCCAATGTGCCGACCCCCGCGGCGGCCAGATAGAGCAGCGCCGGGGAACCCAGCCCGCCCGCACCGATCACCAGCACCTTGGCGTTGCGCAGCCGTTTCTGCCCGTCCACACCCAGATCCGGAATGATCAGGTGGCGGCTGTAGCGGGCAACCTCCTCCCGGCTCAGCTCACCGGTCGGCTCGACCAGCGGCGGCAGGGGCTTCGGTGATGACACGTCCTGGACTCCTCGCATCGAATTCGCAGTGTCGCAAGGGTGCAACACCGCGAATCGGGTCATTCTTCCCCGCGATCACCGTACAGGCTCACCCGCGGGGGTACGGCCAGGGATTGAAGCGGCACGTCTTGCCGTCCTTGGGGACGACTCCCTGCGGGTCGAGGGCGGCGATGTCGTCGTTGCGGGTACCGAAGGTCTGCTGCATCATCACCGGGGCGAGACCGCCGTCGACGGCACAGGGCTGATGTTCGTGATAGCCGATGGCGTGGCCGACCTCGTGATTGATCTGGTACTGCCGGTACGAGCCGATATCGCCGTCGAACGCCGGTGCGCCGCGCACCCAGCGCACCTCCGAGAGGATCACACGGCCCAGATCGCTGTTGAAGCAGGACGAATCTATCGGGATGTCGAATCCGCAGTCGGCCTCGGTGGTCTTGCGCGAGGTCACGGAGATGCGGAAATCCGGTTCGCCCGAATCGATCCGGCGGAATCCGAAGCGGGCGTCGTGAATCCAGCTCTTCGGATTGCCCAGCGTCGCGTCGACCATGTGCGCCACCGATTCGTCGCCGCCGTAACCGGCGGTGTCCACCCCGTCCTCGATCTCGACGGTGTAGGTGAACAGATGTCCCTGGGCCGCGCCCACCTTCGCCGATGTGCCGGACACGATATGCCAGGCGCCCGACCCCGCCTCGGTGAACCGGCCTCCGGCGGGCAACGCACCGGTCGGCAGATCGGCGGCGAATTTCCCGTCGCCCTTGGGCGGAACGCCGATGATGCCGCCCCGGTCCGATCGCGGACTCAGCCGCCCGACTCCGGGCAGTCCGGCCCCACCGGAGCTCCCGCTGTCGCGCACCGCGTTCACCACGACCAGAACCGTCACCACGATCAGCACCGGCAGTGCGTAGGCACGCCAGCCGTAGGTGCAGACGAAGCGGCGCGCGGCGGCGCGTTTGCCGTTCGCGCGAGCGGACCGGGACACGGCGTCCGATATCCCGTCGGCCTCCCGTTGCCGGGAATTGTGATCCGGAGAATTCGTCGGATCCCACCGCGCCCGCAATGGTTGCCGATCACGGTCCACGCCGGAAATATCCGCATCGTCCGCGATATCCGGATCGGGCCCCACCGTGCCGACACGACCCCGCTCGGCACTGCCGTCGAATGATCCGTCCTGTTGGTCGGTCACGACATCAGACTCTCACAACCGCGACGCGCGCTGTGCAGTACCGGGAACAGCGGATCGGTTGCGAGATATCTCACCACTGTGCGAGATTGCTTACGAAGACCATTTACTGACAAGTTGCCAATAGCTACCGGGATCGGCTGCGCGTACCGAGCTCCGAGTTGGCCCGAGCTCAGCGCGGGACATGTGGAGCGAGTATCGTTCGGGGGATACCCGTGCACACCTTTTCCGCCGGGAATCGATTGGGAGATGCCGAAATGACAGACCTCGTGGACCGGATGACGTCGTCTCGACTGTCGTCCGAGACCATGGTGCCGAACAAGCGTGGAACTCGCCTGCCCCGCGACGCCCGCCGGGCGCAACTACTCGCGGCGGCGAGCGAGGTCTTCGTGCTACGCGGATATCACGCGGCGGGCATGGACGAGATCTCCCAATGCGCGGGTGTCTCCAAACCCGTTCTCTACCAGCACTTCTCGAGCAAGCTAGAGCTGTATCTGGCAGTGCTGCAGAACTACATCGACGCGCTGGTGTCGAGTGTGCGCCAGGCGCTGCGCTCCACTACCGACAACAAGCAGCGCGTGCGCGCGGCGGTCGCCGCCTACTTCGACTTCGTCGACCACGACACCCAGGGCTTCCGCCTGGTCTTCGAATCCGATCTGACCAGTGAGCCGCAGGTGCAGCGCCGGGTCGAGCAGGCCACCGAGGCGTGCGTGGACGCGGTGTTCGACCTGGTCGCACACGACTCCGGCCTCGACCCGTACCGCGCCCGCATCCTGGCCGTCGGCCTGGTCGGCGCCAGTCAGATCACCGCCCGCTACTGGCTCGAGGCCGACCGCCCCATCCCCAAGGAAGAGGCCGTCGACACCACCGTCTCGCTGTGCTGGGGTGGTCTCAAGCACGTGCCGACCCGCCAGTGACCGCCTCTCCGCGACTTCAGCGGGTCGTCGGGTAACTGGGAGCGCGATACGAATCGGGCCCCGGCGAAATCGCCGGGGCCCGAATTTCGTGATACTCAGACCGCGGCGAAGCCCACGCGGCCGGTGCCGGAGGTGCCGATCTCCACGTAGGCCACCTTGGCCGCCTGGATCAGGTATTTGCGGCCCTTCTCGTCGGTCAGCGATACCACGCCGCCCTTGCCGGTAAGCGCATCGGAGACCAGCGCCTCGACCTCTTCCGGGGTCTGCGAGCTGCTGATCACGAGCTCACGCGGGCTATCCGAGATACCGATCTTGACCTCCACGGCCAACCTCCTCGAGTTTTTGGCTCCCCCGCCTCTCCGAGCCTTCAGTGTGCCGTTGAGCGCGGACAGGCGCCCGCTTCGGGCCGACGGTCGGGTGCCAGGTTACCTTGTGGACGTACCCCGGTGAGTTACCGATGTACGTGCGAAATCAGTTGTTACGCTGGGATTTCATCCTAGACCAAGCACGCGCATGCGCTCTGCGTGGGAGTTCTGCATGTGCTCGAACAGCGCGGCAACGCCGTTGAGATCACCGGTGGCTGCGAGAACCAGTTCGGTCAGCTCGTCGCGCTGGGCCATCACCCACTGCGCCTGGGTGATCGCCTCGCCGAGCAGCCGGCGACCCCACAGCATCAGCCGGTCGCGCTCGGAACGGCTCTCGGCGACCGCGCGGCGGACCTCCTCCACGACGAACTGCGAATGGTCCGTCTCGGCCAGCACATCGCGCACGACCGCGGCGACCTCCGGGGCCAGCGCGGTGGCCAGCACGGTGTAGAAGTCCGCGGCGATACCGTCGCCGACGTAGAACTTCACCATCGACTCGAGCCACGTCGAAGGGTCGGTCGAATTGTGATAGGCGTCCAGCGCACGCACGAACGGCGCCATCGCGTCGAACACCTCGACTCCGCGATCGGCCAGGGCCTGGTTCAACGTCTCGAAATGGCCCATCTCGGCGGCCGCCATCGTCGCGACGGACACCTTGCCCCGCAGCGAGGGCGACAGCTTCGCCTCCTCGGCCAGCCGGTAGAACGCCGAGATCTCGCCGTAGGCGAGCACGGCGAACAGGTCGGTGACGCCGGGGTGATCGGCGGGAATGCGAACAGTGGATTCGGTCGAATCATCCAGCGCGGCAGACGGGTTTACTCCCATACCTACACCCTAGTATCGCGATCGGCGCAATCGTGACCAGGTCACCGCGATTTCACGGTGTCGTGCCCCACCGCTCACGATGCGGCGTCCACGAGGAACTTCTCCAAGTACATCCATGTCGAGGTGCGCGCCGCCGGACCGGCGAGAATGCCGAGATGGCTGCCCGGCGCGGTCTCGAAGCGGACCTCCGTGGCGCCGGTGAGGGTTCGAGTGCCGTGTTCGACGGCCGCGGCCGGGGTGATCACGTCGTCGGGGCCGCCCACCAGCAGCACCGGCGCGGTCACCTCGGACAGCGCGATACGGCGCCGGCCGAGCCGGAATTCACCTCTGCCGAGGTCGTTGGCCAGCATGCAGCGGCCCCACAGCTGGTTGTAGAGCCGTCCCGGATAGCCCGGCATGTCGGCCTGGAAGCGATCGATGGTCTCCATCCGCCCGAGCGTGGCGGCATCGGTGAGGTGCGTGGCGACGAACATCGGCCGCCGCAGCTCGCGCTCCCAGGACGTCGCGCGGTAGGCCAGCCGGGTCAGCGGCGCGGGGACGCCGCCCGCCAGCCGGACGAGTGTGGACGCACCGATCCCGCCGGTCAACCGGGCCACCGCGCGCACCTGCGGCACGAACGGCACTCGGTCGTAGTCCAGCGGCGCGCCGATCGCGGTGATCGAACGGATCGGCAGGGCCACGTCGGCGGCCGCGGTGAGCAGCGCGAGCACACCGCCCAGCGACCAACCCACGAGATCCACCGGCGCACCGTCACGATCCGCGGACACCCGCCGGATCGCCTCGGGCAGGATGTCGTCGATCCAGTCCTCGAATCCCATCCGCCGGTCGGCGAAGGTGATCTCGCCGTAGTCGACCAGGTACGGCCGATGCCCACAGTCGAGCAGAAAGCGCGCCAGGCTCTGATCGGGCCGCAGGTCGAAGCAGTTGGCCGGGGCGGCCAGCGGCGGAACGAGCAGCACCGCGGAACTCACGTCCGCCGCGCCCGTTTCGCCGATGCGCTCGAAGCGCTGCAGCCGTCGGTGCGCCTGGTCCCACAGCACCGTGTACGGCGTCGGGGCGGGCTGCTCGATCCCGTCGCCGAGGGTCAGCGCCCAGGCGTTGCGCGCGGCGAGGGTCACGGTGTCTGCCAAACTCACAGGCTTCAAGATATCGTGTGACACGGTGTCACACATATGTGGGATAGGCCACTCTCCCGGGACCGGAGTTCGATCAAGGCGACGGTACGGCAATTCGACAGGATTCGTGAATTTCGCTGTGCCACACCGCACGCCACGTGATTGGACAATATATCCGGCGAACTCCACGCCGACCCGAGCACGTATTTACCACGGCACATCCCGAGCGGCGGAAGATATCACGCTACAATCGGCGTGGGTAACGGAAATTTCGGCTCGCGACATCACACGTGACCGAGCAGAAGTACCGCAGCCCAATGGAAAATGTGCGCGCACCAGATCCGCAACACCGATGCGCCGCGCCAGGTTGATGCCGCCACCGGTATCCCGCAGCGGCCGAGGTGGGACACACCGCCGGATTTGTGGTCGTCGCGGACCACCGGGTCCGCCCCACACCTCGTGCGCGCGAGATGCGATACCGCGAGGAAGGCAAGAACCTGAGCAAGATCACCGTGGAACAGGAACCCGGGTTGAGCGATAACCTGCTGACAGCAGAGCTCGACCCCACACACATCGCCCCGACATTCACCGAATTGGCAGTTCGCGAGGAAATCGTCCGCGCACTCGCCGAGATCGGAATCGAACGTACTTTCGCCATCCAGGAACTCACCCTGCCGCTCGCACTGGCCGGTGAAGACCTGATCGGCCAGGCGCGCACCGGTATGGGTAAGACCTTCGGATTCGGCGTGCCGCTGCTGCACCGAATTTCCAGCGGCGATTCGGGCACCACCGCCCTGGACGGCACACCGCGCGCACTGGTCATCGTGCCGACGCGGGAATTGTGCATCCAGGTCACCAAGGACCTGGAAAACGCGAGTAAATATCTGACCAATCACCAGGGCCCGCTGAAGGTCACCTCGATCTACGGCGGCCGACCCTACGAAACCCAGATCGCAGCGCTGCGCGCGGGGGTCGACGTGGTCGTCGGCACGCCGGGCCGCCTGCTGGATCTGGCCGAACAGCAGCATCTGATCCTGGGCAAGGTCGGCGTGCTGGTGCTCGACGAGGCCGACGAAATGCTCGACCTGGGCTTCCTGCCCGATATCGAGCGCATTCTGAACATGGTGCCGGACAAGCGTCAGACGATGCTGTTCTCGGCGACCATGCCGGGCCCGATCATCACCCTGGCGCGCACGTTCCTGCACAAGCCGACTCATATCCGAGCCGAGGAGCCGCACGATTCGGCGGTGCACGACCGCACCGCCCAGTTCGTCTACCGGGCGCACGCGCTGGACAAGAGCGAGTTGGTGGCCCGCATACTGCAGGCCTCCGGACGCGGCGCGACCATGATCTTCACCCGCACCAAGCGGACCGCGCAGAAGGTCTCGGACGATCTGGCCGAGCGCGGATTCGCCGTCGGCGCGGTGCACGGCGATCTGGGGCAGGTGCAGCGCGAGAAGGCCCTGGACAAGTTCCGCAAGGGCAGGATCGACGTACTGGTCGCCACCGACGTCGCCGCCCGCGGTATCGATATCGACGATGTCACCCACGTCGTCAACTACCAGTGCCCCGAGGACGAGAAGACCTACGTGCACCGTATCGGCCGCACCGGTCGCGCGGGCCGCACCGGCGTCGCGGTCACCCTGGTGGACTGGGACGAGCTGAAGCGCTGGTCCGCCATCGATTCCGCACTGGGACTGGGGATTCCGGAACCGGTCGAGACGTATTCTCGGTCCTCGCACCTGTTTTCGGACCTGGACATCCCGGAGGATGTGACAGGTACGTTGCGCCGCAAGGTGGAACGCGACGAGGATGCCGTCGTGGTCGAGCGCGCCCCGCGCAGCCCGCGCAAGCGCAACCGTCGCCGCACCCGAGGCGGTCAGCCGGTCGACGGCATCGAAAGTGCCGAGGTGGCAACCGAAGCCGGTGACGAGTCCGCTGATTCCGCTGCGGAAGCACAGGATTCGACCGAGTCGGACGGCACCGCGCAGCCCGCGCGTCGCCGTCGCCGCCGGTCCCCCGGTTCCAGCGCCGCTACCGATGACGAGGCGCAGGGCACACCGGCGGAGCCGACCGGCTCCGCCGACGAACCGGCGGCCGAATCGGACGATCAGGCCGATAAACCGGCCCGCCGCCGTCGCCGCCGCCGCAGGACCGCCAACGCGGACTCCGCCGAGGCCGTCGACGCGCCGATCTCCGTGACGGCCTGAGCGTCGTAGCGATACCGACCGGCCGAGGGGTCCCGTACCTGCCAGACAGGTACGGGACCCCTCGGTCGTAGCGATACCCACCGGCCGTCCGGGCACCGCACCCGCGCACGGGTCCGGACCGCCACCGCGCGGCCGCACATCTTCGCGGCACCACCGAAACCGTCTGCGGGCATGTTCTCACGTCAGCCGCACGCATTCTTCACCTCAGCCATACGCATACCGTCGCCGCACGACGCAGCCGCACACCGCACATGCCGTATGGCACGGACCGTCGCCGCACGACCTGCGCCGTCACCGCATGCCGACGATCAGCCCGGCCGAAATGCGTAGTCGCCGAAAGAGAATCCGGTAGTCGCGCCGCGCGCCGCGACGTCACCATCGGGCGAGTGCGGCGGATCGACTACGCTCGCTGACGTGCTCGCACCCGAGCGGCGGACGCGCGCCGATCTCCTTGCCGCAGTCGCGATCGCCATCGTAGTGGTGATCGCGATAGTCGTCGTGTGGTGGATCAGCGATGCGCGCGGCACGATTTCCGAGCCCGCCGCCCATGCCGCCGAACAGCCCGCCGCCGCCGACCAGTTGCCGCAATCCCTGCACGAGTTGTGGCACGCGCCCGACGGGGCCGCACTGCGGGCACTGACCGCGTCCGGCGTGGCAGTGGCCGGTGACGGCGGCACCGTCACCGGATACGACCCGGTGACCGGTAAGCAGGTGTGGAAATACCAGCGCGATATGCCGCTGTGCGGTGTGGAGGCGCAGTACGGCACGGTCGTGGGCACCTATCGCGATCAGCGCGGCTGCAGCCAGACCACGATGCTCTCGGCCGACACCGGCGCCCGGCGCACCGCGCGCAGCAGTTATATGGACCACGCGATCACGTTGACCGCGGACGGCACCTATTTTCTCGCCCAGGGTTCGGACCGGCTCGAGATGTGGCGTTCGGATCTGGTGCGCACTCTCGAATACGGCTACGTGGACGCGCCGGTGAACATCAAGACCCAGCCGCGCCCGGGTTGCACCCTGCTGTCCTCGGTCTCCAGCAGCAGCCGTCTGGCGGTGCTCGAACACTGCCCCGGCGATGGCGCGGACCGGCTGAGTGTGCTCAATCCGGCTCCCAAGGACAGCACCGTGCCCGAGGAGTACGGCTCACACGTGCTGACCGAGCCCGGCGCGAATGTGGACGGCGCGCGCGTGCTCGCGGTGTCGGACAACCGAATTCTGCTGTATCTGCCCGGAACCGGCACCACCGCACCGGAATTGGCGATTTTCGACGGCACCGCGAACCTGCTGTCGGTCGAGCGCCTGAACGCCCCCCTCCCGCCGGACACTGCCACCACCCGTATCGGCTCGGCCTACCTGGTCTTCTCCGGCAACAGCGTGATCGCGTTGAACGCCAGCACATTCGACCCACTCTGGACCGCTCCGGACGCGCTCGGCTCCCCCGTTCTCATGGCCGGTCGGATCCTCATCCCGGTCGACGGCGCGATCGCCGCGCTCGACCCCGAAACCGGCGCGGAAATTACTCGAATCCCCTTGCAGCGCAGCAACTACCACAACGACCCCATCTCTCTCGCCGTTGTCGGGAACACTCTCCTGGAACAGCGCGGCGGCCGCATCTACGGTATCGGCCCGTAGCAACGAGGCGCACGCAGGGCCTCATCCGCGGTCGGTGAGAATTCGCGTGCACGGGCTCGGCAAGTCGTCACGATGGCAGCCGAAACCGCTGCACAGCAACTCCGCGGAGCCGCCCGTACAGCCCGAAAGCCCGCGTACCCTCGGGAAGCCGGCACGCGGGCCTTCGAAACTCGTTGTACCGGAACGACTCTCCGGTCAGCCCAGGTGAGCCGACAACAGCCAGGCCGGTACCGACTTACGGCCCGGGGCCTCGTCCTCGATGTCGACTCCGGCGAATTGGGCGAAGCCGGCGAAGTTGTCGGGCACGTTGGCGTGGATACGAGCGGGGCGGATCTCGTCGATGGTCCAGTACGCGCCGACGGCCTCGCGCAACTCGTCCTCGCTCACGGCGTTGACCGGGCCGCCCTCGGGCATGGTCGCGCGATCGAAGACGAGGACGAAGTAGGAGGCGCCCGGCGCGGCGGCGCGCACGATCGACTCCTGGTAGCCCTTGCGCAATTCCACCGGCATCGAGTGGAACAGGGTGCTGTCGACGATGGTGCCGAACCGGCCGTCATAGCCGGTGAACGAGCTGATATCGGCGACCTCGAAGCCGGCGGTGGTCAGGCCGCGCTCGGCGGCCGCGGCTCGGGCGAGGTCGATCGCGGTGGGTGACTGGTCCAGGCCGACGGTGGTGAAACCTCGTTCCGCGAGATACAGCGAGGTCGCGGCCTCACCACATCCGGCGTCGAGGACTTCGCCGTGGAATTTGCCGGCGTCGATGAGTGCGGCGATCTCGGGCTGCGGCTCGCCGATACTCCACGGCGGCCGATTTCCCTGCCCCATCTCGGGGGCCTCACCACGGTAAGCGGATTCGAACATCGCGTCATTCGATGAACTCGTCATGACCCCATTTTATGTCAACTTAGTTGATATGTGTCAATATGGTTGATATGGAAGGTCTCGAGGACAGGCCTCTCGGTTACCTTCTGCACCGGGTTGCCGCGGCGTTGCGCTCCGAAGTGGCGGCGACCGCACTGGAACCGCTGAAACTTACGTTCCCGCAATATCTCTGCCTGCGCCTGCTGTCCCAATCGCCCGGTAAGTCCAACGCGGAACTGGCCCGCGACGCCACCGTCTCGCCGCAGGCGATGAACAAGGTGATCCGCGAATTGCAGGACCGCGGTTTGGTGACGCGCCCGGCCTCAGTGCCGACGGGCCGCTCGCTACCCGCCACCCTGTCGCGGGAGGGCGTGGCCCTGCTCGAGCGACTCGACCCATTGGTGCTCGCGGCCGAATCCCATGTGCTCGCCAAACTCGGCGTCGGCGATCGCCGCGAGCTCCGTCGTCTGCTCGCCGCGATCGGCTGATCGGCACGGAGTACAGAGCGGCACAGAGTACAGAGCCGAGGGCTTCCCTCTGTGCGAGATATGAGTCTGCTGTGTATCGGCTCCAAGTCGTTGCGTCCCGAACGGCCAAGGCATGCAATGGCATCCGAGGTCGGGAACCCACTCCTCAACGAGAGGTCATAATGCACAGGACACTGTCCGCATCGTTCGTCGCCATCGCCGCGGGCGCCCTGCTCGCCGGACCCGTCATCGGTTCGGCAGCCGCCAACCCGCCGTACCCGACGCCGTCGCACCAGGACGACAACTGGGGTGGATTCAACCGCCCCGGCTGGCACGATCCGCGGGATCCGTTCCGCAACGACTGGCACTGCGACCAGCACGGCAACTGGCACAACAACGAGCACGACCGCAACGGGCACCGCGACCAGCGCTGCCGCGCCTGGTAAATACTCGGCATCCCCGGTTCCGGCTGGTACGCCGGAACCGGGGGCGTTGTCAGTGCGCTCCGCCACCCGCCGAGATGAGGAGCAGGCGACGACGACGGCGAGCACGCTGCACCGCCTTGTCGGCCGAGACATTCGCATCCTCGTGCGACGCTCCCGCACTCACGGCCTTGTCGTAGGCCGCGGCCCTGACCTTCTCGTCCCGTGCATCTCGACGTCGCCGACGTCCATCGAGAAATCCCACAACACCCTCCTGTTCAGCCGAAAAGCTCCGACCCCCGGCTATTCAGCCTGCCGGAGAGCACATTCGCGGCACATCGCCCCGCAGGATGATTCCCCCACCACCCGCATACCACTCGCGGCCGACCCGAGTCATCCTCGGGCGCACCCCCCGCGCGAACCACCGATCGGGTCAATCCCACCGGTTCCGCTCCGAACGAGCCCATCCGGCCTATGGTCCGAGGATGAAAACCTTTCCGCCACAACGCCCCACGGATCCGGAAAAGATCGAATTCCACCGACTGTACGGAGCGTGGGCGACGGTCACCCCGCCCGACGTCCCCGACATACTCGGCGATTTCGGCGCACCGTGGTGGATAGCCGGAGGCTGGGCATTGGACGCGTTCACCGGAACCGAACGCCCGCACGCCGATATCGACGTCGCCATATTCCGCCGCGACCTGCCCGAATTGCAGCGCGCCGTCGCCGACCGCCTGCACATCTGGTCGGCTGCCTCCGGAGCCCTGCGCCCCGTCGACGACCAGTATCCCGACCTGCTCGACGACTCCAACCAGGTCTGGCTGCGCGAACAGGCGGGCGCCCCTTGGCTGTTGGACGTCCTGCTCAATCCCGGCCGGGACGGCCGATGGGTCAACCGCCGAAGCCCCTCGGTCACCGCACCCCTGGACACCGTCACGTGGATTGCCGCCGACGGTATCCGCTATCTCAACCCGGAAATCGTCCTGGTCTACAAGGCGAAACTCGCCCGCCCCAAGGACCACGACGATCTGCAACGAACCTGGCCTGCCCTGACCGAACCCCAACGCCGCACCCTCCGAGATCACGTCCGCGCTCATCATCCCGGCCACGAATGGGAAGCTCGAATGCAGTGATACCCAACGGAACTCGATCTGCCATCGGCGGAGCGCACTCCCGCACCGGCCCGCTCGTCGGCAGGCCGATGAATATCCTGATGGCGCAACGGATTCAGATCCGCGAGTACCGACACGCCGAAAGCGACTACAGGACGGCGACGGCGGCCGAGACGAGTTCGGAGAGCAGTGGGAGGGATTCGTCGCGGCGGGGTGGGCGCGCCCACCAGCGGCCCTCGGGAGTGTGGCGGCCGAAACCGGTGGGTAGCACGACATTTCCGCGATGCGGGCCGATATCGATACCGCGACGTTCCAGGCGGGCCAGATCGTCGGGGCTCGGGTGGCGGTCGGCGACCACGAGGAAGGTGCGCCGGGGTGGGCGGGCGCGCACCAGGACCGGGCCGGGAATACCGCGGTCGATCAGTTCGTCCAGAATCGAAACCCCCAGTGGCTCAGGCGTATTGACCGCTGCGATGGAGTCGGTGAGCGGTAGTACGACGAAGCCCGGTGCGGTGACGTGCACTCGGGGCAGGCCGAACAGCGATCGATAGGACGCGGCCCAATCCTGCGGTGTCGCAACCTCTTCCGCGGTCACGGCGCGAGATCCGGATCGGGTGGGAGGCCACGCGAACGGCAAGGCAACCCCATATCCCCCGGGCCGCTCACGACGCCCGCGTTCGGTCGCCGTTCCGCCGCACCGTGCCCGGAACGCGCCGCCCGCAGTCCGGTCACGACCGTGCCGCATACACTCCCGGATCTGCCGATCACCGGCGCAGCACAGACGAACTCGTAGATCCGCACACATCTGTCCACCTCGGCACCCCAACCTTCGCGAGATTTCACGAGACATACACGTCTGAACAGACTTCGAAGTCCGATCGTATGTCGCCCGATACCCTCGTGGTAAGGATTCGGGCGAACAGACCGCAGGACCGATCGGCACGCCGATCGAAACCGGAGGACAGCTGAAGGCATGGCCGACGAAGAGTTGGTGGACGTCACGATCACCGCGGACGACGCGGACTGGCTGGCGGAATTCACCCGGGCACTGGTGGCCGACCGACTTGCCGCGTGCGGCAACATCATTCCCGCGATCCGGTCCATCTTCAGCTGGGAAGGCCAGGTCCGGGACGACACGGAGGCCCTGGTCGTCCTGCACACCCGAAGCTCGTTGGTCCCAGCGATCATCGCCCGCGCCGACCGAGATCACCCCTACGACACTCCCCAGGTGCTGGCCGTCCCGGTCACCGACGCCCACCCCGGCTACCGCCAGTGGGTCCTGGACTCCACCGGATGACGTTCGTCCACAAGGACGGCAACGTTCGGAGTATGACCGAGCTGTCCAGCGCACCCCCGGCGCCGAATCGCCCATCGCACGCACCGACCTACCCGGTCCGGCATGATCGAGCCCATGAGTGGTTCCGCGAGTGAGTTCCGGTTGGTGGTGCTGCGGCATGGGGAGACCGAATGGTCCAAGGCGCACAAGCACACGGGGCGGACCGATATCGCGCTGACGGCAGCCGGGGAACGACAGGCCAGGGGGGCGCGGCAGGTGCTCGGGGGGCTCGGGCTGGGGGTTCCGCTGGTGTTGTGCAGTCCGCGGCAGCGGGCGGTGCGGACCGCCGAACTGGCCGGGCTGGCGGATGTGCGGATCGATGACGACCTGGTGGAGTGGGATTACGGCGACTACGAGGGGCTGACCACGCCGCAGATCCGGGAGTCCGTGCCGGGCTGGACGATCTTCACCGATCCGGTGCCGGGCGGTGAATCGGCCACGCAGGTGCAGGCCAGGGCCGATCGGGTGCTGGCGAAGGTGGCGCCGGAATTGCAGGTACGCGATGTCGTGCTGGTGGGGCACGGGCATTTCTCGCGATGCCTGGTCGCGCGGTGGGCCGAATTCGAGGTGTGCGAGGCACGCCGGTTCTACCTGTCCACCGCCGGGGTCAGCGTGCTGGGGCAGGAGCACGGCACGCGCGCGATTCTCGCGCACAACCTCCGCCCGAACGCCGAGGAGGCCCGATGATCCGCCGCGCCACCCCCGAGGACGTGCCCGCACTGGTCGGACTCGTCTATGCCCTGGCCGAGTACGAGAAGTCGCGGCCCGAGTGCACCCTCACCGGCGAGCAACTGCACACCTCCCTGTTCGGCCCCGATCCGAAGGTGTTCGCCCATGTGGCACAACGCGATTCGGGAGGCGAAGTGCTCGGTTGCGCGATCTGGTTCCTGAACTACAGCACCTGGACGGGCACCCACGGGATCTACCTCGAGGACCTCTTCGTCGAACCGGAGGCGCGCGGTCTGGGTCTGGGCAAGGCCCTGCTGGCCGCGCTCGCCCGTGAGGCCGTCGCCAACGGCTACCGACGCGTGGACTGGTCGGTGCTCGACTGGAACACCCCCTCGATCGAGTTCTACGAAGCCCTGGGTGCGCGCGCCCAGGACGAATGGACCGGTTACCGCCTGACCGGCGAGGCGCTCACCCGGCTCGCCGCGCGCTGAAATTTTCTCGGCGACTTCTTTGCGCGGCATTGTCGATTTCGCCGGAGGTCGTCCGTCGAAGAGTTGAATGGTCCGAAAGGCGGGCCACACTGTTCGAAGGACGATCACCATGTCGCAATACCTGGTCCTGATCTACCAGGACGAACGTCAGCTGTCCGAGCCGGCGGCCGGCAGCCCGATGATGCACGCCCATCTGGAATTCCAGCAGGCCAATCAATCGGCGCTGCGCGGCGGTAACGCACTCGAGCACAGCCACAGCGCCACCAGCATCCGCCCCGACGGCGCGGGTGGCTTCACCGTCACCGACGGGCCGTTCGCCGAGACCAAGGAACAACTCGGCGGCTACTACCTGATCGAGGCGGATGATCTGGACGCCGCGCTCGAGATCGCGAAGCAGGTTCCGATGGCCGAGGGCGGCGTCGAGGTGCGCCCCTTGCTCACACTGAGCTGATTCGGCACATCGCTCACCAATTGTGCTTCCCTGCAACATGTTTCAACGCACACCCGGGAGGTCCCGCAAGTGACGCACTCGCGGGACCGATCCGCGGCCGATTCGCCCGCATCGCACACCGAGGTCGCGGCGGCGGTGGCCGACGCGCATCGGCGCGAGTGGGCCTTCGTCCTCGCGACGACGGTCCGGATCACCAGGGATCTGGATCTGGCCGAGGAGTGCGTGCAGGACGCCTATGCCCAGGCCCTCGGTCACTGGACACGACACGGCGTCCCGGCGTGCCCGACGGCCTGGCTCACGACGGTGGCGCGCAACCGGGCACTCGATCTGCTGCGTCACCACTCGACGATGCGCCGGACGCTGCCGCTGCTGGTCGAGGACGACCACACCGAGGACGTCGCCGATTCCGCTATCACGGCATTGACGCAGATCCCCGACGACCGATTGCGGCTGATCTGCACCTGTTGTCATCCAGCCCTGTCCCTCGAGGCACAGGTGGCCTTGACCCTGCGACTGGTCTGCGGCCTGAGCACCGCCGAGGTCGCCCGCGCCTTCCTGGTCGCCGAGCCGACCATGGCCGCCCGCATCACCCGGGCCAAGAAGAAGATCGCCGCGGCCCGCATCCCCTATCGAGTGCCCGGCCCGGCCGAACTTCCCGACCGCGTCGATGCGGTGCTCGCGGTGGTCCATCTGCTGTTCACCACCGGGCACACCGCACCTGCGGGCGCGGAACTGATCCGCCGCGACCTGACCGAACGAGCCACCGACCTGGCCCGCATGCTGCACGCGCTGCTGCCCGGAAATCCCGATGTGACAGGACTTCTCGCACTCGTCCTGCTCACCGACGCACGCCGCGCGGCGCGCGTCGGAGCGGACGGGGTGATGCTCCGGTTGTCCGAACAGGACCGCACCCGATGGAATCGCGCGCAGATCGCCGAGGGCATCGCGCTGGTGCGGTCCGCGTTGAACGGCAATCCGGGCCGTTATGCGCTGCAGGCCGCCATCGCGGCGGTGCACGCCGAGGCGGCGGGTTATGCGGATACCGATTGGCCCGAGATCGCCGGACTGTACGACGTACTCATCCAGGTGTGGCCCTCACCGGTGGTGGCGCTGAACCGGGCGGTGGCCGTCGGGATGGCCGAGGGGCCCGCGGCGGGGCTGACCGCGCTGGCCGAGTTGGCCACCGAACCGCAGCTGGCGGGGTATGGCTACCTGCCCGCCGCCCGCGCGCACTTCCTGGCGGAACTGGGCCGCACCCGCGAGGCGCGACTGGCCTACGACGAGGCGCTCCTGCTCACCGAGAACGCCGCCGAGCGCGCCTTCCTCACCGCCCGCGCAGCTGAACTAGACCAGTGACCAAGAGTGCGCCCACGAGGCGTTCAGGGTTCGTTACGGGTGCACTGGACGGCGCGGTCCTATCGTTGACGGATGACGATCACCGTTCGCCAGGCGACCACGTCGGACGTGCCGGAACTGGCGCGCGTCCTGGGGGCCGCATTCGCCGACGATCCGATCATCGGCTGGCTCATTCCGGATTCGGGCGCCCGGCCCCGGCGAGCGGGATACCTGTTCGCCACCATGGTCCGGCACCAATTCCTGCCCGGGGGCGGTGTGGACGCGGCATTCGACGAGTCCGGCCGGATGCTCGGGGCGGCGGTGTGGGCGCCGCCGGGCGGCTGGCAGACCTCCGGAGCCGCCCAGCTGCGCATGCTGCCCGGAATCGTGCGCGCGTTCCGCGGGCGGCTGCGCGTGGCCGGCGACATGGCCGAGCAGATGACCCGGCATCACCCCACCGAACCGCACTGGTACCTGGCGTTCATCGGCACCCATCCCGACGCCCGCGGGCGCGGTTTCGGCCACGCCCTGATCGCCCCGCGCCTGGCGCACTGCGACGAGACCGCCTGTCCCGCGTACCTGGAATCGAGCAAACCCGAGAACATCGGCTACTACGAGCGTTTCGGCTACGACCTCACCGGCGAACTGAACGTCACCGACGGCGGTCCGCCGATGTGGCCCATGTGGCGCACCCCGCGCTGAGGATCAGTCCGCCGAGCCGATCGAGGAGTCGTACCCCTGCGCCATCCAGCGCGTGGACGACGGCGCGAACAGCAGCACCAGTCCGGCCAGCGCGACCAATCCCAGCGGGATACCGAATTGCGGCTGATGACCTTTGATCATGTACCAGGACACCGGCAGCAGCAGGATCTGCGCGATCACCGCGATCGCCCGGCCCCAGCGACGTCCGAGGAACAGCCCGATCCCCGCCGCCAGCACCGCGCCGCCCAGAATCAGGAACCACGCCGCGGTCCCGTACGCACTCACCTTGCTCTGATCCGCACCCGACAGACCGCGCACGACCAGCACGACCGCGACGATCACGCCGACCGTGCCCTCCAGCGCCGCCAAGGCGCCCGCGCCGCGCACCGTCCCCGGCGCCCCCGCTCGCGCGCCGCCCTGCTCGACGACCGGGTCGTCGTCGTGCCCGTCCGAGTTCTGCTTCGCCACGCGCCCAGCCTACGACCCGGCCCAGACGGATCACGACCAGGGAATCCGACCGGACGCACGGCCGGGGCACGGATTTCGGACAAGCGGTCAGTAGGCTCTTCGCGTGCGGACGTTGCTGATCGTGAATCCGAATGCCACCTCCACCACATCGGCCACCCGCGATCTGCTGGCCCATGCGCTGGAGAGCCGGACCCAGTTGACCGTCGCGCATACTCAGCACCGCGGCCACGCCGCCGAACTGGCGCAGTGGGCCGCGACCAACGAGATGGACCTGATCGTCGTGCACGGCGGTGACGGCACGGTCAACGAGACGATCAACGGATTCCTGCCGCTGCCGCAGATCGATGACGGCCAGGCGTGGAAACCGCGCCTGGGCGTCATCCCGGGCGGGTCCGCCAACGTGTTCGCGCGCTCGCTGGGCATCAAACCCGATCCGGTCGCGGCGACCAACCAGCTCATCGATCTGGTGTCGCTGAACAAGGATCGCCGGATCGGCCTGGGCCTGGCCGATGATCGCTGGTTCACCTTCACCTCGGGCGTCGGCTTGGACGCCGACGTCTGCGAGGCGATCGATGCGAGCCGCGCCAAGGGCCACGCGGCGACTCCGGCCCGCTACGTCCGCACGACCGTGCGGGAGTTCTTCCGCCACCGGCGGGCCGAACCGTCGGTGACGTTGCACGTTCCCGGGCACGAACCCGCCCGCGGGGTCTACTACGCGTTCGTGACGAACACGACTCCGTGGACCTATCTCGATTCCACCCCGGTACACACCAATCCGGGCACGGCGTTCGAAACCGGTCTCGGAGTGTTTGCCATGCGGACCATGGGGGTATTGCCCACTCTGCTGATCACCCGGCAGTTGTTGGCCGCCGAGGGAAACCCGCAGGCCCGCAGCTTATTTCGGGACGACGACGTCCCGTCGGTGCGGATCGAGGCCGACACGCCCATCGGCTTGCAAATCGATGGCGATTTCATCGGCCGCCGCAACGTGGTGGATTTCACGGCGGTGCCGCAGGTCCTCGATGTGGTCGCGCCGCAGCCGGGTGTGAGCCGACACAACTGAGAAACCTCCCAGTTGTGCTGCGAAAACCGACTCGAGCGGGTAGAAAGGACCCCGCAGTCCCCGTTAGCGGGGTCTTAGGCGTGAGCTTCCCCACGGTGCACCACAAAGCTATTGACATCTACGGTGTTCGTGAAAGCATTCACAAGCAACCGTGCGGAAACATTCGAGTCGCACAAGTGAACGAACCACAAACTCACGGCGCCTTGCGGCGCCCAGCAAAGGAGCAGAGGAATGGACTGGCGCCACAAGGCCATCTGTCGCGATGAGGACCCCGAGCTGTTCTTCCCGGTGGGTAACAGCGGTCCTGCACTCGCGCAGATTGCCGATGCCAAGCTGGTCTGCGCCCGCTGCCCCGTCACTGCTGACTGCCTGTCCTGGGCCCTTCAGTCCGGGCAGGACGCCGGCGTATGGGGCGGTATGAGCGAAGACGAGCGGCGCGCGCTCAAGCGTCGTAATGCGCGGACGCGCACCCGGGCCGTCGTCTAGGACGACGGTCGGCGTTACGGCCACCGCGAACGCTCGCAGCAGCCCCGGCGCGTAACGCACTTCGGCCCGGCACCCGTGAGGTGCCGGGCTTCATTGTCTCCGAGGCATTGTCTCCGAGGCCGGATATCGCCGGTCCGGACAGCACTTCCCAGTGGATCTCGGTCGCACCGCCACTCCCCGTCGCGGCACAGGCATATCCGTCACCCGCGTCACATTCGACGGACCGCAGTGGCACAGTCCAATCCGTACATTTCGGCCTCGGTATGCACCGGAATGGCAGATACCGTGCCGCACAAAAGGACCGGACGGAAATTCCGGGCAGCAATCCAATGCACCAGCGGAAATGCTCGTGCTTTGCGCCGCACGACAAGTCCCGTAAACGCGAAATGCCCGGTAAGGACCGCAAGCGCACGCCGAGCAATCACACGACGTGCCCGACACACCCGGCACCGGGGCGATCCTCAGCCCGACCGCACCTTGGCAACGCCGACACCGAACGCGGGCGGTGGTGCGGGGGCTGGGCCCGCATCCCGTCCTGGCCGCCCGCACCGGCCGCTCCCCGACTGCCAGCGACAAGCCGGTGCACACCTCCCGCCCCGTGTGCCCATCGCGCGACGGATCCGTCGGCAAGCACCTCTCGGTCCGCCGGATCATCAGGTAAGTAGCCCAGCGGCAAAGGTTTTCGGCACGCGCCGCAACAAAGCCCCACCCAAGCGCAGCACCCCGAAGACCGCCGCACCCAGCGTCGAAACCTCCCCATCACACCCGAAGCCGCCCGCGAAGCAAAGGCTCAACAAGGCCAGCCCAAGACTTCCAGCGCGAGCCGCACCGAAGCGAAGCGAAGCGAAACAAGGCGAGGCGAAACGAAACGAGGCAAGGCGAGGCAAGGCGAGGACTGACGCGCCCAGCGGCGAAGCGTCCCTGTCCCGCTGGTAGTCGCCCGCGAAGCGAAAGGCTCAGCAAGACCAGCCCAAGGCTTCCAGCGCGAGCCGCACTGAAGCGAAGCGAAGCGAAACAAGGCGGCGAGGCGAAACGAAACGAGGCAAGGCGAAGCGAGGCGAGGACTGACGCGCCCAGCGGCGAAGCGTCTCCGTCCCGCTGGAAATCGCCCGCGAAGCGAAAGGCTCAGCAACGCCGCCCCAAGGTTTTCGGCGCGGGCTCGTCGTTCAGCCCTCGAAGCGCATGGCCGAAGGCCGAGTCTCGAGGGCTGAACGACGAGCCTTACAGCGCCGAAAACCCCGCCGCAGCGAAGCGGAGGCCGAAAGTACAGCAGCGAAGCGGAGGCCGAAAAAACACAGCATTACCGCGTGCGGCGGCCCAGTGGGACCCGCAGGACCGCGTCGGTGCCCACGTCGGCGCCCGGATGCAGGCCGATGGAACCGCCCAATTCAGCGGTGACGAGCGTGCGGACGATCTGCAGTCCCAGCCGGTCCGACCCCTCCAGGCTGAAACCGTCCGGCAATCCGCGGCCGTCGTCGCCGATGATCACGTCCAACCAGCGGGCCGAACGTTCCGAGCGGATCGTCACCGTACCGTTCTCCCCGGCGTCGAAGGCGTGCTCGATGGCGTTCTGCACCAACTCGGTCAGCACCATCACCAGCGGCGTCGCGCGTTCGGCGGAGAACACACCGAGCGAACCTTCCCGGCGCACCTTGATCCGTGCGGTGTTGACCGTCGCGACGTCGGCCATGATCGGCAGCAGACGGTCCACGACCTCGTCGAGATCGACTTCCTCGTCCACCGACATGGACAACATCTCGTGCACCGAGGCGATCGAGGTGACCCGGCGCACCGATTCGGTCAGCGCGAGGCGCGCCTCCTCGTTCTCGGTGCGACGCGCCTGCAGCCGCAGCAGCGCGGCCACCGTCTGCAGATTGTTCTTCACCCGGTGGTGGATCTCACGAATCGTGGCGTCCTTGGACAGCAGCGCGCGATCGCGGCGCTTGACCTCGGTGACGTCCCGCACCAGCACCGCGGCCCCGGCCAGCTCACCGTGCGGGCGCAGCACCAGGGTGCGCAGCAGAACCGTCGCCCCGCGCGCCTCGACCTCCATCCGGCGTCCGGACTTACCCGCCAGCGCGGCCTGGATATCGCTGACGACCTCCTGAGCGTCGAACGGGTCGGTGATCAGCGAACGTGTCGTCTGGGCCAGATCCTGACCGTCCAGATCGGCCTGCAGCCCCATCCGGTGATAGGCCGACAGCGCGTTCGGGCTGGCGTACCGCACGATGCCGTCGGTATCGAGCCGGATGAAGCCGTCCCCGGCGCGCGGGCTCGAATGCGAACCGGTGCGATCCTCCAGAGTCGGGAAGGTGCCGTCGGCCATCATCTGGCACAGATCGTCCGCACACGCCATGTACGCGATCTCGAGATTGCCGCGAAACTTGGTGCGCTGCATCTCGATATCGCGGCCGAGCACCGCGATGACATCCTCGCCGACGCGCACCGGAATCGCCTCCAGGATCACGTGCGCCGGATTCGGGTGGTAGACACCGGTCTGTTCGTCGTCGGTGTCGACGCGGACGATCGCACCGGTGCGCAGCGCCTGGAAGATGTGCGGATGATCGGCCCGAGAGGCCAGCGAGCCGACCAGATCCTCCGGATGCACGGTGGTCGCGGTGGTCGGGCGGCACTGGGCAACGCACACCACGTCGGCGCCGTCGGCGACCGGACCCACACCCACCCACAGTTGCAGGTCCGCGAACGACAGATCCGCCAGCAGCTGCCAGTCGCCCACGACGCGTTGCAGATGGTCGACGGCCGCACCCGGCAGGTCCGTGTGCTCGGCGAGCAGATCACTCAGAGTGGACATGGGCTAGACCGCCTCCCCGCAACATTTGCGTGCCGTCGTGCACGACGAAACCCGCGCGTCGGGCCGACGGTTGAGCATGCACTCATCCATTGGGCGTTCCCCGTGAGTTACCCATGTACTTACGAAATCGGTTATCACGCGGCCAGCCCTTCGCGCTCAGGAAGTCTGTCGACCACGAACTAGGAGATGACCGCGATCAAGTCGCCCTTCTGCAGGACATCACCCGGCTTGACATTGATCGAGGTGACCGTGCCGGGCCCCTCGGCGACAACGGGGATCTCCATCTTCATCGACTCCAGCAGGACAAGAGTGTCGCCCTCGGCCACGGCGGCGCCCTCTCGCGCGACGATCTCGAAGACGGTGGAGACCATCTCCGCGAGCACTTCCTCAGCCATGGCGCCCTTCCGAAGTTCGACGTGATCGACCAGCTGACGATATAGCCAACCACACATGGAACAATGTCTTTCGATCAGAAGGGAGAAATCATGGGAAAGCGTGGTCGTAAGAAGCGCAGCCGCAAGGGAAACGCGGCCAACCACGGCAAGCGTCCGAACAGCTGAGCTGCAAATTCGGCGTCGTTCAGCACTCGGGACTCGGGCTCCGCCCATGCGCTTCGAGTGCTGAACGACGAGTCGGCCGCGAACGTCGCTGGTGAGACGCGCCCTCGTGTAGCTCTGTGATTCGTCAGTTGTTCACTGACGAAGACTCAGGACTCGGTGGTGGTCTCGGTGACGCTGATCGAGCGGCGGATCTCCACGGTCAGGCGTTCGCGCAGCGAATCGGGCGCGCGGTCGCCGCCACACTTGCGGTTGAGCAGCCGCTTGAGCTTCTCCTCCAGGCCGTACGCGTCGATGCACGGCGAGCAGGTCTCCAGATGGTGCTGCAAGCGCTCGCGGGTGGCCTGATCACATTCGCCGTCGAGCATCAGCCAGACATCGGCGAGGACCGCCGTACAGTCCAGCTTCATATCCGCATCCCCCTCGGTACCCTGCTCGCTGTGCTCCTGCCCACTCACTGGGTGACCTCCTGACGCGCCCCGTCCCCCGCCTGGTTTCGATCGAACCCCCGCTCGTGGGCCACACCGGCGAGCAGCCCCTTGAGCTGCTTGCGACCGCGATGCAGCCGGGACATGACCGTGCCGATCGGAGTGCCCATGATCTCCGCGATCTCCTTGTAGGGGAAGCCCTCCACGTCGGCGTAGTACACCGCCATCCGGAACTCCTCGGGAAGTTCCTGCAGCGCGGCCTTGATGTCATCGTCGGGCAGCGCCTCGAGCGCCTCCATCTCCGCCGAACGCAGACCCGTCGAGGTGTGCTCGGCCGTGGCGGCCAGCTGCCAGTCGGTGATCTCCTCGGTCGGGTATTGGGCGGGCTGCCGCTGCTTCTTGCGGTAGGAGTTGATGTAGGTGTTGGTCAGGATCCGGTACAGCCAGGCGCGCAGGTTGGTGCCCTCGCGGAAGGACCGGAAGCCCTGGTAAGCCTTGGCGAAGGTCTCCTGCACCAGATCCTCGGCGTCGGCGGGGTTGCGAGTCATCCGCAGCGCCGCGCCGTAGAGCTGGTCGAGCAACGGGAGCGCGTCGCGCTCGAACCGCTGCGCCAGGTCGGCGGGGTCCGCGGGCGCGGGCGACTCCTGCGCCGCGGCATCACCGCCCGAATTGCGAGTCTCGGCCGCACCGTCCAGGCGATCGGCCGCCAAATCGTCGTCGCTCGTCACGCCCATCCCTTCGATCGCCGTAGTCACAGAATCTACCGTGAGCGATGTGGGCAGCGAGAATCCGGTGACGGGAAGCACCGGTATCTCGGTGAGCTCCGCGGACGACGCGGTGCGCACGGGGCGTTCGTCGATCAGAACCGTCACCGGCAGACTCCTTCGGTTCTCACGGAATGGGATGCGTATGGCTTGCAACATGCGCGGGAGTCACTGTGTTCCCGCGACGTCGGGCACACCACTCGGCCGGCTCGGACGCCCCATCCTAGAGTGACCGGCATGGCAGCCCCGACCCCCGCGATCCGCGCAGTGACCCAGGCCGAGGTGGCCCATCGCGTGCATACCTATCCACACGACCCACGCAATGATTCGTTCGGAGCCGAGGCGGTTTCGGCCCTGGCCGAACGGCTGGGTGTGCAGGCCGGACAGATCTTCAAGACGCTGGTGATCGAATTGTCCGGCGGCTCGGGCGCATCCGGGTTGGCGGTCGCGGTGCTGCCGGTCCCGTCGACGCTCTCGCTCAAGGCCGCGGCGGCGGCGCTGGGCGCCTCGAAGGCGGCCATGGCCGACAAGGCCAAGGCCGAGCGCACCACCGGTTACGTTCTGGGCGGGATCTCGCCGCTGGGGCAGAAGCGGGCGCTGCCGACGGTGGTGGATATTTCCGCCCTGGAGTGGGATCGGATGCTGTGCAGCGCCGGACGACGCGGTCTGGAGATCGAACTCGCTCCCCGAGATCTGGTTCGACTCACCGCGGCGATCACCGCGCCGGTCACCGCGACCTGAGCCGCCGCAATCCGGACAACTCGGACGGCGTGGCCGTTCTACCTGGGCCGATGGAATGTCGCATCACTCGCCTTGCGAATCCGCCGCACTCTGACACATACTTGCTAAGTACAACTAGTTGGGAGATTCAAGCAATTGACTGTTTCAACCAGCGTTGCGGCTCCCCGAGGAGGGCGTCCATGGAACACGACGAGGCGATCGACGTCATCGCCCTGCAACTGATCCGCCTGGGCCGAATCCGGGAGCGCACCAACGCTCAGATCGCGGCCGCATCCGGAGGTGAGATCGAGGCCGCATCTTACTCGATCATCTTCCGGCTGCTCTACGACGGCCCGATGCGCTCGGGTGCGCTGGCCGAGTTGCTGTATTCCGACGCCTCCACGATCAGCCGCCAAGCCGCCGCGCTGGTCAAACGCGGACTCATCGAGCGTCGCGCCGATCCGGCCGACGGCCGCGCCAGCGTCCTGGCCGTCACCGACGCCGGCCGAGAATTGGCCGCGGCGCTGCGGCAGCGTCGCAACGCGATGCTGGACAACGTCCTGAAAGACTGGAGCGATGAGGAACGCACGGTCCTCGGACAGATGATGCGGCGCTTCGTCGACGACTACGAACAGGCGCGCGAGAGCATCCTCACCCTGCATCCGAAAGATGCCGTACCGGACAAAATGGCGGGCGACCGCACCGGAGACGCATAGCGCCGGCCCACCCTGCGGCGCTGAGCCCCCGAGAACACGCACGGCCACGGTGACGAATCGCGTCAATCACGGGCGGCGCCGCTCGCAGTGCGTTTACTCGAAGGGCCCGTTCCGCCGATCCGAGGATGTGATGCGCATGTTCCACCGACAGTCCGTTCGTACCCTGATCATCGCCCTGTCCGGCGGTGTGATCCTCACTCTCGGCGCCGCCGCCAACGCCGCCGCGGCGCCGCAGGGGAATCCCGACTATCCCCTCGGCGCACAGAACGAGACCCCCGGACACCCGGACACCGGTGATCTCAACGACCAGGCCAAGAGAGCCGAGGACCTCGGCGGGGATATCGTCACGCAGATGATCGATATGAGCGCGCATCTCACCAAATGCGGCCTGAACCTGATCGTGCCGAGCGTCCGCTGCGACTGATTCCGGCGGACCCGGCGAATCACAGCAGGCTGGTCTGACCGGGTTGATCCTCGACCCTGCTCAGCAGTTCGGGCCCGTTGTTGCGAACGCTGTTCACCAGAGGTGACACCTCCCGCACCACGATATCCGAAACCCGTTCCAGCCCAGGGGTTTCCAGCAGTTCATGCGGTGCGGGACGGTCCGGGTCGAGCCAGGCGGACCACTGTTCGCGTGGCATTATCAGCGGCATCCGGTCGTGGATCGCGGCCAGATCGCCGACCGCGTCGGTGGTCAGGATCGTGCAGGACAGCAGCGGATCCATCGTCTCCTCGGCGCGATCACGCCAGATCGACCACAGACCGGCCATATACAGCGGCGAACCGTCGGCCCGGGACATGTAGTAGGGCCGTTTGACGGCCTTGCCCCTGACCGTCGGGTCACTGTCCACGACCCACTCGTACCAGCCGTCCATCGGCACCAGGCAGCGGCGTTTCTTCACCGCGTCCCGGAAGGAGGGCGCCTCGGCGGCGCGGTCCGCGCGTGCGTTGAACAGCGGCTTCCCCTTCGCGGGCACGCCGGGCTCGGCCGCCTTGGTCCACACCGGGATCAGGCCCCAGCGCATGCGCCGGATACGCAACCGCGCGGCGTCGTCGGGATGGTCGTGATCGTGCCGCTCGACCACTGTCAGCACCTGGTTCGTCGGCGCGACGTTGTAATCGGGCGCGGCGGGCGCATCGCCCGTCTCATCGATCGCATCGAGTTCGGCCGCCAGACGGCCCGGATTCACCGTGGTCGCATATCTGCCGCACATGTGGTCAATGGTACTGAGGCGCAAATCCCACCGGAGCGGAGCGGAGGCCAATACAGTTGGCCGGAATTCCATGTGATGGCGGGTGACTTCATATCTAAGCTGTTCATATCTAAGCTATGAGAACTTCATGCAATCACTTTCTCACTAGGGGTCGCCGAAACCATGTCCACCACCGAGCCGACAACCGCCCGACGGACCGTGCTGACCTCGGTCAACCCGGCCACGGGCGAGGTCATCGACACGCATCCGATCGCCGACGAGCAGGCCGTGGCCGCGGCGGTCGCCAAGGCCCGCACCGCCGCCGGGAGCTGGGGTGCGCTGAGTTACGCCGACCGCAAGCGGTATCTGCTGCGATGGGCCACCCGGCTGGTCGAGAAATCCGACGAGCTCTGCGATCTGATCCACGCGGAAAACGGCAAGACCCGTGACGACGCGTTCCTGGAATTGATGCTCACCCTCGAGCACATCTCCTGGGCCGCCAAGAACGCCGAGAAGGTGCTGAAGACCAAGAAGGTCTCCCCCGGCGCGCTGATGTCCAACTTTGGCGCGTACATCGAGCAGCGTCCGCTCGGCGTGATCGGCGTGATCGGCCCCTGGAACTACCCGATCTACACCCCCAACGGCTCGATCGCCTACGCCCTGGCCGCGGGTAACGCCGTGGTCTACAAGCCGAGCGAATTCTCCACCGGCATCGGCAATTTCGTCGCCCAGGCCTTCGCAGAGGCCAATCCCGAACTGCCGGACGGGGTCTTCACCACCATCAACGGCTACGGCGAGACCGGCGCGGAGCTGGTGCGCGCCGATATCGACAAGATCGCGTTCACCGGATCGGCGGCCACCGGCAAGAAGATCATGGCCGCGGCGGCCGAACGGCTGACCCCGGTGCTGCTCGAATGCGGCGGTAAGGACGCGGTGATCGTCGCGGCCGACGCCGACGTCACCGCCGCCGCCGACGCGGTCGCCTACGGCGCGACCATGAACAGCGGCCAGACCTGCGCGGGCGTCGAGCGCGTCTACGTGGACGCCTCGATCCGCGACAAGTTCGTCGCCGAGGTCAAGCGGATCCTGTCCGACGTGCACCCCGGCTCGGACGGCAAGGCCAGCTACGGCCCGATGACCATGCCCAGCCAGATCGATATCGTGCGCCGCCACATCGAGGACGCGCTGAACAACGGCGGCACCGCGGTTCTCGGCGGCCTCGACTCGATCAAGGGCCCGTTCATCGAACCGGTGGTGCTGGTCGACGTGAACGAGGACTCCGCGGCCGTGCGCGAGGAGACCTTCGGCCCGACAGTCACCATCCGCACCGTGAACAACATCGACGAGGCGATCGAGTTGACCAACAACTCGACCTATTCGCTGGGTTCGACCGTATTCTCCCGCAAGCACGGTCTCGAGATCGCCCGCCGGATCAAGGCCGGGGCCACCTCGGTCAACGCGGTGCTCGGTTTCGCGGCGATCTCGGCGCTGCCCTTCGGCGGCGGCCGGGACTCGGGTCTGGGCCGCATCCACGGCGCGCCCGGCCTGCTGGAGTTCACCGCGCCGCATTCGATCGCGGTGCAGCGCTTCACGATTCCGGGTATGGCGCTGCTGAGCTACTCGCGCACGCAGAGCACCATGAAGCTGTTGCGCCGGGTCGTGCCGCTCCTGCACGGACGCAACAAGTAGCCGCGTCCGGGTGGCCGGTGGAAAACACCGGCCACCTGCGGTCCGGGCTATCATTTCGGCATGTCAGTGCCATCCGTCGAACCCGACCTCCCCGAGACCATGACCTGGGAGGAACTGGAGCGTCTTCCGGAAGAGATCGCCTCGCAGATCGAGCTGTGGAATGGTCATGTGGTGTGGGCGCGGCGGGGGCCCGGGGAGCATCAGATCTTTACCGGTCGTCTGTGGAGCGGCCTCGAACGCTGTGCACGCAAAGACATGTCGACCCAGAAGGAACATTGCTGGCGTGCCACTTTCGAGACCAACGTCTTCTTCGGTCGAACGGGGAAATCCGACTTCATGACCCCTGACTTCCTGGTACACCGATGTCTCGACGCCCCGTACCAGGATGTCCGCTCCGGCGATGTGGTGCTGGTCGGAGAGGTGCTGTCCCCTTCCAACACTATCGCGGACATCCAATCGAAGAAGGTTCGCTACGCCGACGGTGGAATCCCCTGGTATTGGGAGGTCGAGCTCGCACACGAGGACAGCGCGATCAATACAGTGCGCGCCTTCGCCCTCGAGACCCGCCCCGGCCAGCTCCCGGAAGGCGTCCAAGCGCTGCATCAGGCCAACTACATCCTCGTCGGCGAATGGACCCACGCCCACGAGAACGGCGTGGAGATCAACCATCCGTTCCCCATTTCCATCCCGTGGTCCGAACTCGAGTTCTGATCCAGGCCACGATCGGTGAACTCTCATAGGCCCGCGACGATTTCCTCGTCGTGGGTTTGTGCGTTTACTGCGAGTTCGTGACCATGCGCATGCCGAATCGGCCGATAGGCGAAGATGGTGGGGTGAGTCTCTGGCCAGCGCCCCATACCGAGCACCCCGTCCACGCGACCGTGACCCTGCCCGGGTCCAAATCCATCACCAACCGGGCCCTGATCCTCGCCGCGCTCGCCGATCGGCCCTCGACCATCACCGGGGCGCTGCGCAGTCGCGACACCAACCTCATGATCGCGGCGCTGTGCGCGATGGGGGCCGAGATCATCGGGGACGCCGACACTCTCGCCGTCACCCCCGCCGAGTTGACCGGTGCGACCGTCGACTGCGGACTCGCCGGGACCGTCATGCGCTTCCTGCCTCCGGTGGCGGCGCTGGCCCACGGTGACGTCGCGTTCCACGGCGACGACCAGGCCGCGCTGCGGCCGCTGCGCACCATTCTGGATGCGCTGCGCGGGCTCGGCGTCGCCATCGACGGCGACACCCTGCCGTTCACGGTGCACGGCGCGGGCGGACTGCGCGGCGGATCGGTGACCATCGATGCGTCGGGCTCCTCGCAGTTCGTCTCCGGACTGCTGCTGTCCGCGGCCCGCTTCACCGAGGGGCTGACGGTGCATCACGAGGGTGCGCCGCTGCCCTCGATGCCGCATATCGAGATGACCGTGCAGATGTTGCGGCAGGCCGACGTCGAAGTCACCGCGCCCACCGACCCGCGCCGCGAACAGGTCTGGACGGTCGCGCCCGGACCGATCCACGGCGTGGACTGGGAGGTCGAACCGGATCTGTCCAATGCGACGCCGTTCCTGGCCGCGGCCGCGGTGACCGGCGGTGAGGTGACGATTCCGCACTGGCCGCAGCTGACCACGCAGCCCGGGGACGTCATCCGGGAGATCCTGGTCCGGATGGGCGCCGAGGCGCGCCGCGCGCACGGCAAGCTCATCGTGCGCGGACCCGATCGGCTGGCCGGGATCGATATCGATCTGCACGACGTCGGCGAGCTCACCCCGACGGTGGCCGCCCTTGCGGCGCTTGCCGATTCGCCGTCTCGGTTGCGCGGGATCGCACATCTGCGCGGCCACGAGACCGACCGGCTGGCGGCGCTGTGCACCGAGATCAACCGGCTCGGCGGCAAGGTCACCGAGACCGATGACGGGCTGACCATCGAGCCCACACCGCTGCAGGGCGGGCCCTGGCACTCCTACGCGGACCATCGGATGGCCACCGCCGGGGCGATTCTGGGGCTGCGTGTACCCGGTGTCCGTGTCGAGGATGTCGGCACCACCGCCAAAACCCTGCCGGATTTCGTAACCTTGTGGGAGACAATGCTTTCCGATGAGGGCGCGAAGCCTGCCGGCGACGCGGCGGGGTCGGCGCACTGAAGCGGCGCGAGTACGACGAGTCCGATGTCCGGGTACGTCCGGGCCGGGGCTCGCGGCCGCGCACCAAGAATCGGCCCGAACATCGGGACGCGCGCACGGCGATGGTCACCTCCGTCGATCGCGGGCGCTGGAGCTGCGTGCTGGACGGAGATCCGGATCAACCCATCATCGCGATGCGGGCGCGCGAACTGGGCCGCACGCCGATCGTGGTGGGCGATCAGGTCGACGTGGTGGGCGATCTGTCCGGTAAACCCGACACCCTGGCCCGCATCGTGCGGGTCGCCGATCGCGCGACGGTGTTGCGGCGCACCGCCGATGACACCGATCCGTACGAGCGGATCGTGGTCGCCAACGCCGAACAACTGTTCATCGTCGTCGCTCTGGCCGATCCCCCGCCGCGCACCGGATTCGTCGAGCGCGCCATGGCCGCGGCGTATGCCGGTGGGCTGGAACCGATCCTGTGCCTGACCAAACATGATCTGGCCGCCGAATCCGAATTCGCCTCCGCCTTCGACGATCTGGATCTCACCATCGTCTACGGCGGTCGCGACGACCCCCTCGACGCGGTGCACGACCTGTTGCACGACAAACTCACCTGCCTGCTCGGCCATTCCGGCGTCGGCAAGTCCACGCTCGTCAACCGTGTTGTCCCCCAGGCGGATCGAGCCGTCGGCGACGTATCCGGCGTCGGCAAGGGCCGCCACACGTCCACTCAGTCCCTGGCCCTGCCGCTCACCGGCGGCGGCTGGATCATCGACACCCCCGGCATCCGTTCCTTCGGCCTCGCCCACATCACCCCCGACGACGTCATCCAGGCCTTCGCCGATCTCGCCGAGGCCATCGAAGACTGTCCCCGAGGCTGCACCCACCTGGGCCCACCCGCCGACCCCGAATGCGCTCTGGATGAACTCCCGGGCAAGGAACGCCGAGTAGCCGCCATCCGCCTACTGTTGGTCGCCCTCAACTCCAACGACCCGTGGGTGGTGGGCAACGGCTGACCGACCGGCGAGCACGCCCCCGGGAATCCGCCGGCTCGGGCGACAGCTCACAGCCCGATTCCATGTCGGCCCAATTCCATGCCGGGTGCAGCTTCCATGCCGGTGCAGCACATTCCGTCAGTGCCACACCGGCACTCCCGGCTGCGGCCACGCCGCACCGCATCAGCGCTCGCGCCGCACTGCCTTCCTCATGCTGCGAACGGGGTGATGTCCGGGGCGCAGTGCGCTGCGGAGCTCGGAAGTTGGCCTGACGCAAGGTAATCCGATACGGCCCGAACTGCGCAGGTTGAGCGGTCGGTTGCGATATGGCCCCAGCCTTCGGTGATCAGGAGGCGACTGCCGGGTAGGTGTGCGGCCAGGTCGATCGCGCCGGGGAGTGGGGTCGCGGGATCGAAGCGGTTGTTGAGCAAGAGGACCGGATTCGCGGTGTGGATATCCCAGGGGCCGGTGTAGCGGTCGGTGGATGATGCCGGCCAGAAGGCGCAGGGGCTGGTCTCGTAGGCGCGTAGTGTCGCGAAATCCGGTGCCGGCCCTGCTCGTCGCGCGCTCGCCGCCCACCAGGCCGGCGCGAAGTGAGGCAGCGCGGTGTCGTTGCAGGTGAAAGCGTAGAAAGGCGGTGCGACGCTCCCTGCGTAGGGGCTGTTGAAATCAGCCTCGGCAGCCGTGCGGACGAGGTCGATGTGCGCCGTCGCGGGCCCGCTGGACAGCTGCGCCTGGTAGATCCGGTGCAGCGCGACGGCGAGTAGCGGCCAGTTCACCGGCTGATAAAGGAAACCGCCGAGCGAGTAGATGAACTGCTCGTAGGTCATCGAGAAGGGGACTCCGTTCGGACCGCTCAGGGTGACTGGTTTCGCGCGCAACGAGGCCAGCAGTGCCGGGTACGCCTTCCACGGGTCGTCGGAGGCGAAGGCGCAAGTCTTTCCCTGGGCGCACAGCCGAAGAAATTCGTGCACGACCTCTTGGCTCCCCACGTCGGAGCCCATTCGTTCGGAGAGCGTCGAACCGGCCGCGGCACTGGTGGTCCGCACCGGATCCTCGACGCTGTCCAATACGAAGGACCCCACGCGTTGCGGGAACATCGCGGCATAGACCGCACCGAGCGCGGTGCCGTAGGACTGCCCGAGATAGTTGAGCCGTGACTCGCCCAGCGCGGCTCGCACGGAATCCAGGTCACGGGCGACCGTGGCCGTCGAGAGATGGTCGAGCAGACTGCCGCTGTGCCGTCGGCAGCCGACGGCGAATTCCGCATCCTCGGCCGCTCGCTGCGCGATCTCCACCGGACTCTCCGGCACCAGCGGCACCCCGGCCCCGAACGCGGCGGCGGCCTGATCGGAATCGAAACACCGGACCGCGGTCGCGGCCCTGCCGACACCTCGCTGATCCACCGCGACGATGTCGTACCGGTCCCGGACCCGCTCGTCCCAAGGAGCCCGAAGCTGCCCGGCCACAATCGAATTCAGGTAATCGATCGAGGAGTACCCCGGCCCGCCCCGATTGATCACCAGCGTCCCGAGCCGCTCTCCCGGCCTGCGGGCCGAAACCTTCGCCAGCGCGATCCCAACTCGCGGACCACCCGGATCGCCGTAGTCGAGCGGAACCTCCATCGTGGCACATTCGATTCGCGAGTCCGCCACGCACTGCTGCCATTTCACCGCCGACACCGGCCCGGCGACGGCCGTCACAGCCGATACGACCGACCAGAAGAACATCGCGACAACGGCAATACACGCACTACGGTGCGCCCCCCTGAACTTCGACACCTCGCGGAGCCTACCGCAATCCGAGCCATCGACGAGGTTACCGCGTCGAGATGAGCGCTCCCCCAGCTCGTTTCACGATCACATCTCGCTCAGTGCCACACAACAGGAACCTCCGGGGTTTCCGCTACGCACGAGAGAACGAGAACGCCCGCTCCGGTACGGAGCGGGCGTTTTCGCGAAATCCGCGAAACTACCGGCGGCGCTTGGACTTCGGGGAGCGTTCGCCTCGGGCCTCGTTGCGGGCGGCCTCGCGGCGTTCGCGACGGGTCATGCCGGTGTCCTCGGCGGTGCCGTATTCCTGGGCATCGCTGCGGCGGGCGGCGTGACCGTCCTCGTCCGGGCCGGAATAACTCAGGCCGCGCGGACTGGAGGTGTCGATTCCCTTGGCGCGCAAGGGGGCCGGAGCCGCGGTGCCGTTGGTCTGGGGGGCGTCGACGAGAGCGCCCACCGGGGAGCGCAGGCCCTGATCGATCGCACTGCCCTGCGGCTGCTGCGGCGCCTCGAACTCGAACTTGGCGTTGAACAGGTAGTGGACCGACTCCTCTTTCAGACCCTCGAGCATCTGGGAGAACATGTCGTATCCCTCACGCTGATACTCCACGAGTGGATCGCGCTGGGCCATCGCGCGCAGGCCGATGCCCTCCTTGAGATAGTCCATCTCGTAGAGATGTTCGCGCCACTTGCGGTCGAGCACCTGCAGCAGCACCTGATGCTCGAGGGTGCGGGTACTGCCCTCGCCGACCAGGTCGTCGATCTCCTTCTCGCGCTGCTCGTAGGCGGCGTGAGCATCCTCGAGCACGGCGTCGAGCAGCTCCTCGCGGCTCAGCTCGCCGATCTCGTCGTGGTCGTTCTCGCCGGTCAGATCCTTGTAGTCGATGGTGATCGGGTACAGCGACTTCAGCGCCGTCCACAGCTTGTCCAGATCCCAGTCCTCGACGTAGCCATCGGCGGTGGCGGCGTTGACGTAGGCGGTGACCACGTCGGTGATCATCTCCTGCACCTGGCCGTCCATATCCTCGTCGCTCAGAATGCGCTGACGCTCGTCGTAAATGATCGTGCGCTGCTGATTCATCACCTCGTCGTACTTCAGCACGTTCTTGCGGATCTCGAAGTTCTGCTGCTCGACCTGGGTCTGCGCGCTCTTGATGGCCCGCGAGACCATCTTGGCCTCGATCGGCACGTCGTCGGGCAGATTCAGGCGGGTCATGATCGATTCGAGGGTCGCGCCGTTGAAGCGCCGCATCAACTCGTCGCCCAGCGACAGATAGAACCGCGACTCACCCGGGTCGCCCTGGCGGCCGGACCGGCCACGGAGCTGATTGTCGATACGCCGCGACTCGTGCCGCTCGGTGCCCAGCACGTACAGGCCGCCCGCCTCGCGCACCGCCTCGGCGTCCTCGTCGACCTCCTGTTTGACCTGCTCGAGGGCCGAGTGCCAGTGCGACTCGTACTCCTGCGGGGTCTCCACCGGGTCCAGCCCCTGCCGGCGCAACAGCAGGTCGGCCAGGATGTCCGGGTTGCCGCCGAGCACGATGTCGGTACCGCGACCGGCCATATTCGTCGCGACGGTGACCGCGCCGGGCCGCCCCGCCTCGGCGACGATCTCCGCCTCCTTCTCGTGGAACTTGGCGTTGAGCACGTTGTGCGGGATACCGCGCTTGGTCAGCAGTCCGGACAGGTATTCCGAACGCTCCACCGAGGTGGTACCGATCAGGACCGGCTGGCCCCGCTCGTACCGCTCGGTGATGTCGTCGGCGACCGCGGAGAACTTGCCCTCCTCGGTCTTGTAGATCAGATCCGCCTGATCCTTGCGGATCATCGGCTTGTTGGTCGGAATCGGCACCACACCGAGCGAATAGGTCTGATGCAGCTCGGCCGCCTCGGTCTCGGCGGTACCGGTCATACCGGCCAGCTTGTCGTAGAGGCGGAAGTAGTTCTGCAGCGTGATGGTGGCCAGCGTCTGGTTCTCGGGCTGGATCTCCACGCCCTCCTTGGCCTCGATGGCCTGGTGCATGCCCTCGTTGTAGCGACGGCCCACCAGAATGCGGCCGGTGAACTCGTCGACGATGATGACTTCGCCATTGCGGACGATGTAGTCCTTGTCCCGGACGAACAACTCCTTGGCCTTGATGGCGTTGTTCAGGTAGCTGATCAGGGGCGAGTTCGCCGCCTCGTACAGATTGTCGATGCCCAGCTGATCCTCGACGTACGCGACGCCCGTCGTGCTCACGCCGACGGTGCGCTTCTTCAGGTCGAATTCGTAGTGGAACCGGCCATCGATCTCCGACGTCCGCTGCTGACGCTCCTGGCTGGTCATCGAGGTGGTGTCGATGCCCTTCATCTCCGGCGCCATCCGCGCGAACTCGGTGTACCACTTGGACGCGGTGACATCGGCCGGGCCGGAGATGATCAGCGGCGTGCGGGCCTCGTCGATGAGGATGGAGTCGACCTCGTCGACGATGGCGAAATAGTGCCCGCGCTGGACCAGGTCGTCCTTCGAGTGCGTCATATTGTCGCGCAGGTAGTCGAAGCCGAACTCGTTGTTGGTGCCGTAGGTGATGTCGGCCGCGTAGGCCTCCTTGCGCTCGGCCGGGGTCATACCGGACAGGATCACCCCGACCTCGAGGCCGAGGAACCGGTGCACGCGGCCCATCCACTCCGAGTCACGCTTGGCCAGATAGTCGTTGACGGTGACGACGTGCACGCCGTCGCCGACGAGAGCGTTGAGGTAGGCGGGCAGCACACAGGTCAGGGTCTTGCCCTCACCGGTCTTCATCTCCGCGACGTTGCCGATGTGCAGGGCGGCACCGCCCATCACCTGCACCTTGTAGTGCTTCTGGTTCAGCACCCGCGAGGACGCCTCGCGGGCCACCGCGAACGCCTCCAGCAGAGTTTGATCCAGGAAATCCCGCTTGACCTGCTCGACGATGCGTTCCTGCTGCTCCTCGTCCTCGATGCCCTCGAGCGCCTCGGTGATGTCGTCGGCGAGACGGTCGCGGAACTCGTCCGTCTTGGCCTGCAACTCGGCATCGCTGAGATCGACGAACTCGTCCTCCAGGGCCAGGACCTCGTCTGCCAGCTTGGAGAGCCGCTTGACGGTGCGGCCCTCACCAAAACGTAGCAACCTCGTCAGTGTCAGCGCAGGCACGGGTCTCGTCAGTCCTCTGGTCGGTGTTGTCGTCTTGCGTTGCTTACATCCTGTAGTACCCCGCACGGGCGGGATCCCCGATGCGCGGATGCGCAGCAAGGTTCATGGTAATGCGCAGCCCATGGTATGCGTCGCGCGGCGGAGCGAGCTGGACGCGGGCCCGCGATGTGTATGGAAAGGAGGATGTGGACGGAAACGAGTGCGAGACCTCAGCGCAGGCGCAGTGCGCTCACACGCCAATCGCCGCGTTTCACGGCGATGCGGGCCGCGACCGCGAATCTGCGGCCCCCACGCTCGTACCCGCCGAAAACCTCCGCCGCACCCGTTCCGGCGGCTGCGACGCGCACGCTGACCAGCACAGCCGAACCCAGGCGGCGCTCGCCGCCGCCGGTGCGCACCAGCGTCTGCACCGCCGCGACCACGGCGGGTTCGGCCAGCGGACGCAGCTGCGCCGCACTGCGGCGCCCGTCCAGCACCTCGAGTACCAGCCGTAGCGCTCGCTCGGCGAATTGCTTTGCGGCCGAATGGTTTTCATCCACATGAACCGGCGATGCCGACCGCCCGTCGTGCGGAGAGCGACGAGACGTTCCATACCGCCGCACCCCGCCCGCACACGGCGCGCCCACCGGTCGCATCGCACTGCCCGGCCGCGCCGGAATGCCCCCTGCGCACTCCAGCGGCGGCTCGAAAGCCGGCGCATCCACCAGTGACCGGTCCGAACCGGACGTGCCGGTATCGTTCCGAGGTCCGAACATTCCGTCTTCCCCCTGCTTGTCGGGTCCCCTGGACACGGACCGAAATAGCATGCCATGTGCTCGACCGGCGGTACGGGATTTCCCCCAGCTATCGCGACATGTCCCATACACAGCTCCGAAAGTTTTGGTGCGGATCACAATGGAGCGAGTATCGAAAGGGGCACCGGTCAGCGTGATCATGAGACTGTCACCGCAGGATGCGTCGTTCTACCGGCTCGAGACGAGCAGCAACCCGATGCACATCGGCTCGCTGGCGATCCTGCGCGCGACCGACGGGCCCTGCGGACCACTGGACTACGACCGCCTGCTCGACCTGGTGTCCAGCCGCCTGCCGCTGGTGCCGCGCTACCGCCGCAAGGTACGCGAGGTCCCCTTCGAACTCGGTCGTCCGGTCTGGGTGCAGGACAGCCGGTTCGACCCGACCTACCACGTGCGCCGCGCGACGCTGCCCGAGCCGGGTTCGGATGAACAACTGCGGGAGCTGGTCGCCCGGCTGTCCTCACGCCCGCTGGACCAGACCCGTCCGCTGTGGGAGATGTACCTGATCGAGGGCCTCTCCGAGGATCGCTGCGCCATTTTCACCAAAACGCATTCGGCACTGGTGGACGGCAGTTCGTCCTTCGAAATCGGTCATGTGATCTTGGACAACTCTCCGTCCCCGCGAGAGATCGCGGCCGAGGCCTGGGTCACCCGGCACGAGCCGGGCGAGGCGGAACTGCTGGCCATGGCTGTGATCGATCTGGCCACCCAGCCCGCCGAGGCGCTGGACGTGCTGCGCCGCGCCGGGGCCGATGCCTTCTCGTTCGTCGACGCCGCGGGCAAGGCGGCCGGGCGGGTGGTCACCGCCGTGCGCACCGCCGCGAGCGGAACGCCCGTCAGCCTGTTCAACGCGCCCACGTCCCGCGATCGGCGTTTCGAGGTGGTGGCCACCGATCTCGACGACTACCGCACTATCCGCAGGGCCTTCGACTGTTCCATCAACGATGCCATCCTGTCCGTGGTGACCGGCGCGCTGCGCATCTTCATCCAGTCCCGCGGCGAGGTGCTGACCGAGTCGGCGGCGCTGCGGGCGGTGGTGCCGATGTCGGTCTATGTCGAAGGGCGGTACGGGGATCGGCCGCGGCCGACCAGCGAGGTCTCCTCGTTCCTGGTCGATCTGCCGGTGGGTGAGCCGAATCCGGTGATCCGCCTGTCACACATCGCGCATGCCACCGAGGCCAATTCCCGGAATCATCGCGGAGTCCGGGCGCGTACGCTCGTGCACATGGCTGGCTTCGCCCCGGCGAGCCTGCACGCGATGAGCGTGCGCGCGGCGAGTACGTTCGCCGAGCACACGTTCAATCTGGTGATCACCAACGCACCGGGTCCGCAGCAGCCGATGTACATCGGCGGCGCGCGGATGCTGGAGATGTATCCGGTGTCGCCACTGCTGCGCAACCAGGCCACGAGTATCGGAATCACTTCGTACGACGGACGGGTGTTCTACGGTCTCAATGCCGATCGCGATGCGATGGCCGACATCGGCGTACTGTCCGCGGCGGTGCACGAATCCATGGAGGAGATGCTCGGTGCCTGCGTCCAGTGAAGCCGCGGCCGGAAAAGGCAAACTGCGGGTCTACATCCCGGCGACCGTCCCGATGCTGCGGGAACTGGTGGCCGATCGCGAGATCCGGGCGATCAACGACACCGCGTTCGCCGTCACACCGGCGTTGCGCGAGGCCTACGCCTCGGGTGACGACGAGGAACTGGCAGAGGTCGCGATGATCGAGGCGGGGCGGGCCGCACTGCGCCTGCTCGCCCAGGAGCGCGAGGCCGCACTGCTGGCCGACGAGTCCGCCTCCGACCCGGACGACGCGGGTGCGTCGAGTCCGGGCGACGCGGCAGCGGACGCCGCGGACGACTATTCCGCCCCCGTCTACCGCCGCGCGGTGATCGCCGCCGACGTCACCGGCGCCACCCTGCGCGCCGACCTGGACGACGCCGTGGTTCGTCTTTCCGCACCCGTCGCCTACAACCAGATCGCCTCGGTGCACGTCGATCTGGCCGAGGCCGAACCGGCGATCGCCAAGGCGGTGGACGTCATCGACGCCGCCGACATCGGCGACGAGGACGCCGAATTCGTCCTCGGCGACGCCGAGGACCACCAGCTCGCCTGGTACGCCGCCCAGGAACTCCCGTTCCTGCTCGAGCTGCTGTGAGAGACAGCTGTGACCAGCCACGGAACGGTGTGCGAACTTCGGTGAAACCTACCGCGCGCCGGGAATGGCAGCCCTAACCTACGATGCCGTAACCTTGGGCTCGTCAAGTGCGTCACCACCACGATCACAGGGAAATGAGCATTCGCACGATGGTCTCGAAATCGGTACAGGGCGTTCGGGCATGGTTGGAGGCCCCGGTCGCCGAGGCGAAGATGGCCGGTCGCACCCGGCTCAACGCGTTGCGCGGCGTGGCCGCCCGGGTCACCACGCCGCTGCTGCCGGACGACTATCTGCATCTGATCAACCCGCTGTGGTCGGCGCGCGAGCTGCGCGGCCGCATCGTGGACATCCGCAAGGAGACCGCGGATTCGGTCACGCTGGTGATCAAGCCGGGCTGGGGCTTCGATTTCAAATTCACTCCGGGCCAGTACATCGGCATCGGGGTACTGGTCGAGGGCCGCTGGCACTGGCGTTCCTACTCGCTGACCTGCCCGCCCGACTGGAGCGACGCCCCGGCCGACTCCCGGCAGCGGCTGATCTCCATCGCCGTCAAAGCGATGCCCGAGGGCTTCCTGTCCAGCCATCTGGTCAATGGCGTTCCCGAGGGCACGATCGTGCGGCTGGCCGCACCCCAGGGCGGCTTCGTGCTGCCCGAGCCACTCCCGCCGAAGGTGTTGTTCCTCACCGCGGGCAGTGGCATCACCCCGGTCATGGCGATGTTGCGCACGATGGACCGGCGCGGCGCCGTGCCCGATGTGGTGCACATCCATTCCGCGCGCACCGCCGATGACGTGATGTTCGGCGAGGAACTGCGCCGGATGCACGACCAGCACCCGAGCTTCACCTCGCATGTGAACCTTTCCGGTAAACAGGGCAAATTCGATCTGGCCACCCTGGACGAGCTGTATCCGGACTGGCGTGAGCGGCAGACCTGGGCGTGCGGGCCGCTGCAGATGCTCAACGACATCGAAACCCATTGGGCGACAGCGGGTGTCAGCGATAATCTGCACGTCGAACGGTTCGAGGTGGCACGGTCCGCGGTCGGCGAGGGCGGCACGGTCACCTTCGCGCGCACCGGTCGCACCGTCGCGGTCGACGGTGCCACCACCCTGATGCAAGCCGGTGAGGACGCCGGTGTGCGGATGCCGTTCGGCTGCCGGATGGGCATCTGCCAGACCTGTGTGGTCACCATTACCGACGGCCACGCCCGCGATCTGCGCAACGGCACCGAGCACCAGGCCGGGGAGAAAATCCAGACTTGTATTTCCGCAGCGGCGGGCGACTGCACACTCGACGTATAAACACTATTCACCAAAACCCGATATCCTCGGTGACGACATCCCATTGCAGCGCGTCCCGCTATCACTCCCATCCACGACGCGCTCAGCGAAGCGAGGCAACCCAGCACAGTGGCAATCACCGACATCAAGGCGTTCGCCCATCTGACCGAGACGGATATCGAGACCCTCGGACAGGAGCTCGACGCTATCCGGCGCACCGTCGAATCATCGCTGGGCGAGAACGACGCGAAGTACATCCGGCGGTCGATTCGCGCGCAGCGCATCCTGGAGGCCGCGGGACGAGTCACACTGTTCGCCGGTAGGCGGCGCACGGCGTGGCTGGCCGGTACGGCCATGCTGGCGATTGCCAAGATCATCGAGAACATGGAACTCGGGCACAACATCAGCCACGGGCAGTGGGACTGGATGAACGACCCGGAGATCCACTCCACCACCTGGGAGTGGGATATGACGGGCACCTCCGGGCAGTGGAAGCGCGCGCACAACTATTCCCACCACACCTACACCAATGTGCTGGGCCGCGACGACGATCTGGGTTTCGGCATCCTGCGGATGACCCGCGATGAGCAGTGGCGTCCGATCCATCTCATCCAGCCGCTGGCGAATCTGCTGCTGGCCGCCACTTTCGAATGGGGTATCGCCCTGCACGATTTGGGGGCGGAGAAAGATCAGCTGGGCGTCCCGCCCATGCAGTTGCTCTCCGAGCCGAACAAGGCGTTCGCACGCAAGGCCGGCCGACAGGTCGCCAAGGATTTCGTGATCCATCCCGCGCTGACCGGCCGGGGATGGAAACGCACCCTGCAAGCGAATGCGACCGCGAATCTGATTCGCAACCTGTGGGCGTACGCGGTGATCTTCTGCGGTCACTTCCCGGACGGCGCGGAGAAATTCACCGAGGAGCAGTTCGACAACGAGACCCGCGGCGAATGGTATCTGCGGCAGATGCTGGGCAGCGCGAATTTCACCGCGGGCCCGGCAATGGCGTTCATGAGCGGCAATCTCTGCTACCAGATCGAGCATCATCTGTTCCCGGACATTCCCAGCAGCCGCTATCCGGAGATCTCGGCGCAGGTACGCGAACTCTGCGACAAATACGATCTGCCCTATACGACCGGCTCGCTGGGCAAACAGTATCTGCTTGCATTCCGGACCATTCACAAGCTGGCACTGCCGGACCGGTATCTGCGCCGCACCGCGGACGACGCACCGGAAACCTCGTCCGAGCGCAGATTCGCCGCCTTGTCCCTGCACTGGCCGAGCGCCGAAACCCTCGTCGATCCCGAGACGGGCGAGCGTCGCGGTCTGCGATCGGCGATGGCCGAGGCGAAGGTGGCATTGCGCGAGCGGGCCCGCCAGGAGAAAGAGGCCCTGCGTGAGGCCAAGCTGGCCCTGCAGGAAAAGGCCCGGCAGGAACAGCAGGCGTTGCGGGAGGCCACCCAGGCGCTGCAGGACAAGGCGCGCGAGGAACAGCAGCAGTTGCGGCGACGGGCGTTGCGGGAGCGGGCGCTGTGGCGGGTGCGTCGCCGCCAGCGGTCGCGGCAGGTTCGATAGGCATATCCTGGTCACATTCACAATGCGGCGTACGCCACAGTTGTGAATCGATCCGGAGATAACCTACGGAGCCGTAACCTACGGTAGTGTAACCAGCATGGCGATCTCGGATGTCAAGGAATACGCGCACCTCACCCCGGAGGACGTAGAAGCGATCGGTGTCGAGCTGGATACCATCCGGCGTGAAATCGAAGCCTCCCGTGGACAGCGCGATGCCCGCTACATCCGCAATGTGATCCGGCTCCAGCGCGCGCTCGAGATCAGCGGGCGTGCGGTGCTGTTCGCGAGTTTTCTCCCGCCCGCATGGCTGGCCGGCGTCGCTCTGCTGAGCACGGCCAAGATCATCGAGAACATGGAAATCGGGCACAACGTCATGCACGGCCAGTGGGACTGGATGAACGATCCGGAAATCCACTCCGCGTCGTGGGAGTGGGACAACGTCGGCCCGTCCGAACACTGGAAGATCACGCACAATTTCCTGCACCACAAGTACACCAATGTCCTGGGTATGGACGATGACATCGGCTACGGCCTGCTGCGCGTCACGCGCGATCAGCGCTGGTCTCCGTTCTATCTCGGCCAGCCGGTGTACAACCTGCTGCTGCAGATGTTCTTCGAATACGGTGTGGCGATTCAGCATCTGGAACTGGGCAAGGTCGCCAAGAAGAAATGGGCACCCGACAGCCCGGAGCGCAAGCAGTTCGAAGAGGACCGCCGCCTGGTGCTGAAGAAGATCGGCAAGCAGGTCGCCAAGGATTATGCGATCTTCCCGCTGCTGACCGGTCCGGCATTCCTGACCACGCTCTCGGCCAACGTCGCGGCCAACATCATCCGCAATGTGTGGACCAACGCGGTGATCTTCTGCGGCCACTTCCCCGACGGCGCCGAGAAATTCACCAAGGCCGATATCGACGGCGAGACCCAGGGCGAGTGGTACCTGCGCCAGATGTTGGGCAGCGCCAATATCTCCGGTGGCCGCGTGTTGCATTTCATGACCGGCAACCTCTCGCACCAGATCGAGCACCACCTGTTCCCGGATCTGCCGAGCAACCGGCTCGCCTCGATCGCGGTGCGAGTGCGTGCGCTGTGCGATAAGTACGATCTGCCCTACACCACCGGTTCGATGCCGGTGCAGTACGGCAAGGCGTGGCGCACCATCATCAAGCTCTCGCTGCCGAACAAATACCTGCGTCGTTCCACCGACGACGCACCCGAGACCAGGTCCGAACGCGCCTTCGGCGGTGCTCCCGACATCGATCCGGTCACCGGACGCCGCCGTGGCCTGCGCACCGCCCTGAAGCAGGGCCGCAAGCGCATCGCGGAGGCAAGGCGCGCCGTGCCGATCGGCTGACGCCGCCGCTGCGAGAATTCGAACGCACCCCGTCCGACATCGGCCGGGGTGCGTTCGTCTACCGGCACAGGCGCCTCGGGCAAGGGTTCGACGCTGCCTGATTATTTTGCTCTGGTTGACTGGTGCCGATTCGGTCGGATGCGGGCAAGATTGGCGATGGTGTGGTTACTGAGCACGACATTTACGAAGTGATCCGGCGGCGGCGCGATGTGCGCGCCGAATTCACCGGCGAACTCCTGGACGACGCCACCCTGCTGCGGATCCTCGATGCGGCACACCGCGCGCCGAGCGTCGGCAATTCGCAGCCGTGGGATTTCATCGTCGTGCGCGACCCGGCCACGCTGACGCGCTTCGCCGCGCATGTCGCGGACAAGCGCATCGAGTTCGGTGAATCGCTGCCGCCCGAACGGGCCCGGACCTTCGAACCGATCAAGATCGAGGGCATCACCGAGAGCGGCACCGGCATCGTGGTGACCCACGACGACAGCCGGGGCGGCCCGCACATCCTGGGCCGGGCCACCGTGCCCGAAACCGGGCTCTACTCGACCATTCTCGCGATCCAGAACATGTGGCTCGCCGCGACCGCCGAAGGGGTGGGCGTCGGCTGGGTCAGCTTCTACGACGCCCCCTTCCTCACCGATCTGATGCACCTGCCGCCCGGCATCCGCCCGGTCGCCTGGTTGTGCGTGGGCCCGGTACACGAGTTCCAGGAGACGCCCGATCTCGAGAGGTTCGGCTGGCGCGAACGCCGACCGCTGAGCGAGGCCGTGCACTGGGAGAGATTCCCCAGCTGACCCTGCCTGTCGGCCTACACCCGCTCGCCGACCGACATGCCGAGGGGCCGACGACTCGATGCCGTCGGCCCCGGAGTGGCGCGAATCCTGCTAAGCCAGTCTGATCAGGCCGTAGTCGAAGGCGTGACGGCGGTACACCACCGAGGGACGGTCGGATTCTCGGTCGTGGAACAGGAAGAAATCGTGGCCGACGAGCTCCATCTGATAGAGCGCGTCGTCCACGGACATCGGGGCCGCGGAGTGCACCTTGGTCCGCACGATATGGCCGGGACCGGCGTAATCAGCCTCCACCTCCTGATCGCGCGCCGGGGCGCCGTTCACGGCGGCGCGGCTCAGCGATTCATCGACGAGGTCCGCGGTCGCCTCGGCCACCGAGACCGGGGTCTTCTCGCCGTAGTGCACCCGACGACGGTCCTTGCTGCGCCGCAGACGACTCTCCAGCTTTTCCGCCGCCTGTTCCAGGGCAGCGTAGAAGCTGTCCGCACACGCTTCCGCGCGCACGATCGGCCCCTTGCCGCGTGCGGTGATCTCGAGGCGCTGGCAACTCTTGCGCTGTCTGCGATTGCGTTCGTGGAACAGCTCCACGTCGAACAGGTAGATCGACGGGTCGAAACGCTCGAGCCGGGAGAGTCTGTCCGCCACGTGAATTCGGAAATGATCGGGAACCTCGACGTTGCGGCCCTTCACCACGACGTCGGCACTGGGGACTTTGGGCTGCGTCTCGGGTTCGGCTCGGTCGAAAGCGGTGGAATCAGCTGTCGCGCCGAAGCGGGCCGAGGCGTCTGCTTCTTTCACTGAAGGTCGTGAAGTCGTCACGCGTACCTCCCGGATCTGGCCACACACACGAGTCGTGTGCGGCGGGTTCAACTCGTGTCGAGAGGTGTGTGCGGCAGGCGATCAGCTGACACAGGCGGCGCTCGCGAAACTGGTTGCGCACACCGGAGAACTCGACACGAAAGTCGCTCGAGGCGCCACCTCCAACCTCTGGTATCGGGGTGTCAGATCGCTCTGATCGCCACGCTATTACGCCAGCGACTAGTCCGCCAGTATTCACGCAAATTTCGCCCGCTCATACGGCGCAAGTCACCATGACAGCCCGTACCCCGATGCCCGCGGCCGCCAGCGCACGAACCGACTCGCCCGCCGTCGCTCCCGTCGTGAGGACGTCGTCAACCAGCACTACCTCGGCATTCATCGCCGACAGGGCAGCACGCAACGGCCCGGCGCGGGCCGTGATCCGCCCCTGGAGATTGGCTCTGCGCTCCCTCGGGCCCAGCCCCACCGAATCCCGTACCGCACGGTGCATTCGCAGCGCCGAAGCCACCCCGCAATCAGGCAGCAAACCCGCAGCGATCCGGGCCACCCGGGCCACCGGATCGCCCCCGCGACGGCGCGCGGCCGACCGTTTGGTCGGTGCCGGAACAAGGACCAGCGACCGTCGTGGATCACGAAGTGTAGCCAGTCCCCCGGCCAATGCCAACCCCAACGGCGCCGCCAGATCCCGGCGTCCATGCTCCTTGACTGCGATCACCGCCCGGCGCGCCGCGCCGGCATACCCGCCCAGCGCCCAGCACGGCACACCCGGATCGGTGCGGGGACGCACCCGCACCGGCGTACCGGACAGACTCCGCGCGCATCCGGCGCACCACACATCCCCGTGGGCCCCACATCCCCCGCACGTTCGCGGCAGGATCAGATCCAGCAGCATCCGCATCGGCCCAGTGTGCCGGGCATCTCGGGCATCGCCAACAGGCTCGGCGTTCGCCCATGTGCAACGGGTGCGGGCGAGGCGATCCGACGCAGGCATGGACATCGCGGAATGCCTGGTACCAAAACCGGTGGCCGGACCGGACATCCGCGCCGGTGGGCGCAATCGCCCGATGCCGATTCCTCGATTCCGGCAGAACCAGGTACGTCCACATGCGGTGTTGCTATTCGGCTTTCGACCATTCGGGCAGCACCGGGAGTCGGATTCGTGCCGCGGCCCGGTACCTCGCGAGCTAGCGGGGCAGGCGGTTCTGGACACATGCCTGTAGGATTCGCGGCGTAGGGGGGAGGCTGGATCCTTCCCAAATATCCATTCCGGGAAGGGAATTCAGAATGCGCAACCTGCTCAACCGAACTACGGTCACTCGCGTGCTGGCCATCGCGCTCGCTGCGGGCGCATCAACTATCGCGCTGGTCACACCGGCGCTTGCTGCCGCTCGCCCGGCAGTCGTCACGACGTTCCCGCTCCAGTTCTGCGGCCCGGACAAGGAAGGCCTGGAGGTCACCACCCAAGGCCCCCCGCCCAATTATTGGATTTGCCTGAAGAACGGAACGGGAGAGTGGGTGTGGGTTCCGAGGTAGTCGGTTCTGTCTCTGGACGAGATGAACGCGGGTTGAAGGTCCACATCCGCAACTGATCGACTACCGCTATGAACCGATCGATCTCCTTGAAGGGTCCGACCTTCAAGGAGATCGTCGGTGTCTCGAATCCCTTCGGCCATTCGCCGAAGAAGATCGGCCGCGTTTCGACATTCAGCCGGGCAATACAGGTACCACATTGGCGCCCAACCCTTGCACCTCGCGCCAGAACCGTTCCCTGCTGGGCTGGTCGGACTGCAGTTGCATCATGGCACGCGAATCCGCGACGTAAAACGTGTTCGAAGCGACGCTGACCAACCGTACGGGTGGTGTCAGATTCTGGCTCGACAACGGGTTCAGCTCCGAACCGTCGATGTATACCGACTGCACCGGGTTCACATCGCCCTCCCGAGCCACGACCAGCGTTTCGGGGCTGGACCAGTCGATGGACACCGCGGTGGTACTCAGATCGACCGCGACCGGTTGCGGCGAAACCAGCGCGTATTTGCCGTCCGGACGCACAACCACGATCGCGACGTACACCTTGCCCCCGGCGATGATCGCGGCACGAGCGCCGTCGCGGGAGAGGCGCAGATCGGTGATGGGCAGACGTGGCACGGGATCGGTGCTGTTCGGCTCGGCTATCGTCAGCGTGGAACTGTCGACGTCTTGCCGCGAAACATTGCCGGTGGCGCGATCGTGAACCACCCGGACGACCCTGGTGCCGTCGATGACGGTCCACACCGCCCCGCCGTCGGATGTCCAAGACGGGCGGGTGAAGGTGTCGCCCTGGACCACCGAGAAGGTGGTGGAGCCGTCGTAACTGCCGATCACCAGGGTATGCCTGGGCTTGGGCGCGGGCTCGCCGCTGTCGGCGACCGCGGCGACCAACTGCCCGTCATCGGATAATCCGACCGACTGCAAATTGTGCGTGGTACCGAAATATCCGGGGGTGGGAGTGCTGCGCCCCTTGGCGGTGTCCACCGTGACCAGCGTGCCGTCCCGCAGGGCATGCAGACCCGTGCGATCGGCGGTGGGCGCCCTCGGATTCAACGCATTGACATCGTCCAGCGACCAGCCGGTGCTCGCGTACCGGTCGTCGAGCGGCTTGCCGTCAGCGAGCAGGACGTACGGACCGAGGATCTCCGCCCACGCGAGCGTCAGCACCACCTGCGCGGCCAGTAGCTCCCTACTTCGCGCATCGAGCGTCGAGGCGCCCGCGAAGTCGATCCGCACCCCGCCCAGGCCCACACCCACCCCGTCGGCGGCACCATTGGCCTTGGTGATGCCCCCACGCAAACTGATCGGCGCGGCCAGCACATTGCGCACGGCGGGCGCCAGAGATGGCTGTGCCCCTTCGGACAGCAACGCGAGCAACCACTGTGTGAGCTGATCCTTACCCGTGGCGACCCAGCGCAGATCCGGAACCATGCTGGTGCCGGCGCTGTTCGCGAAGTACAGCGAATAGCGGTGATAAGCCTTGTGGAACGCGTCGCTGTCCACGACGACGCCCGGTTCCACCTGGTTGATCCGCCACTCGTCGCGGACCTTGGTCAGCTCGACCCTGGTCTCGTAGGTATTGTCCTGGGCCCGGAACGACCCGTCCGCGCCCAGCTCGCCGAGTTTGCGCGCCCGAATCCGATAGGTGGCGGTATCGCCCGTGAGGGATTCGCGCAGCGTATCCGGCGACTCCACGATCGCGGTCCCGGCGCTGTCGTCCCAGTTCAACGCCGCGGTCGGGGACAGATACTCCCGCGCCTGCTGATGCCGGTCGGCCGGATTCGCGGTCGCGGTCAGGAAATTGCGCACCAGCAGATCCGGGTCGTGCCCCGCGACCGGCGTGACGGGACCGGCGCTGGTGGGCGCGTGATCGATGGTCCCCAATGCCTGCGGCGCCGAGGAATCGGGCAGATTCGCACAGCCGCTCAGCGCCAGTACCGATACCAGTAGCTGACCGATCACCACACGTAATCGGCTCACCCCGGCCCGCTGCCAGGTGCGAGAACCTCGACTCATTTCGTTCCGTCTCCGGTATCGCTCAGTACGGTCTTCTCCCCCGCCCCCGAGCTCCCACCGGCCCCCTGCGACGGCCGCTCATCCGAATCCTGGCTCGCCCCAGCCACATTCGACTCATCACCGGACGAGTCCGCCGCCCCTTCCGCCGCGGCGGACTTCTTCTCCGCCACCGGCGCAATCACCTCGGATACGGACGCATCGGCCGCGGCGGGCCCGGGTACGTCCGTCCCCGCCGCTGCGGAATCCGCATCGCCCGCAGGCGTATCCGTCCCGGCTGCGGGCGAACCGCTCTCGCCCTCGGACTCGTCTGCCGGCACGACCTCGACACTCGCTCCGCCCGTGCTCGGCTCGACCTCGGACATTTCCGCCTCGGCGGCGGACAGCTCCTCCTCGGTAACGGGTGCATCCGCTTCGATCACAACGGAATCCGTCTCGATGGCCGGCGTATTCGCCTCGCTTGCAGCCGAATCGGTTTCAGCGGCGGTTTCAGAGGCGGTTTCCGCCCACGCCACGGCCTCGGACGAAGCAGGGGCGACCTCGTCTGCGCCCGGCTCCTTCTGCGCCGAATCCGATGGCGCGGCGGGCAGTTCGGGCGGTCCGCCGCGCCGCCTGGGCGGCTCCAGGGACAACGGGCTCGGCCCGAGTTTGCGCCCGCGCACCAGCGGCAAGGTCAGCCGGAAGCTGGCGCCGACGCCGAGTTCACCCCATGCCTCGAGCTTGCCGTCGTGCAGATTCGCATCCTCGACGCTGATCGACAGGCCCAGACCGGTCCCGCCCGAACGCCGCATCCGCGAGGGATCCGAGCGCCAGAACCGGTTGAACACCAGCTTCTCCTCGCCCGGCCGCAAGCCGACGCCCTGATCGCGCACCACGATGCCGACGGCATTGGCCTCGACGTCGCCGCGCATCCGGATCAACACCGGTTTGCCCTCGCTGTGGTCGATGGCGTTGGCGAGCAGGTTGCGCAGCACCCGTTCCACGCGTCGCGGATCGACCTCGGCGACCAGCGGCTCCTCCGGTAGATCCACGACCAGCTCGACGCTGGATTCCTTGGCCAGATGCCGCACCGTGGAGATCGCCGCCCGCGCACACATCCGCACGTCCAGCGATTCGACCTGCAATTCGGCCACGCCGGCATCGTGACGGCTGATCTCCAGCAGATCGTTGAGCAGACCCTCGAATCGGTCCAGCTCGGTGACCAGCAGCTCGGCGCTGCGGGCCAGCGCGGGATCCAGTTCGTCACTGGAACCGTGAATCAGATCCGCGGCCATGCGCACGGTCGTCAGTGGCGTGCGCAGCTCGTGGCTGACGTCGGAGGTGAAGCGGCGCTGCAGATTACCGAATTCCTCCAGCTGGGTGATCTGGTTCGACAGGCTTTCGGCCATCGCGTTGAACGATATGGCCAGCTTCGCCATATCGTCCTCACCCCGTACGAGCATGCGTTCCCGGAGCCGCCCGTCGGCGAATCGGCCCGCGATCCGGGCCGCCGACCGGATCGGCAGCACGACTTGCCTGGTCACCAGGGCGGTGATCGCCGCGAGCAGCACCAGCAGTACGGCGCCGCCGATGAACATGGTTCCGCGCATCAGCCCGAGGCTGCGGTCCTCGTTGGTCAGCGGGAAGATCAGATAGACCTCGAGCGTCGGCACCTGTGTGCTGGGGCTGCCGATCACCAGCGCCCGGCCGCGATAACCGTCCGGGTCCGACACCGTGGCGAACTGATAGCTGACCTGATTCTGCTGGACGAATCGGCGCAGCTCGCCCGGCACCTCCTGCACCGGCCCGACCGAGATGTCCTGCATATTCTCGCCGACCATCTCCAGCGCGGAATTGAAATTGCCCGCCGTGCCGCCGGCCTGGCCGCTGTTACCGCTCGACAGCGCGTTGCGCGCGGCCTGCAGACTGGTCAGCTGGGTGCCCGGATCATGCGCACCCGCCAGCTGATTCTCCACCGTCGCCCGAGCACGACCCATTTCCTCGACGGCCGCGGCGATCTTGCCGTCGAGGAGTCGGTCGGTGATCTGACTGGTCAGTACCACCCCGAGAATGGTGATCACGATCAGCGACAGGGTGAGCGTGGATACGACGACACGCAATTGGAGCGAACGCCGCCACACGTGTCCCAGCGACTCGCCGACGGATTTGAACCACGCCACCATCGCTGCCAGCAACCGCTCGATGCGGTTTCTGGAGCGATCGATCACGGCGGTCCGGCCTTGTAACCCACACCGCGGACGGTCAGGACGATCTCGGGGTTCTCCGGATCCTTCTCGACCTTGGCCCGCAAACGCTGCACATGCACGTTGACCAGGCGGGTGTCGGCCGCGTGCCGGTAACCCCAGACCTGCTCCAGGAGAACCTCACGGGTGAACACCTGACGCGGCTTGCGGGCCAGCGCCACCAGCAGGTCGAATTCGAGCGGGGTCAGCGAGATCTGCTGCCCGGCCCGGGTGACCTTGTGCGCCGGGACATCGATGACGATGTCGGCGATGGAGAGCAGCTCCGCGGGCTCCTCCTCGGTGCGCCGCAGCCGGGCGCGCACCCGGGCGACGAGCTCCTTCGGCTTGAAGGGCTTGACGATGTAGTCGTCCGCACCGGACTCCAACCCCAGCACGACGTCGACCGTGTCGGTCTTCGCCGTCAGCATGACGATCGGCACGCCGGAATCGGCCCGCAACACACGGCATACGTCGATGCCGTTCATGCCGGGCAGCATCAGATCCAGCAACACCAGATCCGGGCGTAGCTCCCGGACCGCGGTGAGCGCCTGCGTGCCGTCGCCGACGGTGTGAGGGTCGAAACCCTCGCCGCGCAAGACGATCGTGAGCATCTCCGCGAGCGCCATATCATCGTCGACGACCAGAATCTTCGGCTTCATAACTACTATGGTGTCATCTCTCCGGCTCGGGACGGGCAACCACGCCAACACTGGTACGTATCCGACGCCCATCCAACCCTATCGGGCAATAATTTTCGACAGACGCGCGGTCAGCGTCGCCGGATCTTCGTGCGGTGTGTGGCGCCACCACGGACCGTGCCAGTGCGTTTCGGCCATCACACGATAGACCTCGCCGGTGCGTTCCTGCAGCCCTTTGTCGCGCTCGTACGCATCCAGGGCGCGGGCGCCGTCGATTTCACCGCGACGGCGGGCACGTTCGACGGCGAGCTCGACCGGCACGGCGAGCAGCACATGTTCGTCGGGCACAGGCAGTTCGAAGCGACCGAACTCCAATTCCTCGATCCAGGTGGCGATCTCACCGTCCACAGATTGCCCGGTCCGGGCCGCGCTGTAGGCGATATTCGAGGCGACGTACCGATCGAGCAGCACGATATCGTTGTCCGCCAACAATTTCGACAACTCCTCGCGCGCCCCGGCCCGATCGAGCGCGAACAACAAAGCCATCGCGTTCACCGACGCGGCGACGTCACCGTGCCGCCCCCGCAACGCCTCCGCCGCCAAATCCGCGTGCACCGATTTCCCGTACCGCGGAAAGGCCATAGTGCCCACCCGAACCCCGCGCCCGGTCAACTCACCGACCACCGCATCGATGAGCGTGCGTTTTCCGGCCCCATCCAGGCCCTCCATCGCCACCAGAACACCCATGCGCAGCAGGTTACCCCGCCTGTCCGCCGGAAGATCCGCGCCCCACGCCAAGCGCCTCAGCGGGTCAGCTCGTCCGGCCGCTCCCACTCGATCTTGATCGTTATGGGCGCTGCGACCACCGTGACCACATCAGCACGGTCGTGCTTCTTGCGGGTCTTCCCGCGCCAAATCGAGCAGTACGGACAACGTGCGCTCCCGGCGATAGCTGGACTACGAGTCGATCCTATCCGGGCGCTGCGACACAACGACCACACAACAGGCTCGGATAACCACAGCACAACCGCGCCAGCGGCGCAGCCTCGCCGCATGCAGGCTGCCTCGGCCACCCCAAACTCCCGAATGGACTGACATATCAACCTGCCCACCACCAACCCGCCCAGCGGCGAAGCGTCTCCGTCCCGCTGGGAGTCGCCCGCGAAGCGAAAGGCTCAGCAACACCAACCCCAAGGTTTTCGGCGCGGGCTCGTCGTTCAGCCCTCGAAGCGCATGGCCGAAGGCCGAGTCTCGAGGGCTGAACGACGAGCCTTACAGCGCCGAAAACCCCGCCGCAGCGAAGCGGAGGCCAATGGCTCAGTAGCGGTAGTGCTCGGGCTTGTACGGGCCCTCCACGTCGACGCCGATGTATTCGGCCTGGTCCTTGGTGAGCTTGGTCAGGTGACCGCCGAGAGCCTCTACGTGGATGCGGGCCACCTTCTCGTCCAGGTGCTTGGGCAGGCGGTAGACCTCGTTGTCGTACTGCTCGGGCTTGGTCCACAGCTCGATCTGGGCGATGACCTGGTTGGAGAAGCTGTTCGACATGACGAACGAGGGGTGGCCGGTGGCGTTGCCCAGGTTCAGCAGACGGCCCTCGGACAGCACGATGATGGACTTGCCCGAATCGCCGAACGTCCACTGGTCGACCTGCGGCTTGATGTTCAGGCGGGTCGCGCCCGAGCGCTCCAGGGCGGCCATATCGATCTCGTTGTCGAAGTGGCCGATATTGCCCAGGATGGCCTGGTCCTTCATGGCCTTCATGTGGTCGAGCAGGATGATGTCCTTGTTGCCCGTGGAGGTGATGACGATATCGGCCTGGCCGATCGCATCCTCCACGGTGACCACGTCGAAACCGTCCATCAGCGCCTGCAGCGCGTTGATCGGGTCGATCTCGGTGACCTGCACGCGCGCGCCCTGGCCGGCCAGCGACTCCGCGCAACCCTTGCCGACGTCGCCGTAACCGCAGATCAGCACCTTCTTACCGCCGATGAGCACATCGGTGCCGCGGTTGATGCCGTCGATCAGCGAGTGACGGGTGCCGTACTTGTTGTCGAACTTGGACTTGGTGACCGAGTCGTTGACGTTGATCGCCGGGAACACCAGCTCACCCGCGGCGGCGAACTGATACAGCCGCAGCACGCCGGTGGTGGTCTCCTCGGTGACGCCGCGCACGCTGTCCGCGATGACGCCCCACTTGTTCTTCTCGCTCTCGAACCGCTCGCGCAACAGGTTCAGGAACACGGTGAACTCGGCCGAATGCTCCTCGTCGGCCGGCGGAACCACGCCCGCCTTCTCGAACTGCGCGCCGCGCAGTACGAGCATGGTCGCGTCGCCACCGTCGTCCAGAATCATATTGGCTGGCTCACTGTTTCCATTGACCGAAGGCCAGGTGAGCATCTGCTCCGCGGCCCACCAGTACTCCTCGAGCGTCTCGCCCTTCCACGCGAACACCGGCACGCCCTGCGGCTCGTCGACGGTGCCGTGCGGACCGATGACCACGGCGGCGGCCGCGTGATCCTGGGTGGAGAAGATATTGCACGAAGCCCAGCGCACCTGCGCGCCGAGCGATACCAGCGTCTCGATCAGCACCGCGGTCTGCACCGTCATGTGCAGCGACCCGGAGATGCGCGCACCCTTCAGCGGCTGCACCTCCGCGTATTCGCGACGCAGTGCCATCAGGCCGGGCATCTCGTGCTCGGCGAGTCGAATCTCCTTACGGCCGAATTCGGCCAGCGACAGGTCCGCGACCTTGTAATCGATCCCGTTGCGGCTGTCGGCAGTCATCATGCTGCTCACTGCGGTCGTCATCTGCCTCTCCTGGTCGGCGTGTACGCAGAAGAGACTAGTACGAATCCTGCGTACACGGTACGCACGGTCGTTCACCAGCGAAATGATCGCGGGCGCGCACCTCAGGCGGCGGCCGCGCGGCCTTCGTGAGCGGCCAGGATGCGCTCCCGTTTGCGCGGGGCGATATTGGCCCGGCCGACGTCACCGCCGTAGTGCGCCAACACCTTCGGATCCATCACGTGCCGCCACAGCGGCGGCACCGCGGCCAGCAGGATCATCCCCGCGTAGCCCGCGGGCAGCTGCGGAGCCTCCAGGGAGCTGCGCAGCGTCTGGTACCGGCGGCCCGGATTGGCGTGGTGGTCGCTGTGCCGCTGCAGGTGGAACAGGAAGATGTTGGTGACCAGCCGGTCGCTGTTCCAGCTGTCGGCGGCCGAACAGCGGGCCCACGTCCCGTTCGGCCGCTTACCACGCAGCAGACCGTAGTGCTCGACATAATTGACCGTCTCCAGCAGCCCGGCCCCGATCACCGCCTGCAGGAACAGGTACGGCAGCATCTCCGGGCCGAACGCGGCGAGCAGGCCGAGATACAGCAGCAGCGTTATCGCCCAGGCCTGCAGGATGTTGTTCTGCCAACTCCACCAGCCCAGTCCCTTGCGCTGCAGACGTTCCTGTTCGATGTGCACGGCCGAACGGAAACCGCCGAGCACACTGCGCGGCAGAAATTCCCACAGCGACTCCCCCAGCCGGGCGCTGGCGGGATCCTCCGGGGTGGCCACCCGGGCGTGATGCCCCTTGTTGTGCTCGACGTAGAAGTGGCCGTAACCGGACTGTGCCAGCGCGACCTTCGCCAGCCACCGCTCGGAACGTTCGACCCGATGCCCCAGCTCGTGCGCCGCGTTGATGCCGATCCCGCTGACCAACCCCAATGTGGTCGCCAGCCCGATCTTGTCCAGGACGCTCAGCTCGTCGCGAGCCCACAGATATGCCGCGATCCCCAGCCCGAACAGCTGAATCGGCAGGAACATATAGGTGCACCAGCGGTAGTAGCGGTCCTTGGACAGGACCTCGTAGTCCTCATCGCGCGGATTGGTGCCGTCCTCGCCGACGATCCAGTCCAGCACCGGAATGGCGATCAGCACGATGATCGGCCCGATCCACCAGAACACCCGCAATCCGGTGTGCAGCACCAACTGTGACGGCAACAGGGCGCATCCGGGCGCGATCAGCCCGAGCACCCACAGGTATCGCTTGGGGTCGGGCCGACCCGAGCGATTGCCAACCGATTGCACGTTTGCCCCGCTAATTGATTCTCTGGAACTGATGCCAGTAGATAGGTACAGACATTAGGACCGTTACACACAGTTTCCGGGCCTGTAAGTGGCGACCGTTACATACGATCCGGTCCATTCTCGATCCATTCCTCATGTCCCGGCGATCACCGCATACGACAGGCAAACAACGGCGCCCGCCCTTCCACGATGCGTCATCCTCTCGTTCGAGCCTTGCAGATCGTCAGCCTCGGCTCAGCGGCACACGCCGGGCGAGTCGACGCAAATGTTATACAACACAACACAATTGGGATAAATCCGAGCCGGTCGTAACGAACCGCCCGAACCGACGTCACACCACCGTTACCACTGCCCGCCGCCAGGAATACCACATTCGACGCCGTCCCGCCGGATGCCCGCCGAGAGGCACATGAGCCGACCGGCCCGTCCGGACCTTTCCGGGCAGGTCCGCAGCGCCCGCCGACCGCGAGCCGAACGAGGTGAACCCGGAATGCGCCGTCCCGCACCTCATCGTCGCCAGACGTACCGTACCTGCGGGCGTCCCGCGCGGCCGTAGTCGGTCCGCCGCTCGACCGCGCCCGCTTCGGCCAATTGCTCGAGATAACGCCAGGCCGTCACCCGCGAGACGCCGACCTCGCGCCCGGCGGCAGTGGCGGAAAGGCCCTGGGGCGCCGCGCGGATCGCCCGCGATATCTGCTCGAGCGTCGGCGGGGACATACCTTTCGGCACGGATGCCTTCGGGTCCGGGGTGCGCAGCGCGCCCAGCGCACGATCGATGTCGTGCTGGGTCAGTGCCGACTCCTCGGCGGACAGCGCCGCCCGGAATTCCAGATAGCGCTCGAGCTTGTCCCGGAAAGCCGCGAACGGAAAGGGTTTGAGGAGATACAGCGCCACGCCGTGGGAGACGGCGGCGCGCACCATCGCCAGATCCCGGGCCGAGGTGATGGCGATGACGTCCGGGCGCGGACTCAGCCGGGCCAGTGCCGCGGTCACCTCGAGGCCGCCGATATCGGGCAGCCCGATATCCAGCAACACCAGATCGATCGGCTCGCCCTCGGCCACGGCCCGGGTCGCCCCGCGAATCGCGTCCCGGCCGGTGTGGGCGATACCGACCGGCGCGAAACCGGGCACCCGGCGCACATAGGAGTGGTGTGCCTGGGCGATGCGCGCATCGTCCTCCACGATCAGCACCCGGATCATCGCGGAATCCTCACCACGACAGCAGATTCGGGAGTCCGCTCCGCGCTCAGCACGCCGCCGTGACGCGCCACCAGCCGCGACACCAGAGCGAGCCCGAGCCCGTGATGATCGGATTTGGTCGAATAACCGCGTTCCACGGCGTGCGCGAACGCCTCCCGCGACATGCCGGGACCGCTGTCGGCGACTCGCACGAACAGTTCCGAGTCCTGTTCGCGCACGGTGACCTCCACCCAGGCGTCGGCGTCCCGGGCGACAGCGTCCAGCGCGTTGTCGATGAGGTTGCCGACCAGGGTGATCATGTCGTGCGCGCTCAGGGGCGCGGTGGAGTCGAGCGCGGTGTCCTGCGCGACGGTGAGCTCTACACCGCGCTCCATCGCCTGATCCACCTTGCCGAGCAACAGCGCCGCCAGCGCGGGTTCGCGCACCGCCTCGGTCAGGCGGTCGATGAGGGCCTGGGACAGGCGCAGCTCCGCGGTCGCGAATTCCACGGCCTCCCCGAAATGTCCCAGCTCCACCAGGGTGATCACCGCGTGCAGCCGGTTGGCGGCCTCGTGCGCCTGGGCGCGCAGCGCGGCGGCCAATCCGCGGGCCGAATCCAGCTCGCCCATGATGTCCCGCAATTCGGTGTGATCGCGGATCGTGAGCACAGTGCCGAGGCTGCGGCCCGACCAGGTGACCAGGTCTTGATTCACCACCAGCACCCGCCCGGCGGTCACATGCATCTCGTCGCGCACCACGCTCGCGTCGAGCCTGCGCAGCGACACCGGCAGATCGGTGCGGCGCACCGGCCCGTCCGGGAGTTCGAGCAGCCGCCGGGCCTGGTCGTTCACCACCGCGGCCCGCTCGGAGTCCCGGTCGAACACCACCAGGCCCTCGTGGATCGAATGCAGGACCGCGTCATGATGTTCGTAGAGGGTACGCAACTCGCCGGGGCCCAGGCCGTGGGTCTGCCGCAGCAGGCGCCGGCGCAGCAGCAGCGCCCCGATCACGGCGAGCAGCAGTCCGGCCGCCGCCGCGCCCAGGATCAACGGCAGTTGCGCGGCGACCTGATCACCGATGCGGGACCGGGTCACGCCCGCCGAGACCAGCGCGACGACGCGACCGCCGTCATCCTGGACAGGAGTCACCGAGCGGATGGACGGACCCAGCGATCCGGTATAGGTCTCGGTGAACGTCTCACCGTTCAGCGCGCGAGTGATGTTGCCGCTGAAGGGCTTTCCGATCCTCGCGGGATCGGTGTGGGTGTACCGGGTGCGGTCGGGAGCCATCACGACGATGAAATCGACCCCGGTGCGCCGCCTGATGCGTTCGGTTACCGGCTGTAGCTCCCGCGTCGGGTCCGGGGTACGCACCGCCGCCACCGTCGCGGGAGACTGCGCGATCGATACGGCGACGCCGATCACTCGCTGTCGCGTCGCGTCGTCCTGTTCGCGGCGTACCTGCCAGACGGCCAGCGCGGAACCGACCGTGATCACCACGACCAGCACGACCAGTTGCACGACGAAGACCTGACCGGCCAGGGTCGTTCCCCGGCCGCGCCGGAATCCGGCCCAGCCGCTCGCCCGCACGACACCTCCCGTGAACCGCACTCCGTGAACGAAATGTACGCAATGGTGACCGACGTCACGGTAGCCGCCAGGATCGGCTGTACGAACGCGTGGCCCAGCTCACGCCGGACCGGAGGCAACGATCGCCATGACCAACTCGACCGGGTCGCACCGTCGCGACCGCACCCACTGGCTCTACCTCGCCGTCATCGCGGCGGTGGTGGCCGGCGTCCTGACCGGATGGCTCGCACCGGGATTCGGGAAATCGGTGGGGAATCTGGGCACCATATTCGTCGATCTGATCAAGATGATGATCTCGCCGGTCATCTTCTGCACGATCGTGCTGGGTATCGGCTCGGTGCGCGCGGCCGCGCGAGTCGGCCGAATCGGCGGGATGGCCATCGCCTACTTCCTGGTCACCTCGACCGTGGCGCTCGCGATCGGGCTGGGGGTCGGCAATCTGCTGCATCCGGGCAGTGGGTTGAACATCCACCAGCACGCCGCCGCGGCCGCGGCCTACGCCAAGCAGGCCGAAGGCGCGGGCGGTACCTGGCATTTCCTGGAAGGCATCATCCCGACCTCGTTACTGTCCTCCTTGACCGCGGGCAGCGTGCTGCAGACGTTGTTCATCGCGCTGCTGGTGGGCTTCGCGATCCAGGCGATGGGCGGCTCGGGTGAACCGATCCTGCGCGGTGTGTCGCTCGTGCAGAAGCTGGTGTTCAGGATTCTGTCCATGATTCTGTGGCTCGCCCCGATCGGCGCGTTCGGCGCGATCGCCAACGTGGTGGCCGACACCGGACTCGGCGCGGTGAAACAGCTTGCGGCACTGATGTTCGCGTTCTATCTGACCTGTCTGATCTTCGTCTTCGGCGTGCTGGGCACGACGATGCGGCTCACCGCCGGGGTGTCGATCTTCCGGCTGGTCCGGTACCTGGCGCGCGAATATCTGCTGATCTTCTCCACCTCCTCCTCGGAGTCGGCGCTGCCGCGGCTGATCGCCAAGATGGAACATCTGGGTGTGGAACGGTCCACTGTGGGCATCGTCGTGCCGACCGGATATTCGTTCAACCTGGACGGCACCGCGATCTACCTGACCATGTCGTCCCTGTTCATCGCCGACGCGACGGGTAAGCCGATGTCGATGGGCGCGCAGATCGGACTGCTGGCCTTCATGGTCGTCGCCTCCAAGGGCGCGGCCGGAGTGACCGGCGCGGGACTGGCCACGCTCGCGGGCGGCCTGCAGAGCCATCGTCCCGACCTGCTCGGCGGCATCGGGTTGATCGTGGGCATCGACAGGTTCATGTCCGAGGCCCGCGCGATCACCAACTTCTCCGGCAACGCCGTCGCCACGGTCTTGGTCGCCACCTGGACCCGCACCATCGATCCGGACCGCGCGCGCTCGGTGCTGAATCGTGAGTTGCCCTTCGACGAATCGGCGCCGGCCGATGAACAGCCGGCCGAGTCGTCCACGACGGTCCCCTCCGAGAAGCAGGACCTGGTATCCGCCTGACGCCGGGCCTGGAAATCGTGTCGTCGACGCACCCGCTCAACGAGCGTGGTGCGTCGACGACACAGATGGTCAGCGCAACAGCAGATCGGAATCGTCGGGCAGGGCGTCCACGGGCCACCAGCGCAGATCGGTGGATTCCGAACTGCGAACCGGGACTGCGTCCTTCGGCGCTCGAATCCTGAACACCAGGTCCAGGTGACGGGTGGGGCGGCCGAGCGAGCAGGTGATGGGGTGGGCCTGAGCGCCGTACAGACCCGGTTCGATCGTCAGGTCGGGGATCCCCGATTCCTCGACGGCCTCGCGCAGGGCGGCGGCCTGCACGGTGTCGTCGGATTCCTCGCAGTGGCCGCCGAGCTGGATCCAGCGGCCGACGCGCGGATGGAGGGTCAACAGCACCGCACGGTCGTCGTGGGAGAACACCATCGCCGAGGCGGTGATGTGTCCGGCGGCGTGCTCGCGCAGGCACCCGCGCGGAGCCGAGCCCAGGAACGCGAGCATGGCCTGGCGCAGGGATTGCTCCGGACCCGTTGCCGGAGACCAGATTTCGAGCAGTTCGGTCGCCGATTCGTGCAGAGAGCTCGCGCTCATGGACACCTTTCCTCGTCGAAATCCCGTGGCTACAACTCGACCAGGCCGGTACCCGGCTCCCGGGGCTCGCGCGGGGTGAGCTCCTCGTCCGGATATCCGACCGCGATCGCGCCCAGGGGATTCCACTCCGCACTCAATCCGAGCACCTCACGGGTGGTCTCCGGGGCGAATATGGTCGAGCCGATCCAGCAGCTGCCCACCCCCTCGGTGGCCAGGGCGACCAGCAGTCCCTGCACCGCCGCGCCGACGGCCACGGTGAACATGGTGGTCTCGGCGGCCCGGCGACGCTCGTCCGGATAGTCGTGCGCGCCGTCGGGCAGACAGAACGGAATGATCACCTCGGGTGCGTCGAACAGGATCCGTCCGCGCGCCACCCGCCGCTCCACACTCTCGGCACTGCGACCGTCGCCGGTCAGATCCTCGCGCCAGCGATCGGCCATCGCCTCGAGCAGCCGCGCCCGCAACGCGCGATCGCGCACCCAGACGAACCGCACCGGGCGGGTGTGGTGCGGCGCGGGCGCGGTCAACGCCACCGAGACCGCGGTCCGGATCAGCTCCGGATCGACCGGCGTGTCGGCGAATCGGCGCACCGAGCGGCGCAGCAGCAACGCCTCGTGCCGCCCCTTGTCGATGGCCTCGGCGGTACCGAGCCAGAACAGATCGTCCTCGCCGCCGCGCAGCAGATCCGCGGCGCGTGAGCCGTCGTCGTGCGGGGCGAGTCCGCGCACCACCGCGACCGGAACACCGCCGAGTTTGCCCTTGGCCAGATCCGCGGCGGCGGCCAGTTCGTCGGCAACAGCGACCTGGGTGACCTGCAGTTCGTTACCCTGCCCATCGATCGCGCCCGCGTAGTCGTGCAACACGCGCAGCCCGGCCGCGCCGATCGCCGCATCGGTCTGGCCGTTGCGCCAGGCGCGGCCCATCGTGTCGGTGACGACCACCGCCACGTCCACGCCGAGTCGCTGAGCCAGCGCGCTGCGCAGAGCAGCGGCGCTGGCGTCGGGATCGCTGGGCAGCAAAACCAATTCGCCCTGTTCGACATTGGAGCCGTCTACGCCGGAGGCGGCCTGCACGATGCCGAGTTTGTTCTCGGTGATCAGGGTTCGGCCCTTCTGGGCCAGCACCCGCACCGCCTCCGAACGCACCAGCTCCCGGCGGACCGCATCGCGCTCCTCGGGATCCGCGGGCGCGGCGACGATCCGCCCCTCCACCTTCGCGACGATCTTGCTGGTGACCACCAGCACATCGCCGTCGGCGAGCCAAGACGCCTGTGCCGCAATATGTTCGGCGAGGTCGTCGCCCGGGCGGAATTCCGGCAGGCCGGAGACCGGGATGATGCGCAGCTCGCCGCCGGGGGCGTGATCGCCGGTGTCGGAGGGCACCGGGGCGCGCTGTGTCGAGGATTCGATCACGGCTTCACCCCCGCGATATCCAGTGCCTCGCGGGCCATTTCGGCAGTCGCGGCCGGATCGGTCATCAGCAGCGGCACACTGCGCACCTCCACACCCGGAACGTCCGCGGTATCGGTGGAGTGCACCAGCCAGCCGTCCAGGATGCCGGTGTCCGAGCGGGCCCCGAAATGCCTGCCGATGGCCTCGGCGGTGGTCTCCACGCCCAGCACCGCGAGGCATTCATCGGCCATGCCGCGCAACGGCTTTCCGTCGATCACCGGCGACAGGCCGACCACCTTGGCCGTCGTGGTGCGCAGCGCGCCGCGAATTCCGGGGACCGCGAGGATCGCACCGATGCTCACCACGGGGTTCGACGGGGCCAGCAGAACGGCATCGGCCCGTTCTATGATATCGATCACACCTGGGGCCGGAGCGGCTCGATCCGCCCCGATTGTGACGAATCCATGGGTCTCCACGTCGGCGCGATAGCGTACCCACCACTCCTGAAAATGAATCGCGCGACGTTCGCCAGCGTTGTCCGGTTCACTGATCACGACATGGGTTTCGCATCGGTCGTCGGTCGCGGGAAGAAGTTTCACACCGGGTTGCCATCGGTTGCACAACGCCTCGGTGACCGCGGAGAGCGGGTATCCGGCACGCAACATTTCACTGCGCACCAGATGCGTCGCGATATCGCGATCTCCGAGCCCGAACCAATCGGGCTGGGCGTGATATTTCGCCAGCTCCTCCTTCGCGTGCCAGGTTTCCCCGACCCGGCCCCAGCCGCGTTCGGTATCGATGCCGCCACCGAGGGTGTACATGCAGGTGTCCAGGTCCGGGCAGATGCGCAAACCGTGCATCCAGACATCGTCGCCGACGTTCACGATGGCCGAGATATCGGCATCGGGCAGTAGTTCGCGCACGCCTTGCAGGAACCGCGCGCCGCCGACTCCGCCGACCAGAACGGCAACACTGGTTCGGGCACCGGCATGCTCGGCAGCGGGCGCGATGTCCGCTTGTTCTCCAGTCACATCCGCATAGCCTATGCGTTGCCTCCGACGCTCCGTCGAGTAGCATATTTGCTGCTCATTTGCTACTAGACGGTCACCGAATGGCCTCGAACCGGGTCGCGGATAGTAACGGAATTGTGTCGGCAGCTTGACCATCGCGCCGTCCGGCGTGTCTAATCACAGACATGTCATTCCGGGCATGCGCGAGAGCACAAGGCGCAGACCGCTTTTCGAACGAATGTTCGAACTGGAGTGACGAGCTCGGGGATGTCCGCGGGACAACGTCGCGGTGTTGGGCCGTCGGTGGGCAAATCGGGTCCGACGGATAAATCTTTCTGCGCTAACACACAGTGAGGAGGCGGAGCGATGGCCGAGGAGCTGGCCCCGTCGGGCATTCCGGGTGGTGTATCGCAAACCGATTCCACAGCAGGCGCAGTTCCAGGCGTCTGCACCGACCGCTGGACCGACGAACGAGAGGGGGGAAGCATGGTGACCGGAATCGATTCCGACACATCGGCACAGCCGGACGGTCACCCGCAGCAGGGCGGCCAGTGGGCGCGCACACAGCGCAAGCCCGAGCCGCCGCAGCTGAGTCTCGTCGTCACCGACTTCGATACGATGTTCGACACCATCGAGGAGCAGTGGCAGGAACGAGCCCTGTGCGCCCAGACCGATCCGGAGGCGTTCTTCCCCGAGAAGGGCGGCTCGACCCGCGAGGCGAAGCGGATCTGCATGGGCTGCGAGGTCCGGGACGAGTGCTTGGAATACGCACTCGCCCACGACGAGCGTTTCGGCATCTGGGGCGGATTGTCGGAACGCGAACGCCGCCGTCTCAAGCGCGGCATCGGTTAGGAGGCAGGGGGCGTCAGCCCTCCGCCTCCGCACGATTTCATTCCTCCGGATCGATGACGTCCGGGTCGACGCCCAGATAAGTCGCGATCTGCTGGACCAGGACCTCCCGTAGGAGGTCGACCAGATCGTCCGGGTCGTTGGCGCGCAATTCGAGGGGCTTGCGGAACAGCACGACGCGGGCGCGGGTGGCCGCGCCGCGCGAATCGACCCCCGCGGGAATCAGCCGGGACAGCGGCACCGCGCCGTCAGCCACGACCTCATCCGGCCAGGTCACCGAATCCGGGTGCAGCGCACGAATTTTGGGCACGTCGTCCACCGCGATATCCAATTTGGTGAGCCGGTCGTGCCAGCGGCTGTCCAGTGGCGCGAACGCCTCGAGCACCAATCGGTCGAACTGCTGCCCGCGCGTGCGCCAGGCCGGGACCGTCGGCGGCAGCATGGGCCCGCGAATCCCCCGCCCGCGACGGATCACCGACCTTGCGGTCGGCGGCCGCCGCTTCCGTGAACGCGTCATAACCACGAGATTAGTCACCCCGCCGCACACCTGGGCGGGGAGGTGAACGCGACGAACTGGTATGGGGCATTCGCGCGTGTCTGTCGGCGCGAGAGCCCCCGGAGGGTTACTCTCCTTTGCGTGATTCCCATGCGTCGTTGCTGCCGACCAGGCTGCAAGAACCCGGCCGTCGCGACGCTCACCTACGTCTACTCCGATTCGACCGCCGTCGTCGGCCCGCTGGCCACCGTCGCCGAACCGCATTCCTGGGACCTGTGCGAGACGCACGCCTCCCGGATCACCGCCCCCAAGGGCTGGGACATGGTCCGCCACGAGGGCGCCTTCTCCTCCAGCACTCCGGACGACGACGATCTGACCGCACTGGCCGAGGCCGTGCGCGAGGCAGGGATGCGCCGTCGGCCGCCGAGCGAACCCGAACAGCGCGGCTACTCCGCCGACTACCAGCCGGCGCCGCAACGGCCGGCCCGTCCGGCGCGTACCGGCCGGCGCGGGCATCTGCGCGTGCTACCCGACCCGCCCAACTGAGTGGCGGATCCGGGACGGAATATGTTCCGGCGCGGGGTCCTATTAGGGTGTTGTCCATGTCAGCATCGCGCAGCGATTCGATCAGGGGTGGCGGTCGGGCGACGGGTGGGCCAGTCGCTCGGTCTGCCGAATCGATACAAGCAGTTGTCAAAGCGTATGACGTGCGGGGTGTGGTCGGAGAGCAGATCGACGAGGATTTCGTGCGCGACGTCGGCGCGGCCTTCGCCCGCCTGATGCGCGGGGAGCAGGCGACCCGGGTCGTCATCGGCCACGATATGCGCGACTCCTCCCCCGCGCTGTCCGCCGCCTTCGCCGCGGGAGTCCTGGCACAGGGCCTGGACGTGGTGCGGATCGGACTGGCATCCACCGACGAGTTGTATTTCGCCTCCGGACATCTGGGCTGCCCCGGCGCGATGTTCACCGCGAGCCACAATCCCGCCCGCTACAACGGCATCAAGCTGTGCCGCGCCAACGCCCTGCCCGTCGGGCAGGACACCGGACTGGCGACGATCGCCGACGAACTCGTCGAGGGCGTCCCGGCGCACGACGGTGCGCCGGGCACCGCCACCGAGGAGAGCCTGCTCGACGCCTACGCCGAATTCCTGCGCGGGCTGGTCGATCTCGGCGGTATCCGCCCGCTGAAGGTCGCGGTCGACGCCGGAAACGGCATGGGCGGCTACACCGTGCCCGCAGTGCTGGGACCGGTCGGTGCGCTGACGGTCGATCCGCTCTATTTCGAACTCGACGGCACATTCCCCAATCACGAGGCCAATCCGCTGGATCCGAAGAATCTGGTCGATCTGCAGCAGCTGGTCCGCACATCGGGTGCGGATATCGGCCTGGCGTTCGACGGCGACGCCGACCGCTGCTTCGTGGTGGACGAGCGGGGCGAGCCGGTCTCACCGTCGGCGATCACCGCCCTGGTGGCCGAACGCGAACTGGCAAAGGAGCCCGGCGCGACCGTCATTCACAACCTGATCACCTCGCAGTCGGTGCCGAAGCTGGTCACCGAACTGGGCGGTAGCGCGGTGCGCACCCGGGTCGGTCACTCGTTCATCAAGCAGCAGATGGCAGCCACCGGAGCGATCTTCGGCGGCGAGCATTCCGCGCACTACTACTTCCGCGATTTCTGGGGCGCCGATTCGGGGATGCTCGCCGCCCTGCACGTGCTGGCCGCCCTCGGCGGCGGCGACCGTCCGATGTCGGAGCTGGCGTCTTCCTACGCGACGTATGCGGCGTCGGGCGAGATCAATTCGACCGTGGCCGATGCGAAGGAGCGGACGAGAGCCGTACTCGCGGCATTCCAGGACCGGGCCGTCGCGGTGGATCGCCTGGACGGTGTGACCGTGCAGCTGCCCGACGAGGCGTGGTTCAATCTGCGCGCCTCCAACACCGAACCGCTGCTGCGTCTGAACGTCGAGGCCCGTTCGACCGAGGAAGTAGACGCACTCGTAACCGAGATCCTGAGCATCGTGCGCGGCCGACTGGAATAGTGGAATCACAGGGCGTGGATTCGCACCCGACTTTTCACTCCGTACGGACAGGTTCTCCCGGCCTGGTGACTCGATGAGGGGAGGTGGCAACGCCCGATGATCGCAGGGACACCAGTTCTCGACCTCGATGACGTCGCCTCACTGGAGGCCGCCGATTCCGGGGGGACATTGCGTTCGGCCGCGTCCGGCGGTGCGCAGGTGCGCGCCACCGCGGCGGCCATCGGCGAAGGCGTGCTGACGCGGTTGGGCGATATGCGTCCGCGCAGCCTCGTCATCGTCACCGGCGCGGGTCGTGCCGCGCGGGCGGCCGGCTTGCTCGCGGCCTGCCTGGGCGATCGCGCCGCGCTGCCGATCGTGCCCGTCACGACGATCCCGCAGTGGGTGGGCCCGCTGGACGTGGTGCTCGTCGCCGGAGACGATGCGGGCGATCCGCGGGTGGTCGGCGCGATCGACCGCGCGCTGCACCGTGGGGCCGAGGTCGTCGTGGCCGCCCCAGACGAGGGCCCGTTACGCACCGCCGCCGCCGGTCGCGCGGCCATGCTGCCGCCGCGAGTGCCCGTACTGGATCACAATCGTCTGCTGCGTTATCTGGCCATCGGCATTGCCGTCCTCCAGGCCATCGATCCGACGCATATCGGCCCGCTCACACCGGATCTGGACACGCTGGCCGACGCACTCGATGCCGAGGCTCTGCGCGACGGCCCTACCAACGAGGTCTTCCACAATCCGGCGAAGACGCTGGCCGCGCGGATGCAGCAGCGCAACGTCGTGCTGTCCGGGGATTCCCCGGCCGCCACGCAGGTGGCCGCGCACATCTCCGAGGTGCTGCTGTCCGCCGCCGGGCAGATCGCCGCCGCCGCCGACCTGGCTCAGGTGGCGGCCGCGCACAATCTGATCTCCGCGGCCGCGGGCGCGGGCGCACCGGGTTTCGATCCGCTGTTCCACGACGAGCAGCTGGACGGCCCGGCCCCCGTGCAGCGCGTCGGCCTGTTCGTGATGAGCGCCGACTCCGACCAGCTCGCCGCACATCGTCGCCTGACCATCTTCGGGGCCGGATCCGGCCTGATCGACGCCGAGTTGGTGAACGTCGACGCCGAACTGATCGCCGGACAACCCGGCGAGCAGAGCCCGCGGGCCGTACGGCCCGGCAGTGAGCTCGAGCAGCTCGCGGTGCTCGTTCTGCGGCTGGAGACGGCGGCGGCCTATCTGCGTCTGCTCGGCGGCCCCGCGACACCGGCCGATCGCTCTGCCCACTACGACGGGGGCCATTTCTAGTGCACGAACTCGTTGGTGCGTTGCGTTCCTATGCCTGGGGCTCGCGCACCGTTCTGGCAGAGCTGTGCGGACGTCCGGTGCCCTCGGCGCATCCCGAGGCCGAACTGTGGTTCGGCACGCACCCGGCCGACCCGGCGCAGGTGCACATCGACGGGCGCACCGAATCGCTGCTCGAACTCGTCGCGGCCGATCCGCAACGCCAATTGGGCTCGGTCGCACCGGAATTCGGCGGACGTCTGCCATTCCTGCTGAAGATACTCGCGGCCGAGGAGCCGCTGTCGCTACAGGCGCATCCCAGCGCCGATCAGGCCCGCGCCGGATTCGAGCGGGAGAATCTGCAACGGGTGCCGCTGGATTCGCCCATGCGCAACTACCGCGACGACAGCCACAAACCCGAATTGGTGGTGGCGCTGAACCGATTCGAGGCGCTGGCCGGGTTCCGCGATCCGCACCGCACGGTCGCGCTGCTGACCGCACTGGCCGTTCCGGAGCTGAAACAGTACATCGAACTGCTTGCCGCACAACCGGATTCGTCGGGCCTGCGGACGGTATTCACCACCTGGATCACGCTGCCGCAGGCCATGCTGGACACGCTGCTGCCCAAGGTGCTCGACGGCTGCGTGAACTATCTGGCCGACGGCAACGACGAATTCACACCCGAGGTGCGCACCGTTCTCGAACTCGCCGAGGCGTATCCCGGCGATGCGGGTGTGCTGGCCGCGCTGCTGATCAATCGGATCACCCTCGAACCCGGACAGGGCCTGTTCCTGGCCGCCGGGAATCTGCACGCCTATCTGAACGGCGTGGGCGTGGAGATCATGGCCAACTCCGACAACGTGCTGCGCGGCGGGCTCACCCCCAAACACGTCGACGTGCCCGAACTGCTGCGGGTGCTGGATTTCGAGCCGCTCGCCCTGCCCATCGTGACTCCGGAACCGGTCGACGAGAATTCGTTCCGATACCGCACGCCCGCATCGGAATTCGCGCTGCGCCGCTTCGAACTGGCGGCCGGGGCCGACCCCGCGCCGATTCCGCGCACCGGACCGGGCATCATCCTGTGTACGGCCGGGACGGCGCGGTTGTCACAGGGGGTCGCCGATCTGGTGATCACCCCGGGCGGGGCGGCCTGGATCTCCGCCGCGGACACCGATATCCGTGCGCAGGCGGTCGACGGGGCGGCGCAACTGTTCTGCGCCTGCGTCGGAGGCGAGTAGTGCTCTCGGCCGGATGTCGGAACGTTCCGGTAGGGTTTGCGGACAAATCGGACGCACAGCGAGCAGGTCGACGAAAGGGCAAGGGCGACAGGTATGTCTGCGAGTGGCGGTAAGAAGGCGATCTTCGCTGCACTCAGCGCGAACGCGGGCATCGCAGTCGCCAAATTCGTCGGTGCGCTGATCACCGGATCCGGATCGATGCTGGCCGAGGGGGTGCACTCGCTGGCCGACACCGGAAACCAGGGATTGCTGCTGCTCGGCCAGAAGCGCGCGGAGCAGGAGGCCGACGATCTGCACCCGTTCGGCTACGGACGTAACCGGTACTTCTACTCCTTCGTCGTGGCACTGGTGCTGTTCACGCTCGGCTCGATGTACGCGATCTGGGAGGGCATCCACAAGATCCAGCACCCGGAGGAGCTGAATTCACCGATCGTGGCGGTCGTGATCCTGGCCGTCGCGGCGGTGCTGGAGGGCTACAGCTTCGTCACCGCCATGCGGGAATCCGCGACGTTGCGCGGCAACACCGGATGGTGGCGGTTCATCCGCAATTCCCGCAATCCGGAACTGCCGGTGGTGATGCTCGAGGACACCGGCGCGCTCATCGGCCTGCTGATCGCCCTGATCGCCGTCCTGCTGACCATGATCACCGACAACCCCACCTGGGACGGTATCGGCACCCTCGGCATCGGCGTCCTGCTGGGCGGCATCGCCGTCGTGCTGATCGTGGAGATGAAGAGTCTGCTCATCGGCGAGGGTGCGACCCCGGATCAGGTCCGCGCGATTCGCGAGAACCTCATCGACGGCACTCGCATCGACCGCGTCATCCACCTGCGCACCGAGTACCTCGGCCCCGAGGAGCTTCTGGTCGCGGCCAAGGTCGCGATCGTGCCCGGCCTGGAGATCGGCGATGTTGCCGCCGCCATCGACGCCGCCGAGGAACGCGTCCGGGTCGCGGTGCCCATCGCCCGCCTCATGTACATCGAACCCGATCTCTACCGCACTCAGCCCGCGTAGGACTGCACGGCAGCGACACAGCCCGCCGCCTCACCCCGGCGCATCGGGTCACCGGGATCCCTTGCCGCACAGCGTGGACGGTGCGGCTGCGTCGTTCGGCGGGCTCATGCCTCCGACGGTATGCCCATTTCATCGAGCAGGGCCCGGACGCGGTGTTCGATCTCGTCGCGGATGGGGCGCACGGCGTCGATGCCCTGCCCTGCCGGGTCGTCGAGTTTCCAATCCAGGTACCGCTTTCCTGGGAAGTACGGGCAGGTATCCCCGCAGCCCATGGTGATCACCACATCGGAGGATTCGACCGCGTTCACGGTCAACACCTTGGGGATTTCGCTGGAGATGTCGATCCCGATCTCGGCCATGGCCGCCACCGCGGCGGGGTTGACCTGGTCTGCGGGCTCCGAGCCGGCGGAGCGGACCTGGACACGGTCGGCGGCGAGGTGGATCAGGAAGGCGGCGGCCATCTGGGAACGTCCGGCGTTGTGGACGCACACGAACAACACGCTGGGTGTCGAAGCCATGAGGGGGTGTGCCTTTCAGTGTTGTCACCGGCGGCCCGGGCAGGTCGGGCGCGCGTCAGTCAGGATTCGGGGCAGAGCGCTGGGTGAGGTTGTGAGAGAAACGGTTTCGCACAGCGAGGGAGACGTAGACCAGCCCGACCAGGACGGGGACCTCGATGAGCGGGCCGACGACTCCGGCGAGGGCTTGCCCGGAGGTGGCGCCGTAAGTAGCGATCGCCACGGCGATAGCGAGTTCGAAGTTGTTGCCCGCGGCGGTGAATGCCAGGGTGGTGGTGCGTTCGTACCCGAGGCCGATGATGCGGCCATAGAGGTAGCCCCCGCCCCACATGATCGCGAAGTACGCCAGCAGCGGCAGCGCGATCCGGGCGACATCCCATGGGCGGGAGGTGATCTGGTGGCCTTGCAGCGCGAACAGGATCACGATCGTGAACAACAACCCGTACAACGCCCACGGCCCGATCCGCGGCAGTAGTTTCCGCTCGTACCAGTCGCGGCCGCGGGCCCTTTCCCCGTACCGGCGGGTGAGGAATCCCGCGACCAGGGGGATGCCGAGGAAGATCAGCACCGATTTCGCGATCTGCCACGGTGAGGTCTGGATCGTGGTCTGCGCCAGGCCGAGCCACCCGGGGAGGATCGAGAGGTAGAACCAGCCCAGCACGGCGAACATGACGACCTGGAAGATCGAGTTCAACGCCACCAGCACCGCGGCGGCTTCACGATCGCCGCAGGCCAGGTCGTTCCAGATGATCACCATCGCAATACATCTGGCCAGGCCGACGATGATCAGCCCGGTCCGGTATTCGGGCAGATCCGGTAGTAGCAGCCAGGCCAGGGCGAACATCAGCGCGGGCCCGATCAGCCAGTTCAGGACCAGGGAGCCGACCAGCAGGCGGCGGTCGCCGGTGACCGAGTCCAGGCGGTCGTAGCGGACCTTGGCCAGCACCGGATACATCATGATCAGCAGGCCGATCGCGATCGGCAGCGAGATCCCGTCCACCTGCACCGCCGACAATCCTTTGCCCAGGCCGGGGATGAGGCGGCCCAGCAGCAATCCGGCGGCCATGGCCACGCCGATCCAGACCGGCAGAAACCGATCCAGCGTCGACAACTTCCCGACGACGGCGGGGTGGCCGGTGTGTTGAGTGGTGCTCACGCGGGCACCTCCAGCCCGGCCTGCCTGCCGAGCACGAACGACAACCGCGCCAGTGCATCGGGCACCACCCGGTAGTACACCCAGGAAGCGCGGCGTTCGCTGGTGACCAACCCGGCTTCGCGCAGCACTTTCAGGTGGTGCGAGATCGTCGGCTGGGTGACGTCCAGGCCGTCGGAGACATCGCACACGCACGCTTCGCCCCCGGCACGCGCGGCGATCGCGGAGAGCACCCGCAACCGCACCGGATCGGCGAGGGCTTTGAACATCACCGCCAATTCGGCCGCTTCCGTGCCGGTCAACGCCCGGCCCACCGCACGGGTGGGCTCACACCCGCCCGGCGCGGCCAACGGCATCAGCACTTCTGGATTAGACATACATCAATATTGACTAATGTCGAACCAGGGAGCAAGTGAACACCCGGTGACACCTCCGGACGTCGACGCGGCGTGTCGGCAGCTGCCGTGGCGAGCGGACTTGCCGGTCCGGGCGTCCGGGACGTTCGCCTCTGCCGCTGCCGCCGGTGGCCGCGGTCGAATGGGAAATGCACGACTCGGCAAGATTCGGCTCGGGTCGGCTGTGGAGGTGAGCGGTGGGTGAGATGAAGTTCCTTGCGGGTGTGCCGCGGTTCGTGTTCTTCACCGGGAAGGGCGGGGTCGGTAAGACCTCGATCGCGTGTGCCGCGGCGGTGGTGCTGGCCCGGGCGGGGCGGCGTGTATTGCTGGTATCGACCGATCCGGCCTCGAATGTGGGGCAGGTATTCGGTGTCACGATCGGGAACACTGTCACCGCGATTGCGGGTGTGCCGAGGCTGTGGGCGCTCGAGATCGATCCGGAGCAGGCGGTGGCCGCGTATCGGGAGCGAATCCTCGCGCCGATGAGCGATGTGCTGCCGCAGGCGGATATCGCGTCGATGACCGAGCAGTTGTCGGGGTCGTGCACGACCGAGGTGGCCTCGTTCAACGAGTTCACCGCTCTGCTCACCGACGAGACCAGCGGCTATGACCACGTGCTGTTCGACACCGCCCCGACCGGGCACACCATCCGGCTACTGCAGTTGCCGGGCAGTTGGAGCGAATTCCTCACCGGCGGCGGCGACGCCAGCTGTTTGGGCCCGCTCTCGGGGCTGGACAAACAGAAGACTGTCTACGCCGCTGCCGTCGCCGCGCTGGCCGACCCCCACCGTACCCGTCTGGTGCTGGTAGCTCGCCCGTCACGCTCGACGCTGGCCGAAATCGCCCGCACCCGAACCGAACTGGCCACCGTCGGGCTGACCGATCAATATGTGGTGATCAACGGCGTGCTGCCCGACGCCGCCGATGCCGGCGACCCGCTCGTGGCCGCGACGCGCCGCCGTGAACGCTCCGCGATCGAGGCCATGCCTGTCGGGGTACGGGAGCTGCCTCGGGATCTGGTCGAACTCAAAGCCACCAACATCGTCGGCGTCGACGCCTTGACCACCCTGTTCGCCTCCGCCCAACCCGCCACCACCGCCGATACCGCGCGGCCGGTCGTGGCGGCGGTGGCCGAAGCGCCCTTATCCGGGCTAATCGAGCAGATCGAACACGAGGGACCGTGCCTGATCATGTGCATGGGCAAGGGCGGGGTCGGCAAAACCACCGTCGCCGCCGCGGTCGCGGTCGCGCTGGCCCGCCACGGTCACGACGTGCACCTGTCGACCACCGACCCCGCTGGCGACCTCGCCGACACCGTCGCCGGCAGCCTGGAACACCTGCAGGTCTCGCGGATCGACCCGGCGGACGCCATCGCCGACTACCGCGCCCGTGTCATGGCCGGCAAGGGCGCCGGCCTCGACGACGCCGGCCGCGCTGCCCTCGCGGAGGACCTGCGCTCACCGTGCACCGACGAAGTCGCTATCTTTCAAGCGTTTTCGCATGTGATCGCCGAATCCCGGCGGCGGTTCGTGGTCATCGATACCGCACCCACCGGCCACACCCTGCTGCTGCTGGACGCCACCGGCTCCTATCACCGGGACATCGTGCGTCAGATGACACCCGGCACCCGGTTCCGCACCCCGCTCATGCGACTGCAAGACCCCGAAGCCACCAAGGTCCTGCTGGTCACCCTGCCCGAAACCACCCCGGTGCTCGAGGCCGCCGACCTGCAAACCGACCTCGAACGCGCCGGCATCCACCCCTGGGCCTGGATCATCGACAACAGCCTCGCCGCCGCCGCACCGAGCGACCCGCTGCTGCGCCGCCGCGCCGCCGCCGAGCTCGACCAGATCCACCGGGCGACCACCTACACCGAGCGCTACGCGGTCATCCCCGCGCTCGCCGAGGAGCCCGTCGGCATCCCCGCGCTAGCCGCACTCACGCACCCACCCCGGCAAGCGACCGAGACCGAGCGAGGGTCCTGCTCGTACACCTCGCCCGCCTGACTCGCCGCACGAGCACACCGAGCGCAACCAGCCGGGCGCTACCGCCCGCCGCAGGCCACGCCGAGCCTGCCCCGGGCACTGTCAGTTGCAGCAGCCGGCGCCGGAAGCGATCACCTTCTCCTTCGCCTCGCCGGTGCAACACGCGCCCGCGTCGCCGGTGGCGGCTTCGGAGGCCGCCGTATCGCCGGCGCCGCAGCACGCCTGTACCGCCTCCGCGTCGCCGGTGGCGAATTCCGGTGCGACACCGAAGTTCTCGGTGTCGGCGAGTACGGTGTACACCTCCCACTTCTCGGCGTTGGGGCCGGTGACCCACACCTTGTCCTGGGTGGCGAAACAACACGTGGTCGCGATCTGCTCCTCGGTGAACAACCCCGCGGCCGACAGCCGCTCGATCTCGCCGTGGACCTGCTCGGAGGACTCGACCTCGACCCCGAGATGGTTTATCGAGCCGCCCTGGCCGGTGTTCTCGAGCAGCACCAGCTTCAACGGCGGGTCGGCGATCGCGAAATTGGCGTAACCGGGCTTACGCTTGGCCGGTTCGGCGTCGAACAGCGTGGAGTAGAACGCGATCGCCTGCTCGAGGTCGTCAACATTGAGGGCGAGCTGTACGCGGGACATGAGAACCTCCATAGTGAGATATATGTCGAAGAGGTGGACGAGCCCGAGTCTGCCACCTTTTCGACATATGTCAACAGTGTGGGTAGTGTGGACTTCATGCCCAAGGCTTTGCCCGTGATCGATATGTCAGCGCCGGTGTGCTGCGCGCCGGTAGCGGCCGGACCGGTGGACGACGATGCCGCCCTCGAGGTCGCGCTGCGGCTCAAGGCGCTCGCCGATCCTGTGCGGGTGAAGCTGATGTCGCTGCTGCTGACCAGCGCCGGCGGGCAGGAGAACAGCGGCGACCTCGCTGCCGCGGTCGGGCTGTCCGAATCGACCGTCAGCCACCACCTTTCGCAGCTGCGCAAAGCTGGACTGGTCGAATCCGAACGTCGCGGCATGAACGTCGTGCACCGCAGCCGCCGCGACGCGCTCGCCGCGCTGTGCCTGGTGCTCGACCCCAACTGCTGCACCTGAATTGGTCGATCCGACGCCACCGTTGAGCCGCGAGGTGACGAATTCTCGCCGCGCGTAGGGAAGTCGCCGGCACGCTGATCGTGTGATGGTGAGGATTGCCGTGTGGTCGTGCCGACCGGACCGGGCATGTCATCGATCTGACGGTGGGATGATGAGATTCTCCCGAATATGCCGAACGAGGCGCCATCATGACCGAATCGAACGCCGATCGCGACGCACTGGCCGCTGACCTGGACCGAGTGCGCCGAGACTTCCATCACCTGCTCGACACCACCGAACCGAACGAGTGGGACAAGCCCACCTCGGGGACCCGCTGGACCAACGAGCAACTGCTGTTCCACATGGTGTTCGGCTACATGATCGTCCAGAAACTACTGATCCTGGTACGCCTGTTCGGACATCTTCCCGATCCGGTCAGCCGAGGCTTCAGCGGACTACTCGATGCCGCCACCGGACCGTTCGACATGATCAACTACTACGGCTCCCGCATGGCCGCGCGCGTATTCAACCGGCACCGCATGGGCGCCGAACTCGACCGTGTCCTGGACTCCCTACAGCATTCGCTCGCACGCGAACACGACGCGGCCTTCGGGCGCGGCATGCACTACCCGGCCCGTTGGGACCCCTACTTCCGCGACTACATGACCCTCGCCGACATCTACAGCTACCCCGGGCGGCACTACGACCACCACCGCCGACAACTCACCCTGGCCGCAACCCGATAAGCCGGAAACCCCGGCCGCCGAGGAAATCGCCACTTCGATGAGACACCGCGCTCACCTGCGCTCGCGAAACGAGTTGGCAGACAGCTGAACGTGCCGGGATGAACGTGGTCCACCACGCCGGACGCGCCGCTATCGCCGCATTGTGCGCCGTGCTGGACCTCAGCTGCTGTCGCCGGGAGTACCGGATGTCGCACCAGAGGCGATTCAGCCGGTTTGCACCGCAACGCGATGTCAGCCACGAGTGCCGATCGGGTCCGTGCCGCGCGGTAGCGCGGGGCCGCGAGTACCCGGCGGCAACCACTCAGCCCGGCATGGACGCGGTCCCGGCGGCGAGGGTGAGCGGGTCGGTGCGGATGCCGAAGCGGGTGCGCAGGGCGTGTGCTGCGGCGTGCAGGCCCGACATGCCGTGGACGCCCGGACCGGGCGGGGTGGACGCGGAGCAGAAGTACACGCCGGGTAGCGGGGTGGAGTACGGGTTCCAGCGTGGGGTCGGGCGCAACACGATCTGGCGCGCGGTCATCGCGCCTGCCGAGATGTCGCCGCCGATGTAGTTCGCGTTGTACGACGGCATCTGCGCGGCGGTGCGGACGTGCTGGGCCAGGATCAGGTCGCGGAAACCCGGCGCGAAGCGCTCGATCTGAGCGATGACCTCGGCGCTGACGTCACGCGGGGAACCGTTGGGTACGTGCGCGTAGGCGTAGAGCGTGTGATTGCCCTGCGGCGCACGGGAATCGTCGACGACGCCGGGCTGGATGACCAGTACGTACGGCCGATCGGCATGACGTCCGGCGGCGACCTCGCGCTCGACCGCCAGCGCCTCGGCCCGGGTGCCGACCAGATGCAGCGTCCCGGCCAGCGCACAATCGGGCATCTGCCACGGCACCGGGCCCGACAGCGCGAAATCCACCTTGCACGCCGCGCCGCCGTAGCGCACCCGCGACAGCTGGGCGGCGTAGCGAGCGGGCAGGCGATCACGGCCGATCCGCAACAGCTCCGCGGGTGCGGTATCGAGCAGAATTGTTCGCGCACCGCGCAATTCGTCGAGCGAGTCGATGCGGTGACCGGTGACGATGCTGCCGCCCGACGCTTCGAGATCGGATGCGAGCGCATCGACGATGGCGCGACTGCCGCCTCGCGGAATCGCCCACCCGCCGACGTGTGCGAGAGTGCCCAGCAACAGTGCGACGCCCGCGGCGGAGAATGCGCGCGGCGGAACGATCGCGTGCGCGGCCACCCCGGTGAACAGCGCGGCGGCGGTTTCCTCTCGAAAACGCAAGTCCCACAGCGGCGAAGCCTGCTCCAGCAGCCGCCGACCGAAACGCACGCCGGTGATCGCGTCCAGCGGCGGACGGCGGGTGTCGGACATCGCCAATGCCACCAGTTCCCGCCAATCGCGCACAAGCGGACCGAACAACCTCCCCCACGACGCACCGTCCCGCCCCAGATCGGCCATCGTGCGGCCCAGGTCGAGCCACGCCAGACCAGCCTTGCCTCCATCGAGCGGGTGCGCGTAGGAGATCTCGGGAGCGAGCAGTTCCACCCCGTGCGCGGCCAGATCGAACGCGCGGAAGAACGGGGAGGCCACCGCCATCGGATGCGCACCCGCGCATTCATCGTGCTGATAGCCCGGGAGGGTCGTCTCGGCGGTACGACAGCCACCTCCGAGGGTGTCCGCGGCCTCGAACACCTGCACATTCAATCCCGCGTGAGCGCAGATCACCGCCGCGGCAAGACCATTCGGCCCGGATCCGACGACGGCGACGTCCATGATCACCATCGTAGGCGCGGGATGCTCAGTGATGCGTCCAGTCGGCGACGAGGAGGGCGAGACGCTGGTCACGGAACCCCGGCCGCAGCCTGCCGTGCTGCTCGAGCGTCGCCAGCCCGTGCAGCGAGGCCCAACCGACCTCGGTGAAGGTCTCCACGTCGTGTTCTCCCGCGAAAGGTGCGAATACGGCCGCCAGTTCCGCGAACGCGTCCTGCAGCGCCTGGGGCGCACCCTCGCCGAAGGTCAGATCCACCTTCTGTACGAACATCGCGTCGTACAGCGCGGGACTGTCCCGGGCGAAATCGAGATAGCCGTTCGCGACGGCGGTCAGGGCCTCTTCCGGGGTCCGCGCCGCGGTCCGCAACGCTCGCGACCGAACGGCCATCTCGGCACACCCCTGTTCGGCGACCGCGGCCACGATCGCATCGCGACCACTGAAATGGCTGTACAGCACGGGCTGGCTGTACTCGATCGCCTCGGCCAGTCGGCGCACGGTCACCGCATCCCAGCCGTGCGTCTCGGCGATCTCCCGCGCGGTATCGACGATCAGCTGATGCCGTTCGGCCCGTTGCCGTTCGCGGCGCGTCTGGGTGCTCATATCCGAATTCTAGCATTGCTAGACAATATAGCCAGACAGAACCTAGCGTTGCCATATCACTTAGCGCCGCTAGACGTTGGAGCGAACACCATGACCCCGGCCCACATCACCACCGCCCGAGCGGTACATCGCGGCCGGACAACGATTCGATGCGGTCGTTGCCGAGCCCGGGCGGCGAATTCCTAGATGTCGGTGGAGAATCGGATCCCGCCGTCGGGCAGGTCGACGCCCGGCCAGATGCGAGCTCCGCGCAGAAGTTCGCAGCGAGCGCCGACATTCGCGCCGTCACCGATCACGGCGTCTCGGACCAGGGCGCGCGGACCGATGCGGGCGCCGAAGCCGATAATCGAACGTTCTACTGTCGCACCGGCTTCCACGCGCGCACCGTCGAACAGCACCGCGCCGTCCAGGCGCGCGCCGGCGCCGACCTCCGCGCCGCGGCCGACGACCGTACCGCCGATCAGCAACGCACCGGGTGCCACACCGGCCCCTGGATGCACCAGCGACTCACCGCGCTGACCCGGCAGAGCGGGCGAGGGCGCGATACCGCGCACCAGATCGGCCGAACCACGCACGAAATCCTCGGGCGTGCCCATATCGCGCCAGTACGAGACGTCCACGTGGCCCTGGATGTGCGCACCCTCGGCCAGCAGCGACGGGAACACCTCGCGCTCCACCGACACCGGACGCCCGGTGGGGATCTTCTCGATGTACTCGCGGCGGAACACGTAACATCCGGCATTGATCTGATCGGTCGGCGGATCCTGGGTCTTCTCCAGGAATGCGGTGACCCGGCCCGAATCGTCGGTGGGCACACAGCCGAAGGCCCGCGGATCGCTCACCCGCACCAGATGCAGCGTCACGTCGGCATTGGTCGCGACATGGGTGTCGAGCACCGCGCCCAGATCCGCACCGCCGAGCACGTCGCCGTTGAACACCAGGACGGTGTCCGCGCGCAGTTTGGGCAGCACGTTGCGGATACCGCCGCCGGTGCCCAGCGGCTCGGTCTCGGTGACGTACTCCAGATCCAGCCCGAGTTCGGCGCCGTCCCCGAAATGCTCCTCGAACACCTCGGCCTTGAACGAGGTGCCCAGCACCACGTGCGTGATGCCCGCGTCGGCGATCCGGGCAAGCAGGTGATGCAGGAACGGCAATCCCGCGACGGGCAACATCGGTTTGGGCGCGGAGAGCGTCAACGGCCGTAGGCGGGTGCCCTGACCGCCTACCAGGATCACCGCGTCGGCCGTCGCGCCGAGCCCGGACCCGGCGGCGCCGCCATTCGACACCGCCTCACCGACGTCAGGCCCGGAGGCGGCAGCCCGCGTAACCACGGAGGGCTCGGCGGTGGGGCTATTCGACACCGCCCCACCCCCGCCAAGCCCGGAGGCGGCAGCCCGCGTAACCACGGAGGGCTCGGCGGTGGGGCTATTCGACACAGTAGTGTCGGCCATCAATCTCCCCTTGTCAGGTTCGGTCCACGCGGGTGCGGGTGGAAGTCGTCGCGCTAACGCTGTGCATCACGTTCGCGCAGCGCAGATCGAACCGCAAGCCTGCAGCGAATCGCAAGTCCGGCCTTCAGAGCCCACCGCAAAGGCGCCTGCCACCAGTGCGGATGCCGATCGGCCTGGAAGCGGTACGCCGACGCGTGGTGGGCGGGCAACATCGTTTCGGGGTTGCGGCCCGCCGCATGGCCCTTCGCATGTGTGACCTCGGCCGAGGGCACGAAGACGTTGTGCCAGCCCGCGCGGCCCATCCGGTCGCCGAAATCGACGTCCTCCATGTACATGAAATACCGGGAGTCGAACCCGTCGATGCTGTCGAACGCGGCGCGGCGCACCAGCAGGCACGAGCCCGAGAGCCAGCCCACGGTACGCTCGGCGATCTGTTCGTTGTCCTGGCGGTACCGCCGCGTCCAGGGGTTGCCCGGCCAGATGCTGCCGAGGACGGCGTGCCCGGCCCCGTCGAGCACTCCGGGCACCGATCGCGCCGACGGGTACACGCTGCCGTCGGGTTCGCGCACCAGCGGGCCGATCGCCCCGGCGCGCGGCCAGCGCTGCGCGGCCTCGAGCAGGATGTCGATCGAATCGGAGCCCCAGCGGATATCCGGGTTGGCGATGACGACGTACTCGATCTCCGGGTCGATCTCCGCAACGGCCCGGTTGATCGCGCCGCCGTAGCCGATATTGCCTCCGGTCCGTAGCAGCCGGACATGTTCGTTCGCCTCGGCCGCGAGTTCGGGAGTTCCGTCGTTCGAACCGTTGTCGGCCAGGATGACCTGCGGCTTCTCACCGGTCGCGGTGGACAGCGTACTGATGAAATGCTCGAGGTGCTCGCCGGGCGAATAGGTCACGGTGACAACGACCAGACGGGGCCGAGGGGTCGTCTCACCGTCGTGCCGTTCTACTGCATCCGAAGAGTTCACCGGTGCAGCCTACTGGTCCGGGCGGGCCAGCGCGTCGTCGAGTGCGAGCCGCCAATCACGAAGCGGTGTCAGTCCCGCCTCGGCCCAGGCGCGGTTCGACAACACCGAATATGCCGGGCGCGGTGTGGAACTCGGATATTCCGCACTGCTGCACGGACGCACCCGATCCGGATCCGCACCCACCCCGGCGAAGACGGCGCGGGCCAATTCGAACCAACTGGCCCGACCGGCGTTGGTGGCATGCAGGATCGGCGCGATGCCGTCCGCACCGGCGGTGACCGACCGGACGAGTTCGAGCAGGCCCGCGGCCAGGTCCGGAGCGAAAGTGGGCGAGCCGATCTGGTCGTCCACGACGGTGACGGTCTCGCGTTCGCGTTCCAGCCGGCGCATGGTCGCGACGAAATCACGGCGATCACCGGTGTACACCCACGCCGTGCGCACGATGTGAGCATCGGGAGCCAGCCGCAGTACGGCCTGTTCTCCGGCCAGTTTGGAACGGCCGTAGACGGTGGTCGGCCCGGTTTCGTCACCGGGTTCGTAGGGGCTGGTTCCGGTCCCGTCGAAGACGTAGTCGGTGGAGATGTGAATCAGCGTGGCGCCCACCGCGGTACAGGCCGCCGCGAGCACCGCCGGCCCGGTCTCGTTGCGGGCGAACGCGGCCGCGGCATCCGATTCGGCGGCGTCGACCGCGGTATAGGCGGCGCAGTTGAGCAGCACGTCACCGGGTTCGAGGACGGCGCGCACACCCGCGTCGTCGGTGATGTCGAGCTCCTCGCGTCGAAACGCCACGACGCCGGGAGCCTGGGCGCGCAGGGCTCGCCCGAGTTGGCCGCCCGCGCCGGTCACCACCACACGTCTGGAAATTTCTGGGCACACGCGGGCCAGTCTGGCACGCCACGCCCGCCCGCCTCGCAGATGCCCGCGACTGCGTTGGCTAGCCTCGATTCCACGGGGTCGATGCGTGAAAGAGTTCTTCAGGGCGTGGCCGAAAGGATCAGAGCATTGCCGCAGAAGCTGTCTCCCGCCCGCCCAGGATCCTCTCACGCCAATCCGGGCCGACTGCTGGTCGCGGCGCTCGCGGCACTGATCTTCATCGTCACCGGTTTCGGCTGGCACAGCATCGACGGACTGATCTCCGGTATCGAGCGGATCGGCGATCTCGGCCTGGGCGGCGGCAGCGACGGCGCCACCGACATTCTCATGGTCGGTATCGACAGCCGCACCGACGCGCACGGAAAGCCGCTCAGCACGTCCGAACGGGCGATGTTGCACGCGGGGGACGAGGTCGGCACCAACACCGACACGATCATCCTGGTCCGCATACCCAACAACGGCCGCTCGGCCACGGCGATCTCGATCCCTCGCGACTCCTACGTGGACATCCCCGGCATCGGTAAGGGCAAGATCAATTCGGCGTACGGGGCGACCAAGGAGCTGACCCGGCAGAAGCTCAACGCGAAGGGCGTCTCGGATGCCGAGGCGGACAAGCAGTCCACGCAGGCCGGGCGCGAGGCGCTGATCAAGACGGTGGCCGATCTGACCGGGATCACCGTCGACCACTACGCCGAGGTGGGTCTGCTCGGATTCGCCCTGCTCACCGATGCCGTGGGCGGGGTGCAGGTCTGCCTGAACAATCCGGTCTACGAGCCGATGTCCGGCGCGGACTTCCCGGCGGGCGTACAGCGGCTCGACGGCGCGCAGGCGCTGAGCTTCGTACGTCAGCGGCACGATCTGCCGCGCGGGGATCTGGACCGGATCGTGCGCCAGCAGGTGTACATGGCCTCCCTGGTACATCAGGCGCTCAGCGCCAAGATCCTGGCCAACCCGTCGAAGCTGGACTCGCTCAGCAAGGCGCTGGGCCGCACGGTCGTGCTGGACGACAAGTGGGACGTGCTGGATTTCCTGAAGCAGTTGCAGGACCTCACGGGCGGGCAGGTGCGTTTCGAGACGATCCCGGTGGCCGATCTGAATGGCAGCACCGACGATGGCGAATCGGTGGTACGGGTGGATTCGTCCGCGGTGCGGAGCTACGTCGCGTCGCTGGTCGGCCGATCCGGCTCGGATGGCGGGGTAACACCCGCGCAGGTGACCGCCGACGTGTACAACGCCAGCGGCACCTCGGGATTGGCCGGACAGGTGGCACAGGCGTTGGTGGGCAAGGGATTCCGCACCGGAACAGTGGACAACTGGTCGGGCGCTCCGGTGCCGACGAGCCGGGTGCTGGCGGCCAGCACCGCCGATCCCAAGGCCGAGGCGGTGGCCGATGCGCTGGGCGGACTGCCGGTGCGGGCCGTTCCCGGCACGCCGGAGGGGGCCGTGCGGGTGGTGCTGGCCGGTGACTACTCTGGTCCGGGCTCGGCGGCGGGCGAATTGTTCGATACGTCGGGGAGTTCGAGCACCGCGACCCCGGTCCCGCCCGCCCCTCCCATCGACGCAGGCCAGAACGGACCGAAATGCGTGAACTGAACCGCACTCTCACCGACGCGCTCCTGGAACCGATCCTCGCCCGGGATCCGGCCGGGCCGCGGATCACCTATTACGACGACGCCACCGGCGCACGCGTCGAACTGTCCGCGCTCACCCTGGCCAACTGGGCGGCCAAGACCGCCAACCTGCTCCGTGACGAATTCGGCCTCGCGCCCGGTGCGCGGGTCGCGGTGCTGCTGCCCGCGCACTGGCAGACCGCCGCGGTGCTGCTGGGCTGCTGGTGGGCCGGTGCGGAGGTGCTGCTGCGGCCCGAGGACGACGCCGAACTCGCCGTGACCACCGCGGCGCGGCTCGACGAGGTCGACCACATTGCCGAGGTGGTGGCCCTGTCGCTGGACGCGATGGGCGGGCCGGTGCGCGATCTGCCGCTCGGCGTCACCGATTTCGCGACGTCCGTGCGTGCCCACGGCGATCAGTTCCATCCGAGCGGCGCGGGTCTCGCACTGGCGGGCGCATCCGTCGCCGAGGTTCTCGAAGCGTCTCGTGAATCCGCTGTCCGGCAAGGGTTCTCGGAGAAGGATCGGGTGCTGTCCGAGACGTCCTGGGATACCTCCGCCGAAGTGATCGACGGTCTGCTCGCGGTGTATGCGGCGGGTGCGTCGCTGGTGCAGGTCGACAACGCCGATCCCGCGAAACGCGAGCACCGCGTCGGCACCGAGCACGTCACCGTGTCCCGGTCCTGATCGCTCGTCATCGCGATCCCCGGCGGGTTCTTCGGCCGCTGGCACGATCGGTTCGCGAGCACGGTGCGATCGGTTCGATGACGCACCCCGTTCCTGGATCCGCACACGTTCCCACGGCTGTCACGGAGGCGGCTGCGGGTAGCGGGTGCGGCTGGGAGAGAAGTGTGTACGCGCCGATATCGCGCTCGTAGCATCGGATGTGGCGTCCTACCGCGGGAGGGGTTCGAGTCCGACCGCAGGACGTTTCCGCTAGCAGTACGCGTGCGTACCGTGGATGTCGACCTGGACGAAACGACGAGTTGGGGGTAGCTATGGGACCGCTGTACTGGATGCGCTGGATGTCGGTGCAGGGCCTGCCGCGGCTGGCGTTGAAGGCGTACGCCCTGCGCGGCGATCCGCTGGCGCGGCTGTTCGGCGATCCCGCGGTCACCCACGACCCGTACCCGCTGCTCGAGTCGATCCGGGCGCGCGGGCGACTGGTGCGGACACCGTTCGCCTGGGTCACCGTCGAACACGATTTGTGCCGGAACATCTTGCGGGACAACGCGATGGGGGCGGTCAGCGCGGATGCCTTCGACATCCCGCGGCCGCTGCGCAAGCTGACCACCCTGGCCCCGCTCCCGCCGAATCCGATGGAATCGCCCTCCATGCTGGTCATCGATCCACCCGAGCACACTCGGCTGCGGCGATCGGTCTCGGCGGCGTTCACACCGCGGGCGATCGGCCGGCTGAGCGACCGCGTCGAATCGGTCACCGAGGAGCTGCTGGATGCCCTCCCCGAGAACGGTTCGGCCGATCTGGTGGCCGATTTCGCCGCACAGGTACCGATCGCGATCATCTCCGAGATGCTCGGCTTCCCGCGCAGTGCGAAGGAGCGGTTCCTCGGCTGGGGCGATGCGGTCAGCCCACTGCTGGATATCGGCATCCCGTGGCGCTCCTACCGCGATGCCGTGGCCGCCATCGGGCAGATGGACGAATTCGCCGATGAACACCTCGCGCAGCTGCGCCGCTCCCCCGGCGAGGACATCCTGTCCAGCCTGGTCACCGCGGGCGAACTCGACGAGCGGGAGCTGAAGGCCACCGCGAGCCTGCTGATGGGAGCAGGATTCGAGACGACGGTCAACCTCATCAGCAATGGCATCGTGCAACTGCTCACCCACCCCGATCAGCTCACCAGACTGCGCGAGGAGCCCGCCTTGTGGCCCAACGCCATCGAGGAGGTGCTGCGTTTCGACGCCCCCGTGCAGAACACCGGGCGCGTCACCCTGCAGGACACGGAGTACGAGGGCATCCCGATGCGCAAGGGCACGACCATCGTGCTGTCACTGGCCGGCGCCAATCGCGACCCGAATGTCTTCGACGCTCCGGACCGTTTCGATATCGGCCGCGCCAATGCCAAGGAGCACCTCACGTTCTCCTCCGGCATCCACGCCTGCCTCGGCGCCAGCCTGGCTCGCATGGAGGCGGTGCACGCGCTGCGCGCGCTGTTCGACCGCTTCCCCGATCTGCGACTGGACGGCCCACCGCAGCGCCGACCACTGTTCACCCTGCACGGATACAGCCATATGCGAGCGAATCTCGGCAGGCGCCACGCCGACCACACCACGCCGGTCTGACCGGCCGCTGCGGCTCAGCTGAAGCCGACGACCTGGTCGCCCCATGCGGTGAAGAGGTTATGGTCCGGATCGTCTTCGACGCGGTCCGCGACGTCGATGAGCAGTGTGTTGCGCACGGACTCGCGGTACGGCGGCCAGTGCTTGGATCCGTCCAGCGCCGCGGGCACACCGTGCTCGGCGAAGGCCAGCCAGCGACGCATCATCCGGCCCGAGACCTCCATGGCCGCTTTGCGACCACCGAGCCAGAACGTCGGATCATGGTTGAGGGTGCCGAAATTGCCGAAGACATAGGGCAATTCGGTGGCATGCCCGGCGCCGACCCGGGCCGCCTTGAGCATCGGGGTGGCCTGGTCGAACCGGTACATCCAGGTGCGGGTGTGCCGGGAGTGCGCATCGGCGACCCAGTGCGCGGGCATCCGGAACGCGGCGTCGGTCGACATCGCCAGGGCGCCACGGGCTTTGCTCAGATCCGGATAGGCCGAGGTGATCTCGGCGATCCGCTCGGGTGACATCTCCGGGTGATCGGCGGCGACACCCTCGAGCATCGCATTCACCGCATCCGGGGTGACCGGCATGATCGGCGAGCGGAACAGCCGGAAGAGCGAGGCCTCGTCCCGGTTGGTGCCGATCATCAGGGGCACTCGATGTGACCGCCCCTGCTGGAACCGGTCGGTGGGGTAGGTGGGCAGCAGATCGCCGTCCACCACCGGCGCCGCGGCCAACCGGCCCGGGGATTGCAGCGGCACCTCGTCCAGCAGGATCCCGGCCGCCTCCACGATCCGGCCGATCGGGCATTCGAGCAATTCCTTCGCACGCTCCCGCGGCAGATCAACGAGTTCCAGGAATCGGCCGGCCACGACCGCGGCCCGTTCGGGCCCGAAAACCGATGTGGCGGGGGGACTCTGCGCGATGGCCCGATGAAACAGCCCGGCCGCGGGAGGCGAGGTGAGCAGTGCGGTCACACATCCCGCACCCGAGGATTCACCGAACAGCGTCACATTGCCCGGATCACCACCGAATGCCGCGATATTGTCACGCACCCATTCCAGTGCGGCGATCTGATCGTGCATACCCAGATTCGGCACGAACTCGTCCCCGAGCGAGGACAGGTCCAGAAAACCCAGTGCACCCAGCCGGTAGTTGACCCCGACCACGACGACTCCGCCGGTCTCGGCGAGTTTGCGTCCGTCGTAGATGCTTTGGGCAGCGGTACCGAGACAGTAGGCGCCGCCGTGCAACCAGACCATCACCGGCCGCGGCTCCGAATGCGCCGCGGCGGGAGCCCATACGTTCACCCACAGACAGTCCTCGCCCATCCGCAGACCGGAATCGACCGGCACCATCGTGCCCATCGTCTGCGGAGCGATATCACCGAACTCGGTGCAGTCGCGTTCTCCGGCCCACGGGATGGGCGGTTGCGGGCGGCTGAACCGATCGGGGCCGGTCGGGGGCGCCGCATACGGAATACTGCGCCAGACGTGCACCGATCCGTCATGAAATCCACGGACCGCACCCGCGGCGGTGCGGGCTACGGGATCGGGGCCACGGGTGTCCACACCCTGAGCCTCTTGAAAGAATTGAGCACTCATCCGCGTGCCTCGCTCCGGCTCGCCTCCGGCCCGACTACCGCTGTAGCTGCGCCTGATACTCGCTCGCCCATGACGGCACCTCCTCAACTCTCTGTAATGAGAGTACGTCCGAGATCATGTCCGACGGCGAAGCCCGAGCCCTCGCACGTCAGCCGCGATCGATATGACCGAGGTCGCGACCGGGATCGATCCGGTCGCGAACACGCTGCTTGAGCAGGGCGATGTCGGGAAATCCGCCGTCCGAGCGGCGGTCCCAGATCTGATCTCCATCGAGCGTGATGCGGAAGACACCCCCGTCCCCCGGGATCAGCGCCACCTCCGACAGTTCGGTGGTGAAGGTACTCAACAGCTCCTGAGCCATCCAACCCGCTCGCAGCAGCCAGCGGCATTGGGTGCAGTACTCGATCGCGACTCGTGGCATATCCGCACCCTACGTCGGCGGCGGATCTGCCCTTGGAAAAACTTGTAGCAACTCCTCCGCTTCCTCGGTGCGTTTGTAGTGGGAACGGTAGGAGTGTCCCCTGTACCGGGCAGCAACTCGAGAAAGCCGCACCCGAATCGTTATATCTCGATGTCTCCGTCCAGGTAGCGCCACGCGCCGTCGACCCTGGCAAATCTGCTGCACTCGTGCAGCACACCCCGCCCGCCCGAACTCCGGTAGTGCGCACGGAATTCCACGACGCCGGTGTCGTCGAATGGCCCGCCCGCCTCTGTACGCAGAATCTCCAGAAACATCCAGCGCTGCCCCGGATCCAGTTCGAGCCGGCGCGGCCGGGTCCGGGGATGCCAGGACGCGAGCAGATATGCGGTGTCACGCACGGCGAACGCGGTGTACCGCGACCGCATGAGCGTCTCGGCAGTGGGTGCGGGCCGAGTGCCGTCCAAGCGCGGCCCGCAGCACTGCTCGAACGATTCACCACTGCGGCAGGGACACCGATCGGAGCCGGCCGGAGATTCACTGTGCATCGTTCGATTATCTGATCCGGGCGGCCCGGGTACGGGCCGCCCGGTCACCGAACGGGATACGTCGCCGGATCATCGGCTCCGCACCCGCCGGGTTCACAGCATGCTGAGCAGATTGATGACGCTGGCCAACGCCGCGCTGGCATTGGACACCAGCGACGAACCGGCGTTGAGCAGGTTGAGCATCCCCATATCCATGATGCAGCTCTCTTTCATCGAGACAGATGAAACCCGACTGTGTACAACCGCATTCACGCCGCAAACCGAGCAGCAAGCACACAGTACTGTTCATAGGCCGACCGCATCAACGAAATCCCCATGTTGATAGCGATATTAGGGCGTCCAGCATCGAATTGCCGGACAATACGGGCCATTACGACCGGCTGGTACGTGGTTGCCTAGCCGTAGCCATATCCTCGGATTCGGTCAATGTCCCCAATTCGTCCGCGAGCCGGGCGGTTTCGTCGAACCAGCGCCGCAGCTCGACCACGGTCGGGGCCAGTTCGTAATCCTGGTGATGCCCTACCCGGGACAACGTCGCCCACAGCGCCGAAATCCGGGCCGAGGTCTCCTGGCCGGCATAGGAATCCAACGCCAGCAGTTGGGCCCGCATACTGCATCGTGCCAGCGGCGGCGCGACCACCAGCCACAGCCGGTCGATGGACTGCTCGAGCGCCAGCCGCAGAATCCACACCGTGGCCCGCGACCACAACCCACCCGCATCGGTCACGGTGCCGCGCAGCAGTTCGTCCGCCGCGGCAAGGCGCTGCGCGACCGTCGGCGGCTGCGATTCCCGCGCTACGGATTCAGCCATTTGACGAATTTCCTGGTCCCACTGATTAATTCGCGCGTACCCCGGTCGATTCGGATATGCGCCCCGGCGGCCGCGTCCCGCAGGACCGCCCGCGCCCACGCCGCATCGCGATCGAGCAGCTCGTTCAGATCGTCCACTCGATCCGGATCGCCGAAGACGGCCAGCGACACCTTCTCCCAGGTGGTGCGCGCGGCGTCCACCCGGCGCTGCACCTCGCGATGATCGATTCCCTCGGCCAGCAGCGTGCGCCGGGACCGGGCCAGGGCGGCGGCCTCGATGGCTGAGCGGCAACAGGTCACCACCAGTTCGGCGGCGATGGCGCGCGGCAGCTGCTTGGTGCGCACCAGGGCATTGGCATCGCTGAGATAGCGCCGCACCGGATCCTCCGCGACGCGCACCTCCACCGCCGACCGCTCCCGCCGCTGTACGTCCAGGACCGTTGCGTCCAGCCGCAATCGGCGCACCGCTTCGGCCAGACGCTCGTCGTGGGTGAACACCACGACCTGACGTCCGCTGCGCGCGGCCGCGGCGAGCACCCGCGCGAGACCGTCCACCTTGGCCGGATCCATCGCCTGCACCGGATCGTCGATGACGACGAAACCGAACGGACTCTCCGGCACCGTCGCGCGCGGCAGGAACAAAGCCAAGCCCAGGGCGTGCAACTCGCCCTGGCTCATCACACCCAGCGCATTGCTCCCGGCCTCGTCGACCGTGACGTCCAGCAGCACCTTGCGACTGGCTCCGGCGTTGCCCTGCAACCGGATCACGCCGAGATCGACATTGCTCTGCTGACGCAGTCCGCGCCAGATGCCACGGGCATGCTCGGCCAGCGGCGCCATCCGCTCGTCGCGGAGTCCGGCAGCGGCGGATTTGAGCCAATCCTCGGCCCTCCGGACGGTGTGCAGTTCGGACTCGGCGGCCGCGACCGCACGCGCGCCCTGCAACCACGCGGCGATGCGCGGAACCAGGGGCATCCAGACCGCATCGAGTCGATCCAATTCCTTTCGGGCCGAACCACGCAGCGCCGCCAGCAGCCGGACCAGATCCGCATGGGCGGCCCGCAACCGCTCCGGAAACTCCGCATCCGGTTCCGTCTGCGCCACCCTTACCCACGCGGACCAGGCTCGCCGCGCCGGACCGGTATCCACGTTGGGGGCCTGCGGCGGAGCGGGATCCAGTTCGGCGGGCACCGGAAGCACCAGCGCGCGAGCACGTTCGGCCGCCGCCACGAGAGTGTCACGGGCCGCGGTGACCGCGGCCGCGCGCTCGGTCAACCGGGTGATCTGGACATCGGTCTCGCGCAACCACTCCGCATCGAGCATGCCCGCCCCGCACACCGGGCAGGCGCACGCGCCCGAGGCCGCCGCATGTGCGCGGGCACGGTCGAGCAGATCCAGCACACGCAGTTCCGCCTCGGTATCACCGGTGGTCAGCTCGCTCAGCCGCCGCGCGCCGGCCTCGACCGCCGCGGCGGCCTCGTCCACCGACGCCGAATCCGGCAATCGCAGTCGCAGCATCGCCTGCAATGCGGCGGTGCCGGCCGGATCGTGCCGGGCGCCCGACACCTCCCGGCCGATGGTCGCCAGATCCGGATCCACGGCCCGCAGCAGCTGCGCGACCCGGGCCGCGCGATCGTCGGCGACGGCCTCCAGAGCGGTGAGCAGCTCGTTGCGTTCGTCACGGGATTGTCTTGCCGCACGCTCCAATTCGAGTCGGCGCACGCGAGTTCGCTCCTGCGCCGCGGTGAGATCGTCCAGGCCCAGCAGCCGATGCAGTGCGTCGAACAGATCGCTGGGACGGCCGTCGACCAGAGCGCCGAGTTCGCTGTAGGACAGGAACGGCCGGTACAGCTCCAGTGCGCGAGCCCAGCGCTCGACGCGAAAATCGATGGGAACGCCGTCTTTTCGCGATTCCGTCCAGGCGCCGCCGGTGAGGTCGACGCCCTCGGGCCACTCCCGGGCAATCGTCACCGTCCCGTCCGGGCCCGCCGCCGTGAGTTCCACTTCGACACGAGATGTCTTGCTGTCGTGGAGATTTCGCCATCCTTCGCGCCAGACCGATGCCCTGCCCGCCCAACGCCGCGTATCGCCGGTCAGCGCCAGCTCGGCGGCCTCGGCGAAACTCGACTTACCGGACCCGTTGCGCCCTACCACGAGCGTGAGCCCCGGGCCGGGATCGAGGCGCAGCGACGCCTCGGGACCGATACCGCGGAATCCACGAACCCGGATGGCACGCAGGAAGATTCCGCTCATGCCCAGACCAGGCGACCGATCGGGTTCGGCATCCAGCGCGGCCAGCACCGCACTCGATACCTCCGGCGTGATCGTCGGGTCGGCATCCAGGCGGTGCAGTACCAGATCGGACAGGCGTTGCGCACCGCCGGTGGACACGTCCCCCAACTGCCACTCCCTCCGCAAACGCCGTAACGCGTTCGGACTATCGAGATGCCGACGCTACCGGATGCGCCGCGCCTTCGCGTATGCCGGAGGCCGCGAACCGTCCCGGACGGGGTGCTTATGGCCATCGAGCGGTGATCCGCCCGATGTCCACCCCTCGGCCGTCCCCGGCCGGGCAGTTCTACGGGTCTCGCCCGAATTCGGGCGGTTCGGATCAACCGAACAGAACAGAATGACAGAGTTCGATCTCGAGCACAAGAACAGATGAGATTTCAATTACTCACCGCCCCAGCGATATTGGCCTCGCAAACACACCGCGAACTCGGTCGTTCGAGCTGTCCGGCGATTCCTGTCGGTGGGGTGAGGTAGAAATCCGGTCAACCGAGTGAACGGGGGACGGCAGTGCCGACGACACCAGTGGGAACCGAATCGATGATATGGACCGCACCGCAGGTCGCCGCGCTGGCACCCGATGCCGCATCGCTCACCGCCGCGCGAAAACTGCACGGGCGGTGGAACTCCGCCGGGTGGTGCGAGACCGCGCTGTGGGGGCTGTGCAAGGGCAGTGGCGCGAAGCCGTATCAGACGATCGTGGATCTGTCCGGCCCCGCCTACAAATGCTCCTGCCCCAGCCGGAAATTCCCCTGTAAGCACGCCTTGTCCCTCTTGCTGACCTGGTCCGACGGCTTGGTGCCCGAGGCCGGCGCACCCGCCGACTACGCCGCGGAATGGCTCGGCGCCCGCGCGCAGCGGGAGTTCAAAACCGTTGTCGCGCAGAAAAAGACGCCGTCCGCAGCGACGGCAGCGCAGCGTCGCGATCGGGTCGCGGCCGGCCTGGCGGATCTGGACGTGTGGCTGTGCGATCAGGTGCGCACGGGGTTGGCCCAGGCGGACCGCTCGTTCGGCGCCTTCGAATCGGTGGCCGCGCGGATGGTCGACGCACAGGTTCCCGGCGTTGCCTCGGCGCTGCGGCAACTTCCACGCAATGTTGTCGGCCGGGAGGACTGGCCGGCGATACTCCTGCGCGAGTACGCCCGGCTACACCTCCTCGCGACGGCACATCGCCGCCTGGACGATCTCGAACCAGCGCTTGCGGCGAGTGCGCGCACGCACATCGGCTATCCGGTCACCGCGGAGTCCGTGCGCAACGAACCCGCCGTCCGCGATCACTGGATGGTGCTGGGCCTGCGCGTCTCCGAGGACGAGAGCCTGCACACCCGTCGAGTCTGGTTGCGGGGGCGGGTGAGCGGACGGTGGGCGCTGATCCTCGACCACGCTTTCGGCACTCCGGCCTTCCCCGCGGATCTCCCGGTGCCCGGTTCGATGGTGGACGCTGAACTGCATTTCTACCCGGGCGCCGCTCCACTGCGCGCACTGTGGGGCGAACGACACGGTGTTCCCGCACCGATCCCCCAGCCGCTCGCCGCCGCACCGGAGACATCCGGCGAGGAGCCCGGCGGTATCCCCGCCGCACTCACCGCGCACGCCCGCGCGCTCGGCGCCGATCCGTGGCTGCGATCGTGGCCGGTGCTGCTGGCCGATGTCGTTCCGGTGGTGTCCGGCGACGTCTGGTCCGTCGTGGATCGCGAAGGTTCCGCGCTGCCGCTGGCGCGGCTGGCCCAGCAGCCCTGGCAACTGATGAGCCTGTCGGGCGGACACCCGGTGACGGTCGTCGGCGAATGGTCCGCCGATGGTCTCGTCCCCGTGTCGGCCTGGGCGGGCGGCGAGATGGCCGCCCTCGGCGCGCAGGTAATCGGCGGATCCCGAACACAGTCGAACGACCTTGCCTCGGTAGCGCTACTGGGCACGGCGCGGCGCGGATTCGATCCGACCACACTGCCCGAGCCGGTGGCCGAGGCGGCAGCATCACTGCACGGCGATCCGGCACTTGTGTTGCTGGAAACCGCCGCGCTCCAGGACCTCTTCGCTCGCGGCGCGGTCCTGCCCGGCACCGGTGAGCCGCCCGAACCCGCCGAAGCCGACCCGCGCCCGGTCCTGCCCGCCCCGGCCGCGGCTCGACTCGTCCGCCTGCTGGCAGAGGGGTCGCCGTTCCTCACCGAATGGTTCGACGCCGCCGGACCACACGACTTCCGCGCACCCGACGCCATCTGCACCCTCTTGCTGGATCAGGCGAAAACCCGTGGCCCCCTGCGTGAATCGCTGCTACGGCTGGCCGGTGAGCGCGGCCGCTGGCTGGCCGCACACCATTCACCGTGGCACACCTTGGCCCGCGCCAGACCCGAGGACGCGAGCGTCTGGTCACACGGCCGCCCCGCCGAACGTCACGTCTGGCTGGCGCAACTGCGGGCGCACGATCCCCGCGCGGCCCGCGAAATACTCGCGGGCACCTGGCGTTCCGAACCCGGCCCGGCGCGCGCGGATCTGCTGGCCGTTCTCGCCGAGGGGCTCACCCTCGCCGACGAGCCCCTGCTGGAATCCGCGCTCGACGACGCTCGCGCCGAGGTCCGCCGGGTCGCCGCGGATCTGCTGGCCCGCCTTCCGGACTCGGCCTTCGCCGCGCGCATGAGCGAACGCGCCTCGCGCTGGCTCACCTTCGACGGTAAGCAGTTGGTCGCCGATCTCCCGCACCGACTGGAGGATTCGGCTCGTCGCGATGGCATCGCCGACCGCACCGCGCACACCGCCTACCGACTGGACGGGGCGCCGCACGTCGCGGCGGAGTGGCTGCGCCGAGTGATTGCCGCGACCCCGCTGCGTCATTGGGACGCGCTGCTGGGCGCCCCCGGAGCGGCCGCCCGGGTGGGTATGCGCGCCGATCTGCTCGGTCCGGTCACCGCCGGATGGGCCGACGCGGCGCTCGCTCAGCACGACAGCCGTTGGGCCGCAACGTTGTTCGAGGTGCTGACCAGCACCACGCTCGGCGCCGATCCCGATGTGCGGCGGCGGCTGTTCGCGCTGCTTCCACTCGACCGGCGGGTGGAGTATCTGCGCACGCTGGACAGCAGCTGGCTGGCCGAGATCGAACTACTGGTGCAGGCGGTGCCGCGGCCGTGGCCCGCACCGCTGGCCCAGTACCTGGTCCGGCTGCTGCTGGACCGCGCCAAGCTCGCCGCGGCCCGTCCCGGTGCGCCGGGCCTGTCGCCGGCCTCCTATCGCACCCTGTTCCGCACCGCCGCCGCGCACTTCCCGGTCGAGGCCATCGCCGCGGTCGAGGTCGCCGCCCGCCGCTGCGGTGATCCCTACTGGGAAACCTGTTTCAACGAACTGGCCCACGACCTGATCCAGCGCACGACCATGCTCGAGGAGTTGCAATGACCACGACGAATACGACCGATTCGGTGCCGACCGGGCTGCTGCGTCCACACGCCGAACAGGCCTTCGCCGATGAGCTGCGTGCACTGGCCGCGGCCGACGACCGTCCCCGCCCGCCCTCGTGGCGGCTGTCGCCGTGGGGTGTGGTCACCTACCTGCTCGGTGGCACCCTGTCCGACGGCACCGTGGTGAGCCCGAAGTACGTCGGACCGCGCAGGCTGATGGAGGTCGCGGTCGCGACGCTCGCGACCGACCGCGCACTATTGCTGCTCGGCGTGCCCGGCACCGCGAAAACGTGGGTGTCCGAACATCTTTCGGCGGCCATATGCGGTGAATCGACCCTGCTCGTGCAGGGCACCTCCGGAACCGCCGAGGAGGCGATCCGCTACGGCTGGAACTACGCCCGGCTGCTCGCCGAGGGGCCCAGCGAGGGCGCGCTGGTTCCCTCACCGGTGATGACGGCCATGCGCTTGGGCTCCATCGCCCGTGTCGAGGAGCTCACCCGCATCCCCTCGGATGTGCAGGACGCGCTGATCACGGTGTTGTCGGAGAAAACACTGCCGGTCCCCGAGCTGGGGATGGAGGTGCAGGCCGCCAAGGGCTTCAATGTCATCGCCACGGCCAACGACCGAGACCGCGGGGTCAACGAACTGTCCTCGGCGCTGCGGCGACGCTTCAACACCGTCGTTCTGCCGCTGCCCGCCGGCGAGGACGAGGAGGTCGCGATCGTGACCCGCCGCGTCGTGCAGCTCGGCGCCGCATTGGAACTGCCCGCGGTGCCGGCCGCCGCGCAAGAGGTGCGACGGGTGGTGCGAGTCTTCCGCGAGTTGCGGTCCGGAATCACCGCCGACGGCCGGACCAAACTCAAATCCCCCTCCGGAACATTGTCCACCGCCGAGGCGATCTCGGTGATCACCAACGGACTGGCGCTTTCGGCGCACTTCGGCGATGGAGTGCTGCGCGCCGCCGATATCGCGGGCGCGGTGCTCGGTGCGGTCGTGAAGGATCCGGTCGCCGATGCGGTGGTGTGGACCGAATATCTGGAAGCGGTCGTCCGCGAACGGGAGGACTGGGCCGATTTCTACCGGGCATGCCGCGAGGTACACGCATGAACTCACACGAAACACCGGACTCGGCACCGGAATCCGAACCGCCGCAGACCCGGGTGTTCGGCATCCGCCATCATGGCCCCGGATCCGCACGCTCACTTCGCCTGGCGCTGGAGCGGTTCCGTCCCGATGCCATCCTGATCGAGGGTCCGGCCGATGCCGACCCCCTGATCACCCATATCGCCGCCGAGGATATGACGCCCCCGGTCGCACTGCTGGCCTACGTCCCGGATACCCCCTCCCGCGCGGCGTTCTGGCCCTTCGCGGTGTTCTCCCCGGAATGGCAGGCTCTGCGCTACGCCCACGAGCACGACGTCACCGTCGGCTTCTGCGACCTGCCCGCCGCCCACGCCCTCGCCGCCACCGATGAACCCGGCGACCGCACCGATCCTCTGGCCGTCCTCGCCGCCACCGCGGGCTACGACGACCCGGAACGCTGGTGGGACGCGGTCATCGAATCCAGCGCCGACGCGGACGTTTTCGAGGCCATCACCGAAGCCATGACCGCCCTGCGCGACTCGACTCGTGAACCGGAGAATCCTGAGGCTGCACGAGGCGGTTCTACCTCTGTTCCGGCTACGGAAACTACTGCCGCACAGGGTAATCCGAGCTCGCGGACCACCCGTCCGGCCAAGCCGGACGACGCGGGCAACGATTGCGCCGCCACTGCCGAAAGCGCCACGGACCTGGCTGCTGGATCGATTGCAACGCAACAGGTCACAGGCTCGACAAATTCTCACCCGCGATGCGAAGGATCGACCGAAGGCGCGGAACGTGAGGCGGTCACCGAAGCCGTCACCGCGCCGGATGATCCGGCCCCGCAGTACGCCGACGGATCGCACGATGCCATCGGTGCGGCCGAGCGCTCCGAGAGCACCTCTACACCAGGCGATTACAGTTCGCCGGTGTTGACCGCACCGGACCAGATCGGCGAGTCGCCGACCGCGAGCGATTCGGCACACGAGGCCGATGAGCTGATCGGATCGGCGGTGGATCCGCATACGTTGCGGCGTGAAGCTTATATGCGCCAGACGATGCGTAAGGCGTTGAAGGGCGGCGCGAAGCGACTCGCGGTGGTGTGCGGGGCGTTTCATGCTCCGGCGCTGGCGGGAGCGCTCGGGCCCGCCGCGGCCGATGCGCGGATACTCGAGGGTCTGCCGAAGGTGAAGGCGACCTCGACGTGGGTGCCCTGGACGCATTCACGGCTGGCGGGTTCCTCGGGGTACGGCGCGGGAGTGACCTCGCCGGGGTGGTATCACCACCTGTTCACCGAGACCGATCAGCCGATCGCGCGCTGGCTCACCAAGGTCGCCGGTACCTTGCGGGCGCACGACCTGCCGGTATCCAGCGCGCACATCATCGAATCGGTGCGGCTCGCGAACACTCTCGCCGCCCTGCGCGAGCGACCGTTGCCAGGGTTGTCGGAGGTCACCGAGGCCACTAGAGCGGTGCTGTGCGAGGGTGATGAGACCATGTTGCACCTGGTCACCGGGGAACTGGTCATCGGCGAGGCGCTCGGCTCGGTACCGCAGGACATCCCGGCGGTTCCGCTCGAGGCGGATCTCCGCACGCAGGCGCGCTCGCTGCGGTTGACGCGCCAGGCCCTTTCCCGGCAGCTGGATCTGGACCTGCGCAAGGACCGGGACATCGCGCGCTCACGGCTGCTGCATCGGCTGCGACTGCTCGCAATCCATTGGGGCACACCGACATCCAGCGAGGTCCGCAATGCCGGAACCTTCCGGGAGACGTGGACGCTGGTCTGGGAACCCGAACTCGCCCTGGCCGTGATCGAGGCGTCCCGGTGGGGCACCACTCTCCTAGCCGCCGCGGAGGCGAAAATCCTGGACTCCGCCGCCGCACCCGATGCCGGCGTCGCCGATCTGAGCGGCGCCCTCGAACAGGCCCTGCTGGCCGATCTCGGCGGGGCCGTACCGGGACTGGTGGCCCGCCTCGAATCCGTGGCCGCGGTGGATCACGATGTCACTCACCTGCTGGCCGCCCTCCCCGGTCTGATCCGCACGCTGCGGTACGGCGACGTACGCGGCACCGACGTGGCGGCGCTCATTCGCGTCGCCGACGGGATGCTGGTACGTATCTGCGCCGGATTGCCCAGTGCCGTCACGGGATTGGACGCCGACGCCGCGGCCGGCCTGCGCGCTCGGCTGGACGACGCGCAGCTCGCCCTGGCCACCCGCGACGACGAGTGGGCGACCCGCGAATGGCACAGTGCCCTGGGCAAACTCGCCGACCGGAGCGATGTGCACGGCAGCCTGGTCGGCCGTGCGGTCCGGCTGCTGTGCGACGCGGGCATCTTGGACGACGCCGAATCCGCCCGTCGCCTGTCCGCGGCGCTGTCGGTCGGTCACGATCCCGCCGAGAAGGCCGCATGGATCGACGGATTCCTCGGCGGCCGCGGCCTGCTCCTGGTGCACGACCGGAACCTGTTGCACCGCATCGATGTGTGGCTCCGCAGCTTGAACGAAGACCAGTTCATCGCCACTCTGCCCCTGCTCCGCAGAACCTTCGGCGCTTTCGAATCCGGTGAGCGCCAGGCAATCGCCCGGGCCGTCCGCGACGGCGGCCAGGTCGCCGTCACTCCGACCCGAACCGGTGGCTTCGATCCCGATCGCGGCGTCCTCGCCCTGGGGGCCGTCACCCGAATCCTGGCGGTCGCATGATGCCGCCCACGAATCCTCTGCCAACCTCACCCGCCACACCGGGCGGTCGATACCACGGAGGTGTACGCCCGCCATCCACACGATCCGACAGCGCCGATGCACCGCCGGCACGGTCCAGTACCGCGTCAACCGGCCGCACCGCGACGGTGGCCCGCCGCCACACGGCGCAGCCCCGGCGGACGAGCGCGGCTGTGCCGCGACCATGCAACCAGCACGAGCCGGTCGGCGACCGGATCACGACGAGAACCGCACGGCGCGAATTCATGCGCTGCCCGCAGGAGAGGCGGTAGGCACCCATGACCGAAATGGATCGAACACATTCCCGCCGTTGGCGTTTGGTGCTGGGCGCCCCCGCGGAGTCCTGCCTGGGCGGACTGGGTTCCGGAGGTGACGCGGCGATGGATCGAGCGCTCTCGGCGTTGTACAACGCCGACGAGCTGACTCCGGCGGAGAAGCGCACGGGCGGACTGGGCGGATCGGCGCCCAAGGTCGCCCGGTGGCTGGGTGATATCCGCAGCTATTTCCCGTCCACCGTGGTGGAGGTGATGCAGCGCGATGCGGTGGAGCGACTCGATCTGACCCAATTGTTGCTCGAACCCGAACTGCTCGAGGCGGTCGAACCCGATGTGCACCTGGTCGGCACCCTGCTGAGCCTGAACCGGGTGATGCCCGAAACCACCCGGTCCACGGCACGCATGGTGGTGGAGAAGGTGGTGCGCGAGATCGAGCGGCGCATCGCCGCGCGCACCGTGGCCGCCGTATCCGGCGCGCTGAACCGAGCCGCCCGCACCACCCGCCCGCGACTGCGCGATATCGACTGGGACCGCACCATCCGCCGCAATCTCGCGCACTACCTGCCCGAACATCGCACGGTGGTGCCAGAACAACTCATCGGCTTCGGCCGCAAGTCGCAGGCGGTGCGGCGCGATGTGGTGCTGGCGATCGATCAATCCGGATCGATGGCGTCGAGCGTGGTGTACGCCTCGGTGTTCGGTGCGGTCCTGGCCTCGATGCGTGCACTGAAAACGTCGATGGTCGTATTCGATACGGCCGTGGTCGATCTCACCGATCAGCTCGCGGATCCGGTCGACGTCCTGTTCGGCACCCAGCTCGGCGGCGGGACCGATATCAATCGCGCCATCGCGTACAGCCAGCAGTTGATCACACGTCCGGCCGACACTCTGTTCGTCCTGATCTCCGACCTCTACGAGGGCGGAATCCGCGAGGAGATGCTGCGCCGGATCGCCACGATGCGTGAATCCGGCGTCCAGGTACTGGTCCTGCTGGCCCTGTCCGACGACGGCGCACCCGCCTACGACCACGAGAACGCCGCGGCACTGGGCGGACTCGGCGTCCCGGCCTTCGCCTGCACCCCGGACAAATTCCCGGATCTACTGGCGGTGGCCCTGGATCGCGGCGACGTCCGCACCTGGGCGAACACCCATGCGGGCTGATCCGGACGCTACGTCCCCGGCGCGCTGCTGCCGAGCGCGGTCAGAAATCCCAGCAGCGATTGCCCGAACCCGATACCTGTTCCCAGAACCCCCAATGCGCCACCGAGCGTGCCGAAGAGATCCATCTCCAGACTCCTTCACCGACCGTAGGGACCAGCGAGCGAACCGGACAGATCATACGATCCACACACCCCCGAACCCAGCATCTCGTCGCCGCGTCATCCCACCAGCCGCAGCACGCCGACAGCCGCCCCGCGGCTCGGACCGCAGGCACCATCGCCGTACCCGTGTGCCGCCGCACCCGGCGGCCGCATGATCGACCTCGCCGCGCCCTCGGCTACGTCATGCGAATCGGGCCCGCCACGCGAGCGCCGACGACCGCGTCGTCCGATGCCGCGCTATCCGCAGCTACCGCGCTCACAGGTCGGCGATGGCCGCCAGAGGCGGAGTGCGAGCGGCGCGGATTCCCGGCCACACGGCAGCCAGCACACCGACGACGCCGGAGCCGACGAGCATGAGCACGATCTGGATCCACGGCACGGTGATCGTGCTGATACCCAGGTCGCTCAAGGTCCGCAGGAATCCGACGCCGAGCCCGAGCCCGAGCAACACACCCACGAGCGCACCGAACACCGCGATCAGCATCGATTCCAGATAGATGCTCCGGCGGACCTGTGGCCGCTGCATGCCGACCGCACGCAACATGCCGATCTCGCGGCGGCGTTCGACAACCGACAGTGCGAGCGTGTTGACGATGCCGAGCACCGCGATCACCACCGCCAGGGCCAGCAGCCCGTACAGGATCGCGAGCATGGTGTCGATCTGCCTGCCCTGCGTGCCCTTGAATTCGTCCCGGTTCTCCACCTGCACCACGACGTACTTCTCGGTCGCTTTCACCAGGTTCTGCCGCATGAGCGTCAGGTCCGCGCCCGGCGCGGCGGTGATCAGCACGACCACATCGGAGCGGAACGCGACGGGCATCACCTGGTCGTACAGTGCCGAGGACACCACCATGGACCCGAGCAACTGGGTGTCCTTGTAGATTCCGGAAACCGTGACGGTGAACTTCTTGTTGTCCATACTGGTCAACTGCACCTGTTCACCGGCGTGCCAATCGCGTTTCCCGGCTTCGGTTTCCGAGACCTGGATATCGTTGTCGCCGAGTGTGTAGCCGCCGCTGCGGATCTCGTAGTTCAGCACCGGACTCATCGGCGCATCGGGTGAGACGCCGTACACCGCATCCTCGCCGATCTTCATCTGCACACCGCGGAACGCCACCACATCCCGGACTCCCGCAACCGATCTCGCGGCCGGCCCCGCGCCGACCGGCACACCGACCAGCTGCGGGCCGGTCAGTATGTAGTCGGCCTTGACTCCCCGGTCGACCACATCGCTCACGCTCGCCTTCGCCGAGGATCCGAGCATCCCGATCGCCGAGACCAGCATCAGCCCGAGGGTGAGGGCGAACGCGGTCGCGGCGGTGCGCCGCGGATTGCGGACCGCGTTGTTGCGCGCCATATGCCCGATCGGCCCGAACGGCCGCACCAGCACCCCCAGCGCGGCGAGCACCGGCCGCGACAACGACGGCGAGGCGAACAATACCGCGAAAATCATTGCCGCAGCGCCGATTCCGACCGTCAGTGCGGCATTGCCGCCGGTGTGGCGGGCCCCGAGCACGACCAGTACGACGCCGAGGACCGCCAGCCCGACACCGATGCCCGTACGCAGCCGCAGCGAATCGCCGATCGAGGCGAACTCCTCGCGCATGGCCTCCACCGGCGGAATCTTGGCCGCCCGGCGCGCGGGCGCATAGGCGCTGCCCACCGTCACCACGAGACCGATGCCCAGCGCCGCCAGCACGGTGCGTGGCTGCACCTGCATGGCCCCGGTCGGCAGTCCCAGATCGAAGGCATTGAGCAGCCCGGACAGGCCGAACGCCAGCGCGATGCCGCAGGCCAGACCCAGTGCGCTGCCGATCAATCCGATGATCGCCGCCTCGGCCACCACCGACAGTCCCACCTGACGTCTGCTCGCGCCCACGGCGCGCAGCAGCGCCAGTTCACGCAGCCGCTGCGCCACGATCATCGAGAAGGTGTTGTAGATGATGAACGTGCCCACCAGCAGCGCGATCGCACCGAAGGCGAGCAGGAAGTAGTTCACGAATTTGAGCGCGTTGCCGACCTGTTCTTTCAGGTCCGCCCGCACCTGATCGCCGTCGAGCACCTTGTAGTCCGGCAGCACCCGGGACAGCCTGTCGCGCACGGTATCCGCCGAAACACCCGGCGTCACGCCCACGTCGACATAGCCCACATGCTGTCCGTCGGTGAACAGATCGCGCGCCTGCGCGTCGTCGAACAGCACTTGGATGAATCCGCCGGAATCGGAAGCCACGGTGTAGATCCCGCTGACGGTCACCGCGATATTGCCCTTGGCCGGCACGAGGATCTCGGTGCGATCCCCGACCGACAACCCGGCGCGTTGCGCCCCGCCGGAATTGATCGCGATCTGCCCGGGTTGGCTGGGGGCGGTGCCCGCGACCATCTTCTGCGGTTCCGCGACGGCCTTGTCCGGAGGCAGATACGACTGCCCGAGACTCGGCGCACCGCCGGTCTGCACCGCGTGACCGTCCTGCAGCAGCACGATCGGACCCTGCACCGCGGGGGCGACCGCCCGCACACCCGGGGTCGCGGTGATCTTGTCGACCACGTCGAGCGGAACACCCAGCGACACGCGTTCCTTGGGGCCCACGCGTACGTCGACGCCTTTGGCCTGATCGGCGAAAATACCGTTGAAGGTGCTCTGCAGGGTGTCAGTGAACACGAAAGATCCTGCGATGAAAGCGGTTCCGAGGATCACCGACAGCACGGTCAGCGCGAGGCGTACCTTGTGCGCGGCGAGATTGCGCAAGGCCACCTTGCGCATCGGGCTCCCGGCCATCAGGCGTTCTCCAGCTTTTTCATCCGGTCCAGCACGGATTCGGCTGTGGGGGCACGCAATTCGTCGACTATGCGACCGTCGGCGAGGAAGATCACCCGGTCGGCATAGGAAGCGGCGTGGGGCTCGTGGGTGACGATGACGACCGTCTGCCCGAATTCGTCGACAGCCGCGCGCAGGATCGACAGCACCTCCCCGGAGGACCGCGAGTCCAGATTTCCGGTCGGCTCGTCGCCGAAGATGATGTCGGGTTTCCCGGCCAGCGCACGTGCGCAGGCAACCCGCTGCTGCTGCCCGCCGGACAGTTCGCTGGGCCGGTGGTCGAGCCGGTCGTTCAGGCCCAGGCGTTTGATCACCGTATCCAGCCAGTCCTGATCGGGGCTGCGGCCGGCGATATCCAGCGGCAACGTGATGTTCTCCAACGCGGTCAGCGTCGGCACCAGATTGAACGCCTGGAACACGAAGCCGATCCGGTCCCGGCGCAACGCGGTCATCTCCTTGTCCGAGAGCCCGGTCAGGTCGGTTCCGCCGATGTGCACCGCGCCGGAGGTGGGCGCGTCGAGCCCGGCCAGGCAGTGCATCAGGGTGGATTTGCCCGAACCCGAGGGGCCCATGATCGCGGTGAACTCACCCGCGGCGAATTCCGCGCTCACCCCGTCCAGGGCGCGGACCTGGGTATCTCCCGTTCCGTATAGCTTGACCAGATCGGTGGCGCGGGCCGCGATCGAGGTATCGGCAGTCGTCTCGGTGCCCAGGGCATCGGCAGTCATGCTCTCCAGTGTTGCGTGAGCGGGACGCCCGCGCCATCGGGGACACCCCCCAATACCTCAGAGGTACGCCGAACCGCCTCAGCCCAGCGAACCGATGATCGCCAGCACGACCAGCAGGATGATCACCGCGCCGACGATGATGCCGATGATCAGACCGGTATTCGACTTGCGCTGCTGCGGCATCTGCGCAGGTTGATATCCGTAGCCGGTCTGCTGCTGGTACGGCGGATTCTGCGGATACATCGGTTGCGGCGGCGTCGCCGCGCGCACCGACATCGGCATGGGGGTAGGCCCCGCGGTGGGCATCGGCCCGGCATTGGGCATCCCGATACCGGTGCGCGGCGGCGCCACCGGGTTGCCGGGGCCGGTTCCGGTGAGGCCCATCTGCGGACCGACGGTCTGCATCCCCGGTCCGGTGAACTGCCGCGGCGGCGTCACCGGCACCGCCGGCGAACTGGGCACGGCGAGGGCGCGGCGGGCCGCGGCGGCGAATTCCGCGCACGAGGCGAAACGATCGTCCGGGCGCTTGGCCATGGCCTTGGCCAGTACGGTGTCCATGCTCGGCGGGAGACCGGGGCGGATCTTGCTCAGCGGCGGCGCGGGCTCCTGCAGATGTCCGCGGATCACCGCGGCGGGGTTCGACGCGGCGAACGGGCCGGTACCGGTGAACAACCAGAACAGACTGCAGGCCAGGGAATACTGATCCGCCCGGCCGTCCAGGTTGGCGCCGGTGAGCTGTTCGGGCGAGGCGTAGGCCAGCGTCGCGGTGAACGTGCCGGTCTGGGTGAGGTGGCCGCCGTCGTCACGCAGCCGGGCAATGCCGAAGTCGGTCAGGTAGACCCGCTCGCCCTTACCGCCGGTCGAGCGGGCCAGCAGCATGTTCGCGGGCTTGACGTCGCGGTGCATGACGCCGTTGCCGTGCGCGTAGTCCAACGCCTCGGCGACCTCGCCGATGATCTGGACCGCGCGTTCGGGCGGGAGTTTGGTCGGGTCCACACTGGCCGCGTCGATCCCATCGATGTACTGCATCGAGATCCACAGTTGACCGTCCTCGAGACCGCGGTCGTAGACGGTCACGATGTTGGGGTGGTCCAACTGGGCGACCAGATCGGCTTCGCGCTCGAAGCGGGCGCGGATCTCCTGATCGGACACCATTTCACGGTTGAGCAGCTTGAGCGCGGTCTTGCGCGGCAGACGCGGATGTTTGGCCAGATAGACCGAACCCATGCCGCCGCGGCCGAGCAGTTGCTCGACGAGATATCCGGCGAAGACCTCACCGTTGGCCACCATGATGTCCGCTCCCACTTCCCGTGCCGCGCACCGGGACCCGCCAGCGCACGGCCGTGTACCGCATGAACTCCGTCGCCGTTACGAACCGACCACGGGAAACACCGAAACCATAGCAGCCCCGCCCGATCCGCACGGCTCGGCAGCGCGAACCCCCGCGCGGCCGCATCGCACGATTCGATGCGGGTTGATCGCCCCGGTAGAACCGGCGGAACGGCCTGTTCCGCGCCCCCGCGGAAGCTGTCGGTGGGTACCGATACGCTCGACCCCATGCGCATTGGAGCACACGTCCCCCGCAGCGGCGGCGGCATTGGAGGCTCTGCCCAGGAAAGACAGGACAGTGATCCGATCGGCTTCGGCGAGAAACTGGGCGCCGAGGTCATCCAGATGTTCGTGGTGGATCCGCAGAGCTGGGACAAACCCCAGCCGCATCCGGCCGCCGAACAGATCAAGGCCAGCCCGATCGATGTGGTGGTGCACTCCTCGTATCAGATCAACGTGGCCAGCACCAACAATCGGCTGCGCATGCCCTCGCGGCAGGCTGTGGCGCTGCAAGCGCAGGCGGCGGCCGATCTGGGGGCGTTCGGGCTCGTCGTGCACGGCGGGCATGTGCGCTCGGATGCGGAGATCGAGGCCGGTATCACCAACTGGGGCAAGCTGTTCGAGCGTCAGCGGGACAAGGGCGGTTTCGCCGTGCCGATTCTGATCGAGAACACCGCGGGCGGAAATCACGCCATGGCGCGGCATTTCGACTCCATCGCCAGACTCTGGGACGTCGTCGGCGAGTACGACGCGGGATTCTGCCTGGACACCTGCCACGCCTGGGCCGGCGGCGAGGAACTCGTCGGCGTGGTGGATCGCATCAAGGCCATCACCGGCCGGATCGATCTGGTCCATCTGAATTCCTCACGCGACGAATTCAATTCGGGTGCGGATCGGCACGCCAATTTCGCCGAGGGCACCATCGACCCGCAACTGCTGGCCGAGGTCTGCCGCACCGCGGGTGCGCCCGTGGTGCTGGAGACGCCCGCCGAGGGTGTCGCCGAGGACCTGGCCTACCTACGCGAACATCTGGGCTGAACCACAGCGTTCGGATCCTGCTGACCGCAAACCTGGTTCGCCCCACCCGCCGGTGATGTGCTGCTCATGCACCACAGATCCGAGCGAAAGGCCCGTCATGTCCATCGATCACGCAGTAGAAACCGAGACCGCCGTCCAGGTCGTCAAGCTCGGCACCCACATCGGCGCACGCATCGATGGCGTGCAGCTGGGCGGCGCGCTTTCCGCGCGGACCGTCGCCGCGATCCGCGCGGCGCTCAACGAGCACAAGGTGATCTTCTTCCACGGTCAGGATCACCTCACCGAGGACGGCCAATACGCATTCGCCGAACTGCTGGGCACCCCGACCACACCGCATCCCACGCTCACCTCCCAGGGTGTCCGATCTCTGGCCATCGACTCCGACACCGGACGGGCCAACAGTTGGCACACCGACGTGACCTTCGTGGACCGGGTCCCCAAGGCCTCGATCCTGCGCGCGGTCACCCTGCCCAGCTACGGCGGCTCGACCACCTGGGCCTCCACCGTGGCCGCCTACAATTCGCTGCCCGATCCGCTCCAGCGACTCGCGGAGAGTTTGCGCGCGGTGCACACCAACACCTACGACTACGCCGCCAGTCACGGCTCCGACGCCGAGGCGAAGTACGGTGCGCAGGCCAACGACAAGACTCGCCGGCATCGCGAGGAATTCGTGTCCACTTACTA
>NZ_BDCC01000065.1 GCF_001613305.1 Nocardia vaccinii NBRC 15922
TTAGGGTAGCCGAATCCCGCTTGAATCGTCAGCGTTCCCCAGCAAAATCGCTGTTCAGTACTGGTCCCATCCTTATAGTGCCCTCCCCGGGGCACGTACCTGCGACACCGTTTGCGCAGGTCAACGCGATTCGTTACGTCGCAGGCCCAAATCAGCTCATGCCGCCATGGTTTCGTCGGAGACTCGTCGCTGCCGGTGTCGTGAAGAAATGACTATGCCGCCGGGGACCACAGCGCGTGCGGCAGTCACGATTGTTGCTCTTCTCGAGGGATTACGCGGAAACGCAGATGTGTGGCGTTGCGGCCTTCGAGTCTGCGGATCAACTCCAGTTCGATGTGGTCATGGCCGGTCGGCTCGAACAGCCGCCGTCCGTCACCCAGCAGTACGGGAACGAGGTGCAGTTCGAGTTCATCGAGCTGGCCCGCCGCCAGCAGAGCCCGTGCCGCACCCGCGCCGTGGACCAGCACGGCTCGATCTCCCGCTGCTTCTCGGGCCTCGTCGGCACACGCGTCGACGTCGGTGTAGTACTTCGCGCTGCCCGGCGGCTCGTCGGCCGGGTCGACGACGTGGGTGAGCACGTGGATCGGCACGCCGTCGTGATGGTCGCCGTTCCATCGCTTGGCCAGCTCGAACGTGCGGCGTCCGGATATCACGGCTCCGGTGGACGCGGCCTCGGCGTACACCTGCCCGTTGATCCCCTCGGACATCCGGTCGTCGAGCCAATCGAACAGCCGCCATCCGCCGCGGCCGAGTTCCTGGCCCGGCCGGTCGTCCGGCCCGGTGATGTACCCGTCGACCGACATGGACATGTACAGCCGCACTGGTGTTCTACTCATCTTCGAGCCCCTTTTCCGGCCAATCGGCGGCGGTCATGCCGGCGGTGTGGCCCGCGGGCCACTGGACGAGTTCGATCCGGCGACCGTCCGGGTCGGCGATGAACGTCGTCTTCATGCCGTCATCGCTTTCCTGCCCTGGGACGACCGGCTGGATCCCGTGCCCGGCCAGGACCTCGAGCGCGTCGGCCATCGACTCGACCTGCACGACGAAATGACTCACGTCGGAACCGCGGTCGACCGGATTGCCGTCGTGCACCAGCTCGACGGTGACGAATTCGTCCTCGGGGAGCTTCAGCATGGTCAGATGCCCGATCGGCGTCTCGGGCACGCTGCCGACGACCTCGTAACCGACAGCCGAGTAGAACGTCAGCGACCGCTCGAGATCGGCCACCCGCAATCCGACATGCAACGTTCTCATACCCGTACCTCCATGTGTCCGTTGTGCTGGATATGACCGGCCGTGCCGGTCGAACTCATCGGTGACACGACAACTCCACATCCACGGACATCCGGCTCGTCGCAAGCCCAGCCTTCGGTACATCAAACGGGATTCACTCCCGCATCATGTGTCATGGCAATTGAAGAAGAAGGCCATGTCAGCCGCCGCTCAATCCGGCGTGGAAGCCTTGGAGAACAGGGACAAGAAGCGCAAGTAGACGTACTCCTGTGCGGCATCGGAGCTCAGCCCTCATGGGCTCAGCTCCGATATTTGGTAGTTCACGACGATCGGCGGGCCTGGCGGATTCGCAGCACGATCGCGCCGCCTGCATGCCGGAAGCATCCGGACGGCGCACAATCATCGGTGTTTCCGGATGTTTTGCGCCGCAGTCGATCTCGCGTGTCGACCGCTCCGCACCCGGCCCGTCGAGGCTGGTCTGCGTGTGCGCTTGTTATCACATCGCAGCCCGAACCCATGTCATACCAAGGTATTACGTCGAACGAGAATCCGGCCGATAGCTTCGAATCATCACCTCCGGACCGACGCACCGAGCAGTTCACTCAGCCTCCGGTCGGCATTCAGGACGGCCGAATGTGGCATCTACGACCCAGCTCTCAGGAAGATCTATGACGACACCAGCTTTGGTTCCAGAGTCGTTTCCACGATCAGCGCGGCGCGGCGCCGACGGTGATTACGCCCGTCTGTTGCGCCGGATCTCCGACGCGGGACTGATGGCCCGGCGTCCCCTCTACTACACGGTCCGGCTCAGCCTCGTCGGGATCGCGTTCGCGGCCGGCTGGGCAGCGTTCGTCCTCGTCGGTGACTCGTGGTGGACGCTCATGGTTGCGGCGTTCATGGCCGTGGCGTGCGCTCAGGTCGCCCTGGTCATGCATGATGTCGCGCACCGCCAAGTCTTCCGGCTGCGGCGGCCGACGGAGGTCGTGGGCCGACTCGTCGGCAACGCCGGCATCGGTCTGGCGTACGGCTGGTGGCAGGACAAGCACACCCGGCATCACGCCAACCCGAACCACGAGGAACTCGACCCCGATGTCACACCCGACGTTCTCCTCTGGTCACAACGGCAAGCACGGGCCAGCCGTGGCGTGGCTCATCTCATCGGGAGGGCGCAGGCATTCCTGTTCTTTCCCCTGCTGATGCTGTTGGGCCTGAACCTCCATCTGTCCGGCGTCCGTGCGCTGGCAAGCCGATCGGTCAAGCACCGCGGACTGGAAGGCGCGCTGCTGTTCGGCCACTTCGCCGCCTACCTGGCCGCACTGTTCGCCGTTCTGCCCGCCGACAAAGCGTTCGCGTTCCTCGCTGTCCACCAAGCGCTGTTCGGCCTGTACATGGGCTGCATCTTCGCCCCCAACCACAAGGGCATGCCGACACTGACCGGAGACGACCGCCCCGACTACCTACGCCGACAAGTGCTGACCTCCCGCAACGTGCGAGGCGGCGTGCTGACCGACATCGCCCTCGGCGGACTCAACTATCAGATCGAACACCACCTGTTCCCGAGCATGCCGACACCGAACCTGCGTCACGCCCACCTGATCGTCCGCGACTACTGCGCCGAAATCGGCGTGCCCTACCACGAGACCTGGCTGATCTCCTCATACCGCGAGGTACTGAAGCACCTGCACCACGTCGGCGCACCCCTGCGCACCACCGGCCCACAGCAGAACGCCGGATGAAAGTTCCCGCACCACAACGCGTCTCACGCCTGCAGCCCGTTCAACCCGGCATCCAGCATGTCGGACAATGAGCACCTCCCCGGGGACCGATGGTCACTGGTCGACACCGTTGAGTGGGTCGCGGCCAGTAGCCACCGACGATCTCACCGACAGCGACGTCGGTGTCACTGTCTTTCCAACCCTCGCTGATGATCTCGTACGACAACCGCTGGAGGTGTGCCGGCCCCTCGACCGACTACGCGGCGTTCTCGATGACGTTGGACAACTGCGGCAGGCCCGCTGCTGACCTTCAACCGTCCGCGGGACCATCGCCCTCTACTCGAGGTAATCCCGAAGCAACTGTGAGCGCGACGGGTGACGGAGCTTCGACATCGTCTTCGACTCGATCTGCCGGATCCGCTCCCGGGTGACGCCGTAGACCTTCCCGATATCGTCGAGCGTTCGAGGCTGCCCATCACCCAAGCCGTAACGCAGGCGCATGACGCCAGCTTCACGCTCGCCGAGCGTATCGAGTACCGACCGCAACTGCTCCTGCAGCAGAGTGAACGCCACTTTCTCGACGGCCACGACAGCCTCGGAATCTTCGATGAAATCGCCGAACTGGCTCGCGCCCTCGTCACCGAGCGTCTGATCCAACGAGATCGGCTCCCGTGCGATTAGCCGAACCTCGAGCACCTTCGCCGGGGTGAGACCCAATTCCGCGGCAAGCTCTTGGGGGGTCGCCTCGCGGCCCAGCTGCTGCAGCAGTTCACGCTCTACACGCCCGAGCTTGTTGATGATCTCCACCATGTGCACGGGGATTCGTATGGTGCGGGCCTGGTCGGCCATGGCGCGAGAAATCGCCTGGCGAATCCACCATGTGGCATAGGTCGAGAACTTGAATCCTCTGCTGTAGTCGAACTTTTCCACCGCCCGCACCAGACCCAGATTGCCCTCCTGGATCAGGTCGAGGAAGGCCATACCCAGCCCGGTGTACCGCTTGGCGATCGACACCACCAGCCGCAGGTTCGCCTCGAGCAGATGATCTTTGGCCGCGACGCCATCCTGTACGAGCCAGGTCAAGTCTCGGCGACGTGCGATCGTGAGACCCGCGGCCCCCTCGCATTCGACCTGCAGTTTCTGCACCGCATACAGACCGACTTCGATCCGAACCGCGAGATCGACCTCCTCGGCCGCGGAGAGTAGCGGAACTCGCCCGATCTGCTTCAGATACGCCCGTGTCGAGTCCCCACCGGCGGTGAACTCGGCTTCCTTGCGCGCCCGACGCAGCGCCGGAGACTCGTCCTCATCCCAGATGTCGTCCGCAGCATCATCCTGCTCCGTCAAGGTGCCAGTGGAATCTTGGTCATTTGTTTCGCCTGCGGTCGTTGCCACATTCGCCTCTCCGAGAGATTCGGGCGGCATCGCGATTCGAGAAACAGGACCGCAGAGAGGCCTCGAGCGGCTCGGCAATCACCGGGACCAATAACCAGCGTACTGGTCAACAGACGAAGTGAGGCGACCACAGGCCCCAGCCCATACCCTTCCACTACGCTTCGGAGCGATCTGCCATGTGATCACGTGCGGCGGGCGGTAGGGGCGATTCGGATTCGGGCCGACCCCGTACCGCTGGCTGTCGGGATGGTGGCGCCGCGAGCGGGTCACGTCCGCGCGTTGGGATCGAGGTCCGTCTGCGACAATCCGCGGCCGTACTCTGCTGGACGGACCCCGCTCCTGCCGGTCGCTGCGCGACCGCTGACCGAAACACGATGTGCGGGATCGTCGGAGGTCATGGCATAGTAAGGACCGAGGACGGGCTCCTTACCAGAAATTGCCCGGCTCACTACAGAAAAGAAGTTGTTTACAGCATGACTCAAGGCAGTGTGAAGTGGTTCAACGGTGAAAAGGGCTTCGGTTTCATCGCTCAAGACGGAGGCGGACCGGACGTCTTCGTGCATTACTCGGCCGTGAGCGGCTCGGGTTACAAATCCCTCGATGAGGGTCAGCGTGTCGAGTTCTCCGTGGAGCAGGGCCAGAAGGGCCCCCAAGCAGTGGACGTCCGCGTGATCTGATTCATCCCGAGTTCGTGAAGAGCTTCGCACCCTACCAGGGCGCGAAGCTTTTTTGTTGGCGGCAACAGGCCTGACTCGGGCTTCATGCGACCTGGTCTTCGATGTCGCGCGGGTGAAGTCGGATTGGCTCAGCGAAATCCACACGGGCTCTTTGGCCTGGGGCGTTCGAATCCGTCTTGTCCCCATGACTACAGGCTATGGACCGCTCTCCCGACGCACGAGTTCTTGTTCCAGATGCCTGTCGAACGCACCGGTCATTCCACAACTTGCGCCCAGGCGGCCCGAACCGCAGCCAGCGCAGTCTCAGCCGTAATCACCAGCCGGGTCTGCCCGGCCAGTTGTGTATTCCAGTCGTCTTCGCCCGGTGCGTGATCGAACAATTGCCGGCCCGGGAATCGGTTTGTCGGACCATATCTCCTGTACATTGCTCCCGCAGCGCCATCGATCGCACCGATGCCGCTCAAGGCCCAAAGGTCCCAGAGGTCACGTGATGCACGCCGGTCGTGCCATGTCACTGTCTTCCCTGCAGCAAAGGCCGGCAAAGTGGGAACGAACAGCTCGGCTGGCGGCACGTCGCTGTAACGTTGCTCGAGACCGCGGAGTTCGGTCGGCCACACTGTTCGCTCGCGTGCCGACAGCAACTGCATCTTGACGGACACACCGGACGCGGAGCGAAGGTTGGCGGCCCCCGTGTCCGAGACAGCGCTCAGCGACGGCGCCCATTCCAGCCGACCGTAGCTCCGCGCGACGGATCGTGGCAAAGCTGCGTCGAGTTCGGCGGCGAGTGCCGTTCGGTTGTCCAACGCAACCAGATCGATGTCTTCACTGAGCCTGCCGTTCACCAAATGTGTACGGGCAAGAGCGGTTCCACCGATGAAGTGCAACCGGTCACCGAACCCTCGGCTGATTGCTGCCAGCAGATGGGAGATCAGATGGTCGCGCTCGACCTGGTCCGGGGAGACTCCGAATTGAATTGCGACACTGTCACGTTCGTCGATGCTCATGCTCCGACCCAATTTTCCGCACGTCGAAGCGCCACACCCAGACGTTGATCAGTAGCGAGTTGTGCGAGTCTCTCCGAATCACACCGGCGGTAGAGCGTCTCGATCGCCGAACGAACCTCCGCTTCGGCATTGCCCAATTCCGGGCGCCGGGCAAGATCGAGCACCGTCTGTTCCGGGGTAGAGACCAGCGCCGGCCCCAGTGAGGTTTCGATACGCTCGGCGTCGAGAGCGTCGGTATCTCGGCGGACGAACCGAACCCGTGCCGATCGGTCGGTCAGTGCGATCGGCCGATGCTGACTCGGAACCGCGACAACCGCAGTCGTCAATGCACGAGGTATGGCTCCCAGCAGGCGGGCCGCGCTGATGCCCATGACGACGACCTGATCCGCACCGAAAATCGACGACGCGATACCCGCGGCCGCCGCCTCGAGACCGGGCAGCCAGGTCCGGCCGACATAGTCCGGCGGGACGATGATGTAGTAACCGTGAGCGATGCGGTGCAGCAGGCCCCGATCGGCGAGCCGCGCGACCTCGGGCCGCGGTTGGGCGTAGATGTCGGCCAAGTCCTGGGGCCGCACAGTTCGAAGCGGCGCCCGCCAGAGCTCACTGGGCAGCGATGCACTTCGACGCTCAGCCACCAGCACCGCCTCCCAAAACTATGCATATAGTTGGCTATTACCCAACGAAATGCATACTACCGCACACAACGGCCGCTGCCTTGTCCACCGCCTGGTCTTATCTGCGGCCCATGATAGTCAACGGACATGGCTCCATCGGCAGCGCTCAGACCGGGTACACCTCCACGGTGACCAGGCGTTTTCCGGTTGCCCATGTTTTGTGTGCCCTGCCGGGGGCACGTACCTGCGACAGATATTTTCGCAGCTCAGCGCGTTTTCCCAACACGCACAACACTTCCGCATCCCCGACGCGAAACCGAAACATGCAGGTCGGGCAGTTGCCCTGGTACGACACCCAAGGCAAACACGAAACGTGGGCAACCCTGCCTGTGACCGGCAATCAGGCCCCGCCGGCATGCGAGCATGCATGCCTACCTTTTCCAGAAGTGCGGCAAGCGCTTTCGTCTGCACAGCAGTAACACGCCCCCTCCGCACCACTGATATACCGAACCGCGAGAGACATCGTCAGCCCATCCCACACCACACCGGCATCTCGACCCACAGACGTCCTGAGCGGACCACCGCCCGATCCTGCTCGCACGTCGTGCGGTCGATGCGTTCGATATGTACGCTCGCATCGACAGGCCGTCGGGAGGGCGTGGCGAAGCTCTATTCGTGCTATCCAGCGGGGGACCTTGATCGAACGCCTCAATCATCTCGTCGTCGTGTTGCCGGGGATTCTGGGCCGACACGAAAGTAGCCATGGGACAACACGATAGGGGCCAGGCGCTGTGGTTGTGAGGGCTGCGATCACACGATTCGAGGCAATCGATCCCGAGAATGATACAGAGCAATATGAATACAGAAAATAATGTACCGTTGTCGGTGTGGAGACCTTGCTGCACTACGACGCGCTGGCCCGGTTCGGGCACGCACTGTCGGACCCGACCCGGACCCGGATCCTGTTGAGCTTGCGAGCCGGGCCCGGGTATCCGTCGGATCTGGCCGAGCAGATCGGGGTGTCCCGGCAGATCCTGTCCAATCACCTTGCCTGCCTTCGCGGTTGCGGTCTCGTCGTCGCGGTTCCGGAGGGGCGTCGCAGCCGCTACGAGCTCGCCGACCGGCGTATCGCCGCCGCGCTGGAGGATCTGCTCGGGCTGGTGCCGGCAGTGGATCCGGCGTGCTGCCCGGCCGCGGAGTCCGAGGGATGCTGCTGATGTCGCAGTCGCTGGGTATGCCCGGGATTCCGTCGGCGATAGCGGTCGAGCCGTCGCCGCAGCGGCGGTTGCTGTTGGTGCGCCGGATCCGCTGGTTCGTCGCCGCGACGATCTCCTACAACGTGATCGAGGCGATCATCGCGCTCACCGAGGGTTCGCGGGCGTCCTCGATCGCGTTGATCGGGTTCGGGCTGGACTCGGTGATCGAGGTATCCTCCGCGGCAGCGGTCGCCTGGCAGTTCGCTGGATGTGACCCGGAAAAGCGCGAGAAGATCGCGTTGCGGATCATCGCGTTCTCGTTCTTCGCCCTCGCGCTCTACGTCAGCATCGACGCCATTCGGGGCCTACTCGGCCTCGGCGAGGCACGGCACTCGCCGATCGGAATCGGTTTGGCCGCAGCGAGTCTGGTGATCATGCCGATACTGTCGGCCGCGCAGCGCCGCGCCGGGCACGAACTCGGCTCCGCGACCGCGGTAGCCGATTCCAAGCAGACCTTGATCTGCACCTATCTGTCGGCGGTTCTGCTGGTCGGGTTGCTGCTCAACAGCCTGTTCGGCTGGTCGTGGGCCGACCCGATCGCCGCCCTGGTCATCGCCGTGCTCGCGGTCAAGGAAGGCACCAACGCCTGGCAAGGCGATACCTGCTGTCCTACCCCGACCGCCGCGGGGGCCGTGACCGGCGACAGTGGGCACGACTGCGACTGCTGCGACTGAGCACACGCGCTGCTGCGCCCCGTTCACGGCCGTTCCCCCTGGGAGGTACCCCAGTCGGCCTTGCGGTTGTCAGGTATCGACAATGAGAGCGTGAGCAGCTACGACGCCGTACGCAAGCCCGAAGCACCCGACCTCGGCGACAGGCAGCGGCAGCATTGGCAGTCCACCTACGACGCGAACCCGGAGATGTACGGGCAGGAACCAGCGGAGACCGCGGTGCGGGCCGCCGAGGTTTTCCGGGCCGCCGGCGTGCGCACGGTGCTCGAACTGGGTGCCGGGCACGGTCGTGACGCGCTGTATCTGGCGCGTGCGGGGTTCGAGGTCCATGCCACGGACTTCAGCGAGACGGGCCTGAACCAATTGCGTGCGCGCGCCCGCGCCGACGGTCATGCCGGTGTCACCATCCAGATCCTCGACGTGCGGGAACCCTTGCCGTTGGCCGATGAATCGACGGATGCGGTGTACGCTCACATGCTGTTGTGTATGGCGTTGTCCACCAACCAGATTCGTGTTCTGGTCGAGGAGATCCGGCGGGTGTTGCGGCCCGGCGGTGTCCTGTTCTACACGGTGCGCCACACCGGCGACGCGCACTACGGTGCCGGTATCGACCATGGTGACGACATCTACGAGCACGGCGGGTTCGCGGTGCACTTCTTCTCCCGAGCTCTGGTCGAGGACCTCGCAACCGGCTGGGATCTGCAGCAGATCGGTGAATTCGAGGAAGGCGCGCTGCCGCGCCGCTTGTGGAGTATCACCCAGACTCGCCGCTGAACACACCGAGCGGCTCGGCGGCTGGTGTAGGCGCCGTAGCCGACTCGCAATGACCGCGACGACGCGTAGCTCTACGTCCTCGCCTGCCGTCTTCGGATCGCTCCATGGATCGGATCCGAGGTGGCTCGATACCGGTCAGGCCGGTCGGGCGTCCACGGGTAGTCCGGCGAGTGCCCACTCGAGCATGCCTTGATCCAGGCGTTTGAGCGCGCGACCGGCGGTGCGAGCGATCCGGACGGCGTCGGGTGCCATGACGCAGTAGGCGCCCCGGCAGTACCGATTCACGATGTTCGAGCCGCCGGGACTGAACCGATCACGTCTGCGGCGCGACGATGAATGTCCCGATCATGCCTTTCTGAATGTGGCCCGGCACCGGGCACACATACCGATATTCGCCAGCTGTATCGGCGGTGAAGGTCAGCGTCTGGGCGTGCATCTCGGCCGGCCGGGAGGCACCGAGCGCTGACAGCGCGGCTCCTGCGAAGGCGGGCGTAACCATCATAATCGGCATGGGGGACGACGTCCTGGTAGTGGTGACTACCAGTCCATGCGCCATGTCGCCGTCGGCGTTGATCACCTCCATGGTGACATGCGCGCCGAACGGCACTGTCACCGTGGGATTGTCCATTCCGGCGATCCGGAAATTCTCTGCGGGCATGGACGGACTGGCCAGCACCGCCAGACGCACATCGCGACCGGTGAAGGTGAGCGCATGTCGTCCCTGATCGACTGTGCCGCCGGCAGGGATCTGCGCACCTAGCGCCATGGCGTCGGCATCATCGACGCGCGGTCCCGGTGCATCGCGAAGCCGTGATCCCATGACGGTTCCCGAATCACCACCCATCATCGAGCCGGGACCACCACGCACCATCAACCCGACTCCGAAACCCGTGAGGACGATCGCAGCAATCACTGCTGCCGACACCAGGAGGACAATGCGTGTGCGGTTCATACCGATCCCGTCCGTTCGCTCACCGTGGACTCACTATCTGCGGAAGCATTGCCGTAGTGAAAGGGACCTCCCTACCAGAAGTCCCTGGCAAATGTCCTCGAGTCACGCCGTTCGGTTCCCTGCCCGCTTTCTGATCCCGTCCGCCGTCGGGAAATCGAGTTATGGCCGGCTGACTGCGCGTACCGGAGGCCTGTCGCGGGCGTAGCGGTCGGTGTCCATCATGGCGATCGGGTCGGCGATCATCGGCTCTTCGGCCGGGCGTCGGCGGTCGAGTATGCCCAACGCGCCCGCCGCCAGCGCCCCGATGACGATCAGCCCGGCCCATACCGTCCACTCGACCCCGGCCGTCCGCGCGGCGCCGACCACCGCACCGGTGGCCAGATTGCCGCCCAGGATCCCCACTCCCACCACGGTGTTGTAGAAGCCGTAGTGAGTAGCCACCAGCGTGCCGCCCGATAACGAGACCACGGTGTCCATCTCGAACGGGAACACCGCCGCCGTTCCGATCGCCAACAGTGCCGCCGACACCATCAGCGCCGCAACCGCCCCGGCCGTGCCGAATATCCGCGGACCGGGCACGATCGCCAGCGGCGCGAACGATACCGCCATCGTGCCGACGCCGACGATCAGGCTGCGGCCGCTACCCCAGCGGTTTTTGAACCAGGCGGTGATCCGCAGCTGCCCGGCCACCGCGACGACTCCTGAGATCACGAACACCGCCGAGGTCAGGGCCTGCGCCCGTGCCCGATCAAGGTATTCGGCCTGCAACGGCAGAGCCAGATATACCTGGAAGGACAGCACATACGAGCCGATCATGGCCACCGCGAAGGCAACGAACCGGCGGTTCGCGACCACCGTTCGCCAATCGTGCAGGACCGATGTCTTCACCTTGGATGTTTCGGCACGCCGAGCCGGCAGCGCGAACAGTTGCGCCACCGTCAACGCGGCGAACACCACCGCCGCTGCTCCCGCCGTGATCCGAAAATCCAACGCCATCAACGCGAGCCCGACCAGCGGTCCCGCGAGGATGCCGGCCTGATAGAACATGTTGAACACCGCGAACGCCTCCAGCCGGCGTTCTCCGGCGTCCGCGGCCAGATAGGCACGGACCGCGGGATTGAACAATGCGCCCGCGAAACCCGTTGCCGCCGAAGCGATCAGCACAGCAGGCAACGAGGTCGCGAAGACCAGTAGCCCGAAACCCGCTGTGCGCAGCAGGCATCCGGCCACGATCAGCGGTTTGTAGCCGAGCCGGTCGGCCAGCGTGCCGCCGACCAGGAACATGCCCTGCTGGGAAAAGTTGCGCACGCCCAGCACCAGCCCGACCGCCCACGCCGCCAAACCCAGTGGCCCGGACAGATATCCGGCCAGATACGGCATCAGCATGTAGAAACCGAGGTTGATGCCGAACTGGTTGATCATCAACAGCCGGGCGGGCAGATCGAAGCTGCGGAACTGCGTCACCGCGGTCACGACACCCGCTCCGAGACCGGGTCGGTAGTGGACGGCTCGATGACGGTGGTGCAGCGAGTCCACGAGGTCACCACCCGCTCGGCCGGATGTGTCACGGTGCCCGGCTCCACGGGCGGGCCGGCATCGAGTAGGCCGTGGCGGTGGCAGTAGTCGTCGTTGTAGACGGTGTCGAAGTAGCGGTGTGGCCCGTCGGGAAACACGGTGGCGATGCGGACGTCCGGATCGTTCACCCGCGCCAGCCACCCGGCTACCAGTGCGACCGCACCCACACTCCAGCCGCCCGACGCGTAGTGGGTGGCGGCCAGGGTGCGGCACGCCCACACCGCCTCCGACGGTGCGACCCAATGGATTTCGTCGAAGGCGTCGTAGTCGACGTTGCGCGGGTGGATGCTCGATCCCAGCCCGCGCATCACCCGCGGTCCCGCCGGCTGGCCGAAGATGGTGGAGCCCACCGAGTCGACCCCGATCAGCCTCATCCCGGGGTTGAACCGGCGCAGCACGCGCGCCACACCCGCGGAATGCCCGCCGGTGCCGACCGCGCACACCAGCACATCCACCCGGCCCAACTGACCGGCCAGCTCGAGCGCCAGCGACTCGTACCCGGCAACATTGTCGGGGTTGTTGTACTGATCCGGGCACCACGCGCCCGGCTCGTTGTCCAGCAACTCGGCGACCCGCTCGCGGCGCGCCTGCTGCCAGCCACCGATCGGGTGCGGCTGCGCCACCAGGTCCACCCGCGCACCGAACGCGGCGAGCATCCGCGCCACGATCGGCTCCAGCCCCGGGTCGGTGACCACCGTCACCGGGTGGCCGGAGACCATCCCGGCCAGCGCCAGACCCAATCCCAGCGTGCCGCTTGATGATTCGATGATCCGCGCGCCCGGCGTGAGCTCGCCGCGCTGCTCGGCGCAGCGCACCATGTGCACAGCAGGACGGTCCTTCATGCCTCCCGGATTGAATCCCTCCAGCTTCGCCCAGAACCCGCGACCGCGGGGAGCCAGCGGGGCGCCGATCCACATCACCGGAGTATTGCCGACCAGCGCCTCGGGATGCCGCGCACCGGCGGGGCTGCCACGAGCGCGGCCGGAATCTCGACCGCGGCGTCGAGCACAACCTTGTTCATATTTGTCGCTTCCTGTATCGAACCGCCGAACAGCGGTCAGGGACGTTGAGCAGGGCGGCTGACTCCGGCCGACGGGACGAACAACACCGTCGGCCTGCCGCTGACCTGTCAGCGCCGCGTGATACAGATCCGCGCGAGAATCCCCCGGCCACCCACCACCGGCAGCGCACCGACCGGCGGCCCCCGAACACCGCACCACGACAGGACACCGGCCATTGCACCGAGCAGCCCCGCGGCCACGACCAGGCCGAACAAATGCAGGACGGGAACAGCACCCCGGCCGCTGGGCAATAGCGAGGTCATCGGGCAGTGTCCGGCGTGCGGAACACACGGGCACTCGCAGCTATCGGACGGACCATGCGACAGACCAGCCACCGCAACCGAAACCACCGGACTATTCACCGGGACCGCCTGCGCGTGGGCGTCGGCACCATCAGCAACCACGTCACAAGTGATGGCCACAGCGATGACGAACACCACCGTGACCAACAGAGCCAGAACGGAGTCGCCGCGCCGCAACCGACCGATGGGCGTCATCGCCCACTCACACCGGAGACGATCATCATCAGCCGATCACCGGGTCCTGGCCCGAGATCGGCACCACACCACGCGATCGCGCAGTACGGATCCCGGATGCTCGCCGATCCCAGCCATCGGACACGAACCCCTTTCACCAACCACATTGTCCCCGAGCAGATCTCAGACACCCACAACCACAACAGCAGCGTCGAGGATTGCCGGCACGCCAGGCGAGACTACCTTCCGTCCGCCCGGTTCGCAGCGACGACGCGACCCGCTGCATGAACCACACGACCTTGATCGGACATCGCCGCAGCATTCAACCGTGCCCGGCATCGACCGTCACCTCCGGCACGGTTCCCAGCACCGGCGAACCACGCATCACACCCGTCGTGGCGATGACACCGCGGGAATCGCCGCGCCGACAGCAGCGCTCCCGACAACCCTCACCAGGTGAGCGCGTCGGGTGCGCGGCTCGCGTCGGGCGCCGCCCGGGATGAGTCCACAGCGCCACACATCCGGCGAAACCTGTTGCGCCCGCGGAAGTCCGCTCATGCCGACGCGCGAGCAGGGTCACGATGGAACTATGGCTGCTGAGCGTGATCGAGGCACAGTATTGCCAGAAGTACGTAGAGGAGCCGTCCGATTCGTTCAAGACGATTGCGGGAACCGCGGCGTTGACTGGACGGTATGAGACCCGTTGTCAACGCCATCACTCTCGCGGTCGACGACCTCGACCGCGCTCTGTCCTTCTATCGCGATGGGCTGGGGTTGCCCACACCGGGAATCGTGGGAACCGAGTTCGGCGGTGACGGTGAGCCTGCCGGTGACGTCGTCATGTTCACCCTCGAGAATGGACTTGTTCTGGCTCTGTACTCCCGCACCGATCTGGCGCTCGATGCCGGGGTCGGCCTCGGGCGGATGACCGGCTCTCCGTTCAGTCTCGGTTGGTTCGTCCACAGTCGTGAAGAGGTCGAACAGGTGCTGGCGCAGGCGCAGCGGGCCGGTGGCACGATCGTTCGGCCCGCGCGGGAGCGGCCCTGGCCGATCTACGCTGGATACTTCGCCGATCCCGACGGTTACCTCTGGGAGGTCGTGTACTTCCACGGCTGACCCCTCGGCGCCCCATCGACCCCACCGGCGCAGTAGGCCGACCTCACTCCACCGGCCACGACCTTGTCGCCCCGGTCGAACAGCTGCGAGAAGCGGGGCAATCTGCCGAATCCCAGCGGCCCGGGCAGGCCGCGATGGGACAATCACGGCACACAGCGCGCGGCGCGGACGACGGCCCGGGGGCGGCAACCTCGTGTCCACTGATGCACCGCGAGCGCCGCCGGTGGGCAGGCGGAGAAGATGCGAGGATAGCCATGAAGACAAAGACTGGAAGCCTACTTCTCCTGATCTGGCTGGTAGCCGGTTTCATCGCCTCGGCGCAGCGCCACTACTTCGACAGCGGTCAGATCACTTGCGCCAGCTTCGGGAACATCGCCTTGACAGTTCTCGCGGGCCCGCTCAACTATATGGGCGTCAACCCACACCTGGGCAACTGTGAACTGCCGCAACCAAGCCCGTGACAGGTGACGGCAGCTCAGTGGTCCTCGGCGTCGGTTCGTCGGGGGTCATGCCGCCAACACCGATGCCGGTGGTGGGTTCGCAGCGGCCGGAGACCTTCGGCCCGCCGACGACTGCTACATGTCGTGCTCCCAGCTGCCGCGCGTGTCGACGTCCGCGGCGTCCGCCAGCGCCTCCAGCTCCGCGATCTCCTCGTCGGCGAGCTCGATGCCGTGAGCTCGGACCAACCCGTCGATGTAATCCGCCTTCGTGACCCCGATGATCGGGGTGGTCCCCTTGGCGATGGCCCAGGCGGCGGCGACGTCGGCGGCGGACGCGCCTCGGTCCTCGCCGATCGCCCCCATCTTGTCCGTCAGCGCCTGCAGCCGGGGCAGGATGCCGTTGTACACGGCCGCCCGGCTGCTGCCCTCCGGCAGCGGATGGGCCGGGCTGTACCTGCCGGTCAGCGCCCCTTGCTCGAGGACCATGTAGGAAAAGAACCGCACGTCGTGCTCGCGGCAGTGCTCGAGAATTCCCGCGCGCTCAGAGCTCCGGTACAGGAGACTGTAGTGGTTCTGGACCGCCTCCACACGGAAGCCGGCCTCGCCGAGGATCTGATCGGCAAGAGCGATCTGGTTCATGTTGTGGTTCGAGACGCCGACATGCCTGATCCTGCCGCTCTGCAGTAGCGGAATCAGAAGCGGCGTCCAACGGGCCACGTCGGCAGGGTTGTGGATCCAGTACAGATCCACGTAGTCCGTGCCCATTCGGTCGAGGCTCTGCTCCAGCATGTCCGCGACCGGATCGTCGCCGTCGGCCGCGATTTGCGGGGTGAACTTCGTCGACAGCTGGTACTCGCTGCGGGCGTAGCCCTTCAGCGCCTGAGCCAGGACCGTCTCGGAGTGGCCCATGCCGTACACCACCGCGGTGTCCCACAGGGTGAACCCGGTCGATTGCGCCTTCTCGACGACCTCTCGCAGGCCGGACGCGGTCAGCTGACTGCCGAAATAGCCGTCGCCTGCCTCGCCGCTGTCTCCCCAGGCCCACGTGCCCAGCGCCACCGCCGGCACCGTCAGCGCCTTGCTCGTCATGTCCTACCTCCATTGCGTGTTCTCGAGATCGTGTCGGAACGTTCGATCCCCAGGAGACCGCGATCGCCGCCACCGGAGAAGGTCGCGCTTATAGGGGTATAACCTCAACCCCCCTCGCACTGTGACCAGCGGCTACCGTGAATGACATGGACCAGCAGCCCGGAAACCGCGGCGAAATCCGCGACTTCCTCACCAGTCGGCGCGCCAAAATCACCCCGGCGCGGGCCGGACTGCCGACCAGCGCCCGCCGCCGGGTCGCCGGGCTGCGGCGCGAAGAGGTCGCCGTCCTCGCCGGCGTGAGCACGGAGTGGTACACGCGGCTGGAGAAGGGGCACATCGGCGGCATGTCCGAAGACGTCCTCGACGCGGTCGCTCGCGCCCTGCAACTGGACGACGACGAACGCACCTACCTGTTCGACCTGGCCCGGTCATCGCGGCCCGAGAGTCGCACACCGTCGCGTCGTAGGGACGTCGAGGTCCCGCCCCAGGTCCAGTGGCTGCTGGACTCCATGACGATGTCCTCGGCGTTCGTACGCAACGGCCGCACGGACGTCGTCGCCGGCAACCCCCTGGCCCGAGCCCTGTACGCGCCGATGTTCGACAGCGCCACCATCGACCAGCGCGGCCGCCCCAACATCGCCCGCTACATCTTCCTCGACCTCGGCGCGCATGACTTCTTCGTCGACTGGGATGCCGCCGGTATCGCCACCGCCGCCCTGCTGCGCGCCGAGGCCGGGCGTGAGCCCCGCGACCGGGCACTGCGCGAACTCGTCGGCGAGCTGTGCACCCTCAGCTCCGAGTTCCGCGGCCTATGGGCCGCGCACGACGTCCTGATCCGCCACGACGGCATCAAACGGCTCCAGCACCCCGACGTCGGCCACCTGGAACTGACCTTCCAGTCCCTCGACCTACCCCTGTCCGGCCGAGCCGTGCACAACCTGATCACATACACCGCCGAACCCGGCACCGCATCCGAAGACCGGCTCAAACTCCTCGCCAGCTGGGCAGCTACGCAATCTCGGGCGGCGGAGCCCACCCGCCACTCCCCTGCGCCCGGGCCGCTCTGATCCGTCGCGGTTCGCCGGGAACGTCAACGTGCGCTGCCACGGCGTATGTCACTGCCGACCAGGCCGGACCGTGCGGGGCGATGCGCGAGGGTCACCTTCCGGCGATCTCCCACACGGCAGGCACGCCAGCGGTCGAAACCCCTTGTGCAGCAGCACATCGGCGGCATCCTCGGTGATAATCGTCCTGCGCGCACCGACACCGGTGGAGTCGGCCTGCCCGGCGATATCGGCGTCGCGTGGTCCGAGCAGTCCGACGCCGCGCGGTTCGGACCGAATGAAGGCGCGGATGGTGGATACACCGGCGCGGTCAACGTCCCGGTAGTGGATTCTTGACAAGACCGTCGAGCGCGGAGATCTCGCGGTTGAACCCGTCATCGTTCGCCTGGTCGACGCTGGACATGGTCGCGGCGGCGTCGATGATGCGCTGCGCGTTGGCGGCCAGGTCGTTGATGAACCCGCTCATCTCCTTTTGCAGTTCGGTCGCGTACGCCGCTAATTCCGCGCCGACGGCGAATCCCGGATTATCCTTGGCGGCCGCCAGCGAGGACTCGAAGTAAGAAGCGGTGCGCACCAGGGCCTCGGCCGCGATCACAGCGAGCTCCGCGCCGGTCGATTTCACCGCATCCGGCGCGATATAAAGGTCGTCATCACTCATATCGATCGATAACTTTCCGTGCTGCGATCAATCGGATTACCAGGTCTGGTACGGCGCGACGATCTGCACGTTCTGCTGCCCCTCGTCTTTTGCGATCTCATGTATACGCCCGAACTCGGCGTAATCTGTTGCGCCAAGGGTGTGCTGAGTGTAAACGGCCTGGCCATCGGGGAGGACAGCCGTCACGAGCGCGGTATGGTGTGCTTGCCCGGGTGCCAGATCGCCGTGGGGCTGGGCGTATTCCCAGTAGGCCACATCGCCGGGCCGGACATTATCGTTGGGCCGGACATTATCGCCGGGCCGGATATTGTTGTCCGATACCGTCCTGCCGCCGTTCTCGAGAAAGAAGTTCTTCTGCCGGTCGGCATCGGACCAGGTCCGCGTGTGATCGATGCCCCCGATCAACGGCAGGTGCCCGATCAACGGCAGGCTGATCTCGCCGCCTACAGTTTGCCCCCACCCCTCCGAGTCGTACCGGACCGCGTCCAGCTTCATGAAGCCGAGATCGATGCCGCCGAGCTTGTAGCCCATACCCGCATTGTGCAGAGCGTTGGACACGAAATTCGCACAGTTGTTGGGGAATACGTCGATCGAGGTGTCGTTGTAGTTGTCGAGTGCCCACTGGACCGCGGCGACCGAACTGTAACCACGCCAATTCTGGTCGACCTGTTGTTTCACCGAGTCCGGGATCCCGGCAAGATTGAACAGCTCGACCGGGCAAGCCCGCTCCAGATCCAGCTGTTGCTGCGAGGTCAGCTGACTCCACCAGTAGGCCACCTCGTCCGGAGACGAGCCGACGGGGAGGGTGTCCCGCATCTCCTGTAAGGCGTCGGCGATAGCGATCTGCTGGATGGTTTGGGCCTGCGCCACTGTCGTCTTCGCCGGATCGGCGAAGACGACATGGGACAACGCGGCGAGACAGTCCCGATCGGCGTCCGCTGCGGCCGCGACCGCTGACGCGATCCTTTCGTTCGCGACCATCGCGACGAACATGAGATGTATCGCGTCGGCAGCGGCGACGCCGGCCGGAACACTGACCATCCCGGTCGTCTCGTTCACCGAAAGGCCCTGTGTACGTGCGTTATCGATAACCGCTTCGAGTTCACGCTGCGCTATCGACACCGCATCGTGCAAGGTATCGAGCGGGTCGACGACGGCCCGGGCGAGAATCGAGGCCACCTCGGCCTGACTCGCCACCTGTTTCAGGGTATCGGTGGCGGCACCGAAACCCTTTCCCGCCCAGTTCTTGTCCAGTGGTCGCACGCCGTTGTCATGGATGTCGTCCATGATCCGCTCACACTGTTTGGCGGCCGATAACAGATCGTTCGCCGCAGTCGTCCACGAAGCAGGCTTCGCTGCACGCAATTCCGAGAAGTTCACCACGAGTAGTAATCCCGTTCCCACCCAGCCCCTACCGAAGCGGCAGCGGCCTCCGTCGACTCAGCGACGGGATGTCGCAATGAGCCATATGTAAACGATAGATAGCAAAGCACGCGATTACCGGTGTCGTACCCGACAGATCGAGTACTGTTTGCGACATGGAGGCTGCGGTACTCGTCATCGATGGTGTGGCCGATTTCGGATTCGCGGCGGTACTGGAGACCTTCAACATGGCCAATGCCCTGTTGCCCGAGCTGCAATCCCCACCCGCGCCCTGGCACGTGCGCACCGCGTCGCTCGGCAGCAGCGTCCGGTCCGCGCACGGCCACCTCGTGCCGACCACACCATTGCACGATCTATCCGGTGAGATCGATGTGATGATCGTCCCCGCGATCGGCATCCCCGACGCCGAAGGATTGGTCGATCTGGTTTCCGCGCCCGCGAACCGTCCACTGCTGGAACGAATTTCCGAAGCCCAGCAGCACGGAACCCACCTGGCCGCAGCCTGCACCGGAACGTTCTTCCTGGCCGAGGCGGGAGTGCTGGATGGTCTTGCCGCGACCACCAGCTGGTGGCTCGGCCCCTCCTTCCGCCGCAGGTATCCCGAAGTCGATGTCCACGAAAGCCGCACCTTGTGCCACGCGAAGGGGGTGACCACCGCCGGAGCATCCCTGTCACACCTGGATCTCGCACTGTCACTGATCAGTTCGGTCAGTCCGGCGCTGGCCGAGATCGTCGCCAGGTACCTGGCGATCGCCGATCGAGGACCACAGATCGAATACTCGATTCCGGAGGTCGTCGCCCGCGGCAACCCGCTCGTCGCGTCGTTCGAACGATGGGTACGCGAGCGCGTCGCCGATCAGTTCGCGATCACCGACGCCGCCAAGGCGCTGGGTATCACGACGCGCAGTCTGCAGCGGGCGACCCAGGCCGAGCTGGGCATGTCACCAAGGGATTTTGTCGACGAGATCCGCCTCGAGCGAGCCACCAGGCTGCTGCGAACGACCACCCTGCCGGTGGACGCTATCGCCGCGAAGGTCGGTTATCTCCACGCCGGAACATTGCGGGCACTGTTCCGGCGACGCCGCGGCAGGACCATAGCCGAGGTACGCGGGCCGGACGCTGTCCGGCGGCCCGCACCGGGGCGGGATCAGCCGACATGCACCGAAGCGGGACAGTGGAACTCGCGATAGCGAGGACTGCCCGCACGGTAAGAATGCAATTGGCCACCTCGTGAGTGACACCGGCCCTTTTCGGTAACCATCCCGGAGGCTGTGAGGCGGGCGAGGCATATCGGCGAGCTGGTGAAAACGGTCCGGGACCGACGGAGCCGTAGCGGCGCCTCACGGGGCTGTCACTCAATTGATATGTGCCCCAAGGGATCTGGTGTGGTAGCCACCTCACGCAGGCCATAGGATGAGTGGCGCAACGGTTCGAGTAACAACGATACCCGAGAGGGGGCAGGTCCAGTGGGCGAGGAGCAGGCGCCGGACCTCGACATCTCGCGGGCACACGGTGCCCGTATCTACGATTACATCCTGGGCGGCAAGGACAACTACGCGGCCGATCGCGCGGCCGGTGACGAATCATTGAAAGTCTGGCCCGCACTGCGCATCCACATGCAGGCCAATCGCGCCTTCATGCACCGGGTCGCGCGTTTCCTGGCCGCCGAACGCGGTATCCGCCAATTCCTGGACATCGGCACCGGTATCCCCACCCAGCCCAACTTGCACGAAGTCGCCCAGGCCGTCGCACCCGATGCCCGCATCGTCTACGTCGACAACGATCCCGTCGTGCTCGTCCACGCCAGGGCATTGATGACCAGCACTGATGAAGGCCGCACCGCCTACATCGATGCCGATATGCGCGAACCGGAGGCGATCCTCACCGCCCCGCAACTGCGCGACACACTGAACCTGAACGAACCGATCGGGCTGCTGCTGATCGCGATGCTGCATTTCATCGAGGACGACGACGAAGCCTTGCGCGTCGCCCGCCACGTGATCGATGTGCTGCCCTCGGGAAGCTACTTCGCCGCGACGATCGCCACCGACGATTTCGCTCCCGAGCCCCTGGCCAAGGTCCGCGACCTGTACCACTCCCATGGTGAATTCCTGAAATGGCGCACCAAAGCCCAAGCAGAGCAATTCTTCGACGGACTCGAACTGGAGGAACCGGGCTTGGTGCAGATGCACAAATGGCGACCCGATCAGGTTCGGTTCGGTTCGATCGCCGATGCCGACATCGCGATGTACGGAGCGGTCGGGCGTAAACGCTGACCGCACAAGGGATTACCAGCGGTCGCTGGGTTTCGACACCGGTTCGCGCGCCCGCCGTAGCCGTTTCTGCGTGCCCATTTGCGCATCACCGCGTCGGCGGGCGCCGACTGTGCGTAGACGGCCGAACAGCAGTAGCTTGGCCGCGACCGGCGCGGCGACGGCGGGAAGCGACCATCGCCAGTGCGCCACCGCATAGCCCATCGCGCCGAGGTGCACGACCAGCAGCACCCCGAGCACGGCCGAGAGCGCGAGGGACATTCGGCGCCGGGTGAACGGAGCCCGGTGCGGTGACCTCATAACGGCTGCGTCGATGAGTCGGTGCCCGCGCCTTCGGCCGCGATCCAGTCGATGGGCGATCCGCCGCGTCCGAAGCGTTCGAGATCGCGGGTGACGATCTCGCGGATGCGGTGCGACGCCGCCTCGTCGGCGGCCCGGATCGATACGATCAACGCGCCCGGTTCCACGCGCAGCACGCACGTTCCCCACGAGCCGAAGGTGACGGTGGCCCGGTCGCCGGACTGCTCGACCCGGAGCATGAGGTCACCGGTCGAGTCGGGCTCGGTGCCGTGCGACCACGCGCGATGCCCGTCGTCTCGTGCGCGGAGGCGGCGTGCGCGGGGGGAAGCCATGGCGGTGGCGTGTTTGGCGAATTGCCGCAGGTAGCGTTCGGGTCGATCGGTGCGGATGCGGGTGTGCAGGGTAGGCATCGGTAGTCACTCCCTGGTGGCGGTGCACAGCCAGGCGGGGATTCCGGCCGGCTCGGGAAGGATTTCCAGGCGAGCCGGTTCGATCGCGTCGATGCGCCAGCCGCCGACGAAAGTGGACTCGATCTCGGCGCGGGTCAGCCGGTGCGGGCCCCAGCCGCCGGACTGCTGATCGGAGAACCCGAGCATCACATACCGGCCCCCCGGCCGCAGGACCGCGGCCACACTGCCGGCGTAGGTGGTGCGCGCCTCGGGCGCGATGACGTGAAACAGGCCGCAGTCGAGCACGGTGTCGAACGTTTCGCCGAGTTCGGGCAGGCGCAGCGCGTCATGGCGGTGGAACCGGACATTCAGGCCGCGCTCGCGGGCCTTGCGCTCGGCGACCTCGATCGCTTGCTGCGATTGGTCCACCCCGACAGCAGCACATCCGAGCGAAGCGGCCAGCAGCGCGTGTTCGCCAGTGCCGCAACCAATGTCGAGCACCCGGCCGGCAATGTGCCCGGCCTCGGCGAGAGCAGCGAACACCGGCTGCGGACGGCCGATATCCCACGGCGGCCGGGTGGTGTACAGGTCGTCCGGCCCGGTCGGTGGCCGATAGCCCGGGTAGAGGGTCCGCGCAGGACCGGAATGCAGCGGATGAGAGGGAGTGGACACGGCGCCTCCTGGCAGGGTTGGTCCGAATGTCTCCGAGTGGGACACCGCGAATTTATCGAGACATACTGTCTCTAGTCAAGACCAAATGTCCTAACATGGGCATTGTGTATAGTCTTCGCGTGCCGAAGTTGTGGGACGAGACGATCGAGGCGCACCGGGGACAGGTGCGCGATGCGATCCTGGACGCGGCGGCATCGCTGGCGTTCGAGCAGGGGTTTCGGGCGGTCACCATGGCCCGGATCGCCGAACGCGCCGGGATCGGGCGCGCCACGTTGTACAAGTACTTCCCGGACGTGGAAGCCATTCTGCGCACCTGGCACGCACGTCAGATCGATGCCCACATCACCGAACTCACCCACGTCCGCGACGGCGCCGGTACCGCGAGCCGGCGGCTGAACGCAGTGTTGTCGGCCTACGCCCACATCGTCCGGCAGACCGGCGGCCACGACCGGGACCTGGTCGCGTTCCTGCACCCCGACGAGCACATCGCCCACGCCCGGACCCGACTGCGCGAACTGATCCGCGACCTGATCGAACAGGGGGCCGCGGCCGGTGAGATACGCACCGATGTCACCCCCGCGGAACTGGCCGTCTACTGCCTGCACGCACTGTCGGCCGCTGCGGAACTGCACTCCGGCACCGAGTTGACCGGGCTGGTCGCGGTCACCACCGCAGGACTGCAACCTCCCGGGTGATCACCGGCCCCGGGCGTAACCGGGCCCAGCCCCGCGTTCGGCTCGACGAACTGGGCGAAGTTCGCCGGTGGCGGCGCCAGGTCCTGTATTCGGTGAACTCGCCGCGATCAGCCGACGCGGGACGTAGGGCATCGATACGGGGGACCGCGGTCCCTGTCGCTGTCGGCCGCTGATTCGGTTCAGTGGATTTGACCGTATTCGGGCCGGTCAGAAGGAGTGTGCGATGACTCGGTTGCCGACGAGCCCCGAGCCGCGGGCGTGGAAGGATCGGCTCGGCGCGTGGCTGGAACCGTCGCTGGTAGTGGTCACGGTGGCGCCACTGGCGGTCGGGGCGCTGTTGTGGGTGCTGGGATTGCGCGATGCGGCGGACGTGTGCTGGATCGTGGCGACCGTGGCGGCGTTCGTGCCGGCGCTTTACTGGATGATCGCCACGCTGGTGAAGGGCCGCGCGGGTGTAGACCTGATCGCGGTGTTGTCATTGGCGGGAACGCTTCTGGTCGGTGAATACCTGGCCGGCGCGTTGATCGCGGTCATGCTGGCCGGTGGCCGCGCTCTCGACGCCGCGGCCGAGCGGCGCGCGTCGCGCGATCTGCGGGCGCTGCTCGAGCATGCGCCGCGTTCCGCACGCCGCCGCGTCGGTGACGAGGTGACGGTGATTCCGCTGGACGAGGTCGCGGTCGGTGACCTGCTCGTGGTCGCCGTGGGCGAGGTGGTGCCCGTGGACGGCCGCATTCTCGATACCGTTGCGGTGCTGGACGAATCGGTGCTGACCGGTGAGTCGCTCCAGGTGGAGCGGGTGTCCGGTGAGCCGGTGCGCAGTGGTGTGGTGAACGCGGGCGACGCGTTCGAGATGCGGGCGAGTGCGACCGCGGCCGACAGCACGTATGCGGGGATCGTGCGGTTGGCTCAGGAGGCCGGGGCCGAGAACGCGCCGGTGGTGCGGCTGGCCGATCGGTATGCCGCATGGTTCCTGCCCCTGGCGCTGCTCGTCGCGGGCGCGGCCTATGTGTGGAGTGGTTCCGCGGTGCGAGCGGTCGCGGTGCTGGTGGTGGCGACGCCGTGCCCGCTGTTGCTGGCCGCGCCGGTGGCGATTGTCTCGGGGTTGTCGCGTGCCTCGCGTTCGGGTGTTGTCGTGCGCGGTGGCGGCGCGCTGGAAAACCTCGGCCACGCAACGACACTCGTGATGGACAAGACGGGCACACTCACCGAGGGCCGTCCACAGGTCGTGGATGTGATTGCCGCACCGGGCCGCGACCCCGCGGAGATGATGCGGCTGGGCGCCTCGGTCGACCAGGTGTCACCGCATGTGCTGGCCGAAGCGATCGTCACCGAGGCGCTGGCTCGCGGCCTCGAACTGTCGGCCCCGGCCGATGTGGCCGAGCAGGCGGGGCGGGGCGTATCCGGGACCGTCGGGGGCCATCGCGTCGATGTCGGCAAACTGCCGGAGACGCTCACCGGGGCGGAGTGGGCTCGTAAGGTGATCAACCGGGCGAGCCTGGATTCGGCCGCGGTCGCGTGGATCGTCGTGGACGGTGAACTGTCCGCCGCGATCCTGCTGCGAGACCCGTTGCGGCGGCAGGCGCCACGTACGATTCGCCGATTGCGACAGGCGGGTCTGAACCGTCTGGTCATGCTCACCGGAGATCGGCCCGAACCCGCACGCGAGGTGGCCACCGTCCTCGGCCTCGACGAGGTGTACGCGGGTCAGAGCCCGTCGGACAAGGTGGAGGCGGTCCGCCACGAACGCGACCGGGCGGTCACCGTGATGGTCGGCGACGGCGTCAACGATGCCCCCGCGCTGGCCACAGCCACGATCGGCGTCGCGATGGGGGCACGCGGATCCACCGCGTCCTCGGAGGCCGCCGACATCGTGCTCACCAGCGACCGATTGGATCGGCTCGCCGATGCCATGGACACCGCCCGATGGTCGCGTCGTATCGCCGTGCAGAGCGCGGTCGTCGGCATGAGCCTGTCGCTGCTCGCCATGATCGTCGCCGCGCTGGGCTGGTTGCCCCCTGCCGCGGGCGCGCTCTTGCAGGAGGGCATCGATGTGGCAGTGATCCTGAACGCCTTGCGCGCCCTGCGCGGCAATCCGGCGCTGCACACCGAATTGGGTTCGGACACAGCGGCATTGCTGCACCGCTTCGCCGGCGAGCACGACACGTTGCGCGACACGCTTGCCCTGCTGCGCACCGCGGCCGACGACCTCGCCGCCCGTGGCGGCGATCAGACGACGCTGGCCGCGGTCGAGGATGCGCACAGATTCCTGGTCGAGGAGTTGCTGCCGCACGAGCAGGCCGAGGAAACCGAGTTGTATCCCGCGCTCGCCGCACCGCTGGGTAGCCGCGAGGCGACCGCCACCATGAGCCGCACCCACGCCGAGATCCAGCGCCTGAGCATGCGTATCGGCAACCATCTGCGCGTGGCCCGCACCGCCGGCCGCATCGGCCCGGATCAGACCGAGGATCTGCTGGCATGCCTGTACGGGCTGTATGCGTTGCTGCAGCTGCACTTCCGGCAGGAAGAGGAGAACTACTTCACGCTCGGCGACGACGCCCCCGAATATGCCACGGCGCCCGGCGAATCCGATTCCGGACCGCCGGCACCCCGATGACCCTGCCGACCCCGCCGCCTCCGGACCGGGCGGGTAGGCTGCGGCGGATGTGGCCGTCTCGCTGTGCCGCGTTGGTCGTGGTCACGATCGGCGCGGTCGTGATGTACTCGCCGACGGTGCCGTTCGCCGCCCATCGGAACAGCCGATTCGCTTCGGCCCTGGGCTTTTTCGCTCAACGCTTTTTCGCTCGACTCGGCAGTCCGCTCGACCGGTCACGGCGAGCCCACGGTGCTGCGCGATGATCTGGGAGCAGTATGCGGTCGTCGTCGCGGTGGTGTTCCTGGTCAACCTGATGCCCGCGTTCGGGCCGCCCACCGCGCTCGTTCTGGTGTTGTTCAAGCTCAATTGGCACCTGAACCCTGCCGTCCTGGTCGTCGCGGGAGCGCTCACCGCCGGCGGTGCGCGGTTCCTGCTGGCCACCGCGACCGGCCGTATTCGCGCACACCTGAGCGCGCATCGCCTTGCGAGCCTGGAAGCGGCCAAGCAATACCTGACCGGGCACAAGGCGCGGTCCCTGCTCGGATTGGCATTGTTCACGCTGTCGCCGCTTCCGTCGGCGCAACTGTTCGAAGCGGCCGGCCTGATGCGCATCAGGCTTCTTCCGATTACCGCGGCTTTCGTTGCCGGGCGGCTGGTCAGCTACTCCCTCTACATCGGCGCTTCCAGCGTTGCCGAGCGCAGTCTCGGCGCAGCGTTCACCAACTCGCTCACATCGGTCCCCGGGGTGGTGGTCCAGGTTCTACTGTTGGTCGCGGTCGTCCTGATCGCCCGTCTCGACTGGACGAAACTGCTCCCGCCCACTCGTGAGGCCGGTGAGCACGCGCGATAATTCGGCCGTCGCGGCTAGGACGACCGGCCCGACTGGGTATGCAGTTCGAGGTAATTGTCGATCTTGAATCGGTGGAAAGTGCGTCGATGCTGAGGGGGCAGCCGTGGTTCTGCTTTCTCGGCGGTGATGATCGCGGGTTCGATCGTGTCGAATGTGCGGCCGTGGACCTGGACGGTGGCTCGGCCCTCGTGCATGACGTTGCGCAGCCAGTCGACTCGCGTGCCGTACGGCAGCGGAATGATGACCCCGTCCGGCACCTCTTCCACGACGACTGGCGTGGCATAGGCTTTCCCGGAACGTCGGCCGGTGTGCCGGACCACTCCCGCGTACCAGTGTTCGCGGCCTGCCATGGTCATCATGACCGGGTTGGTCACGTACTTGTTCACTACCCGCATCCGATCGCGGATCGCGGAGGTCATGCTGGAAATCCCTGGATTGTCGGCCATCACTCGAGAATGATCTCGGGCCGGCACGGCCGACAGAGTCGATCGGACCCTGCCCGAAGGGCATTTGGGTAACTGTCCGATGCCGTCTCGCCCATGTCCCCCGGTGTCGGTGACTACCGGCCCTTCCCGTGCCGTGCGCGGGACGGCGACCCTGAGCAGATGAGCCGACACGCGCACCCGGATGCGCTGGCCGCAGCCGAGGCCGCGGCGGCATCAGGGGCTCCCGCACTGGGTATGACAGGGGTGGGCAAGACCTATGGTTCCGGCGCCGCACGGGTGGTCGCGCTGCGCGATGTGGATCTGGACGTACGGCCCGGCGAGTTCGTGGTGCTGCTGGGGCCGTCGGGGTCGGGCAAGACAACGCTGCTGAACCTGGCGGGCGGGATCGAGGAGCCCACGTCGGGCGCGATCGAGGTGGCCGGCGTGGATATCGGCACACTGACAGAAAAGCAGCGCACCGCGTTCCGGCGGGACCGGGTGGGATTCGTGTTCCAGTTCTTCAACCTCGTCCCCACGCTGACCGCCCTGGAGAACGTGGAGATCCTGGCGGAATTGACCGGATCCGATGCCGCCGCCCGCAGCCGCACGGCGCTCGATCTGGTCGGTGTCGGCGACGTCGCCGACCGATTCCCCGGTCAGCTGTCGGGCGGCCAGCAGCAACGGGTCGCGATCGCGCGCGCGATCGTGAAGGAGCCGCCGCTGTTGCTGTGTGACGAACCGACCGGCAGCCTCGACCTCACGACCGGCCGGCAGGTGCTGGCCGTGCTGCGCGAACTCGCGCGGGAGGGACACCACACCGTCCTGGTCGTGACCCACAACTCCGAGATCGCCCGCATGGCGGACCGCGTGGTGTGGCTGCATTCCGGTGCGATCAGCCGCTCGGAGACGGTCGCCCATCCGCTCGAGGCATCGGAGTTGCGGTGGTGAGCCGGGTGCTGCAGCGCAAACTGCTCCGCGACCTGTGGCGGCAGCGTTGGCAGTTCCTGGCTGTCGCCGCGATTCTGGCCATCGGCGTGACGGCGTTCGTCGCGGCGCAGGACGCCTACCGCAACCTCGATCAATCCTTCGCCCGCGCCTACGACAACCAGCGGCTACCCGACGCCGTGATCTCCGGGCCGGGCGCCGCCGAGTCGATCGCTGCGCTGCGCGGGCTGCCGGGCGAGCCGATCGTGCAGGTGCGCCACCAGAGCGACGTCGGCATCCGCATCAACGGGCACACTTTCCTGGGTCGCGCCATCGGAATCCCGCAAGCGGCACAGCCCGATGTTTCCCGGCTGGCGATGCAATCCGGCACCCTGCCTCCGACCGGCGGGCTCGCCGTGGAACAGCATCTCGCGGACCATTACGGCCTGCATCCGGGTGATCGCGTCGACCTGCTGACTTCCCGAGGCTGGCAACCGATTCCGGTGACCGGATCGGCATTGTCGGCCGAGTACTTCTGGCCCGCACGCTCGAGCCAGGAGATCATGACCACGCCCGAGCACTTCGGTGTCGTGTTCCTGCCCGACAGCGACCTGGTCCAAAATCTTCCGGACCCCACCGATCAGGTTGCGCTGTACGCCGGTGATCGCTCCGCGGCCGCCGCACTCGTTCGCGCAGCCGAGCCGATAGCCGCGGACCATGGCCTGCAACTGCTCCCGCGCGATCAGCAGCCGTCGTACCGGGCGCTACAGGACGACGTGAACGCGTTCGGCTCGTTCGCCAACCTGCTGCCGTGGCTGTTCCTGGCGGCCGCGGCGCTGGGTACCTACGTGCTGCTCTCGCGGGTGGTGGCGGCGCAGCGCGCTGTCATCGGAACCCTGACCGCCAACGGGTTCTCCTCAGGCCTGCTGCGCCTGCATTATCTCGGCTACGGCCTGGCCTGCGCGGTGCTGGGCATCGTTCCCGGCCTGCTCGGGGGCTATCTGTTCGGCGGATGGATCACCACCCGGTACACCCAGGCGCTCGGGTTGCCGCTGCACGTCACCACCCTGCACCCGATCATCCTGCTCACGGCGACCGGCGCGACGTTCGCCGCCGCGGCACTCGCCGCGTGGGCGCCGGCCCGCGCGGCCGCGCGCATGCGTCCCGCCGAGGCCATGCGCATCGCGCCACCGGCCCGTCGTGGTGGGCGCAGTGTCGTCGAACGCCTCGTGCCGGTGCTGCGACGCGTACCCGCACGCTGGCGCATGACGTTGCGGGCGGTGCTGCGCAGTCGCCGCCGCGCCATCTTCACGATTGTCGGTGTGGCGGTCTCGGTGAGTCTGGTGATGGTGTTCGCCGGTTTACGCGACACCGTCGCCACCTTGATCGATCGGCAGTACAGCCGAATCATGCTGCAGGACGCGGAGCTCGCCGTCACTCCCGGCAGTGCGGACTCCGTGCTGGCACGGGTCCGTCAGGATCCGGATGTCGCGGCGGCCGAGGCTGTGGGCCGTTACAACGTCGAACTCTCCGCGGGAGACCGGCACTACGACAGTCTCGTGATCAGCCTGCCGCCCGGCACGCAGATGCACCGATTCACCGCGAAATCCGGCTCGAATCAGCTCTCCGACAAGGGCTTACTTCTCGAATGGAGCCTGCGGGACACCCTCGGAATCTCGGTCGGCGACACCGTCGCGATCACCGTCGGCACGACCGGGCGCCGGATCTCGGTGCCGGTCGCCGGATTCGTCGATGAACCCTTGTCACCGGTGGCCTACGTCTCGGCCGATTATCTGCGGCGCGTCCTCGGGCCGGTGCCGGACACGGGTGTGCTGGTGAAGCTGCGGCCCGGCGTCACCGACGAGCGGGCCGTGTCCGATCGGATCACCGCCATACCCGGCACCGTGGCATACCTGTCCACCGCCACCGTCGCGTCGGCCATGCGACAGGCGTTCGCCATGTACGACACACTCGTCGGCATCCTGCTCGGCTTCGCCGCGATCATGGCCGCGGCACTCCTGTTCAACGCCATGTCGGCAAATATCGGCGAGCGGCTCGGTGAACTCGGCGCTCTGCGTGCGGCCGGCATGGCGTCGGGAATGCTGTCGCGACTGATCGCCGCCGAGAACCTGGTCCTGGCTGTACTGGGTATTCCGATCGGTGTGGGTTGCGGCATCCTGCTGGCTCGCTGGCTGCTGTCCACCTACGAGAACCAGGGGGCCTACCTGGAACTCGCCATGCGCTCGTACACGCCCGCGCTGGTGGCGGCCGCTGTCCTCGTCGCCGCGCTGGTCGTCCAATTCCCCGCGCTGCGTCGCGTCCGCGACCTCGATATCGCCCGCATCGTCCGGGAGCGGTCACTGTGATCGCCGGACCGGATCGGATACCGCGACAGACGATTCGGTGTGACCAACGGCGGCCGGGCAACGGGCGCAGGACCCTGTCGATGACGCGGGAACAGAGCGGACCGTTGCCTTATGACCGACGACAACTCCGATCGCATCGAGCACGCGGTGCTCATCGCGTATGCCACCGCCGCGGGTTCCACCGCCCAGCTCCGGCGACAGACAGGTTTCAACGGATCCAGGAGTGAGGACAGACAATGGTCACAGTGTTCATGTTCCCCGCGTATTCGCTGGTAGCTCGTCTGACCGTCGCGGCGATCCCGGACGCGGCGCTGGTTGCCTCGGTGGCCGCCCTCTCGGCGATTGTGGCCACCGGCACGGTCGTGCAGTTGATCCGGATCGGGCGTCGCGGCGCCGGAATGCGCAGAACGGTGGTCGCCACGGCGGGCGCGGTCGCGTTGGCCGGCGCGGCGGCGGCGTATTCGCCGGCCACGGCGAAATCACCCGCATTGGCGGATTCCACCCGAGCCGACGCGTGGTCGGCAATGCACGGTGAGGCGTTCGCGCACGCGAAATACCTTGCCTACGCCGACCAGGCACGGGTAAGTCGGCATATGCGCGCGGCGCGGGCGTTCACCGACGCCGCGGCCACCGAGCTGACCGACCATTTCGCCCGGGAGGCCGATCTGATCGGGTTCGCCCCCGACAACACCACCGATCTGCGGGATGCGATCGCCGGCGAGACCGGTGAGGCGACCGGCCTCTATCCGAAGATGGCCGCCCGGGCGGCCGCGGCCGGGGACGCTGCGGCGGCCGCTCTGCTCACCGAGATCGCCGGCGATGAGGCCGCCCATGCGAGGGATTTCACCGCGGCACTGATGGCGGTCACGACCAGCGACCGGGTCGTATCCGTTCCGGCCGGACCGGTCGTTGTGCCGGTGGCGATCACGCCCGGCCCGGCCCGAGTGTCCGCGGCGACGGCGACGGACCTGCGCGCCGCGATGGCCGGTGAGGCCTTCGCACATGCCAAGTACCTGCGCTACGCGCAGGTCGCGCAGCGGACCGGAAACCCGGCGCTGGGCCAGTTGTTCACCCGCACAGCGGATGTGGAACTGCGGGAACACTTCGCGGCGCAAGCCGATCTTGCCGGTCTGGTATCGCCCGACACCCGGACGAATCTCACCGACGCGGCCAGCGGGGAAGCGCACGAGGCGGATTCGATGTATCCGGATTACGCGCGGCAGGCGGACCGGGCAGGAGACCCGCAGGCGGCCACCCTGTTCCGCGAGATCGGCAGCGACGAGAAAGCGCATCAGCGGGCGTTCACCGCGGCAGCGGATCGGTGACGGCCATCAGAACGAGCTGATCCACCCGGCCGGCGTCCTCGCGCCCCTGCGCTCGAGGGCCCGGCGGAATCGACGGGAACGAGCCGTCTCGGACGTGCTCGAGCCCAGGCCGGCCGGTGTGGTCCGATGGCATGCTCGTCTCCGGTGGCTTCCTGCCCGAAGGGTCGGGGGCGTAGTGCCCTGATGGATGCCCGGGACGGAAACGACCATGAGATCATGGCCTCCGATACCGATACCCCTGTCGCCGCCGAGCCGGTGATCTCGTGTTCCGGGTTGACCAAGGACTTCGGCGGGGGGCGTGGTGTTTTCGATCTCGATTTGACCGTCCGGGCCGGTGAGACGTTCGGGTTCATCGGCCCCAATGGCGCCGGGAAGACGACCACGATCCGATTGCTGATGGATCTTGCCCGCCCCGACCGCGGCTACGCGCGTGTGCTGGGGCTCGACTCCCGCGCCGACAGTGTCGCGGTCAAGCGCAGGACCGGATACCTGCCGGGTGAACTGGTGCAATGGCCGAGAGTCACCGCGGGATACGTGCTGGGTATGTTGGCCGGTCTGCGCGGCGGGGTCGACGAGAACTATCTGCACTCGCTGGCCGACCGCCTGCATCTGGACCCGAGTCGCCGATACGAAGACCTGTCACACGGCAACAAACAGAAGGTCGGGTTGATCCAGACGTTCATGCACCGGCCGGAACTGCTCATTCTCGACGAGCCCACCCTCGGTCTGGATCCTTTGATGCAGCGCGTGTTCCACGACCTGTTGCGTGAGGCCACCGACGCCGGGGCCACGGTGCTGCTGTCGTCGCACGTGCTGTCGGAAGTGGAATCGGTATGCGATCGCATCGCCCTCATCCGTGACGGCCGAGTGCGCCGGATCGGTTCGCTGAACGACCTGCGCGCCAAGCGGATCCACCTGGTCGAAGCGATCGTGACCGGCGAACTGGACACCGTGACGCTTCGCGGTGTGCCCGGGGTCGGTAACCCACGCCTGGCCGGCCACAAGTTGACCTGCTCGGTTCAGGGGTCGATCGGGCCGCTACTGCGGAAGCTGACCGCGGCGGGGGTGGTAGAGCTGGACAGTCACGAGCTGTCGCTCGAGGAGGTGTTCCTGCATGAGTTCGACACCGCCGAGCCTGTGGCTGGTCGCTGATACCGTCCGCACGCACCGCCGCGGCATCCTCGGCTGGATCGTGGGCGGCGCGGTGGCGATGCCGGCGATCGCCGCCGGATTCCGCAGTGAGGTAGGACGTTTCGCGGGTGGGCCGCGCGGGATGGCCGACAGTATGCAGGCCGGGGTGCAGGCGATGCGGTTGTTGCGTTGGCCCGCAGACCGGCTCGACACCCTCGGCGGCTACCTCACCTATCACAACGTCACCCTGTTCGTGCTGTTCCTCGCCTTGTACAGCGCCGTGCAGGGCGTCGGGGCGGTGCGTGGCGCCGAGGCGGGGCACGCGGTCGAGGTGATTCTGGCGACCGGGCAGTCCCGATCCCGGCTGGTGCTCGGTCGTACGCTCGGGTTCGCCGTGGTATTGGCGGTGATCGGTGTGGGGCTCGGGTTGGGGCTCGCGGGCGCGATGGCGATCGGCGGCGAATCGAACCTCTCCGGTTCGCTTCTGACCGGATTCGGTTGTGCGGCATGCGCTTTCGCTGGGTACGGGATCGGCGCGGTCGTCGGACAGCTGGGCGGAACGCCCCGGTCCTCGAATGCGGTGGCGGCGTTGATCGTGGTCGCGGCGTATCTGTACACGAATGTCTGGGACCGGTTCGGCCGGCTGGAAGTGCTGCGGTTCGCCTCGCCGTTCTACTACTTCACCCGTTGCCGCGCCCTGGTACCCGGCGTCGGATTCGATGTGGTGTCCCTGTCGGTGCTCCTGGCCGCCGCCGCATTGTCCGCAGGGGCAGCGGCGTGGGTGTTCTGCCGCCGCGATATCGGGTCCCCGTTGTTGTCGTTGCGGGCACGACCGGGCGGGGAGCGCATCCGGGTGCAGCAACCCGCGCTGGCCAGGCTCTGGACAGCGATCCTGGTGCGCGAACGCTCGGGGCTTTTCGTGTGGGCTGCCGCCGCGGCGGCCGGGGTCGGGTTGATGGCCTGGCTCGAGCCCGAGGTGACCGACATGTGGGAGAAGTTCGATATCAGTCGCCGGATGCTGCAGGCCGATCCCGGTTTCAGCCCAGCCGATCAATACCTCGGGTTCGTCTCCGAGTTCACCGGCCCGATCGTCGCGGCATTCGTCACCACCCAGGCCGCCGGATGGGCGGGCGATCTCGCACAAGGCCGCACCGCGATGCTGCTGTCGACACCGCTGTCGAGGGCGGCGCTGATCCGGCAACGGCTGGCCGCCCTGATCGCGGGTGCGGTCGCGGTGATCGTCGCCGCGACGGCGGGGATGTCGATCGCCATGCGAGTCATCGACGCCGACGCGCAGGGCCCGGGGCTGGTGCGGACGATGCTGACCATGCTGCTGTTCGCGATCGGACTGGCCGGGGTGGGGGCCTGGTTCGTCGCCTGGTTCCCACGGTTCGCGGTGACCGCGCTCGGCACCGTGCTCGCGCTGTCCTACCTGCTCATGCTACTGGTTCCCATGTTCGGCTGGCCGTCCTGGTTGACCCGGTTGTCGGTGTTCGGTGCGATCGGTCACCCATACCTGCAGAATCCTCCGCTGGGCAGCCTCGCATTCCTCGGCCTGCTCGCCGTCACCGGATACCTGCTCGCCGTCGTCGGCTCCAATCGCCTCGCCGCGGCGGCCTGACCAGGGGTCCGGGATATCGGGCGCACAGCCACCGGTACCGGCCAACGCACCACTGGCGATCGAAGCGCCGCCGCGGACGACGCGAGCGCGGATGCGATCACCCGGGCCTGATCGGGCAGCGCGATGTGGCTGCCGTCGCAGGCGATTCCGGCGCGTCGAATCGTCGTCAGGCTGCGCAGCCGAGGGTCACGCCGCCGTCGATGACGAGCGTCTGGCCGGTGATCCAGCCGGCCCCCTCCGACAGCAGGAAGGCGACCGCCCCGCCGATGTCTTCCGGAATGCCCAGGCGACCGAGTGGATAACCGGCGGATACCTCGTCCTCGCGCCCCTCGTAGAGCGCGGTGGCGAACTTGGTCTTCACCACCGCGGGAGCAACCGCGTTGACGCGGATGCCCGGGCTGAGCTCGACAGCGAGTTGCTGGGTCAACCGGGCCAGCGCGGCCTTGCTCACGCCGTACATCCCGATGTTCGCCTCCACCAGACTCGTGCCGGCGGCCAATGGCATGCCCGCCGACACCCTGGGCCTCGATCCCGGCTACGGACTCTTCGCCACGGCCGACGGGCGATGGCTCTCGCTCAGCATCGCGTTCGAGGACCACTTCTGGCGGGCCCTGTGCCCGGCCCTGGAACTGCCCGATCTCTCGACGCTCACCGGGCCGCAACGCGTCGGACGCCGCGCGGAATTGCGCGCGGCGGTGGCCGAGCGAATCGTCTCGAAGGATCTCGCGCACTGGGAACGCCGCCTCGGCTCCGCGGGAATCGCGTACGGGGCCGTCCAGGATCTCCGGGATGTGCTCACGGACGCGCACATCCAAGCCCGCGAGCTGTTCCAAGCCGTGGACGGCCGGACGTTCTTCCGCCAGCCGCTGCGGGTGGACGGTACCGCACCGGGGCCCCGTTCCGGCGTGGCGGGACTGGGCGAACACACCACCGAGGTGCTGCGCGAAGCCGGTTACTCCGCGGTGACCATCGACGAACTGCTCCGCTGCGGAGCTGCCGCCCAATCACAACTCACCGGTGAGTATTAATCTGGTTCCACCAGACGAACCGGGGATACAGATGGCACGAGAACGAGCAACCGACACGACCGCATTGGTGGCCGCGGCCGCGGAAGCATTCCGCAGCAAGGGGTACCGCAACGCGACCATCGACGACATCGCCGAGGCGGCGGGGATTTCCCGCCCCACGGTGTACAAGTACACGCGCAGCAAGCAGCGGCTCCTGGATCTCATGGTGGAGCAGGTCACGACCGATCTGGGTGTCCGGCTCGAGCAGATCCTGAAGAGCGGCGAGCCCGCACCGGCCCGGCTGCACGAGGTCATCCGGGCGCACATCGACGCGGCGATCGGCCACCGCACCTTCTACGCGATCATCTTCAGCGAAGAGGTCGAGATCTCGGACGAGGCCCGCACGCTGTTCCAGAAGTGGGCGCGCCAGCGCAACCACGAATTCCAGGCATTGCTCGACGAATGCCTTGCGCTGCAACGGGAGCCGGCTCCGATCGACACCCATGTCGCGGCGAACCTGGTGCTGTCGATGTTGAACTCGGTCTACCGCTGGTACGAACCCGGTGGCGAGGTCACTCCGGAACAACTCACCGACCAGATCACAATTCTGCTGAAGGGCCTGTTCCCCGAACGCTAGAGATTCGCGCTTCTACTGCGGCGCCAACGCTCGGCGAGCTCGATATGGGAAACGGTCAGGTTCCGGACACGCCGCAGGGCGCGGTGGCGCGCAGCCCGAGCCGGCGTAGCAACAGGGTCGCCGGGCACCAACCCGCGGTGCCGTACAACAGCAGATTCGCGCCGACGAACCCGGTGCCGACGAGCCACCAGCGCGACCACGCGGCGGCGAGGACCGCGGTGATCAGCACGAGGACGCCCGCCATCAGCGGTACGACGCGGGCGATGGACCAGCCGTGGTGCCGCGGTAGGTTCGGCATGAGTTGACCTCCGTAATCGATTGTGCGCCTGCGGGTTCAGGCAAGGGCGAGAGCGAGTGTCACCGGTTCGGCCTCGCTCGTCGGTCCGATCCCCGGCGGATTCACCGGCCATGCGTTCGCGTAGCCCGGCGGCGAGCTTTGGCGACCGGCCATGGTCACGACCACCCGCCGAGCACTCCGCCCATGAGGTGACCTACGGCGGCGAAACGACCCCCGAGCCGGTCATCGCTTCTTCGCTCATATACCCCCTAGGGTATGCCGCCGATTGGCATCGAATATACCCACAGGGGTATCTATGAGCAAAGGAGGTTTCGGTCACAACGGTCGTCGCCGATCCTCGTAGCCTCGGCCGCAGCGGGAGCCCGCAGCGCGGGCATCGGCCGCAGCGCTCTCCGAGCAGTCCTACGTGTCATCATCGGCGGCGCAGCGGGAATGGCATTCACCTACGGGATATGCCACCCATCCGGCACCGCCATCGGCCGCTGCGGCCGGTATCACGTGACCAGTCGTCCCGGCGCTGTCAGCTGTCAGCTGCCGTTGGCCTTCTTCAGATGCGCGATCTCGTTGCCCCACACCGACTGCGACCCGGCATCGCCGATGCGGTAGATCTGCACCACCGACGCGGCGCCGACCACCACCGCGAGCACTGCCACCGCCGCCGTCACGATCGCGTGCGGTTTTGCCCCGCGCCGTTCGGCGACCTGCAGCACGGCCAGGACGATCGCGACGACCAGAAGCGCGATGGAGAAGTACAGCATCGTGTCACCGCGATCGGCATGTTCGCGCAGGATCGGGTCAGGGTTCTTGCGCAGGTCGTACAACCATTCCCCGGCGTGAATGGTGATCGGAGTCAACACCATCGTGATCGCGGCCAGAATCAGCGTCAGCCACACCAGGTGCCCGCGCCGCGCCGCAGGCCACACCGCGCACACGATCTCGAGCACCGCGGTCAACGGCGCCAGCGCAACGACGAAATGTACGAACAGCGCGTGCGCCGGCAGGTTGTTGATGACGGTCATGCGGCTCCTCGACCAGTTCGCGGTGGCACCGCGGCGTCCGCCCTCGCGATCCGGCCGCCACAGCGACTCGAGCATAAAGGAACCCGCGCCCGCCACAGCGGAAGTTCACCACGCCGTCATCCCACCGCCGGGCAGTGTTACGCCCACCCGGTGCCGGCACCCACGGGCGATCCGGGTGGGGGTGTCCACCGCGACCACCCCGTCGCCGCCGGGCACACCGCGGAGGGGCGCAGTGGACATCACCGGTCTCACTCGGCCGTTTCCGTCCACGTGACCGGCAGTTCGTGAACGCCGTAGATGTTCATGTCGGTGCGCACTTTCACCTCCTCGGCGGGGATGGCCAGCCGGAGCGTCGGAAAGCGCCGCAGCAATCCGGCGAAGCCCGCCCGCATCTCGATGCGGGCCAACTGCTGGCCGAGGCACAGGTGGACGCCGTGGCCGAAGGACAGGTGGCCGCGGGCCTTGCGGCGGATGTCCAGCGTGTCGGGGTTCTCGTAGCGCTGGGGGTCGTGGTTGGCGGCCAGCAGGGAAACGACGACGGTCGAGCCCTCGGGGATGGTCTCGCCGCAGAGTTCGATGTCCTCGGTGGCGTAGCGGTAGAAGATGTCGGCGACGGAGAGGTAGCGCATGAGTTCCTCGACGGCATCGGGCATCAGGTCGGGCTCGGCGCGCAATTCCGCCGCCTGCCCGGGGTTCTCCAGGAGCGCGAAGGTACCCAGGCCCAGCATGTTCGCGGTGGTCTCGTGGCCCGCGAGCAGCAGCAGGAAGGAGATGCCGGTCAGTTCCTCGATGGTCAGGTCGTCCTGGCGGGCGAGGTCGGACAGGATGTCCTCGCCCGGTTCGGCGCGCTTGTGGGTCACCAGTTCGGCGAGGTAGGTGTTCAGTGCGATGTACGCCCCCATCTTCTCCTCGAGCGGCTGGTCCTTGACCATGAACTTGGCGAAGTCGGCCTGGAAGCTGTCCCGGTCGGCATAGGGAACGCCGAGCAGCTCACAGATCACCAGCGAAGGGACCGGCAGCGCGAACTCGGCCACCAGATCCACCGGTGGGGTCAGGCGGGTCATCCGGTCCAGCTGCCGTTCGGTGATCTCGATGATGTGCTCGTCGAGCTGCTTCATCCGTTTGACGGTGAAGGCGCCGATCAGCTTGCGGCGCAACCGAGTATGGTCCGGCGGGTCCATGGCGACGAACATGCCGGGAATCTGCGGGGACGGTTCGGTCGGAGTGGGCATGCCCGGAATCTCGTACGGCACATGCAGAACGCCGATGTCCAGGCGCGAGCTGAACCGGGTATCGGCCAGGAGCGCGCGAACCGCGTCGTAGCCGGTGACGAGCCAACCTTCGTGACCGTCGGGGAAGATCAGCGGGCTGACCGGACGGACGCCACGGAGTTCGGTGATCTCGCGGGGCGGGTCGAAGGGGCCGCGGTTGCGCTGCATGGGCAGGCCGTGCGGGATGGAAGCCGTTCGGCTCATCGGAATTTCCTTTCATGGCGATCGTCCGCCGCCCTCTGGTCGTGCGGACACCGGACGACCAGAGGACACGGGTGATCGGTCGAGGATGGTGAATGCCACAGCGATTGCGCGGGAACGAATTCCGGGCGACCGCCTTCGCGATCGGTGGGATTACGCGACGGTGGCGTGCCGGACGATGATGTTGCCGTACGAGTTGCGCGCATACACCTGCACGACGTCCTCGTCGTCCGCCGACCGGTCGACGGGCTGCATCATGTTCCGCACGCTGCCGTGCGGGGCGTTGGTTTCCACCCGCGCCGCGCTGCCCGGATGAATGCCCACCTCCAACTCGCCCATCAAGGTCTCCAGCCGCAGCACGCCGCGCGAGGCCTCGCCGATGCGGATATCACCCTTCGAGGTCTTCGCCGTCACCGAACCGTGGGTGCGCTCGACCGAGATGTCGCCGGCGGACATCTCCAGATCGCACTCACCGAATTCGCCGGAGCCCAGCAGCCGGCCCACCGCGGCGGACCCCTTCAGCCGGGAGCCGGTGGGCACCTCGATGGTCACCTCGATCGACGGGTTGCCGCCGAACGGAGCGTAGGTGCGCCAGTCCTTCGGCGTCGTCACGGTCAGGGTCCCGGCGACGAAATCGACCTGCGTCTGCTCGGCAGCGCGCACGTCGGCCTTCTTGGACGCATCGGCGGGCCGGATCTCGACGACGGTATCGGCACGGTCCGAGGCGATCACGGAAACGGTGCCGGACAGCACCTCGACGGTGACGGCGATCGGTTCCGGTGTCTGGAATGTGGTCATGGCTGGACTCTTTCTGTGCTTGCCGTGCTGTTGACGTGATTACTGTCGCGAGCCGCGCTGATACCGGCCTGACACCGATCTGACACCGCCGCTGACGACGACCAGGCCGCCATCCGATCGAACGTCATCCGTGGGCGGGCAGTGCGCGGCCCACGGCAGAATGATTCGGTGCAGATCGGAATACTTGGACCGCTCGAGATCCGAACAGAGGACGGCGGATCGATCGAGGTGCCGGGTACCCGGTTGCGGGCGCTGTTGACCGCCCTCGCGCTCGAACCCGGCCGTGCGGTCGCGAAAGCGTCTCTGGTCGACTGGATTTGGGGTGAACAGCCCCCTTCCGACGCGGCAAACGCCTTGCAGGCATTGGTTTCCCGGCTGCGGCGGGTGCTTCCGGACGGCGCGCTCGACGCGCAGGCCGGTGGATACCGGCTTGCCGTGGAACCCGGCACCGTCGATGCCGTGCGGTTCGAACAGCTTCTCGACCGGGCCCGCGGCGGTGACGACACACACCGGGCCCAGGTCCTGCGCGACGCCCTCGGGCTGTGGCGTGGCCCGCTGATGCAGGACATCGGTTCGCAGGACAGCGAGGCCCGCAACGCAGCGATCACCCGGCTCGAGGGGCTGCACCTGGCCGCCATGGAGGATCGCTACGAGGCGGAGATCGTCCTCGGCCGCGGTCCGGAGCTGATCATCGAACTGACCGAGGTGGTGGCCCGGAACCCGGTGCGGGAACGGCTCGTCGCCGCGTTGATGCGGGCGTTGGGCGGCGCGGGTCGCGCCCCCGAGGCGCTGATGGTGTACCAGCGTGCGCGGGAGGCGCTGGCCGACACGCTGGGCGTGGATCCCTCGCCGGAGCTGTCCGCACTGCACGTCGCGCTATTGCGCGGCGAAGCAGGAGCGCGGGAGAACGACCGGAAGACGAATCTGCGGGCCGAGTTGACCAGCTTCGTCGGCAAACACGCCGCCATCGCCGTGGTGCGTGAACTCCTCGCGAAACACCGGCTCACGACGCTGACCGGGCCCGGTGGGTCGGGGAAGACCCGGTTGGCCCTGGAGACCGCGCGAACCCTCCTGGACGATTTACCGGACGGGGCCTGGCTGGTGGAGCTCGCGCCGATCGGAGCCGGCGGCGACACGGCGGGCGAGCCCGGAGGCCAGGAAGCGTCGAAAAGTGTTGCGCAGGCCGCGCTCTCGGCGTTCCGGCTGCGCGACGCGCTGCTCGGCGCCGCGCCGAACGCCGAACCGATCGAGCGGCTCGTCGCCGCGCTCCGCGAGCGCGAAACGCTGTTGATCCTGGACAACTGCGAGCATGTGATCGAAGCCGCGGCGACGTTCGCCCACCGGATGCTCGGAGAGTGCCGAGGGCTGCGGATCCTCGCGACGAGCCGGGAACCGCTCGGCATCACGGGTGAAGCGCTGTGGCGAGTCGAGCCATTGGCGTCGCCGGCGGCGAACGCGGACCCCGGCGAGATCGAGTCCGCCGCGGCCGTGCAGCTGCTGCGGGATCGGGCCGGAGCGGTGCGCAAGGACCTCCCGACCGACGCCCGCGCCCTGGCGACCATGGCACGCATCTGCCGGGCGCTGGACGGGATACCGCTGGCGATCGAACTGGCCGCGGCCAGATTGCGCACCATATCCCTCGACCAGCTCGCCGACCGCCTGGACGATCGCTTCCGCCTGCTGACCGGAGGCAGCCGCACCGCGCTACCGCAGCATCGCACGCTGCGCGCGGTCGTCGACTGGAGCTGGGAGCTGCTCACCGACGCGGAACGGACGGTCCTGCGCAGGCTTTCGGTATTCGCCGATAGCGCGAGTCTCGAAGCGGCAGAACAGGTTTGCTCCGACGCAGGGGGCGGCCCCGAAGGGTGGGATTCCGCGCGGGCCACCGGGGTCCGGGCTGGCGCGGCGGTCGAGCAGGGGGAGGTCTTCGACCTGCTGACCGCGCTGACCGACAAGTCGCTGGTGCTCATCGCGCAGGACGACGGCCCGCGCTATCGAATGCTCGGCACGATCAAACAGTACGCCGCGGATCGGCTGGCGGACGCGGGGGAAGCGGAATCGGCTCGCCGAGCGCATCTTTCGTACTTCACCGGGCTGGCCGCGACCGCGGAACCGCTGTTGCGCCGCGCCGAGCAGCTGGAGTGGCTCGCCACGCTCGACATCGAGCACGACAACATCGTCACCACGATGCGTGGCGCGCTCACGGCCGGCGACGGTGCCGGCGCGCTGCGGCTCGCGGCGGCCGCGGGCTGGTACTGGTGGCTCAGCGGACACAAGACCGAGGGCCTGGAACTGGTCACCGCGGCCGCCGAATCGGGCGGTGAGGTGGACGATCAGACCCGGGCCATGGTGTACGGCCTGGTCGTGCACTTCCTCAGCTCCGGGCCGAACGACCAGTACCGGGTGGAGGAATGGGTCCACAAGGCGTACCGGTTCAGCGAGCACAGCCGGGTCCGCTACCCGCTGCTGGGTTTCGTCGCCGCACTCGAACGCATGTTGCAGGGACCGGAGGCGCTGCCGACCGCATTCGAGCCGTTGCTCACCGATGACGACCCCTGGGTACGTGCGCTGGCCCGGCTGCAGATGGGCAAGATGCGGATCGTGCTCGGCCGGGCCGGACGGGATGCGGACGCCTACCTCGAGACGGCGCTCACCGAGTTCCGGGCCCTCGGCGAGCGCTGGGGAATTTCGTTCGCGCTGCGCGAGCTCGCGGACCGAGTCGCCATGCGCGGCGAATTCGCCTCTGCCTGTGAACTTTTCGACCAGGCGACCGCCGTCGTCGTGGAGGTCGGCGCGATCGAGGACGCCGTCATGATGCGGGCTCGGCAGGCTCAGTTGTACCGGCTGCTGGGTGATGCGCGGGCGAGCGCGGTCGCGATGGCCGAAGCTCAGCGGTACGCGGATCAGGCCGCTTGGCCGAACGCCACGGCCGAACTGGCACTGGCGAAGGCGGAGCTGGCCCGGTGGAGCGGCGACACCGAGCAGGCATACCGGCAGATCGACGTCGCGACAGCCGAACTGGGCAGTGACGCGGAACAGCCGAACATCGGCGCCGTGGTACACGGCCTGCTCGGCTACCTCGCGGAGGGTGTGGACGAAGCCCGCGAACATCACTCCGCCGCCTTCCGGGCGGCGGCCGAGACCGGGCAGGCCCCCCTGATCGCCAAGGTGCTCGTCGGTATCGCGGACCTGGCGCTGCGTGCGGATCACCCCGAGCAGGCCGCGCGGCTACTCGCGGCCGGCGCGGCCGTGCGCGGGCTGGCCGACCGTTCTCATCCGGACGAGGCCCGCATCGAGCAGACAACCCGAAATCGCCTCGGTGACAGGGGTTTCACCGAGGCAGCCGAGCAGGGTGCACAGGCCGGCTGGCACGAGCTCGCCGAGGTCACGCTCGCCGGTTGAACGCCGACATCGAACGCGTCGATCCGACCACCCGTACGCCGCTCACAAATGCACCAGGATGCGGCCCGCATTCCGCGGGTCCGACTCGACCTTCCGGTAGAGCTTGCGCATGTGCGGCTGCCGGAGTAGGGCCAGTACTCGCTTCTTCAGCGTGCCCGCACCCTTTCCCGGGATGATCTCGACCAGTGTGGCGTTCTGCCCGGCAGCCCGAAAGATCGCCGCGCGCACCGCGTTGTCGATATCGCGATCGTTGCGGAAGATCGGATGCAGATCGACGGTCACCACGTTGGACATGCTCACTCCTGGGTCGACAAGGCATTGCCAGACAGGGCGTTGCCCGACAAGGCTCTGCCCGACAAGGCGTTGCCACTGGCCATCGGTGCGGAAGCACCCTTGTTATATGCCACCAATCAGCGTTATATTACATAAAACAGCGGCACGGTTTGCAGGGTAGGAGGGCCGCCATGGTCGTCGTTCACATCCTGCCGCCTCGCCCGATCCTGCTGTGGATCGCCACAGATGAGCTCGAATCCATTGCGCACCTGCGCAATTCGGTATCGAGAGTCCGAGTGCGAGTCGAATGAGTTCGGAAGGATTTCGGTCATGGGCGTGTGGAGTACAGGGTCCGTGGTGCTGATCGCGCTTGCCGGTTGCGGCTTCCTGCTGGCCGGTCTGATGCCGCTGCTGCCGGTGTGGTGGCCGGCCATTTCGGGACATCAGGCCGCGCCCGCCCGCCGTGGCCGGGAGACGGCGATCCGATTGCCGGGCCGGTCGTGTTCGACGCCCGAGCGGATGCTGACGGTCGCCGAGGCGCACCGCACGATGCAGACGCATCGCGAGCATTCCTGCGGACGCAAACGCGCCGCATTCGAAACCCTCATCGCCGCGGGGCATATCGCCCCGGATTCCTCGCGGCCCAACGAGCGTCGATAGCACACGCGCCGAGCCGGGCATCCGGCTCACCGAGTGTTCTCCGGCCCGGAACGAGCACCGCGGCCGATCCGACCGAAACCGTCGCGCCCGCCGGACCCGGCGTGGCCGAGGAATCCTCGCGTCACACCTCGGGCTGGTACAGCTGTGTCGGCGCAGTCCGTCCGCGCAGTACCACGGCGTCGGCCGCATTCCAGGATTGTTCGCGGATGCCCGACGCCGCCGCGACTGCGCGCTCGGACGCGAGCGGGAGCCGGGTATCGCGCTTCGCGAGTTCGGACAGGCGCGCCGACTCGTTGACCGGATCGCCGATCACGGTGTACTCGTAGCGGTCCTCGGCGCCGATATTGCCGGCGACGACCTCGCCGTAAGAGACGCCCACACCGGCGTCGATGCCGAGGTCCGCCGCGGCGAGCTCGCGCGCGATCTCCGCGGCGGCGTCCAACGCCGCGCCCGCCGGGTCCGGGTGCGGGGTGGGCGCACCGAAGACGGCGAGTGCGGCGTCACCCTCGAACTTGTTGATCAGCCCGTCGCGGCGGTTCACCGCGGCGACGACCACGCCGAAGAATCGGTTGAGCGTCTCGACCACCTCATGTGGCGGGAGCCGGGTCGCCAATGCGGTCGAGCCGACCACGTCCACGAAAAGTACTCCCACATCACGGGTTTCGCCGCCCAGCCGGACACCTCGGTCCAGCGCAGCGCGCACGACGTCCGGCCCGACGTGCCGCCCGAAAAGGTCACGCAGTCGCTCTCTTTCGGTGAGTCCGTCGACCATCGCGTTGAAACCCGCTTGCAGTTCACCCATTTCGGTGCCGTCGTAGACGACGATCGTCTCCGTGCGGCCGTCCCGGCGGACGTTCTCCATCCCGTGAATCACCGATCGCAGCGGGGCGCCGATTCGGTCGGTCCCCAGATAGGTCAGCAGCAGCCCGGTGCAGAAGGACATCACCCCGATGATGCCGACGGACAGCAGCAGATCCCGCTTCGTCGTCCGGTCGTCGGCGGCACCGAACGCGACGACCAGCACGACACCGGCCGCGGGCACCCCGGACCCGAGCAGCCAGGTCACCAGGGCGCGCACGGTCAGGTCCCGGCGACGCATATCCGGGTGCGCGGCCAGGGCCAACGCCGCGTACGGGCGCATCGCGAATTCGGTGAAAAGGTAGGAGGCCGCGCATACGACCGCCGCGCTGAACAGCGATATCAGCAACGACTTGGGAATCAGCTCCGGATCGCGTATCCCGTACAGAGTGGTCACCAACACCGTGCCGACGATCCACAGGATCGCCTGCATTGCCGCCAGTACCCATGGCGCCCGAAACGCCGAACGCGCTTGCCGCCGAGTCGGGGCCGGTTCGGTGTCCGAGGCCCAGCGAAGCATCCGCACCACCACCGCGGTGCCCAGCGCGGCGCCCACGACGAAGGCGGCCACCACGTAGATCGGCAGGTATACGAAGACGATGTCGCGGACCTCGGCGGCGAAGACGTCCGGATAGGGAATCCCGACGGTGGCGAGCAGAATCACCACGGCCACACCGACCGCGTTGGCCGCGAGCACCCACAGGGTGAGCAGCAACTGAACTCGGCCCCGGCGCCGCTCCGGGGAGTCTCGGCGCGAACCGAGCAGGACCGACCCGTATTCGGTTGTGCTGTGCGACATATTCATCGCCGGATTCCGTCCTGGTTGCTCGCCACTCGCTCAGCGTATAGGGGCCGCGTCGACAGGATGCACCGTTGCGCAGGTCGGATGTTCGCCACCGGCTCTGTGTGTGACCGTATGCCCGACCCGGCGGCATCGACGTGCACTCTTCGCGGTCGAATACAATACGCATTTCGGATTATCAGCGAATTCTCTTGCCACGTCCTGCGATGAAAGGATCGGCATACGATTTCCGAATAACCCATGATTTCGAGCGCATCACTCGTCCCGACCGTACGAGGAACCGGTGGGTCAGCTCCTCTTCAGCACGCCGCAGGCAAACATTACCGGGCTCTAACGAAAGCGTATCCCAGCGTTAACCGAAACTGCTCCGTTCGTCATTACGGTCTTCTCGCCGGCAGCTTTTCGGAAAAGGATCGGCATGACACTCGACACGGATCGGACCGGCGAATCGCAGCCGGACATCGCAGCGAAATTGTCCGGATATTCGCTGATGGACGCGCTGCTGTGGCGACGTTCCCGCAGATTCGCGCCGGGTATGGAGATCAGCGGCGGCCCGCTGGCCTATCGCAGCACCGCCGCGCCGCGACCGCTGACCCGCGACGAGGAGGCGGCGCTGGCATTCGCCGCCTGCGGAATCACCGGGCACACCCTGGCCGAGATGCCGTACCGGGAGGGTGATCGGCCGGGTGCGGGCGGCGGCAATATCATCGCTCAACTCGTGGGCCGCACCATCGCCAGCGGCGACGGAATCCACAGCATCGCCTTGTTCGTCAGCAACGACGAGGGCGTCTCGCTGGTGCGGCGACCGCAGGATCTGGATCGGAAAGAGATTCCGGACCTCATCCGGCTCGCACACGACCGCGAATTGTCGGCACTCTACGAACGCGTCCGGATCGAGGTTCGCGACCGTCGATCGGACGTGCCCCGGGAGGTTCCGTTCGTGCCGCCGTTCAACCAGTATTCGGCGAATGTCCCCGGGACCACCTATTTCCTTCCGGTTGCCGAACTCACCGCGCTGATGATCAATCTGCTGCTGTCCGCCTTCGAAGACGATTTCGGTTTCTACGTCCTGGACGAACGCAACCGATTCCAGCCGGCCGGTCTGGCGAAATTCGCTCGCTCGCGCGGTGGCCATCTCGACGACGATCTCGCCTCGGGCCGGGTGGTCACCGCCGGATTCCTCGACACCTGGCTGTGCGAATTCGCCGCGATCGAACAGGGGGCGATGTTGCAGAATCTCGGGCTGATGACCCAAGCACTGGGCCTGGGCGGATTCCCGCATTTCGCGGCACATCCGTTCGCCTGGTATCAGGAACTCGGCTTCCGGATGAACGATCTGCGATTCTCCCGGACCATCGGGGCCGGTCCGCTGATGGCGGCGATGATGTCGCTGACCGGACGCAATATGCCGATGCCGACCGCCGTCGGATTCGAGCACGACGGCCAGCCGCTTCTTCGCCCGTACTGCCCGCCCTACTACAAGAATATGGAGGAGGCGGTGCTGGCATTCGTCGATTTCAAATACGCCCCCGGCCACGGCACCCTTCGCGACGGCGGCGCGCGCAGCAGCTGGAACGACGGCGCGGCCGTGCAGAACGATATTCCGAAGGCTTCCGATCGTGCCATCGCCGCGACGATCGCCTACCTCGACTACCTCTACACCCGATACGGCCGCGTGCCCGCCAACAATGGACCGTTCCGGAGCGTACTGGCCTATCAAGCCGCCGATCTGGACGAGGACTTCTACGACCGTTTCTATGTGCCTGGTGCGCTGAGCCCCACCCAGCGCGATCGAGCAGCACGATGACGTGGGGTGGCTGGGCCGCGCAAGGTCCGGAGCAGCCCGCTGTAGCGTGTTGATCCGGCAGCCGATCGCTGCCACACCACCCTCTTCACTTCCGGAGGTCTGCCTTGCCGACGTCATCAGCACGCCGATTCCAGCGGTTCGTCGCCATGGGAGACAGTCAGACCGAAGGTCTGTGGGACGGTGACGACGAAACCGGTGTGCGCGGCTGGGCCGACCGGTTCGCCGAACGGCTGGCGCGGGACAATCCGGATATCGGGTACGCCAACCTCGCGGTTCGCGGCCGCCGTGTCGCCGAGGTCCGCGACGAACAGCTCGACGCGGCCCTGGCGATGCGACCCGATGTGGTCGGCATCTGCGCGGGCATGAACGATGTGACCGCGCCCGGCAACGACTTCGGCGCGGCACTGGACGTCATGGAGGAGCTGTACGCGAAGCTCCGCGCCGCCGGCGCGACGGTCGTCACCACCACATTTCCCGACGCCCGTCGCATCGTCCCGCTCGCCGCCCGCCTCATCGGCCCGCGCATCGATCTGATCAACGATCGAATTCGCCTGTGCGCCAATAGATATGACCTGCGGCTGGTCGACCTCTTCGCCGCCCCCTCGATGGCCGACCTGCGCATGTGGAGCCCGGACCGATTACACGGCTCGCCCGAAGGCCACAACCGATTCGCCCTGGCCGCGGCCGAGGCACTCGGCCTGGACGGCGCGGACGACAGTTGGACCATACCCCCGGCGAATACCGAAAACCACCGTGCCGGTGGCCTTTTCGGCGAACTCGCCTGGGTGGCGGCAACTGCCCGCCCCTGGCTGTGGCGGCGACTGCGCGGTGCGTCCACCGGTAACGGCCGCAAGGCCAAACGCCCCGAACTGCTGCCGTTCGGTCGCTGACGATATTCGACCGCTGACAGTAACGGCCTTCCGAACCGAGCATCGCGCGGACCGCTCCGCACCCCGACCGTCGCCCGCGCCTTCCCCGGATTCGAACCTGGCGGCATCCTGGAAGACCGAGGCCGCCTCGGCTCTCCTTCATCGCCTCCTCGGGCGACCCTGTCCTCGACACCACAGGCCGCGCGGGCGAGCCGCGCCATCGCCTCGGGATTCGGTGTCGCCGACGACGCTCCGGACGCGGCTCACAAGCGTTCCGACATCGCGCTATTCGGTTGTGTGGTCCGCACGGACAGGTACGCTCGATCCGGTGGAATGGAGCTTCCGGACGGCTGAAGAACTCGCTGCCGCGCTGCGCGCCGGTGAGGTGACCTCGGTGGAATTGACCGACGAGGCGATCGCTCGTATCGAGCGGGACGACAAGGAGATCAACGCGATCTGCGTACCCGACTTCGATCGGGCACGGGATGCGGCGCGCGAGGCCGATCGGGCGCGTGCCCGAGGCGAGGACGGGCCGCTGCTCGGTATTCCGGTGACGGTCAAGGAGTCCTACAACATCGCCGGACTGCCCACGACCTGGGGTATGCCGCAGTTCGCGGATTTCCGGCCCACCGAGGACGCGGTGCAGGTGGCGCGGGTCAGGGCCGCGGGCGCGGTGATACTCGGCAAGACCAATGTGCCGCTCATGCTGGCGGACCTGCAGAGCTTCAACGAGGTCTACGGCACCACGAACAATCCGTGGGATCCAGGGCGCACGCCGGGTGGATCCTCCGGTGGATCGGCTGCGGCGCTGGCCGCCGGATTCGGCGCGTTGTCCCTCGGCTCGGATATCGCCGGATCGCTGCGCGTACCCGCTCATTTCTGCGGAATCTATTCGCACAAACCCACTTTCGGTCTGGCTGCCAATCGTGGCCACGTACCGCCGCCCGCACCGGCGCTGCCGTCGGATCGCGATCTCGCCGTGGTCGGGCCGATGGCGCGCACCGCTCGCGACCTGTCGCTGCTGCTGGACGTGATGGCCGAACCCGACCCGCTGACGCTCGGGGTGGCATACCGGCTCGCGCTGCCGCCGGCGCGGCACGAGCGGCTCGGCGACTTCCGCGTGCTGATCCTGGAGGAACATCCCGCCATCCCGACCGGGGCGGCGGTGCGAGCCGCGGTGAATCGCGTCGCGGACGCGCTCGTCGCCGCCGGAGCCCGGGTGGAACGGCACAGCCCGTTGCTGCCCGATCTGGTCGAGGCCGAGACGCTCTACACCCAACTGCTCCTGGCGAACCTCGCTTCCGGCTATCCCGACCAGGCGTACGAAATGATGCGCGAGCACGTCGCGAAGTTGGATCCGGACGATCGGAGTATGGACGCGGAACGCCTGCGCGGCGCGGTATTCAGCCATCGCGACTGGGTCGTCGCGGGCAACCGCCGCGAACTGCACCGTCAGGGCTGGCGCGAACTGTTCGGCGAATTCGACGCCGTGGTCTGCCCGATCACCCCGACGCCCGCGTTCCCGCACGAGAGCGCGACGAATCTGGGCACCCGCCGACTCGACATCGACGGTGTCGCATACCCGTTCGCCGATCAACTCGTCTGGCCGGGCCTGGCCACCATGCCCGGTCTCCCCGCCACCGCCATCCCAGCGGGCCGCTCGCCCGAGGGCCTCCCGGTGGGCGTCCAACTCATCGGGCCGATGTTCGAGGACCGCACGCCGCTGCGCCTCGCCGAACTCCTCGAACAGGAGATCGGCGGTTTCGAGGAGCCACGCCGGTAGCACCTCCCGCGCCGTGGCATGGGCTCGACTGCGCATGACCACGGCGGGTGCGGCGGCAAGATCGCACGACGAATCATTGCCGATGGTCGGCCTTCAACAATCCGATATACCGCCCGTCCACCGCTTCCACTTCGAGCATCCGCAGCCCGGCACGTTCGGCCACCGGGACAGCGGCATCCATGCCCACCTGCGCCCAACCGAACCAGCTCCCGGCCCACCCACCGGTCTCCAATCTGATTCGGTGATTCCGCAATCCCACACCAGGAGAATCGAATTCGACGATCGCGATACCGCCCGGCGCGAGTAGCTCGCGAACCCTTCGGAGCAGTCGCGCCGGATCCCCGCCGATACCGATATTGCCGTCGGCGAGCAGGGCGCATCGCCATCTCCCTTGTCCGGGCACCGCACCGAACACATCGCGACACAGCGTGGGAGCACCGCGACGGCGGCTGACCGCCACCGCCGTCGCATCGGTGTCGATGCCCAGTGCGGGGACACCGCGGGCGAGCAGTTCGGCTACCAATCTGCCCGGGCCACAGCCGATATCGAGGGTGAGACCCGCACAGTGGCGCAGCAGCGCGGTGTCGGCGCGATGTGCGGCGTCGGTGAACCCGAGCCAACGCCGCATCGGCAATCGCAGTCGCGACCCCCCGGACGTGCGAACCCAGACCGGTTCACCGGCGAGCCCACTCAGATAGGCCACCGACATATCGGGCAGGGCCGGGAGCCGGGCACCGCCGCGATCGATTTCCAGTAATACCGAGCCGTCCGCCGGAGTCGCATCCACGGGTTCGACGCTATGCCCCCCGGCGGCATTTCAGGGCTTACGAACCATGACCAAACTCTGACGTCCGGCGCGGGTGCCGGTGCCGGACGAACAAGACCGAAACATTTCAGAGCGGCGCGTTCGGCCACCACGTGTCGAACAGTTCCTTGCCCGACGCGCCACCCCAGATACCCATCTTGCAGAAACCCCGGGCCGCACCATCGAATCGGATCTCCAGACGACCGACCTGGGTTCGATCCGGCTGTTTCTCGTCGCGCCACGCGATGAAACCCGTGCCGGACGCGCGCGAGAAGGATCGGCTGTCGGGGTCGTCGGCGAGGTCCGCGCGATCGGCGGCCGGGACCGGCGACCGATCCGTATTGCATCGCAACGACACCACCACGACCGGATTCTGATCACCACTACAGCCGATGTACGACAGCGGAGTCAGGACCTTCGTGACCGGCACGGCATTCGCGTGCTCATCGGATGAATGACACTTCAGGCCTTGGTAACCGGTCGAGTTCGGCGTCCGAGGCAGCAGCCCGGGAAACGCATCGACGATGAACTGGTATGCCTCCCACTTCGAATCGTCCACAGCCGCCGGGGTATTCGTCGCAGACGTCGCGGTCGGGGCCGGCATCGCCCGGTCCTGGTGCCGAGTCGTGACCACACCGGCGATTCCGGCCGCCGCCAACACCGCAACTGCCGCTACGGAGAGCGCGACACGTCCGGCGTGCCGACGAATCAGGCCCGGCGGCTTGCTCTGCAACGCCGCGATCGACGCTGCGGCCAATTCTCCGCAGCTGCCGTACCGTTCGCCGGGATTCTTCGCCATCGCGCGAGCGATGACCGCGTCCAACACTCCGGGCACCCCGCGACCGGCTCGGGACGGGCGCGGCGGCGGCGCCGTGAGCTGGGCATGCATCATCGCACCGGCCGAGTCCCGGGGAAAAGGCACTGTGCCGGTGAGCAATTGGTACAGCGTGCAGCCCAACCCGTAGACATCGACCCGTTGATCGATCCACTCCCCGCGAATCTGCTCGGGTGCGGCATAGGCCAGGGTCGCGGCGACCGAACCCCCGGTGGTGGCAACGGGATCCAGCTCAGCCGCGGTGCGGGCGATGCCGAAATCGGTGATCAACGCTCGATCCCGACCGCCGCCGCCGGGCTCGATCATGATGTTCGCCGGCTTCACATCGCGATGCAGCAATCCGGCGCGGTGTGCCTGATCCAGGCCGGCTGCCGCGGCGGCGACGATTCCCACCGCGCGTTCGGGCGGCAGGCCGTGCGGCCATCGCGCCAACAACGTCGCCGCATCGTAGCCACTGACGAATCGCATCGCGATCCACAGTGTTTCGCCGTCGGCGCCGTAGTCGTAGATCGGAACGATATTGGGATGGTCGAGACGACCGGCGAGTTCGGCTTCCCGGATGAACCGGGCTCGGAATTCGGGATTGGCGCCGCGCTCGGCGGCCAGCACCTTCAACGCGTCCCTTCGCGGCAGCCGCGGATGCTCGGCAAGATACACCGTGCCCATCGCTCCGGCGCCCAGCTTCCGCTCGATCCGATATCCCGAAATGGTTGCGCCCGACCGTATTTCCGCCATATCGCGCTACCGATTCCGCACCAGCAGGGCGTACTGCGCCGCGGCGCGCTGCAATACCAGTTGCTCGGTACCGCCGTACACATTCGCCACGTACCGGCCGTCCAATACGAAACAATCGAATTTCAGGGCGCGGTTGTAGTCCGGGTCACCGAACTCGCGTATCCGGCCGCACACCACGTCGGGCACATGTTCCGGCCCCGGGAGGGGGTCCTCCGTACCCGTCGCGGCCTTGCGCCGTCTCTCCAGGAATTTCCGCGCCTCGACGGCGTTCGGGTATCTGACCAGAAACCGTGTATCGATACCCGCCATCGCGTCGGGACGCGTGGGGGAATGTTTCCCCGGCTGTCGATCGTCCTGCCGCACGATCTGGTCGATGCCGTTGGGCCCGTAGATGATCCCGCTGGTGTGGCGGAAGCCGCCCCAGCCCGCGACCTGATTGTCATCGATCAGGACCGATGACGGATACGGCCATTCGCCGGGATCCGCGGGCAGCATGCGCCGCAGCATCCCGTCGCGATCCAGCGGCAGCGTGGTGAGTCTGTCCGGCGGTGTCGGCGTGAACCGGTCCAGCATCGGCAATTCGACGCCGAACGCGGCGGTGGCCAGGGAGGTCATCGCATTGATGTCGGTCGCCGGATTCATGATGTACATGGTCACCACGAAGGGCCCGTGCGCGAGCGTCGCGGCGAGAGTCGGTACCGATGGCCGCCAATGTGCGTGCGCATCGGCGTATTTCGACAATGGCACCGAGACGTTGTCGGTGCTGACGGTGAAATCGACCGCATCGATGTCCTGTGCGGCGGCACGGGCGCTGTCATCGTCGGGAAACTCCAGCACCGACAAGCGCAACGCCCGGGTCTGACCGAGTATCGGCCTGTTGTGCGCGGCATCGTCCATACCACCGGTGGTGAACGCGGTCACCAAGCGGTGCGCCTGCAACGTGGGCGCGACCGTCTTGGCGAGAATTCCGACCAGGTCCCGGGGCGTGGGCAGCGGCGCGGCATCGCCGTATCGCAGCGCGGCATCGATGTCACTGGGCACGGCCACGGCTTCGGCCAGCCGCACGGCCTCCAGCACCCGGCCGTAGCGCTCATCGGTATCCGGCGGCTGGGGCACGGATTCGGTACCGAACACCCCGACGTCCAGGGTTCTCGGATCCAGGGCCCGGGGCCCTGCCCGACCGGGCACCGTGCACCCGCACAGCAACGCGATCAGCAGAATCACACCCGCGATGGCAGCCGCGGTCCGCGGCGTTCGGCGATCACAGCGGCGCACTCGGCCACCACCTGTCGTGCAGCGCCTGCCCGGTCTCGGTGCCGCTGGTCACTCGCACCCCGCAGAACGATCGTTTCGGGTCCTCGAATCCGATATCCAACCGGCCGTAGGATTTACCGGTCGCATCGCTCCAATCGCTCCACAGGATCCGGCCGCTTCCGGACGACCGCTTCCAACTCTCATCCCCGCGGATGAGCACATTCCCGGTCGGTCGAGTGGCCCCGATGGGCATTCGCGCGGCAACGCACTGCACGAGCACCTCGAACACCGGATCGTCCTGGCCGTAACACTCCAGCGCGCCATCGGCCGGCGTCACGTCGAAGGAGACCTTCGAATCGTCCCCGGTATTCGCTCGGCACCAGATGCCCTGATAGCCCGCGCTGATCGGCATGTGCGGCAACAGTTTCGGGAACGCGTTCACGATATATCCGTACGTCCCCCACCCTTCGGAATAGTCGAGGGTCGGCGCGGGCGCCGAGGCTGCCTGCGGCGCGGCGCGATCCGGCGCCAGCGCCCACACGGTCGCGGCGACGGCGATCAGCGCGATCACCACTCCGATCGCCGCGATCACCAATCCCCGTCGCCGCCGACGCGGCCGTCGGCTCTCCGTCGTCCCGTGCAACGCCGCCCCCGCCGCCGCCGCGAGTTCACCGCAACTCCGATACCGGCCATCGGGCTGCTTTGCCATCGCCCGCGCGATGACCTCGTCCAACTGCGGCGGCAACGCCGGATTCACCGCGCTGGGCCGAGGCGGCGGGTCGATGAGATGCGCCGCCATCACCGCCGCCGCCGTCGGCCGCGGGAACGGGGCACTACCGGTGAGCATGTGAAACAGCGTGCAGCCCAACGCGTAGACGTCGACCCGATGATCGATCCGCCCCGCCTCGATCTGTTCCGGCGCGGCGTAGGAGAGCGTCGCCAGTACCTCCCCGGCACCGGTCAGCACCGTGGATTCCGCTGCGGCCCGGGCGATTCCGAAATCGGTGACCAGCACCCGATCCGGTCGCCCCGGCGCGGCCGAGACCAGGATGTTCGCCGGTTTGACATCGCGATGCAGTAGCCCGGCGGCATGGGCGGCATCCAGCCCGCGCGCCGCCTCGCCGACGATCCCCACCGCCCGATCCGGCGGCAGCACGCTCGGCCCGGCCCGCAGCAACTGGGCCACATCACCGCCCTCGACGTACTGCATCGTTATCCACAGCACACCGTCCTCGACACCGCGGTCGTAGACCTCGACGATATTGGGATGCGATACCCGCGAGGCCAATTCCGCTTCGCGCAGAAACCTGGCCCGGAATTCCGGATCGGCACTGGGCCCTTCGGCCAGCACCTTCAACGCCACCAGCCGCTGCAACCGAGGATGCTGCACCAGATATACCGCGCCCATACCGCCCGACCCGAGCTCCCGGACGACGCGATACCCCGCGAACACCTCGCCGCTGCGCAGCACCCCGCCGACCTCCCGGACTTCGACAACGCGGCCGCATCCTCCGTACCGCCACGCTCAGAGGGCAGTATGCTCACCCACTCCCGCCACGGCAACCGCGATTCCCACCCCTGTTCACACCTACGACAGCGCCGGTCCGAGCTTTGCGGCCCACCACCCCATCTGCTGTGGCCGGATGAATCGGACCGCCCGCACGGCGCACGGTCGCGACGCGGCACTCCCCGGGCTCGCTGCCGACCGTGCCCGAATATCCGCTCGGAATCCGAACCGCTACAGACAGGCCCGTTTCTGATACGGAATACCCGATCCGTATCAGTCGCGACGATCACGCATCGACGGCGAGAACGACCGCCCGGGTGGCGGTGGCCGCGACCTGTTCGTCGTTCAGGTTGCTGTGCGCCAGCAGGACGTGGGACAGCACGATGCGAACCACGACCTCGGCGGCCTGGACCGGAGTCAGGGCGAGAACGGCGTCGGCGCGGGCGGCGATCAGCGGGGCGGCGAGAGCGGCCACCGTCTCGACCAGATTGAGTTCGGATCTGCCGTGCGCGATGGCGACGTTGATCAGCCAGGCCGGTTCGTGATCGCGGATGTAGCCGAACGCGGCGTGCTCGCGTAGGTAGCCGAGCGCGAAAAGCGTGACGGCGTGGACGATTCGCGCGGGCGGGGCGAACAGGTCGAGTTCGGTGTAGGCGGCGGTGATCATCTTGACCACCTCGCCGCGGCCGATGGCGGCGATCAGGCCGTCCTTGTCGCCGAACTCGCGGTAGGCCGTCGCCCGGGAAACTCCCGCGCGTTCCGCCACGCCGCCGATGGTCAGGGCGCCCAGACCGCTCTCGGCGATCAGCTCGAGCGCCGCGTCGTGCAACGCCTCCGAGGATCGGGTCGGTGAGGTCATGCCTATTTTTCTACCTGCACGCCGAGCTCGGCCGCGTGCGAACCGGACGACAATGGTTGCGACAACCAACTAACTGAGACTATTCTCCGTTTCCGTATCAGTAATGGGCGGTTCCTGCACCACCGGATGCGCCACGACAACGCCGGAGGACACGATGACCGCACGCGGGCAGGCCCAGCCGGCGAATGCGCGACGCGGACATGCCGTGGTCCTGGGCGCGAGCATGGCCGGACTGCTCACCGCGCGCGTGCTCAGCGAGAGTTTCGCCTCGGTGACCGTGCTCGAACGCGACGATCTCGCCGCGCCCGGAGACCGCCGTGGAGTGCCTCAGGGCAGACATGTGCACGCCCTGCTCGCGCGCGGCGAACGCATTCTGGCCGAACTGTTTCCGGGCATCACCGCCGAATTGCTCGCCGACGGCGCGGTGCGATGCCGCTCGCTGACCGAGATGCGGATGAGCATCGCCGGATCCACACTGTCGCGATCCGACGCCGGATACTCGCTGCTACAGGCCAGCCGACCGTTTCTGGAATGGCATGTGCGACAGCGGGTCCGGGCCCTGCCCAATGTCGAGATCCTTGACCGCGGCACCGCGCTGAACCTGCTGACCGATCCCGCGCGAAACCGGGTCACCGGAGTTCTGGCGCAGCCGGAGCATGCCGACCACCCGCACGAGATCTTCGCGGATCTGGTGGTGAGTTGCCTGGGCCGCCACGGCCCGATCCTCGACTGGCTCGAGACGATCGGCTACCCGCGCCCCGCCGAGGAGGGCGTGCGCATCGATATGATGTACGCCAGCCGCTACATCCGCCTGCCGGACGATTCGACCGCGAACCTCGGCGGCGACAAGGAGATCGTCGTCGCGAACCAGGATCCCGCGCGCGGCCTGGCCCTGTTCGCGGTCGAGGAGGGCAAGCACATCCTGACCCTGATCGGCTACGGCGCGGACCATCCCCCGACCGACCCCGACGGGTTCTGGCGATTCGCCTCTTCGGTCGCACCGCCGGACGTCGCCGAGGCACTGCTGTCGGCCGAATCGCTGACCGGCATCAGCACCTACCGCTACCCGGCCAACCAACGCCGCCGCTACGAGCGCCTGTCCCGCTTCCCGGACGGGCTGCTCGTCCTCGGCGACGCGGTGTGCAGTTTCAGTCCGGCGTTCGGACAGGGCATGTCGGTCTCCGCATTACAGGCGATGGAACTGCGCAAGGCGCTCGCCGCCGGCGACGACCATCTCGCGCGCAGGTTCTTCCGCGCCGCGGCCCACGTCATCGATGACCCGTGGCTGATCACCCGCCTGTTCGATCTCGCGATGCCGCACGTCGACGCCGCAGGCCGGGGACCGATGCGGCTACTGGGTCCGGCCGCACGCACGGCGATGGCCATCGGCGCGCGGGACGCGGCTGTGGGGCAGCAGATCTCACGCATCGCCGGCCTGCTCGACAGCCCGCTGGCGGTGGCCCGGCCGGCCCTGCTGGCCCGGATCGCCGCGAACGGGGCGGTGGTCGGCCTGAATCTGCTGCGCGAGGTCGCGATATCCGCACCACAGGTGCGGCACAATGGATTCGACCCGATCCCGCAGACTCCGGCACACGGCTTCCACCCGCTGACGGTTCGCGCGGTCGAACGCGATACCGCCGACAGCGTGCTGATCGAATTCGAGGTTCCCGAGCGGCTCACGGACCGATTCGGCTACACCGCTGGACAACACGTCGTCATCCGGGGCACGGCTCACGGACGTCCGATCCGGCGCAGCTACTCGCTGTGCGACGCACCCGATGCGGGCCGGTTGCGCGTCGCGGTGAAAAGACAGGGCGGCGGCGTCTTCTCCGAGTACGCGCTCGAACGACTCGGTGCGGGAACGGTTCTGCACATCGGCGAACCGTCGGGTGCGTTCACCGCGCACACCGATCCGGCCACCACCAGCCACCATGCCGCCGTCGCCGCGGGCAGCGGGATCACTCCGATCGCCGCGATCGCCGCGGCGGTCCTCGCGAACGAGCCGCACAGTCGCTTCACCCTCCACTACGCCAGCCGCGACAGCACGACCGTCATGCTCGGCGATCTGCTCACCACACTGACCGCCCGGTTTCCCGGACGATTGCGGATCGTCCACCACCTGTCCCGCCAATACGACGCACCGCTGCCGGCAACCGCCCCCGGCATCGATTACCGCAGGGGCCGCATGGATTTTCGCGAACTGACCGGTCTGGACGCGGACCACTGGTACCTGTGCGGACCGGACTCCCTGCTCGCGGCTGCCCGCGAGGCACTCCTGGACGAGGGGGTAACCCGATCCCGGATATATACCGAGCGTTTCATGACCCGCGAGCCCGAATCCGCCGTCCCGCAACCGGATCGGCCACCGTGCACGATCACCCTCACCGGGCACGGCGAGGACCTGGTGTTCACCATGCCGCAGGGGGTCCGCATCCTCGACGCCGCTCTCACCCACCGCGAGGATCTGCCGTATTCGTGTCTCGGCGGATCGTGCGGAACCTGTATCGCCACAGTATGTTCCGGCACGGTACACATGGACGAGGATCCGATGACGGCACTCACTTCCGCCGAACTGGCCGACGGCGCGGTTCTGACCTGCCGCGCCGTACCCGAATCCGCCACGGTCACGCTGCGATTCGGCCGCTGAGCCCGGAGTGACCCGGACCGCATTCGCCCGATTCCTGTCCCCGAGGTCTTGCATATGTACTTGCATCCGCTGTTACACTGTGGATCTTCAGTAAGTACGTGTCAGGTTGCGCCCCAAGGGATTCAGCGGTACCGGCGATATGGCGAAAAAGGTTCATCTGCAGTTGCGATTCCCGCTCGGGGGAGCCGTACTGGACTACCGTGCCGAGAGATCGGTGGCACACCGGGTGGCCGCCGAGCTGAGCCGGCACGGCGTCGACGTGTCCATCGACGATAATCTCCGTACCGGCCTGGCCGATCTGCCGCACGAGGAACTCTGGGCGGTATAAACCCTCCGCCATCAGGTTCTTCCAACCGGCAGCAACATTCCGGCATCCAATGGTTGTACAGATGCATTTTCGAATGTTCTTGCACTGGTACAATTTTCGCGAACTTCGCAGGAATGTGTCACCATACCTACCGGCATGCTCATCGCCGGTGTTGACGCGAGCGTGCTGCGCGCCTCATGCGCACCCAGCGTATCTCTCCAGCCAGGAGTCACCTGCCACATGCAGCACGCCGCACCCACCCCGGGCTCCCGAATGCCGAATACGCAGCGCCTCGCCGATCTGCTGTCCGTGATTCGCGCGGAGGAGAAACTCTTACGCGAGCTCGGTAGCGAAGTCGCCGCCATCGCGATCGGCGGTGCGCCGAACCTGCCCGGCGCCCGCCCGGCACATCGCGGCACCTACCCCGGCCTGCTGACCGGCCGCCCCGACAACTTCCTCTGGGAGTGGTACGGCTTCCCCTGAGCATCCTTCGACGGATGCCGGTGCGGCCCGGACGCGCTTGACATCGCCGAATTCTTGGGTTCTGCTGGAATTAGGCCGGTCTCGTGCACTTTCCGGCCGTAGCCGGACCACATGACGGCGCAAAACGGATCTTTGTACGGACACCGCGGCGGCGGCGAATGCAATTCCGATCACGATGTCGGGAGGTGTGGTGTCAGGAGACAGGCCGGCGCCCGCGGGGATCGACCCGACGAAACCCAATGCCGCCCGCATATACGACTATCTGCTGGGGGGCAAGGATAATTACACCGCGGACCGCGCGGTTGCCAAACGAATGCTGGAGGTCGCTCCGGAAAATCGGACACTGGCCTGGTTCAGTCGCAAGTTCCTGACCGGGGCGGCACGGTCGGCCGCCGAAGCAGGTGTGCGGCAGTTCATCGATATCGGCGCGGGCATCCCTACCTCACCGAGTGTGTACGAGACGGTCGTCGAGGTCGACCCCGAGGTACGCGTGGCCTCTGTCGACTACGACCCGGTCGTCTATGTACACGCCAACGCCATAACGGCAGGCCAGGCGGGCGTGACGCCGATGCTGGCGGACTTCCGTGAACCCGTGGATCTCATCGCGCGCCTGCGCACCGAGGCGGGCATCGACTTCGATCAGCCGGTCGCGCTGCTGACCGTCGGGGTTCTGCACTTCATCATGGATCATGAACAGCCGGCCGAAATTCTCGCCCGATTCTCCGAGGTGATGGCGCCGGGCAGTTATCTGGCCTTCACGCACGGATCGCCCGAGACCGACGATGAGTTCGTCGACCGGACCGCGAGCGATACCGAGGGCAGTACCGCGCAGTTCGTCTTCCGATCGAAGTCCGAGGTCGAGAAGCTGCTCGACGGCTTCGACATCCTCGATCCGGGGATCGTGACCATCCAGGAGTGGCTCGCCGACAACCTGCCGCCCACTCGGCTGGTTATTCTGGCCGGCATCGGCCGCAAGCCCGAGGGGCCGACCGGTAACGGCTGATCCGCGATCCGATCACCCCGCCCGGCCAGGGCGCAGGCACGCGCCGAATGCGGCTCGGCCAGATCCACCATCGGCTCGGCGCTGCGCAGGATGCCGGGCAGGCTTTTTCCATTTCGGCCGATCCGATTGCCGGTAATTCTCCGGATTTCTTGCATGTCGTTGCGCGGCGCTATACCCTCGCTGACCAATCCATTCGAACCGATCGATTCACGAGGGCACCCTCGGGAGCTCCTCGTATTTCACGACAGGGAGCGCGTTACGTGCGAGCTTCGGTGCGGACACTCACCTTATTCGCTGCATTCCTCTTGTGTTGTGTAACAGCGGGTTCGGCGCACGCCGACGCCGATCCGGGGGCCTGTCGATCCTTTCCGGTCCCGGTCGCGAAGGGCCACCTCGCCGCGACTCTCTGCACACCCGTCGGCAAGCCGGGCGGCACCGTCATGGTGCTGATGTCGGGCTCCAATTACAACGGCACCTACTGGGATTTCGCCTACCAGCCGCAGACCTACAACTTCCGCGAGGCAATGAACAGGGCCGGTTACGCGACCCTGGTGGTCGATCGTCTCGGTAACGGCGCGAGCACTCATCCGGCCGCGCTGTCGCTCACCGCCAACGACACCGCCCAGGCACTGCACGGCATCGTCCAGGGCCTGCGACACGGCCTGGCCGGGGCCGCGCCCTACGCCGAGGTCGTCACCGTCGGCCATTCACTGACCTCGGGCACCTCGGTGATGGAGGCCAGTTCCTATCACGACGTGGACGGCGTTGTGCTGACCGGTTATTCGCACGCGCTGAACATTCCCGAAACCCTCGGCGTGATCTCGACCTACCACCGCGCCGTGGACGATCCGGCATTCGCCGGCCGCGGTCTGGACGCCGGATACCTGACCACCCGGCCCGGCACCCGCATGCACGACTTCTTCGATCCCCGCGACGCCGATCCCGCGGTGGTGGCGCAGGACGAGAAGACCAAGGAGATCTTCTCGCTCTCGGAATACCCGGACGGGCTGATGTCGACCCTGCCCGGCATGTCCGGTGAGATCGATGCTCCGGTGCTGATCGTCGACGGGAGCCTGGACCGGTTGTCTTGCGGCCCCGGCTATTCCGTGTGCCGGTCCGCCGCCACACTGAAGGCAGCGGAGGCTCCGTACTTCGCGCCCGCGGCCGAGTTGCAGACCTTCGTACTACCCGGCAGCGGCCATTCGGTGAACCTCGCGCGCAATACCGGCGCGTACCACACCGCGGTCCTCGACTGGCTGAATTCCACCGTCGGACACTGATATCGGACCTGCCACCACGGCTGAGAAGCCGAAACTCAACGCCCGCACGAGCATTCGGCAATACTCCAGCAGATCCGCTGCGGCGGACCGTCCTCCGCCGGGTCGGCACGCCCGCGACCCGGCGGCAGTGGCAACGACCTGCCCCTACCGGTATGGTCGTCGACGCAAGGGGAACGCCGAGGGGATTCGATGCGACAGTTACTCAGGGTCACAGCAAAACGCCGGATATTTCCCTCGCCACGCTCGGTTTTTCGCCTGTCTCGGCGTTACCATGAGCGGGTGCGGTGATGACGGCACGCACTTGCGCATGTACCGATGCGGTGTGTGCCAGTGATCGAAGAACAGCGGAGAAAGCCTCATGACGGCAGAACAGGCCCGGATCGACCTCGTCACCACTCCCCTGGAGCAGCGCGGTCCCACAGCATTGCGGATCATGGTCGGCGGCCAGCTCCGCAAACTACGTGAGGCCCGCGGGATCACTCCGCAGGTCGCCGGTGAGCACATCCGCGGTTCGCACGCCAAAATCAGCCGACTCGAACTCGGCCGCACGGGATACAAGATCCGCGACGTCAACGATCTGCTGACGCTCTACGGCGTCACCGATTCGGCCCAGCGCGAATCCTTCCTCAGCCTGGTCGCGATGGCCAACGAGCAGGGTTGGTGGCACGGTTACAGCGACCTGCTGCCGTCCTGGTTCGAGAACTATCTCGGCCTCGAGGGCGATGCGAAATCGATCAGAACCTATGAGGGACAACTGGTCCCGGGTCTGCTGCAGACCGATGCCTACGCCCGCGCGGTCGTCTCGCTGGCACACGGCGAGCGAGAGGTCGATCGGCGCGTGGAACTCCGGCGCCGCCGTCAGCAGATCCTGGATCTGGCCAACGGCCCGACGCTGTGGGCGGTCCTGGACGAATCGGTGCTGCACCGCCCGGTCGGTGGTCGCGAGGTCCTGCGCGAGCAGCTGATCTACCTCGAGCAGATGTCGCACCGCAGCAACGTCACCATTCAGGTCCTGCCCTACCGCGCCGGCGGTCACGCCGCGGTCGGCGGCTCGTTCACCATCCTGCGCTTCAACGAGCAGGAGATCCCGGACGTCGTCTACCTCGAGCAGATGGCCAGCGCCCTCTACCTCGACCGCCCCGACGACCTCGAGCTCTACCGCGAGGTCATGGACCGCCTCAGCATCCAGGCCGACCCGCCCGGCCACTCCCAGGAACTCCTGCGCGCCGCCGCGGCGGACCTGGACTGAAGCGGCGACGGGCCCGGGTGAGGCGAATATCACTGTGTGGCACACGATCACGGTGACTCCGGGTCAGTGCGCCGCGAGCGCCGCGTCGGTGGCGGGTTCATACACGTCCGGCGAGAGCTGCTCGGTGTAGAGCGCCTCGATCTCGTCGGCGTACTTCTCGGTGACGACTCGGCGTTTGAGTTTCATCGTGAGGGTCATCTCCTCGCCACCCGGCTCCCAGAAGACGGGCATGATGCGAAAGCGTTTGATCTGTTCCACGCGGGACAGACGGGCGTTGCCCGCGCCGACAGCGGTACGGATCGTGTGGATGATCGACGGATCCGCGGCGAGGGCGGCGGCGGAGGCATCGGCGAGATCATGGTGGCGCGCATAGGCTTCGGCCGCCTCGGCGTCCAAGGCGATGAGAGCGGTGTTGTAGGCGCGGCCCTCGCCGATGGCGGCGATCGCGCCGATCAGGTGCGCACCGGCCTTGACGGCGTTCTCGATGACGGCCGGTGACATGTTCTTCCCCGCCGCGTTGATGATCAATTCCTTCTTGCGGTCCACGACGGTGAGATAGCCGTCCGGATCGATGCGGACGATATCGCCGGTGGACAGCCAGCCCTCGGGATCGATGGCCTCGGCGGTCTGCTGTTCGAGGCCGCGGTAGCCCCTCATCACCAGCGGGCCGCGCACCTGCAGTTCACCGTCTGCGGCTCGGCGCGCCTGCATCCCGGGCAGCAACCTGCCGACGGTGCCGAGCCGGGCATCGCGCGGATGGCTGACACTGCAGATGCACGACAGCTCCGACATACCCCAGATCTCGGTCACCGGAATGCCGAGCCCGGCGAAGAAGCCCAGCGTGCCGGGCGGAATCGGCGCGGCGCCGGACATCGCCCAGCGCACTCGGTCCAGCCCCAGCGCCGCACGCAGCCCGCGCAGCACCAACTCGTCCGCACGTGCCCATTCGGCCGCGACGTCATCGGGCACCGGCTCGCCGGCCAGCTGAAACGCACTGCGCCGCCGGGCAACCGACAACGCCCACTCCATCGCGGTGCGCCGCTGCTCGTCGGGCTCGCCCGCGACCCGGAGTTCGATCGCGGCCTTCAGTTTTTCCCATACCCGCGGCACGGCACCCCAGATGGTCGGATGCAGATCGGCCAGCGCCGGAGCGATCAGTTTCGGATCGGGCACACAGGTGACCTGGGTGCCCAGCACCTCCTGCACATACAGACCGGTGAGCCGGTCGGCGATATGCGCACTGGGCATGAACGAGGTGATGGTGTCGCCGAATTCGATGCCCAGCACGTCGGCGATTCCGTACACCTGGAACAGGATGTTGGCGTGGGTGGTCTCCACGCCCTTGGGGTTTCCGGTGGTGCCGGAGGTGTAGATCAGCGTCGCCACGTCCTCGGCGCGCACCGCCCGCCAGGCCGACTCGAATTCGAAATCCGCCGCACCCGAACCGATCAGCTCGTCGATCGACAACGTGCCCTCGACGTCCTCGTCCACACAGACGATGTGCTCGAGTCCGAACCCGGTGGCACGCAACCGATCCACGTACTGGGGTTCGCAGATCACCACGCGCGCACCGGCATTACCCAGCACATGCGCCAACTGCTCGGGCGGCAGCGTGTTGTACACCGAGAACGACGTCGCCCCCAGATGCTGTGCCGCGACCTCGAGCGGATAGAACTCGAGCCGATTGGACATCATCAACGCGACGGTGTCCCCCCGCCGCACCCCGATCCCCGCCAACCCGGCGGCCAGCACTTCGACCTGCCGAGCGTACTCACCCCACGTCAGGACCTGCCCGTCGCCGGGCGTCCGCAAGGCAACCGCCTCGGGCGTACGAGCAGCGGTGTACTGGAACGCCTCGGGAAGCGTATCGAAGCGAGAGGTACTCACACGAAAACCTTTCGGGGACAGACGACCGGGTTCACCGACCCGATTCCGCTGACAACGGCGCCGCGAAAGCGCATCGATACCGGTCCGGCGTCAGCGTCACCGCGAAATACCCTCATCCGCAACTCATTCGGATATCGGCTGCGATTTCCGCCGCTGCTCGATCTCGTGGATGAGTTGGTGGACAGTGGAATCGGCGGCGAGTTTGGCGTCCAGCATGACGTTGATCGCGCCGCGGAACAGGGCGTAGGGCTCCCAACTGGCCGGGGCCACGGTGCGGGCGGCGCGATCGGCGATGCCGTCGGCGATGGTGCGGGCGGCATGGGTGGCGGTGATGCGGATGTTCAGCGGCCACGGCAGCAGGCCGTCGATGCGGCGGCCCAGCTCGTCGGCGTCGAGCATGTCGTGGGTCATGGCCGTCTCGACGATGCCGAAGTACGCGACGCCGGCGCTCGCTCCCGAGGCGGACAGCTCCACCCGCAACGCCCGTCCCATCTGCTCGACCGCGGCCTTGCTGATCATGTACGGGGAACCGCCCATCCCGGGTGCGAAGGCAGCGCAGGAGGACACCACCACGACATGCCCCCGCGAACGCACGATGTGGTCCAGCGCGGGATGCACGGTGTTGAACGCGCCGGTGAGATTGATACTCATCACCCGGTCGAAATCCCGCGGATCCATCGCGCGCACGGTCGAGGGCACCGGCGTCACACCGGCATTCGCCACGACCACGTCGAGGCGGCCGTACTGTCCGATCACCTGCTCGACGGCAGCGGCCATCTGCGCGCGATCCGCGACGTCGGCGCCGATCGACAGTGCGCGCGTACGCAATTCACGCGCGGCCCGCAACGCCGCCTCGGCGTCGATGTCGACCACCACGACGATCGCGCCGCGCGCGTGCAGGATCCGCGCGAGTTCCAGGCCGATGCCCTGGCCCGCACCGGTGACCAGCGCGACCTTGCCCGCCACGTCGTAACCGGCCGAGCCGAGCCCCAGGGTACGCAGCAGTCTCATCAGGCCACCTCATAGGCGTCGGCGTCGAATTTACTCGTGCGACGCCGGTATTCGAAGCTCCAGCTCGGATACAGGCCCGCGTTCTCCCCGTCGGGGGTGGTGTAGTAGCCCTGGCATCCGCCGGTGAGCCAGACCGTGGCCGCACTGCGTTCACGCATCTCCGCCACGAACGCGTCCTGCACTTCCGCCCGCACCTCCACCCGCGACGCCCCGCGCTCGCGCACGGTCGACAGCGCGTCCACGATGTAGGCGATCTGCGATTCGATCATGAAGATCGCCGACTGATTACCCGCCGCGCCGAAGGGCCCGAGGGTGCAGAAGAAGTTGGGGAATCCGGCGACGCTCGTGCCCAGATAGGTCTGCGGGCGTTTGTGATACAGATCCGCGATGGATACGTTCTCGCGCCCGACGATCCGTCCGAACGCGGTCGGGATCGAGGTGAATCCGGTGCCGAAGATGATGGTGTCCACCGGGATCTCCTCCCCGGCGCGAGTCACGATGGATCGCGCCCGCACCTCGGCGATGCCGTCGGTGACCACCTCGACGTTGTCGCGGTCCAGCGCGGGCAGGTACGCATCGGAGAAGATCGCCCGCTTACAGCCGATGACGTAGTCCGGGGTGACCTTGCGCCGCAGCACGATATCGCGAATCTGCCGCCGCAGCTGATACCGGCCCATCAGTTCGAACGGATGCCGGAATCGGTTGTCCACGAAGCCGACCAGACCGAAGCTCTCGATCAGGGTGTACCAGGTGCCGCGAACCGTCTTCTGCGCCAGCGGAAAACGACGCAGCAGAAATCGTTCGAAACCGAGGGTGGCGCGATCCATACGCGGCACGATCCAGGGCGCGGAGCGCTGGAATACCGTCAGCTCGGCCACTTTCGGCGCGATCTCGGGCACGAACTGCACCGCGGAGGCTCCGGTCCCGATCACCGCGACGCGCTCACCCGACAGATCGTGCTCGTGATCCCAGTGCAGCGAATGGAAGGTCTTGCCCTCGAAGCTGTCCAGTCCGGGCACCGACGGGAACTTCGCCTCGGCGAAAATCCCCGCGGCGGAGATGAAATAGTCGGCGGTGAGGTCGCCGCGCGAGGTCTCGATGCGCCACAGCGACGCCTGCTCGTCCCAGCGCGCGCCGAGCATCTCGGTGCCGAGCCGGATGTGCCGGACCACATCGTGTTCGGTGGCCACCGAACGGATGTAGTCGAGGATCTCGCGCTGCTGACCGTAGGTGCGCGACCAGTTCGGATTGGGAGCGAACGAGTAGCTGTACAGCTGCGAGGGCACATCGCAGGCGCAGCCTGGATAGGTGTTGGCCTGCCAGGTGCCGCCCAGATCGTCGGCGCGCTCGAGCAGGATCAGATCCTCGAATCCGGCTTGGCGCAACTTGATCGCCAGGCCGATCCCGCCGAAACCCGCGCCGAGAATGACGATCCGGTGATGTTCGGTGCTCATCGCCGCGCCTCCTGCCGTGTCTTGCCGGTGATGCCGTGCGCGATGGTCCGCGTGACGATGTTGTTCACCGGACTCGCCACACTCAGCAGCGGTTGCAGCAGCGGATTGCCTTCGAGGGCGAACGTCCAGGTCAATTGCGTTCCGCCGGGTGCGGGCCGCAGAACCAGATCCTCGGCGAAGCGCTTCAGTCCGGGAATCGAGGCGGCGTCGACGGTGAACGTCATGCGCTCGCCCTCCTCCCAGCGATAGAACCGCTCCTCGAGCCGCACGACGCCGCCGAGGGTGACCAGCCGGGTGGTACCGACGCCGAACGGCCGCGGCGAAATCCACTTCGAGGCGGTGATCACCGCCGACCAGGACACCAGCGCGTCGTCGGCGGTCAACATATCCCAGACGTCCTGTGGACCGGCGGCGATGTCGACGGTGTGCACGTAGCGCCGGGCAGCGGTCGCCAGGAACGTATCGTCCGAGGCTGCCAGCTTGAATCGTGGAGTCATTGTGGCCGTGAGCCTTTCGGATCTAAATATCCAGTACGAGGGGGCCGTCGCAGCGGGAGACGCACACCAGCATGTGGTCCGCGCGGTCGGCGTCGGAGAGCAGGCGGTCGCGGTGATCGACCTCGCCGGAGAGCACCCCGGACTTGCAGGTGCCGCAGAAACCCTGGCGGCAGGAGTAGGGCGCATCGGGCTTCACCCGCTGGATCGCCGCGAGCGTCGTCTCCTGTGCGCCCACTCGGACGGTCCGGCCCGAACGAGCCAGGGTCACATCGAATTCGCGACCGTCGAGCACGGGCAGCGGCGAAAAGCGCTCGGTGTGCAGCGATCCCGAGGGATTCAGCTCGAACAGCTTGCGCTGCGCCGCGTCCAGTACCGGCGGCGGACCGCACACATACACCGCCGCGCCGGGTGCGGCCTCGGCGAGGATGGCGGCGATATCGGGAATGCCGTGCTCGTCGTCGGTGCGGACCTCCGCGCCCTCGGGCAGCTCGCCCAGGAACGGCATACTCGCGCGGGACCGGCCCAGATACACCAGCCGCCCGCGCGATCCGGCCGCATGCGCCATCGGCAGGATGGGCGTGATGCCGATACCCGCGGCCACGAACAGGTAGGACGGCGCGGTCTCGACGAAGGTGAACGCGTTGCGCGGGCCGCGCAGCCGCAGCCGCTCCCCTGGTTGAACGGTATGCATCTCCCGCGATCCGCCCTCGCCATCGGCGATGCGCCGCACCGCGATTCGATAACGGAACCGATCGCGCGGATTACCGCACAGCGAATACTGCCGCTGCCGCCCCGACGGCAGGAAGACGTCCACATGCGACCCGGGCCGCCACGAGGGCAGCGGTGCGCCGCCGGGCCGGATCAACGTCAGGCTCACCACGTCATCGGCCTCGTCGCGAACCGATTCGACCAGGACGTCCAGATCGAAACCGCTGCGCCGCACCGGATTCGGCCGGGACGCCGCCGGTGCGGTGACGACCTTCTTGTACACGTCCATCACCACGCCCAGCGCCCGCAGGCCCACCATGGACATATCCACACCCTTGCGTGGGCGTTCTGCTGTCAGCGTCGATCCGGTCGCGGTCCGCTGATCCGGCGTGCGGGGCGCCTCGGCCGCCGCTTCGGGCCCGCTCATCCGCGAGCCGCCGGGGAGTGCGCCAGATAACGCAGCGCACTGTCCATCGAGCCCAGCTGGGAGGGGTGGAAATCGCGGCTCAGATACCGCGGCATCTCGGTGAAGAACGTGGTGAAGCTCGGAATCACGCCTCGCCTGGTGGCACTCGCGAATTGCCGGAGCCAGTTCCGGCCCTTGGCCGGGCTCGGATCCTTGCGATACAGGTACGCCGTCGACAGGATGAACAGCGGCAGCAGTAGTCCGCTGGCCAGCAGGCCGGTGCGGAACCGACGCGCATATCCGCCGTCGACGTGCATAAAGGCGTCGAATACCACGCTACGATGCTCGACCTCCTCCGCGCCGTGCCAGCGCACCAGATCCAGCATCGTCGGATGCATGCCCAGATCCTCGAGCACCTGGGACTCGAGCAGCCATTCGCCGATGACGGCGGTGAAATGCTCCATCCCCGCGAACAGGCCGAGACGTTCGCGCAGCCACTGCTCCTTGGCCCGGCCGCTCAGCCCGTGATCGCCCAGGACCCGGTCGAGCAGCCAGGCGACCTTCGACACATAGGACTCCACGTCCAGACCGATGGCCTGCAGATGATTGCGGGCGCGCTCGTGACTGCTGGCGTGCATCGACTCCTGGCCGATGAATCCGGTCACCTCTTCGCGTAGGCGCTCGTCCTCGATGTACGGCAGCGCCTCGCCGAGGCACGCGGCCATCGCCCGCTCGCCCTCCGGCAGAACCAGATGCATCACATTCGTGACATGGGTTGCCAGAACTTCTCCGGGGATGTAGTGCATCGGTACGGACGAGAAGTCGAAGTGGACGTCCCGCGCGTGGATCGCGTGCGCTTCTTCCCGGTAGGGGTGCGGCATAGCACCGTCATCAGCCATGCCCCGACCGTACAAGACCACAAATCGTATTGCAATGTTGCAGCCACAAATTGAGGAAGATTGTTGCAATCGGCGCCGGAGCTGCTAGCGTCGATATATGCCCACCGCCTCCCGGACCTCGAAAGAAGCGCCGAAGACCGAGTCCATCGAGGGGCGCATTCTCGACGCCGCCCTGATCCAGTTCCAGCGTCTCGGCGTGAAGAAGACGACCATCGAAGACGTCGCTCGCCAAGCCGAGGTCGATCGGGTCACGGTGTATCGGCGTATCGGCTCCCGGGAGGATCTGGTGCGTTCGGTGACCGCGCGGGAGGTGCAGGCCGTCCTGACCGAACTGCGCGATCTGCCCGCACAGCACGACACCATCGCATCCGTGGTCGCCGCGATCTTCGTCACGGTCGTCACGCGCTGGCGCACCCATCCACTGGTCGAGCGCATGATCGCACTCGAACCCGATCGGCTGCTACCCCAACTCACCACCGATGGGGCGTCCTTCTTCACCATGGCTTCCACGGCCAGCACCGCCATCCTGCGCCAGGCCCTGCGCGATCGCGGCCTGCCCGAGCCCCCCGATCTGAGCACCCGCGTCGAAATCTCCTGCCGCATAGTGCATTCCCTCATCCTCCAACCCGTCGGCACGGTCACCCTGGACACCACGGACGACCTGGAGGCGTTCGCCCACGAGTACCTCGTCCCCATCGTCGTCGGCTGAGCCCGAACTCGCTCCGCCGCAGCGGAAATCGGCCCGACCGAGAGTGCCGTCACCCCTGGCCGGGCCGCCACGAGAACGGCCGCCACAGCTGTCGTGCTCGCAGCGGCCGAACTCCGCACCGCCGCAAGGAATCGCGCTCACCCACGACCATTGCGCCCATGACCGACGACCGCGACAGCGGACCGCGTCGGCAAGGCGCGGGCCCAACGATCCGGCTCACGTCGAAGCCACCGACCGAATCGCCGCCGCGACCGCCGCAACGGCCATCAACCGCACGGTGTCGACGTGGGCCTCGACCGAACCTGTTGCCGCGGCGATGAATCCGTCGCCGTCGTAGCGGGTGTGGGGTGGGGTGAGGGCGCGAGCCAGGCCGTCGTGTGCGCCCTGGGCGGCGATCAGACAGCTGGTCTTGTCCAAGCGGGCGTTGGTGAGGACCGCGCCGATCGTGGTGTGGGTGCGGGAGGTGTCGAATTCGAACGGCTCGCCCATGATCGCGACGGCGTCGAGAGGTATCTCCGCGTGGCCGTCGTCGATATCGCCGAAGGCGTTGACGGCACACAGCGCACCGACCACCAGCGGCCCCAATGTCCGCTCGGCATAACCGATTCCGCCCGGACGTCGCTGTTCACCGCGCCACTGCGAGGTGTACGCACCGGTCCCCGCCCCGACGCGGCCGTGCAGGATCTGCTCCCCCGCGGCGGCCCGCGCGGCGGCGTAACCGTGCTCGGGCGTGGGCCGGGCGGACGGATCGCCCGCGGCAAGATCGAACAGCGCCATGGTCGGCACCAGGGGCACCGGCCCGACCGGGGTGGGCACGCCGCGCCCCCGTTCCTCCAGGTAGCGCAGCACCCCGTCGGCGGCGGCCAGGCCGAAGGCCGACCCGCCGGTCAGCACGATCGCATCGATCGTGACCGCGGCCTTGTCCACCGCGAGCGCGTCGAGCTCCCGGCTGGCCGGAGCGCCGCCGCGCACCTCGCACGAGGCGGTGGTGTGCTCCGGCAACGTCAGCACGGTACAGCCGGTCTGTGCGGCCGGATCGGACCAGTGCCCGATCCGGATCCCCGGAATTCCGATCGTCATACGCACCCTCCGTCACTCGCGTCGTCCCCGCGATCATCGCACTACCGCGAACGCGTGACGCTTACCGAGATCGCGTCGTGAGGTCGTAGACGGTCGTGCCGTCGACCGACATGACGCCTGTAAGAAGGCTGTGAGCCTCCGCCGCACCCGGAGCGTGCCGAAAACCATGGACGCCCACCGGATGAAAAAATTCCGAGGTTCCTTTTCCGGCGGGCGCCCGAAATAGACTGTAGCCGCCTGATTTTCCGGCGCCGGAGTTGTTTCCTTCAATAATCGTACGGCCTGAGAGATCAGGGCATCACAACCCGGCCGAGCGCGAACACCGAGGCATTGTTCCGTAACGAACGCGCCGGTCTCGCGTTATGTCGGGAGTCCTCGGATTCCTGCGGATCCTCCGAATCCGGCTGCCACGCCGGCGTATTCCGCGCCGCGAGCGCACGCGAAATCTGTGCGCCCGTGGTGCGCAATAACGGCACCATCGCCCGCGCGGCATCGGTATTGGGCACGAACGTCTCGATGAACATCGCCTCCGAGCCCTGCCGCACGCTCAGATGCACGTTCTGCCCGATCCGCGCGCTGAGTTCGGTCATGAACGGCACCGCGGTCCGCACCAGATCCCGGGTGGGCGCGGCCCGGGAGACCAGCTCCCACATCCGCAGCCCGATCCACACCCGCCGGTCGGCATCACGCTGCAGCCAGCCCCGCTCGACCAGTTCGGACACCATCCTCGAAACCGTCGGTAACGATAGGCCGGTCCGCTTCGATAATTCGGAGACGGTGATGACCGGACTGTCGTCCTCGAACGCCTCGAGCAGGCGAGCCAATCGAGAAAAGACCGACTCACCGTTGGAATATCTGGCCATCTACGACTTACCTTCCGGTATATCCGGGACACGCAGCAGCGATCCGCTGCGTTGCGGACACGACGGGTCTCGACTTTGTCGCACCGGCCTGGCTGTCCCCTGCTCGAATGCTTAGAATTCTCTGTGCGTCGGCGTGCGTTGCAACCAAGGAAAGCTATGGTCCGCCGCATTTCATACAAAGAAACCTCCACCGTGATCGAAAACACGACCCGGTGGAGGTTTCGAATTTTGTCCGAATTATCCGATGCTGAAGGGCTTGCCCCAGACCGTCACGTATCCGATCGACGATGCGGTGTACACCTTCGCCTGCGCGAACGAGCGCGCTTGGGCGTACCCGCCGCAACCATCCACGGCGAAGGTCTCGTCGTGCCAGGTCAGGCTCTGGTGCGGACCTTTCACCGACTGGTACGGATTGTGCGTATCGGTGCCGAAGTCGTCCGGCACCTCCACATCCAGCAGATTCAGCACCTTGGCCTGCCCCGCCGCGAGCGTCAGGGTGGTCGAGGCCCCGCCGGTCGCCGAGACGGTCGCCGGGTTCGTGCTCAGGTCCGCGGTGCCGCTGGCATCCACCCCGGACTCGATGCCGCCGCTCAGATCGACCTGGCAGCCGACGATGTATCCGACGACCAGTCTGGTCGAGGTCTGCGGACTCTTCGCCGATCCGCCGGTCAGATTCACCTCGGCATGACCGCTGGTCCACGCGTTGCGGCTCAGCGGAGTCGCGTTCAGCGACGGATTGATATTCGCCGATTCCCCGGTGATGTCGACATCGACGACAGTCCCGTCACCCATGGTCTGGGTGATGTGCCCGCCCGGCAGCGGGACGAAGGTGTCGGCGTCGGCCGCACCGACGGAGAAGTATCCGAACGCGGCGGTGGCCGCGAGTCCGATACCCGCCATTCGGGCCAATAGGCCCATGCGAACAGTATTCATGTGAGTATTCCTCGATTCGAATTCGCCGGAGCGAAATGCTGTGGGCTACAGGCGAAATCAGCCGAGGCTGAACGGCTGGCCGTAGAGGGTCGTCTTGGCGTAATCGGGCCCGACGATTTCCACCGTCACCACCTGGCGCGCCTGGGCATAGCCCCCGCATCCCTGAATCTCGACCTGTTGATCCTGCAGATCGAAGTGATACCGGCCCGACTGGGTCATATCCCGCTCGTCGAAATTCACCCACTTCACCTGTCCGGGCGCGAGCGGCACCGACAGCGACCCGGACAGGGTCGGTGCCGTGCTGATCGATCCCGACAGCGCCGCCGAGAAACTACCCAGCGACACCTGGCAGCCCACGAGATACCCGACGGCCATCGTCGAGGCACCGTGCGTCGAGGAATTGTTCGTCCCGGGATCGTTGTTCGGCCCGTTCCACGGTCCGACCGTGCCGGGCGGAGTCGTCACATTCGCGGTGATGTGCGAGCTCAGCCAGGCGACCCGGCCCGCCCCGTTGGCCGCCAGCGACGGCGAGATATTCACACTGTTTCCGATACTGTCGATGGAAACACCCGGGTCCACGATATGTCCGTCCGGCAACGGCACAAACGTGTCTGCGTTCGCGGCCCCCGTGGATAGGAAGCCGATCGCGGCGCTGACCGCCGCGGCTGTGCCGGCGGCCCGGAAAACCCGGGCGCCGACACCACAATATTCCCTCATCTGTCGTCCCTCACTACCTTCATCGGTATGCCGCGCGCAGGCGCGGCAATCGTGTGGCACGTGGACGGTTACGCCTTCGAATTCGCAATCCGCCGAACACGCACCGCCCCGAACGGTAGCTCGAGTCACTATTTACATGAGTCGAACTTTCTTTCATTGCAGAAAGTATCATCGAAATTCGTACACGGCCGTTTCCATCAATGAAATCCTTCCTTCAATGAAATCGCGGTGGCGAGGCCGGTGAATTCGAGGCGATGCTGGTAGCCGCCCGTACGGAGGGCGGGGCAAGCACTCGTCGAGAACGCACCCGGTACCGCAGCCGGACCTCGCGACCTGCCGCCGTAAGACCACCGGGCCTGCGCGCGTGCCCGCCGAAATGTATGTCCCCTCATCATGTTTCGGCGGGCACGCGGTTTCCTCCCCCTTCTCACACCGGCGAAAGCAGGCTGCCGTGCGACGCGTCCTTCCCATCCCGATCGCGACCGGGCTCGGCCTCTTGTGCGGCGCCGGCCTCCTCGGCTCCGGAATCGCCCCTGCCGCAACGCCTTCCGCGGCCTGCCTGTGGGCGGGATCACCACATGCGCAGGGTTCGGCGATCATCTCCGGCGGCTGGGACTTCCGCTGCACCGACGACCACGGCACACCGACCTGGCAGCCGACCGGACGCACCAGCGCGCGCAGTACGGTGCCCACACCCGGCGCCGCCACCAATCCGACCGGACTGTTCAGCGTCGGCGCGCGCCAACCCGGCACCGCCTACGACGATTACTGCGTCGGCGATCAACTCGTTCCCGGCACCGACGACGTGTATCGGGCCTACTCCGGCGGCGACGGCAACCTCTATTGGCGCGCGGTCGCCCCGATCTCGCGGTGGTCCTTCGACCCCGGTGCGACGCGTCCGGCCCCGACGACGCGCACCTCGAGTCTGTGCCACGACGGCGATCTGACGTGACCAGTCGGTAGAAGATTCGCTTTTACCGCCCGCGGCGAGCAGACTTCATCGAATGGACCAGGAGAACGGGCCGAAACCCGAGTTGTTCAGTCACAGCACCGTCGCAGTGCACACCCCTACGAGCGCCACCGCCGAGGCCAAGGCGCAGCGCCCCATCTTCAGCAGCGCACCTGCCGCGCCGCCCACCCCGGCCGACCACGACCGCTGAGGTACGCCTAGGGGCTCACACGGCGTCGTTCACCGATTACGGTTGTCGGTGAGACCATCACCTCACTTCAGGAGAGCTGACTGCCGTGAACGCACTCGCCGACAAGGCCACGAAATTCCTCGCCCTGCACAAGCCCGGTGAACCGGCGATCCTGCCGACCGTCTGGGACGCCTGGTCGGCGAACCTCGTGCAGCAGGCCGGATTCGCGGCGCTGACCGTGGGCAGCCACCCGCTGGCCGATTCGCTGGGCAAGCAGGACAAGGAGGGGATGACCTTCGCCGAGTCGCTTGCCCGGGTCCGCGAAATCACCACCGCCGTAGACATTCCCGTCTCGCTGGACATCGAGGCCGGATACGGCCGCAAGCCCGCCGAACTCATCGAGGGCCTGGTCGAGACCGGCGTCGTCGGCCTCAACATCGAAGACACCGTGCACAGCGAAGGCGGCCGCCTGCGTGAGCCGCAGGAGCACGCCGATTTCGTCGCCGCCCTGCGTCAGGCCGCGGACTCCTCCGGCGTGCACGTGGTGATCAACGCCCGCACCGACCTGTTCCTGCGTCAGGACGGCGACGAATCCGATCGCACCGACCGCGCCATCGCCCGCCTGCGCCTGGCCGCCGACGCAGGCGCGGACGTCCTCTACCCGGTGGGCCGCCACGCCCCGGAAACGTTGCGCCGCTTGACCTCCGAACTCCCCCTGCCGGTCAACGCCATCTCCACCCCCGACCAGAACGACCGCGCCTATTTCGCCGAATTGGGCGTTGCCCGAGTGAGTTTCGGCCCGTTCCTGCAGGCCGCTCTGGCGACCGAGACGAACCGCCTGTTGCAGCGCTGGAGCTGATTCCGGTCATCTCCTGGGGTAGCCCGTCTGCCCGGGTGACGCCGTCGGCGGCCCGGGCGGGCGGACCGAAACCGCCGAATCAGCGTCCGCCGACCGCCGTCAACTGTCCGACGTCGATCGTGAGCGGGCACGGCGTACCGGTCCGGCACAACCCGTCACTTCTCCCCTTCGACATGACCGAGCTCATCGGCGAGCCGAAGGGGCAGCAGGCTGATCGGCGTCTCCGGATCGATGATCCGGTACGAGGCAATGCGCGCATCGGCATATTCGCTGCGCTCGGTGACATGGTCGGTGCGTCGCGAGCCCGGGTCCTGGGCTTGGCCCGCCCGACCGTATGAAGAATCCGAATCGACCACCGCGCCGAGGGTCTCGGTGTGCACATGGGCCGAACGGGGCGCGGGCGGCAGCGATGCGGTGACGCAGTGCGCGCCGCACTTGATATTTCGTGGGCAACGGTTCACACAGCATCGTGGTGCTTTCGGACACGTTCCATTTCTCTGGACATGCCGCCCCTTCGCATCTATTGATGTACGAATGGATTCCGTTCTACGCCAAGTTATAGCGAAGCAGAACAGCACGACCTACCATGTCGGCTGAGACACGAAAGATATCCACTGCGATCCTCCCCCGCGAATCATATTCCAGCACGGAGCATTCCGGAACGGACGCATCCAATACATTGTTTTCTGTAATTCAGTTTTCCGATGCGGCGCTTTCCGGAACGCGCCTTTCGGAAAGCTGCCGTACGGCAATGCATTGTGACGCACCGTATTCCAGAACTGCCGACTCCAGTACGGAATCCTCCGGCGAGGGCGGCACGTACGACACCAGATTGCGAGGCAATGCCATGACAGGATCAACGCTCGCGCGCCGATCGCTCGGCCGCCGGCTCCGAAAGCTCCGCGACGCAGCCAAACTCAGCCAGTCCGCCGCCGCCCGAGCCGTCGAGTTGTCCCCGCAGTCCATCGGCAGACTCGAGGACGGGCAGGCGACCCGGGTGTCCGGACTGCACATCAATGCATTGTGCAACCTGTACGGCGTCTCCGACGAGGAGCGCCGATTGCTGCTGGAGCTGGGCCAAGAGGCGCGTGAGGCAACCAAATCCGGCGGGAAATGGTGGCGAGCATACGCCGACCTGTCGCCCGATGGGTTCGACCATTACGTCTCGCTCGAGGAGGCCGCCAGCAAATTGACGTCGTTCCAGAACGCCATGGTTCCCGGCCTGCTGCAGACAGCCGACTACCGACGCGCCGGAGAATGGACCATACATCCACAGGATTCGAGCTCGGATGTCGAACGTCGTGTCGAAATGGCGATTCGGCGCCAAGAACGTCTGCAGGACAACGAGTTCGAAGTGAACATGTTCATGCTGGAGGCGGCCCTACATCATCCTGTGGGCGGTGCGGCGGTGATGGATCGGCAGATGCTCCATTTGGATCGGCTCAGCCACCTGCCGAATGTCTCGATCCGAATCATCCCGCGGGACCGGGGCAGCCATCTCGGACTTCACCTGGGCTCGTTCGTACTGCTGGAGTTCGAGAGGATTCCGGCAACCGGGTTGGCCGAACCGCCTGTGGTCTATGTGGAGGGTTTCACTGGAGACCTCTATCTGGAACGCGACACCGAGGTGAATCCGTATATGAATGCAATCAGGGAGCTGGGCCGCGTAGCCTTGGACGAGGATCGATCCCGGACCCTGATGGGTCAGATTGCAAGGGAGTACCGAGCGTGAATCACGAACTGTCCCAAGCTCACTGGTTCAAGTCGAGCCGAAGCAAAGAGACCACGGCTTGTGTTGAGATCGCCCACCTCACCGACGGCTCGGTAGGCGTCCGCGATTCCAAGAACCCGACCGGCCCGGCCCTCGTCTTCACCCCGGAAGAATGGGATGCATTCAATACGAGCATCCAGACCGGCGGCCCCGATCACGCCTGACCGAACGCGACCGTGGGGGATCGAGACGCCTCGATCCCCCACAGGTACTTCACAGGGAACGGGTGGCCCGGGGGAACCTACAAGGTCTCCAGCGGACCAGGGGTTACCGCCATTTGCGGGCCCGACGCTGGGGACTTCGCCGTCGCTCATGCGCGGCGAGGACCACTACCGGAACTCCAACGGAAAGTCCGTCGACCGCGTCATCCTCGTGCACGAGCGGGACACGTCGACCCGATACGTGCACATCCATCTGTTCACCACATGATGGCCGGTCGGTCGTAGGCGGCGATAAGAGGTGTCCAACACCACATCCCGAGCGGATATCTTCCCGAATATTCGTTCCGCGCGTAAATCCGTCGTCGGACAATCGATTCCGAGCCCCTCGACAACTGCGGAGCAAGCGGCACCAGCGATCCGTGTGCCGATATCCGCCGACTCGTCGATGAAGCGATCGAGTATCCGCTCGGCGCAGGAGTGAGAACGCATTATGGCGCTTACTCGCCCGGCGTTGTGGCAACGGCCGCAGCCGTTGTCACCGTACTGGAATCCCCGGTAAGGTTCGTCCGGAGTCGGGGGATCTATTGATCAGCCCCTCATTGCCATGACTTCGCCGATGAGGAGGGCAGCAGATGAGCCATATGCCGAATACCCTCGGGGTGATCACGCTGGTCGCGGCGGCCGGCCTGACGCTCGCAGGGTGCGGGAAGTCCACTTCGGGCTCACCGACTGCCGGCGCACAGACCACAGCCAGCGAATCGGTTGCAGCCACAAGCGTGTCGGCGGCATCCCAGTGGGATCCGTGCACGATCCCCGAGACGACAATTTCCGGTCTGGGGCTCGATACAACTACGAAGAGCAATCAGATCTCCGGGACCACAATCGATGGCTGGAAGGTCTGCGGATGGAAGTCCGCAGACAAGACCTACGGATTCGAGATCTTCACCTCCGGCCATTCACTGGACGAACTGAAACAGCGTACCGACTACACAGATTTCACTCCTATGGCTGTCGACAAGCGTCAGGCTCTGCAATACCGCGCCGCAGGCGGAAACCATGATCTCGACTGTTCGATCAGCGCGCAGATCCCCGGCGGCACAGTCGATTTCGAGGTCTTGGATAATTACGGAGTCAGCGGTACGAGTGATCCGTGCACTCATGTTCGCCACCTCGCTGACGGACTAGCCCAGTATCTCCCTGGCGCATGAGGGGGAACAGGTAATGGACGGTGCCGACCCCAACGCATGGCGTAATTTGCTTGGTCGAGCGAACTCCGGCGAGTTGTACCTGGACCCGGAGACGGGCAAAGGACTCGATAGAGTATGCGACGATCACATTCAGAAACTGAATTCCGTCTTGCAGTCCAGTCAGTTCGTCAGCCGCATAACCGGTTTCGGAGACTTCAACTCCAGCCAGGTACTGGAGAAGAAGTTTTCCGCACTCGCCTCGGGCGACGATCGCGCGCTCGATACCGTGATCAAGCAGCACATCGATGCCATCAATATCACGAAAGAAGTTGTCGCCAAGGCGATTGCAAACTATGTCGCACTCGACGAGGACCAGCGCGCCGAGATAGAGAAGCTGAAGCCGTAATGGGAATCATTCAGGATCTCCACGAGCTCTTCGGCGACAGTTATAACGAGTACAAGCGCAAGGTCATACAAGCCCAGGAGCAGTGGAACAGGGACCGGGATTGGATCTACAAGACCGAGCAGCAGGGCAACTACAGCTCCGAATTCACCGGTGACATCCAACCGCGGAAACTCACCTCACCGGATAATTTCGACAGCATGGATCTGGCCACCATGCAGAAGTCGGTGGACAAAATGAACCCCTCGACCGTGAACGAGGCCGCCACGGCGTGGGCGAATATCGGAATGACGCTCACCGGAACGTTCGCTCAGTTCCGAGAGGAGTTCGCCCGCACGATCAACGGCCAGGGCCGGCATTCCGGCTGGCGCGGAGCAGCCGCCAAGGCAGCGGTCGACGCGGTCGACAACTACTCCGCCGAATCCGAACACCTCGCCGAAGCCGCGACCCTGATCAGCCTCAAACTCTCCGAGATGAAGACGGGCCTCGAGGAGACCAGGAACCTCATGCCCGGCGTCACGGTGACGATAACACCGGCCGGGAAGACCCTCCCCACCGATGGCGTGATGAAGGTCAACGACCACAACAAGGACGAGGCCACGCAGGAGGCCCGGCGCATCCTCAACACAGTCTACGGACCGGTGGCCGGCCAGACCGACACCGGTGTCCCGTATCTGCCCGCGGCCCCACAGATCACCTCGGGTCCGACTCCGGCGGCATCCGGACCGTACAAGCCGTCGAGTCCGAACGCACGGCCGAACGACGCGACCGGCCCCGACCGATCCTCCGTTCCCGCCGCCTCTGGCCCGTCGGCCTCGGCCGCATCCGGACCCGGCAGCGACCACACTCGGGAGCAGTGCGGCGCATCCGGCCCGGCGCAGGCAGCGAGTCAACAGTCCTCCGGCACAAGCGGTTCCACGAATCCATCGGCCACCGGGTCGCAGTCGACCGCAACGGCGGGCTACGACCCGACCACGTCGCGATACGGCTCGGAAGCCGGCCCCGGAATCTCCGGATACTCCGGGAGCGGACTCCGATCCGCCGGTGTTCCGGCCTATTCCGATGCGAGGAACGCGGGCGGATCCACATTCTCCACGCCGAGCCGCGGCTTCCCGGGCACATCGGCAGCCATGCAGGCCGCCGCCCAGCGCGCCGCCTCGACCGGCCGTACCGGCATGCCGGGAATGGCGGGCCTGGGCTCGGCCGCACCGGGCAAGAAGACCGCGGATCCCGAAAAGTCCGGCGTACCGGACTATCTCGTCACGAGAGAGCACGGTGAGGAGCTCACCGGCTCGGACGAGCGTCCCGAGCACGTACCGCCCGTGACCGGTGGAGATTACGATGTCCCGAAGTATTAGATTCACCGGCCTGGAATTCGAAATCCTCTGGGCCGCATACGGTCGCGACCGGCTGCCGTATCCGCTGCAGTACCGCACCGACATCGAGGATTTCGACGATCTGAAGCGGGCGCGCGAGGCCGCGGTCGACTCGCTGCTCACCAAATACCATCCGGACCTCGACCGCGCCCTGGCCATTCTGGTCAATCCCGATGCGCGCGTGGAGGCCAAGGGTTTCGGCGGTCCCGACCACGACCGGGTCTACCGCTTCCACGGCGCGGTCCGCGACAACGGCGGCGCGGTGGTGGTCCAACTTCCCGGCGCCGCCCTCGACTCCGGCGGAGATGTGATCGTAAAGTATTGCACCGCAAACCAAATCGGAGAATACGCCGTCGAATCCCTGCCCAAACGCAAACCCGGAACCCTACCGCCGCTGGAAATCCACCGGGACGACCTCGAACGCGACCGCCTCGATCCGGTCCGTCACGGCCCCTCTCTCACCGACCGACTCGACCGCGTCTTCGACCGCCCCCGAACCGCCTACGGCGAAGTGATGATCTTCCCCGGCCCGGCCCTGGACGCGCGCCGCTCCCCCGGCCGCTCCTTCTGGTGGATGGACTACCCCGACGGCCGCTACCACGTGCGAACCAGCGACCCCATAACCGCCAAACCGATAACCCCCAAATCCCTTGCCGCAGAAGTGACCCGCCTGACCACCCTGACCGCCACCTACTACCGCGACGACCGCGAACACGAGGCCTACCTCCGCACCCGCCGCCCCTGACCCCACCGCCCATCTGCCGTTACACAATTTGTGTCACGCTGGAATGTGGATCCGTCACGATCCGGCGCGTTCCGCCGCAGGCTCGACGCTCATGAACTATCGGCCCTCGACCAAGGGCTGATGCTCGAATTCGGTCTGCTGGGCTGACCTCCAGCCGGATATCAACACTGCGCCGCTGGTAAAAGGTCCGGAAAGCACGCAACCCGCGCGAATGGCGCGGGTTGCGGGCTATCAGCTCCTAGATGGCGCGGACGCTCTGGGCCTGCGGGCCCTTCTGGCCCTGGCCGATCTCGAACTCCACACGCTGCCCCTCTTCGAGGGACTTGAAGCCGGAGCCGGAAATCTCGGAGTAGTGAACGAAAACGTCGGGACCGCCACCGTCTTGCGCGATGAACCCGAAGCCCTTTTCGCCGTTAAACCACTTCACACTGCCTTGCGACATACTTTGTTCTTACTTCCTGTTTGCGAGCCGGGCGATCACGTCAACAACCCGTCCTCGTCCCCCACAGCATGTCACACTCCCGCGCATGAGAAGGAACCGCCCGGTCAGCGGCGGGAGCAACGCGAGGTCGCCGAGCCGGCACGCCGCCGTGGCCGGACCCCGGCCGGCCGCTTCGGCTACTTCAATTCGGAGAGGTCGAGGCCGAGCATGGCCAGCAGATCCATGCATTCGGCGGCGTCGTGGGCGTAGACCGCGACAGTCTTCGCAGCCAGCGCGTTTCGCTCGAGGTGCGCGGCTTTCTCAGCGGCGCGGATGTCCGCGAATGCGACTGTCGGGTCGACGACATGAGCGTTTCGGGCCGAGGTCATGAAGGCTCCTTGCGGGTAGCCTCGACCGAAACGCCTGATGCCTGCGATCGAGGACCGTTACTCGACCACGACCCGCTACATCCTGTGCGCCGGCCGACGGTCGTGTTCGGTTGTTCCCGACGTTACCCGTTCGGTCGCCCCGCCAACCCTGATATCCCAGATCGATCCATCGCACCGACTTCGAGCCGGCTCGCTGGACGGCAACGATCGTCGTCGAGCCGGACAGCCGGAATCGCGTGCAACCCGAAATCACCGCACCGGCCCGATCTGTCACCTCGGCTTCGCAGCCTCAGCGGTGCGACCGCCACACGCCGAAGTGCCCCGGCGCCTGTGGCGCCGGGGCACTGAAAAAGGGGGGATTACTTCGTCTTCCGACATACAACCGAAACGTCGGCGATCACCCGGACCACATATCTTCGCGGGTGACCCGACGGGCAATACCTCCTCTCTCGCAGAGTTACTTCTTCTTCTTTCCGTGCAACTTCATCGTGCTTCCCAGCGGACGGCGGGACCGTCGTACGTGCCGACCCCGCGCTCGCCGTCCTGCTATCACGGGCAGTTCATCACCTCCCGTGCCGATTGGACCCTTACTTCTCTCTCGACAAGAGAGAAACTACCGCAGGACGAACCTGATGTCTACTGTCGTCGCTAAAGAATTTCTGTGTCGCGGCTTACCGGCGTCAGGTCCCGGTCAGCGGCGCGGGTCCTGCGATTCGTGCTCGTCCAGGGCGTCTTGCAGGGTGGCATTCAGGGCCCGAGCCTCGGTGAGCTGATCTTCGAGGATCACGATCCGGCAGGCCCCTTCGAGGGAATTGCCGGCATCGATCAGTTCGCGCACGCGCGCGGCGATCCGCAGCTGGTAGCGCGAGTAGCGGCGATGCCCGCCCGCGGAGCGTTGCGGGGTCAACAGGCGCGCGGCGTCGAGGCTGCGCAGGAACGCCTGGGTAACGCCGAGGATCTCCGCCGCGCGGCCCATGCTGTAGGCGGGGAAATTCTCGTCATCGAGCCTGTCCGTCCCCCCGGCGCCGCCGGGGAAAGTCATATCCGGTTGCTGCACAACACCTCTCGGGTTTGAAACGCCGGGAGGCCCCGGCGCGGGTGCGCCGGGGCCTGGAACCTACATATATGAAATGGTCAACTGTTCACCGGCCCTCGCGGGCCGACGGTGTACACCGCACCAGGATTTTTCCGGGTCGCGGGACAGGTTGGGGCCTACTCAGTGACCACCACCTCCAATATGCGCCGGGTCCTGCTTGCGAGAGCCCCTGTCGTGCCGCACTCCGCCCCCTCCGGCGGCGGTCCAGCCCGGGGGGTCGGCCGGATTCTCGTCTGCGCCGGAGGGAACGGGTGTACCGCAAACCAGGCAGTTCACCTGCCCAGCCACTCGATCTCTCACTTCAACGACAGTGAAGTTACACACCGGAACACGGAATGTCTAGAGCTTCCACTACAGATTTTCGACAAAGTGCGGATCACCCCCGCCCCAGTCGCATACCGCCCTCGCCGATCAGCGCTCAATGCCGATCAGCGCTCAATCCGTACAGGGGCGTTCCGCAGCGGAAGTGCGCCAGAGCCGGACAACAGCCGACTGGGCCGGACAACCGATCTACCTCGGTCTCCCACAATGGCGGAGTCCAGGGGTGTTCCCGCTGGTCCTCGGCCCGCACAACGTCCCTGCCATAACCGACGCCGACGAAGCCGCAGCCGACATCCCCCTGGCGACCCTCGCCGCCATCACCCACGTCAACGAACCCGACATCGGTGCGATACTGGAGGCACTGGCGTCCGCCATGCGACAACTCGGCACCGACGAAGAGTCCAACGTCTTCGCCGAACTGACAGACCTGGGTTTGGGCAAGACAGCCGCCGCCAAGAAATGGAGCCAACTGATGAGCGCGAACCTCGCCTACTTCAAGTCCGAGACCTCACAACGCCTCCGCGCCGAGGGCAAGGCCGAGATGGCAGCCGAGAATATCCTGCGCCTCGTGCGGGCTCACGGGATCAACGTGGATGCAACGGCCGAGCAGAAGATCCGGTCCTGCCGAGACCTCGAACTCCTCGAACAATGGTTCGACCGCGCACTGACTGCCACGACCCTTACGGAAGTCTTCGCCGGATAACCAACCGCCACAAGCAAACACGCCACGGCACGATCGCTCACCGTGCCGCGGCCTCACCATCCTGGACCGATGGGTTCAACCGCGCCATCACGGCAACCGACATCTGGGAAGTGCTGGCCGACCGGCTTTCCCGCACCTCATGTTCGTCTCGTTGCGGTGCACGGAACGCGCCGCGGTAGCCCGCACCGCACGAGCCCGGGTTCACCCGGCCGAATCCCCCGGCGCACCCGACGCGGGCTCGGAATGCATGAAGGCCTCGTCCCGCTGGGTGAAGAACGGCGGCAGCTCGCGCCGCAACTCCTCCGCCCATCGGGTAGCCGGGTCGGCCGCCACCTGGGCCTGAATATGCTCGTACGATTCGCGATCGTCGTACTCCCACACCGCGACCACGCGACCGTCCTCGGTCTCCCACCGCCCCACCAACCGCGAGCCGTGCCGCAACTCCACCGGCAGCAGATGTATCCGGAAATAGTCGTGGAAGATCGCCAGATTCTCCCCCACCGCCTGATAGATCTGCATCCGATAGATCACAAGTCCCATCCAACCAGTCATACCGCCGACAATCGGGCCCCATACTTCCACACCCGCCCCGGCCGCATTGCCGGACAGCGATATCCATCCATGAAGTCGCACACATGGACGAAAGTAACTGTGCCCCAGCGACTCAGATACGAAAGTCCATATTCCCGGTGCTCGGCGCATCCGGTTCTCGGCGATAGGACTCACGGGAATCACTCTCCGCGGGTTGCGGTTCGACACCCATGATGGCCGAATATGCGTCGCGGTCCGACGATTCGTACTCGCGCACAGGCAAATCCAGCTGTCCGCCGGAGGTCTCGTAACCCTCTGCCGGAGTGTCGAATCCGACGCTCGGTTCCTGCACGAAAATCACCGATTCGAACTCCCGCACCACCGAATGCGAACCGGTGTCCGGGAAATTCGGCTCCGCGGAATGTTCGAATTCATACGGCCGCGCAGCCGACTGCGGCTCGAAAGACTCGACCGCCACACCGGAATCCGCCTGCCGCCATCGCGATTCGGGCTCCGGGTCGTACACCCCGGATCGGAATTCGGCAGCAAGGTCGTCAACCGGCAGCTGCGCTCCGGTCTCCGGCGAGAGCCGCTGTTCGTGCGCACCGGGTCCGGGACGCGCGGGAGGCACCTGAACCGTGAAGGATTCGGCGATGAAGACTCCTTCGGAGATCTCGTCGGCGAAGGTCGTCACGGTCAATTGCAGCAGATACTGACCGGTGGGAGTGCTCGCGACGAGATATCGCGTGGACATCCACAGGCTAAGTCCCGCATAGGAATACGTACCGGAAATCTCCGCCGAGGGAAATCCGTCGTAATCCTCGACATCGCCGCCGAGCTCCACCCAATCCGGCAGGCGACGCGAATCGGTGTACGCACAACGCATCACCGCACGCGGGTCGACCGGCAGCGATAAACGCCACACCATCAGAACCGCATTCTCGACCCAACCGGACTCCTCCGAAGAGCTCCCCTCCCCGGCCGGTAATGCCCACGCCCCGAAGGCATTCGGCAGCACCTCGCGGACCACCTCGTGCCAATCTCCCGGAATATCCAGCAGCACAACGGGAACTCCGGGATACTCGGGATGGACCACGACCGGCGTCGCGCCGACAGCGGCCAGAAACTCGCTGATCGTGGGCAATGTCTGCTCGAGCAGCGCCTGCTCGTCCGAGTCCCGCTCCCGCGGAATCTCGTTTTGTGAAGCCACGTTCATCGCGACGAATCCCCTCCTTCTCGTGCGCACCCGACCGTACCGCACATATCCGGCACGCCCATCCTCCGCCGGACGGATATCTCAGGAACGCGCCTTCTCCGCGGACAGCAGCGCGGTCACGACGCCGAACACCGCACCGGCGAAGCCGAAGAACGCGGTCGCGGACGTCGGGTGCCGGGTGGTGTCGGACCAGAACCCCATGGCCGCGAGCAGGGCGAACAGCGTGACCGCCAATGCCGAACGCCCCCAGTAGAACTGCGACGGCGGCGGGGTGGCGAGCGCCGCGGCCGCCGTGCGCGCCTGTTCGACGGCATCGGATTCGGACGCCGGCGAGATCTGCAGCGCGGCGGTGATCGCCGATTCCAACCGCGGATCCTCGACCCCGAGCATGCTCATGCGTTGCGCCGCTATCGCGGCCGCATCGCCCTTCCCGGAATCCAGTAGCGCACGCCGGATCTCGGCGCAGACCACGTCCGCGGGAACCCGCTGCGCCGGATGTTCGAAGAACAGCCCCATACCCCGTCGCCTCCCTCAACGACTTGTCCTCGCGCACAGCGTAACTGGCCCCTGCAAGAGACGCGCGCCGAGCACCGGAATCTCGATCGCGCACCGCCACACCGGATGCTATGGTTTCGCACCAAACCGGAACGACCGGATGCGACCTCGGGGGATTCTCATGTTCAACTGGTATGTAGCCCTGCTCGCGATCAGCGGCATCGTCATGCTCGCGATGGCCGCGCTGAAACAGGGGCAGAGCGTCGTCTCGCGCTCGATCAACGGCATCTTCGGCGCGGTCTACCTCGGCTACGCGATCTATCTCGCCTTCCTCTTCGACGGCGGCTCGTACCTGATCTTCTTCCAGGCGTTCCTGCTGCCGGTGCTGATGGTGGTGAACTTCTTCCGCAACCGCACCCCGCGCCCGAGGCTGACCGAGACGCAGAAGGCGTGGCGCGAGTTCCAGCGCACCGATCAGGCGCGCTAGCGTTGCGCGGGTGAAGATCGAGCAGGTTTCCGACTCCGTCCACGTCGTCGCCGGGACGAATGTCAACTGGGCGCTGGTCAGCGACGGCTCGGGTGTCACCGTCATCGACGCCGGATACGCCGGGGATACCCCGGACGTACTGAAGTCGGTGCAGCAGATCGGCCACCAGCTCACCGATATCGCCGCGATCCTGCTCACCCACGCCCATCTCGACCACATCGGGGCGATCCCGACCCTGGTCCAACGTCTCGGGGTGCCCGTGTACACCGGCGCCGAAGAAGTCCGGCACGCGAAACGCGAATACCTGCAACAGATTTCACCAGTACAGATGGCCGCACAGCTGCGCACCGGCCGGGGCCGCCGCTGGGTGGCCCAGACCGTCCGCGCGGTCTACGGCCACATCAACACCTCGATCCCGGCGGCCGCCACCGCCGACGAGGCGACCCTCGCGACCCTGCCCGGGGGCATCGTCGCGATACCGACGCCCGGCCATACCGACGGCCACACCGCCTACCTGCTGCCCTCGGAGGGCGTCCTGTTCTCCGGCGACACCCTCGTCACCGGCCACCCGCTCTCCCAACGCGCCGGCCTGCAACTCCTGCCGGGCTTCTTCAACCACGACGAATCCGGCACCCGAGCCAGCGCCGCCGCCCTCGCCGCCCAACCAGCTCACATCCTCGTCCCCGGTCACGGCGCACCCGCCGAATACGATCCGGCCGACCTCACCCGCCTGTTCGGCTCGACGGACGAATAATCGTTGTCCCGGCCTCCCTGGAGTCCTCCAGTAAATTCACCGCAATCGATCAGTACATATCCGGCGAACCACATGCGGGCCCTCATGTGGTGAACGACGCACCGTCGCATCAGCGACCGCTGTATGAGCGTTCGATCCCCGGTACACCATCTACGCCGGGCGCAACACCTCCGAACACCGACCGGGCCCCCGCTCACCCGAGCTGAATCGACCGCTTCGCCAGGCCCAGCCAGAAACCTTCGATCGGGGTGCGGCGGATATCGAGGTCGGCTTCACCCGCGCCGAGAGTGACGAACAGCGGGGCGAAATGCTCGATGCGGGGGTGGGCGAGGCGGGCGGCGGGTGCGGTGCGGCGGAAGTCCAGCAGCGCGTCGATATCTCCCGCGTCCAGCACTTCCCGGCCCCACGCGTCGAATTCGCGCGACCAGGCGGGAGCCTCGTCGTCGGCGGCCCCGGGCGTGATCTCACGCAGATTATGGGTGAAGAATCCGCTGCCGATGATCAGCACGCCCTCGTCCCGCAGCGGGGCGAGGCGACGCCCGAGATCGAACAGGCCGACCGGATCCAATGTCGGCATGGACAATTGCAGTACCGGGACATCGGCCTCGGGGAACATTTCCACCAACGGCACGTACGCGCCGTGATCCAGGCCCCGATCAGGCGCCTCGTGCACCGAATCACCCAGCAGCGCACGCACTTTCGCGGCCAACTCGGGGGCGCCGGGTGCGGGATACGACACCGAGTAGTAATGCTCCGGAAAACCCCAGAAGTCGTAGACCAGCGGCACGGTCGCGGTCGCACCGAGCGTCACCGGCGCGTCCTCCCAGTGCGCTGACACCACGAGAATCGCTGTGGGCCTGGGCAATTCGGCCGACCAGGCGGCCAGCTGCCCCGGCCACAGCGGATCGTCGGCCAGTGGCGGAGCGCCGTGGCTCAGATACAACGCGGGCATCCGCCCGGAGGTCTCGGCGGTGGACATGGCGAACCCTTTCAACCGATCAATCGAATGGTATGCCCGGTGCGCTGGGCCTTGGCGCGCAGATAGCGAAGGTTGTGCGCCGTCGAGTGCACGCCCGTCGGCACCGTGACGCGCACGTCCACACCCAGCGCGCGCAGTTGCCGCGGTTTGTCCGGATTGTTGGTGAGCAGCTCGATCGCCCCGACTTCCAGCGCGTGCAACATCTGCGCGGCGGCGGTGTAGTCGCGGGCGTCCTCGGGCAGGCCCAGCGCGGTATTGGCCTGGTAGGTGTCCAGCCCCTGATCCTGCAGCGCGTAGGCGTCGAGCTTGTTGTAGAGCCCGATATCGCGACCCTCCTGCCGCAAGTAGAGCAGGTATCCGCCGGCCTCGGCGATCAGCTGTACCGCCTCGCGCAGCTGTGGTCCGCAATCGCAACGGGCCGAGCCGAATACATCACCGGTCAGACATTCCGAATGCAGTCGCACCAGCGGCGTCGGACCGGGATCACCCAGGACCAGCGCCAGATGTTCGCGGCCGTCGACCAGTCCGTCGAAGGTGACCACCTCGGCGGCGATCGAGTACCCGTCGGCGAAGGTGAGCGGGATGCGCACCCGGGTTCGCACCGCGGCCGCGGCATTGCCGCCTGCGAGGATCGATGTCATAGCTGCTCCGGGTCCGGTAACTGTTCCGTTCAAATTTGAACAGAGGAGTCCGCGAGGTTATTCCACTTCGAACGATCGGCCGGTAACCTGGGGCGATGAGTGGTCCGCGCTGGCTCGACCAGCAGGAGCAGAGCGCCTGGCTGACCTTCTTGACCACCGCGGCGCTGCTCAACCGCCGTCTCGATCAGCAACTCGAACGCGACTCCGGGCTCTCGCATCTGCAATACGAAATTCTGGTGCGGCTGTCCGCCGCCCCCGACCACGAACTGCGGATGAGCGAACTGGCCGGTGCGCTGCTGGATTCCAAGAGCAAGCTCACCTACCAGATCGACCGGCTCGAACAGGCCGGACTGGTCCGCCGACGCTCCTGCCCCACCGATATGCGCGCGGTCTACGCCGTGCTCACCGAATCCGGGCAGCGCACGCTGGAGCGGGCCGCGCCCGGACACGTCGCCGCGGTGCGCGAGATGTTCCTCGATCCGTTGACCTCCGAGCAGCTCACCGCCATCGCCGAGGGTCTGGGCGAGGTCGGCCGCAGGCTCCGCGGCCAGGGCTGAGGACCACCGACGACCTGCGCGGCGCGCGCTCTATGCCGGGCGCGGTTACGATTCGACCGCTATGCAACCTGGACCCGAAGCCCGCATCTGGATCGATAAGCAGACCCCCGAGCCGTTCCACGCGCTCGGCGCGGTAGCTCTCGCCGTGCAGCACGCCGCCGAGGCCGCGGGCCTGGATCGGGACGTGATGGAACTGGTGAACGTTCGCGTCTCACAGCTCAACGGTTGCCCGTTCTGCTTGAACCTGCACTCCCGCGCCGCGATCGCGGCCGGAGTAACTCAGCAGCAACTCGATGTGCTGCCCGCATGGCGACGCAGCGACCTGTTCACACCGGTGCAGCGAGCCGCCCTCGTCCTGGCCGAGACGACCACCACTCTCCCGGATGAGGAAACCCTGACGCGTGAGTATGCTCTTGCGCGACAACATATGTCGGACGACCAAGTATCCGTGGTCATCTGGGCCGCGACGACCATCGGTGCCTTCAATCGCGTATCGATCATGAGCAGGCATCCGGTGCGAGTGCGGAAGGAGAACTGAGTGAGCGAGCAGGCGACGCCGGCATCGGTTGTGCGCAACGATGCGCAGTTGCGCTACGAGATCTGGTACCAGGACAGGCTGGCCGGATTCGCCGAATACCGCGAGCGCGAGAACGACACGGTCTTCATCCATACCGAGGTCGACACCGAATACGCGGGTAAGGGCCTCGGCGGCGTCCTGGCCGAGGCCGCGATCGAGGATGTCGTGGAGCGTGGGCGGGCCATCGTGCCGCGCTGCCCGTTCATCAAGGGCTGGCTGGACAAGCATCCGGAATATGATGATCACGTGGTAGGAAAAGGCATCCAGCGTTGAGCAACCTCGAGGCGCATCCCGAGGCGGCGATCTGTGAAGCCACCCCCGGCCCCGGACCGCGAACCGACAGCTATCCGTCCCGGGAGGTGCCGCTGGGTGGCGTGCGCGGAGTGACCGTGCATCGCGTTCTGCCCCAGCGGGATCTGCCGACCGTCGGCGCGTGGTGCTTCCTCGACCATTTCGGCTCCACCGCGCCGAGCCCGGATCTGCCGCCGGATATCGATCCGCATCCGCATATCGGACTGCAGACCGTGACCTGGCCGTTCGAGGGCCGGATTCGGCATCGGGACAGTATCGGCTCCGATGTCGAGATCGAGCCCGGTCAACTGAATCTGATGACGTCCGGACACGGCATCGCCCATTCGGAATACACGGTGCCGGGCGCGCCCGCCGGGCACGGCATCCAGTTCTGGATCGCGCTGCCCGACGGCGATCGGGAGATCGCGCCGCATTTCGATCAGCATCGCGAATTGCCCGTCGTGGAACTTCCCGGCTTGCGGGCGACCGTGCTGATCGGATCGCTCGCCGGGGTGAGTTCCCCGGCGACGGTCTACAGCCCGATCGTCGGCGCGGATCTGCGCATCGAACCCGGCAGTGCGGTAAATCTGCCGCTGGCAACGGAATTCGAGCACGCACTGCTGGTGATCGACGGCGATCTGACCGCCGCGGGCGTCCCCGCGCCCGCCGGACCGCTGCTGTATCTGGGCAGCGACCGCGCGGAACTGTCACTGTCCAGCGGTGCCGGCGCGCATGTGATCCTGATCGGCGGCGAGCCGTTCGGCGAGGATCTGGTGATGTGGTGGAATTTCGTGGCCCGCAGCCACGACGAGATCCAGCGAGCCCGGAACGATTGGGAGAAACGCGATCTCGCCCGTTTCGCGGATATCGCGGGACATCCTCCGGAACAACGCATCCCGGCGCCGCCGCTCCCCAACCTCCGGTTGAAACCGCGCAAGCGCCGGGCCGTCTGAGCCCCGGCTTCGGCAGCGGGTGCGGCACCCGCTTCTCGTTCGGCTGCGACGGGGCAGCACAGCTCGGTGCATTCAACGCCGCCGTCCGAAAATGATTGCGGCACAGTTCGACACCGGCGTCGATCCGGGCAGCGCCTACGTGGCGCGGCGGGGACCGAGCGAGGTGAAATCAGGGTGTTCCGAATATCGTTGTGCCGATATTGGTTTCGGGAGCCATGGACTGAACTCCGATGACGCGCAGGAGATCCAATTTCTCCTGGGCATCGCTGCCGGGGCGCGGATAATAGACCAGCAGTTTCTGTGTGACGTTCGGGGTGACCAGCGTCTCGCACACCATATCCATAAAGCCCACCCGGGGATGGATTATCCGCTTGGCATCCGAGAGCCGCACCGCCACTTCGTGTTCGGTCCACATTCTCTCGAACTCCGGACTCACCGAACGCAATCGGGTGATCAGCCCGACGACGTCGGCATCACCCGCTCGGCGCGCGGCCGTGGCCCGCAGATCGGCGACATGCTTGCGGATCAGGCGATCCCGATCCTCCTCGGGGAATTTGCGTCCGGCGTCCGGATCCGTGCACCAACGCCACAGGGCATACCGCGACAGGCCCGTGAACCCGGTGTGGTCGCCCATCAGCAGGACGTGCATCCGGTTCTGCGCCAGCACCTCACCGAGATCCGAGCACACCGCGGCCGGGGTGTCCTCGAGTTTGGACAGCAGATACAGCAGCCCCGGACCGACGTGCCGGTCACCGCCACCGCGATGCGGAGCGGTATGCCCGCACAGGTGGAACAGATAGTCGCGCTCATCGTCGGTGAACCGCAGCGCGCGGGCCAGCGCACCGAGCACCTGCTCCGAGGGCCGCGGGCCGCGCGCTTGTTCCAACCGGGTGTAGTAGTCGGTGGACATACCCGCCAACAGAGCGACCTCGTCCCGGCGCAGGCCCGGAGTGCGCCGACGGTGACCGGGCAGCAAACCCACCTCGGCGGGTTGCAGCTGGTCGCGGCGGCGTCGCAGGAAGTCGGCCAGTTCGTCGCGGTCCATGCGTCCCACTGTGCCCTGCCACCGAGCGCGCAGCCAGGGATCGCCGATCCCCCGATGTGTCGTCCCTCCCCGATCCTGGGATCCACACGCACGATGGACGCCATGACCACGATCGAAGAAGTTCAGCTCGGCGCCACCGGACCGTCGGTCGGGCGCATCGGCCTCGGCGGTATGGGAATGTCCGGCTCGTACGGCCATGCCGACGAACAGGAATCCATCGCCACCATCCACGCCGCTCTCGACGCGGGCGTCAACCTCATCGACACCGGCGACTTCTATGCCATGGGCCACAACGAAATGCTGATCGGGCGCGCACTTGCCGACCGCAAACGCGAGGACTACCTGCTCAGCGTCAAATTCGGGGCGTTGCGCGGACCCGACAACAGCTGGGGCGGCACCGACGCGCGGCCCGCGGCGGTCCGCAACTTCCTGGGATACTCCCTGCAACGACTCGGCGTCGACCACATCGATGTCTACCGGCCCGCGCGGCTGGATCCGAACGTTCCGATCGAGGACACCATCGGGGCGATCGCGCAGATGGTGCAGGCCGGATTCGTACGGCACATCGGGCTGTCCGAGGTCGGAGCCGATACCTTGCGCCGTGCGGCGGCCGTGCACCCGATCGCGGACCTGCAGATCGAATATTCGCTGATCTCGCGGGGTATCGAGGCGTCGATCCTGCCGACCGCTCGTGAGCTCGGCACCTCGATCACCGCTTACGGCGTCCTCTCGCGCGGGCTGCTGAGCGATTCACTGCGCGGCAAGCCGACCTTCGGCGCGGGCGATTTCCGAGCGTTCAGCCCGCGATTCCAGGGTGAGAACCTCACGGCGAATCTGCGCCTGGTCGATGCGCTGGCCGCCATCGCGGAACGTCGCGGCACGAGTGTCGCGCAACTGGCCATCGCCTGGGTTCTGGCGCAGGGCCGCGATATCGTCCCCGTGATCGGCGCCCGCCGGCGCGACCGCCTCACCGAGGCGATCGGCGCACTCGATATCGCCTTGTCCCCCGAGGAACTCGCCGCGATCGAGGCGGCCGTACCCGCCGATCAGGTCGCCGGCGATCGGTACGCGCCCGCGCAGATGGCACTGTTGGACAGCGAGAACTGAGCCGCGGCCTGTGACCGCCCGGCCGCAGCACATCCCGTGCGGCACCGCCCGACAAGGCCTGGCACAGCCCGGCACGGCCCGGCACGGCTCGGCCCAGCGCAGCACGGCACAGCGCGGCACGGCACGGCACGGCACAGCGCGGCACGGCACGGGGTTGTCGCGGTGATCGACACCGTCCCCGCCGCCTCGGCCGGGGATACAGCAGTGATCTGCGTGGCGGAGTTCACGAAGAACGAACTCGCCGGTGTGGCCCCGAAATTCACCGCGGTCACGCCGGTCAGACCCGTCCCGGTGAGAGTCACGGCGGTTCCACCGGCCGCCGTGCCCGACGACGGCGCAGCACAGCTCGGCCGGGCGCAGCACGGCACAGCACGGCCCCCGTCCGCAGGTCGGACCGGGGGCCGAGCGATGTGCTACTTGCGGCGCGGGCGGATGACGGCGGTGAAAGTTGCTGCGGCGACGGACTTTCCGGTGTTGTCGGTGATGTCGACCGGCACGGAGAGTTCGACCGGGGCGCCCGCCAGGATGTCCTCGCGCATCTGCTTCAACTCCTCGGCGTTCAATTCGGAGGTGGCGCGGATCGGCCCCGCCTCTCCCTTCGCCCGCGCCAGATATTCGATGCGCCCGTCCCGCGCGACGATGAACGCATCCCCCATCAGATCCACGATCCCGGAGATCGAGGCACCCATGGCCGCGGTCTCGGCCAGCCCGAACAGCATCGCCGCATGCAGATCACCGTTGTGATTCAGATGCTCGGGCCTGGGCGCCATCTGCACGACATTGCACCCCTCCCGGTACTCGACGTTCTCCATCCCCGCGTACTGGATGAACCCCAACTTCTGAAACCCGCCCCACACCAGCTCACCCACGGCACTGTCCACGACTACTCCCATCCCAAGTGAAACACGTTCTACTTTTCATACAGTGGATGAGGAACGCTGTCCATGCGTGAAGCTTGTCCTTTGACTGCTTGCCCTTCGACTCGGTTCCGCCGGAGCCGCGCGCAAGAAGAGGAGACGGCTCCACCCACACGGCGCGACTGGTATCAGGCTGTTGGGTCGAAAACCCTCCGATGCGCCGAACCCCTTACGGGCGTCCGGGTTGCAGCGGACATTCGACCGATTCGCGGCTGAATCGCTTGTGCGCCAGGGCTTGCCCCTTCACAGCTGCGCCGGGCGAGCAGCCTTCGGTCACCAGGTGATTTCGGGTAGTTCAACGTCGATCGGAAACGGGCGATCGAGACGCAGTTGCTTGCGGAAGACACCGCTGGGCACGTACTGACCGCCCTCGGGAAGTAATTCGAAGGCGTAGACGACCATTTCGTCGTCCTCGTTCTCGACCCGCCAGAAGCATTTGATGCCTGCTTCGGCGTATTGCACCGGCCGCAGTTTGCGGTCCTTGGTCTTCGTATTGGGTGAGACGACCTCGACGGCGAGGTGCACATCTGAAGGATCGAACATCAGGCTGCCAGCGGTAACCGCCTCGCGAGAGACAACCAGCACGTCTGGCTCGGGCGCGCTTTCGACGAGGTCGATACCTTTTTCTGTAGCGATAACAAACTCGCGAGGGGCAATCGCTCGCAACGCAAATTTAAGCGCATAGACCACTTCATCGTGCCAATGCGTGGCAGGCGCCATCATCACGACTTGTCCGTCCTCCAACTCGAAGCTGCCGTCGACCACTTCGATCAGGCGAGGCAGGTCAGCGGTGGTAAACCCTTCGGGCGGAGGCACTGGCAGCGACACCAACCGAGAGCGAATCGGCTCCTCTGGTTGATGGTGCGCAGCGACGGCCATAGCAGCAGGGTACCGGTCGAAAAAAACTTCCCGCAACAAATCTTCACGAGTGTAGATGCGGGATGAATCAGGATTCGCAGCCAACTGGGCAAACCCCTCACGCAGCCGCTCGACGATCTCACGGCGGTCCATCTCAGGCTCCCGAGGCGATCGCATCATGTCGGCAAGCATGTCCGAAGCATACAGCCAGACCCAGCGATAGTCCACGCGCATGAATTCTAAACTGTTGCAGCACAACAGTTTACATTGATACTCTACCGAAACCTGCAGGTGCACAATGGAACTGACCCAATCTGAACACCACGAAACCGTACAGCACTACAATCCCCACACATACGACAACCGCCCCGCCTCGGATAACCGAGGCGGGGCGGATTGTGTTGTCTCCTACCGGATTACCGGTAGTCGCTGAAACCGTAGTCGTCCAGCGGAACCGCCGCACCCGTGGTCTGGCCGAAGCCCTCCGGGGTGTAGTAGGTGTCGTCGTAGGACGGCACCGCGTAGGCGGCCGCGCGGGCCTCCTCGGTCGGCTGGACCTGGATGTTGCGATAGCGGTTGATACCGGTACCGGCCGGGATCAACTTACCGATGATCACGTTCTCCTTCAGGCCGATCAGCTTGTCGGAGCGGCAGTTGATCGCGGCATCCGTGAGCACGCGGGTGGTCTCCTGGAAGGAGGCCGCCGACAGCCACGAATCCGTCGCGAGCGACGCCTTGGTGATACCCATCAGCACCGGACGCCCCGACGCGGTCGACGCGGCATCGCCGTGCTCGGCCATGACGCGACGGTTGACCGCCTCGAACTCCGAACGCTCCACCAGCGAACCGGGCAGGAACTCCGTCGCACCCGAATCGATGATCGTGACGCGCCGCAGCATCTGCCGGACGATGACCTCGATGTGCTTGTCGTGGATGGACACACCCTGCGACCGGTAGACCTCCTGGACCTCGTGGACCAGGTGGACCTGCACCTGACGCGGACCCATCACGCGCAGCACCTCGTGCGGATCGGCCGAGCCCTCCAGCAACTGCTGGCCGACCTCGACGTGGTCGCCGTCGGCGAGCAGGCGCTCGGAGCCGTCGTCGTGCTTGAACACCCGCAGACGCTGACGCTTCGACAGCTTGTCGTAGACCACTTCGTCCGAACCGTCGTCCGGAATGATGGTGATCTTGTAGAAGCGGTCGTCGTCCTCGAGCCGGATTCGGCCCGAGACCTCGGCGATCGGCGCCTTGCCCTTGGGCACGCGAGCCTCGAACAGCTCCTGCACGCGGGGCAGACCACCGGTGATGTCGTCACCGGCGACACCACCCTGGTGGAAGGTGCGCATGGTCAGCTGGGTACCGGGCTCACCGATGGACTGCGCGGCGACGATACCCACGGCCTCACCGATGTCGACCAGCTTGCCGGTTGCCATCGAACGTCCGTAGCAGGTCGCGCACACGCCGGTGCCGGTGGTGCAGGTCAGCACGGAGCGAACCTTCACCTCGGTGACACCCGCCTCCAGCAGCGCCTCGATGGCCGGGTCGCCGAGATCGTGACCCTTCTCCACCACCACATTGCCGTTGGCGTCGAGCGCGTCGGCGGCCAGCGTCCGGGCGTAGGTGCTGGTCTCGACGTGGGCGTCGCGGATGATCGAGCCGTCGGCCTGCTTCTCCGCGATCGCGACGGTGATACCGCGCTCGGTGCCACAGTCGGTCTCGCGCACGATGACGTCCTGCGACACGTCCACCAGACGACGGGTCAGGTAACCCGAGTCGGCGGTGCGAAGCGCGGTGTCGGCCAGACCCTTTCGCGCACCGTGGGTGTTGATGAAGTACTCCAGAACCGTCAGGCCCTCACGGAACGAGGACTTGATCGGCCGCGGGATGAACTCACCCTTCGGGTTCGTCACCAGGCCCTTCATACCGGCGAGGGTACGGGTCTGGGTGAAGTTACCCGTGGCGCCCGAGTCGACGATCGTGATGATCGGGTTGTCGGCCGGGTAGTGGCGGCGCAGCGCGGCGCCGACCTCTTCGGTGGCCTCCTGCCAGATCTTGACCAGCGCGTTGTTCCGCTCCTGGTGATCGAGAGCACCACGCTGGTACTTCTTCTCGATCCCGTCGGCCAGACCCTCGTACCGCTCCATGATGTCGGCCTTCTCCGGCGGCACCAGCACGTCGGACATCGAGACCGTCACACCCGAACGCGTGGCCCAGTAGAACCCGGCGTCCTTGAGCTTGTCGACGGTCTGCGCGACCACGATCATCGGATAGCGCTCGGCCAGATCGTTGATGATCGTGGCCTGACGCTTCTTCGGCATCGGCTCGTTGATGAACGCGTAGTCCGCGGGGAGCAGATCGTTGAACAGCACACGACCCAGGGTGGTCTCGGCGGTCCACGCGTCACCGGGCTGCCAGCCCTGCGGGAACAGCTCCGTCTCGATCGCCCGCGGCGGACGCTGATCGGTCAGCCGCACCTTGATCTGCGACTGCACGGTCAGCTCGGCGCGGTCGACCGCCATCTGCGCCTCGGCCGGCGAGGAGTACACGCCGAACTCCGGCTCGTCCTTGGTGGCCTCGCGGTACTCGCCCTTGGCACCCTCGACCCTCCGGGTCAGGTAGTACAGGCCGGTGACCATGTCCAGACGAGGCATGGCGAGCGGACGACCCGAGGCCGGGGACAGGATGTTGTTCGAGGACAGCATCAGGATGCGGGCCTCGGCCTGCGCCTCCGCCGACAGCGGCAGGTGCACGGCCATCTGGTCACCGTCGAAGTCGGCGTTGAACGCCTCACACACCAACGGGTGCAGCTGAATTGCCTTGCCTTCCACCAGAAGTGGTTCGAAGGCCTGGATACCCAGCCGGTGCAGGGTGGGCGCGCGGTTCAGCAGCACGGGGTGTTCGGCGATGACCTCTTCCAGGACATCCCACACCTGCGGCCGCTGCCGCTCGACCATCCGCTTGGCGGACTTGATGTTCTGCGCGTGGTTCAGATCGACCAGACGCTTCATCACGAACGGCTTGAACAGCTCCAGCGCCATCAGCTTGGGCAGACCGCACTGATGCAGCTTGAGCTGCGGGCCGACGACGATGACCGAACGGCCGGAGTAGTCGACGCGCTTACCGAGCAGGTTCTGCCGGAAACGACCCTGCTTACCCTTGAGCAGATCGCTCAGGGACTTCAGCGGGCGGTTACCGGGACCGGTCACCGGGCGGCCGCGACGGCCGTTGTCGAACAGCGCGTCCACGGACTCCTGCAGCATCCGCTTCTCGTTGTTGACGATGATCTCGGGCGCGCCCAGATCGATCAGTCGCTTGAGGCGGTTGTTGCGGTTGATCACGCGGCGGTACAGGTCGTTCAGGTCGGAGGTGGCGAAGCGGCCACCGTCGAGCTGAACCATCGGGCGCAGCTCCGGCGGGATCACCGGAACAGCGTCCAGAACCATGCCCATCGGCGAGTTGCCGTTGGTCTGGAACGCCGCGACGACCTTCAGGCGCTTGAGCGCGCGCAGCTTCTTCTGGCCCTTACCCGTGCGAATGGTCTCGCGCAGGTTCTCGGCCTCGGCCGCGATGTCGAAGGTCTCCATCAGCTTCTGGATCGCCTCGGCGCCCATCGCACCGGTGAAGTACTCGCCGTAGCGGTCCTGCAGCTCGCGGTACAGCACCTCGTCCACGATCAGCTGCTTGGGGGCCAGCTTGGTGAACGTGGTCCAGATCTCGTCCAGCCGGTCCAGCTCACGCTGGGCGCGGTCGCGCAGCTGACGCATCTCGCGCTCGCCGCCGTCCTTGACCTTGCGGCGCACGTCGGACTTGGCGCCCTCGGCCTCGAGCTCGGCGATATCACCCTCGAGCTTCTGGGCGCGGGCCTCGAGATCGGCGTCGCGCTGATCGGCGACGGCCTTCTTCTCGACCTCCATCTCCGCCTCGAGCGTGGACAGCTCGTTGTGGCGCAGATCGTTGTCGACAGCGGTGATGACGTAGGCGGCGAAGTAGATGATCTTCTCGAGATCCTTCGGCGCCAGGTCCAGCAGGTAGCCCAGACGCGAGGGCACGCCCTTGAAGTACCAGATGTGGGTGACCGGGGCGGCCAGCTCGATGTGGCCCATCCGCTCACGGCGCACCTTGGCGCGAGTCACCTCGACGCCACAGCGCTCACAGATGATGCCCTTGAAGCGCACGCGCTTGTACTTACCGCAGTAGCACTCCCAGTCCCGGGTGGGACCGAAGATCTTCTCGCAGAACAAGCCGTCCTTCTCCGGCTTGAGCGTGCGATAGTTGATGGTCTCCGGCTTCTTGACCTCGCCGAAAGACCAATTGCGAATGTCTTCGGCGGTAGCCAGGCCGATCCGGAGTTCATCGAAGAAGTTGACGTCTAGCACGTAACTTCCTTTCCCCTGTCGGGATTGATTTCGAGCAAGTTCTCAATCGTCGTGAACAGGTGCCCCGCCCGCCCTGCTCGCCCGGCGCGCGGCCGGGTGAGCAGGGGGAACGGGACCAAAATCACTGCGCCAGATCGTCTACCGTGGCGGCTTCGTTGCGGGACAGGTTGATGCCCAGGTTCGCGGCGGCCCGTTCCAGGTCCTCGTCATCGCCGTCGCGCATCTCGATGGCCGCGCCGTCCGAGGACAGCACCTCCACGTTCAGGCACAGGGACTGGAGTTCCTTGAGCAGAA
>NZ_BDCC01000066.1 GCF_001613305.1 Nocardia vaccinii NBRC 15922
CTCCGGGTGGTAGCAGCGTCCCGGTGCCGTACACCTATGTTCCCGCACCCACCCTGAGCTCGGTCGTGCCCAACGAGGGACCCGAAACCGGTGGCAACACGGTCACTTTGACCGGTACTGGGTTCACCGGTGCTACTGCGGTGCATTTCGGTGTGACCCTGGCGACGTCGTTCACTGTCGTGTCCGATACTCAGATCACGGCCGTCGCTCCTGCGCGCACTGGTATTGCCGCGGTCACCGTGACCGCGATCGGTGGCACGAGTAATCCGGTCTTCTACACCTACATCCCCGCACCCACCCTGGCTGCAGTGACCCCCGACCAGGGTCCCGAAACTGGTGGTAATACGGTCATTTTGACCGGTGGTGGGTTCACTGGTGCTACTGCGGTGCATTTCGGTGCGGCCCTGGCGACGTCGTTCACCGTGGTGTCCGATACCGACATCACCGCCGTCGTGCCCGCCGGTACAGGCACCGCCAATGTCACTGTCACGACCGTTGGTGGCACCAGCAATCCGGTGACCTACACCTACGTCCCCATGCCCACTCTCACCTCGATCGCTCCGAACCAGGGACCCGAAACCGGCGGCAACACAGTCACTTTGACCGGCACCGGATTCACCGGCGCCACCGCCGTCCACTTCGGCCCGAACGCGGCGATCTTGTTCACCGTCATCTCCGACACCCAGATCACCGCGGTCGCCCCCGCGGGGACCGGGTCGGTCGGGGCCACTGTCACCACCCCGGGTGGCACCAGCGCCCCGGTGTTCTACACCTACGTGCCCGCGCCCACTCTCACCTCGATCGCTCCGAACCAGGGACCCGAAACCGGCGGCAATACAGTCACTTTGACCGGCACCGGATTCACCGGCACCACCGCCGTCCACTTCGGCCCGAACGCGGCGACGTCGTTCACCGTGGTGTCCGATACCCAGATCACCGCCGTCGCCCCCGCGCGCACCGGCACCGCCGCGGTCACCGTGACATCGGTCGGCGGCACCAGTAACCCGCTCTTCTACACCTACATCCCCGCACCCACCCTGACCGCTGTCACCCCCAACCAAGGCCCAGTCGCCGGTGGCAATACCGTCACCCTCACCGGCACGCGATTCGCCGGTGCGAGCACGGTCCACTTCGGGCCGAACCCGGCGGTGTCGTTCACCGTCGTCTCCGATACCGAGATCACCGCGGTCGTCCCCGCCGGCACGGGCTCGGTCAACACGACCGTCACCACCGTTGGCGGCACCAGCAACCCGGTGACCTACACCTACGTCCAAACGCCCACCCTGACCTCGGTCGTGCCCAACCAGGGACCGCAAACTGGTGGGAACACCGTCACCCTCACCGGCGCCAATCTCACCGGCACCACCGCGGTCCATTTCGGTGCGAACCCGGCGGTGTCGTTCACCGTCGTCTCCGGCACCCAGATCACCGCGGTCGTGCCCGCGGGAACGGGCTCGGTCAGCATCACCGTCACCACCCCCGGGGGCACCAGCAACCCGGTGACCTACACCTACGTCCCCGCGCCCACCCTCACCTCGATCGTCCCCAACCAAGGACCCCAAGCAGGTGGGAACACTGTCACTCTCACCGGTACCGGATTCACCGGGGCCACCGCGGTAACTTTCCGAACCACCCCGGCGACCTCGTTCACAGTGGTGTCCGCCACTCAGATCACCGCCGTCGTCCCCGCCGGTTCACCCGGATCGGTCGCGGTCACCGTCACCACACCCGGCGGTACCAGCAATGCCGTGCTCTACACCTACATCGCGGCGCCGACTCTCAGTTCGCTCAACCCACCCCAAGGGGCGTCGGCGGGTGGCAGGAACGTCACCATCGCCGGCACCGGATTCACCGGCGCCACCGCGGTATTCTTCGGCAGCACTCCGGCCGCCTCCTTCACCGTCCAATCGGACACACAGATCAGAGCCGTCACGCCGGCCGGAACCGGCACGGTCCTGGTCACCGTCAGGGGTGCCGGCGGCACCAGCAATGGGCTGCCATACACCTACATCGAAACCCCGGTGCTCAACTCCCTCACCCCGAGCTCGGGGCCGGCGGCCGGCGGCAATACTGTCATCCTGACCGGCAACAGACTCAGCACCGCCACCGCGGTGAGCTTCGGTGCCACCCCGGCCACCTCGTTCACCGTCAACTCCAATACCCAGATCACCGCCGTCGCCCCCGCCGGCACCGGTACCGTCCAGGTCACGGCCACCACGCTGGGTGGTACCAGCAATGGACTGCCCTACGCATACGTCTGATGTGCCGGGACCACCGAGTCCCGGCACCCGGCCCGCGACTTTCGAACCGGACAGCTCGATCCCGCAGTTCGGCCGGCGCCGCTCGCCCACGAGTTCCGTTGTCGGTACCTTGCCGACCGGCCATGCGTGCCGCACTGGTAGCGACGGGTATTCGACAGTGCCTCGGACGTGGTGATCTGGAAGTCGCGGCTCGATACCGATCCGGTCATACGCAGGGCGTGGGGGAACGGGCCGTGGCGGTGGCCGCAGAATTGCGGCGCCGCAACCGATCTCGTGTGATCAGAGCCGTGACGTCCGCGGCGTCGCTGGGAATATCGCGGCGTGCTTTTCGCTGATCCGCGGGTGAGCGTCGATGATCGCCTCCCCGGATTTCCGCACTGGAACCAGGCCATGCGGGCGATGGCGCACAGTCGTCCGGCGTCGGTGTTCAACCGGGATGCGGACGAGCATTCTCGATACCGCAGGATGATGACCAAACCGTTCACCGCCAAGCGGGTCGAGGCGCTGCGCCCGGCGATCCAGCAACTCGCCGACGAACATATCGACGCCATCCTGGCCGGTCCCCGCCCGGCCGATCTCATCTCCACGCTGGCGTTGCCGGTACCCTCCCTGGTTATCGGCGCCCTGCTCGGCGTCCCACCCGAGGACCAGGCGCTCTTCCGCCGGCACAGCGAGGTCGGGCTGCTCCGGGATGCGACCGATGAACAGACCCGGCAGAACAGAATCGACCAGATGCGGTTCATGACGCGGCTGGTCGAAACCAAACTCGACAATCCCGGCGAGGACGCGATATCCGATATGGCAGAACGGGTTCGGGCGGGGGAGATCGATATTCGCGAGGCGGCCATGCAGGGTGTGGGCCTGCTCATCGCCGGACATGAGACGAGCGCCAATATGGTGGGCCTCGGCACACTCGCGCTTCTGGAGAACCCCGATCAGGCAGCCGTGATTCGCGAGGCCACCGACACCCGGGTGCTTGCGAACGCTGTCGAGGAGCTACTGCGGCACCTGAGTGTGGTGCAGAACGGGCAGCGGCGAATCGCATTGCAGGACATCGAGTTGGGTGATGTGACGATACGGGCGGGGGAGGGCGTCATCATCGATCTCGCACCCGCGAACTGGGACCAGGACATCTTCGAGCATCCGGAACAGATCGATGTCCGCCGGGTGAATGCCGACCGGCACCTGGCCTTCGGATTCGGACGACACCAGTGTGTCGGGCAGCAGCTCGCTCGCGCGGAACTGCAGATCATTTTCGGCACCCTGTTCCGTCGCATTCCGACGCTGCACCTGGCGACGACGATCGATCGCATCGAGTTCAAACGCGATCGCCTGGCGTACGGGGTGTACGAATTGCCTGTCGGGTGGTGATTGCTCGGTGGGTCAGCTCGAGATACCCACGAGTATCTGAGGGGTCAATTGGTCCCTGAGATTCATGGCATAATCGCTGACATGGTGGAGCGCTGGACGAAGGAGCGACGGCTCGAGCGCACTCGGGCACTGCTTCTGGACGCCGCGCAGGAAGTGTTCGCGGAGAAGGGGTTCACGGCCGCGACCATCGATGACATCGCGTCCGCGGCCGGTTACACCAAAGGCGCGGTCTACAAGCACTTCGCGACGAAGGAAGAGCTCTTCCTGGCCCTGAGCGACCGGTACTGGCGCCGCTACTTCGACACTTTCACCGAGGTGCTGTCCGGTGCGGGCGAGGTGGGCCCTCGCGAACTCGACGAAATCGCCCACCGATGGCGTCAGCTCGGCCATGATCGGGGCGTCGAGCACGCCGCCCTCGGGCACGAGTTCACGCTGTATCTGATCCGCAATCCCGAGGCGCGCGCACGAGTCGAGGCCAAACGCACGGAGGTCGCCGAGGAATTGGGGGCCTTCGTCACCGAGGGTCTCGACCGAATCGGCGGAACCCTGCTGATTCCGCCGCTGACCTTCGCGCACGCGCTCATCGCCACCAGCGATTCGGTCGTACTGGGCAGCGAGCTGGTCGACATCGACCTCTACCGGCCGGTTCTGGAGATGTACCTGTCGGCGATCAAACTGCCGACCGCCCGGACCGCTTCCGCATCCGGCCCGACCTCCTGAAGGCCGCCGCCGCGTCGGATATCCGGACCGGCGACATCCGGCCCGGCGGCGCTGCGCTTCTGGTTCGAACCCGAGGGTTTCGAACGCTCGTGGCCATCGTGCCTGAAGTGGTTGTGCGGCAGTAGGTTTTCGAAACACATGCGCCGTCTCGACGGCTGATCGGGCGGGGCGGCCGACGGTCCGTCGAGTGTCGCCGACGCCTGATCCGTAATCGCTCATACGCCAACATGTTATCGCGGGACGTCTTGAGATCTCGTGTCGCACAGTATGGTTGGATGACTCGGCATCGGCCGGAGTCCTGCTGCACCTCTGGCGGCCGTCACTGATCCGAACCGGTCCGCGTGCCGGGTCATTCGTTGTGCCCTCGGTTGCGCCGGCGGGCGGAAAGTTGGGGAAATGCTCGGTAACACCCTGTGCACTGTTCGGCGTGCGGCGGCGGTCGTGGCTCTGTCATTGGCCGCATCGGCCGCATTCGCCGGGGCCGCCGCCGCGGATACCGGCAGGGCCGCCGCGCCGGTCGCCGGTATTCCGCTGACCCAGGACACCGCGACGAATCCGAATGCGCTGGTTCCCGATCCGGTGCTGAACGGCGCGTCTCTGGGCGGTTCGGTCGGCTCCGCGATCGGATCGGCCGTCGGTTTGGCGACGGGGTCGGTGACGGGTTCCGCCGGTTCGGCCATCGGGAGTCTGATCGGCGCCCTCGTCGGGGCGGCGAATCCGGGCGTGGTGCCGCAGGTCCTGCCCTGACGTAGTCGCTCGGCGGCGGGCGAAAACCCTTGGTCAACCGTGTTTCTCGTTGGCGCGCGCGGGTCGGGCCGACGATACCGCGGGCACCAGTCGGGGTGCCGGTGGCAGCGGTGCGGACGCGGGCGCGGCCTGGAACGCCTGGAGCATATGGGCGGCGAAGCGACGGGAGGCCGCCAGGCGCGCGGCGGGCGTATTCGCGTGAATCCCGTTGTTGGCCATGATCATCAGGATCAGGTCGTCCAGGACGATATCGGCCCGTAGTCGGCCGCTGTCCCTCGCGCGGCGGATCAGCTCGGCCGCGCCGGCCAGCGAGGACGTGCGGATCGCGGCGAAGTCCATCGCATGCGGAAATGTGGACATGAAGGCCGCGGTGAAGCCGTGGTCACGCGCCTGCAACTCGCACAACCGCTGGACCGCGCCGCAGAAGCCGCGCCACGGGTCCGGGTCGGCCAGCCCGTCGTCCACGATGGATCGGCAGGCGAGCATCTGATCGGTGAACGCCTCCGCGATCAACATCTCCTTGGTCGGGAAATGGCGGTAGACGGTGGCGGGGCCGACCTCGGCGCGGCGCGCGATCGCCCGGATCGGCACCTCCAGGCCGTCGGTGACGAATATCGAGCGAGCCGCGTCCAGGATGCGTTCGCGGTTGTCCCGGGCGTCGGAGCGCAGGTTGTGAGGCAAATGAGCGGTCACCGCTCTCACTTTAGCTAAACGGACGGGGGCGTCCGTTACGGTCCGCTGGTCGGTTCCGATCGAAGAGAACACGGAGATACCAGTGCAGGCAGTGATGGTCGAAGAGTTCGGCAGTCCCGAGGGTCTGGCGGTGGTGGAACTGCCCGAGCCGAGTCCGCTCGGCGGGCAGGTATCGATCGCGACCGAGGCAATCGGCGTGGGCGGCGTCGACGCGCTGATCCGGAGCGGCGCCCTGGGCGACTACGGGTTCGGCTCGGGTCACATCCTGGGCAGCGAGGTCGCGGGCACCGTGACCGCCGTCGGCGAGGGCGTCGACGCCGCCTGGGTCGGGCGGCGGGTATGGGCGTTCACCAGTGTGGGCGGCGGCTATGCCGAACAGGTCGTCACCTCCGCCGAAAGTCTCATCCCGCTACCGGAAGCGGTGTCGGCGGCGGCTGCGGTGACTCTGGGCAGTTCGGGCATGGTGGCCCATTTCGCTTTGCGCCATGCGCATTTCGCGCCCGGTGAGTCGGTTCTGATACGCGGGGCCGCCGGAGGTATCGGGGTGATGGCGGTGCAGTTCGCGGCACGGTCCGGTGCGAGTGCGGTGACGGTGACGACGTCCTCGGCCGCGCGCGGTGACCGCCTCCGCGAACTGGGCGCGACGCATGTGCTGGACCGCGCCGGCCGGGGCCCGGCGGACGCTCCGGCGAGCTACGACGTCATCGTCGACATCGTTGCCGGGCCGGGTCTGCCCGCTTTCTTCGACAAGCTCGAGCCGAACGGCCGGATGGTCGTCGTCGGTGTCATGGCCGGTTGGCCACCGGCGGATTTCGGTAAGGAAATGATCGCGGCGTTCCAGAAGTCGATGTCGTTCGCCACCTTCAGCGCCGACACCGTTCCCATCCCCGATCGGCGGTCGGTCACCGCCGATCTGTTCGCCGCCGCCGGCCGGGGTGAGGTGAAAGCGGTTGTGCACGAGGTGCTTCCCCTGGACCAGGCCGCCGCGGCGCATCGGCGGATGGCGGACGGCGAGGTCTTCGGCAGGATCGTACTCACGCCGGCACGGTGACAGCGGATCGGTGCGCAGGTCGGGTCGTGGCGGTCCGGCTCCGCGCGCCCGGCGTCAGCGTCCCCGGGGGACCTGATTGAACGGAACATCGCGGTCGGCGGCGTACTCGCGGGGCATGCCCAGCAGTCGTTCGCTGATCAGGTTGCGAGCCATCTCGGTGCTGCCGCCGCCCAGGCCCGCCGCGTTGCGAAACAGGTAATCGATGCCGACCTGTCCGGTGCCGGGACCGTCGGCCGCGCCGATGGCCGCCGCCGTACCGGCGATTCGCACTGCGGAATCCGTTTGCAGCCAGGTCGTTTCGGCGCCGAGCAGGCGGACGAGCGAACCTGCCGCCGGGGGCAGTGCGCCGTCGGCGATCGCATCGGCGACGTGCTCGATCAACTGGTCCCGGACGATGCGCATCGCCCGCACGGCGCCGATGTCCTCCCGCACGCTGGGATCGTCGAGACATCCGGTGCCGCGGGCCAATTCGACCAGGGCGTCGGCCTCGCCGCCGAGATGCGCTTGGTCCCCGCTGAGGTATGGGGAGCTGCCGCCCACCGCCGCGCGTTCGTGGTGCAGCAGTGTGGTGGCGGCGGCCCAACCGCCGCTCACCTCGCCCACCACCGAGTCCGCGGGCAGCCGGACGTCATCGAAGAACTCCTCGCAGAATTCGACCGACCCGGTGACCTGCTTGATCCGGCGGATGGTCAGGCCCGGTGCGGTCGTGGGCACGAGGAAGAGCGTGAGCCCCTGATGTTTGGGCACATCCCAATTCGTGCGGGCCAGGCAGAGCCCGTAATCGGCGGCGTACGCGCCCGAACTCCATATCTTGGTGCCGTTGAGAACCCATTCGCCGCCGTCGTGGTCCGCGCGGGTGATCAGCCCGGCCAGGTCCGACCCGCCGCGGGGTTCGGACAGGAATTGCACCATGACCTCCTCGCCCCGCAGCACCGCGGGCAGCCGCGTGCGCTTCTGCTGTTCGGTCCCCAGATCCAGCAGCGTCGCCGCGCAGATGGCCAAGGTCGGCACATTGAGCGCCAGTGGCATCTCGTAGCCGAGCGACTCCTCACTGAACGCCCGCTGATGGACGGGTGTGAGCCCCTGTCCGCCATACTCTTTCGGGAAACAGATACCGGCGAACCCGCCGTCGAACAGGGTCCGCTGCAGCCCGCGATGACGGGTCCAGACGGCGTCGTCGAACGCGCCGACGAAGTGCTCGGTCGCCGGCGGCAGGTTCTCTCGGAGCCAGCGGCGAGCTCGGTCGCGGAAACTGTCCACTGGTTCGATGGTCGTGTCGCGCTCGGTCATGCGTAGATCGTTCTGATGAGAATATGATTATTCTATATGAGAGTCATATTCTCGCATGTCTGCCGGGTTCGGCAGGCGATGCCGACGAATGTGATGTCACCCCGCCGCACATTGCTCATCCCGGGCGGAGATGCCGTCATCTCGCTACTGTGTGACCCAGGGCACGTAATACGCAGCAGCTCAGGTCCATCGGGCCGCGGCGACAGGAGTGAGCATGACCGCCACCACGCAGTCGACGAACGAAGCCATCACCGAGCCCTTGCGCTCGCGTCGTAACCACTGGAACAACCAGGTACATCGCCATGCGTTGATGACGCCGGAGCGCACGGCGATCACGTATCTCGGCAAGTCGACCACGTGGCGCGCGCTCGACGATCGGTCGCGCGCCTTCGCCGCGGCCCTGCATCGTCGCGGGGTGCGGTTCGGTGACCGGGTGCTGATGGCGCTGCTGAATCGCACCGAGTACATCGAGGCGGTGCTGGCGGCCAACCTGATCGGTGCGATCCCGGTGCCGGTCAACATCCGGATGAGCCCGGCCGAGGTGTCGTACCTGGTCGGCGACAGCGGCGCGAAGGTCGTCGTCACCGAGAACCTGCTCGCACCGCTGATGGACGCGGTACGCGCGTCCACCGGCGCGATCGACACCATGATCGTGGTCGACGCCGGTGCGGATCCGGAACATCTCGACTACGAGGCGATCCTGACCGAGGGCCCGCCCGAACCGCCCGAGATCGATGTGCCCGAGGACACCGTCGCGCTCATCATGTACACCTCGGGCACCACCGGAAAACCCAAGGGCGCCATGCTCACTCACACCAACCTGCATGCGCAGGCGGTGACCACGATCAACGCGGCGGCCGGCGGTTCGGACGACGACGTCGCGTCGGTCGTACCGCCCATCTTCCACATCGCCGGGCTCGCGGCCTTCGCGCCGGTGTTCTACCGGGGCGTGCGCTCGGTGATTCACCCGCTGGGCTCGTTCGACGCCGACGACATGCTCGACACGATGGAGCGCGAGGGTACGACCTCGGTGTTCATGGTCCCTGCCCAGTGGCAGGCGGTATGCGCGGCGCAGCGGGCCAGGCCGCGCGATCTGGCGCTGCGGACGATCAGCTGGGGAGCCGCACCGGCCTCGGACACGGTGCTCACGGCGATGAACGAGACTTTCCCGGAGGCGCTCAACACGACCGCGTTCGGGCAGACCGAGATGTCTCCCGTGACGTGCGTGCTCGACGGTAAGGACGCGCTGCGCAAGATCGGTTCCATCGGCAAGGTGGTGCCCGCGGTGACCGCGCGCATCGTCGACCCCATGATGAACGATGTGCAGCCCGGCGAGGTCGGCGAAATCGTTTATCGCGGACCGAATCTGATGAAGGGCTACTGGCAGAACCCGCAGGGCACCGCGGAGGCGTTCCGCGGAGGCTGGTTCCACTCCGGCGATCTGGTCCGGCAGGACGAGGACGGATTTCTCTACGTCGTCGACCAGGCCAAGGACATGATCATCTCCGGCGGCGAGAACATCTACTGCGCCGAGGTCGAGAACGTCTTGTACGGACATCCGAAGATCTCCGAAGCGGCGGTGATCGGTCGCGCGCACGAGAAGTGGGGTGAGGTACCGGTGGCCGTCGTCGTACTCGCCGACGGGGCCGGCGAGCTGACCCTCGCCGAACTCGGGCCCCACCTGAACGAGAATCTCGCTCGTTTCAAACATCCGAAGGATCTGGTGATCGTCGGCGAACTGCCGCGCAACGCGAGCGGCAAGGTCGTCAAGCCCGAACTCCGCAAGGCCTACGGCAGCAAGGACGCCGGTCTGGCCGACTGAGCTGCGTGCCCATCTCGTCGCCGTAATCGCCGCGCGAGCCGCCGAATCAGCCGGCGCCCCAGGGTGTGGCGGCCGAATGTCACCGTCGCGAAAATCCGGGACGCCGTCAGGCGGTGGTCAGCAGCAGCGCACCGAAGGCGACGAACAGGAGTCCGACCATCGATGTCAGCACACAGGCTGTCACACCGGAATCGGCATGCTCTGGTCTCAGCCCCGCGCCGCGTCGATCAACCGCTGGTGCAGCCAGGTCAGGGCGGTGGCGCCACTGGAGTCGACCCCGTATCGCGGGTAGCTCTGATGGATCCCGGACTTCAGGAAGTCGTCGACCTGCTTCTTGCGCTGGTTGTACTCGGTATTGGTGATCTGGTTGTCCAGCAGGCCGAGACCGCCCGCGGCGAGCGCATCGTTGATGAGCGTGGACACCTGCTGCTGATAGTTCCCCAACTGGGCCGGGTCCGGATTCGACAGCTGCACAAGCAACCCGCCGATCCGACCGGCGAAGTCGCCGTTGGGCATCGAGCAGTACAGATCGCCCGCGGCGCAGAAGGTGTAGGTCCGGGGGCCGACCCAGCCGAAGCCGCCGACCCGCGGACCGCTGGCGCCCGCGCCCGGGACGGGCGGGCCGATCAGCTGGTCGGTCGGGGAGCGTCGGGGATCGGCGATGAGCCCGACCAGCGCCACGCGATTCGCCGGTACCACGCCGAGGCCGGTACCGATCGAGGCGGCCACGTCACCGGCGGCGTCCGCGCCCTGGCTGTACCCCAGCAGCGCGAATCGTGTTGCCCCACAGCGTTGCGCCATCGCCCCGATCATGCCGCGGGCGCGATTGACGGCTTCCTGCTTGGAACGGCCGTAGACATCGCCTTCCCACGGGAACGCGGTGGCCGCGTAGACGACGTAGTCGGTCCGGACATTGCTGGGCAGATTCCTGGTGACCGCGGCGAGCATCCCCTTGCCCGGATCGCTGTCCGAGGTCTCCCAGGTGCCGGGGATCGCGACGACATACAGACCGGGGCAGTCCGGCGGGGCGGCCTGCGCGGTTGTCTTGACGCCGAAGGGAAGAGCGGCGGTCACCATTGCCGCAGCGCTCGCGACGGTGGCCTTCCAACGAGAATGCATCGGTACTCCGGGTGGTCACGGCCGACATGCCGTCGGACCGGTGTGCAGCTACTGTGCGAGTGTAAGAGCCGCACCGAGATAGCGCATGATTAGCCGGATTGCTGGTCGTGTGCGCTGGTGATCGCCGGCCGGCTCGCAGCCCCGGCGCAGGGCCCGGGGGCATCGCGCTACGCGACGCCGAACCGGACGCGGTGCACACCCCGTCCCTGCCCGGTTCGGCCACCGCGGCATCTGGGCGGTGATCAGGCCGCACCGGAATCGCCGAGCGGCGCGGGCATTCCGCTCCCCGTGCGGTGTGGCATTCGGATCGGCCGGGGTTCGGACACCACACTGGGTCGGACAAGCCCGGACATCAGCCGATCGGTGAGAAGGGGAGCAGCTCATGACAGAGGAAGTTCGCGAAGCGGAAACTCGTGCCCCGATCGTCACGGCGACGGACGGTTCGGCGATCTCCTACCAGGCGGTGGCCTGGGCCGCAGCCGCTGCGGCGCTACACGGTTGCCCACTGGATGTGGTGGCGTCGGTGGGCTTTCAGGGGGCTTACGGTCCGGTGCCGTATCCGACCGCGGAGGCGGTCGACCAGATGCGGGACAGTGGTGAGCAGATCGTGGCCGAGGCGACGAGGATCGCATCGGTTCTCGCGCCCGCGGACTCCGTCGAGATCCGCTCCGAGGTGACGTTCGATCCCATCATCGCCACTCTGATAACGCGTTCGCGTACCGCGCGAGCCCTCGTGGTCGGCAGCCGAGGCAGGGGTGCGGTCCAGCGCGCATTGCTGGGTTCGGTGAGCTGGGCCATGGTCCACCACGCGCACTGCCCGGTAGTTGTGGTCAGTTCGAGCGCGGGCACCGATCCGGTCTCCGCCCGCAAACCGGTTCTGGTCGGCGTCGACGGGAGTGTGAACAACGTGCCCGCCGTCGCCATCGCTTTCCAGGAGGCGGCCCGGCGGGGTGTGGGCCTGACCGCATTGCGGTGCTGGAGCGACTCGACCGATCTCCAACCGCCGCTCGCGGCGTGGGAAGCGGTGCAGGACAAGGAATTCGAGCTGCTCGTCGAAGATCTCGCGATCCACCGCGAACGTCATCCCGATGTCACGGTGCACGGTATGGTCGTCCGTGACCAGCCCGCGCGCGCCCTGCTGGCCGAATCCGACAACGCGCAGTTGGTGGTCGTCGGCAGCCGCGGTCGCGGCGGATTCGCCGGAATGCTGCTCGGATCGACGAGCCGGGCGCTGGTGCAATCGGTCGAATGCCCGATCATGGTTGTGCGAGAGCCGGGTCCGGCGGCCGGGGCCGAGTAGATCGCGCCGATCGGGTGCGGCCGGGCGGTCTCCGCACACCGGATGAGCCCGGTGCGAGGATGCGCCATTTGCGATGAGCGGCAGGGTCGTTCGCGATCGTGGCGGATTCCTGTGGGTGGTCCGCGGCGAACGGGCCTGCCCGGGCGGATCGACGAGCGCGCCCGCGTGCACGATGATCTCGGCAGGGTTGTGCCGGGCTCTGTGCCGCCTTCGGCCGGATCGCCGGGCGCGACCTCGTTGCGAACCGCGATACGAATGGATGAGCATGACGGAACTGCTGGGCATACCGATGCAGGCCAGTGATCGGATCGACGTCTACTCCGGGGTCTCCCGGATGGCGGGCAAGATCTGGGGATCGCTGCACCGGTCACAGACGGAACGGTCGAAGACCGTGGCGCTGCTCGTCCATCCGGCGTCGAATTTCATGGGCCATTATCTGCTCGCCCCGCTCGCCGAGCGCGGCCTCGACGCGGTCGGGCTGGCGACCCGGTACATCGGCAACGACAGCTCGCTCACCATGGAGAACTGTGTTCTGGATGTGGGCGCGGCGATCCGATACCTGCGCGAGCGCGGCTATGAGAAGGTCGTGCTGATCGGGAATTCCGGTGGCGGCGGGCTCGCCGCGCTGTACCAGAGTCAGGCGGAGTCGCCGACCATCACCGCCACCCCGGCAGGCGACCCACCGGATCTGACCCGCGCGGATCTGCCCGCGGCAGACGCGCTTGCGCAGCTGATGGCTCATCCCGGCCGTGCGCAGGTCCTCACCGATTGGATCGACCCGGCCGTGGTCGACGAGACCGATCCGTGGGCGCGGGACGAGGAACTCGACCTGTTCAACGGCCGCAATCGGCCACCGTTCACGGCCGAATTCATCGAGCGGTATCGCGCGGCCCAGGTGGCGCGAAACCGCCGGATCACCTCGTGGGTGCGCGATCAGCTCGACCGGCTCGCCCGGGCCGGCGGCGAACTGCAGGACCTGCCCTTCGTGGTGCACGGCACCACGGCCGACCCGCGTTTCATCGATCCGGCACTCGATCCCTCGGACCGCGAGCCGGGCACGATGTGGGGGCCGGCCGAGGTCGCCAATATGATGCCCGCCCCGTTGGCGCATTACAGCAGTCTGCGCTCGTGGCTGTCGCGGTGGAGTGTCGACGAATCCAATTGCGATGGCGCACTGCATATGTCGCGGATCGACGTGCCGGTTCTGGTGATGTACGGGACCGCCGATCAGGTCTGCTTCCCGAGCTACGCCACGCAGATGTTCGACGCGGTGTCACATCGGGACAAGCGGCTGGTGCCGGTCCGGGAGGGATTGCACTACCTGTCCGGGCAGCCCGACAAGGTCGCATTCGTGGCCGATACCGTCCTCGCCTGGATTCGTGAGTACGGACTCGCGGTCTGAGATCATCGGGCCGCGGGCGCGACACCCGATCCGGCCACCGGGACCGATCCGGCGGAACGACCGGCCCGATCGCCGGGGGCGGGCATGATGGTCCTTGTCTCCCGTGCGGGGTTGTTCCCGGCGGGCGGCGCGAATCGGTCGGGCGCGGGTCACGACCGGTTGTTCACCGGAGTAGGTCCGCGGGGCCGACAGGTGTGTCGGCGCCCCGGAAGGGAGCTGTTCGATGTCGATCGCCATCACCGAAGACCATGTCACGCTTGCCGATACGGCCGCGAAATTCCTGCGCAGGCGAGAGGCGCGCGGTGCCGGGCGGGCGTTGCTGGAGGCCGAGGACGAGACGCTGCCTCGATTCTGGGACGAGGTACCCGGCCTGGGCTGGCTGGGTCTGCACCTGCCGGAGGAGTACGGCGGGTCCGGGTACATGCTCGAGGAGTTGGTGCTCGTCGTGGCGGAGTTGGGCGTCGCGATCGCACCGGGCCCGTTCGTGCCGACGGTCATCGCGAGCGCGTTCATCGCCGTTGCGGCCGAACAGGATACCCGCAAGCAGCTGCTGCCCGGCCTGGCCGACGGTTCGACGACAGCGGCCGTGGCCACGACCGCAGGGCTGAGCCTCGACGGCGGCACGGCAACCGGCTCGGTGGTGGTGCTCGGCGGCGGACTGGCCCGACTACTGGTGTTGACGGTGGGGGACGATGTCGCGATCGTCGAACCCGGTGACGACGTGCGGGTGACCACGCCGCGCAATCTCGACCCGACCCGCCGCGCGGCGCGCGTCACCCTCCACCGGGCGCCCGCGATCGTGGTGCCGGGCGCGGCGCGGACGCTGCTGGATCTGCAGCGGGTGATCCTGTCGGCCGAGGCGGCGGGCGTCGCCGCCGAGGCGACCCGGCTCGCCGCCGAATACGCCGGGAACCGCATCCAATTCGGCCGCCCGATCGCCATGTACCAGGCGGTGAAACACCACTGCGCCAATATGGCCGTGGTCAGTGAGATGGCGGCCTCGGCGGTCTGGGACGCCGCGCGGGCGGCCCGCACCGGGGGCGATCAACTGTCCTACGCCGCGGCGGTCGCGGCCGCGATCACCGCTCCCGCGGCGGACTTCTGCGCCAACCACATGACCCAGGTGCACGGCGGTATCGCCATCACCTGGGAGCACGACGCACACCTGTTCATGCGGCGCGCCTCGGCGCTGAATCACGTTCTGGCCCCGGCACGCGCATCCGCCGATCTGGTCGACCTGACGCGGCGGGAGATCTCGCGCGCGAAGGCGTTCGAACTGCCGCCCGAGGCCGAGCCCGTGCGCGCGCGGGTGCGGGAATTCGCCCGCGAGATCGCCGATCTCCCCGCCGCCGGACAGCGCACCCGGCTGATCGAGTCCGGATACGTGATGCCGCATTGGCCGGAGCCATTCGGCCGCGGCGCGGGGGCGATCGAACAGCTTGTGATCGAGCAGGAGTTCGCCGCGGCCGGTGTGGCCCGCCCGTCCTACGGCATCACCGCGTGGAATGTGCTCACCATCATCCAGCACGGCAACCCGGACCAGCTGGAGCGCTGGGTGCGGCCTGCGCTGGACCAGAAGGTGGTCTGGTGTCAGCTCTTCAGTGAACCCGAGGCCGGGTCGGACGCGGCGGGAATCAAGACCCGAGGGACCCGGGTCGAGGGCGGCTGGCTGGTCAACGGCCAGAAGGTGTGGACCTCCGGCGCTCATCTCGCGGGCATGGGTTTCGCGACCGTACGCACCGACCCCGATGTTCCCAAACACCAAGGCATCACGATGATGGCGATCGATATGCACGCGCCGGGCGTGCAGGTGCGTCCGCTGAAGATGACCACGGGGAATTCGGAATTCAACGAGGTGTTCCTCACCGACGTCTTCGTCCCCGACGAGGATGTCGTCGGACCGGTCGGCGGCGGCTGGACGGTCGCGCGCGCCACGCTCGGCAATGAGAGCGTGAGCATCGGCAGCGGTGGTGCGGGGGTGCTGAGCTTTCCGGGCGCTGCTTTGGTCCCGCTGTTCGACGCCGCCCCCGATCGCCTGACCGGTGGCGCCGCGCGCATCGGTCGCTACATCGCCGAGCAGCAGGCCGTCGACCTGCTCAATCTGCGCGCGGCCGAACGCGCTGTCACCGGCGCCGGTCCGGGTCCGGAGGGTGCGATGGCCAAGCTCATCGTGTCCGAACTGGGCCACGAGGCGGCCGCGGTCGTGAGCGAACTGCTCGGTGAGGACGCGTTGTTCATGGACGGATTCGCCGCGACCGGAAACACCATGGTGCTCATGCATCGCGGAATGTCGATCGCGGGCGGCACTTCGGAGATCAAGCGCAATCAGATCGGCGAGCGCATCCTCGGCTTGCCCCGCGACCCGCTGCTGCGATAGCGGTCGGCATATCGCCGGTGCCCGGTATCGACCGGGCACCGAGTGCCTTTGTGCACCGAATGTCCTCGTGCAGCCGGTGTCATGACTGACCAGTACCGTCCACTCCGCTCCACGGTTGCCGTTCGAACGCCCCAACGCATTGGAGGTCGCGTCGCGGTATGCGGAGTTGCGGCGGCAGTCGCCGGTGACCCGGGTGTTGAGCCCGGCGGGCGATCCGGCCTGGCTGGCGATGGGCTACGCGGAGGTCAGGCAGATTCTGGGCGACGCCCGGTTCGGTCGCAGGCACCCCACGCCGGAGACGGCGGCCAAGGTGTCGCAGGCCGCCGTCGCGGGCGGACCCCGAGGCGACTACAACACCGAAACCCGTGACCACCAACGCCGGTTCCCCGGTCTGCGCCTGGCCGCCGGACTGGACGAACTCGAGATCCAGTCCCATCGCGTCACCGGGGGAGTGGACCGGGTAGCCGTGCTCTGGTGAGCATCCGCGCCCGTCCAGTTGTCCACGGAGGGAACGGGGACGCGGGTTCGGTCGGCTGAGCGACACGGATCATCGCATCACTTCATAGGTCAGCTTGACGATCTTCGAGAAGGTCGTCACGGCGGTGAGCCTCAGTTCGGCGTGCTGCCCCGCGCGGAAGAATTGTTTTCCGCGTCCCGCCAAGAAGGGGTGGACGGTGAGGTCGATGACGTCGATCAGCCGCTCGCGCAGCAGCGTCTCGCCGAGCACGCCGTGGCCCATGATCAGCAGATTCCCTCCGTCCTGCTGTACGAGCCGGGTCACCTCGGCGATGGCGTCGCCCCGCACGATGGTCGGATCGCCCCAGTCGGCCGTCGCCAACGTCGTGCTGAACACGTACTTCGGCATCGCGTTGATCCGATCGGCCCACATCGGCTTGTGGCCCCCACCGCTGTACAGCTCGGCGAACGCCTCGTACGTGCGGCGGCCGAACAGCAGCGCATCACACGCCGTCAGCAACGCCAAGCCGTTGCGCAGATACGCCTCGTCCTGATACTCGCCGACACCCATGGCAACCGGGTCCTCGAAGACACCGTCCGCCGATACCAGAACATATTCGATCACCTTCCGCATGGCGCGGACCTCCTCGGTCTGACCTGCGAGTGCCGCCCCGGCACCGCCTTTCGCTCTATGTAGACCCCAGCGGACCGGGAAACTGGGCGGCGCCCGGCACAGGTCGCGCGGGCGATGTCCGCCGGCTTCCGGGGGCCGCTCCCACCGCGTCGAGGGCGAAGCGCCGCCCGCGGTCGCCCATCTCCGCGGTCCGGATCTGTCGTGATGGGCAATATGCAAGCGGCCCAGGGCAATTCGTTGGTCCGGCGGCTGTCGTGGCGGTGCGGATCAGGTCCGCAGCGCCTCGACCGCGGACTTGAACCGGGCGATGGCGGCACGATAGAAGCGGGGGCCGTAGGACACCCGGGCGACGCCCAAGTCCTGCAACGCCGCCAGGTCCATTTCGGCGCCGGTGTTGCCGTTGATCGGTCCGGGTAGTCCGGTGACGAGGGCAGCGAGGTCATTCCTGCCGCCCACGCCGATGGGATAGATGCAGTCCGCGCCCGCATCCAGGTAGAGCCGACCGCGTCGGATCGTTTCGGTGACCCGGTCCGATTCGGGTACCCCGTTGGCCGGCAGGAACGTATCGACCCGGGCGTTGATCACGATCGGGACACCTGCATCGTCGGCCGCGGAACGTACGTCGCCGAGCCACCCGGCGTGGTCGTCGGCATCCATCAGACCGCCCGCGCGATGGTCGGTGTCCTCCAGGTTGCAGCCGACCGCGCCGATGTCGAGCAATCGATCGACCAGTTCACGTGGTCGCATCCCGTACCCCGCCTCGGCATCCACGGTCACGGGTACCGACACCGCACCGGCGATTCGTCCGGCCGCGGCGAACATCTCCTGCCACGGCGCGCGTTCCCCGTCGGGGTAACCGAGCACCGCCGAGATTGCGGCGCTGGCCGTCGCGACTGCGGGAAATCCCGCTTCGGCGACCGTGATCGCGCTCGTCGCGTCCCAGGCGTTGGGCAGTACGAGCAGCTCACCGCTGTGCAACTCGCGGAGCCTGTCGGCGCGCGCTCTCAATTCCGCAAGATCAACAGTCATCGTCATCCTCCGTGTCGATCGGCACTGGTACGGCTGGAAAATTCTGGGAACTGCGCGCGCGGTCCATCTGTCAGCCGGGAAGTGATCGGGGTAGCCCGAACTGTGGCAGCACACTGTTCTCGAAGCGGGTGATGGCCGAGATCCGGTCGCCGCTGAGAGTCAGCACGATCAACCCGCTCGCATGCCGTATGCCATCGGTGCTGAGGTACGCCCCGAATGCGAGCTGGCCATTGGCCCGCGTCGGCAGGAAGTGGTACATCCGGCCCTTGTCGATGATGCTCGTGTAGAAGCGATACGCGTGGTCGCGACCGTGGTACTCGAGCGGGATCGGCGGCATCGAGATGCGAACATCCTCGGTGAGCAGCGCGACCAGCGCATCGATATCGCTGGACTGGTAGGCGCGCACGAACTTCGCCGCGAGCTCCTGCTCGGCAGGGGAGTCGGGCGCCGGAGGCGGTTCGCGCCTGCCCTCCGATGACAGGCGACGTTGCAGCGCCGTGCGAGCACGCTTGAGGGCGCTGTTGACCGAATCGACTGTCGTGTCGAGCATTTCGGCGACCTCGGCGGCGTGGTAGCCGAGGACCTCACGCAGGATGAGCACGGCCCGCTGACGGGCGGGCAGGAGTTGCAGGGCGGTGACAAAGGCCAGGGAGATGGATTCCTGCTGTTCGTATCGAGCCTCCGGCCCGAGCGGAGCGTTGCCGGCCGCCTCGAGGAGCGTGTCGGGAAACGGCTCCAGCCACGGGACCTCGCCGAGCCGATTCGACTCCGGCGGCTCGAAGCCGGGGAGGTTCCACTCCGCGGCCGGACGGCGGCTCGCCGAGCGCAGTGCGTTGAGGCACCGCGTGGTGGCAATTCGATAGAGCCATACCCGGATCGAGGCCCGACCCTGGAAGCCGCCGAGACCCTGCCATGCGGCCAGCAGCGTGTCCTGCAAGGCGTCCTCGGCGTCCTGCGTGGATCCGAGCATCCGGTAGCAGTGCACCTGGAGTTCTCGACGGTGCGGCTCGGTCAACTCGCGGAACGCCGCGCCGTCTCCGGCCCGTGCCCGGGCGATCAGGTCGGTTACTGCCACTGGTCATCACTCCCACGCTCGGGTTGGGTCCGTCTCCCATATATGGACACCCGCCGAGCCTCGAAATGGGCGGTCCGCGCGTACCCGGTTTCGGTCGCGGGTTCCAGGGCCACCGCCCGATGGGCGCGCCCAGATCACCGTCGCGGTGGTGTCTACATCTCCGGCACGCGTCGGCCCGGAACGAAGACAGGAGAAATGATGACGATCTCAGGAAAAACCGTCCTGGTGACCGAAGCCAATCGCGGCATCGGGCAGGCACTGGTCGCGGAAGCTCTGCACAGAGGCGCGGAACGGGTGCATGCAACAAGCGGTGCCGCCAAGGCCATGGGAACGCCAGAACGCGGCTCTCGTGGCACGTTCCTGATCACCGGTAGCGATCTCGAAGCTTTCCCTTGACCAGTTTTCCGGTGGGGGTGCGAGGGAGCTCGTCGACGAAGTCGACACCGCGGGGAACCTTGTAGTGCGCGATTCGTTCCCGCAGGAAGGTGCGCAGTTCGTCGGCGAGTTCGGGTGAGCCGGTGATGCCGGGAGCCGGCTGGATCACGGCCTGCACCGATTCGCCCATCTCGGCATCGGGGATTCCGATCACCGCGGAGTCGAATACCTTGGGGTGCAAGGCGAGTGCGTCTTCGATCTCCTGCGGGTAGATGTTCACTCCGCCGGAGATGATCATGAACGCCTTGCGGTCGGTGAGGAACAGGAATCCCTCGTCGTCGACGTAGCCGATGTCGCCGGTGGTCGACCAGGTCGGGTGCTGCGGGTGGATCGCCTCGGTGGTCTTGTCCGGGTCGTTGTGATAGGCGAACGGCATCTCCTCGCGTTCGAAGTAGATGGTGCCGATCTCGTCGGGGGCCAGCTCGCCGCCGTCCGCACCGCAGATGTGGATGAGGCCCAAGGCGGCCTTCCCGACCGAACCCGGTCGGCGCAGCCATTGTTCGCTATCGATCAGGGTGACGCCGATACTCTCGGTCGCCGCGTAGTACTCGTACAGGACCGGGCCCCACCAGTCGATCATGGCCTGCTTCACCTCGACCGGACAGGGCGCGGCGGCGTGGATGGCCACTCGCAGGCTGGACACGTCGTACCGGGTCCGCACCGCGTCGTCGAGTTTGAGCATCCGCACGAACATCGTCGGCACCCACTGACTATGGGTGACGCGGTGGCGTTCGATCGCGGCGAGCGCCTGCTCGGCGTCGAACCTCTCCATCATCACCACAGTGCCGCCGACCGCCTGGATGGTGGCGCAGAATCGCAGTGGCGCGGCGTGGTAGATGGGAGCGGGGGACAGGTAGACGGTCTCGGTGTCGAAGCCGTAGATCGGCCCGAACACCGACGTGACATCGCTCGGCTCCTCGACAGTGCGGTCTCGCAGCGGCGGTTTGATGCCCTTGGGCCGGCCCGTCGTCCCCGAGGAGTACAGCATGTCCATGCCCGCGGGCTGGGACGGCAGCGGTTCGGGCGAACTGCCCGCGAGCGCATCCTCGTACGAATCGTGACCCTCGACATCGCCTCGATAGGACAGCCGGATGGTCACCGCCGGGGTATCGGGCACGATCTTCGCCGCGGACTCGGCCAGATGTGCCGAGACGACGAGTGCCTTCGCGCCGCAGTCGTTCACGATGTACGCGATCTCGGCCGGGGACAGATGGTTGTTGACGGCGGTGAAGTAGAGGCCGCTTCGCATTGCCGCCCAATAGACTTCGAAGGTCTTGGGATCATTGTCGGTCAGCAGGGCGATATGGTCGCCGCGGCGCAGACCGGCGGCATGCAGATACCGCGCCAGGCGCGCGGATCGCTCCTCCAGTTCGCGGTAGGTCGTCACCTCCGCACCGCCCGCGACGATGACGGCGGGTTTGTCCGGAAAATGCACGGCATGGGCACCCGGGTACATACGACCTCCTGAACTCGCCGGAAACGACCGATGGATCAGGCCGCGCCGATCGCGAGGTTACCTGGTCGCAAGCCTCCGCTCGGGCGACATGAGGGTTTGTGGCTGTTTCGGCCGGCGGGTCACCAGCCGTCGACGTGCAGCACCGAGTCGAGATCGACGCGCGGCCCCGGCCGGAAGCCGGTGCCCTCGGTGTACGCGACCGGCGGCAGCACCCCCTGCCGCACCTGGTCGGGGGCATCGGCCACGCGGAGAACCGGTGATCGGGCCGCAGCCGCACGGCCGAGCCATCCGAGGTGCGTGCGGACTTCCCCTCGTGCTGTGTTGGCCGCGGTGTGACCGCACGGGCTCGGCGGCACCGTGCCCGTGCGGTCAGCCGATTCGTCGAGGTCGTCGATCAGCCACCGGGACAACGCCTTTCGACCGGTAGCGGCATGAAAGACGTCGGCGCGCGGCCCCGAGCCGGCTACCTCGCGGCGTGAGGCGAGGAGCCCGCGTCAGCCCATCGTCTTGGAACCGTCGATGGCCTCGCGGATGATGTCGGCGTGGCCGGCGTGCTGGGCGGTTTCGGCGATGATGTGCAGCAGCACCTGCCGGACGGACCAGTGGGTGTCCTCGGACCACGGGGCCGAGGGCAGTTCGAGGGAGGCGTCGAGATCGGTTGCGGTGGCGACGATGTCGTCGGTGCGTGCGGCGGCTTCGGCGTAGGCGGCGAGAATTCCGGCCAGGGTGTCACCGGGCAGCATGCGGAATTCGTCGGCGCGGCGGGCGAAATCCTCCTCGGTCATATCATCGAAGTCCTTCATCGCCGACCTGCCCTCCAGGATGAAATTCGCCCAGCCTCGTTCCACCGAGGTGACGTGTTTGATCAGGCCGCCCAGGCACAGCTCGCTGGGGGTCGGGCGCAGCGCGAGCTGCTGGTCCGACAGATCCCGAACGGTGAAGCGCAGGAAGTGCCGGACCTTCGCGAGCTGCGCGAGCAGGTCGGCGCGCTCGCCGGTCAGGACGCTGCCGGTCTTCGCGGTATCGAGGGTGGAGGTGTCGGCCATGGTGTTCGCCTTTCGCGCGGTTGGTGTTCCTTCGGTTCGATGACCACGCTATGACCCATAGCGGCCACTTTCCGACCTGAATAGAACCCATAATCGAGATGTGGCGAATACGAGCACGCGGACGCTCCGCCTGCTGTCCCTGTTGCAGACGCACAAGTACTGGCCCGGCCTGGAACTGGCCGAACGGCTCGAGGTGTCGGCGCGCACCCTGCGCCGGGACGTGGATCGGCTACGGGCGCTGGGTTATCCGGTGCAGGCGCGCCGGGGAATCGACGGTGGTTATCAGCTCGCCGCGGGTGCCGCGCTACCGCCGTTGATGGTCGACGACGAGGAGGCGGTCGCGCTGGTGGTCGGCCTGCAGGCCGCCACGGGGACGTCCGCGCCCGGCGTGGCGGAGGCGTCGGTGCGTGCGCTGGCCAAGCTGATACAGGTGATGCCACCGCGGCTGCGTCGCCGGGTGGACGCCATCCGGGCGATGACGATCGCGGGCGGCTGGAACGGTGAGCCCGGCCCTGTCGTCGATACCGGTGTGCTCACCACGATCGCGCTGGCCTGCCGGGACACCGAACGGCTACGTTTCGGCTATACCGCCGCCGATGGCCGCCGCACCGAGCGATACGTCGAACCGCATCGACTGGTCGCGCTGGGTCGACGCTGGTATTTCGTGGCCTACGATCTGGCCCGCCACGATTGGCGCAGTTTCCGGGTGGACCGGGTCGGCGACCCCGTCGGTGACCATTCCCGTTTTCTGCCCCGCGAACTTCCGGCCGCCGATGCCGCCGAATTCGTCCGGTCCGGCATGGAGAACCTGCCCGGTCTGTATCGGGTCGAGGTACTGGTCGATGCCCCCGCCGACACGATTCGCGAGCGGATCGGCCGCTGGTGCACCGTCGAACAACTCGACCCCGGCCGGTGCCGGGTGACGATGACCGCCGATTCGCTGGACTGGCCCACCATGGCCCTGGGCGTGGTCGGCGCCGACTTCCGAATCCTGCATCCTCCGGAACTGATTGCGCAGGTGCGGAATTGGGGAGCCACATTCACAGCCGCGGTCGCGGATCGCGGCCCACAACCGCGGGGTCGTGATATTACCGCCGAATCCTGATCGCTCCCGTTCGGCGACCTTTATCAGAACGGATACCGGGCGATCTCGGATTGCATTGTGACCCACTGGGTTTCGGTGAACGTATCGAGATTCGCGGTCGGTCCGCCGAAGCGTCCGCCGACTCCGGAGGCCTTCACTCCGCCGAAGGGGATGACCGCTTCGTCGTCGACGGTCTGATCGTTGATGTGCACCGCGCCGGAGTGAATGCGGTCGGCCAGTTCGAAGGCCTTGAATGCGTCGCCGGTGAGAATGCCGACCGAAAGGCCGTATTCGGAGGCGTTGACGATATCGATGGCCTCCTCGATCGTGTCGTAGACGATCACGGGTGCGACCGGGCCGAAGATCTCCTGCGACCAGGCCGGATTGTCGGCGCCGAGATCGGTCAGGACGGTCGGCCGGTAGAAGAGATCGGTGTATTCGCCACCGGCGGCCAGCGTCGCACCCGCCTCGACGGCGGCGGTGACCAGGCCATGCACGCGGTCGCGCTGGTTCGTGTCGATGATCGGGCCCAGGGCGTTGCCCGGGTCGGCCGGATCCCCGACCGGAATGGTGCGGGCCTTGTCCACGAGGGCGGAGATGTAGGCGTCGGCAATCGAACGGTGCACCAGGTGGCGGCCGGTGGTCATGCAGATCTGGCCCTGATGCAGGAACGATCCCCACGCCCCGGCCGATGCGGCGGCATCGACATCGGCGTCGGGAAGCACCAGCAGCGCGTTGTTGCCACCGAGTTCGAGGTGCACCTTCTTCAACAGCGGACCCGCCGCGGCGGCGATCTTGCGCCCGGCCGCCGTCGAACCGGTGAAGGACAGGCACGGGATATCGGGATGGGACACCATCGCCGCGCCGAGGTCGCCGCCGCCGGGCAGGACATGCAGCAGCCCCGCGGGCAGACCCGCCTCGCTCAGCAATTCGGCCGGCGCGAGGCCGCCGGAAATGCAGGTGCGCGGGTCGGGCTTGAGTATCACCGCATTGCCGAGCGCGAGTGCGGGCGCGACCGAGCGCATGGACAGAATGCTCGGGAAGTTGAACGGCGAGATCACGCCCACCACACCGACCGGCACCCGGCGAGCCACGGAGAAGCGCGGTTTGCTCGAACGCAGCATCTCGCCATAGGGATGCGAGGCCAAAGCGGCGCTCTCCCGGAACTCGTCGACCACCAGACCCACCTCGAACGCGGCCTTGCCCTGGCCGGATCCGGCCTCGGCGACCAGCCAGGACGCGAGCCGCTCCGGATTCTCGCCCAGCAGGTGCGCAGCGCGCAGCAACACCGCCTGCCGTTCGTCGTAAGTGCTTGCCGCCCAGTCGCTTTGCGCCGCGAGCGCGCTGCGGACGGCGCGGTCGAGGTCGGCGGGCCCGGCCGCGCCGACGGTGTCGATGACCGCGCCCGTGGCGGGCGAGGTCACCGGCACAGTGGCCGTCGACGGGCGGAAGGCGCCGTCGAACAGTGCGCCGTGCCAGGCAGTGGTGGCCGGTCCGGTGGTGGTCATGCAGAACTCCTGATGTAGCGGGTGACGCTCGGGAATGCTAAGCAGCCGGCTGCCAGCCCGTGTATGCCTCGGCCAAATATGCTGCGCCGTGCCGGGATTCGGTGAGCATCGCCAATTCGCCGCGTTGCCGCTCGATGTCGAACGCTGAGGCGCCCTCGACCGAATGCAGCATCGTGGTCATCCAGTAGGAGAAATGCTGTGCCTTCCAGACCCGGTCGAGGGCCCGCTCGGTGTATCGGTCGAGTGCTCGCTCATCGGCGCCGGTCAGGAAATCGGCGATGGCCTCGTGCAGCACGCGCACATCGGCCACGGCGAGATTGAGTCCCTTCGCGCCGGTCGGCGGGACGGTGTGCGCGGCGTCTCCGGCGAGCAGCAGCCGGCCGTACCGCATCGGCGCGGTGACATAGGACCGGAACGGCAGCACCATCTTCGCGGTGATCGGCCCCTCGACGATTTCGAAGCCGTTGCCGTTGACCCGGCGGCGCATCTCGGCCCAGATCCGCTCGTCGTCCCAATCCTCGGGGCGTTCGCCGGGCGAGCACTGGAAGTACATCCGCTGCATGGTCGAAGTGCGCTGGCTGACCAGGGCGAAACCATGTTCGGAATGGGTGTAGATCAATTCCGGATGCGAGGGCGGTGCGGCGGCGAGGAAACCGAACCAGGCGAACGGGTATTCGCGAAACCATTCGGTTCGAGTGCCCGCCGGGAATGCCTTGCGGCAGATCGACCGGGAACCGTCGGCGCCGATCAGCAGATCCGCTTCGATCCGGGCCGGGCGGCCGTCCGCGCCGGTGAACGAGACGATCGGGCGTTCGGCCGAGATGTCGACCGCGGTGTCGCCGACGCCGTAGCGCACGTCGCCACCGTCGGCTTCGCGGCGTTCGGCCAGGTCGGCGAAAACGTCGTTCTGCGGGTACAACCAGACCGATTGACCGACCAATTCCTCGAAATCGATGCGGTGGTTGTCCCCGCCGAACCGCAGGACCACGCCGTCGTGGCGGTCGCCCTCGGTCAGCACCCGGTCGGAGACACCGCTGTCCACCAGGGTGCGCACCGATCCGGCTTCGAGGATGCCCGCGCGGATCGTGGTGGCGATCTCGCGCCGGCCGCGGATATCGAGGACCACCGAGTCGATTCCCGAGCGGAACAGCAAGTGCGACAGCAGCAGTCCGGCCGGGCCTGCGCCGACGACGACGACCTGGGTGCGGGTGATCGGCATATGCGAGTACTCCTGGAGGTCTGGACCGCCGGGCTCTTCGCACCGGGGTCGGTGCGGCGGGGCATGGCCGGCGAGCGATCCGATCGCGGCCACTGCCGCGAAAGTAGAAGTCCACGAATCCTTCTCGACGGAACTTCAGGTGTGTTTCCGGGGTCACAAACGTCCTCCGGAGGTGCTGGTACTCACACTAAAGTCGGGTACACCAGAAATCCAATAGATGTTTTTCCGCAGTTGTATAGAGGAGATCTATGGCGGCCGACTTCGACCTCAACCTGGTGCGCACATTCGTCCTGCTCTACGAGACGCGCAGCGTGACGGCGGCGGCCGACCTCCTCGGTGTCACTCAGCCGACCGTGAGCTACGGTCTCGGCAAGTTGCGTCGACGCCTCGGCGACGAACTGTTCGTCCGCGGGTCCGGCGGGCTGATCGCGACATCGGAGGCCGAGCGCCTGTATCCACCGCTGCGCGCGGCGCTCGCCGAGCTCACCGAAACCCTCGGCGCCACAGCCGAATTCGACAAGGCCCGGCCGACGCGGTTCACCCTCGGCCTCTCGGACCTCGGCGAGGTGACGGTACTTCCGCTGGTGCTGGCCGAGCTGGCGGCGCAGGCGCCGCTGGCGGGGTTGCGGGTGAGCGCCTTCGACCTCGAGACCGCGACCGACCAGCTGACCCGTGGGGAATTGGACGCTGTGGTGGCCAGCCCCGTGCTCGATTCGCCGCGGCTGCGACGCACCCCGCTGTTCACCGAGGGCTACGTCGGAATGATCGCGGCCGACCATCCCCGGCTACGCGCTGCCGCGCCGGGCGCAGCGGATCTCGAGCGGGAGCGGCACGTGGTGGTGGACGGCAGCGCCGGCCATCCCGGCCCGCGCAAAGCCCTGGTCGAGCATCGGCTGGAAAGCCGTATCGCGGTCCGGGTCACCCGGTTCGCGACCCTGCCGTACGTGGTGCAGGACAGTGATCTGGTCGCGATCGTGCCCGAGCGGGTCGCCCGGGCCCTGGCCCCGACCCATGTCGTGCGGATCTTCCGGCTGCCCTGGCCGATCGAGCCGGTGGAAGTGGCCGCCTACACCCGCCACGTCCCGGAAGGCGGCGCTCCGCAGCGTTGGTTCCTCGACGTGATTCGGCGGGCGACGGCGAGAATGCCGGTCATCTAGCGAGGCCGGGAAATATGGCCGCCGCGGGTGAGATTCAGCGATCCCGCTCCGCCAACCCGGCCGCTACCTCGAGCGCGGCGCCGGTGGCCGCCCGGACCTCGGCCACGGTCACGCCAGGCGCTGTCTCCACGAGCACCAATCCGCGCTCGGTGACGTCCAGCACGGCCATATCGGTGATGATCCGGTCCACGCAGCCCGTTCCGGTCAGCGGCAGGGTGCACTGCTCGACGATTTTCGGCTCCCCGGCACGGGAACGGTGCTCCATCATGACGATCACCCGGCGAGCGCCGTGCACCAGATCCATGGCCCCGCCCATTCCCTTGACCATCTTGCCGGGAATCATCCAGTTGGCCAGGTCGCCGTGCGCGCTGACCTGCATGGCGCCCAGTACGGCCACATCGACCTGACCGCCGCGGATCATGCCGAACGACTGCGCGGAGTCGAAGTAAGAGGCGCCGGGCAACACGGTGATGGTTTCCTTGCCGGCGTTGATCAGTTCGGGATCGAGCTCCTCCTCGGTCGGATACGGGCCCACGCCCAGGACCCCGTTCTCCGAGTGCAGTACGACGGTGATGTCGTCGGGCAGGTAGTTCGGCACCAGTGTCGGCATGCCGATGCCCAAATTGACGTATTGGCCGTTCTCGAGTTCGGCCGCGACCCGGGCCGCCATCTGTTCGCGGGTCGACATCACGCGCGTACCGTCCTGTTCTCGATTCCCACCTGGACCTTGCCCACGTGCACAACCCGCTGAACCTGGATGCCGGGGGTGTGCACCTGGTCGGGGTCGAGTTCGCCGGGCTCCACGAGATGCTCGACCTGAGCGATCGTGATGCGACCGGCCGCGGCTGCGGGCGGGTTGAAATTGCGGGCGCTGGCCCGATAGACGAGATTGCCGTGCCGGTCGCCTTTCCAGGCGTGGACCAGCGCGTAGTCGGTGACGATGCCGCGCTCGAGCACATAGGTGACGCCGTCGAATTCCCGGGTCTCCTTCGGCGGGCTCGCCACCGCGACGCCGCCGGATCCGTCGTAGCGCAGCGGCAGACCGCCCTCGGCCACCTGCGTCCCGACCCCTGCGGGGGTGAAGAACGCCGGGATGCCGGCCCCTCCGGCGCGCATCCGCTCGGCGAGCGTGCCCTGCGGGGTCAGCTCCACCTCGAGTTCGCCGGACAGGTATTGGCGGGCGAACTCCTCGTTGGCGCCGACATAGGAGCTGATGGTCCGGCGGACCCGGTGTGCCGCCAGCAGGACGCCGAGCCCGAAACCGGCGGTGCCGCAGTTGTTGCTCACCACTTCCAGCTCGCGGGCACCCTGGGCGAGCAGCGCGTTGATCAGCGCTTCGGGGACGCCGACCAGACCGAATCCGCCAACGGCCAGTGACGAGCCGTCCGGGATATCGGCGACCGCTTCGGCGGTTGTGCCAATGACTTTATCCATCACGTCGTCCACTGTAGCGTGCCGCGTACGTAATATGAACTAGCGTTCGGATTGCGAACATCTCTGGCTCGGATGGTTGTTCCGAATCGCCGATCGTCCTATGCTGTTCGCATTCCGCATCATTGTCCACATACCGAACACGAGGTCGTGCGCATGCTCCACCTGCCTCCCCGCTACCGCGGTATCGAGAAGAGCGAGGATGTCCCGCTCGACTTCGCCGACTACCGCACCTCCACACTGCGTCACCCGAAACAGCCGCTGGTCTTCCTGCCGCAACGGCTCGGTGAACTCACCGGCCCGGTCCTGGGCGAAGGCCGGGTCAGCGCCGCGGACGCGGATCTGACCTCCGCTCGGGGTGGCGAGGCGATCGGGCAGCGGATAGTGGTGCACGGTCGGGTCCTGGACAGCGACGGCAAACCCGTACCGAACACCCTGGTCGAGGTCTGGCAGGCGAACGCGGGCGGTCGCTACCGGCACGAGCGTGATCAGTGGCCGGCGCCGCTGGACCCCCACTTCGACGGGGTCGGCCGGGTGCTCACCGACAACGACGGGCACTACTCGTTCACCACGATCAAGCCGGGCGCCTACCCGTGGCGCAACCACCACAACGCGTGGCGGCCGGCGCATATCCATTTCTCCCTGTTCGGGCGCGCCTTCACGCAGCGTCTGGTGACGCAGATGTACTTTCCGGGCGATCCGATGTTTTTCCAGGACCCGATCTACAACTCCGTTCCCGAGGCCGTCCGCCATCGCATGGTCAGCGTGTTCGACTACACCGCGACCACGGACAACTGGGCACTCGGCTTCCGTTTCGACATTGTGCTGCGGGGTCGCGAGGCGACGCCGTTCGAGGAGGACGACCACGATGAGTGACACCGAATTCGCTCCCCGCTATCCGGTGACATCCGGTGATTTCACCACGGTCGACTTCGGTCCGACACCGTCGCAGACCGTCGGGCCGTTCCTGCATATCGGGCTGCCCTGGCCCGATGGACCCGATGTCGTTGCCCCCGGCACCGCCGGGGCGATCACCGTCACTGTGACGGTTACCGATGGCGCCCGCGTACCGGTCGCCGACGCGCTGGTGGAGGTCTGGCAAGCCAACCGCGACGGTGTGTTCGAGCATCCCGACGACCCGCGGCCGCAGACCGATCCGAACTTCCGCGGCTTCGGCCGTTGCGCCGCCGATGCCACCGGGACCGCGTCGTTCACCACTGTCAAACCTGGCGCGAACCCCTGCGATGACGGCGCGAACGAGGCGCCGCACCTGAATCTGTCGATCTTCGCGCGAGGTCTGCTCGACCGGCTCGTCACCCGGCTCTATTTCCCCGACGAGCCCGCCGCCAACGCCTTGGATCCGGTGCTGGCCGCACTACCGGAAGCCCGGCGGAATCGGCTGATCGCCACCGCCACCGACACCGGCTACCACCTCGACATCGTGGTCCAGGACGCCGATCCCGAGGGTACGGAAACTCCGTTCTTCTACTTCTAGGAGAGGTTCGACATGCCGCGTGGAGAGCTGTTCGACCCGCTGTTCGGTGCGGCCGAACTCGGTGCCGTGCTGTCCGATCGTGCCTGGATCACCGCACTGGTGGAGGTGGAATGCGCGCTGGCGCGTGCCCAGATGCGGGCCGGGGTGCTGGACCGGGAACACGCCGACGCGATCGGTGCGGCCGGGGAGGTGGTAGCCGCGATGCTCGATCCTGCTCAGCTGGGTGCGGCGGCCGTCGCGGGCGGCAATCCGGTGATACCGCTCGTGACCGCGTTGCGCCGGGCCGCGTCCACCCATGGAGTACCGGCCGCCGTAGTCCACAAGGGCGCCACGAGTCAGGACATCCTCGATAACGCCCTCATGCTGCTCGCCCAGCGCGCGGGACAACTGGTGGTCGCCGATCTGCGTGTCGCCGCCGACGCCGCGGCGCGCCTGGCCCGCACTCATCGCGGCACCCCGATGGCCGCTCGCACGCTGGGGCAGCAGGCGCTGCCCACCACCTTCGGCGCGCTGGCCGCCGGCTGGTGCGCGGCCTTGGACCGGGCCGCGCACGCACTCACCGCGGTACTCGTCGACCTTCCGGTCCAATTCGGCGGCGCCGCAGGAACTCTCGCCGCGCTGTACCCTCGCGGATTCGACATCGCCGACGCGCTGGCGGCCGAGCTCGGATTGGCTCCGCAACGCGTGCCGTGGCACACCGACCGGACCCCGATCGCCGAACTGGCCACCACTCTCGGCGTAGCGGCCGGAGCGATCGGCAAGATCGGGACCGATATCGTCGTACTGTCGGGCACCGAGGTCGGGGAGGTCAGCGAGGACGCTCCCGGCGGCTCCTCGGCCATGCCCCACAAACGCAATCCGATCGCCGCGATCACCGCGCGTGCGGCCGCGCGCCGGGTTCCGGGCCTGGTGGCGGACGCGCTCGCCGCGATGGACCACGAACTCCAGCGGGCCGCCGGGGCATGGCACGCCGAATGGGAAACCGTCACCGAACTGCTGCGCCTGACCGGCGGCGCGGCGCACCGGCTGGCGCAGAGCCTCACCGGCCTGCACGTCCATCCCGACGCGATGACGCGCAATCTGGAGATCACGCACGGGCTCCTCCTGGCCGAGCGGGTGACCGCGGCCCTGTCGGAGCACACCGATCAGGCGCGCGAGATCATCACCGCCGCCGCATCAGCCGACCCGCCCGCCCTCGAAACCGCCCCGGCTGTCACCGCCCATCTGGCGCCGGACCGGATACGCGAACTCCTCGATCCCGCAACCTATCTGGGTCACGCGGTCGATGTCGTGGAACGGGTCTTGGCAGACCGCGGCGAAACACCACCGACCGAAGAACCCGGTACGCGGAGCCTTCGAAATGCGAACGGAGCCAACTGATATGGGCACAAATGCACTCGATCCCGGTCGCATGGCCGTCGAATTGGCTTATCGGGCAATCGGTTCAGCTACCGATGCGCCCACCGTCGTGATGCTCGGATCGCTCGGTTCCGACCGGTCGATGTGGGACCCGCAAGTGGCGGCACTCACCGACGAATACCACATCGTCACAGTCGACCTGCGCGGCCACGGCGACTCTCCCGTCGTTACCGGTGACTGCACCGTCGCCGAACTCGCCGCGGATGTGCTGGCCCTGCTGGACCGGCTCGGCCGCGCGCGCGTCCACCTGATCGGCCTATCGCTGGGTGGCGCGGTGGCGCAGTGGATCGCCGCGCACGCACCGATGCGGGTCCGGACACTGACCCTGCTGTGCACCGCCGCGAAATTCGGCACCACCCAGAGCTGGCTCGACCGCGCCGCGACGGCCCGGTCCGCGGGCACGGCATCCCTCGCCGAGGCCGTGGTCGACCGCTGGTTCACCAAGGAACTCGCCGGTCGCGACCACGACCTGGTGGCCCGCGGCCGTGCCATGGTGACCGCGACCTCCGACGAGGGCTACGCGTCCTGCTGCGGCGCCCTAGCGCGGTTCGACGGCCGCGCCGATCTGGCCCGGATCACCGCACCCACATTGGTGATCGCCGGCGCCCAGGATCCGGCCACCACCCCCGCCGATATGCGTCTGCTCGCCGAGGGCATCGCGAACTCGGACATGCACATCCTCGACCCCGCTGCACATCTGGCCAATCTCGAACAGGCCGGACGGGTCAGCGCACTGATCGCCGCGCACCTGGCCGGGCGCACCGAGCGGGCCGATGCGTTCGCCCGCGGCATGCGGGTGCGTCGCGCGGTGCTCGGCGATGCGCACGTGGACCGCACCGTTGCCGCGACCACCGCCTTCACCGCCCCCTTCCAGGACTTCATCACCCGCACCGCCTGGGGGGACGTCTGGGACCGGCCCGGCCTGGACCGCCACACCCGCCGCCTGCTGACCTTGGCGATCCTCACCGCCGTCGGCAACACCCACGAACTCGATATGCACATCCGCGCCGCCTTGCGGGCCGGGATGGCGCCGGACGAACTGGCCGAGGTTTTCCTGCACACGGCGATCTATGCGGGCGTGCCGAACAGTAACCTCGCCTTCGGACTCGGCCGGAACGCGCTCGCCGAAGGCATCGGGCCCGGATCGTCCGACCGAACCGCCTCCGGCCCAACGGATACAGAGGAACCGCAGCGACCATGACCGAAGCCTCACCGGAGTATGTGCAATCACTCGGCCGTGGTTTGGCCGTCATCCGCGCCTTCGATGCCGAACATCCGCGCCGCACGCTCAGCGACGTCGCCAAGACCACCGAGCTGACCCGGGCCACTGCCCGCCGATTTCTGCTCACCCTGGTCGAGCTCGGCTACGTCCGGACCGACGGCTCCCTGTTCTGGCTCACTCCCAGGGTGCTCGAACTCGGCTACAGCTACCTGTCCAGCTTCGGTCTGCCCGAGGTCGCGGGCCCGCATCTGGAGGCGCTGGCCAACCGGGTGCACGAGTCGACCTCGGTGTCGATCCTGGACGGCGAGGACATCGTCTATGTCGCGCGCGTGCCCGTCAGCCGGATCATGACCGTCTCGATCACCATCGGCACCCGTTTCCCGGCCTTCGGGACCGCCATGGGCCGGGTCCTGCTGGCGGGCCTGCCCGAGAACGCCTTCGAGGACTACCTGGCGAAAGTCACCCTCGCACCGCTGACCGATCGCACCGTCCTGACCATCGACCGGCTCCGCGAGGAAGTCCATCGGACCCGCACCGCCGGGTACTGCCTGGTCGACCAGGAACTCGAGCAGGGCCTGCGATCCCTGGCCGCCCCGATCCGCGATCACACCGGGCAGGTGTGCGCGGCGGTCAACATCTCCACGCACGCAGCCCGCTACACGGCCGACGCGGTGCGCACCGATCTGCTGCCCCCGTTGCTCGAGACGGCCGCCGCCGTCAGCAGCGATCTCGCGCGGGTGCAGACCCGTTCCTGATATCCCGAACACCCGAGGAGCCCCATGTACGACGCCGTCATCTGTGAACCGCTGCGCACTCCGGTCGGCCGGTTCGGGGGAGTGTTCAAGGACATCGCGTCCGAAACCCTGGCCGCGACCCTGATCACCGAATTACTCGCCCGCACCGGCCTGCCCGCCGATCGGATCGACGATGTGATCCTCGGACAGGCCTCGCCCAACGGCGAGGCGCCGGCCATCGGCCGCGTGGCCGCCCTGGATGCGGGCCTCGGGGTCGGCATCCCCGGCGTGCAGGTGGACCGGCGCTGCGGGTCCGGTCTGCAGGCGGTGCTGCAGGCCTGCATGCAGGTGGCCACCGGCGGTAGCGAGTTGGTGCTGGCGGGCGGGACGGAGTCCATGAGCCGCGCGGAGTTCTACGCGACCGACATGCGCTGGGGCGTACGCGGCGACGGCGTACGGCTCGAAGACCGGCTGGCCCGTGCCCGAATCAGCGCCGGCGGCGAGAACTTTCCCGTGCCCGGCGGCATGATCGAGACCGCGGAGAACCTGCGCGCCGAATACTCCATCAGCCGCGCCGACCAGGACGCACTGGCGGTCCAATCGCATCGGCGCGCCGTCGCCGCCCAGCAATGCGGCCGGTTCGCCGACGAGATCGTCGCAATGCCTGTGCCGCAACGAAAATCGGATCCGATCGTCGTCGACACCGATGAGCACCCGCGCGCCGACACGACCGTCGAGGCGCTCGGGAAGCTTCGTCCCATCCGCTCGTCGATCGATCCGGACGCGACCGTGACGGCGGGTAATGCCAGCGGCCAGAACGACGGCGCCGCACTCTGTATCGTCACCACCCTGGACACGGCGCGGGCCCTGGGCCTGCGTCCGCTCGCCCGTCTCGCCTCCTGGGCCGTCGCCGGAGTACCCCCGCGCACCATGGGCATCGGGCCCGTCCCCGCCACCGCGAAGGCGCTGGCGCGGCTGGACCTGTCACTGGACGATATGTCGGTCATCGAACTCAACGAAGCCTTCGCCGCCCAAACCCTTTCGGTGTTGCGCGAGTGGAAGATCGAGCCCGATGACGACCGCCTCAACCCGAACGGCTCGGGCATCTCGCTGGGCCATCCGGTCGGCGCCACCGGCGCCCGCATCCTGGCGACGCTGTTGCGCGAACTGGACCGGCGCGAAGGCCGCTACGGGCTGGAGACCATGTGTATCGGCGGGGGACAGGGCTTGGCCGCGGTATTCGAGCGCGTGGTCAGCGGCTGATTCGAGGCGCATCGCCGGACAGAGATCTATGCGTCGCGCATTGGCGCTCCCGGAGTCTTCCAAAAGCGTTATCGACATATGCGAATCTATACATTTATCATCAGCCAATCCAAGCGCCGTAAAGAACCGCAACGAACAGGGAAGTGCTACGCGCAGGTGCCGCGATCGGTCGCGGGAACGATACGCACCGCGGTGGAAGTCGACGCGCCGCAACCGTTCGGCGGCTTGCCTGGGCGACCGGAGAGGGTCGGTGAACTCATCACCGGTCAGGTCATCGTCGTCGGCGGCGGTTCGGAGACAGCGCTGATCGGAGATCTGCGCTGGCGCTGAACCGCCGCCGAGCAGTTGTGTGTCTGCTATTCGGAGCGGGTTGCGGGCACGCCGAGTTCGGTGACCGGGGTTCGGTAGGTTTCGCGCGCGGTGAATGCCGCGGCGGCGGACAGGGCGCAGGTGATCGCGACGAGTATCGCCACCGGGAGCCAGTCGGTGCGGCTGTCACCGACCAGCGTCCAGGCGATTGTCGGGGCGAATCCCGCCAGGGCGAAGCCGATCTGGGTGCCGATCGCCATACCGGAGAAGCGGACCCGGGTGGCGAACATCTCGGCGTAGAACGTCGGCCACACGGCATTGGGCGCGCTGTAGCACACGCCGATCAGAATCAGCGCCGCCAGGTAGATCAGCGGGGTGCTGCCGGACATGATCGCGGTGAAGTAGACGAAAATCATGATGCCACAACCGATCACGCCGCCGATGAAGACCGGTCGCCGACCGATCCGATCGGCCAGCATCGCCAACAGCGGCTGCAGGATCAGCGCCAGCACATTTGCCGCCACCGCGACCAGCAACATGGTCGTCTTGGGCACTCCGACCGCGTGCCCGGTGGCGAACGCAAGGCCGAACACCGCGAAAACCGTGCTGACCACCGCGATGAACGCACACAGCACGACCCGAAGCAGATCCGCCGGTTGGGTTCGAAGTAACTGCGCGACAGGGAATTCGGCGATCGCGTCGTTGCGTTGCTCGGCCCGGAACACCTCGGGCTCCTCGAGCCGTCGTCGCACGGCATAGGCGAGGATCACCACGACGAGGCTGCACCAGAACGGAATTCGCCAGCCCCAGCTGATCAGCTGCCGGTCGGGCAGATTCGCCACGACCAGGAACACCACCGTCGCGAGGATGAATCCGGCCTGCGTCCCGGTGAGCGTCCAGCTGGTGAAGAAGGCGCGTCGGCCCGCGGGTGCGTGTTCCATGGTCAGCGATCCGGCGCCGCTCTGCTCGCCTGCCGCTGAAATACCTTGCAGCACACGCAATATCACCAGCAGGATCGGCGCGAGTACGCCGGCGGTCCGATAGGACGGCAGGCAGCCGATCAGGAAGGTCGCGGATCCCATCGCGGTGACCGTCAGCAGCATGATCCGCTTGCGCCCGACGCGGTCGCCGAAATGTCCGAGGACCACCGCGCCGACCGGCCGGGCGATATAGGCGACGCCGAAGGTCGCCAGGGACAGCAGCGTGCCGGTGGCCGGGTTCGAGGCAGGGAAGAACACCTTGCCGAACACGAGCGCCGCCGCCGAGGCATAGATGTAGAAGTCGTAGTACTCGAGGGTGCTGCCGAGGAAGCTGGCGATCGCGGCGCGGGTGACCCGCGCGGTGTCGGGTGGCGTGGGTGCGGTGCGTTGCGCGTCGACGCCGGCGTGCATATCTGACTCCTGATCTATCTGTACTTCGTTGCGCTGCGCTGGGGGCTCGATGCTGTACGGCACTGACGGCGCAGAGTTCGGCGGTGTGTCGCCGGGGTGCCGCTGAGTCGTCCGTTGTCGGGTCCGGGTGTCGCGTCTGCGCTGTCCGGGTGATGCCCACTTGGCGTTCGCAATACAAACACATGTTCGTCATGCGACCGCAAGCACTGTAACCTCCGTCACTCGAGTATGGCAATAGTATTAACTAAATAGTTCATAACAACTGGAGGGGTCACCCGTCGGCGTGGTTCGAGCCCCGGAAACCGTGCCGCGCGGGTCGGAGCTTGCGGCGGCTCAGTCCCGGGCGAGCAGGAAGCTCACCACGACGTCGCCCAGCATGGTGCGCAGGTGTTCGCGCAGGTCGGGTGCGGTCAGGTCGCGGTCGAACAGGGCCTGGAAGGTGTACCGGTTGGCCACCCGGAACACGCAGTAGCTGCTGATCAGCATGTGCATGTCGAGGGCGTCGACGTCGGTGCGGAACAGGCCCTCGTCCTGGCCCTGGTGCAGGATGTGGGTGAGCAGGTCGACGGCCGGGGCGCCGAGGCCGGCCAGCACCGGCGAGCGTTTGATGTGCTCGCCGCGCAGCATGTTCTCGTTCGCCACCATCCGGATGAACTCCGGATGCCGCTCATGGTGGTCGAAGGTGAGCTCGGCCAGTGCGCGGATCGCGGCGACCGGTTCGAGTCCGGAGATGTCCAGTGTCTGCTCCAGCTCGCGGATCAACCGATAGGAGCGCTCGAGGACGGCCCGGTAGAGCCCTTCCTTGTCGGTGAAGTAGTAGTAGATCATCCGCTTGGTGGTGTGCGTGCGCTGCGCGATATCGTCCACGCGCGCACCGGAATAGCCCTTGTCGGCGAATTCGGCGGTGGCGATGTCGAGAATGTCCTCGCGGGTGAGGTCCTTGTTGCGCCGCCGCTTCGGTGCGGGCGCGGTATCCGTCCGGTTCGGCGACATTCGGTTACTGTATCCGCCATGTGGGCCGCATCGGCGCGGCGCTGTCGCGAACCGGAGTGGCGTAGTACGCTGCAATTAACTAACTGTTCCGTACATAAGGAGCTCTGGATGTCTTCGCTGCTCTGTGGGCTGATCGGAACCGGAATCCGCGCCTCGTTGACGCCATCGCTGCATATGACCGAGGGGGGCCGCCACGGTCTGGACTACGAGTATCGGATTCTCGATCTCGCCGAGCTCGAGCTGACCGTCGACGATCTGCCCGCACTGTTCCAGCGCGTGCGCGGGGAAGGGTACCGGGGCCTGAACATCACCCACCCGTGTAAGCGGCGCGTCGTCGAACTGCTCGACGAGTTGTCGCCGGATGCCGCGCGGCTGGGCGCGGTGAATACCGTGCTGTTCGAGGGCGACCGGGCGACCGGGTACAACACCGACTGGTCCGGGTTCCGCCGCTCGCTCGACCGCGGTCTGCCCGGTGCGCGGTTCGGCCGAGTGGTGCAACTGGGAGCCGGCGGTGCGGGCGCCGCGGTCGGGTACGCCACGCTGGACCGGGGCGCTCGGGAACTCACCCTCGTGGACGCCGATCCCGGCAGGGCCGGTGAACTGGCCGCGACGCTCGGCACGCACTTCCCGGACCGCCGCGTGTCCGTCGCCGCGCCCGATCGGCTCGCGCAGGTGCTCGTGCGCGCGGATGGACTGGTGCACGCGACGCCGATGGGTATGGCCGAACATCCCGGAATGGCATTGCCCGCCGAATTGCTGCGCCCGGACCTGTGGGTGGCCGAGGTGGTGTACCGCCCGGTCGAGACCGAACTGGTCCGCACGGCGCGGGCGGCCGGGGCGCGCGCGCTGACCGGCGCGGGAATGGCCGTCCATCAGGCCGCCGACGCCTTCGAGATCTTCACCGGCGTCGTGCCGGACGCCGAGCGGATGGCCGCGCAGATGGACGCGCTGCTGTCGCGGGAAGCGTTGGCGGCCAAATGATTCGCACGAGCATCGCCACCGTGTCGTTGAGCGGCACGCTCGAGCAGAAGCTGACCGCGATCGCCGCGGCCGGATTCGACGGATTCGAGATCTTCGAGCCCGATTTCATCGGTTCCGCGCTCACCCCGGCCGGGCTGGCGGCGCGCGCCGCGGACCTGGATCTGAGCATCGACCTGTACCAGCCCTTCCGGGACCTCGATTCGACCGACGAGGCACAGTACGCACGCAATCTCGTTCGCGCGGAACGCAAATTCGACCTCATGCAACGGCTCGGCTGCGACACCATCCTGGTCTGCTCGTCCCCGCTGCCGAGCGCGGTCCGCGACGACGACCGCCTCGCCGCACAATTGCACGGCCTCGCCGAACGTGCGCATCGCCGCGGCCTCCGTGTCGCCTACGAGGCGCTGGCCTGGGGCACGCACGTCAACACCTACCGGCATGCCTGGAATATCGTTGCGGCGGTGGACCATCCGGCGCTGGGCACCTGCCTGGACAGCTTCCACATCCTCTCGCGCGGGGATGATCCCTCGGGAATTCGGGACATTCCGGGGGAGAAGATCTTCTTCCTGCAGCTGGCCGACGCCCCGGCCATGGCGATGGATGTACTGCAGTGGAGCAGGCATTACCGGAAGTTCCCCGGACAGGGCACCTTCGACCTGGCCGCATTCGGTGCGCACGTGCACGCCGCCGGCTATGCCGGGCCCTGGTCGCTGGAGATCTTCAACGACGTGTTCCGCCAGTCCTCGACCGAACGCACCGCAGCCGACGCGCACCGCTCGCTGCGGTATCTACAGGAACAGGTCGCGGCCCGGATACCGGGCAGCGCAGAACTTTTCGTGCCTCCGGTCCGTCCCGGCATCGACGGTGTGGTGTCGCTGCGCATCGCCGCCGGACCCGATCGCGCCGGGCAACTGCGCACGATGTTGGGCAGTCTCGGTTTCGGGTACGCCGGGCGGCACCGCGACCACGAGTTGGAGCTGTGGCGGCACGGAGAGCTCACCGTGGCCGTGGACGCGAGCTCGGACACGGCGTGGACCGCGCCTGCGCGGGGGATGCCGCTACCGCTGCTGTCGCAGGTCGGCATCCGCTCCGCGGATCCGGACGCCTGGCAAGCGCGGGCGCTGGCCCTGGAAGTGCCTGCGCATGAGGTCGAATTACCCGGTGCGGCAAGCGAATTCAAGGACCATACCGCCGACGTGGTCCGGTTGCGGGTGACCGAGACCACCTCGATCGATTTGCGCGGACCGGCGAGCCGGGCTGCCTGGCGAGAGGCATTCGAGCCCCAGCCGGAGCCGGCCGCACTGCCGTCCCTGCTGACCGGCGTCGATCACGTGGCCCTGGCCGTGCGGCCGGACGATTGGGACGGCATCATGCTGCGGTTGCGGTCGGTGTTCGGTATGCAGCCGAGTGAGGGTGTGGACATTCCCGATTCGGTCGGGCAGTTGCGCAGCCAATCACTCACCATGGCCGGGGCCGGATCCGCATCGCCGCTGCGCATCTCGTTGAACATGGTGCCCGGCTGCCCGGCCGGCCCGGAGCATCCGCCCGCGATCCGGCGCGGGGGCGTCAGCCACGTCGCGTTCACCTGCGCCGACATCTTCGCCACCGCGGCCGAACTCGTCTCGCTCGGCCATCGCCGTCCCGCGGTCTCGTCGAACTACTACGACGATCTGGCCGCCCGTTTCGACCTGGATACCGAAATCCTCGGGCGGATGCGCGAATTCGGCATTCTCTACGACGCCGACGGTGGCGGTGAGTACTTCCAGCTGTTCACCGAGACCGTCGGTGCGGACCTGTTCTTCGAGATCGTCCAGCGTGTCGGGGACTACGGCGGCCAGGGCGAGGTGAATTCCGCGGTGCGGGTCGCCGCGCACCTGCGTACGAGCGCCTGAATCGTTCCGGACGGGCCGCGATGCCGGCGGCGCCGGAAGTCGCTGCCGAGCCGGCGGCGGTCGCGGATGGAGGTTCAGATCTGCACGACGACCGTCTTGGTGGCGGTGTAGGAGTCGAGTGCTTCGATGCCTTTCTCGCGCCCGTATCCGGACTTGCGGAATCCGCCGAAGGGCAGTTCGACGCCGCCGCCCGCGCCATAGGTGTTGATGTACACCTGACCGGCCTCCAGCTCGGCCGCGAGGCGGTGAGCACGGGACAGATCGGCGGTCCAGACCGCCCCGAGCAGTGCGTAATCGGTGCCGTTGGCCAGGGTGATCGCCTCTTCGTCGGCGGAGGCGCGCGAGACCAGCGGGCCCAGATCGTTGTCCTGCACCGCGGGGCCGATCGACACGCCTTCGAAGCGAGTCACCAGACGGCTCAACAGCTCCGTGTTCGTGGCCGCGCTCGCGATCGAGGCAGGATTTTCGCCCGGGGTGCTCAAGTCGTCACCGGGCTGGGGCCCGAGGCCATACCGCCTCGGCGAGTCCGCAACTGATCATCGCCTCCCTCATCGGCGGCGGGGTGTGCGAGCGGTTTCCCGATCTGTAGCAGCCGGGCAACCGAGTGAGCTGCCCGCTGCCGCCGCGCTGGCCGCGGCCCGGTGTTCGGCGGCCTTCACCCGGGCGGCCGAGGAGTACATCCAGATTCACGGCGGCATCGGATACACCTGGGAACACGACGCGCACCTGTATCTCAAGCGCGCCAAGGCATCCGAGCAACTGTTCGGCGCTCCCGCACTGCATCGATCCCGGCTCGCCGAGCTGGTGGGCATCGCGCGGGGACCGGGAGCGAATATTCGTGCCGAGCTCGACTCGATTCTGGCGAAAGGCTGACCACGTGGGTATTCGCGACCGCCTGTCCCGGCTGCTGGCCGAGGCTCCCGCCGATGCCGAGGCGATCGAGCACGACGAGATCTGGTGGATCTGGGGACGAATGCGGCAGACCGCGCAGGCCGTGACCGCCGAACCGACGGCGGCCGGTCTGGGCGAAGGTGCTCGGGTCGGCGTCGTACTGGAGAACCGGCCCGAACATGTCGCCGTCGTCGCGGCTCTGATCGCTTCCGGTCGCTGCACGGTGACGCTGAGCCCGCTGCAACCCCCGGCGCGCCTGGCGGCCCACATCGGGCGGTCCAGCCCGCCGGTCGTGATCGCCGGAGCCGAGGCGCTGGCCCGGCCCGGCGTCCTCGACGCGGTGCGGGAGGCGGGCCTGGCTCTGGAGCTGCGCACCGATGGCTCGGTGCGCCGGGCGGGCGGGACGGTACGTCGCGACGATACCGAGCACACCACTCCGGCGGCGAATCCCGGTGTGGCAGTGGAGATGCTGACCTCCGGGACGACCGGCGCGCCGAAGACGGTGAATCTGGGCTTCGAACAACTCGATCAGGCCCTGGTCTCGGGCGGACAGGTGCCCAAGGCCGACCGTCTGCTGTCCCGGTCGGCCTCGTTGGTGTCCGCCCCGCTGGTCCACATCGGCGGTCTGTGGCGTGCACTGGCCTGCCTGGCCACCGGCCGCCGGATGATCCTGATGCCCAAATTCGTTCTCGACCAGTGGGTCTCGGTCGTGGAACGACACAAGCTGCGAGCCGCGAGCTTGGTTCCCGCGGCATTGCGAACCGTTTTGGACGCCGGTGTGCCCGCGGCTCGGATCGCCAGTCTGGAGGTGGTCACCTCCGGTACCGCGCCGTGCCCGAAGCAGTTGGCGGACAGCTTCTTTCGCACCTACGGCATTCCGGTGCTGATGACGTACGGCGCCACCGAATTCGCCGGTGCGGTCGCGGGCTGGACGTTGCCGCTGCATCCGCAGTGGTGGGACAGCAAGGCGGGCAGCGCGGGTCGCGCGCTTGCGGCACGCCTCCAAACGGCGATCGACCGAGACGCTCGTGCAGCAGCCCTACACGCCCGCCGAACTCGCCGAGATCGACGCCGCCTATGCCGCGGAGACCAGACGCGGCCCCGAACCGCGCTGGTGGGAGGACGTCGAAATCGGAGATGTGGTGCAGCCCAAGGTGAAAGGGCCGCTGACCACGACCGATGTGGTGGTCTGGCATCTGGGCTGGGGTATGCAGCTCACCCCGCCGGGCGCGTTCAAGATCGCCGCCGGGATCCGGCGCAAGGCCCCGGGCCTGTATCCGCCGAACCCGCTGAACATCCCCGATACCGTGCAGCGCCTGCACTGGGAGCCCGAACGCGCCCGCGAACTCGGCCTGCCGAATCCGTACGACTACGGCGGCATGCGCGAGACCTGGCTGGCGCATCTGCTCACCGACTGGATCGGCGACGACGGCTGGTTGTGGAAACTGCGCTGTGAGCACCGCAAATTCAACTACCTCGGCGACACCACCTGGGTGCGCGGATCGGTGGTCGACAAGCGAAAGGTGGACGGTCGCAACGAGGTGCACCTCGAGGTGCGGTGTGAGAATCAGCGCGGCGAGATCACCACCCCGGGCACGGCGGTGGTCCTGCTGCGAGGATTTCAGTGCCACCAGGGAGTGAGGGCGTCGAGATGGCGGCGCATGCGGTGCCGCGCCATCCCGGCATCGCCCTGCAGGATCGCGTCCAGGATGCGGCCGTGCGCCTGCTCGACCTCGTCGGCGGCCTGGGCGCCGGGCAGCGGTTGTTCGTTTCCGGCCGCGTGCCGCCGGAACAATTCGGTGAGGATCGCCAGGAACAGCGACAACACCGGATTGCCCGCGAGGGCGGCCAGTTCGGTGTGGAACCGGTCGGCCTTGCGCGGATCCTCCGGCGGTCCTTCCGACGGCCAGCGCACGGCCTGGCCGAGCCGCTCGGCCGCCTGGGGATCACCCTCGGCCAGACGCTCGGTCACGCGGGCGACGACGCCGAGTTCGATGGCATTGCGCACGGTCTGCAGATCCGCGGCGGTGACACCCTGGTACTCCAGATACAGCGCCATCGTGTCCACGCTGGCCTGCGGTTCGGGTTCCGCAACGATCAGCCCGCCGCCCGGTCCGCGGCGCATCCGGGCCACCGAGTGGTATTCCAGCAGCCGCACCGCCTCGCGCAGCACCGCGCGGCTGACGCCGTAACGGGCCAGCAGATCGGCCTCGGAGCCCAGCACCATGCCGACCTGCCAGCCGCGCGCGGCGATGTCCTCGTGGATCCGCCCCGCGACGATCTCCGCGAGTTTCGCCCCGGGCCCCTCCACCACCTCGGGTTCGACCACCGCGCCCTTGATCCGGGAGGTGCGCCGCACGCGATGCTTCTCGATCCACGCGGCCACCGATTCCAGATGTGCGGTCAGCTCGGTCTGGGCGCGCGCGCCGTCGCCCGCGATCACCGCGTCCACGACAGCTCGGTGCGCCTCGTGTGCCACGGTTTTGGACTCCGTGACCTCAGCCTTGGACAGTCTGCGAGAGGTGTGCGCATAGCGGGCGGTCAAACGGGTGAGCACGTCGATGAACAACTGCAGCACCGCATTTCCGGACAGCGTGCCCAGCATGAGATGCAGTGGGTCTTCCGAGGAGACCCCCGGATCCTCGCGGCGCGCGGACTCCTGCGCCAGGATCACGCGCAGGGACTCGATGCTGTCCTCGGTGATCCGCTCGGCGGCCAGGCCCGCGGCGATGGGCTCGAGCAGCAGCCGGGCCTCGAGCAGATCCGCGACGCTGGTGCCGACGTATTCCAGGTAGATGACGATGGCCCGGGTAGCCGGACCGGCGTCGGGGGCGCAGATGAACAAGCCGCCGTTGGGCCCGCGCCGCATCCGGGCGACCTGATGGTGTTCGACCAGCCGCACCGCCTCGCGCAGCACCGACCGGCTCACCCCGAACTGCTCGCGCAACCCGACTTCGGAACCCAGCGTCTCGCCGACCGGCCAACCCTGCCGGATGACCGATTCCTCGATGCGGTGCGCGATCCGGGCGGCCAGCTTGCCGCCCACGGCTTCGGTCTCGACACGCGGCTCGCCGTCGGCGGGCTCGGTCTCGATGGCAGCCGCCATGGACACTCCTCGGGGTGGGTTTCGGATCCTCAGTGTAGTCAGCAGTGCTATCGCGGCGGGCGTGACGTGCGATCCAGCGGTGAACGAGTTGGATTACGGGCCACTGTTTCGCCGGTCCGGACGCGTTGTTCGGGTCGGGCGAGCACAGTCTGGCCGTAGAGTGACCGTCTGCTCAATTTTTCCCAAGTCCCGCAAAGGAAGTCACCGTGTCGCCGACCGCACTGGATCCGCATACGGCCCTGATTGTCACCGATCTGCAGAAGGGCGTCGCGGCGCTGCCGCTGGCTCATCCGGCCGGACCGAACGATCCTTCAGCAGGCCCGATTCGCCCCGTCCACCGGCCGATGCGGCAGAGTCGTCCCGGAGCTGAATCAGCAGGACTCCGACCATGAGCTGGTCAAGCAGACCTGGGGTGCGTTCATGAATCCCGAACTGGACCGGTTGCTGCGGGAACTGGCGGTCACCCAGGTCGTGGTGATCGGCATCGCAACGAGTTTCGGCGTCGAATCCACCGCGCGCCAGGCGCACGAGTACGGCTACCACGTCACCCTGGCCACCGACGCGATGACGGATTTCAGCGTCGAGGCGCACGAGGGCAGCGTCACCCGGATCTTCCCGTCGCTCGGTGAAACCGGGCGTACCGAGGAGATCCTCGCGCTGCTCGAGCGGACCTCCGCCTGAATTCAGGCGTTCTCTCCAGGTAGGCCGGGACGCGGCGGTGTCCGCTGTCGGTCGGCGGCACGCCCAGCTCCTGGGAGACGTCGCCGGTGTTTGCTGACCGCGCGTTCGGTGACCATCAGGAAGGCCGCGATGGCCCTGGTTAAATGGCGACTGGTGCGTATCATTAGAACGGTTCGCGCCCCTGCGCGAACTCCGATCCGTGCTGAAAGTATTTGGGAGACAACATCTTGCCCATCGATTCGAAGCTCCCCGTCGCGGTCGTCACCGGTGCCAGCGCCGGGATCGGCCGATCCGCCGCCGGTCGGCTGCTCGCACTCGGCTGGCACGTGATCGGCGTCGGCCGTGATCCGCAACGCTGCGCCGAGGCCACCGAACAACTCCACGCCGCTGCCCGCGACGGCGGCACCTTCACCATGCTGCGCGGCGACTTCACCCTGATGTCCGAGGTGCGGCGGGTGGCGCAGGAGATCCTCGTGCGGACCTCGCGCCTGGACGTGCTGATCAACAACGCCGGCGGCGTCCGCGACCGGCGGATCGTCACCGCGGAGGGAACCGAGGCGACCTTCGCGGCCAATCATCTCGCCCCCGTCCTGCTGACCCGGGAGTTGCTGCCACTGCTGCGTGCGAGCGCGGTGGACCGCACGGCCCGGGTGATCGCGGTGTCCTCCAGCGCGCATCGGATCAGCACCGGGTTCGACTGGGATGATCTGCAGAGCCTGAACGACTTCGACACCACCATGGCCTACGCGCGAGCCAAACTCGCCAACATCCTGTTCACTCGCGAGCTGGCCCGTCGCGAGGAGTCGGCCGGAATCGTCGCGCAGGCAATGCATCCCGGCGTCGTGGCGAGCAATTTCGCCTCGCACGGGAATGCGGCGATGCGGGCGCACATGGCCGCGGCCGACACCGTCCCGCCCGACGAACCGGCCCGCACGCTGGTGTGGCTGGCCACCGCGGGCGAGTGCGGCCGCGCGGGCGGGCGCTACTTCCACAACGAGGCCGAGGAGATACCGGGTGCGGCCGCGCAGGACGACGCCGCTGCGGCCCGGTTGTGGATCGAGAGCGAGAAAGTGCTTGCCGGACTTGGTTTCTAGGACAATGTGCGCGCCCCGGCCGGATCAGTCCCGATAGGTCGAACCGGCCCGGTCCAGCGGGCGCAGCAGCGACGGCCACTCCAGACCGGCGGAGAACGACGCCTCCCCGAAACCTCTTCGGCACCCTTCGTACCTGATTCCGCACGCGACGGTGGGCGATCGCCGTGCCTTGTCCAGTGCCCCTCCAACCCGGTCGCGTCGGCCAGCGGCCGGCTCTGCCGCCGAGTCAGCTCCATCTCCGGCGAGCCGGGCGAGCAAGCCAGGAATTCGTCGGGTGCCGGCCTCGGGGCCATCCGAGACCGGTCCGCTCACCCGCACCTGCCGGATCCGCTCGGGCAATAGAACGTCGGGGTGGTGAGTGCTAGTTTGGGTGTGCACAGCTAACGGCGCTCACCGCCGTGGTGGGCGCGATCGTCGCCATGGAGGTGATTTCTGTGCTGAGGTTCGATCCATTCCACGACATCGATACCGTCGCTCGTCAACTTCTCGGCGAGACCGCCGGATCCGCGCGTGCCCCACGATTCATGCCGATGGACCTGTTCAAAGCGGGCGATCATTATGTGCTCAACGCCGACCTGCCGGGTGTGGACCCCGGTTCGATCGATGTCAACGTCGACAACGGCACGCTGACGTTGCAGGCCCGGCGTAGTCTGCCCAGTGACGAGCATGTGCAATGGGTGGCATCGGAGCGCTTCGCCGGCAGCTACATGCGGCAACTGTCGCTCAGCGACGGTATCGACACCGACAACATCAGCGCCACCTACAACGACGGCGTCCTGTCGGTGACCCTGCCGATCGCCGAGAAAGCCAAACCGCGCCGAATCAGCATCACCGGGTCCGGGGACGCCCCCAAGACGATCGAGGCCGGCAAGTCCTGACGTCACGGTGTGGCGGCAGCTGGCCGCCACACCGGAATCCTCTGCCGCGCATGCCTTTTACCGCTGATCTTGGGCTTGTCTGGATCGCCGGCCAGCCATCGGGGTAGAGCACGTCGACGATCCGGGGATCGCCCGGCCGGGCGCGCGGTCCCGGCCGGTGCCTCATCCCAGCGTGGGAGCGCCTCGCCCAACTCGTCCAGGGCCCGGCCGCGATACCCGGTGCCGCTCGGTCGCGAGTACTCGATCACCGACAGACCGGGCGAGCAGCGGATCCGGCCAACCGTCGAAGATCGCGCCTGCGGCACAGCGGTCGGAGACGTCAGGCTCTCGATCGGGATCGGTCCGCGTTGTCCGCCAGGTTCAACTCGCGTCGGGAAGCGCGGTCGATGCGATCCGTCCGGTGAGCACCTGCTGGTGGAACTGCCCGAGCGCATCGATCGCCGCACGGGCATCCGACAGCAGATCCGAGCCGGCATGGTGGACGTGCGGGGCGCGGTCCCAGATCTGGAGCAGTGTCGGTACCTGGGCTTCGGCGCACCGTCGGGCCAGTATTTCCGAGTCGGGTAGCAGGCATTCGGTGGAGCCGACCTGGATCAGGACCGGTGGCAGGCCGGCGAAATCGCTGTTCACCGGCGACCAAGCAGGGTCGAGTTCGCTGTCAGCGGCGAAGCCCCGGCGTGCGATGAGTTCCAGAGCCCGGGCTGGGATGTACGAGTCGCGTTGCCGGTTCGGGTGGGCCGCACGCGTGGTCGAGTCCAGATCGGCCCACGGTGCGATCGCGGAGATGCCGCCGGGCATCGGGAGTCCCTGCTCGCGAGTGGCCAGCGCGAGCCGGAAGGCGAGCCCGCCGCCCGCGGAGTCACCGGAGACGATGACGCGCTCGGGCCGGAAGCCCTGCTCCAGCAGGTATCGGTACGATTCGACCACGTCGCGGAGGGTTTCGGTCAGATGCGCCTGGGGCAACTGCCGGTAATCGACGCTGAACGCCGGCATCGCGCTGGCCTGCGCGATCTTGGCCACCATCCGCCGGTGAGTGTTCAACCCGCCACAGATGAAGCCGCCGCCGTGGAAATACAGCAGCGCCGAATCCTGCCGCTGTTGCGGATCGCGGTCGTCCTGCCACAACCATTCCGCCCGGAACTTCTCGAATCGCACCATCCGGCGCTCGGTGCCCCTCGGCGCCGCGATGGCCGCGGCCGGCAGATCGAGTAAGCCGCCGAGCCGCACCAGTTGATGGAACCTGTCGTTGTCGGCAACACACGTCAACGTCGCCAACCCGAGCCCGACCGTGCCACGCAGCAGCGGGTGAGCGATTCTGGTGCCGATACCGGCTCGGTTCGGCCGTTGGACGGTCAGCGCCGACATTGCTTCCCGCAGGTCCGGCTCGGCGAAAGACGACTCGTGTGCGGACCGGAAGCTCGGCTCCGATCGAGTGCTGGGCACACCCGAGCAGCACGGGGCGGGTGCACCCTCCCTGCCTTCTGAATCGTGCAACGTCGCTCCTTCAGCAATACGACCTACACCATGGCGATGGTCAATCCTGACCGAGCGAAGGCATGCGCACAGCGGTGGAAATACCTGAAGAGGTACCTATGCGCAGACAAATCGGCCTGTCATGGCAAGGGGAAAATGTCACCAGATGCACCAATCACCGGCCGTTCCGCCGGGCCGGTTCGCGGAGCCGCACCGCTGGCCTCGCGATGTTCGTCTTCACCGGTGGCTACGCCCTCGGGCGAGGGTTGACCCGCACTTAGGGGCGCAACGCCGTCTAATACAGCCCTCCGTCCACCCGGATCAGCGATCCGGTGGTGTAGCCGGTGGCTGCACGATCGTGAGGTCGCCGCGCTGGCGATCGACAACTCCACGGGTGAGTCGTGGCCCAGCCCGATCGAGAACGCGATCATCCCGTTCCATCACGTCGTCATCCGCGATATGGGCCTGACCCTCGGTGAGATGTTCAATTTCGAGGAACTGGTGCAGGACTGCGAGCAGGGCGGCGTGTGGGAGTTCATGCTCTGCGCGACCGGCTTGAAGGTGACCGGCGCGGTCGGCTCGCCACTGACCCCCATCGCCCTGAAGTGATGTGCGGGACGGTGGTACGAGAGGCCGAGCAGGGCTGCCCGGAGCGCCATCGTCGCGGGGTGACTCGCCACGACGCCGGGGTGAACGTCGAATCATTCACCCCGGCACCGTGTTTCATACACTGCTCACGGCCTCGGCCATTGCGGTGAGCGCCTGGTCGCGCGGCATGGCCAGGAGTTGTTCGAACTGTCGCCGGTAGTGCTCGCTGGGTACGTGGGTCGGCCCGTGCCGCAGGTGTTCCAGTGCCGAGGCGGCGACGTCGTCGGGTGACATCAGGTCGTGCAGGTTCGCGGGATCGATGCCCTGCAGGCGCGGAGCCTCGGTGTCGGTCGCGCCGGGGCACAGCGTCAGTACGTCCAGACCCAGCGGAGTCAGCTCACCCCACAGGGCTTCGCCGAGCGCGGTCACATACGCCTTGCTCGCCGAATAGCCCGCGGAGAATGGGCATCCGAGGAATCCCTCGACCGAACTGGTGAACAGGATTCCGCCGCGTCCGCGCTGTTTCAGGTGGGGGATGAGCCCGTGCGCGAGCTGGGTGGGGGTGTGGCAGTTCACGGTCATCATGTCGGTGAGGGTTCGGGTATCGCCGAGTTCGAACGCGCCTTTCACCCCGAATCCCGCGTTACTGATCAGCAGTCCCACGTCCAGGGTGGCGACCGCGTCCACGATCTCGGCGGCGGCTGTCGGATCGGCCAGGTCGGCCTGCCGCACCGTGACCCGGACGCCGTGCTCGCCGCTCAGTTCCTCGGCGAGCTGCCGCAATCGGTCCAGGCGGCGAGCGACGAGCACGAGATCCAGCTTGCGCGTTGCCAATTGGGTCGCGAACGAACGGCCGATGCCCGAGGATGCGCCGGTGACCACCGCGACCGGTCCGTAGCGGTGTGCGAAATCGTCCATGTCGGTCCTCATCTGTTCGATGGTTCGGGAGGCCTGTGGGCTGCTGACGAAGCGGTGTCGGGTAGGTGCTCCATCGGCCGATCCGAACGCATATGTCATATGCACGCTACATGTATCGTGCACAGCTACGGGGAGGATTCCGCCTGCCGACGACCCGCAATGGTCTGTCACCTCCTATAGATCAGTACTCTGATTGCTGCGGATTGTCGACTACGTTTGAAGGCCCTGGCGGTCGATTATGGGGTTTACCTGGTGTTCGGCTCCGAGATCATCCATGATCAGGATCATGAATCTCTGCTCACCGTGCGGAGAGCCCGACGGAAGGATGGCTCTGTGGCCCTCGATCCGGCACTGACGATGGGACCGCGGCCCCCACTAATCGACTGTTTCTCGGCCCTCGACATTTTCGTGGCGCGCTACGACCCAGGCCGCTATCTGTGCGCGTGAGGTGAATCCGAGCTTGGTCAGAATGTGTTCGACATGGCCCTGCGCGGTTCGCTGGGAGATCACCAACTTCGTGGCGATCTGCTTGTTGGTCATGCCCTGCGCGACGAGTTCGGCGACCTGCGTTTCGCGTTTGGTCAACACCTTCGACGCGCCCGCGGCGGCATTGTCCTCGGCGGAACGAGCGCCGAGCGCCGAAGCCACCGCGGCGGCGGCCGTCATATGCCGTCCTTTCCGCACCGCCGAATCGAATTGCCGCGCACCCAGGTCACGCCGTGCGACCCGGGCGCATTCGTCGTGCCGGGACACCTCCTGCGGAGTGTTGATCCAGTTGATACCCGTCGATCGGGCCAATTCTTCCGCGGCTCCCAGCAGAACAGCCGCGCGCTCGACGTCGCCCTCGTCGGCATGAATCCAGGCCAGGGCCTCCAAGCCACCCGAGGCGGTGACCGGGCTGTGCATGCGTCGGTCCAATCGCAACGCTGTCTCGAGCAATTGCCTCGAGCGGTTCCGCTCCCCTTGCTGCAGGGCGACTTCACCCATGACCAACAGGGCATACGAGCGCTGGATCGTCTCGCCGTGCGCTTCGGTGATCGCGATTGCCCGCCGCAGGCTCCCCATCGCCTGTTCGATATCGCCGTGTGCGCGGTACGCCATACCGAGGAGGATCAGGGCGGCGATCTGGTGGCGTGGTTGCCCCAGCGACTCGAGCATACCGGCGGCGGCCTCCAAAGTGGAACTCGCGGAGGTGAATTCACCGCCGACCAGTGCGTACACGGCGTCGCTCAGGTCGGCTACGACGCGGGTCATCGTGTCATTCGAGCGGTCGGCGAGCGCCCGCACCTGTGCGGCCATCGCGGCCGCGGAGCGCAGATCGCCCTGGAGTGCTGCCAGCGATACCGCGACGAACAGTGCCTCGCAACGGTCCGATGGTGATTGCGGTGCGGGGTGGTTCAGCATGCGGTCGATCCATCGCCGAGCTTCGCTGTAGTGACCTCGGGCCTGCCAGTACAGGGCCAGTGCGTTGACCATGCGCAATCCGATGGCGGCCGCTTCCTCGCTGTGGTCGGCGCAGCAACTTTCGATGGCCTCCCGAAAATTGGACTGTTCCCGCTCGACGCGATCGATCCAGTCGAGTTGGCGGTCGCTGATCCACCCGGCCTCCACATCGCGTGCCATGCGCGCGTACCAGTCGCGGTGGGCGCGCTGTATTCGCGCCTGGTCGCCGCCCGCGCGCAACTTCTCCCTGCCGTATTCCCGCAGTGTCTCCAGCAGCCGGAAACGGACCGCGTCATCGGTCTCGTCACGGATGACGATCGACTTGTCCACCAGGGACGACAAGGTATCGACCAGGCTCTGTGCGGCCGAATCGGAGCCGCACACCTGCTCGGCGGCGTCGAGTTCGAAGCCCCCGGAGAATACCGACAACCGGCACCACAGCAGTTGTTCGCTCTCGGTGCACAGCTCGTAGCTCCAGTCGATGCTCCATCGCAGAGTCTGCTGCCGGGTAGGCAGATCTCGGCTGCTTCGAGTGAGCAGTGCGTATCGGTCGGTCAGCCGCTCCAGAATCTGCGCTGGCGACATCGCCCGCAGCCGGGCGGCCGCGAGTTCGATCGCCAGGGGCAGGCCGTCCAGTCGGGCACAGATCGTCGCGATATCGGCTTTGTTGGATTCGGTGACCTCGAAGCCCGGCACTGTCTCGGCGGCACGCTCGGCGAACAACGACACGGCGTCGTATCTGGGCAAACCACGTAGCGACGGCTCCCAATCCGGAGGGGGCGCTGTCAACGGGTGCACCCTGAGCACTGCCTCGCCCCGGATATCCAGCGGCTCACTACTGGTGGCCAAGATCCGCAGTTCGAGGCAGGACCGCAGCAACATGGTCGCCAGGTCGGCCACCGCGGCCACCAGGTGTTCGCAGCTGTCCAGGAGCAGCAGGCTCCTTCGCTGACCGAAGAAGCCGAGTAGCACCTCCGGCAACGGCTGGGCGCTCCAGTCACCCACACCGACCGCGGCCATGACCACGTTCATCAGCAGTGTGGGATCTCGCAGCTCACCGAGCTCGACCAGCCAGGTGCCATCGGGGAAATCCCGTCGCACACTCGCGGCGGCCCGTACCGCGAGCCTGGTTTTCCCGACACCACCCATCCCGGTGAGCGTCACCAGCCGCGACGAGGCAAGCAGATTCTTCACCTCGGACAACTCGCTGCGGCGATCGACGAAACTGGTCAGCTCGGCAGGGAGGTTCCCCTTCGGGTGCCGCGGCGTGATCGGTGACGGCGAGGCTTCGGCGGACGGATCGCTGCTGCCGGTCTTGTTCCCGGTCGGCGAGTCGGTGTGCAGGGCCATCTCGTCGACCGGAAGTCCGCGAGCCATTTCGATACTTCGAAGCCGCTCGCCGAGTTGCTCGGCCGTCGGTCGGTCACTCGGTGTGGTCGACATCGCCGATTCGACGGCGGCGGATATGTCCTCCGGTATGCCGTGCTCGCGCAGGTCGGGCGCGGGTTGACTGCTGATTCGGATGAACTGCGCGACCACCTGCTCGCCACTGCGCCGCTCGAACGCGGCATAACCCGACAGTGCTGTGAACAGGGTGGCACCGAGGCCGTAGACGTCGGCTAGCGGCGTGGGCTGGGCGCCGGACAAGACCTCGGGTGCGGTATATGCGGGGGAGCCGGTGACGGTGCCCGTGGTCGTCCGAAAGCCATCCGTCATATGTGCGATGCCGAAATCGGTCAGCGCCGGCTCACCGTAGTCGGTGAACAAGATGTTCGCCGGTTTCACATCGCGGTGAACGATCCCGGCCCGATGCGCGGACACCAATGCACCGGCGATTTTCACTCCGAGCCGCAGCGCCGCGGCGATCGACAGCGGGCCGTGCTGCCGGATCTGCGATTCGAGCGAGTCGTGAGCGTGGTACGGCATCACCAGATAGGGCAGGCCGCTGTCCGTCACGCCCGCCTGCAATACGCTGACGATGTTGGGATGACCCGTCAGCCGGGCCATCGCTCGTTGCTCTCGGAGAAACCGTTCGCGGTCGGCTTCGTCGAAGTCGGCGGTCAGGACCTTCACGGCGACGGCGCGGTCGAGGCTGATCTCGGTGCACCGGTACACCACGCCGAACCCGCCTCGGCCGATCTCCCGGGCGTCCTCGAATCCCGCCGCGCGCAACTCCTCGGTGATCGTCGACCCGATCACTCGCTGGGTGCTCAACGGATCATTGCTCTCCATCCCAATGCCCAAGCCCATCGGTTTCGCCGGGAACATCGATGTACCGACGCCAACCCAGGATATCGCGACAGCCGGTTTGCCACGCCTGTCGATCTGCGTCCTGTGCGAAATGTGTACCCGCCCGCGCCGACGGTTTTCGGCCGCGGTTTCCGTCGCTGGAATATACCGGACGGCGGTCGCCGGGCACGTCTTTTCGGGACGTCCCGAGAATCCTCGAATACCGCTGTAGTGCAATAACTTTCGCCGTAACTGCACAAACCGTCCATGGGTGGGAGCTGCGTCGACTGCGCACTTGCGTCAACTGCGGGCATGCGGGTGATGTGCGAAACCTCGTATCGCCGGAAATCGACGACGACGAACGTCGGTGTTCGGTAGCTGCGGGGAAGCTCGGTACGCGGCCTCGGGCCGGTGCCTGGTCGAGCACCGGCCGATCAGAGCCGTGACGCGATGGTCAGGGCCTGGGTCGCACATTCTCGAGTGCTATCGGCGGAAAGTATGCGTCCACGAACGTGCGATGCCACCACGATCGCTCGCGCAGCAGCTCGCGGGGGGTGGTGAAGCGGTAGCGGTAGAGCTGCGCTCGCAGAAAGCGCGGCGGGGATCCGGGGAACGGGTTGTGCCGGAGCAATCGCACGGTCGCCGGATCGTTCCGCAGCAGCCGGACCGCGAGCGGCACCAGCCATACCGGGCGCGAGAATGGTGAGAGCGCGGCGAACCACATGAGCCAATCCAGACGAAGGTGGTAAGGCGCCCACTGTCCGGGCAGCCGGTGCGGATCGCCGGGCTTACCTCTGAATTCGTATTCCTGCCACACTGTCCGGTCCGTGATGCGCGGCTCGGCGGTGCCCTCGATGACGATCTCGTGGCGTGTTCGTTGGATGCCGCCGAAGGCTCCGTACGTATTGACCAGGCGGTACGGGTCGAAGGACATGTTCATGCGCTGGTGGTGGGAGAGCAGGTTGCGTGCCGGACGATAACTCAGCACCACCACCAGCGCGGTGAACGCGATGATCAGGGCGATGAACCACGGCGCGGCTGCCGGGAGCGCCGGAGCATGGGGGATCGGCAGCACCGTGGCCGCCACGGAATCCGGGATGGCGGCCGCGGCAAGCAGGATGGTCAGCCAGTTCAGCCAGGCGAAATTACCCGACAGCACCAGCCAGAGCTGGGTCACGACGACGATTGCGCCGGCGCTACCCGCGACCGGTTGCGGGGCGAACAGCCCCAGGGGGACGACGAGCTGCGCGAAGTGGTTGGCCCCCACCTCGATTCGGTGCAACGGCTTGGGCAAGTGATGGAAGAACCAGCTCAACGGTCCCGGCATCGGCTGGGTCTCGTGGTGGTAGTACAGGCAGGTCAGGCTACGCCAGCAAGGGTCGCCGCGCAGTTTGATCAGTCCGGCGCCGAACTCGACCCGGAACAGCAGCCACCGCGCGAGCCACAGCACCAGCACCGGCGGCGCGACCCGGTCGTTGCCCAGAAAGATCGTCAGAAATCCGGTCTCGAGTAGCAGGGACTCCCAGCCGAAGGCGTACCACACCTGGCCGACGTTGACGATCGATAGATACAGCGCCCACAGGATCAACCAGATCGCCATCGCCACCCCCAACGGCACCAGATCGGCGAGGCCGGCGCAGACCGCCGCCGCCAGGGCCGCCCCGGACCAGGCCACGGCGGCGAAGAACCGGTCGGAGTAGTGCAGTTGGAAAATGCTCGGAGCCTGCCGGAACGATCGCCGGGCGAGGAACCGGGGCACCGGAAGCATCCCGTGCGTGCCGATCAGCGCCCGGAATTGCCGGGCAGCCGCTACGAAGGCCAGCACGTAGACGGCCGCTGTGCCTCGCTCGAGCACCTGTCGGCCGAACCAGTATTCGGGTGCGTCGAACCATCCCATGTCCGTAGCTCCTCGGGTTCCCATTGTGATACCCCGGCCGGAGTCCGGAAACCCGCGACAGGGTGAACGGCGGAGCCGATGACCGTTGATGCCGAGCCACTGTTGTCCGCGGTCCGCCGAGCGTGCCGATAACCTCCGTGTCGGGAAGGCGGGGGTCGGCGTCAGGGCGAGCCGTCTTGCTCATGGCAGGTGGCGAAAGCCCGCGTCGTCCGGTCGGTCACGGTGGTGTGACGGCAGGCGGGACGGCACGTTCCCAGCCGAGCAGTGACCATCGCGGCAGCCGGCGGGGTGCGTCGTGTGGTCCTTATTCGGCGCGTTGCGTCGGTGACATCGGTACCTGTTGTGATGTGGGTCTATCGCTGGGGTTGCTCGGGTAAACTTCGATTGTCTCGTAGGTGTCCCAATGGTGAACGCGACGGAGTGGCGATGAACATTTCCGAAGGCGTGGCGGACATGATTGCCCGGACGGCCGACGTAACGATGGCTGCCTCGGGGGCCGTGGGCGGTGCTGCTGTCAACGGCGTGATCGGCGGCGTGCGAGGTGCTGCGGTCGGTGTGAAGAACGGGATGAGCAGCGGCAGTCACTCGGCGCCGGCGGCTGCGCTGGCGTTGTCGGCGGTCGGTGTCGCGGGTCTGGTGGACTGGCCCGTACTGGTCGGCGTCGGCGGCGCGGTCCTGCTGGTCCAGCGGCTCGGGCAGCGATCTGGCAGGCTGTCGGCGCCTGGTGTCGGCGGTCGCGACGGAAAGGCCGATTCGCAGCCGGCCGGTGGGCGAGCTTCACACCGGGGTGGCGGTGGCGCGAAATCCGCGGCCAAGCGCCCGGCCCGCACGCACTCGCCGACTGGAAGTTGACGTTCACGCAGGCCGGGTACCGACGCTGACCGGCTGCCGGATGCTGTCCGCGCGCTGCTGTTGCGGTGGCTTCATCGGCGGCCGGCGGTCGGAGGGGTGTTCAGTCGACGACTTCGATGAAGCCGGCGCGCAACAACACCGCGTACAACTGACGGAACGGCACGGTGAGCACCTGTGTCAGGGCTCCCGTCAACTGATCCGACCCGACGCTCGCATTGGTAGGTATCACCCTCGATACCTTGCTGACCCCCGGCATCGAAGACTCGAACAGATAATGACCTGGAGGCAACAAATGGCCGAAAAGTCACCTGACGGCCACCGGAACGCCGTCGATCGTGTGCTCGCCGCGCAGGGTTTCACGGTGGAATTGCCGGTATTCGGCCGGGTCCGGATCCCGCGGCCCGAGCAGTTGGCGTATTACAGTGCGCTCGGCGCCCTGGCCGCAGCGGAGATCATCGAATGGCCTGTCGCGGTGGTTCTCGCGGCAGGTCACTGGCTGATACAGGATCAGCACAATCGCGTTGCCCACGAGATCGGCGAGGCCCTCGAAGAGGCTTAGATTCCGTTCCGCACGGCCATTGCGTGCGGCATGCTCGCGGCTCCGGCGGGTCGGGTGCGGCGCGCGGTGTACGAGTGATTATGTATGCCGCTGTGCGGCAACGGATTTCGGCATTCGACGCGAGCAGGGCCGATTTCGCGCTCGGTGACGACCGGCCGTCGACGAGAAAGCCGCCGGCGCGCTCGTCGTGTTTTGGCCGCGTCGGGCCACGCGGCGGGGGTGCCCCGCGGAGCCGGATCAGGGCAGAACCCGCGGAAGGTGCGCCAGCAATATCGTGGCAATCGCTCTTTGTCGGGTAGTCGAAATTCCATTGCTGCGCCGGTGTTGCGGGCATCGATACCAGTTTTACTAGGGCTTTCGTGTCTCTGGTGTGCAACGGACGAGCAGGTTATTCCGCTTTCGATCTCGATGAGCGTAGGCTGAGGTGAACATTGGGGGGTATTCTGGCAACGCACTGGTTTCCGCGGGAAGTTTCGAGCTACCTACGACGACTGGGGTGTGAATGATGAGTGTGGCATCCGAAACTGTCAGGACCCTGGGCGCCGCGGCGTCGGCGACTGTCCATACGGCCGAGGCGGCCGGGGGAGCCGTCGTCGGGGCGGTGACCGGTGCCGCGCGGGGCACGGTCGAGGGCGCGGTATCCGGCGCGCACGGCGGGATCGATATGCCGACGGCCACTGTGCTCGGCGTCATCGCGGTGGGTGTGACGGGGCTGGTCGACTGGCCGATAGCGGTGGCCGCGGGCGGGCTCGCGGGTGCGGGGTATCTGTTACGGCGTGCCCGAACCGAATCCGGCGAGCACGCCACCGTCGAACGGCCGAAGCCGCGCAAGACCGCCCGGCCGAGACAGGCCACCGCTGGTCAGAAAAAGTCCGCTGCCAGCCAGAAAAAGCCCACTGCCAGCCAGAAAAAGCCCACTGCCAGGCAGAAACAGTCCACTGCAGGTACGCGGCGGTCGCGGCCCGCCGCACGGTGATGGTGTCGCTGCGCGGTGTGGTCACTGCGCCGATCCGGTTGCCAGTGGCCGCCACCGCAGCCACGCTGGGTTTGCTTCGCGGGCCGGCCGCGATGGCGTCGCGGTTGGCCGACCCGGCGGTCGCCGGCTTGGCGGCCGAACTCGTCGAGGGTATGGGCCGGGAACTGAGTGCGCTCGTGGATCCGCGGCGGATGCGCGTGCAGCGGCGGGTCACGGTGCACGGCAACCGTATTCACGCCGAGGTTCGCGGTTTGCGGTCGGCGCAGAGCGCTCGGGTGGCCGAGTTGGTGCACAAGCATCTCGAGCAGGAACCGGACGTGGGCTGGTTCCAGATCAACGCGGCCACTGGGCGGGTCGCGGTGGCCACGACTCCGCAAGGAATGTCTCCGGCTCAGCTGGAAGTAATCCTGGAACGCGTCGAAGATCTCGCCGGGACCAGCGAACAGCAATGGAACCGTCGGTTCGAGCACCCGTCGGACCGCGAGCCGGTGCTGACCTCGGCGCTGCAGTTGGCCGGCGACGTCATCGGCATCGGGGCGGGCCTGACCCCCCGGATGATTCCGGCGCCGCCGTTGGCGCACATGGTCCGAGGTGCGTTGGCTTTGGTGGATGGCCAGCCGAGATTGCGCGGCGCACTCGAAGCCCAGCTCGGCCGCCACCGCACCGATACCGTGATCACGATCGGAAACGCCGTGGGCCGGGCCTTGGACGCGGAAGTGCCCGGCCTGTGCGCCGATGCGGCGCAGCGAGCCGTGCGGTTGGTCGAGGCGACCGCTCGCTTCGCCCAGTGGCGGCGCTGGGAGCAGTTGATCGCCGAGGCGGATCCGCCCGGCGTCTACGAATACGAGCCGCCCGCACCGCGACCGGTGCCGCTGCCGCATGGACCGATCGAGCGCTGCACCGAACAGGTCAGCGCGGCGGCGGCAATGGCCTCGGCGGCGACGCTGGCCGGTGGCCGTGCGGTCGCCGATGCCGCCGACGCCGTTGCCGCGGGCGTGCCCCGGGCGGCGCGGGCCGGTCGCGAGAGCTTCGCCGGCGCGTTGTCGACCCTGATGGCCGCGCGTGGCGTACTGACTCTCGACCCGCTCATGTGGCGCCGCCTGGACCGGGTCTCGGCAGTGGTCGTCGACCGGGACGCGGTGCGCGGTGAGCGGGCCGTGGTTCTCGATGCCGAATCACTCGACGACGGCTGGCCGGTCGAATACGTGTGGAGCGCCGCCCAGCGGCTGCTGTGGCGCGATGACGAGGAACTGCCCATTCCGCCGCCGCCAGAACACCAGCGCGACGATCTGCGCCTGGACATTGATGCCGTCGGCCCCGGGGATGAGGATGGCGGCCCGCGCTGGCATGTGCTGCGCGAGCGCCGACGTGTGGTCGGGCGGGTGCTGATCGGCGACGAGCCGCATCCGGGCGCTGCCGGACTGCTGGCCACCATCCGGCAGGCGGGCCTGCGGGTAGTGCTGATCGGTGACGAGGGCAGCGGCGAATTGCGGCGCAGCGCCGACGAATTCGTCCTTGCCGGCGGCTCGATATCCGAGCTGGTACGGCGACTGCAGCGGCAGGGACATGTGGTGGCGGTGGTGAGTGGCGAGGCGCATCGCGGCTTGGCCGCTGCCGATCTGGGGATCGGTATCGCCACCCGGCGTCCCGGAGCCCCGGCGGGGATCCCGTGGCAGGCGGATGTGTTGTGCCCGGATCTGAGTTCGGCACGGCAGATCATCGCCACCACCGGCCTGGCACGCGAAGTCAGCGAGCGCGGCCGGGTCCTGACATTGTCGGCGGCCACGCTCAGTGGTCTGCTGCTCGCGTCCGGTCCCGCCGGGGCTCGGGCGGCGGGGGCGACCAGCCCGGTGACCGCGGCGACCGTGATGGGATTGACCACGGGCCTGAACTGCGTGCGCCGAGCCGCGCACGTGACCGAGCCGGCCGACGTGCGGCTGGTGCCGTGGCATGCCCTGGAGCCGGACGAGGTGCTGGCCCGGCTACCTGCCCAGTACCGGCCGCCGCCGCTGCCCCGCTCATCCGTCACCACCACTGCCGGCGGGATTTCACGGCGATTGGCCGCGCCGGTAGCTACTGTGGCCGATCTGATCGCAGATGTGCGGCGCGAGTTGGCCGACCCGATGACGCCGGTCCTGGGCGTCGGCGCGGTCGCCTCCGCGCTGCTGGGCTCACCCACCGACGCCGTGCTCGTCGGTACGGTGCTGGGGCTCAATGCCACCGTGTCGGCCCTGCAGCGCCGTCGCGCGCGACTGTCGCTGGACAAACTGTTGCTCGGTGAGCGATTGACTGCCCGGCGACTCACCGAGGACGGCGAAATCGAAACTCCCGCAGACGATCTGCTGCCGGGGGATGTGATCGCACTCGCCACCGGCGAGGTGGTTCCGGCGGATGCGCGGTTACTGGAGACCGAGGGGCTGGAGGTGGACGAGTCCGGCCTCACCGGTGAATCGGTGACCGTGGAGAAGCGGACACCTGCCACGCCCGGTGCCGTGCTGGCGGAGCGCACCAGCATGGTGTTCGAGGGCAGTGTCGTGGTCAGCGGCGAGGCGACTGTGGTGGTGGTCGCGGTCGGAGCCGCAACCGAGGCCGGCCGTGCTCTCGCGGCCGCCGGGCGGCCGCCTCTCGGGGGTGTGCAGGAACATCTGCACAGCCTGACCGAGCGCGTGCTGCCGTTCACCCTGGGCGGTGGGACCGCAGTGACCGTCACCAGCTTTCTGCGCGGCCTGCCGCTGCGCCCGGCGCTGGCCGACGGGCTGGCCGTCGCTGTGGCCGCGGTTCCCGAGGGGCTGCCGCTGGTGGCGACGGTCGCTCAATTGGCCGCCACCCGGCGGCTGTCCCGCCGTGGCGTGCTGGTTCGTTCCAGCCGCACCATCGAGGCGCTCGGTCGTATCGACACGATGTGTTTCGACAAGACCGGCACTCTTACCGAGGGGCAGTTGCGGCTGGTCGCGGTTGCCGACCTCGATCGGCAGTGGGACAGCGAGTATTTCGCGAGCACAGCACAGTCGCGGGAGTTGTTGCGCGCCGCCGCGCACGCCTGCCCCGATCCCGCACAGGCCCCGCTGGTGCACGCCACCGACCGGGCGGTCGTCGAAGCGGCGCACACGCACCTGGGCCACCGGCCGCCGCATCCCTGGGATCCCATCGAGGAGGTGCCGTTCGAGAGCTTCCGCGGCTACTCCGCGGCGGTGGGCAACACCGGCCGACACATCCGGCTCGCGGTCAAAGGCGCTCCTGAAGTGCTTCTGCCGCACTGTGATCAGGTGCTGCGCACCGATGACGAAGGCCGCCATCAGGTTTCGCCGTTCACGCGCGCATGCCGCGCCGATGCGGAAGCCGCGGTGCGGCGGCTGGCCGCGCAGGGCCTGCGGGTGCTGGTAGTGGCGCGGCGTGATTTCGTTACGGCTCCCGACGATGTCACCGAGGAGATCGAGCAGCTCATCCTCCTGGGCTTTCTCGGTATCGCCGACAGCCCGCGCCCGCAAGCGCTGGAACTGCTTGCCGATCTGGCTCGGAACGACATCAGCGTGCGGATGATCACCGGTGATCATCCGATCACCGCGCGTGCGGTCGCCGACCAGCTCGACATTCCCGCCGATACGGTGGCGACCGGCGCGGACCTGGACCTGCTGGACGAGGACGGCCAAGCCGAACTGATCGAGCAGGCAACGGTTTTCGCGCGGGTATCGCCCGAGCACAAGGTGCGCATCGTGTCCGCGCTGCAACGACGCGGGCACACCGTGGCGATGGCCGGTGACGGCAGCAACGACGCGGCCGCCATCCGCACCGCCGACGTCGGAATCGGGCTGGCCGCCCGAGGATCGGTCGCCGCACGCGAGGCTGCGGACCTGATCCTCACCGACAACGGCTCGGTCCTCGACCTCACCGTGCTGCGGGAGGCGCTGACCGAGGGACGGGGCATGTGGCAGCGGGTTCGTGACGCGATCGGCGTGCTGGTCGGTGGCAATGCCGGTGAAGTGGCGTTCACTGTCCTGGGTACGCTGCTGTCCGGTCGAGCCCCGATCGGCACCCGGCAATTTCTGGTGGTGAACCTGCTCACCGACCTCGGCCCGGCGATGGCGATCACGCTGGCGGACACCCAGCCCGCCGACGACGCCGAGGCATCGGGCGCGACACTCGGGCCGTCGCCCGGTATCGGCACGGACTTCCTGCAAGCCGTCGCCATACGCGGCGCCTGCACCACCTTCGGCGCCAGCGCGGCCTGGATGCTCGGCCGCGCCACCGGCCGCCGCCGCCGTGCCGACACCATGGCCCTGGCCGCCCTGATCGGCACGCAGCTGGGGCAGACCCTGGTGATCGGCCGGCACAGCCGCTTGGTCTGGACAACCGTGGCGGGCAGCTCCGTACTGCTTGCCACGGTCATCATGACGCCTGGAGTGAACCGGTTCTTCGGTTGCGTACCACTCGGGCCGATCGCCTGGTCGATCGTGCTGGGCTGCGCCGCAACCGGCACCGGCGCGGCGCTCCTGGCGGGTCGCGCAGTGTCCGAGCCACGCACGCTCGAACCGGGGCCCTCGCTCGCACCGTAATCCGCGCCGCCACAATCCGAATGGTCGACCGGGCCAGATGTGCGACCGGACCGGCGGCCGGCCGCGGTTGACGAGGAGCGGATCACGGCACTATCCATCGTCGCCCTACGTTCGTCGTCGGTGGTCTCGGTGCGATGCGCGTGACGAGGCGCGGCCGCGGTGGCCGAACCGTCCATCGCCGGCATAGCTGAACCCGTGGCCGAGGGCGCTGCCGGCGGTAGGTCCGCGGACCGTGCGAACCGGGTAGGTCTTGCGCACGGTCGTGGATGTGACTTTTCGGTCGCCGACCTGCTGATTGCCGATGGGCGCGCCGAGGGCAGACGGTGCGGCCGGCCGGTGGTAGGTTTCGTCTACATTGTGATGAATTATCGACAGATCATCGGGGCGGCGGTCGATGCCGCTGGAATTCGGTATCGGCAGATCATGCGCCGGGGCGCTGCCACCGCCTCGCGGCGACTCGCCCTCCTGCGCGACACGAATCCGGCTGCGCAGGTGCGATTTCCGAAACTTCGAATCCACCAGATCTGGCCGGCCGGTCGCTCGGTGTTCGTGGTCGTCCCCGCGGCCGGACTGATCGCCGGGAGCGCGGCGACGACCTTCGTGTGGGCGATTGTCATGGTATCCCGCCGAGCCGCCGAGCCGTTCGTGGTGACCGTGGGCGGTGTGGGCCTCGCCATCGCTTCGCTGGGCTTGCTGGCCGTGGCGTTGGGCATGCTCCGCGAGCTGGTGCCACCATCGGCGATAGTGTTCGGCCTTCCGGTGCGCCGGTGCTCGCATACCGAGCGGGGTGCGGGTGTGCGGGTGACGCATCCCACCCGGATCGTTCCGCTGGTCTCGATTCTGTTGGGGCTCATCGTTTTCGGGCAAGCGTGCTGGTGGGCGCGATGGGCCGGGATCGGCGGCCCATTCCCGTTCTCCGCGCTCGACCACGACCGGGCGATCGCCGCCCTGGCCGGCTCGGTGGTGCTGGCCGTCGCCCTGGTGCTGGTACTGCTCGCCGCGCACCGGCGCATTCACATCGAGCTGTACCCGTCGGGCATCCTGCGCCGCAATCCGCTGCTGGACGTGCGGGAGAAGGACCACTTCCTGTCGTGGGACGACATCGCGGGAGTGCATACCAGAACGCAGTACGTCGCGGCCTACCTGCGCAAGGGCCCCACCGTCGTGCTGCGCCTGACCGACTCGGCAACACCGGCGAACAATCGATTGTTCGACCTTGTGGGCGAATTCGGTATCCCGGCCTACCTGGCGCGATGCGACTCCAACCTGCTGCTGACCCTCATCGAGCACCTCGTCGAGGAGCCCGCCGCCCGCCGCTTGCTGGCCGCCCGGGGAGTGCGGAAGTGGTTCAGCACGCACTATCACCATTCCCCGGCGCCGACCGCCCCGTTCGCGCCAGAACCTGCCGCTCTCGGTCGATAGGCGGCGTCGGCTCGGGACCTTCGGGTGGTGCCGATCCGCCGAGCGGGGGTGCGGATCGAGACCGCGGACGATCGGTGGTGGTTCCAGGCCGTCGCGGGTCAGGCCGCGCGGCGGACAACGATGTCGCCGACACTCGCGCGTGCGCGCACCTGGACCCGATCATCGGAGGTGACGGCGCGCTCGGCGGCGTCGAATTCGTTTCGTACCGAACCGAACTCGGTGTGGACGTCGAACTGGGCCGCGGTGCCGGGGTGGATGCCCACTTCCAGATTTCCCATGGAGGTCTCCACGGATATCGCTCCCCGCACCGCCTCGCCCACGCGGATGGAGCCCACGGCTGTCCTGGCGGTCACATCGGCTCGTGCGGCACCGACGGTGATGTCGCCATGGGCCGACTCGACCAGAAGCTCGCCGGTGATCGTGTCGATCGTGGTGGCGCCCTGCGAGACGCGGATCTCGGCCCGGCCGCCGGCCTGCCGCACCGAGACCGCGCCGGCCTCGGCCGTCAGTTCCAGTGCGTGCGCGGTGTCCACATGAATATCGCCGAGAGCGCTGGTCAGCCGGCAATCACCGAGTATGCCCCTGGTGTGGATCGCTCCGATCTCGGTGTCGGCCTGGATCTGCGAACCGTTCGGAACCTCGATCACCACTTCGATCGCACCGTGGGTGCGGCTTGCCGCCTGCTCCTGCGACGGTGGTCGCGGCATCCTCACCCGCAGCAGGCCCGCGCAGAAGTCCACCCGGGTCTGCTCGACGATCTCGACGTCCAGGGGCCGGTCCGGGTTCTGCGGCCGCACATCGACAACCGTGGTGGCTCGTTCGGCCGCGACGATCCTGATGTGGCTCAGGTGAACCTCGACGACAACGGAAATGATTCCGGGAGTGTCGAATTCACGCACGGTGTGCCCCTTCGCCGGTCTCCGGCCGGCGGCGGTCACGCTCGCCTGCGGACCGCGTCGACGATGAGCAGCACGATCACCGCTCCGACGATCGAGCCCAGGAACATGTGGTGAACGGGTGGGTGGATGCTGAACACGTGCGGCGCGAACACCAGACTGCCGAGGGTGCCACCCACGTAGCTGCCCACGATGCCCACGATGATGGTGGCCAACCAGCCGATGCGCTGGCGGCCCGGAACCAGAAGGCGTGCGATGGCTCCGACGATCAAACCGATGATGATCATGGCGATGATGCCCATGGCATGCCTCCTCGTGTAGGGGCGACCGACAACCCCACCTCGACGGTAGCAGCCGCACGCCGCGCAACGGTCACGTTCGGGTTGTGGACGGATGAAAACTTCACGGCGACAACGGAATCGAAGTGGCACGCCGCCGGCGGTACACGGCCCGCCGCCGGTGAAACGTCCACTGCCCGGCCCCGGGGGCTACGGTGTGGACGGAAAACTCGTGTTCTACGGAGCGGAATTGCTGATGGATACCTTCGAGCTGCGCCCCATCGGGCGAGTCGAATCCGACCTGACCGATCCACAGACCGCACCCAAGCAAGGCGACGAAGGTGCGCCGCCGAGCCGGCTGGTGCTCGATCCCGGGCTCGCCCCCGCCATGCGGGATCTGCGCCCGGGAACCGAGGCGGTCGTGCTCACCTGGCTTGATCGCGCGGATCGCGACACCCTCACCGTGCACCCCCGCCGGGACCCGTCCGCACCACGCACCGGTGTGTTCAGCACCCGTTCCCCGCACCGGCCCTACCCGATCGGCCTGCACACCGTGCGGATCCTCGCGGTGGACCACGACAACGCACGCATCCACGTCGCGGACCTGGAAGCGATCGACGGCACGCCGATCCTGGACATCAAACCCGTACTGCCGCAGCATCGGTCACACGATCGCTGAGCCGCGCCCCGAGGCAAGCGATATCATCCGGTGCTGATCCTGTCCGATGTCGGCTCGTTTCTCGCTGTGATGGTCACGGGTCGGCCACCTGCACCACCGGCGTCGCGAACGTCACGGCCTGGGACATCGGGTCGCCGAGATCCGGGGCCGTGCCCCGAGATGGGGTTTGTGCCCAACACGATTCACCATGACTCGCCCTCGCGCTCGAGTCCTGGCCGGTGCGTTGGCGGCTGCGGTTGCCGGGTGCACCGCGTGTTCGCCGTCCGCGCCCCCGGGTACCGGGGGCCTCCCGGCGGCCGGTGTCGCTCTGCCGACGGCGGGTGCGGGATTCGATTATCAGATCGGCGGCGCCTACACCCCGCCGCCGGGAGTGCGAGTCGTCGCCCGTGACCACGCCGCGCAGCCCGCGGCCGGGACCTACAACATCTGCTACGTGAACGCATTCCAGGCCCAGCCGGGTAGTGCGGCCGAATGGGGCGATTTGGTGCTGCGAGCCCCCGACGGCACGGTCGTCCTGGACCAGGACTGGAACGAGGCGCTGCTCGACCTGCGAACCGCGGACAGACGCGAGCGCATCGCGGCGAAGGTGGACGCCTGGGTCGACGACTGCGCGGACAAGGGCTATCAGGCCATCGAGCCGGACAACTACGACAGCTTCACGCGCTCCCGCGGTCTGCTGTCCGACCGCGACGCCCAGGCCTATGTGCGCCTGCTGTCTGCCCACGCGCACGACAAGGGCCTGGCCGTCGCGCAGAAGAACACCTCCGAACTGGCCGACCGGCGCCAGGAGAACGGCCTCGACTTCGCCATTGCCGAAGAATGCGGCGAGCAGGACAACTGCGACGAATACACCGCCGCGTTCGGCGACCAATGTCATCGTCATCGAATACACCGCCGCCGGTTCGAGCAATGCCTGCGCCCACTGGAGCAGATCGCTCAGCATCGTCCGGCGCGACCGCGGGGTCGCCCCCGCGGGTGCGCCCGGCTACTTCCGCGCCGTCTGCTGACCGCAACGGCGTGCCCGTCCCGTCACCGTCACCCCGCTTTCCGGGATCGGGCGCGCATGGTGCCGGTCGAGAGGGGTAGTACCCCGGCGATGGCACCTTGCCTCGACAGGTAGGAGCGATGTGAGTACTTATGTGACGACGAACCCGTCCACCGGCATCACCGAGCGTGAATTCCCGGGACTGCCCGATGACCGGATTCCCGGTATCGCCGAACGTTCGGCCGAGGGGTTCCGGAGCTGGCGGCGCACGCCCGTGGCCGAACGCGCCGCTGCCTTGGCGCGGACCGCGGATCTGTACGAGAAGCGGTCCGCCGAGCTGGCGGCGGCCATCACCAGGGAGATGGGGAAACCGATCGAGCAGGCGGCCGCGGAGGTGCGACTGGCCGCCGATATCTATCGCTGGTACGCAGAGCACGGCCCCGAGTTGCTGACCACCGAGCAACTCGATCCGCAGGGCGCCCAGGAGTCGGTGGTGCAGACGTTGCCGATCGGGCCGCTCATCGGAGTGATGCCGTGGAACTACCCGTACTATCAGGTCGCGCGTTTCGCGGCGCCGAACCTGTTGTTGGGCAACACGATTGTGCTCGAGCACGCTTCCATCTGCGCCGCCTCCTCCGAACTCGTCGCCGAGGTATTGCACACGGCGGGAGTGCCCGACGACGCGTACATCAACGTGTATGCGAGCGCGAGGCAAATCGCGCAGCTGCTGGCACATCCGGCGATTCGCGGAGTATCGCTCACCGGAAGCGAGAGTGCCGGGGCCTCGGTCGCCGCGGAGGCTTCGAAGAATCTGAAGAAGTCGGTTCTCGAACTCGGCGGTTCGGACCCCTTCATCCTGCTGGACACCGCCGATATGGCCGAAACCGTCCGGATCGCGGCGCGGGCGCGGCTGGCGAATGCGGGCCAGGCGTGCAACTCCCCGAAACGCTTCATCGTCCTGGACGAACTCTACGACGACTTCGTGCAGGGCCTGGTGAGTGAATTCGATCGTGCGGTCGTCGGGGATCCGGCGGACACCGGAACCGAGGTGGGTCCGTTGTCCTCGGTGTCCGCACGAGACACTGTCGCCGACCAGGTCGGTACCGCCGTGCGGCAGGGAGCGACCCTGCACACGGGCGGCTCACCGGGCGACGGTGATGGAGCATTCCTCGAACCGGCGGTCCTGACCGGCATCACCCCGGGAATGGACGCCTATTCCGAGGAAATCTTCGGTCCCGTGGCCATGGCGTACCGGGCCTCCTGCGTCGATGACGCGGTCCGGCTCGCCAACGATGTCGGCTTCGGCCTGAGCGGCTCGGTGTGGAGCGCCGACCTGGCACGAGCCGCGCAGGTCGCGGACCGTCTCGACGTCGGAATGGCCTACGTCAACGAGCACGGAACGACGTTGCCCGGCTTGCCCTTCGGCGGTGTCAAGCGCTCGGGGTACGGACGTGAACTGGCGCGCTGGGGCATGGGTGAGTTCGTCAACGTCAAACTTCGGCGGGTCTCGGTTCGCTAGCCGCCCGGCAGTTTTCACGGTGATCCATCGTCCGGACGGATGTCTTGTGCCGAAACGGTTCGTCGGCGACCGGGGTGCAGGATGCGATCGAGTCGGACGGCGGCGTATCCGAGTGTGGACACGCCCGCGACGACGAGCAGGTCGGTGCCGGTCAACGGGGCGGTACCGAGCAGATCCCGCAACAGTGGCAGATACAGCGCGGCCAGTTGCAGAGCCAGCGCTGCGGCGACCGCGACCAGCAGCATCGGATTCGCCGGTGAACGAGGCCGAGCGCGGGAGCCCAGCGCCGCGCCGAGCTGGGCTGCGCCCAGGGTGAAGAAGGCCATTGTTTGCCAGGGCCTGCCGGTGTGCTGAGCCCAGATCGCGACGCCGAGCGTGACCGCGGTCAGCACGACCGCGATGCGCACCACCCGCTGCCACAGTCCCGCGCCCAGGATGCTCTGGGTCGGGGGGCGGGGCGCGCGCCGGATGAGATCCGGGTCCGCGGGTTCACCACCGAGCGCGACGCCGGGCAGGCCGTGGGTGAGCAGGTTGATCCACAGGATCTGGGCCGGGAGCAGCGGCAGTGCCATGCCCAGGAAGGGCCCGGCGAGCATGACCGCGATCTCGGCCGCGCCGCCGGCGAGGCCGTAGACCAGGAAGCGGCGGATGTTGGCGTAGATGCGGCGGCCTTCCTCCACGGCGGTGACGACCGTGCCGAGGTCGTTGTCGGCCAGGACGAGGTCGGCGGCCTGGCGAGCCACCTCGGTGCCGCGTCCGCCCATCGCCACGCCGATGTCCGCGCGGCGCAGTGCGGGCCCGTCGTTGACCCCGTCGCCGTTCATCGCGACGATTTCGCCGCCGCGGCGGAGGGTTTCGATGATGTCGAGTTTCTGCGCCGGAGTGGCGCGGGCATACACCGCCGCGTCCGGCAGACCCTGTCCGGCGTGAGCACGGCAGTCCAGAACGGCATCTCCGGCGCCGATGATGCCCACCTCGGTGGCGATCGCGCGGGCGGTGCCGGGGTGGTCGCCGGTGATCAGCACCGGACGGATCCCGGCCTGCCGGCAGGCTGCGATCGTGCCGGCGGCCGTGGGACGGGGCGGATCCACGATGGCGATCAGGCCGAGCAGCCCCAGTCCTTGCTCGGGATCCGAGCCCGTCGCCGGTGCGATGTCCCGGTCGGCCTGCGCTACGGCCAGCACCCGGAAACCGTTGTATGCCAACTGATCAGCCCATTCGCGGGCTGCTGTCGACGACGCCGGGTCGTCGGCGAGCACGTGGGAATCGAGCACCGCTTCGGGGGCGCCTTTGCAGATCACCCGATATCGTCCGCCGGGCAGCCGGTGGATCGTGCTCATTCGCTTGCGGTCACTGTCGAACGGCCGCTCATCGACACGCGGCGCTCGCGCGTTCACTTCGTCGTGGCGGAGGCCGAGTTTGCTCGCGGCGAACAGGAGCGCGATCTCGGTCGGATCCCCTAGCGCTCCCCAGGGCCCGCCGGCGGTGGCCGGGGGAGTCGGATGCGCGTCGTTGCACAGCGCCGCGGCGGTCAGCAGCGCGGTGATCTCCGGTATCTCGGAGTCGGTGAGAGCCTTTTGGCCGGTACGGATTTCGCCGTTCGGAGTGTCGTCTGATCCGGTGACGGTCGCCTCGGCTACGGCAGTCCAGAGCCGCTGGGCAACCATCCGTCCCTCGGTGAGGGTCCCGGTTTTGTCGGTGGCCAGCACCGTGACCGAGCCCAGTGTCTCGACTGCGGGAAGCCTGCGGATCAGCGCATTGCGTGCGGCCATGCGCCGCGCGCCCAGCGCCAGCCCCAGAGTGACCACGGCCGGCAGCGATTCCGGGACCGCGGCGACCGCGAGACTGATGGCGGTCACGACCATCAGTTCCACCGGCTGCCCTCGAAACAGCCCGATGGCCAGCACGATCGCGCACAATCCCACCGTGACCGCGGCCAGCATCCGGCCGATATCCGTGAGCCTGCGTTGCAGCGGGGTCAGCCCGCCGCCGCCCTTGTCCAGCAATCGCGCGATGCGTCCGGTAGCGCTCGCCGCCCCGACCGCGGTCACCACCGCCCGCGCACGGCCTTTCACGACCACCGTGCCCGCCGACAGTGCCCGGTCGCCGGTTGCCGACTTGTCCACCGGGACCGACTCGCCGGTCAACGCGGACTCGTCCACCCGCAGCGCCACCGCCTCGCTCACCACCGCGTCGGCTGCCACGATGTCACCCTCGGCCAGCATCAACAGGTCACCGACCACCACACCGGCGGCGGGAATCTCGTGCCGAGCCGAATCCCGGATCACGGTGGCGGTCGGGGCGGTCAACCTCGACAATGCCGCGATGGCGTGATCGGCGCGCACCTCCTGCACGACGCCGACGGTGGTGTTGGCCACGACCACCAGAAGGATCACCGACATGTCGGTCCAGTCGCCGGTCACGATGGTCAGCGCTGCCGCGGCCAGCAGCACCATGATCAGCGGATCGCGCACCTGCGCGGCGATCCGCTGCCACCACCGGACCGGCGGCCGCTGCGGCAACACATTCGCACCGTCACGGGCCAGCCGATCGGCCGCCTCGGCCGATGTCAGCCCCGGCGTCGCCGCCGATCCGATCCGAGTCCGCGACATCTCGACCAGTCCATTCCGCGCCATCGACGGAGACCCTTCCCGCACCGGCCGGTGCGGGTTCCGGGCACCGCAGTGCCGGTACCCGGCAGATCTCACGTTTCCGCATGGCCCGCCTGTCCCGCTGCCCACCGAGGTCACCGGGGGAAGGGCCCTCCGGCCCGGTTCCGGCGATCTCGGTGCCGGCGTCCGAAGCCGATATCGCACCGGCTGACCGGCGCTGCGGGGTCGGGCCGTGCAAACCGGCTGACGGGTCGGGACTTTGTCCTCTTTGTGTGGGTGAAGACATGGAGTGATGGTGAACAGGTCATGTCGTTCGAACAGGAGGCACATAATGGCCACAGCCAAGGACATCATGCATCCGGGTGCCCACTGGGTTTCTCGTGCGGACACGCTCGCCCGCGCGGCCCAAGTGATGCGTGAACTCGATATCGGCGCGCTACCGATCAGCGATGAGAACGATCGGCTGTGCGGGATCATCACCGACCGCGACATCGTCGTCAAAGGTATTGCTGTCGGTCGTGATCCGGCGCGCACGACCTGCGCCGACCTGTGCGAGGGAACTCCGCGATGGGTCGAGGCCGATACCAGCGTCGACGATGTTCTCCGCGAACTCGAGGCCCGGCAGATAAAGCGGCTCCCGGTCATCGAGAACAAGAGGCTGGTGGGCATGATCAGCGAAGCCGATATCGGCCGGCACCTGGGTGAGCACGAGATCGCGGAGTTCGTGGAGAGCGTGTACGCGGGGCAGTGAGCCCTGACGCCGTGGGTGATCGGTCGGATGGCATCGGAGGTTGAGGTTCGGATGGACGTGCATCGCCTTGCTTCGGCATCGGTAGTGGTGGGGGTCGATGGATCGGCGGGCGCTGATCTCGCCCTGGACTGGGCGGCCGGCTTGGCCGCGCAGCGCGAACGCGAGCTGCATATCGTCTGTGGGCTCGGGCTGGCGCCGGCGCGTCGGGGATCGAGCCGTTACGCTGCGTGGCTCGACTCGGTCCAGCATGGGTTGCGCGCGAAAGGGGCGGCGATCGTCGAGCGGGCGCGGTACCGGGCCTTGGCCGCGGAGCCGGGTTCGAGGGTGTCGACCGAGGTTTCCGATGCCACGCCCGCCGGCGTGCTGGTGCGGCACAGCGCCGAGGCGTATCTGGTGGTTATGGGCGCCGTCGGCGCGAGCGGGTTCGCCGCGCACGTCGGTTCGGTAGTGCTGAGGGTGGTTGCTCACGGGCAGGGAACGATTGTGGTAGTCCGCGCGGACTCGAGCGCGGGCGATCAGCTACCCGGCGGGGGGCCGGTGGTCGTCGGCGTGGACGGCAGCCGCGCCGGCGAGGCAGCGGTCGGCGTCGCGTTCGAGGAAGCCGCGGAACGCGATACCGGCCTGCTGGCCGTGTATGCGTGTCACGACCTCAACTCGGGGTTGTATGCGGCGGACCCGTACGTGCTGTACTCGGTGCCGGAAATAGAGGTGAGCGAGCACGCGGTTCTGGCCGAACGACTGGCGGGCTGGCACGGGAAATATCCGGACGTGCCGGTCACTCGTCAGGTACTGATGTCCGATCCGGTTACCGCACTGTTGGATTCAGCGAAATCAGCGCAACTGCTGGTGGTCGGCAGCCGTGGGCGAGACGGATTCCTCGGTGCGCTGCTCGGCTCGACATCGAATTCGCTGGTGCAGCACGCCCAGTGCCCCGTGATGGTTGTGCATCCGCCGAAACAGTAACCAGCGCGGCCGGATTCGCACGGTTCGTGGTTGTTCATACCGCGGCGATGTCGCGGCGGTCGAATACCGGCAGGGCCGCGACGATGAATACCACCGCGGTGATGGCGAGCCACAGATAGCCCGGCCGCAGCCCTGCGCCCATCGGGCCGGTGTCCAGCGCCTGCTGGAATGGTGACCACGGACCCCAGGGGCGCACCGCGTCGACGATCTTCGAGGCCGCGTACAGCACGTATGTGCCCACGGCCAGCACACTCGTGGCCGCGAGAGCGCTCGCGCGGCGTCCGGTCATGGCCCCCAAGGCCAAGGCCAGCGCACCGAACGGCGCGGCGAGCGCGATCATGGCCACCGAACCGCTCGCGGCGGCGGCGATACCGACATGCATCCCGAACACCGCCGAACACGCGACAACGGCAGCGAACAACACCGCGCCGAGCAGGACCAGCCCGGTGAGCAGAACCGCGCCCTGCTCCAGCACCAGCCGCATCGGTGTCACCCGGGTCACCAGCAGCACCTCGAGAGTGCCGGACTCCTCCTCACCGGCGATCGCGCGGGCGCCTCGTGACACCGCGAACACCAGAAACAGGACGGGCAGCAACATGCTGTACAGCTCGGTGTTGAGAAACCCCGTGCCGGTGGAGAATTCGTCGATGGCGAATAATTTGCGCAGCGCTTCCGGATAGTTGTTCAGCAGCTGCTGGAGTCCGCTGATATGCGAAATCGACGGCCACAGCGCCGATTCCAGGAGCACCAGCGCGATGATGCCGACACTCCAGCCGACCAGCCCGCGGCGTTGATCTCGCAGGCATTTCCGATACACCGTGCCGAACATCAGTGGTCCTGCCCGTAGTAGGTGAGGAAGATGTCCTCGAGGTCGGGTTCGTGACTGACGATGTCGCGCACGCCGTAGGGCGCGACGAACTTCAACAGCTCGGCTGTCGATCCATCCACTTCGACGCGGATCACGTGATCCGCACCGTCGACCGACCGTACTCCGCCCACCGCACGCAGCAACCGCGTATCCGGAGGTGTGCCGGCGAAAGTGAGATCGAGTCGGCGCTGCGCCTGTGCGGTCAAGGCGGTGACCGATCGCATCTCGACCAGCCGACCGTGGCGCAGAATCGCAACCGTGTCGGCGACCGCCTGCACCTCCGACAAGATGTGCGAGGACAGGAACACCGTGCGACCCGCGTCGCGGGCCTCTCGCAACATCGTCAGGAATTCACGCTGGACCAGCGGGTCCAAACCCTGGGTCGGCTCATCGAGCACGAGCACATCCGGGTCGGACATGAACGCCTGCACGATGCCGACCTTCTGCCGGTTGCCGTGCGACATCGCCGCGATCCGTATCGACAGGTCCAAGTCCAGGCGCTCGACCAGGCCATGCAGCACCGTGGGGTCGACTTCGCCGCGCAGCCGGGCGAGGTAGGTCAGATACTGCTCGGCGGTCAGCTCCGGGTAGGGGACGAACTGGCCCGGGAGGTAACCGATGTGCCGCTGCGCGGCCGATCGCGCGCGCACCGTGTCCGCCCCCGCGACGCTCACCGAGCCGCGGGTCGGCCGCATCAGGCCGACCAGTATTCGGGTGGTCGTCGTCTTGCCCGCGCCATTGGGGCCCAGATATCCGAAGACCACCCCGGCCGGCACCTCGAAGCTCACGTCGACGAGGGCGGGCACGCGGCCGTAGAACTTGGTCAGCCCCTGTATCGCGATTACCGGCGGCATGGATACAGCCTGCGCTGCCGCGACGAGCGCTTGCAGAGTCCTGTGCACCCGCTCGCGTTGACTCATGTCACCACAGCCGGTCCTACGTCGAGATCAGCGTGCGATTCCGTTGAGCGGGACGGTCCCGGATCGCCATCGGACCGTGCACCCCGACCTATGTCCGTATGGTGCGGGACGTTCGCCCCTCCCGGAGCCGGTGACGAGCTGGTCGACTGGAGGCGGTCGTAGAGAAGCGGACCGTCGTCGACGGCGGCGCGTTACCGAGCTGACGATTGGTGTCGAATGATGGCGGAATTGGGTCCGTTGGACGCGGGATTTCTGGCGATGGAGGACAGCGACCGGCACGTCAGTATGGGGATCGGGACGGTGTCCATCCTCCACGATCCGCCGCCGACGCCCGCTGAGCTGCGCGCGTGGATCGATCGTGGTCTGGAGAGCCACGGCCGGTTGCGGCAACGGGTACGGCGCACGCCGTTGGATCTGAAAGCGCCGGTGTGGGAGGACGACCCGAATTTCGATCTCGAGCACCATATCCGGTGGACCGCGCTGCCGGACCCGGGCGGTGAGCAAGAGCTGCGAGAGCTGGTCGCCACCGAACTCACCGAACGGTTGGACCGCGACCATCCGATGTGGGAGGTGGTGGTGGTCGAACACCTCGCCGACGAGCGCTGGGCACTGATCACGAAGGCTCACCACACCGTGATCGACGGGATCTCGGGAGTGACCCTTTTCGAAAGCTTCTGCGATCCGATTCCCGATGGCCGGCCCGCGGGAACCGCAAAGCCTTCGCACATCGGTCCGGCGCGGTTGCTGTCCGGTGTGCTCCGATTGCCCTATACCGTCCCCCGTGTCGCCCTCGGCACCGTGCGAACATTGGCGCCTGTACTGCTGGCTGCCGTGACACCGGTCGCCGAGACCTCGCTCAATGGTCCCATCGGCCGGCAACGTCGCTACGCGGTCGCGCGTACCGAATTGCCGCATGTGCGCGAGATCGGCGCGGCGTACGGCGTCACTGTCAATGACGTGGCGGTCGCCGCCATCGCAGCGGCGTACCGTGGATTGTTGCTGCGCCGTGGGGAGCATCCGGCAGCGGGCACCCTGCGGATCGTGGTGCCGGTCTCGATGCGGAAGCCCGACGCGAAATATGTTCTGGACAACCGGGTTTCGGCGATGGTCCCGTATCTCCCGATCGAGGTCGTCGATCCGGTCGAACGGCTGCTGGCCGCGCATCAGCGCATCGCGCGCCATCGGACCCGGGGCGAGCCCGAGGCCGAACAGTCGTTGCTGCGACTGGCCGGATGGCTGCCGTCCGGACTCGTCGGGATGGTGTTCCGGCTGGCATCGTGGTTCCCGCAGCGTGGCGTCTCGGCGCTGGCGACCAATATCCCAGGACCGCGACATCGGCTGAGACTGGGCGGCCGCGACGTGCTCGAGATGTGGCCGTGCATCCCGATCGCCATGCGAGTCCGCACGACGATCGCGATCCTGAGCTACGGCGACGTTCTGACCTTCGGCATCACCGGCGACCGCGACACCGCACCCGATATCGACGCGATCGCCTCCGGCATCGCCACCGAGGTCGCCGTGCTGCTGGCACACGCCCGCGGCCAGCGGCCGCGACGCCGGATGGAGCTGGTTCGCGACCACGCCGCCCGCAAATCGCGCGGGTCGGCCACCGATCGCTCCTCGACTCGAAGCGCCGGTGGTTCACCGTCCTGAGGAAGGGCTCACCCGGCCCGGATAGGGCGACACCGGCAGGTCGAGCCGATCCGACGGGCCTCGGCGATGCCCCGTGACCAACGGCTCTGGCGCCGGTCACTCGGCCGGGCGAGGATATGGGTCCGAGAGCTCGAACGTGACGAGCGAGAGGTCGAGCCATGCGAGCGAATGTCGGAGACTGGCTGGTCGTGGAGGGACGCGCGGTAGGCGGGACGGTGCGGCGCGGGTTGATCGAGGAGGTCCACGGCCCTGACGGTGAACCGCCGTTCCTCGTGCACTGGACCGACACCGGACATCGAGCCCTGATGTTTCCCGGCCCGGACTCCTATGTCGTGAGCGCCGATGAACTGCGTGCGCAGGAGACAGTGGCGCAGGAACGGTTCTCCTCGATGCAGCGCGAAACCGCGCCGGACGCGCGTGCGCACCGGGTGAAATGATCGCCGTGCGGTAATCGGGTTGTGCCGCAACGTATCCGCACACGAGCGCAGCGCCGGTTCCGGTGCGCCGGCGGCGGCGAGGGTTATGGATGGGTCGGTGTCGACAGCGGCTGCGGTAGCCGCAGGGTGCGGGCGATGGACGTGGTCCAGCCGATGATGGCGTTCCAGTCGCGCAGATCGCCGTAGCGGCCGCCGCCCATCAGCCGGTAGAGGGTGCGGGCGGGCAGCGAGACCCCGACTCGTTCGTAGTGTCCGGCGAATGCCGCATACTCGACCGGGTGGATCGCATCGCGAAGTGCGGCAATCTTTTTCGGAACGTGTGCGGCGATCCTGCGGCCGATCGGCCCGCGCAGCGCCGGTCCCGCGCCGACGCTGAAGAGCCAGACCGGTACGGCGTTCAGTTCCTCGACGTGGTGATGCACGTATTCGGCGACGTTCGGCAGCAGGGCCATATCGTGTACGGCACTGCCGAGCACCACCACATCGAAACGGGTCAAGTCCGGCGCATGCTCGACATCGGCCAATTCGACGGTGGCGCCACGGGCCCGCAGGCTCTCGGCGATGAATTCGGCGATCTCGCAGGTCGAGCCCTGGTCGGTCGCGTATATCACGGCGATGCGGGGTAGCTGCGGTTCCATACCAAGCAGCCTGCGCCCGCGTCGATCCACAGGTGAGAGGACTCGTGCCCGGCCCGGCGGGACCAATGTCCCGGCCATCGTGCCGTATCCCCGGAATATCGCCGTATCCCGAAATAACACTGTGGCACCGACAGCGTTGACCGCATCGGCGGGATCGCGGCACCGGTCGATACCGGGACATTGGTCGACCACGCAGGGGCATGACGCCTCTGGAAGCCGATGCGCCGCGGGAACATGCTGGCCCGCATGAGTTCGGTACCGGAACCGAAACCGCTCGGCGCAGGACCGGCAGCCGCTGCCGTGGTGCGTTGTCTGTTCACCACGCTCGGCTTGTTACTGGCCGGACGGATTCACCTGCCGACCGGCAACCGCGGACTGCTGATCGGATTCGCGGACGAAACCACCGCGGTGGTATTTCGCGAAACCGTCCTCGATCGCCCGGTGCCGCGAGCACCGTGTGTCCTGGTCGTGAGATTCCGGTTGCGCGCCGTGCGTGGTCGGGGACACGCGCTGTTCCGGCGTGAGAGTGTGCTCAATACCGTGCTGTTCGCGGGATTTCCCGGTTTCATCACGAAACTGTGGCTCGGGCACGACGAGAACGGCACCTACCGGGGAATTTATGAATGGGATGGCCCGGAGTCGGCGCAAGTGTACGCACGCACCCTCTGGCGGGTACTGGCGCCGGTCAGCGTTCCCGGTTCGATCGACTATCATGTTGTTCCCGGCGTGCTCCGAGGCGATCTGCTCGCTCTCGGCGACCACGACAGCGATGCCTGGTGGCAGCCGGTCGATGCCGTTCATCGCCGAGACGTCATCAATCCGTAGTGTCCGTCGTAGCGGTGGTAGAGCACGCAGCCCCGCTCGAGAGCGCGGTCGCGGTAGAACAGGAACGGCGCAGCACTCAGTGACAGCCGGCTGAGGGCTTCGGCACGGTCCAGTTCGGGGACCGGGGCATCGTCGATACTGATCGGCAGATCGCCCGTGATCACCGAGTGCGGCCGAAGGTCGAGCCGGGTGAGCCGATAGTCTCCATGCGAGGTGCGATACAGCACGCTGTCGGTGGCAGCACCGGTTTCCCGGAACAATTCGAAGGTGTAGTCCATCAGGGCCATGTCGAGCGCGATCTGCGGTGGCGTCCGGGTCTTCAAGCAGAAGAACTTGGTGCGCGTCACCGTTCGCTGCCGAACCGGCCGCAGATACAGCAACGGCTCTGCCTGAGATGGGCAACGCTCACCCTCGATGGCGTTCCCGGCCGACAAGGTACGCAGCCGCGTCCACACCCGCGCCCGCAGCGAGTCCACCACCGACGGGGCACTCGCCCCGGTCACCTGCACCCGCACCGGTCTCGAGGCGGCGATATCGACCTGCGCGACGAAAGGATTGACGACGGCCGACTCGTGGCGTGCTGCCAGGCGGATCCGGATCGCCGTGATCGGTGACGGTGACCGCTCGGCTACCCTGCCGATCCGCTGGCGTGCGTAGTCACCGAATATGTTCGGAATCGGGCCGTCGAGCCGCACATCGATGACCGGAACGGCGATCTTCTCGGCGGCGCGGTAACCGGTCACCGCGCTCGAACGGGCACGAAACTCCCGTCGACGGTCGGGCGGCATGGTTCCGGTGGTCATGATCGAACTCCTTCGCCCAATACCACCGCGACCGTTGCAGTCGCGAATAGGGCAGAAGGTCACCGGGCGGCCCTCACGACCGAGGTCACCATTGCCCGGTGCCTTTCCGCTCTTTCACCCGCGAGCCGCGCGTCGTTGACTCGAGGTTGGCGGGGGGACTCGAGGATGGCGGGGAACGACGCCATGGCGGGAGCGTGGACGTGATGGGCACGGTGAGACACGACGCGGGCACGGCACGGTATGCGCCGATCGAGAAGTCGGCTGCGGACATCGACTCCGCCAATATCGGCGATTACGCGCGAGCACGACGTGAATTCCGTTGGGACACCGCTCGGGCAGAGCTGGCCGGCCTTCCGGGCGGTGGCGTCAACATCGCCGTGGAGGCGGTCGACCGGCATCTGGATTCGCCGGCCGGGCCCACGCCATCGCTGCGATGGTTGTCGGCGACCGGCGGCAGTACCACCCTGGATTGTGCGGACCTGGTCGCGCTGAGCAACAAGTTCGCCAATGTCCTGCATGCACTCGGGATCCATCGCGGGGAGCGGATGTGCACCCTGTTGGGGCGCACGCCCGAGCTGTACATCGCATCCCTCGGCGCCTGGAAGGCCGGTTGCGTCGTCTCGCCGCTGTTCTCGGCGTTCGGGCCGGAGCCGGTACGCCAGCGCCTGGCCTTGTCCGAGGCGAGCGCGCTGGTCACCACTTCCGCCTTCTATCGCCGTAAGGTCGCGCCGGTGCGGGACGCGCTTCCCGCGTTGCGGCACGTCATCGTCATCGACGCCGAAGATGATCTGCCGGGACTCGTCTCGCTGCCCGCGGCGATGGCCGCGGCCGAAACCGAATTCCCGGTCGTGCGAACGGATTTCGAGGATCCGGCACTGCTGCACTTCACCAGCGGCACCACCGGCAGGCCCAAGGGGGCGGTGCATGTGCACGGCGCGATCGTGGCGCATCGGGCGACCGCGCGCGCCGCGCTGGATCTGCGTGGCGGTGATGTGTTCTGGTGCACGGCCGATCCGGGCTGGGTGACCGGCATGTCCTATGGGGTGATCGCACCGCTGAGCCTGGGAGCGACCGTGATCAGCGACGAGGCCGAATTCGATCCGCAACGCTGGTACGACGTGCTGACCGCGGAACGGATCTCGGTCTGGTATACCGCACCGACGGCACTGCGGATGTTGATGCGCCACGGGAACGACCTGCCGGCCGGGACGGACCTGTCCTGCCTGCGGTTCGTGGCCAGCGTGGGCGAACCGCTGAATCCGGAGGTCGTGGTGTGGAGTGATGGTGTGCTGGGGCGCCCCGTGCACGACAACTGGTGGCAGACCGAGACCGGCGCCATCATGATCGCCAATATCGCTGCGGCACAGATACGTCCCGGTTCGATGGGGCGCCCGCTGCCCGGAGTGGAGTCGACGATACTGCGACTGGGCGCCGGCGGCCGGGCCGCGGTGGTCGACGGTGCGGTGATCGAGGCCGACACCGGTGAAGTCGGCGAGTTGGCCCTGCGGCCGGGCTGGCCCTCGATGTTCCGCGGCTATCTGAACGAACCGGTCAGGTATGCGGACGCGTTCGCCGACGGGTGGTATCTCACCGGTGATCTGGCCCGCCGCGACGAGGACGGCTACTACTGGTTCGTCGGTCGTGCGGACGACGTCATCGAATCCGCCGGGCACCTGGTGGGGCCGTTCGAGGTGGAGAGCGTGCTGATGTCGCATCCGGCGATCGCCGAGGCCGGCGTGATCGGCACGCCGGATCCGGTCGCGGGGGAATTGGTCAAGGCGTTCGTGCTGTTGCGCCCCGGGTTCACAGCCGACGAGACCCTGCGCGCCGAGCTGACCGCATTCGGCCGCCGCGCGCTGGGCGCGGTCGCGCCCAAACACGTCGAATTCGTCGACAGCCTGCCGCATACGCGGTCCGGAAAGGTGATGCGCCGGTTGCTCAAAGCACGCGAATTGGGTCTGCCAGAAGGTGATCTGTCGACTCTGGAGACGGCACGATGAGCACCACCGATATCCGGCCCGAGGTCGTGGCGCCCGATATCGCGGCCGAGCCCGAACCGGGCCTCGATCCGATGCGGCTGCTGCGCGAGATGATCCGGATCCGTCGTTTCGAGGAACGCTGCGTGCAGCTCTACAGCGCCGAGAAGATCCGCGGGTTCCTGCACCTGTACATCGGCGAGGAAGCGGTGGCTGCCGGACTGCTGAGCCAGGTGGGGCAGGACGACGCGGTGGTTTCGACCTACCGCGAGCACGGCCACGCCCTGGTGCGCGGGATTCCCATGTCCGCGCTCATGGCCGAGATGTTCGGGCGCACCACCGGGTGCAGCCACGGGCGCGGTGGTTCGATGCACCTGTTCGATGCGAGCCGCCGGTTCTACGGGGGAAATGCGATCGTCGCCGGGGGGCTGCCGGTGGCGACCGGCCTGGCGCTGGCCGACAGCCTGGCGGGGCGGAACCGGGTCACCGTGTGCCTGTTCGGCGACGGCGCCGTCGCCGAAGGGGAGTTCCACGAGTGCATGAATCTGGCTGCGCTGTGGCGGCTTCCAGTGCTGTTCGCGTGTGAGAACAATCAATACGCCATGGGCACCGCGCTGGCTCGCGAGCACGCGATGACCGATCTGGCGTTGCGGGCGGCCGGATACGGCATGACGGCGTGGCCGGTCGACGGAATGGACGCGATGGCCGTTGCCGCGGCGTCGCGGCGCGCGCTGACTTCGATTCGAGGCGGTAGCGGTCCGTGCTTCCTGGAATTGCGCACCTACCGGTTCAGGGCGCATTCGCTCTACGATGCCGATCGGTACCGCGACAAGGCGGAGATCGCGCGCTGGCGCGAGCGTGACCCGATCCGGCTGCTGACCGAACGATTACGCGACACCGGCGAATTCGACGACGGCGCTCAGGCCGCGTTGGAAGCGGACGCCGATGCGGAACTGGACGCCGCCATCACCGCAGCCGAGGCGGCGCCCGTCGAGCCCATCTCCGAACTGACCCGCCACGTCTACGCGGAGCGGCCATGACGACCTATCGGGATGCGGTGCGGGCGGCCCTGCGCGATGCCCTGATCGGAGACGAGCGGGTATTCGTGATGGGTGAGGACGTCGGCGCCTACGGCGGCTGCTACGGAGTCACCCGAGGACTGCTGGAGGAATTCGGGCCCGGACGCATTCGCGACACACCCCTGAGCGAGTCCGCGTTCGTCGGGGCCGGGATCGGTGCCGCGCTCGGCGGTCTGCGGCCGATCGTCGAGGTCATGACGGTCAATTTCAGCCTGCTCGCACTCGACCAGATTCTCAACAACGCGGCCACCATCCGGCACATGTCCGGCGGACAGTTGGGTGTGCCGCTGGTCATCCGGATGGCCACCGGCCCGGGACGTCAACTGGCGGCGCAACATTCGCACAGCCTGGAAGCCTTCTACGCACACATCCCGGGGTTGCGCGTGGTGTGCCCGGCGACCGTCGCCGACGCGCGCGGAATGCTCGGATCCGCTGTGCAGGACCCGGACCCGGTTCTGGTCTTCGAACCGATCGCGTTGTACAACAGCCGATCCGACCTGCCCGAGGACGCCGGTATCGTCGACCTGGACAATGCGGCAATCCGTCGCTCCGGCACCGATGTCACGGTCGTCGCCTACGGTGCGACCGTACCGGTCGCCCTCGCCGCCGCCGAAGAGGCCGCCGCGCACGGGATTTCGGTCGAAGTGCTGGATCTGCGCACCCTGCGTCCGCTCGATGAGAAGACGCTGCTCGAATCGGTGTGCCGGACGCATCGGCTGATCGTCGTCGACGAGGGCTGGCGCAGCGTGGGCATCGCCGCGGAGATCGCGGCTCGCGCCTGTGAACATGCCTATTACGACCTCGACGGACCTGTTCGCCGCGTCTGCAGCGCCGAGGTACCGATCCCGTACGCACGCCAGCTCGAGGAGGCCGCGCTGCCCCGAGCGGCCACGGTTATGGCCGCGGTCCGGGAGGCGGTGGGCTGAGGTGATCGAATTCCGGATGCCCTCGCTGGGCGCGGATATGACCGAGGGCACCGTGTTGCACTGGTTCGTTCACCCCGGTGACCCGGTGAAACGCGGTGACATCGTCGCGGAGGTCGACACCACCAAAGCCGCGATCGAGATCGAATGCTTCGATGACGGCGTCGTCGAGCAGATTCGAGTACCCGAAGGCCGGACCGTGCCGGTCGGCGAGGTGCTGGCCACGATCGGTGACGGGGTTCCGAGTGCACCGTCCCCAACGCAGCCGGCCACCGCGCGAACGGACGCCGAACTCGCGCCACGCGAACCTCTCGCGGTCGCGGCCGAATCCGGGTCGCAGGCCCCCGCCGCCTCGTCAGCCGAATCCGAACAGACTCCACCGCAACGGATGACACCGCTGATCCGGCGGCTGGCCGAGCAAGCCGGCCTCGATGTGGACGCGCTCCACGGGACCGGCCCGGCGGGACGAGTGCTGCGCTCGGATATCGACTCGGCGGTCAGGGAGCACGAGGCGGCGCACCGGGAAGACGGAAAAGTCCGCGGCGGTCCGAGTCCGGCCGCATCGACGGATTCGAGCCCCGTGCGGCATACCCGCGCGTCGGGACTGGCTCGGCGGCTCGCCGATGCCCGTGGCCTGGACCTGTCCGCCGCGACCGGGAGCGGTCCGGGCGGTGCGGTGCGAGCCGGTGACCTACCGCCCGCGCCGCCCGGCTCGGGAACCGAGAAGTCCGCGGAGACGATGCCCACCGAGGCCACGGCCCAGGCTCCCGGAACCGAATCCGTCGGCCCCGGACGCGATGTCGCGGCTATGCGATCGATGATCGCGGCCGCGATGGTGCGCTCCAAGCAAACCGTCCCGCACTATTACCTGTCCGACACCATCGACGTGTCCGCCGCTACGAACTGGCTGCTCCGGAGGAACGCGACGGCTTCGGTGGAGAGCCGAATACTGTTGCCCGCGGTGCTTTTTCGCGCTATTGCCGGCGCCGCGCGGCAGGTGCCGGAGTTGAACGGCTACTGGGTGCACGACTGCTTCCAGCCCGCGGCAGCCGTGCACTTGGGCGTGGTCGTGTCGTTGCGCGGGGGCGGCATCATCGTGCCGACGATCGCCGACGCGGACGGCCTGGACCTCCCGGCGATGATGTCGGCACTGCGCTCGGTCGTCGCGCGTGCCAGGGCCGGGCGGCTGCGATCCTCGGACACCACCGCGGCCACCATCACCGTGACCAATCTCGGTGATATGGGCGTGGATTCGGTCTACGGAGTGATCGCGGTCCCCCAGGTCGCCATCGTCGGATTGGGAGCTGTGCGCGAACGCCCCTGTGCTGTGGATGGCATGGTCGGTGTGCGACCACAGCTGACCGCAACGCTCTCCGCTGACCACCGCGCCAGCGACGGTGCGACCGGCGCTCGTTTCCTCCATGCCATCGGCGATCTCATCCAACGTCCACAGGAGCTCTGAAGATATGGCCATCATCGATACCCGAGAATCCGCAGGCGCGGTCGTACGGAGCGCACTGCGCGGATTCGCCACCGAATCCGAACTGGGGACCCTGGACCAGGACGTGCCCTTGCGCGCCGCGCTGGAACTGGACTCCCTGGACTTCCTCACCTTTGTCGAGCGACTCTCTGCCGGACGGGGCGAGGCGATTGCCGAAAGCGACTATCCGCGATTGACCACGATTCGTTCCTGTATCGATTTCCTCACCTCCTGATTCGGCGTAGGGCCGCGGACGTGCGTCGTGACGAATGCCGGGCAGCTGTGCGGTTCGAGCCCCACGACCTGTCCTGAAGTCGGACAGCGGGCCCAGGGGCGGCGGAAGGTCCTCACCGAGCCGAGGGCCTTGGGCCTCTGGGCGACCGGCAGTCGGCCCTGTGACGGTGTGTGGGCGAGGCGGATATTGGAGTGATGGACATCACATCGGCTGCCACCGCGCTCGGATCCGGCGAGGCAGTCGACAACGGCTCGGTTCCGACGCCGCGGGAAGGTGTCGATCGCACCATCGTTTTCCTGCACGGATGGGGTCTGGCGGGGCGGACCTATCAGACGCCGCTGGGTCAGCTCGAACGCCGCGGGCTGCGGGTCCATGCGCCCACCATGCCGGGTTTCGGCGGCACCGCCGCGCTATCGGCGGACCGGAACAGCTTGTGCGGGTACGCCTCCTGGGTGGGCGAGTATCTCGAGTCGCTCGATACCGGTCCTGTCGTCCTGATCGGGCATTCGTTCGGCGGCAGTGTGGCCGCGATCGCCGCGCACCAAGCCCCGGAACTGGTTTCGCACCTGGTGCTGATGAACGCGGTCGGCGGGACGGTATGGCGCACCGGCCCCGACGGTTCGGCTGTCCCGATGGCCGATCGGCCGTTGTGGGATTGGATTGCCCAGCTGTACCTGGACCTGCTCCCGGTCCGCGGCTCCCCCCGTGCCCTGCCCGCCATCCTGCGAGAGGTGGTGCCCGCAGCGGTGGTCAATCCGCTGGCTCTGTGGCGCACGGGCTGCTTGGCCCGCACCGCGGATCTGGTGCGTGAACTCGGCGAATTGAGCCATCGTGGAATACCGGTCACGGTCGTGTCGAGCCGGAACGATGCGGTCGTCCCGGCCGCCGCTACCGCGGCGCTGTGCGGCGCTCACAACGCCATTCGCGCGATCACGGTCGGCGGTGGCCACAGCTGGCTGCTGGCCGACCCCGACCGGTTCGGTCGGGTGGTATTCCGGGCCATGGAACGTTCGCCCGCAGATGCCGGGTACCCCTCCGCCCCGGATCACGGCGCGGCGCGGCACCGCTCGTCGTGACTGTCGGCCCGCGCCCCTGCCGGTTCCGCGCTGCAAGCCTCGCCGGGGCGTGGCAATCCGCGGTTCGCATTTCCGCGCACGCTGCGACGCCGGGCGAGTCGGCCGGGAATCAGCCGTCGCTCACACCGCACGAGCACGGGCTGTGCTCGGCTCGCTGCTTGATACCGAGCAGCATCTTTCGTTCCATGATGAGACTGCCGGGCTCCGTGACGAGCAGGTCGAACATCCGCGCCGGCCACGAAACGCGCGGCGTGGCGATGCGGTTGCGGCTCACGAGCCGGGTGCCACCAGTGGTGGGGTAGAGCCCGAACGACCACACCCGCTTGCCGTCCTGGGAAGCCAGGACCAGCGCGCGTTCGGGTTCGAGCGCTACCACCTGCAGGCGCGGACCGGCCGACGCCAGCCCGAGGACATCGCCGACCGCAAGGCCCTGGAACTGGGGCGTGATTCGATCGGAGCTGTGCTCGTCCAGGCCGAGCAGGTTCTCGATCCAGTCGTAGGTATAGGCGCCGGCCCGGCCGGGCCCCATCTGCACCAGCCACGGCCAGATCGTCCCCGGCCCGGCGAGGATCGTGACGGCGCGGGTGGCGAGGATGTCCGGAACCGGTAGCAGGTCGTCACCGGCCATGACGCGGGCGATCTCCTCGCCGCTCGCACCCCAGGTGAGCCACCTCGTCCGGACGAACACCCGATAGCCGGCCTCGAGGCCGGCCAACAATAGCGCAGCGCCGACAGCAACCGCGGCAACGGTTTTCGTGGTTTTCAGCATCTTGGCGCTCACCACGACGTGACTCCTTCATCATCACTGCACGGCCGGAACCAGGCCGCCGTACCTCTGCGGCTATGCGGATTGCCGTTCGATGCCCGGAACCACGACAACCGGGCAGCTCGCATGTTGGACGCAGTGCTGACTCACCGAGCCCAACAGCATCCGGGCGAAGGCGCCGCGGCCGTGGCTGCCGACGACCAGCAAATCGGCATCGCGGGCGAGGTCGAGCAGCACCTCGGCCGGCTGCCCCTCCAGGATCCGGGTCACCACCGGCACGTCCGGGTCGGGCCCCAGTACTTCGGCCACGGTCCCCTGCAACTCCTCGCGTGCGAGTTCGACCAGATCGACATCGGGGAAGGGCACCGGCGCACCGTAGGTGACCGGCTGCTGCCAGACCTGTGCGACCTGTAGCTTCGAACCCGTCGAGTGCGCCTGGGCCGCTGCCCACCGCAGCGCGATCTTGCTCGAATCCGAACCGTCCACGCCGACCACGATCCGGCCCCGGGAACCGTCCTGAGCCACTGCACACCTCCAGAACCTCGCGAGCACCGCCTACCAGCAGAGCGCTGCTCAGACATGCCGCACAGTCCGCAACCGAAAGCCGGCCGATGGCCACCGCGTGTTGTCCGCATCCGCGCCCGATCCGCGTCGCATGGCCGGGCGGGCTGCTCATGGGTCTGCCCGAGTGCGTGAACCCGTCTTGCGACGTCGGGCTCCACCCAGGCTCAGTGTTCTGTGTGTGGCCCCGTCCACCTCTCTCGGGCAGATCAGCTGCCGGGTTTCCCCGGCACATTCAGCATGCCCCCGCCCCGCACCCTCGCACGCGTGCCGAAGGTCATCTTCGGTCCCTGAGAACGTCACACCTGGGCCGCTGCCGCGCGAGCCGCCTCGCGCCCGGCGAATCTTCACCACCGGCATCGCGCTGTACTCGGCCGGATCGATCTCCGTTACGCCGCAATGGATCCGGATCATCGTTCCCTCGCACGCCCGAGCCGTCGGCCGGGTCGTTGCGTTCGGTACCGGGTGATCAGCGCCCGGTGGCCGGGTCAGTTCGGCATTTCCAGCACTCCGTCGGAGACATGGGCATGCCGCTCGTTCGCCGGATGTCCGGCCGCGGTAGCCGCGATCTCGCGGGTCAGGAAGGTGGTGATGTCGCTGACCGCGCTCATCAACGAGGCCGGGAAGACCACTGTGGTGTTCTTGTCCACGCCCAGCTCCACCAGGGTCTGCAGATTGCGGAGCTGTAGTGCCAGCGGGTGGGCCATCATCGTGTCCGATGCGTCGCCCAACGCCGCGGCGGCCAGGGATTCGCCTTCGGCGGCAATGATTTTCGCGCGCTTCTCCCGTTCGGCCTCGGCTTGCCGGGCCATCGCGCGCTGCATGGCGTCGGGGAGCTGGATGTCCTTCAGCTCGACCAGGGTGACCTCGACACCCCACTCCAGGATCGTGGTATCGAGAATCTTGCGTATGTCCGCGTTGATGGCGTCCGTCTCCGCGAGAGTCTGGTCGAGGGTGTGCTGGCCGACGACCTTGCGCAACGTGGTCTGAGCGATCTGATCGATCGCCGCGTACACGTTCTCGATGGCGACTACCGACTTCTCGGCGTCGACAATGCGAAAATAGGCGACTGCGGAGATGTCGACGCTGACATTGTCACGAGTGATGATGCCCTGGGACTGGATCGGCATGGTGACGATCCGCATCGACACCCGCCGCATCTGATCGATGATCGGGATGATGAATCTGAGCCCCGGTTGCCGGACTCCGACCACGCGTCCGAGCCGGAACAGCACGCCACGCTGATACTGGAACACCACCCGAATCGATAGCGCCCCCGCGATCACCAACACCAGCACCACAGCGATGGCGACTCCGGTGAACATGTTCATGGCTGCCCCTTCTCACGGCTGGCATATCGCCTCGAGAATGCGCGCGGTACCAGGCGCTCTCCAGAGCATTCGGTTCCTTCCCACCGGGACGAACGTCCCCGCCGAAGCCTCCCGCCGCGTGCGAACGCATGATCCGGGAGCGAGGTACCGAATCTCAGGGCCCAACGGCTCCAGGCCGCGTGACTACCGGACCTGCCGATGGCGCGGGTTCTTCGGGAGGCTGGGAACAGTCGGTGTTCAGGAGGTTTCGATGTATTTCCAAGATCGGGCCGAAGCAGGCCGTCGACTCGCGGAGCGTCTCGAGCCACTGCGGGCGGCAGACGTCGTCGTGCTGGGACTGCCGCGCGGCGGTGTCCCGGCCGCATTCGAGGTGGCTCGGCGGCTGGACGCGCCGCTGGATGTCATCGTGGTACGCAAACTCGGCGTCCCGCATCAGCCGGAACTCGCCTTCGGCGCCATCGGTGAGGACGGTGTCCGGGTGATCAACACCAGCGTTGTGCAGCAGGCGCGGCTCACGGACGACGAGATGGCGCGCGTGGAACAGAGCGAGCGCTCGGAGCTGGAACGCCGGGCCGTTCGGTTCCGCGCAGGTCGGGCGCGCATCGATTTGTCGGGCCGGACCGCGGTGATCGTCGACGACGGTGTCGCTACCGGCGCAACGGCCCGCGCCGCATGCCAGGTCGCCCGCGCCCACGGTGCCGCACGCATCGTGCTGGCGGTACCGGTCGCGTCCCGCGCCGCGCTGCACATCCTGCGGCGCGAGGCCGACGAGGTGATCTGCCTGGCGCAGCCGATGCTCTTCTACGCGGTCGGCGAATGGTATCGGCAGTTCGGGCAGACCAGCGACCGCGAGGTCGTCGAGTTGCTGCACCGCGCCGCCACCCGTGAGCCAGGACTGCGACCGGTCCCCGACGACGACCCGCCGTTGTGCGATGACGATGTCCGGGTGCAGGCCGGAAAGACCGAGCTGGCCGGTCATCTCACGATCCCGGAGCATCCGATCGGGATCGTGATATTCGCACACGGCAGCGGCAGCAGCCGCCACAGCCCGCGCAACCGCTACGTCGCCGAGGTGCTGCAGCGCGCCGGGCTGGGCACGCTGTTGTTCGACCTGCTGACACCAGCCGAGGAAATCGACCGCGCCAACGTGTTCGACATCGATCTGCTGTCCCGGCGGCTGGTCGAGGTGACCGAGTGGCTGAGTCGACAGGGGCGAGCCGCGGGTTTGCCGGTCGGATATTTCGGCGCCAGTACCGGGGCCGCCGCGGCGCTGTGTGCGGCCGCCGACCCCTGCGTGCACATCCGAGCGGTGGTCTCCCGCGGTGGCCGGCCCGACCTGGCCGGCCGAGCCTTGGCCGCGGTCGCGGCGCCGACCCTACTGATCGTCGGAGGACACGACTTCACCGTGATGGATCTGAACAACCAAGCGGCACAAGCGATGTCGTGCGAAACCGTGGTTCGGGAGGTGCCCGGCGCGACCCACCTGTTCGAGGAGCCGGGCACGCTGCGCCAAGCCGCCGAACTGGCATGTGACTGGTTCACCACTCGCCTGCCCACCACGACGCCGGCCACATCGGCAGGATCGACCTGACGATCCGAGCGCCCCGTCCCGGCCCGCGTCCGGACCGCCATGCCCCCTGGTCGCGAGCGTTTTCGCGGAGACGCTCGGGCCGGTGACCTATGTCACCTCGGGGTGAAGACTCGGTGCTCTAGGGGCCCGGATGCGGGAGCGGTGAGATCGGAGTGAGCGTTTCTTCCCACTACACAGTCGAGGAGTGATCATGAACGTACTTCCTGTCCATCGCCCCGGTTCGCTCTTGCCCGACATCAGCGACTGGTGGAGTGGGCTGGCACCCGGGCTGGCACCGATGCTGGGCGGCCATGTGTTGCGGGTGGAGGAGTCGGTCGACGACGCTCATTACGTGGTTCGTGCCGAGATCCCCGGCATCGACCCGGCCAAGGATGTCGAGGTGTCCGTGCATGGCGGTCTGCTGACCATCAAGGCCGAGCGCAGCGAAAGCCATGTGCAGGATGGGCGTTCGGAGTTCAGCTACGGATCGTTCGAGCGCACCGTCTCACTGCCGGAAGGCGCGCAGGAGGAGGGCATCGATGCGAGCTACGCCAAGGGGATCCTGTCGGTCACCGTTCCCCTGAGCGAGTCGAAGCACAAGGTCACCAAAATCGAGGTGAAGTCCGCCGATTAGCCGCGCAAAGCGTGGATTGCGCCGATCCACTGACGCGACCCGATTTAGT
>NZ_BDCC01000067.1 GCF_001613305.1 Nocardia vaccinii NBRC 15922
ATTAGGCGCACTGGGTCATCATCGACTGGGTCATCATCGACTCGTCTCGACCGCCCCCGCGCTGCGTGCAACGGCGCGGGGGCTTCGAGTCGGCCGGTGGCAGGATATCGAATCCCATCTGTCCTGTCGCCGTCTGCTGCACAGTAGGTCGTGCCGCCACCGGCCGCGGCGAGGAGCGATCCGCACGCCTTCCACACCGAGATCATGTATCCGATCACGCCGGAGACCGAGCGGAGCATCCACGGCTTCTGTTCCATCGCAAGGGGTTTCGTGCTCGGAAGTGGCGGTCACCGAGCTTCGGACACGATCGCACCGTGGTGTCGCCGGATGCCACCGCTGTGGACCTTCTCCCGCGGGCACTCGCCGCCGAGCCGGCCCGTTGTCGGACGCTGTCGATCGGTATCGACGCCGGTGGTCTCGGCGTGCGGCGGCTACTTCGGCTCGGCCGAACGTCCTGCGCTGCCGCCGGGAGCGCGGTCGGTGCCGCGAGATCGGTTGCGGCACTGCGAGTCCGGTACTCGGATGACAAGGCGATGCCTGGCGAGCATCATGCGTCGCGGGCGGCCCGATCCGTGCGGAATGCGTCGATGTTGCGCGTGCACCAGTCGGTGAAGGTTCGAGGTCGGCGACCGAGCAGGCGTTCGATGGTATCGGTGCGAAATCCGGTGGTGTCCTGGCGCATGAGGGTGAAGCCTTCGAGGATCGCGGCGGCCAGGGCCGGGGGTGCGCCGTTGGGGTATCGGGACGCGACGGCCTGCTCAGGGGTGGCGGCCTCGCGCACTTCGATGTCGCGGCCGATCACCGCCGCGATGACGGCGATCTGTTCGGCGATGGTGAACGTCTCGTCCCCGGTGAGGTAGTACTCCTTGCCGTCATGGCTGTCCTCGGTGAGGGCCATGGCGGCGACCGCGGCGATATCGTGCGGATCGACCGGCGCGTATCGGCCGGGACCGGTGGGGTCGTCCACAACACCGCCGGCGCGGATGGCGGGCGCCCATTCCAGGGCGTTGGTCATCAAGCCGCCCGGTCGCAGGATCGTGTAGGGGATGCCCGCGGCTTTCACGATGGTCTCGCGTTCGTGGTGCCAGCGCCCCATCCCGGGTATCGGATCGCCCATCACGTTGTAGGACGACAGCAGCACGATCCGGCCGACCCGGGCCGCCCGCGCCGCGGCGACCATGTCGCGGGTGTGGTCGATGCCGACCCCCGGAACGAGCAGAAACAGGCGATCCACACCGTCCAGCGCCGGTGCGTAGGTGCTCGGGTCGTCCAGGTCGCCGACCACGCGGTGAGCGAGCTCGGGCAAGCCGTCGGCACGTCGTGGATCGCGGACGAAGATGCGGAACTCGACGTCCTCGGCGGCAAGGGCGGGCACGAGTTCGCGACCGATGTTTCCGGTTGCTCCGGTGAGAAGTATCATCACAACTCCATTCGTTAGCCGTCTATCGAAAAAAACGATAGACGGCTAACGATATGATGGCAAGCGTACTGCCGCCGGCGGTGTCGTCCCAGCTCAGGAGGTTTGATGCCCGCGTTTCTCGACCTGCACAGCCGGACCTCGAAGCTGTTGCGTGCACTGGTGGAACGCAGCGTGCGCCCATACGGGCTCTATCCGGGTCAGGATTTGGTGCTCGGTGTGCTCTGGGACCGCGACGGCCGCACCCCCGGCGAGGTCGCTGCCGCGCTGAACGTCACCACGCCGACGATCGTGAAGATGGCCAACCGCATGACCGAGACCGGATTACTGACCCGGCGTGGTGACACCGCCGACAACCGGCTCGTCCGGCTGTGGCTCACCGACAAAGGACATGAGCTTCGCGAGCACGTCGAATCCAGCCGGACATCGCTGGAGAATCTGATCACCGCGGATCTCACCGAAACCGAACGCCGATGCCTGCTTGCCGCCCTCGAGAAGGTCCATCATTCCGCAACCAGGTTGCTGGAACAGCCGCACACCTGAACGCGAAGGCCGGTGGCTCGGAAGGCAGTGTGTCGGGCCGTCGCTCCTTCGGTCAGTCGGGCCAGGGCGAGTTCTGGATGATGTCGACGAAGTCGATGTGCTGGTGACCGGGGACGAAGTGGGTCAGGACGTCGTCGTTGACGGTGCCGAAGGCCGATTCCGGTTTGGGTGCGATGCCGTCGGTGAACGCGTGGAGAATGTCGTGTTTGAAGTGGGGGCGGGGGTGCAGCGCGGTGACCGCGAGGCGGTCGGCCTCGTCGACGTCGTGGTAACCGATGCCCAGGACGTCGTATTCGACACCCGCGGTCACCAGCGCCACCTCGGGTTCCAGATGCTCGGGGATGCCCGGGGTGGTGTGCAGGGCGATGGCTGTCCAGACCCGCCGGATGCTGTCCTCGGGGACGTCGTGGCCGCGCAGAAAACGGCGGGCCTCGTCGGCGCTGTCGACCTCGAAGCGGTGGCCGCTGTGGTGGAACCGCTCGCCCAGTCCGATGTCATGGAACATGGCGCCGACATAGAGCAGTTCGGGGTCGAAGCTCAGGTCGCGATTGCGTCCCTGCAAACTCCCGAACCAGTACACGCGACGGGAATGGTGATAGATCAGATCACTGGTGCTCTCGCGGACGAGCTCGGTGGTCTCGCGGGCGAGTCTCGTGTCCGGGATCGTGATTCCGGCAACGGAATCGGTTGTGAGAGTCATTGTTACGCCTTCGGTGTCGAAATTCGGCTCAGCTGTGGAGGTTTCGAACGCTTTTCTCGATTCGGCCGCCAACTTCCGCATCGATATTGCGCCAGTACCGGAACGCGCGAGCGAGTACGGGCTCGCTGACTCCAGCCGCGAGATGGCCGGAGACGTTGTCCACCAACCGGTTTCGTTGCGCATCGTCCATCACGCGGCGCACCAGTTCGCGGGCCGGGCCGTAGTCGTCGTCGGCGGGGTGCAGGGTGTTCGCCGCGCGTACCATCTCGCCGTCGACGTGCCAGCCGTTGTCCACCGGGCCGGTGGTGGCCGCGCTCGGTCCGCCCTTGGAATTGGGTGCGTATACCGGATCGGTGGCGTAGCGGTAACGCATCTGCCCGGCAGTGCTGTAGCTGTGCGGCGGGGTGAGTGTGGTGTTGACCGGGAGCTGGTTGTAGTTGACGCCGATGCGGGCGCGGTGCGCATCGGGATAGGCGAACATGCGCCCCAGCAGCATCTTGTCCGGGCTCGGGCCGATGCCGGGCACCATATTGCTCGGTTCGACGGCCAACTGCTCGATCTGCGAGTGGTAGTCCTGCGGGTTCCGGTCCAGAATCATTCGCCCGACCTCGTGTAGCGGGTAGTCCGCGTGCGGCCACACCTTGGTCAGATCGAAGGGGTTGAACCGGTATCCCGCTGCGTCCGCGTAGGGCATGATCTGCACCTTCAGCGTCCAAGCCGGATAGTCGCCCCGGTCGATCGCGGTCCACAGGTCCCGGGTGTGGAAATCGGAATCCGACCCGGCGAGGGCGTCCGCCTCGGCCTGGGTCAGGCATTCGATACCTTGATCACTGATGAAGTGGTACTTCACCCAGAACCGCTCACCCCTCGCGCTGACCCACATGTACGTGTGGCTGGAGTAGCCGTTCATATGTCGCCAGCTGCGCGGGATGCCACGGTCACCGAACAGCCACGCGACCTGGTGAGCCGATTCGGGCGATAGCGTCCAGAAGTCCCACTGCATGTCGTGATCGCGCAGGTTGTTGTCGGCCCGGCGCTTCTGTGACCGGATGAAGTGCTGAAACTTCATCGGGTCGCGGATGAAGAACACCGGGGTGTTGTTGCCGACCATGTCGTAGTTGCCCTCGGATGTGTAGAACTTCAACGCGAACCCGCGTGGATCACGCCACGTGTCGGGACTGCCGTGCTCCCCGGCCACGGTGGAGAATCGGGCCACCAGGCCGGTCTCCGCGCCGGGCTGGAACAGCGCAGCCTTGGTGTATCCGCTGACGTCGCCGGTGATTTCGAACCGGCCGAAGGCGCCGCCCCCTTCGCATGTGGCTGCCGTTCGGGTACGCGCTCGCGGTTGAAGTTGGCCATCTGCTCGATCACGTAGTGGTCGTGCAGCAGAATCGGGCCGTCGGGGCCGACGGTGAGCGAATGTTCGTCGGAGGCGACCGGGATACCCGCCTCGGTAGTGGTCCGGTGCGTATGCTCGGATGTCATCTCATCATCTCCTCGATCGGTGTGGATGGATACCGTGCATGCAGCTTCTCGCGCCGCTCGGCTTGCCCGCCCCGCGATCTGGGCCAGGCATCCCACAGATCGAGACCTGTTGCGCGAACCCGGCCATCCACCCGGTGAGCAGGTCCGCACATCGCAGTGAGCAGGTCTGCACACCGCACCGGAAATTCGCGCGTCCGGCGGCGTTTTCTGCTGCCCTACAGGTTGTTTCGCGCCATGAAACTCCGTGCGTCGCCGGCTTCGGGATCGACGAACACGATGTCATCGGGGCGTCGCCGGGGCACATCGACGGACAATACGACGAAGGGATGAGTGGTGATCCTCGGGAATCCGTGGATCTGCGTGCGTGCGAAGCGTAGGAACATACCCGGCCGGGCCTGGCTGTCCCTGCCGTCGAGATGGAACACCCCTTCGCCGCTGACCACGTACAGGTGCTCATCGCAATCATTGTGGTAGTGCAGCGGAAGGGTGCGGTAGATCCGGAAAATCCGGCTGCTGGCCGCGGGAAAGTCGCTGAAATAAATGTCGGTCAGCATCGACTCCGAAGATTCGGGCAGCTTGCCGATTTCGGCGAATACATCGAAGATCTGCCGAGAATTGTTCGATTGAGGTACGAAATCAGCGCTCACTGCGCCTCCTTTTTTTCCTGCCTCGCCCGGGATGGCGTTGCGCCGCCGTGGACCTCGCGCGAGGTGGCCGGTGCTCCCTGGTTCGTGCCGGAGTCGGTGCCCACGGCACCGCTCAGGAGCGGATGCCGTCCAGGACGATATCGACGATGTCCTCGACGAAGGTGCGGTCGAGTGGGGCGTGGCCGTGCATCAGGCGGTGGTAGATGGGGCCGTAGAGCAGGTCCAGGACGGTTTCGGTGTGTGTGCGGGCGGGGATTTCACCTCGGGCGATGGCTTGCTGCAGGATCAAGCGTCCGTGGTCACGGCGCTGGTCCAGGAAGCGGGCGCGGTAGGTGAGTGCGAAGTCGGGGTCGGTGCGTACCTGGACGAGCAGGCCGGCGATCACGCGCCCGTAGGGTCGTTGGGTGATCAGTTCGGTCCACGGCCACAGCAGGTTTCGCAGATCATCACGCAGTGATCCGGTATCGGGCGGCGAGGGAACCGACTCCCATTCCCGATACAGGGCGTCCATCGCGAGGGTTTCCTTACCGGGCCACCAGCGGTAGATGGTGGCCTTGCTGACCCCGGCCGCCGCAGCTACGAGGTCCATGTTCATCGCGGCGACCCCGTGGTCGAGCAGCGAATCCATCGCCGCGTCCAGGATCGCCTCGCGGGCTCTCTCGTTGCGAGGCCGGCCGCGGCGCGCGGTTGTGGGGGCATCGGTCACGGCCGGCTCCCGATGGGGTTGCCGGTCGCCGGCATTCGGCCGTGCAGGGCTGCGTACAGCCCGGCCAGGTCCCGGTTCGCGTAGCCGTGGTCCACGGCGAGGTCGACGGCGTCGCGGGCGACTGTGGCGGTGGCCATGCGCATTCCGAGACCGGCCGCGGTGTCGGCGGCGAGATGCAGGTCCTTGCGCATGGCCCGCATTTCGAACCACGCATGTTCGGGTAGGTGCAGAGCCATCGGCGCGCGTACCTGCAACGCGGGTGATCCGATGGCGCTGTCGGTCATGACCGACGCGGCCTGTGCGGGGTCGATCCCTGCCTTCTCGGCCAGCAGCAGTGCTTCACTGAAGGCGAGGATCTGACTGGCGAGGCTGACGTTGATCGCCAATTTGAGTGTCAGGGCCTGGGTTCGGGTGCCGACATAAGCGACCTGCCGGCCCAGCCGGTACAACAGCGGTTCTATCGCGCTGACCACGCCGAACGGCCCGCCCGCCATGATGACGAGGCTGCCCTCGGCGGCAGCGGGCACACTGCCGGATACCGGCGCGCTGACCATGTGAGCTCCCCGGGACTCGACCTTGTCGGCGAGTACCGAAACTGTGCCGGGCCCGACCGTGCTCATGTCGACCACGACCTGCCCCGGGCGCACTCCGGCGAGGATCCCCTCGGGGCCCTCGTGGACCGCCCGCAATGCCGCGTCATCGGACACCATGGTGAAAACGACGTCCACCGAACGGGTGACCTGGCGAGGGGTATCTCGCCAAATCATGCCGCGCGCAACGAGATCGGCGGCTTTCGCGGGTGTGCGGTTGGTGCCGCACACGGTGTTGCCATCGAGCAGACGGCGCGCGAAGCGACTCCCCATAGCTCCCAGGCCGACGAAACCTATTGTCGCCATGCGTATTCCCTTCCCATCCTGGATGCCGGCGCGATCCTGCGCGGACGTGGTGATCGCTGTGCTGTGGCCCCGGCCGGACGATTGCGGTTGCTCGGATCGGCCCCGGCACTTCTGCGCACCGTTCGGCCTCTCTGTCAATTACGGTACTGCGAGTTGTGTATATCGCCAGGAGTGATACGCGAACGTAACTATGCGGTCGTCGTTGTAACTGTGCTGCAACGCGAGCCACAGGTTGCTCTGAGTATGAGCAGGTCCGGCCCGCCTACCGTCGCTTATACGACTCTCTGAGTTTCGGAAAGGTGGGGTCCCATGCCCGATATGACGAACCTGGCCACGATCGGCGCCGACGTCCCGCGCGCGGACCCGGTACCCGATGTCGCCCGCAGACTCGCGGTCGAGGCGATCGGCACGTTCTTCCTGGTCTTCGCCGTCGGCGCCACCGCGCGCAGCGGAACAGTGCTGGCACCGCCGGCCGCCGGGGTCGTGCTGATGGTGATGGTGTTCGCGGGCGAGCGAGTATCCGGCGGCCATTACAACCCCGCGGTCACCTTCGCGGTGCTCGTGCGGGGCAGGATCCGGTCCGGCGCGGCCTGCGGCTACTGGCTCACACAGCTGATGGCCGGACTGGTCGCCGCGCTGGTCGTTCCGATGATGGTCGGCTCGCGTACGCCACATCACATCGACCCCACCGGCCGAGGGCTGGCCGACTCCCTCGCGGCGGAACTACTGTTCACCTTCGCACTGGCCTTCGTGGTGCTCAATGTCACCGCCGGTGGGTCACGTTTTCCCAACCCGTGCCAGGGCCTGGCGATCGGATCCACCGTCGCCGCGGGGGCGGTCGTCGTCGGCGGGATATCCGGTGGCGCCTTCAATCCGGCCGTCGTCCTGGGCGCCATCACGATGAACCTGTTCGCGCCCACCACGCTGCTGTACCTCCCCGCCCAGCTCGCGGGTGCGGGAGCAGCGGGTCTCACGTGCCGGTGGCTCTACCCCAGCGACAAGCCGGATCGGTCGCGCAGTGCGCTGTGGAAGCGGTGCCGATAGGCGCGTGGTGATACGCCGAAGTGTTGCAGGAACGCCCTGCGGAGTGTTTCCGAGCTGCCGAACCCGCTGTGTTGGGCAGCGACGGTCACCGATTCCCCGGCGTCGAGTAGGTCTTTGGCGGTGTTGAGCCGAATCAGCTCGACGTATTTCGCAGGGGTGGTGTCCAGTTCGTCGCGGAACATCCGGGTGAGGTGGCGAGGGCTGAGGTGGACGAGCGCGGCCAGGGCGGCGACCGAGTAGTCGCCGTCGGGTCGGGCTGCGATGGTGGCGCACAGTTCGTGCAATTGCGCGGTGCGCGGTGCGGGGGCTCGCATCGCGGGGGAGAACTGGGATTGGCCGCCCGGGCGTTGCAGGAACACCACGAGCGAGCGCGCGACCTCGCGGGCCAACTCCGGACCATGGTCACGTTCCACCAGAGCCAGCGACAGGTCTATGCCGGCGGTCACGCCCGCGCAGGTCAGGACAGGGCCGTCGGTCACATAGATCGCATCGGGCTCCACTCGGACGGACGGGTAGGCACGGGCGAGAGTGCGGGCGTACTTCCAGTGGGTGGTGACCCGGCGGCCGTCGAGCAGACCCGCGGCTGCCAGGATGAACGCGCCGGTACAGATGGAGGCCGTCTGCCGGGCGTGTCGGTGCAATGCTGTGGCCGCGGCGGTGAGCTGCGGATCGATCGGGTGGGTGGGGAGCGCGTCGCCGCCGGCCACCATCGCCACGTCCAGGTGTGCGGCGCCGGCTGCGGGCGTGTCGACGCTGATCCGCAGGCCGGTCGAGGTGGAAACGTCGCGGCCGTCGGGCGAGCACATCACCAGCCGGTAGTGCGCGCCGAATCGGTTGGCCTCCTGGAAGACCTCGCTGGGACCGGCGACGTCGAGCAACTTCACGCCGTCGAACGCGAGGATGCCGATACGCCGCTCGGTGTCCACCGATGTCTCCTCACGTCCGGATTCGCGCGATGCCCGGCGCGGATCACCGGTCGCGGGGCCCGCACCGCGCGAGATGCTGCAATCACCGTAATCGACGCCGTTGAGGCTGGAGCCGGGTAGCTGACCATCGTGGTGTTGCGCCCGAACCGGAACGGCGACGGCGCTTGACCCTGACGCTGCGTCGGGGTTGCAGCCTTGCGTCATGACGAAGAACATCGCTTCCGCAGCTCGGCCCGTTCCGCCGATCGGAGGATTTCAGGAGGTCGAGGGCCGCCGGGTTTTCGTGCATCGGCTGGGTAGTGGCGGGCCGGCCGTCGTGTTCCTGCCGGGTTCGGGCGCGGTCGGCCTGGACTATTTCGCTGTCCAGCAAGGGGTTTCGCAGTTCTGCACCGCGGTGGTGTACGACCGTGGCGGCAGCGGGTACAGCGATCCGGTTCCGCTGCCGCGCAGCGCCGCGGCGGTCGCGACCGAACTGCGCGAGTTGCTGCACACCCTGGACCTCGCCGCACCGTACGTGCTGGTCGCGCACTCCCTCGGCGGCGCCTACGCGCACCGGTTCACGCAGTTGTACCCGCACGAGGTGGCCGGGCTGGTCTGGGTGGATGGCTTTCACCGCGACTGGGCGAACTTCATGCCCGCCGCGGCGGCACCGGAGGCTGTCCAGCAGACAGCACCCGGTCCCGAGCAGATCCGGCGGATGCGCTCGGCGCTGCGCGAGATGTTCGCCGAACTGGTCGCGGACTACCCGCGGCATATGCGGCAGCCGCTGATCGAAGCCCATGCCGGCGACGACTGGCTCCGGGTCGGCGTCGCCGAGCGCGGCACTCTGCGTGCCCTCGCCGACGAATTGCGCACCGGGCCCGACATTCCCGACGTCCAGGTGGTCGCGCTCACCGCGCAGAGCATCGACCCCGGCCCACAGGTGCCGATGCCGGAGCAGACGATCCGTGCGATGCACGAGGGTATGAGCAGGATGGCCGCGGCGATGGTGAGCACGGTGTCGTTCGGGGAACATCGCATCGTGTCCGGCGTCGGACACAACCAGCTGTGCTTCACACGTCCCGACGCCGTGGTCCAGGCGATCCGCGACGTCCTCGACCGGGTGGTCCGCGCCTAGACTCGGGTGGCCACGTTTCCCGAAGACCGGAGGCACACGGTGCTCACGATCGGCCAGCTCGCGGCGACCGCGGGCGTGACTGTGCGCACCGTGCGCCACTACCACCAGGTCGGCCTCTTGCCAGAGCCCGAGCGTGACGCCTCCGGCTACCGCCGTTACACCGCGCAGGCGGCGGTGGATCTGGTCCGGATCAGGACTCTTGCCGATGCCGGAGTGCCCCTGGCCCGGATCGATGCGCTGCTGCACGCGCAACCAGCCGAATTCGCGACCGCCATTGCCGACATCGACGCCGCATTGCGGGCCAAGATCGATCAGCTCACCGAGCATCGCCGCCGCATCGCCGAATTGGCAAGCGGCGAAGAGCTTGTCCTGCCGCCGGAAATGGTCGACATTCTGAACCGGCTGCGCGGTCTCGGAGTCAGCGAGCGCACCGTACGGCTCGAGCGCGACTGGTCGATCCTGTTGCAGGCATCGGACCCGCACGCGATGCCGCAGTGGATACGGGACAAGAACGCCGGTTTCGAGGAGCCCGAGAAGATGCGCCTGTATCTCGCGTGTGATCGGTGCGTCGGCTGGGATCCGCACGATCCGCGCGTGGATCGGCTGATCGATGACCTGGAGACATGGGAAATCGAACACGAAGGCCGCAGCAGCCAGCCGGAGCAGCCGACGCCGCTGTTTTCCCTGGTACTCGGGCAATCACCGGCCTGGCATCGAATCCTCGCCACGCTCGCGCGCCGTGCCGAGCGGCGCCGAACCGCGATGACCGACAACTGACCGTCACACTCCGGACAGCAATCCGCTGTCGCGGTGTCTGTGGTCAGTTCTTCCTGGTCAGGGAGCCCGAGGTCATCATGAACGGGGTGCTGTGATCCTGTCCTGCGAGGATGGCGGTTTGGTGTCGCGCGTCGCTCGCGATCGACCAGAACGTCAGCGACGTCGCGCCGCAGAGCTGCGTGGCCGGGGAGAGCTCCGCGGTATTCCCGTGGGCCTGGAAGGTCCAATCGCAGCCGTCAGCGGTATGCGCGGTGACGGCGCTGCCCGCCGATGGTGTGAAGGTGACCGGCCCGGACAAGGGGGCGGGCGTGAACGGAAGGGGAATGAAGTAGGAATTGGTGGCGGCGTTGGTGGGGAACGGCCCGCGGTCGAAGGTCCAGGTCCCGCTGAAGCGCCGCGCGGTGTCGGTCCGGGTACTTGCGGCGGCGTTGGTGCGCCGGCCGTCGACCAGATCGAATCCGAAGGTACCGGGGCCGAGATAACTGTTGGCGTGCAGGGTTTCTCGCTCGACGTCGCCATGGACGGTGACCCGCCAGCGGTCGATGTTGTAGCCGGATCCGATCACGTGGTTGAAGCAGTACTGGGTGGCGGAGGTCAATTCCAGCGCATCCTGCACCGGCCGGAAATGCCAGGTGCAGCCCTGATCGGTGTGGCCGAGGACCTCCCTGTCGGCGCCGCGAGTGAAGGTAACGGTGCCGATCTGTGGAATGTCGGGCCGGTATCCGAACAGGTCCATGGTGGCGATGTTGGTTCTGCCGGCGCGGTCCGGCTGATCGTAATTCCATGTGCCCAGGTAGTTTTCGATGGATCCGGTCGTCTGCGCGGACGCGGTGGAATGCGCGTCGGCCGGTACCGGAGTGGTCACGAGGGTCAATGCCAGGGCCGCGGTGGCGGTGAGCCGGCTCCAACTGCGGGACATGAGGTCTCCTGGAATGATTCCGAGTGTTTCGAGCGTCGACACCATGACGAGGCGGGCGGCGAAAAAGTTACCGTGCGGGACCGGTAACTTTTCGCCCCGCCGTTTCGTCGTAATGGGTGTGGAGACTCAGGGCGACCGGTTCGCCGCGTTGTGGGATACGCATCGTGCCTACGTAGTGGACCTTGCGTTCCGAATGCTCGGTGACATCGCGGAGGCGGAAGATGTCGCGCAGGAGGCGTTCCTGCGCCTCTCACGCGCTCGCACCGGCGAACTGGACAACGTCCGCGGTTGGCTGACCGTGGTGACCGGACGCCTGTGTCTGGACATGATGAACAGCGCCCGGACCCGGCACGAGCGCCCCGGCGCCGCAGAGCTGCTGAATTCGGCGGTCTCGCCGGACCTCGACCCGGCCGACCGGGTCACGCTGGACGATCACGTTCAGTCGGCGCTGGCGATGGTACTGCAGCGACTGAATCCGCCCGAACGGGTGGCGTTCATCCTGCACGACGTGTTCGCGCTGCCCTTCGAGGAGATCGCGGCGATCCTGGGCCGTCCTGTCGGTACGTGCAGGCAGCTGGCGCGGCGGGCGCGGACGAAGATCACCCGAGCGGCGGCAGGTCCCCCGGCCGGAACGGCGGATCGCGCAGCCATCGGAGCCGACCTCGGAATCGACGCGGTCGACCGAGCCGCGGCCTCGACGCAGCGGGTCGTCCTGGACCGGTTCATCGCGGCCTGCTCCGGCGGCGGCCTCGACGCTCTGCTGACCGTGCTGGCCCCCGACGCCTGGGGTTCGGCGACCTTTGTCGGGGGGTCACTGCCGACACCGCAGGATACCCACAGCGCGACGGCCGTGGCGTCGAACCTGCTGCGCTACTTCGGATCCGGCACGACGCTGGTATCGCACCCGGCGCCCGCGACCGTGGCAGTCCTGGCATACCGCGACCGCCTGCTGTACGGCATGCTCGTGCTCACGGTGCGCGGCGACCGGGTGGCAGGCATCGAGGCGATCGTCGACCCGACGATCGCCATCGCATGAGACCGACCTACCGGCGCCCGCCTGTTCGCGCGCCGAGACGCACCGATCGCTCTCGCGGTAGTGCGGCTGCCGGCCACGTCGATCTTCGAGACACTTCCGCTGCCGGTTCGAACCGCGGCGGGCTGCGACAGCGCCGGGCGCGCTAGCGATACGAGCCGCTGACGAAGCCGTCGGGGCGGACCAGTACCGTCCCGTACGGCCAGCCATCCACGAGGTGCACCGGAACGTCGGCTTGCACGCCGGGATCGGCCGTGAGTACGCACCACTGCGATCCGACGAGATCCAGCGTGGACACCCCGTCGGTCACCCACATGTGCGGCAGGCGGGATCCCGGCGAGCCGTCGAGGTCGAGGGCGACGTCCTCGGTGGAGGGGAGCTCCGCGCCGCCGTACCGGTAGCCCATGTGCACCACCGGCGCGTTGATCGCTCCCGCCGCTTTGCGCGCCTCTGCCATGTCCTTTCCCCAGTGCAGGGAGGGATCGTCGAACCGCAGGCGCGCCTGCTCCATCGTCATGAGGGCCACCGGATGACGTTCGGTGTGATAGGTCTCCAGCAACTCGGGTCCGGCCGCACCGCGCAGTACGTGCGCGAGCTTCCAGGCCAGATTGTGCGCGTCGGCGATGCCGGCGTTCAATCCGAACGCGCCCAGTGGCGGGATCGCGTGCGCGGCGTCACCCACCAGGAAGACCCTCCCGGTGCAGAGCCGGTCGGCCACCTGGCCGCGACCCCGGAACCTCAGCACACTGCGGATCTCCACCTCGATCGACGGGTCGCCCAGCGCGGTGCGGATGAGGTCGGGAGTCGGCTCGGAGTCGGTGCGGGTGAGGAACACCCACTCGCGTTCGCCGTCGACGGTCACCAGCAGGCCGGTCGCGTCCGGATGCTCGATATTGCACATTGCGAATGGCTTGCGCGGACGCAGATCAGCAGTGAACAGGACGCTCGTGGTCTCGTGTCCGATCACACCGGGACCGGTGAGGCCGGTGCCGAGGATCTGCCGAACCCGGCTGCGCACACCGTCGGCCGCCACCAGATAACGCGCCCGCACGACACGCCCGTCGGACAGGGTCGCCGTGACGCCGCCGGAATCTTGCTCGAACGAGTCGAGCGCCACGCCGAATTCCACGTCGCCGGCCTTGGTGAACAGCACGCGGTCGAGCCGGTTCTGTGCGCAGGTGCCACGGATCCGGGCCGGTGTGTAGGTGAGCTCGGCCGCGATTCTCGTCTTCCACTCCGCGCCTTCGGTGAAGTCGGCCTCGGCGAGCGTGCGCCCCCTGATCTTCCCCGCCCGCAAATCGACCGCGGCCTCGTTGACCGCGTGATCCAGGCCGACCTCGCGCAGGATCTCCACCGACCGCGACCCGATGCCGGTGGCCCGGGGATGGGGCGACAGCTCCGGCTTCTCCTCGACGACGAGGGGCTTGACGCCGTGGTGGCGTAACAGCACCGCGAGCATCAGCCCGACCGATCCGCCGCCGGCGATCAAAATATCAGTGGGTACAGTGTGCCCGTTCATGGGCACACTGTACCCACACCGGTAAACTCTGTCCATGTCGCTTATCTGGGAGCGTGATCCGTACCGGTCGACAAGGCGGGCCCTGAGCCTGGAGCGCATCGTGGACGCGTCCGTCGCCATCGCCGACGCCGAGGGGCTCGACGCGCTGTCGATGCGCCGCGTCGCTGCCGAGCTGTCGACCGGCACAACCTCGCTCTACCGCTACGTGGACAGCCGCGACGACCTGCTCGACCTCATGGCCGATGCGGTACAGGACGACCGCGTGCCGCTGACGGGAGACTGGCGCGCCGACCTCGAGGCCTACGCCCACCACGAGCGCGAGCTGTGGTTGCGCCACCCCTGGCTCGCCCCGCTGCTGGCCACCAAACCATCGCTCGGTCCCAACTGGCTGCGCGCCCTGGAACACGCCCTCACCGCGGCCGTACCGCTGACCTCCGACATCGCCGACGCAGCCTCGGCCGTCGGACTGATCAGGGACTATGTGCGCGGCGCGGTCATGCGCGAGCTCGCCGAGAAGCAAACTCAGCGGCGAACCGGTCGGACCGAGGAACAGTGGCGCGCCGCCGTCGCCCCCTATATGCGCAAGGTCATCGAGAGCGGCGCATACCCCTTGGTTTCGCGCATGACCAAATCCGTCGACCTGAGCCCGGCGGAACAGTTCTCTTACGGCTTGCGCCGCATCCTCGCCGGGATCGCGGACTCACAGCAGACAGCAGACTGATCACCACACTGCTGAACAGGCCGACCTGAGCGGCATGATCGCGCGTTCGGTCGAGTCATCTTGCCATTGACAATCCATATCCCACTATGGAATATGGTGGAGTCGGTAGACGGTCCGCCGTCGCCCTCTCGAGCGAAAGAGCGAGCTATGCCCACGCTTCCGTGGATGACAGTCGGCACACCCACTACGCACGAGGTTCAATGCATGGCCTCGCGCCTCGAGGTCAAGTCGCTGCGCAACGCACCCGGCTTCCTGATCGCTTCACTGGCGCTGTGGTGGCAGGCCCGCCGCTCCCCGGGGGTGCTCGGTGTGGCCTTGAAGGCGGAGATGCTGGAGTGCACATTCTGGACCTGTTCGGCTTGGGACAACAAGGCGGCCATCTACGCCTACGCAGGCTCCGAGCCGCATAAGTCGACTGTCGAGCGCAAGCGAAAAGTCATGCGAGACGCGACCTTCGTGTTCTTCAACGCTCCGGTGGACGAGTTGCCCTTGTCGTGGGGCGAGATCCGCCGACGGATTGCAGCGCAACGCGATTCGGCACAATCGGGCCACGAGCCTGGGCAGTGACCAGGTCCGACGTAACACTGTCGGCGCGCGACTCGACTCGGCTGCGTGACCTCGGGGGCTGCGGAACCGAAAATGGTCAGTGGCCTGCTCGGCGGTAGTCGCGAACAAGCTCGGCGGGTCAGATTTGCAAAGAGTCTTTGCAAACTTGCTTGGCATGCGTTACGGTCTGAGTCATGGCCGGTCAGCCTCCTTCTCGGACTATCACGGACGTCGCTGTCTTGCGTTTGCTCGCGCATCCGCTGCGGCGCCGGATCGAGGAACAGTTGCGCCGTGGGCCGGTGAACGCGACCTCACTGGCGCAGGCGCTGGGCGAGAGCACCGGACTTACCAGCTACCACCTGCGTCAGTTGGCCAAATACGGTTTCATCGAAGAGGTTCCGGAACTGGCCAACGGCAAGGAACGGTGGTGGCGTGCGGTGCCCGGCGACCGCCGCTATCCGGCCTATACCGAGCAGACCGACGAGATGCGTGCGGCCACTGCGGAAATGACCCGGCACAACCTCGCCGAGTTGGTCGAACTGTACGACACCTACGAACGGGAGGCTCCCGGGCTCGGCGCGTGGGCCGATGCATTCCTGTTCTCCCGTGCCACGATTCGCGTCGACACGGCGCGGCTGCGGGAGTTCTTCGAGGAGTACATCCAGCTCGTCCAACGGTACGGTACGACCGACGACACCGGTGGCGACCGGAAAGCGGTGCTGCTGCGCCTGTTCGGGTTTCCCGAAATCTGAATCCCGAGGCGAGAGACCATCCATGTACCACACCTGTTCGCGGTCGTGCGGCCGGTTCGCCGTCGCCTGCCTGCTTCTGCTGGCCCTGTCGATCCTGCCGACCGGACGCGCCACTGCCGCAACCGCTTTCGACTGCACCGGCTTCACCTGCACCGACGTCAGCTTCACCGGCGGCGGCGGGCTCATCCTGCACGGCACCGTAATCGGCTCGACCACAACGCAAACCCGGACGCCCGGGATCGTCCTGGTGGCCGGCGCTGGTGCGGGACCGCGCACGGAATACCAGTCCGAAGCCCGCGCCTTCGCCGCGGCGGGCATCACGACGCTGGTCTACGACAAGCGCACGACCGGTTACTCGTTCGCTCATCGCGACATCGCAGTGCTCGCCGACGATGCCCTGGGCGCGGTCGAGACCCTGCGCCACACCGCGGGGGTGCGCGCGGATCAGGTCGGGCTGTGGGGATTCAGCGAGGGCGCCTGGGCCGCACCGCTCGCGGCATCCCGCAGTAGCAGCGTCGCATTCCTGGTCACGCTCGGCGCGTCCGGCTTCAGCCCGTTGCGCTCGCAAACCTGGAGCCTGGCCACGGCACTGCGTCACCGTGGAATCACCGGGTCGCTCGCCGAGACGATCGCTGGTCCCACGGCCCGTCTGCTCGGTGAGACGGGTGCGTTTCCCGAGGCGGACTTCGATCCGTTGCCCGCCCTGCGCGCCCTGCGCATTCCGGTACTGGCCATCTGGGGACAGCATGACGTGCAGGTTCCGCCCGCGGAAAGCGCTGCGGTACTGCGGAACACACTGACGGCCTCGCCCTCGGTCACCATCCGCTTCCTGCGCGGTGGCGCACATAACGGCCGCTCGACCAGCGACGGATTCGACCGTCTCGGAGCGCCGCCGTATGCGGGCGCGCCGCGTGGAGCCTTCGCCTCCGGCTATTTCGACACCATGACCGGCTGGGTGCGGCAGATAGCGGCCGGCAGCCCGCCGATCTCGTCCGCCGATGTCCCGCCACGGCAGACGATGGTCAGCGTCGATCCCGGGCGCGGCTGGTGGACCTCGGCGCGGATGCAGCTGGCTGTGCCGGCCGCCCTGATCCTCGGCTTCGCCGGTTGTCTGCGCTGGTCATTCACCGATCGCCGTTTCCGCGCCACCCGGACCACGAGCCGACTCGCACGCTCGCTGGCCTGCTCCGGTGTGTCAACGGTGTTCGCGACGGTCTTGTACGTGGTGTCGATCCTTGCCTTCGATGCGCGGACCGTCGGCCCGATCGTCGCGGCCCGGGCGCTGGCATGGCTGGGCCTGCAATTGCTCGCCCTGCTCACCACCGTGCTGCTGGCCGGCACCGCAATCGCCACGGCTCGCACCTATGCCGGCCCGCTCGTGCGGCGCCGGATCACGCTGGGCATCCTGCTGCTCTTCGGATGCCTCTGGCTCGCATGGGCAACCACTTGGGGTTTGCTCTCCGTCTGAAAGTCGCCGAACGACCATGCGCGCACTCGGTCTTCGACTGGTTGGCCTTCGCCGTTCTGCCCTTTGCCATTTCATCCCCTGGAACTGGGAGAGGATGCTCCGGCGACACTGGCCGGCAGTATGTTGCGCATTGGGGCATTCTTTCGATCACGGTGTCGTCGAAGATCTTTACCGCCTCGGTGGTCGCCGGGGCCCGATGAGTTCGTCGAGGAGTGTGAAGCTGTCGTGCGCTGTCACAGCCGCGACCGCGCGCTGGACGCCGACGCGCATCACCTCCCGGGGCTGCATGCGCTCACCCGCCTCGGCCGTGCAGACCGCCGCGAGGAAGAGTTCGGTGACCGCGGCGCGATACAGCGTCCAGGTATGGTCCGCGTCGAGATTCACGTCGGCCTCGGCGAGCCGGGTCACGTAGCGGCGCACCATATCCCGTTCGATTTCGCGAAGCAGGGCCGGTTCCACCGAGGCGGTGGCGAAGTAGGCGATATCGCGGATACCGGCCCCGGCCGCGGCGACCTGCCAGTCCAGAAATCCGGGTGTGCCGGATTCGAAGAAGAGATTGCCCAGATGTGGATCGCCGTGCAGCAGCGTCTGCGGCTGCGCCGCCCAGAACGCGTCGATATCGCCACCGCGTTCGAAGAAGACGCGGCATTGGCGCTTCATCCGCTCCGGGATGATATCGCCGGCGGGGCCGTGGATATTGCCGAGGAACCGGCGTCGGACGATGTCGCCGATGCGGATCTCTGCGGCCGTTCGCTGCGCGAGTGGGCGCAGATCGCCGGTGAAGCGGTCCGTATTCCAGAAGTGAGCGTGCAGCCCGGCCAAGGCGTCGACGACAGCTTCGGCCTCGGCGCGCGTCACCGAATCGACGACGGTGCGGAACTGGGCGGTACCGGTGAGGTCTTCGAGCAGTAGCACGCAGCGTCCGCGCAACCGGTCGGCCCGGGCGAGGTAGCAGCGGGGCACGCGCAGCGGCGGCGCGTCGCCCAGAGCCCGATAGGCGAGGATCTCGCGCGTGCCGAGCCGGAAGACGTTCATCAGAACGTGCTGTAAGTAGTTGCGCGGCACGGTTTTCAGGAACAGGTGGGTGGGTGCGCCCGGAAACGCGGAATCCACTGCGATCCGGGCTCGTCCGGCCGTCCCGGAATGCTGATCGAGGATGCGCAGCGAGGTCACCGAACCGGTGGGAAGGTCGAGCGCGGCCGCGAGCCAGCTCGCTGTCGCCTCGCCGGCCCGGAGCGGGATGCCATCCCCGGACGGCATCGTCCGGTCGGCGGCCGCTCGCACCGCCTCCTTGGCCACCGACGCGATACCGCGGGCGGTCGCCAGTACCTGCGTGTTCACGAAGCGTCCTTTCGCCGAGAGGGGCCTCACCGAGTGCCGATCAGGGGTGTGCGCCGTGTTCGGCCTGCTCGCGCGCGATGCGCTCGTCGTGGTGGCGAACCAGCTCCCGGAAGCCGATGCGGTGGTACTTCGGCTTCGGCTGTACGCCCCATTCGTCCCGTGCGGTGTTCTGGTCGGCGGCCTCCGGTTTGCCGCCGAAGGGCGGTCCGCCGATGGGGTAGGGGTAGCGGCATTCGAGACTGTCGTCGGAGTAGCGCACCTTCATCATCTCGCTGCAGATCTGCGTGAGTGAGAGCGTCGGCCAGCCGTACCAGACGGCGAGTGCGGGAATGGTGAACGCGCCCTCGACGACGAGTGCGAACAGGCAGACGAAGATGCCCCGTTTGAGCCATTTGTGCATGCCGGCGAAGGCGGGGGTGGTGCCGAGCGGAAGCTGCTCACCCGAGGGTTTCTCGGCCGCGGCAGAGGAGGTGGACATGATGGCGCTCTCCTGAAAAGTGTTGCGGAACAGTCGGATCGGATCTGCTCAGTCGGAGAAGATCTCCCGGTTCACCGTGTGCAGGTACGGGATGGCCAGGAATGGGGTGATGTAGAAGATGTCGTAGAGCCACCAGCCGAACACCGGCAGGACGGTGCCGTCGAACCGGATGTCGGCGTACATGGTCATATTGGCGATATAACCGACCCAGATGACGACCCCGAACCAGCAGGTGACGGTGAGCCATTGGTGACCCCAGCGCTTCATCTGCAGAAAACCGATGGCCGCGGCTACCCGCATCGGGAAGACCACACAGATCAGGGCGATTTCCCAGCCTTTTTCACCGGGCGCGCTGGAGCCGCCGATCCACAATTGGTTGTAGTGCCAGAAATATCCGTTGTCGACGAAATTGCCCCAGGCGGTGAAGAATACGCGTGTGATGAGTGTGTGGCTGGCGAACAGGTCCAGCACCCATCCGATGCTGTTGAGGAAGGCGTCGAGGACGACGAGGTAGCCGATCAGGGTCGCGATGATCGGCCGGACCGACAGCCCGTCGCGCTGGGCCCGGCGCTGCAGCCAGACGCCGCGCAAGAAGACCGGCAACCCGATGAATCCGAAGATGAACGTGCCCATGAGCGCGGTACCGACGGTGAGCCAGTGGTCGGCTCGCCGCTGAGCCGCACGGCTTCGTTCCTCGTGTTCGTCGTAGCCGGCAGAGGCGGCCGTCGCGGTGCGGCGCTTGGTGAATGCCGGGAGGTTCATGATCGCTCCTACCAGTCCCGAGACATGTACATGGACACCTGAATGAGAAACATCGCCAGTAGATATCCGTAGATGACGATCTGGAAGACGATCAGCGCGCGCCGCCGTTTCCGGTCCTGTTCGTTCATGACAGACCTCCTGAGGTCACGGTGTGGGAGTGGCGGGCGCGAGTAGATGCGCGGCGGCGATTTCCGCTAAACCGTCTCCGATGGCGCCGTCACTGCTCAGCGGTGCGAGTACGCAGACCCGCGCCGCCTCGAGTTCGTTCGCCCCGGCGGCGATGAGCCGCGCCGCGGCGACCAGCACCCGGGTGGACGGCGGTTCGAAGTGCAGGATCTCGTCGGCTTGCCGAATGCTGTTGGCGCAGTTGACCAGTCGCCGCGCGACGGCCGTATCGACACTCGATTCCGCGACGAGCACCTCGATTTCGCGCTCCGGCGCCGGATAATCCATCGCCACGGTGACGAAGCGCTGCCGGAAGGACGGTTTGAGTTCTTTGAGCGAGCTGCGGTAGGCCGGGTTGTAGGAGCAGACCAGCATGAACGACTCGGGTGCGGTGACGGTCTGGCCGGCGCGGTCGAGATAGAGGGTTCGGCGGTGGTCGATGAGCGAATGCAGGATGGCCAGTGAATCGTGGCGGGCCTCGACCACTTCGTCGAGATAGCAGATGGCCCCGGATTTCACGGCCCGGGTCAGCGGTCCGTCGGTCCAGACGACATCGCCGCCGGTCACCATGAATCGTCCAACCAGGTCGGAGCTGGTGAGGTCGTCGTGGCGGCTGATGGTGATCACCTCCCGCCCGAGTAGCCGGCCCATATGTTCGATGAATCGGGTCTTGCCGCAACCGGTCGGGCCGGTCAGCATGACCGGCATTCGTTGCCGGGCAGCCCATTCCACGATGCGGACCTCGCTGCCCGAGGCGTAGTACAGATCTGCTGTCATTCGGACACCAACTCTCGGTGGATGTGGGCCAGGACCGCCGGCAGTTCTTCGGCCCGCCGGATGCGGCGCGATCTGCGGGGTCCGAAGACCTCGGGGAGCGGGTCGACGCGGGTCGGTCCGATGCCGAGGTAGTACAGGCGGACACCGGCTTCTTCGGCCTCGTCGACGGCGTGGGCGACATCGGCCCACGCGTAGCGGCCCTCGTAGCCCTCGTCGGACATCAGCCCGTCGCCGATGACGATGATCAGCCTGCGTTCACCGGGCTGGTCGAGCAGTCGGCGGGTGAGGTGGCGCAGCGGCGCGCCGAGCCGGGTATAGCCGCCGGTCGTAAGGCTCGAGTCACTCGGGTCGGCGAAATGGCGGTCGTGGAAATCCCTGAGACAGCGCACCTCCACCCGGTGGCGGGTGTTTCCGGTGAATACGAAAATGCCGTGGCGTTCGCGTGCCAGGGTCAGGGCGCGCGACAGCGCGTCGGCGCATTCGAGTTCCAGCCGGAAGGTGCGGCCGCCGTGCACACTCAGCGAGGCGCTGCCGTCCAGCAGCAGTGCGGTGGTCACGTCGCGGGAGTCCGGCAGCAGTTCGCGGAAGATCCGGGGTTGGCCGGCCTGGCCGGTGCGCAGGTCGAGATAGTGGCCGACGTAGCGGTCGACATCGATATCGGAACCGTCTTCGAGTCCGGTGTGCATCGTCCGACGGGTGTGTTGTTCGAACCATCGGCGCACCGCGGGCGAAGCCGCGGTGACCGGAGTGTCCGTGGTCGGATGCCTGCGTTCGAGTACGGCGACATGATCGGGCAGGAATCGCTCGGTCCACAGATTCCACTCGGGGTACGGAATTCCCGCGCGCTGATCGGCGCGGATCTCGATGTCCTCGTTCTCGGGCCGGCTCGGCGGCGGCGGATTCGAATTGCGGTCTCCGCCGTCGCCACCGACCGGAACGGATATGAGCCGACAGGTATCGCTGCGACGGGAGGTCCACGGCATCCGGCCGTGGACCCGCCGTGCCGTGGCGGCCAGAACACCGCGCGCCGGTGCGGCCAGCGGCAGATTTCCCAGCAGCGGGTGGCCGGTCAATCTCTGTTGTGAGCGGGCGAGATACATTGCGCGGTCCAAGATCTCGCTGCCGTCGAGTTCGTGGTCGATGATCTCGAGTTGCGGCAGTATCCGGCGCAGTTCCGGCAACAGACCGGGCATGCGTTCGGCGATCCAGCCCGCGGCCACCCCGCCCTCCACGACCGACACCGCGTTGCGCTGACGTGGTGACAATTCGTGCAGCGCGTAATCGGCCACGCGGTCCTTGGACGGGGCGCATTGCAGTGCCACGCCACAGGTCAGGGTCGCTCGGTTCCAGTCGATGCCGAGCGCCGGGTAGGGGACGTGGACCACAGTGCGCCTCCGGTCGAGCCCGAATTCGCGCCGCGGGCCGGTGACCAGGCGCACGCCCTGTCTTCGCTGTCCGGAGAATGCCGCCGCGGTGACCGCGCAGCTGCGCTCCAATGCCGCGGCGTGCCGGCTTGTGTCAGCGGTCATGGCCGTCCCGGAAGATCGCTTCGCGCAGTCGGTTTCGCCCATCGGGGTGCTCAGAAGGTGCCGATATTCTTCATGACCCAGTACCAGAAGACGGTGATCGACAGCACCCCGCCCCAGGCCGCGGCGAGCCGCACTATTTCCTGCCACATGGTCTCTTCTCTCTGTCGTGCGATGATCGTCGTGCTCATCGCGGTTCGAGGCTGCGTACCGTCGTGGTGAGATAGCTGTCCAGCACGGACTCGCGCAGCTGTTCGGCATTGGTGGTCGTGGTGAGCAAGCCGTAGAGGCCGAGCAGGAAGAACACGGCGCTGTGGTACGGGTCTACCGCGATCTGGGCCTGACCGGCATCGCGCGCGCTCTCGATCATGCCGGCGACCAATCCGATGACCGGATGCTCGCGCCACTGTTCGGTCAATGGCCTTGTCGGTGAGAAGTGCACCGCCAGAAGGTCTTTGAACAGCGGTGTGCCCAGCCGTCGTTCCAGGGCGGTGACCAGCCGGACGGTCTCGGACAGGGTCGAGGCGAGGTCGCGTGGGGTCGCGAGATAGCGGGTGAGCGCGCGGGCGATCCTGGCTTCCTCGCGCTCCTCGAGCGCGAACAGCACATGTTCTTTGGTGGGGAAGTGAAAATAGAACGTACCGCGCGCCACACCCGCCGACGTGGCTATCGCACCCACGTCGGCATCTGCCATGCCGGTCGCGGCGAATTCCGCGATGGCCGCGTCGAGGACGCGCCGGCGAGTTTCCAGGCGCCGGGCCTCGCGTCCGCGGGGCCTTTCCCGAATCTCACTCATGGGTCCGCATCTCGATATGCGCCGGTGGCAGCGGTCGGCGAGGAAGTGGCGAAGTTGCGCTCGCAAACGAGCGAGAGCTGTTGTGGCAGTGGCGAATAGCGAATGAACCAGCTCGCCTGCGCATCACTACTTTGACAGATGTCACTGAATGATGTCAATAGATCCGGGCGGATCTGCGCGATGTTTCAGGAAGCTCCGAATATGGGATCGAACAGGGAAGATGTGGTAACTGGAAGATGTCCGGTAACTGTTCCAGTAGTCGGTTCCCGGTGCCGCGCCGGCCGGTGTCACAACGGAGTCATATCGCTGACGAGCCACCGATCTCCGTGCTTTTCGGCGGTGACGGTCACCCGGCTCGAGCTGGTGGTCGGGGCGGGTACGGCCGTACTGATGGTTATCTGGTCGATGTACATCAGCAACGTCACGCGGTCCGGCGCGGCGGCGAGTACGCCGGTGGCGACGATGTGCGCGCGGGTCGTGACACCCTTCTGCTTCGCCACGGGAGCGATCGTCTTGGTCACCAGGCTGCGGTAGTCGTCCTGGAACGAACCGGTGAGTCCGGTGACCGAGGTGAGCTGTTCGTCGACGTTGTCGGCGGTGTAGCTGAGCATCTTCGAGATGGTTTCGACGGCGGCGGACGGTGCTTCCCGGCGTGCCGCGGCGGTGTCGGCGGCGTGGCGGTTGTCGCGGACCAGCAGAACCGCGGCGACGGTGGCGGCCACGATCACGGCGGAGACGAGGGGAATGATGCTGAGCAGCAGTGTTTTCCGGATGCGCAGGAAACGTACGGATCGGCCGGTCACGGTACGAACTCCACATCTGTGACTTTGAGGGCGCCGCCCACGTCTTTCACCGTGACGCTGAATCGGTAGGCGCGGTGTTCCTGCTGGTGGTTCTCGCTATCGGTGACCTGTGCGTCGGCGGCGACGATCACCGTGGTGGCGCCCTCGTCGGGAACCGCGGTACCGATGTCGTCGCCGGCGGCGGCGATGCCGGCGGCGACGACCTGTCCGGTCGACAGCACGTTCGCATCGCGCACCGCCTGTAGGTAGTTCTTCGACCGATCGTGCAGTTCGTCGGCGAACGGCGGGGCGGTGACGTTGCTGAGGCGAGCGAAGTCCGCGTCGGCTTTGTCGCCGCGGATGTTGATCAGTGCGGTGACCCCTTGTCGGGCGATGTCGACGATGGCCGCCTCATGTTCGGCATTGTCGTCGGAACGCCGGTGATCGTGCCATGCGAGGGCGGCGACGGTGCCGGAGGCGACCAACGCGATCACCGCGAGTGCCGCAGCCGGTTTCCGAAGGCCATTGCGCCCGGGGCGAATACGGCGCATCGCTCGCACGGACCGGAGTCGGCGCTCCGGCGCCGCGTCCGGTTTCATCTCGACCGAGACCGAACCGGTTTCAGGGCCACGGGCATCGGAGACCGGGCTCGATCCTTCCGGGGGACCGCTGGCGCGCGTGGCTTTGCGGCGATGGCGGCGCTGGGCCGGTTCGGTCGTGGTCACGGTATCGGGGCGGTCAGCAATTGTGTCCATGCCGGGTCCTGGTTTGCTGGTCGATTCGGGTGCGAGTCGGTGTGCGGACCGATGTCGATGTGCCGGTAGGGGGTTCCGTTCGGTGTGGTGTACATGGGAGTGCCGGGCAGATAACGGGCGATCGCGGGGCCCACGGGGGCTGGACCGGTCGTCGTCAGCGGCGCGGATGCCGGGGCCGCCGGCCCGAGTTCGCCGGGGTTGTTGTTGCCGGATGGCGGTCGCACGGCGCCGCGGCACTGGTCCGGAGTCGCGGCCCGCACACCCGGATTGTTCAGGCACGGCAGGTTGCGCATGCCTCGCACCGCGTACGGCGCATTCTCGGGCACGTTGCAGTAGAGATCTTTCGGGGTATCGATCGGGCTGTCATCGGTCGGCATCCGTCGCTGGCCGGCCGGCAGATAGCCGGTGGTGCAGCCGGGCGGATCCTGGGCTTCGACGGAGAACACCACGCTGACCGCGTGATCGGCCAGGCCGCGTCTGCCGGCGGTGTTCTCGGCCGCGATGAGCGGTGGCAGCAGGACGAGTACCTGCTCGATCGCGGGGTTGTAGGTGAGTGCGACCTGGCCGAGGCTGGTCATATTCGCCAGTAGCACCGGCAGGGTCGGCGAGAGTTGCCGGAACAGTCGGTCGGCCGCGTCGGCCGCGGCGGGACCGCGTTCCAGGATATTGCGCACGGCCGGGTCCGCGTCGTGTAGTTGCCGCGTCATCTCAGCCAGATTCATTGCCCAGGAGCGAATCTCGTCGCTGCTGACCAGTTGCGTACGTAACAGCGGAGTGAGTTTCTGCACCAGGGATACCACCGCGTCTTCGTTGGCGGCGAGGCCGTCGACGAAGGTGGTGGTGGAGTCGAGCAGGGTGGACAGGTCCTGCCCTTCGCCGCCGAGTCCGCGCTGGGTTTCGTCCAGAACCTCGCGCACGGTGCCGGGCGGCAGCGCGGCAAGCATCTTGCGGGACTGATCGAGGATGGGCCCGATCCGGTCGGCGACGTTCACCTCGTCCACGGCGATGACGGATCCGTCGTGCAGGTACGGGCCGTGACCGACGGCAGGCTGCAGATCGACGTACTGTTCGCCGATCGCCGACATCGAGCGCACCCGCGCGGTCAGATCGGCGGGCACCCGCACCGAATCGATCAGAGACAGGGTTGCGGTGACTCCTGTCGGCCGCAGATCGACCGAGGCCACCCGGCCGATGGTCCGTCCGTTGCAGGTGACGTTGGCATTGTGGTAAAGCCCTCCGGCCCTAAGCAATTCGATGACGACCCGGTACCGGCCGATATCCAGTGCGGCGGGGATTCGCAGGTAGTAGACGCCGGTGAAGACCGTCGACACGATCGCGATGATCGTGAAGATGATCAGCTGGGTGCGAACCAGGGAAGAGATCTTCATCGGCCGGCCCCCGGCGGGGGTGCGGTGGGATTCGGCCCGGCCAGCGGCGTGCCGAACAGCAGACCCTTCTGCAATCGCGAGAGTGTCAGGTCGGCTTCCGCCCACAAGTTCATGTAGTCGCCGCGTACACCGTTCTGGACGGCGATCGGGGGGAACGGGAAGGTGGCGAGCTGATGGATGTTGTTCACCAGGTCGTCGCCGGCCTCGGAGATCTTCTCCAGGAGCGGCACCAGGCCGGTGAGATTCTGTTTCAGGTCGCCGTGGATCTGGTTGACCAGTGCGGTGCCGGCATTGCCGAACCGGCTCAGCGCGGACAGGGCGGTGGTGAGGTTGCCGCGCTGCCGCGCGAGGACATCGATCGCCGGCCCGATCGAGTCGAGAGCCTTGCCGATGGTGTCGTTGTCCCGGGTGGCCCGGTCGGCGAACCGGTCCAGGCCCTGCAGCGTGGTGGTGATGGCCCGGCGCTGTGAATCCAGTTCCCCCAGCAGCGTATTCATCTGATCGAGCACGTTCACCACCGAAGCCTGGTGGCCGGCAACGGCTTTGTCGGCCTCGCTGACGATCATCTGCAGATTCCCCAGGCCGCCGCCGGTGAGCACCATCGACAGGGCCGCCAAAGTCTGCTCGGTGGTGGGATATTCACCGGCGCGGTCGAGCGGGATGACGCTCCCGTCGGCGAGTGTGCCCTCGGGGGCGGTGGGCGCGTCCAGTTCGATGTGGGTCGTGCCGAGCAGGCTGGTCTGACCGATTTTCGCGGTGGTGTTGGCGGGCAGCGCCGCGTCGCGGGCGAGGGTCACGGTAACCTTCGCATGCCAGTTCTCGGTCGTGATGGCCGTGATGGAGCCGACCTCCACGTCGTGCACCAGCACCGGTGCGTTGGTGGTGATCGTCGTGACGTCGGGCATCTCGATGATCACGTGGTAGCTGCCCGGGCCGTGCCCCTTGGTACCGGGTAGCGGTAGCGAGTTCAAACCGGTCCATTGGCATCCGGATATGCTGGCGCACAAAGCGATTCCGCAGACCAGTGCGACCGGTTTGCGGTAGCGTCGCGCGGCGTTCATCTCGGCTGCCCGGGGAGCAGGAGCTGTCGCAGCTTCGGTGGGCTGTAGACGAGTTGTCCGGGGCCCGCGCCGATGCTCTGGAATGGGTTCACACCGAGCGGTGGATAGTTCATCTTCAGCGTGTTCAGTAGTGGTCCGAGGTACTGCTGGCACAGCTTGGCTCCTTCCTCGGAGGTGCCGTTCCCGGTGGCGGCGATGGCGCCGCAGACGAAGTTGATCGGATTGCCGAAGTTCGGGAATCCGGGTACGCCGGTGATCGAGCCCTGGGCGGGCTGATAGGTGTTGTAGTAGTTCGACAGTGCGGTGGGGGCGCGGTGCAGGATGGTCTCGAGTGCGTCGCGCTGCGAGACGATGGTGCCGGTCGCGTCGGCGAGTCGGTTCAGCTGTGTGGTGATGCCGTCGCGATGGGCGGTGACGAACGACTGGATGTCGCCGATCGCGGCGTCGAGGTCGGCCAACGCGTTCGACAACTCGTCGCGGTCACCCGCGAGCACCTCCGATACCGAAGCCAGCCGCCCCTGGAACACGACGATCTGCTGATCGCTGGCCGACAGCGCGGTGGTGAACGCCTCCAGGTTGCGGATGGTGCCGAACAGGTCGTCGCTGCCCGCCGACAGGGTTGCCACGGTCTGCGACAACTGCTGCATGGTGGCGCGCAATGTGTCCGCGTTGCCGTCGAGCGCGGCAGCGGCGGAGCCGAGCAGCCGCGCCCCGGACCCGGTGGGGTCCTCGGGTTTCGGCGCCAGCGCCGCGGTGACCCGGTTCAGCTGTTGTTCGACCTGATCCCACTCGACCGGTACCGCGGTGCGCTCGATCGGTATGTCGAGATGACCACCGGCGCCGGGGCCGTGGGTCCACGCCGGGGTCAGCTGCACGAATCGCGCGGCGACCAGGCTCTGCGCCATGACGACGGCCTTGACATCGGCCGGTAGCCGCAGCGACCGCGGGATCCGCATCCGGACCTTCAGGGTGGTTCCGTCGTTGTCGATGCTCGTGATGGTCCCGACCTTCACCCCGACCACGCGGACCTCGTCACCGGGATACAGTCCGTTGGTGGCGGTGAAATGCGCTGTGACGGTGGTGAACCGGGCTTGCTGGACGAAGTGGTAGCCCGTCGCGGCGACAGCGACGACGGCCAGCGCCGCCCCGACGCGGATCGTCCAGCGCCGGCGCGGGGTTGCGGGAGCGGCGCGGGTTCCGAGTGCGGAGCGGATTCGGGTGATCATTTGACCTGGGGGATCGGCAGGGGCGCGGGCGGAAGCCCGAACACCGTGTTGAACAGGGGCTGGCTGTACTGGCCGGGAACGAGATTCTGGACGTAGGCATAGAAATACGGGCCGCTGGCCACCGCGTCACCCAGGGTGCCGATATAGGTCGACAGACCCTGAATGCTCTGGGTGATGTTGTCGCGGTTCTTGTTCAGCAGTCCCAGCACCTGCCCGAGTTCGTCGAGGGCGGGTTTCAATTCGGCATTGTCCTCGCGCACCATGCCCGACACCTGCCGGGACAGCTGTTCGATGCCGGTGATGAGCCCGCCGAGTGCCTGATTGCGCACCGCGAGTTCCCCCAGGAGCGAATTGCCGTCCAGCAGTAGCTTGTTCACTTGCGGTGCCCGCTGCGCGAGGACGCCGGTCACCTTCTCGGCGCCGGACAGCAGGTCGCGTAGCGCCTGATCGCGCTGGTTCACCGTCTGCGCGAGACGCTTCATCCCGTCGAGCGCGGGACCGACTTGCGGTGCGGCGGTGGACAATACATCCGAGGCGCTGTCGAGTGTTCGGGTCAGCTGATTCAGGTCGATATCGCGGATCGTGGTCGTCGCCTCGTTGAGGATGTTCGGCAGGGTGTAACCCGAACGCGTCCGCTCGATCGGAATGGTGCTGTGCACGCGAAGCCGACCCGATCCGGACGGCGTGATCCGAATCGAACGCTTACCGAGCAGGGACGTGGTCTTGATCGCGGCGGTCGTCGTATTGCCCAGGGCCACATCGGGATCGGCGGTGAAGGTGACCCGGGCGTAGCCGGAGTCGACCTCGATCGCTGTCACCTGTCCCACCTTCACCCCCGCTGCCGAGACATCGTCGCCGACCAGAAGACCGCTCGCGTCGGCGAACAGTGCCGAATACCGCAGCGGGGGCGGGTTGAGCATCGGTATGCGGTCGAATTGCAGCGCCACCAGGCAGATCGCCGCGGTGATCACGATGCCGACGATTCCGATTCGTCCGGCGCGGTGGGCGGATATCGGTCTCATCGCTTCGGTCCGCACCTTCCGGTCGTCTGGTTGTAGAGTTCGAGCACCTTCGGTTTGCCGTCCGGTCCGTCCAGCTTGAACGACAGCCCACAGAGGTAGAAGTTGAAGAACGACCCGTAGGCGCCGGTGCGGGTCAGCTTGCGATAGTCGTCGGGCAATTCGTTCAGTGCCGCGTCCAGATCGGGAATGTGATGGACGCTGGGCGTGAGCGCCGCGTCCATCCGGGTGATCATCGCGGACAGATCCGGGCGGATATCCGACAGCAGACCGGAGAAGGTATGGGTCGCCGTGTCGAGAGTCTCGACCGCATGGCCGAGGAGAACACGATCACTCGCGAGGCCCGAGACCAGTTGCTGTAGATGGTCCAGCGTGCTGCTGAATTGGTCTCCGCGAGAGGCGATTTGGCCTAGCACGGTGTTCAGGTTGGTGATCACCCGGCCGATGACCTGGTCCCGGTCGGCCAGCGTGGATGTCACTACGCCGACGCGCTGCAGCACCTCGGCGATGGTTCCCGCGTGCCCCTGGAAGATCTGCAGCAGAGCCATCGACAGCTCGTTGACCTGCTTGGGGTCCAGCGCCTGCAACAGCGGGTGGAATCCGCCCAGCAGCGCGTCCAGATCCAGTGCGGGCGCCGTATTCGGCAGTGCGATCGTCGCCCCGGGCGGCAGGAGCGCGGTGTCGGCGCCGCGCTCCAGATCGAGATACCGGTTGCCGACCAGATCCTCGTACCGGATCGCGACGCGGGTCGACTTCGTCGGCCGGTCGCCGCTGTCGATGGAGAAGTCGACATGGGCGCGATGGTCGGCTCCGTAGCACACCGCGCTCACCGATCCGACCGGCACGCCCGCGATTCGCACCTTCGAACCGGCCTTCATGCCCGAGGCGTCGGTGAAGATCGCATGGTAGGTGCGCGCGTTTCCGGAGTGGACCTGGGTGAAGACCAGGAACATAGCAGCGTTGACCAGTGCCATGACGATGACGAAGACACCGAGTTTCACCGCCGTCGTTCGCTTCATCGGTTACCTCCCAGACCGAACAGGTAACCGATCAGATCCGGCCGGCGCAGTCCGATGCCCTGGCGCGAGGGAGCGAACGGATTCACGCCGGTGTCGGTGACCACGTAAGGGACGGGTTCGACCGGATCGGTGTAGGGCAGGCCGAGGCAATGTGGTCCGCCCGTCGCGTCGACCCTGGGCAGATCGTCGGGGTACTGGTACGGCGCTACGCCCGGAGTGAGTCCGGCGAGCATCTTGACCCCTGGCTGTCCCGCGTAGGCGTCCGGATTCGTCTTGTTACTGGCGGTGATTCCCTGGAACAGGCAGGGGATCTCCGGGGAGTACTCGGCCAGCAGCGAGCTGGTCGGCGCCAGCATGCGTAGCACGCTTGTGAGCTGAGAACCGTTGTGGCCCAACAGGTCCGATCCGGTATTTGCCACCGTGGTGGCGCTCGACAAGGACTTCGCCAACTGCTGCTGTTTGTCGGTGATCGTGTTGCCGGTGGTGGTCAGTGCGGACAGGGTGCGCATCAATTCGGGGCTGATGTCGCCGTAGAGCGTGCTCGTCGGCGCCGCGGTTCGCAGCAGTTCGCCGATTCCGGGGTCGGCCGCGTTCAGCTCTGCGAGCATCTCGGAAGCGTGATCGATAGCCGCGCCGAGACGTTCGCCGCGGCCCCGCAGCGCGGTCGCCAATGCGCCCAGGGTGGCTTCGAGCTGAGTGGGGTTCACCGCCCGCATCAGATCGGTGAGTTGTTCGAAGACCGTATTGATTTCGACCGTCACATGGGAGATATCGATCGTCGCGTCCGGCGCCAGACGTGGGGTGTTCGCGCTCGCCGCGGCGGCGGACATCGTGGCGGGGGCGCTGAGGCTGAGGTACTTCGCGCCGAAGACCGTGCTGGAGGTGATCTGGGCGTCCACATCGGCCGGAATCGAGGCCAACGACGAGCGATGCAGGCGCAGCGTCAGGCGGGCCTGATCATTGTGGTAGTCGATGCGGGTGACCTCACCGACCTGGACACCGGTCATCGAGACCCGGGCGCCGCGATCCATCACCAGTCCGGCGCGATCGGCGATCACCGTCACCTGCACCCAGTCCTCGAAGCGCTGCTGATAACTTCCCAGTACTGCCCACGCGATCCCGGCGGCCACCAGAATCAGTGCCAGCACAACGAGTTTCAGCTTCGCCCAGTGCAACAGACGCATGGTGTCCCTATCCGGAAAGGTGGAAGTTGCCGCTGCCGCCGTACAGCGCGAGCGATACCAGCAGAACCACCAGCACGACCATGATCAGCGACATCCGCACCGCCCGGCCGACCGCCGCGCCGACCCCGGCCGGACCCCCGGCCGCGGTGAAGCCGTAGTGGGTGTGCACCAGCATCACCACCAGCGCGATGAGCATCGCCTGCACGAACGACCACAGCACATCCATCGGATCGAGGAAGGTGGCGAAATAGTGGTCGTAGAGTCCGGACGACTGGCCGAAAAGCACTACGGTGGTGAACTTTCCGGCGAGGAAGGACGCGGCCAGCGCCAGCGAGTACAGCGGCACGATCGTGATCATGCCGGCCGCGACGCGCGTGCTCACGACGTACGGGACCGGCCGGATCGCCATGGATTCGAGCGCGTCGATCTCCTCCGCGATACGCATCGCGCCGATCTGCGCGGTGGCGCCCGCGCCGAGGGTCGCCGACAGGGCGATGCCGGCGATGACCGGTGCGGCGATGCGGACGTTGATGAACGCCGACAAGAACCCCGACAGCGCCTCGATACCGATATTTCCCAGCGAGCTGAAGCCCTGGATGGCGATGGTGCTGCCGGTGGCCATCGTCATGAATCCGACGATGGCCGCGGTGCCGCCGATCACCGCCAAAGCGCCGCTGCCCATGCTGATTTCGGCGACGAGACGCACGGTTTCGCGTGGGTGTCCGATGACCGCACCGGGAATTCGCACAATAGTGTTGCCGTAGAAGACGAGCCGGGCACCGAGCGCGTCGACAGCGCTGTCCCAACGCGACAGCTGTCGGCGAGTTCGGACGAATTTGCCGGTCTCCGTGGTGTACATCAGGCGGTTCTCACTTCCCTGATATTCGGATACCGACAGCGGTTACCACGGTGTTGATGACGAACAGTGCGATGAACGCGTACACGACGGTCTCGTTGACCGCCTGCCCGACGCTTTTGGCGCCCCCGGATACCGACAGCCCGCGGTAGCAGGCCACCAGCCCCGCGATCATGCCGAACAGCATCGCCTTGACCGCCGAGATGGCCAATTCGGTTGCGCCGGTGAGCAATGTGATTCCGGAGGCGAAGGCGCCCGGGTTGACCCCCTGCAACTGCACCGAGAAGATGAAGCCGCCGGTGATGCCGATGGCGCACACCAGACCGTTGAGCAGGACCGCTACCAGCGTGGACGCCACGACGCGCGGGATCACCAGGCGCTGGATGGGGTCGATGCCGAGCACCTCCATGGCCGCGATCTCCTCGCGGATCACCCGGGAGCCCAGGTCCGCGCACATGGCTGTCGCGCCGGCGCCCGCGACGATCAGCACGGTCACCATCGGACCCACCTGGGTGACGGTGCCGAATGCGGCGCCCGCGCCGCTCATCGTGGCCGCGCCGATCTCACGCAGCAGAATATTGAGGGTGAAGCTCACCAGGACGGTGAACGGCACGGCGACCAGGACGGTCGGCAGCAGCGAGACACGTGCCAGCATCCAGCCCTGTTCGACGAATTCGCTGATCCGGAAACGGGTTGTCACGACACCCTTGCCGACATCGGCCACCATCGCGAAGAACTGACCGACCTCCCGGACAGGGGCGTTCAGCTGTTCCACTTTCATCGATCCTCCAGCGGACTGCTCGGATGTTGCGGATCATGCCGGGCCGAGTCGGCCGAATGGCTAACTATTGCTATTACAGTGTGATTGACGATACAGCAGCGAGGCGCGGCGGCGAGGGAAAATTCCGGGGAAATCGCCGTTCACCGAGCGGCGGCTGCCAAGAGGTCGCGAAGGCCGCCGATATCGACTTTTCCGGTGCTGCCGCGGGGTATCGCGTCGTCGGAGTCCAGTAGCAGCCACGCGGTGGGGATCTTGAAGGAACTGAGTATTTCGCGCGCCGCACCACGCAGTCCGTCCGCGGTCATCGTCGCGGTATCGCACACCACCGCCGCAGCGATCCGAATTCCCTGGGGCGCGGGGATATCCGTGACGAAGGCACCGGCAACCCCGGGGATGCCGCGAAGTGCGGCCTCCACCTCGCCGGGGTATACCGTGGCTCCGCTGATCTTGACCATGTCGTCGGACCTGCCGTGATAGAACAGGAAACCGTCCTCGTCGACATGTCCGAGGTCACCGGTGGTGTAGCAGCCGTCCGTGGTGAACAGCTCCTCGCGGCCACGTCGGTACATGCCGCGCAGGACATGGGGCCCGCGCAGCTGGATCACGCCCACGCTGCCCGGTGGAACCGGTTGGCCGTCTTCGGGATTCGCGATGCGGACCGTCATCCCACCGAACGGGCGCCCGCAGCTTCCCCAGGCCGATCGCGGCATATCGGTATCGGCGGGGTAGCCGCAGTAGGGGCCGAACGATTCGGTCATCCCGAACAGGTTGGCGCGTGCGCCGGGCGGGGGCCGCTGGTCCGCCGGCAGTACCGCGTCCAGGCTTCCGGCCTGTAGCGGTGGTATCTCGATGCCGAGTTCCCCGGCCCGGCGCGCCAGCGCGCGGGCCTGGTCCGGCCAGCCGCGGAACAGGGTGACGCGGTGCTCGCGCAACAGCGCCAGGGTGCTCTCCGGGGTCGGAATGTCCTCGGTCACGAGGGTTGCCCCCGCCAGCAGCGCCGAGAGCACACCGCCGCCGAATCCGCCGACCCAGAAGAACGGCATCGGCAGGTACAACCGGGTGGTGGTATCGATGCATCGGGTCGCCAGCCCCGAACGCACGGCGCCGAAGGCGCTTCCGTGTGAATGGATCACGCCTTTGGGCAGGCCGCGGCTGCCCGAGGTGAACATGATGGCCAGCGGATCGGCCGGGGTGACGGTCGCGGTCAGGGCGTCCACCACGGCAGCCGCCCGCGGATCGGCGGTCGCGGCGAGCAGTGCCGCGGTGAGGTGGACGCCGCGCAGGGCGGGCAGCGCCGGATCCGGCGGCGCCGGCACGCTCGTGGGCGTCAGTTCCAGTTCGCCGAGGTAGCGCCTGCCGCGGAATTCCTCGACCGCGATGAGATACTGCACCGCGGCAACCCGCAACTGGGTGCGCAGCTCAGGTGGGCGCAGCAGGGTACTGAGCGGCACCAGGACCGCGCCGAGGCGCGTCACGGCCACCGCAAGCTGGACCCATTCGGTCCCGTTCTGCATGAGCAGTCCGACCCGGCTGCCCTTGCCGATACCGACGTCTATCAGTGTGGCGGCCAAATCCGTTGTCGTCGAGTTCAATTCGGCATATGTGAGGCGTGAGTCCGGGGCCACCACCATCATCGCGTCCGGTGTCGCGGCCGCGCGCCCCCGGATCAGGCTGTCCATGGTCGGCGCGATCGCCGCCGCGGCGATGTCAGTCATCGAATACCCGCTTCAGCTCTCGTAGGTCGACCTTCCCGCTGGACAGCAATGGAATATCCGCGGCGGCGACCGCGGCGAACCGGCCGGGAATTTTGTAGGCCGACAGCTGGTTTCGCAGTTTCTCCCGCAGCATCGCCTCGTCGAATGCGCCGGGATCATCGACGGTGACCACCGCGGCGACCTGTTGCCCGCGGATGGGGTGCGGGAGGCCGAAGACATGGGCGGGGCACCCGGTGATGCCGGTGATCGCCTTCTCGACCTCGGCCGGGGCGACATTCGCGCCCGCGGTCTTGATCATGGCGCCGCTGCGGCCGAGGAAGTAAACGAATCCGTCGGCGTCGGCACGTGCCAGATCGCCGGTGTGGAACCACCCTTCGGCGTCGAAGCACTCCTCGCGGCTGCGCTTGTAATAGCCCTGCATGAGGTAGGGACCGCGGAAGCGGAGTTCGCCGACTTCGCCGACGGCCACGGACGCGCCGGTGTCCAGGTCGACGATCTCGGTGTCGAAGCCGGGTGCGGGCCGGCCGAACGAGCCGCGCCGGTGCTCGGGTTGATCGGACTCGTCACCGTCGATCAGGACGACGCTGCCGGTCTCGGTCATGCCGAGCATGTTGTGCCGCAGCTCCGGATCGGGCGGGCGCAGTCCGGCGGGCATGATCGGGTAGAGATTGCCCCTTCGCATCGAGGACAGGTCACGCTCGGCGAAGCTGGGATGATGCGCGAGATTGGCGATGCCGGCCGCGAACCCGTTGGTGACAGTGGGCTTTTCGGATTCCAGCAGGTCGAGTGTCGCGCTCGCGTCGGTCGAGTTGCTGCATACCAGCGTCGCGCCCGCGACGAGGGTGGCCAGCAGTCCGAAGGCGAATCCGCCGATCCAGAAGAACGGCGAATTGCAGAACAGCACATCGGATTCGGTAAGTCCGCGGATCCGATTGAGGTTGCGCTGATGCTCGAGCAGCGCCGCCTGGGTGTGTACGACACCTTTGGGGGCGCTGGTCGATCCCGAGGTGTAGACGATGGCCATCGGATCGCACCCGTCGACATCGTCTTCGGCTGCCGCGAGCACCGCGTCGTCGATGTGGTGCGCCGCCCGCCGCATGGTCTCGGCATCGAGGGGGCCCGGTCCGCCGTCGACGGCGACGTGACGCAACTGCGGCACCGTGCGGCAGAACAGTCGGCCCGATGAGTCCCGCTCACCTCCGGCGAGCACCTCGGTCAGCCGCTGCACATAGTCGTGGGAGCGGTAGCCGGCGGTGGCCAAAAGGATGCGAGTATCGCTGTGCACCAACTGTTCGCGCAGTTCGCGGGCGGTGGAGAAGGTGGAGAAGGGGACGACGACAGCCCCGATGCGGGCCGCGGCGAGGGCGCCGACGGCGAAGCCGGTGCCGTTGGGGTACAGCAGGCCGATATGGGTTCCCTTTCCCGCGCCGAGTGCGAGCAAACCGCGGGCCAACTCGGCCGAACGACGTTGTGCCGCAGCATAGGTCAAGCGCTCGGTATCGCAGATCAACAGTGGGCGGGTCGGCTCCGCGGCGGCCCGGGCGCGCAACAGCGGTGCCAGGGTGGTGGTGCCGGCGGCGGGCGGTGTATCGGTGTCGTGAATGCTCATCAGCGGATCCAGGGTTCGGGCCGGGCGTGATGGTAGTCTGCATCGGCCGCCAATTCGGCCTTGCCCACAGGGTTTCCGAGTCGGGTGTAGATCAGGCCCTGATCGAGTGCGGCCCGGTACGGCTTGTCCAGCGACTCCCAGATCGCCTTCACGGTGCCCTGCGTGGCGGCCGCGGGTTTGGCGGCGATCGCCGCGGCGATACGATGCGCGCGCTGCCACAACTGCCCGGGTGCGACGATTTCCGACACCAGGCCGATGCGCAGGGCGGTCTCGGCGCATACCCGTTCGTCGTTGCCCATCAAGGCGATGCGCAGAGTTTCGCCGAGGCCGATCCGCCGACGCAGGCCGATCGGTTCCAGCGCCGACACCAGTCCGGTGGAGACGTGCGAGTCGAAGAACGTGGCGTCCGACGAGCAGATCACCACGTCGGCCTCGTTGACGAAGTAGAAGCCGCCCGCGGTGCACATGCCCTGCACCGCGCACACCACCGGCTTCCACATCTTCTGCCATTTCGGGCTGAGCGCTTCACCCGGATCCTCGTGGTGCCACACGCTATCGGGCTGACCGTAGGACTTCTTGATATCCAGTCCAGCGCTGAAGGCCCGGCTTCCGGCCGCGCGCAGCACGACAGCATTGACCGAGTCTTCCGATTTCACCAGGTGCCAGGCTCGAATCATCTCCTCGCACATGGTCCGGTCGAAGGCGTTGAGCCGTTCGGGCCGATTCAGCGTGATGGTCGCTACCCGATCATCCGGCTCGACCTCGAGCCGGATGGTCTCGAACGCTGGGCCGGTGATATCGCCGCGGTGTGCTGCACTGCTCATGGGCGTGGCCTGTTTTTCGGCGACATGTGATTCCTCGTGACTCGATCGCTCCGGAAATACTCAGCGCCCTTGGAAGTCCGGCGTGCGCCGCTCCTGGAACGCGGTCAGCCCTTCTTTGAAATCCGTGGTACGGCAGGACAATTCGAGGTCGTACAGTTCCTGGTGCAACGACTGGCCGAGGGTGGCGTGCTGACCGTAGGCCAATGCCTGCTTGGCCAGTCCGAGCGCGACCGTGGGGCCCGCGGCGAGCTGGGCCAGCAAGGCGGCGACGGTCTCGTGCAGATCGCCGGCGGGTACGCAGCGGTCGATCAGGCCCCACTCCGCCGCATCGGCGGCGCTGACCTTCTCGCCGAGCAGCAGCATGCGCTTGGCCCGGGTGAGTCCGATCAGGCGGGGCAACAGCCAGGTGGAACCCGAATCCGGACTGAAGCCCCGGGTGACGAAGGGCTCCCAGAACACGGCGTCGTCGGCGGCCACGGTGAAGTCGGCCGCCAGCGCCAGGTTGCAGCCCAGGCCGGCCGCCCAGCCGCGCACTCCGCACACCACGGGAAGCTGAATGGTGTGCAGCAGCTCGATCACCCGGTGCGCGGTGTGCGGAATGCGCCGGACCAGGTCGCCGGTGCGCGGCCGGGGCCGGTCCGCGTTGTTGCTCGCTACCCAATCCACACCGGAGCAGAAGTCGGCGCCGCTGCCGCCCAGGTGCACGGCGCGCAACTCCGGGTCGCCGGCCGCGTCGGTCAGGGTTGCCACGAGAGTGTCGATCATCCGGGGGCTGAGCGAATTCCTCGTCGCGGGACGATCGATGAGCAGGTGCAGGACCGCGCCTTCCCGGCGCACGGAAACCGCGCCGGCGGAGGATGCTCCGGTGTCACGACTCACTGTTCCATCCGTATCTCGCAGAGGATACTGTCATGTATACGGTATAGGATACCGTAGTGTCATGCGAAAGGCGGTGAACAGTCGCCGGAGAGGAAAGAGGGCCCATGCCGGAGTTTCCGGGGTCCGACCGAGGCGCCGGGCGCGCCCGGTTCGGCGCGCAGCCATTGGCACAAACCCGCGCGGCGGCAGCCGCGTTACGCCGGCTCACCGGATTGATGCTGGCGCAGGAGAATCCGCACACCGCGGTCGACGAATTTCTCGCGATGGCGCCGCGATGGGAAAGCGCGCTATCGGCTACGGCGCCGTCGGACACCACGCCACGCGTCGGCGACGATGCGAATCGGAGTCAGCGGATATATCTCGATCACGCCTTCGATGTCGGCGGCTACAACCCCTGTTTCCCCGAGTATCGATTCGACCGGATAGATCCGGTGCGAGCCGGCGGGCGGGTGAGCTTCCCAGTGCCCTTCGAAGGTCCGCCCGGGCTGGTACACGGTGGATTCCTCGGCGTGTTCTTCGATTGCGTCGTCCAGCAACACAATTGCGCCGTCGGTCGTGCGGGTAAAACGCGGTCGCTGACGGTGACCTATCGTCGCCCCGCACCGCTGTCGACCGAGCTGCTGTTCGACATCGAGCGATCGGCCGGGGACCGGTCCATCGCCTCGACTGCCCGCCTGCTGCTCGGGGATACCGTGCTGTGTACGGGTGTGGTGGAGGCGGTCGCCGCCGCGCCCGACACGCTGGCGGGCGCGCGTTACGGGGAGCGCGGGCCGACCTAGGACGAGGTGGGCGGATCGCATCCGCCCGCCCGCGCACTGCGATACCTATTGCGCCGCAGGCTTGGTCGACCGACGCGTAGCTGGTGATTTCCGCGCGGCAGTCTTCCCGGCGGTCACGGTTTTCTTCGTCGCCGCGGTTTTCTTGGCGGGCGCCTTCGGGGTAGGGCTTTGGGTCGCTGTCCGCTTCGCCGGCGCGGTCGCCCGCTTCGTTCGTCCGCTCGCTCCGGCGGCGATCAGCCGATCGGCGCTTTCCAGGATGCGGTCGAGACCGTATTCGAAGTTGCGGTCGTCGGGCGCTCCGTTGTGCAGCCCCTTGGCGCTCGCCTCCGCCAGCAGTGGGGTTGTGTCCGGAGAGATGGTGAGGCGCTCGTAGTACGCGTTGGCGCCCGACTCCGATTCCTTGTTCTTGTCGTAGAGCCGTTGCAGCACAACGGTTCCGTGCACATGCAACTGGACAGCGGAGTAGGTGTCCACGGCCTCGACGAGCGTGAGGCCGGCCTCGATCAGGTTGGCGATCACCCGCTCGGTCTGCCGCGCGCCCAACTGCGCCGCCTCGGGGCTCAGCGCCGACCGGATCAGGATGAGGTCGCAGAGAATCGGATTGCGCAGGAAGGTCTCCCGCATGGTGCGCGCGTGTCGGCGCAATGATTCACGCCAGTCGCTGGCCTCCACGAACGGCGTGACGAAAGTGGCGTACTGGTGCAGCGCACGGTCGGTCATCGCATTGAGCAGGTCGTCCTTCTTGCGGAAGTACCAGTAGATACTGGTCACGCCGACACCGAGATGTTTGCCCAGCATCGGCATGCTCAGGTTGTCCAGCGATACCTCTTCGGCGAGTTCGAAGGCGCCGTCGATGATGTCCTCCGGATTGAGTGACCCGCGCTCACGCCGCGGCCGTTTCTCTGCGGCTGCCCGCTTCGCCATGATCGCGACCACCTCCGTGAAATCCGTTGTCTTCGAGTCCGTGAACCCGCCGCCAGATGCGGCGGAATGCCCATGGTACCGGTAACCGTAAATCTTACTGCCGGGCCTTCGATCGGCGCGTCGCGGGTGCGGCGCGGCGTGCGGTGAAGCACCTTTTCGTAGTATTTACAGTACGGTGTTCCGTCATACCCTCTCGGTCGCCGCCCGGATCACACGCGGTAGTCGCGCAGTACACCCTTGCTGATGATCCGCTTCTGGATTTCGCTGGTTCCCTCGCCGATCAGCATGAACGGCGCTTCCCGCATCAGCCGTTCGATCTCGTACTCGGTCGAATAGCCGTAGCCGCCGTGGATGCGGAAGCTGGCCTGCGTGATCTCGTTGCAGAATTCGCTGGCCAGATATTTGGCCATCCCGGCCGCGACATCGTTGCGCTCACCCGAGTCCTTGAGCCGGGCGGCGTTGACCATCATCAGATGGGCGGCCTCGACCTTGGTCGCCATTTCCGCCAGCGAGAATCCGATCGCCTGATGGTCGACGATGGGTTTGCCGAACGTCGAACGCTGCTGCGCGTAACGAGCGCCCAACTCGAAGGCGCGCAGGCCGATTCCGCAGGCGCGCGCGGCCACATTGACCCGGCCCACCTCGACCCCGTCCATCATCTGCTTGAAGCCTCGACCCGGCTGTCCGCCGAGTACGGTATCGGCCGGCGCCACGTAGTCGTCGAGGAGCAGTTCGGTGGTGTCGATGCCCTTGTAGCCCATTTTGTGGATCTTGCCGGGGATGGTCAGACCGGGGGCGACGGTGCCGAGTCCGGTGGGCTTTTCGATCAGGAAGGTGGTGAGATTCTCGTGCGGGCGTTCGCGGCCTTCGTCGGTCCGGACCAGTACGGCGACGAGATTGGCCGTCGAACCGTTGGTGAGCCACATCTTGCGACCGTTGATCCGGTAGTCGCCGGCGTCGTCGCGCACCGCCTTGGTCTTGATGGCCGCCACATCGGACCCCAGTTCCGGTTCCGACATCGAGAACGCGCCGCGCACCTCGCCGGTCGCCATGCGCGGCAAGAACTTTCGCCGCTGTTCGGCGGTGCCGTGGTGGGTGAGCAGATAGGCCACGATGAAATGTGTGTTGATCACGCCCGATACGCTCATCCAGCCGCGGGCGAGTTCCTCCACGCACAGCGCGTAGGTGAGCAGGGATTCGCCGAGCCCGCCGAATTCCTCCGGGATGGTCAGGCCGAACAACCCCATCTCGGCCATCCGGTCCACGATCTCCTGCGGGTATGAGTCGGTCCGCTCCAGCTCGGGAGCATTCGGGATGATCTGTCTGTCCACGAAAGTTCGCACGGCAGAGAGGATTTCGGTCTGCGCGTCGGTCAGGCCGTGGGTTCGGGCGAGTTTCACGTGTGTGTCCGTTCCGTCGTCGTGCGTCCCGATGGGCCGCTCATATCGTTCGTTCGAAGATCGCGGCGAGGCCCTGGCCGCCGCCGATGCACATGGTCTCGAGCCCGTAACGCACGTCCCGTCGGTGCATTTCGCGGGCCAGTGTGGCGAGCATCCGCACACCGGTCGTGCCGACCGGGTGGCCCAGCGAGATGCCCGAGCCGTGCACATTGGTGCGTTCGAGGTCCTGTTCGCCGAATTTCCATTCGCGCAGCACCGCGAGCGCCTGTGCGGCGAAGGCCTCGTTGAGTTCGATCAGGCCCATATCGGCGAGGGTGAGTCCGGCGTGCCGCAGTGCGGCCTCGGTCGCCGGTACCGGGCCGATGCCCATCACCTCGGGGCCCACCCCGGCCACCGCCCACGATTTGAGCGTGACCAGCGGGGCGAGGCCCAGTTGCTCGGCCTTTTCCCGGGTGGTGACCAGGCACATCGCGGCCGCGTCGTTCTGGCCGCTGGAGTTGCCCGCGGTCACTGTCGATTCCGGATCGATCCGCGCGCGAACGGGTTTCAGCTTGGCCAGGGATTCCACCGTGGTGTCCGCGCGCGGGTGTTCGTCGGTGTCGACGAGCTCCGGTTCGCCGCGCGCCGGCACGGCGGTGGCGATGATCTGTTCGGCGCTGGCGCCGGTGCGCGCGGCCTCGACCGCCCGCTGATGCGACAGTACGGCGAGCCGATCCTGCTCCTCGCGGGTGATCTCGTAGGTGCGCCGCAGATTCTCGGCGGTTTCCAGCATGCCGCCGGGCACCGGATAGTGTTGCCCCCCAGCGGTTTCCCGGCCGCGGGCGAGACCGTCGTGTACCCGTACCCCGCCCCGCGCCCCACCCCAGCGCATATCCAGGGAGTAGAACGCGACATTGCTCATACTCTCGGCGCCGCCGGCGACGACCACATCGTTGGCCCCGCTGGTGACCTGCAACACGGCCTGGATCACCGCTTGGAGACCGGAACCACAACGTCGGTCGATCTGCATTCCGCCGACGGTGGTCGGCAGTCCGGCATCCAGCGCGATGACCCGGCCGATGGCGGGGGCTTCGCTGTTGGGATAGCAGTGGCCGAGGATCACATCCTCGACGATGCCGGGATCGATACCGGTGCGATCGAGCAACCCACGCAGCGCGGTGACGCCGAGTTCCACCGCGGACAGCGAGCGGAACATGCCCCCGTAGCGCCCGATGGGGGTGCGGACGGGTTCGCAGATGACTGCCTCACGCATGGATCATTCTCCTGGATAAAGGTATGCACCGGCCGATCAGGTATGGGTGACGGACTTTCCGGTGTGCGGTATCCACTCGCTCACATGAACCGTCCGCCGGTCACTTCCAGCGTCGTGCCGGTCAGATAGGACGAGAGCTCCGAGGCCAGGAACAGCGCGACATTCGCGACCTCCGCGGGCTCACCCGCGCGTGCCATCGGAATTTCGGCCATTTTCTGCTCCCATACCTTCTCCGGCATGGCCGTGGTCATGGGGGTGCGGATCAGGCCGGGCTGAATCGCGTTGACTCGCACGCCATATCGCGCCACTTCCTTGGCCGCGGCCTTGGTCAGCCCGACGATTCCGGCTTTGGCCGCGGAGTAGTTGGTTTGACCTGCCATACCGACCTTGCCCGACAACGACGAGATGTTGACGATACTTCCGCGTCCATGCTCCCGCATGATCGCCGCCGCCAACCGGGTTCCATGCCAGGTGCCCTTGAGATGGACGGCGATCACCTGATCGAATTCGTCCTCGGTCATCTTCCGCATGGTGGCGTCGCGGGTGATGCCGGCGTTGTTGACCATGATGTCGATGGGGCCGAACTCCGTGCGTGCGGTGTCCAGGAGCGCCTCGACATCGGCGGCGCGGGTGACGTCGCAGGGCACCGCACGGACACGGTCCTTTCCCAACTTGTCCTGCACCTCACCGGGATTCAGATCGCCGACGACGACCCGGGCGCCTTCGCGCAGGAACGTCTCGGCGATGGCGAAGCCGATGCCCTGTGCGCCTCCGGTGACGGCCGCGACGCGACCTTCGAGCAGCGACATGGTGAAACCCCTTCCGGGATCGGACTGTCGGTACTGGGTGGTCCGTCAGTACTGGGTGGAACCGAGATCGACCGCGATCGCGGCGGCGGTAGCGTGGTGGAACGCACTTTATGGACCGCGAGGCCGATCCCGCAAGGCCCCGTGCGGGGCTGTGTCCAGTTCTGGAATTCTTCGGCACAGATACGGCTGTTGATGTTACAGTTTGCCTTACTGGATGTATCACTGCCACGCCTTCGCCGGAGTGTTGTGCCGCCGGGGCGAAGGCTGCTGAGGAGTGCGGATGTCGCAGGTCGTCGGGTTTTCAGGCGCTGGGCAGATGGGGGAGCCGATGGTTTTCCGGCTGCTGCGCGCGGGACATACGGTGCGGGCGGTGCGCCCGGTACTGGAGTCCTACGCCGGTACGATCGTGGCGACCGGCCCCCTGGGCAGTGCGCTGAGTGTGAAACTGGTGAACAACGCGTTGTTCGCCGCGAATGCGCAATTGGTCGCCGCGGCCGCCGATATCGGTCGGCGCCTGGGAATCGAGTCGCGGGATCTGCTGTCGGCGCTGCTGGCATGCAGTGGTCGAAGCTACGCCGCCGAGTCGATCCGGCGTACCGGCGGGCTGGATAGATTCCAGCAGTTGGCCGCGCCGTTCCTGCGCAAGGATGTGGCGGCCTGCCTCGCGGCGACGGCCGATGCCGGCCTGGAGCTGGGGCAGCTGGGCTCGGTGATCCACGACGGCCCGCTCGAACTCGGCTGAACACCGGAAGGCGGCACGGATGAACAGCGAGACCATCGGGCGAGCCGACGATGCCACGGTATCGGGCGGCACCGACGCCGCGGCGCTGCTGCACCTGCAGCGACGGGCCCACTTCGAGGAGGGCCCGCCCTCGGCCGCGGTACGGCGCAACCGCATCGATCGCCTGCTGGCCATGGTGCTGGACAACCTCGACGAATACGTCGACGCCCTGGTTCGTGATTTCGGCACCCGGTCACGAACCGGCGTCCTGTTCGCCGAAGTCCTGGGCATGCTGACCACGATCGAGCACACCCGTTCCCATATCGACCGATGGATGCGTCCGCGAAATCCGAAACCCCTTGCGCGCCTGTACGGTATACGCGCCCAGGTGCAACCGACCCCGCTGGGTGTGGTGGGCATCATCGGGCCGTGGAACTTTCCGCTGCAATTGATCGTGGCCCCCGCCGCGGCGGCCTTCGCCGCCGGTAACCGGGTCATGATCAAGATGTCGGAGATCACCGCGCACACCGCGGAGCTCACGCACACGCTCGCGCCCAGCTACTTCGACCCGGCCGAACTCGCGGTGGTCACCGGCGGACCGGATATCGCCGCCGCGTTCTCCGCATTGCCGTTCGACCACCTGTTCTTCACCGGCTCCACCCGGGTCGGCCGACTGGTCCAGCGCGCGGCGGCGGCCAATCTGGTGCCGGTGACCCTCGAACTCGGTGGGAAGAACCCGGTGGTCGTGGCGCCGGATGCCGACCTGGGCCGGGCCGCGGCGCGGATCGCGCGGGCCCGTCTGGTCAATGGCGGGCAGGTCTGTGTGAGCCCGGACTGCGTCTTCGTCCCGCACGAGCGGGTCGACGCCTTCGTGGCGGCGGCGCGCGCGGCCTTCCGCGACTTGGTCCCCGATATCGCGGGCAACGACGACTACACGGCCTGTGTCGATCAGGTCAACTACGACCGCGTCATCGGCCTCGTCGACGATGCGCGGGCACGTGGCGCGTGTGTCGAGGAGGTCGTTCCGTTCGGCGAGAAGCCGCCGGATCCCAGCCTGCGCAAGATCGCCCCGACCATCGTTCGCGACGTCACCGACGAGATGGCCATCGCCACCGAGGAGGTCTTCGGCCCGGTCCTGGTGGTACGCCCGTATTCGACGCCGGGTGAGGTCGCGACCGCGCTCAATGCCGGTCCGGCACCTCTGGTCGCGTACTGGTACGGGCCCGACGGCGCGGAATTCCGCGAATTCGTGCGCCGTACCCGCAGCGGCGGCGTCTCCCGAAACGACTTCGCGCTGAACATGTTTCCCGAGGACGCGCCGTTCGGGGGCGTGGGCGAGAGCGGAATGGGCGCCTATCGGGGCAAGGCTGGTTTCGACACCTTCACCCACTACCGCACCGTGGTCGGTACCGATCTGCCGTTCGTCGTCACCGCGTTGGCCGCCCCGCCGTTCGGTGGCGGGCTGCGGCGTGGCATCGATATGGCGCTGCGCCTGGCCTGCCGGCGCACTCATCGCCGCTTGAATCCATGAGTGGCCGCCGAACGCACGGACCGGCCGATGCTCGGCGCGTGCAGAAGTATTCGCAGTCGACGACTTTCGCTCGCGTTCGCGCGGCGGACAACCGAAGGAGCCTCCGTTGTCTCAGTCCGTGACCGATGCCCAGACCTCGGCATCAACCCTGACGATCGTGGCGGCGGCCGATGCCGCGGCGGCGGCGCTGCCGGACCGGGACCTGGTGGTTCGCGGGGACCGGCGCTTCACCTATGCGCAGATCGCCGAGCGGTCCAAGCGGTTGGCGACCTATCTGCACAGCCGCGGATTGGGTTGTCACATCGAGCGTTCCGAGCTCGCCGGTCACGAGGTGGGCCAGGATCTGCTCGGCGTCCTTGCCTACAACGGCAACGAGTACATCGAGGCCACGATCGGCGCGTTCCGGGCGCGGGTGGCGCCGTTCAACGTGAACTACCGGTACGTCGGCGCCGAACTGCGGCATCTGCTCACCGACGCCGGCGCCACCGCGCTCGTCTATCACGCCGCCTTCGCGCCCATACTCGCGCAGGTACTTCCGGAACTTCCGCAGTTGCGGGTGCTGATCCAGATCGCCGACGATTCGGGTAACGAATTGCTCGACGGCGCAATCGATTACGAGACCGCGATCACGCGGACCGAACCGCGATCGCTGCCGGAGCCGAGCCCCGACGATCTGTACGTGCTGTACACCGGCGGGACGACCGGTATGCCGAAGGGCGTGCTGTGGCGACAGTACGACATCTATATGGCCGGCTGCGGTGGCCGCAACAACGAAACCGGCGCGGTGGTCGAATCCGCCGCCGAGGTGGGTGCGCGGGCGGCGGCGAATCCGGGGGTGAATCTGCTGATTCTCCCGCCCCTGATGCACGGCGCGGCGCAATGGGCGTTCCTGACCGCCATGACCACGGGGCAGACCATCGTCTTTCCGTCGGTGGTCGACCGCTTGGACGCCGAGGACGTGGTACGCACCATCGAGCGCGAGCGCGCCGGGGTGGTGATCGTGGTCGGCGATGCGGTGGCGCGTCCGCTACTGGCCGAGGTGGAGGCGAGCAAGCCGGATCTGTCCTGCATGGTTGCTTTGGCCAGCGGCGGCGCCGTGCTGAGTCCGGCGCTGAAACAGCGCTGGATCCAAGCCGTTCCGGGCCTCGTGGTGTTCGATGCCGTGGGCGCGTCGGAGACCGGTGCTCAGATGCACCATGTGTCGGCGGCGGGCTTCGTCTCCTCCGGCACCTTCGCCGCCGGCGTCGACACCTGTGTGGTCGCCGAGGATCTCGGTGCGGTACTGGAACCCGGCCACGACGGCATCGGCTGGCTGGCGCAGAAACGTTTCACGCCGCTGGGATACAAAGGGGATGCGGCCAAGACCGCCAAGACCTTTCCGGCCATCGGCGGGGTCCGCTTCGTACTGCCGGGGGACCGGGCACGGCATCTGGCGAACGGCGCCATCGAACTGCTCGGCCGCGACGCGGTGACGGTCAACTCCGGCGGGGAGAAGATCTTCGTGGAGGAGGTCGAGGTGGCGATCTCCTCGCATCCGGGCGTCGCCGATGTCGTGGTGGTCGGCCGGCCGAGCGAGCGGTGGGGGCAGGAGGTGGTGGCGATCGTGGCACCGGCCGCGGGCGCCGAACCGACCGCCGAAGAGCTGATCGTACATGCCGCGCAGTCGCTTTCACGCTACAAGCTGCCCAAGGCGGTGCTGTTCCGGCCGGAGATCGTGCGCAGTCCGGTAGGTAAGGCGGACTACCGGTGGGCGCGTGATCAGGCGGTTGCCGCGAACTGACTACCGGCCCGTGCGGGCGTTGCCGATCAGCCGGGCGCCGATGATGAGGCGCTGAATCTCACTGGTGCCCTCGTAGAGTCGCAGCAGCCGGACATCGCGATAGATCCGCTCGACGGGCACCCCGCGCATATAGCCGGTGCCGCCGTGGATCTGCACCGCGGAATCGGCCACGCGACCGACCATTTCGGTGCAGTACAGCTTCGCTGCCGAGGGGGCGATGCGACGGTCCGCACCGGTGACCCACGCCCGCGCGGCGTCGCGCACGAGTGCCCGTCCGGCCATGACACCGGTCTGCATGTCGGCCAGATGCGCCTGTACCAGCTGGAATTCACCGATCGGTGTGCCGCCCTGGGTGGCGGTCGCCGCATAGGCCACCGACTCGTCGAGTGCCCGCTGCGCGGTACCGACCGACAGTGCGGCGATATGTACCCGGCCGCGGGCCAGCGAGGTCATCGCGGCCCGATAGCCGATATCCTCACGACCGCCCACCAGTGCCTCGGGGCCGACCCGAACGTCGGAGAACCGGACCTCGGCCGTCCACGCTCCCTCCTGTCCCATTGTGCGATCCTCGGGACCCACCTGCACACCCGGTGCGTCGGCCGGTACCAGGAATACCGAGATACCGGGACCGGCGTTGTCGGCCGGGCGGGTCCGGGCGAACACCACGAACAGATTCGCCACCGGCGCGTTGGTGATGAATCGCTTCTCCCCGTTGATGATCCAGTCCTCGCCCGAGCGTCGGGCAGCGGTGCGCAGGGATGCCGGGTTCGATCCGGCGCCGGATTCGGTGAGCGCGAACGAGGCCACGACCTCGCCGGAGGCGATGCGCTCGAGCCAGGTCGCCTGCTGTTCGCCGGTGCCGAAGCCGACCAAGACCTGACCGGCGATCCCGTTGTTGGTGCCGAACAACGATCGCAGCGCGAGCGTGGTGTATCCGAGTTCCATCGCCAATTCCACATCCTGGGCCAGATTCAGCCCCAGACCGCCCCATTTCTGTGGGATGGCGTAGCCGAACAACCCCATCGCCTTGGCCTGTTCGACGATCTCGGCCGGCACGCGGTCGTCCTCGGCGATCCGCTGCTCCCGCTTCATCACCACCGATCGGACGAAATCCCTTGTCTGGTCGAGAATTACGCGGAAGTCATCCGGGGTGATGACGTCGGCTCCGGTGGACGTGCTCGTCATGGGCAATGCCTCCTCGCGGCCGGTACCGCGCTGCCGAAGTGCGCCCGCACCGCTGCCAGATCCGCCTTGCCCGACGGGGTGCGCGGGATGACCGCGACGACGGCGATCTCGGCGGGAATCTCATAGGGGGCCAATCGGTCTCGGAGATAACCGAGCAGCGCCGCGGCGTCGACGGCCGAGCCGTCCGCCGGTTCGACCATCGCGACCGGAACCTCGCCGAGGCGCGGATCGGGCCGGGCGACGACAGCGGCGCCCAGCACGGCCGGATGGCTTTCCAGCGCGGTGCGCACATCGTCGGGCATGATCTTGAAACCGCCGCGGATGATGGCCTGGTCCGCGCGGCCGAGGATCCACAGGAATCCGTCCGCGTCGATGCGGGCCAGATCGGTGGTGCGCATCCAGTTCGCGGACGGGCCGAATTGACCGGGTGCGACCTCGAGCAGTCCGGGCCGGCCCGCCGGCAACTCCGCGCCGTCCTCGTCGACCACGCGCAGCCGTGCTCCGCCGGTGGCGCGTCCGACGCTGCCGCGTTTGTCCCGCCAGTATCGCTGGTGGTCGGCGAGGGTCCATCCGGCCACACCGCCGCCGAATTCGGTTGCGGCATAGGAGGTCAGCACCGGGATTCCGAATTTCTCGTAGAACGCGTCGGCGTCCTCGGCGGACAGTGGTGCGGTGCCCGAGGTGACCACCCGGATGCTGGACAGGTCGTCGCGGGTGAGCTCCGAATGCAGGACGGTGCGTACCGCGGCCGGGACCAGGGATACGGCCCCGGGGCGATGGCTGCGCACGGCACGAGCCCACTGTTCGAGCCGGAAACGCGGCAGCAGGACGAACGGGCGGGCCTCGGCGATGCACTGCAGAATCCGGAATACGCCGCCGATGTGCACCAGTGGTGCGTTCACGATGGCGATTCCCGTCCGTGGGTGTGTCGGGGCGGGCGCGTTCTCGGGATCGGGCCCGATGACGCTGCGCGCCAACATGTCGTAGGTGATGTCGACGCGTTTGGGCGGTCCGGTGGTGCCGCTGGTGAGCATGCGGACCGCCACATCGGACGGCGTCGTGCCGGTTCGGGCGCGGGGTACGGGCGTCGTGTGTAGCCGGGGTTCGGCGACCGTACCCTCGATCACCAAGGTTGCCGTACCCGGGGCCGCGGTGACCAGTTCGGCCAGGTCGTCGGAGGCGCCGATGATCAGCGGTAGCCGCAGCGCGGCGATATCGGCACGAGTGCGCTCATCGCCGCGCGAAGGATTGATCACCACGACGGTCCCGCCTCCCAGCAGCACCCCGAGCAGGGCCGCGACATGTTCGGGTCGGTTGCGCAGCAGGATGCCGACTTCGCGACGGCCCAGCGGATACGCGGTGACGAACGCGCGGATCCGACGGGCGAGAACGCCGAGTTCGCGTCGGCTGACCCACTGCTGCTCGTATTCGATCGCGGGGGCATCCGGTCGCAGCGCCAGGGTGTCGGCTATCCGGCGGCTGAGTGCATGGGTGGTGCGGCTCATCGGCACTGCCATTGCGGTGTCCTCTTCTCCACGAAGGCCTTCGGGCCCTCGAGCGCGTCCTCGGTGCGGGTCACCCGCTCGCGGAACGATTCGGCGAGCATCTCCGCCTCGTGCAGCGGCACGTTCAGGCCCTTGACGATCGCCAGCCGGGTGCCGCGAACGGCAAGGGGCGCATTGGAATTGACGATGCCGGCGATCTCGTGCGCACGTTCCAGCAGTCGCTCGTGCGCGACGATCTCGGTGATCATTCCCAGTTCGTACGCTCGCTGGGCGTCCATCCGCTCGTGTTTGCCCAGCAATGCCATCCGCAGCGCGACGGTTCGCGGCAGCACCCGGGACAGTCGCACGGCCTCGCGCCCGGCCACGAGACCGATGCTGACGTGGGGGTCGAAGAATTGCGCACGCTCGGAGGCGATGACGATATCTCCGGTCGTGACCCAGTCCAGTCCAGCGCCACAACACAATCCGTTGATCGCGGCCAGAACCGGTTTGGTCATGGTCCGGAACGGCGGGGTGCCCTCCTGCGGCGCCTCCCACTGTTCATAGCTGGACAGATACGGCCGTTCGTTGATCACCTTGCCGTCACCGGGGATGGCCTTGACATCGGCGCCGGTGCAGAAGGCACGGCCGGTGCCGGTTACGACGACGGTCCAGATCTTGTCGTCGTTCCCGCTCTCGGCATAGGCGGCCCGGAGTTCGGTGATCATGTGCGGGCTCAGCGCGTTGAGTGCGTCCGGGCGGTTGAGGGTGATTGTGGCCGTATGCCCGTCGACGCGGTATTCGATGGTGTCGAACGGCATGGAGATTCCTTCACAGGCTGGCCGGGCAATGGGTGCGGCGGCGTCCGCACCGCCGCGAGCGTGGTCACGATATCGTTGTGTACGCCGATACTGTTACATATACAGTAGATAATACCGTCAGCTCCCGGCAATGGTGCGAACCGCCCACCAGGCCGTGTGATGAACCAGGAAGAGGCAACCCGATGAGCAGTTCCAGTACCGCCGGCGGGCGCGTTCTCTACGAGGTGGATCCCGACCGCCGGATCGCCACCCTCACGCTGAACAACCCCGCCCGGCGCAACTCCTACGACGCGGCCATGCGTGACGGCCTCGCCCGCTACCTGGACGAGGTCGCCGAGGACGACGACATCGTCGTGGTCCTGCTGCGCGGCGCCGAGGGCGTATTCAGTACCGGAGCGGATATGAACAACGCGTACGGCTGGTACGGGGAACGCGCTGACAGCGACAAGCCGGAGCGGGGCCGGCCCAGCCAGCGCCGCCGCCTCACCGTCGATCGCAAATCCTTCGGCTTCTACCACAACTTCATGGGCTTTCCCAAGGTCACCGTTGGTGAGATCAGTGGCTACGCCCTGGGCGGCGGCTTCGAAATGGCGCTGATGACAGATATTTCGGTGATCGCCCGCGACACCCGGGTCGGAATGCCCGCGGTCCGCTTCCTCGGACCCGCGCTGGGCAGTCTGCACATGTTCTTCCACCGGCTCGGTCCGGTCCTGGCCCGCCGGCTGTTGCTCACCGGCGACATCGTCGAGGTGAGCGCGATCGAGCGGCTCGGCATCTTCACCGAGGTCTGCGATCCGGCCGCGGTGGGTGCGCGCGCCCGGTACTGGGCGGAGAAGGCGGCGAAGATGCCCGCCGACGGCGTGGTGATCGCCAAGGAGGCGTTCCGGTTGGTGGAGCAGAGTCAGGCCTATCAGGGTGAAGAAGTGGCCAGCTATCTTTTCCACGCCTTCGGCACCAATCTGCAGTTCTCTCCGGGGGAGTTCAACTTCGTGAAGACCCGTGCCGAGCACGGCACCAACGAGGCGTTCCGGTTGCGTGACGAGCACTTCCATGTCCCGGAGCCGGATCCGCGGTAGCGGGCCGGATACGGTGCGGCAGCCGTTGCTTCAGGTGGCTGCCGCACCGTTGGCTCGGGGCGGGACGCCGGTTTCACTGCGGTTCGCCTGGTTGCGTTCGATCAAACGGCCGGTGTGGTCGAGGATGCACCGCAACCCATATTCGAAGTTGTGTTCGTCAGGTGCTCCCGAGCGCAGCCCTTCGGCCATCGCCTCGGCGAGCAGCGGGGTGGTTTCGCCCTCGATCAGGATGCTGTCGTAATAGGCGCGGTGAGCGCCGCCGGACTCCCGGTTCTTGTCGTAGAGCCGTTGCAGCACAACCGATCCGCTGATGTGGAGATTGATCGCGGAATAGGTGTGGAGGGCTTCTTCGACCGAGAGTCCGGCATCGACCAGACTGGCCACCGTCCGCTCGACCTGATCGGCGCCGACCCGGACCGCGTGCTGGCTCAGTGCCGAGCGCACCAGTATCAGATCGCACAGGATCGGATTGTCCAGGAATATGCGTCGCATGGTGCGGGCGTGGTTGATCAGGCTCTCCCGCCAATTCGAGGCTTGCACATAGGGAAACGGGATGGCGTAGACGTAGAGCCGCAGCGCGCGATCGGTCATCGCGTTGAGCAGGTCGTCCTTCTTGCGGAAGTACCAGTAGATACTGGTGACGCCCACATTCAGATGCCGGCCGAGCAGCGGCATGCTGAGCCCGTCGATGGAGACCTCCTGTGCCAGCTCGAACGCGCCGCCGATGATGTCCTCGGGGTTGAGCAAGCCGCGCTCTCGGCGCGGGCGTTTCTGTCCCGCAACGCGTTTGGCCGTCATGGCCGACCTCCCGCACCCCAGGCCCCGGTGAAGACCGGATCACGTTTCTCCGCGAATGCCGCGAACGCCTCGATGACATCCGCGCCCGACAGGTTGATCGTCTGCGCGCGCAACTCGTCGGCGAGTGCGTCCCGCAGGGTGCGGTCGGCGCCGTTGTTCACCAGCGCTTTGGTCTGTGCCAGTGCCAGCGGCGGTCCGGCGGCGAGCCGGGCGGCGATACCGTCGACGAACGAATCGATCGACTCCTCGGGCTGGACCCAGGTAACCAGACCGAGCGACTGTGCCTCGTCCGACTGGAGCGTCTCGGCCAGCAGGGTCAGGCGCTTGGCCTGTTGCAGGCCGACGAGTTTGGGCAGCAGCCAGCTGCCGCCGCAATCGGGGGACAGGGCCCGTTTGGTGAAGATCTGGCAGAAGCGGGCATCGGGAGTGGCGACCACCAGGTCGCAGCCGAGGGCGATATTCCAGCCCGCGCCGGCCGCCACGCCGCGCACCTTCGCGAGGGTGGGCACCGGTAGGTCGTGCAGTTGCTGGATCACGTCGTTGATGGCGCGGATCATCCGGCTCGGATCCGAAAACCCCTGCGCCCCAGCGGCATCGGAGATATCCGCGCCGGAACAGAAGTTTCCGGCTGCTCCGGTGACGACCACCGCGCGGACGTCGTCACCTCGCGCGACCGCATGCAGGGCCCTGCCCAGCTCATCCCACAGCTGTGTGTTGATCGCATTCTTCAGCGCCGGGCGGTTCAGCGTCAGCGTCAGTACGCCTTCGGATCGGTGGTGCAACAGGGTTTCCGCTCGATCTGTCACTGTGTCGTCCTTTCATGTCCGGAATCGCCCGCGGAGGGGCCTATGGTGCGCGCTTCGCGCGGGTCGCCGATCTCGAGAGCGTCGAATCCCGCGGCGAGCGGGACGCTTTCGGTGTGGCCACCGATGGCCCAACGGCGTCCGAGGCGGTTGGAATCCCGAGACGACAGGTGGCGGGAGCAGACCCGGCGCCGGTCCGGCCGACGGTCAGGAGATGACATCGAAGCTGACCCGCAGGGTGTTGGGCGAGCGGAAGGGCTGACCGAAGATGTGCGGATCGCCATCGGACTGCAGGGTGAAGTCGGTGAGCCGGTCGAACAGGCATTCCATCGCGACGCGGGTTTCCATCCGGGCCAGATGCAGTCCCAGGCAGGTGTGCGCACCCGCGGTGAAGCTGATGTGCGGGATATGGGTGCGGAAGATGTCGAATTCCTCCGGCCGCTCCCAGCGGTTCTCGTCGCGATTGGCCGAACCCAGGCACAGGTCCAGGACCGCGCCTGCGGGAATGGCGGTGTCCGCCAGGTGCGTATCTTCGGTGACGTAGCGCTGGACCAAGGTCAGCGGCGTCTCGTAGCGCAGCCCCTCCTCGATCGCCTGCGGCAGCAGATCGCGGTTCCGCTGCACGGCCCGGAACTGCTCGGGGTGGCTCAGCAGCAGGTAGAGCAGGTTTCCGGAGGATCGGTAGGTGGTTTCCAGGCCGGCCGGCAGCAGCAGGCGCAGGAAGGAATAGATGGCCTCGTCGGTCAGCTTCTCGCCGTCGATCTCAGCCGTGACCAGGTCGTTGATGATGTCGTCGGTCGGATTGCCGCGCCGCAGTTCGATCTGCCCGGTGAAATATTCCTTCAGTTCGTTCGATGCCCGCAGCGCCCGCGGCACCTTGTCGGCGTAGCTGATGATCGCCACCGCCGCTTGGCGGAAGAACGGCAGATCCTCCTCCGGCAGGCCGAGCAGGGCCGCGATGACCCGGGTCGGAAATTCGAAGGTGAACTCCTCGACCAGGTCGGCACTGCCGCGCTCGGCGAATTCGTCGATCAGCGCATCGCAGACCGGCCGCACGATCTCCGGTTCCCAGCGCAACAAGGACTGGGGCCGGAAGGCGGTGGACACGAGCCCACGGTGTGCGCGGTGCCGGGCGCCGTCCATGGCCAGCAGGGTCGGGCCCATGAACGTCCCGATGGTGGAGTCGTAGAGCTTCGAACTGAACACCCGGTTGTTGCGCAGGGCGGCACTGACTGCCGAATAGGAAACCGCGGCATAGGAATCGGAGGGACGCAGATTTTCCGGGGTCTTGGAGTAGTCCATGACCGTCCCGTGGAACACGGCTCCCGCACGCCGCTTGGCGGCAAAGTACGGATAGGGGTCGCGTAGGTCCAGGGTGTCGCCCGCCATCGCTGATTGGTCCTGAACCGGGATGTCCACAGCTCACCTCGATGTTGTCGTTCGCGCAAATCCGGCGGAATTAGTTACTGTAATACCTACAGTATATGTCGCTGGCAGGCGAATCCTGGTTGTCCGTACCGCTTTCGGGTGGCGGGTAGGCCGCCCTCGCTACAGCTGAATGGGCGGGCCGGCGACCAGGGGAGCGACGAATCCGCCGTCGACATGGAGGTCCTGGCCGTTGATCCAACGGGCCTGCGGCGATCCCAAGAAGGCGATGACGGGCACGATGTCGTCGACGGTGGCGTGCCGTCCGACCGTGGCCGCCACCGTATCCAGCACGTCCTTGCCCATGGAGGCCTCGAAGTCGGCCAGGATCGGGGTCTCGGTGGGGCCCGGGCTCACCGTGTTCACCCGGATGCCGAACTTCCGCCAAGCCGTCGGCGCGAGCCGTTTCGCGAAGATGATCGCGGCCTGTTTCGAGGTGCTGTACACCGGATAGTCCGGATCCTGGCTCGCCTGCCAGCGCTCCACCTCGTCCGGGTCGGTCGTCGCGAGCAGGTCCGACAGCGCCGCCACGCGCTCCTGCCAGCCGAGTGCCGCTACCGAGGCCACGGTCACGATCGCCCCGCCGTGGCGCAATCGCGGCAGCATGCCCTCGACCATGAGGCGCATGCCGAGGTAGTTCACCTTCAGGACATCGGCGGCCGGCGCGGTGCCCGGGATGCCGGCGATGTGGGCCAGCAGATCCCAGCCCGGTTCGATGCGCTCCAGCAGGGCGGCGACGGCCGAGGGGGCGCGCAGATCGCATTGCTCGTGCCGCGCTGCCGGAGTGTCGTTGGGGCGCAGATCGATGGCGAGCACGTGATCACCGTTGTGGTGGAAGTGCGCGGCCGTCGCGGCGCCGATGCCCGAGCCCGCGCCGACCACGACGATCCTGCGTTGATCGGATCCCATGAATACCACCGTTCCGTCGTCGCGGTCAGTTATAGAATGCTTGACAGTAAGGGTCACTATAAAGCACTCTAGTGGCCGCGACAACGGACCGCTGCGCGTGCGTAACGGGCTGGTGAACATGAAGACCCGCAGATCGAAAGAGTCGCTCATGAGCATGCCGATCGTCGACGACGCCGCGAAGGTATTGGCGAATCCCCGGTGCTATACCGACGAGGTGACACTGCACGCGGCCTTGGCCGAATTGCGTGCCAAGGCGCCGGTTTCCAGGGTGGAGGTGCCCGGCTACAAGCCGTTCTGGGCGATTACCAAGCACGCCGACATCCTGGCGGTCGAACGGGCGGATCGACTGTTCACCAATTGGCCACGGCCGGTGCTGATGACGGCCGCCTCCGACGACATGCAAGCCGCGGTGGGGATTCGTACCCTGATCCACATGGACGACCCGCAGCACCGTGTCGTTCGCGCGATCGCCGCCGATTGGTTCAGCCCCAAGGCGATGAAGGCGATGGGTGAGCGCATCGAGCAACTCGCGAAGCGATACGTCGACCACATGCGTGACGCCGGCGGGGAATGCGACTTCGTCCGGGAGGTCGCGGTCAACTTCCCGCTGTATGTGATCATGTCGCTGCTCGGCGTTCCCGAGGCGGACTTTCCGCTGATGTTGAAGCTGACCCAGGAACTCATGGGCAGTGACGACGACGAATTGAAACGGAGCGAGCAGTCCGACGAGGCGATGAATTCCCTGGTCGAACTGTTCCAGTACTTCCAGAATCTGACCGCGCAGTGGCGCGAACGCCCCACCGGTGACCTGGGTTCGACAATTGCCAACGCCCGGATCGACGGCGAGCCGCTGTCGGATATCGACACCATGTCCTACTACGCGATCATCGCCACGGCCGGGCACGATACGACCAGTAGCAGTATCTCCGGCGGCCTGCGCGCCTTGATCGAGCACCCGGATCAGCGAGAACGCCTGCGCGACAACCTCGATCGGATGCCGCAGGCGACCGAGGAGATCATTCGCTGGGTCACTCCGGTCAAGGCGTTCATGCGCACCGCCGCCCAGGACGCCACCGTCAACGGAGTGCCGATATCGGCGGGCGATTCGCTGTTGCTGTCCTACGCGTCGGGCAATCGCGACGAGGACGCCTTCGACCAGCCGTTCCGGTTCGATATCGGGCGCGAGCCGAACAAACACGTCGCCTTCGGGTTCGGCGTGCACTTCTGCCTCGGCGCGGGACTGGCGCGGATGGAGATCAACAAGTTCTTCTCCGAATTGCTGCCGCGGCTGCGGTCCATCGAACTGAACGGCGCCCCCGAGCTCACGGCGACGACATTCGTGGGCGGCCTCAAACACCTGCCGATTCGCTACTCGCTGGTCTGACGGGCAGGGGCAGATGACCAATTCACAGACCTGGGACGACACGCTCAGCGATCTCGAGCGGCGCAGGGCACGCGTGCATGAAATGGGCGGCCCGGAGCGGGTCGCCAGACATCGCGACAAGGGCAAGCTGGACGCGCGAGCCCGGATCGAGCACCTGCTCGACCCGGGCACCTTTCAGGAGTTCGGGACGCTGGTGGGCGGCGAGGTCGCCGCGGACGCGATCGTCACCGGCTCCGGATTGATCGAAGGCTCGCCGGTGATGGTGGGCGCGGAGGATTTCACCACCCTGGCCGGCAGTATCGCCCCGGGTAGCAATTCCAAGCGCTATCGCCTGGCCGAGCTCGCGGTTCGCAACCGGGTTCCGCTGGTGATGTTGCTGGAGGGTGCGGGTTTTCGGCCCAGCGGCGACCACTACGGGCGCACCCCGACCGATCTACTGGCCCAAGCGCGGTGTTCGGGCAAGGTGCCGATGGTGACGGGCGTGCTCGGCGCCTCCGCGGGCCATGGTGCATTGATCGCACCGGTGTCGGATTTCGCGATCATGAGCGCGCACGGCGCGATCTTCACTGCCGGCCCGCCGGTGGTGAAAGTCTCTACCGGCGAGGATATTTCGAAGGAGGACCTCGGCGGCCCGGATGTGGCGCTGCCGAGTGGGTTGATCCACAATCTCGCCGACAGCGACGAGGCGGTGCTGGACGAAATCCGCCGCTACCTGTCCTATTTCCCGCCCAGCGCCTGGTCGTACCCGCCGTCGTCGGCGCTCGACGGGTCGACCGGTCCGCGCCGCACTCCGGAGCTGCTGGAGATCATCTCCCGGGACAATCGGCGGACCTACGATATGCGCACGGTGCTCGATACGGTCTTCGACAGTGCGGACTGGTTCGAAGTGCAGCCGGAGTTCGGGCGAGCGATCATCTGCGCGCTCGCACATCTCGGCGGTCATCCGGTTGCTGTCGTGGCCAATCAGCCGCAGGTGCTGGCCGGCTCCATCGACGCCGATGCCGCGGACAAGGCCGCGCATTTCATCGCGGTTGCCGACGCCTTCCATCTGCCGATCGTCTTCCTCGCGGACAACCCGGGCATGCTGCCCGGCAGTGAATCGGAGCTGGACGGCGTGTTACGCAGTGGTGCACGGATGTTCGTCGCCCAAACCGTGGCGACGACTCTCAAGCTGCATGTGACGCTGCGTAAGGCGTACGGGTTCGGTTCCATGGTCATGTCGCTGATCAGCTTCGACAACCAGGTCGGAACCTTCGCCTATCCCGGCGCGACCATGGGCGCCATGAGTGCCGCGGCATTGAGCAGCGCGTCCAACGCCGAACAGGATCTCGCGGCCTCGCTGCGCGAGATGGAACTGCGGGCGTCCTATCATTCGGCCGAGCATATGGGCTTCGACGAACTCATCAGCCCCGCCGAGACCCGCAATGCTCTCTTGTCGTCGCTGCAGCGAGCGATGTATGCGCGCCAGGCCCCCGCCGAGCCGGTAGCGCGCTCGGTGATCGTGCCCTGACAAAGCCGGAGCGGGCGCGCGGACCTTGCGCGGTCCGATACTGAAAGGTATACAGTAGACATATCTATCAGGCTTGCGGCAGAAGGTTTCGGGCGCATGAAAGGACAGCGATGACCACGCTCGACTACAAAGCGATCGATGTCGACAATCACTACTACGAACCGTTGGACGCGTTCACTCGGCACCTGGACAGAAAGTTTCGCCGGCGCGGCGTGCGGATCGTCCGAGACGGCAAGTATCACACCGCGATCATCGGGGACCGGGTGAACCGTTTCATCCCGAATCCCACCTTCGATCCGATCATCGTGCCAGGCTGCCTGGATCTGATGTTCCGCGGGCAGGTGCCCGAGGGCGTCGATCCGGCGACGCTGATGAAGGTGGAAAGCCTCGAGTTGCGACCGGAGTATCGCGATCGGGATGCGCGGGCGGCGGTGGTCGACAAGCAGGGCATCGAGACGATCGTCATGTTCCCGACCTTCGGCTGCGGCGTCGAGGAGGCCCTCAAGGGCGATGTCGAGGCGACCGTGGCCTCGCTGCACGCCTTCAACCTGTGGCTCGACGAAGATTGGGGGTTCGACCGTTCCGGCCACCGGATCGTCGCGGCGCCGATGATTTCGCTGGCCGACCCGGCGGCGGCGGTGGCAGAGATCGAATTCGTGCTCGGCCGGGGCGCGCGGGTGGTACACATCCGGCCCGCGCCCGTGCCGGGTGCTGCCAAACCACGTTCGCTCGGGGATGGCGCCCACGATCCGGTCTGGGCGCGGCTCGCCGAGGCCGGCGTGCCGGTCGCCTTCCATCTCGGCGACAGCGGCTACCTGAAGATCGCCGCCATGTGGGGCGGTAAGGACACCTTCGAGCCGTTCGGCGGGCCCGGCGACGCATTGGACAAGATCCTCGTCGACGACCGCGCCATCCACGACACCATGGCCTCGCTGATCATCCACGGCGTCTTCGATCGGCACCCCGCCCTGCGGGTCGCCAGCATCGAGAACGGGTCGGATTTCGTGCACCGGCTGAGCAAGCGAATGCGCAAGCTGGCCAACCAATCTCCGAGATCGTTCCCGAACGATCCGGTCGACACGCTGCGCGAGCATGTCTGGGTCGCGCCGTACTACGAGGACGATCTGCTCGAGCTGGCCGAGGTGATCGGGGTCGAGCGCATCCTGTTCGGATCGGACTGGCCGCACGGCGAGGGCTTGGAGGAGCCGGTGTCCTTCACCGAGGAGCTGACCGGATTCGATGCCGCGGATGTTCGAAAGATCATGCGGGACAACGCCTTGGAGTTTCTCGGCGTCCCCGTCGCCGCGGCCGCGCGATAGCCGCGAGAGGACCGCAGCCGATGTGTGCTCGAGCGGTGGGCGACCGTGATCGGGGAGGGCTTCGTTGACCGAATGGAGTATCGGGGCCGTCTTCGACGCGATCGCGTCCGCGGTGCCCGATCGGACGATGACCATCTGCGGGAACCGCCGCCGGAGTTTCGCCGAGGCGGCGGTGCGCACCCGCCGATTCGCGAATTTCCTGGCGCAGCGTGGATTCGGCGCACATATTCCGCGTGCGCGACTGCGGCGCTGGGAATGCGGCCAGGATCGCGTCGCCCTGCTGATGCACAACGCCGAGTATCTCGACGTGATGATCGGCTGCCTGAAGGCGCGCGTCGTACCGGTCAACGTCAACCCGCACTACACGGCGCGCGAGGTGCGCGATCTGCTCGCTCATCTGCGCCCTCGGGGCATCGTGTACCACCGCGGTTTCGGCCCGGTGGTCGCCGAGGCCGCGCCGGTCGGCGTGGAACTGCTGATCTCGGTCGAGGACGGCAGCGGCGCAACCGAACTCGCCGGTGCGGTCACCGCCGAACATGCCATTTCCGAGGGAGCTGCCGGAACGATCATCGACACCTCCCCGGACGATCTGGTGATCCTGTGCACCGGCGGCACCACCGGGCGGCCCAAGGGGGTGCTGTGGCGGCAGGGCGATATGTATGTTTCGTCGATGAACGGCGCCGACCACGAGTCGGCGGGCCCGCTGCACGAGCTCGCGAGGATGACCGGTCACGTCTGGTTCGCGGCCTCCCCGCTGTCGCATGCGGCCGGGATCTGGACTGCCTTCGCCGGCCTGCTGTCCGGGCAGACCATCCTGCTCTACGACGACGCCGAGCGCTTCGACGCGCACCTCGCGCTGGCTATCGCCGAGCGTGAGCGGGCGGCGCTGATGACGATCGTGGGCGACGCGTATGCCGGACCGCTGGTACGTGCCCTGCGGGAACGCTCCTACGACCTGTCGGCGCTGCTCGCCATCGGAACGGGCGGGGCGGCGACCAATCAGGTCTACAAACACGAACTGCTGGAACGGATTCCGCACGCGTACGTCGTCGAAGGATACGGGTCCTCGGAAACCGGAGGCATGGGGTTCGGACGCAGCACCCGCGGCGCCGAGATCGACGCGTTCGCGCCGATGCCCGGCGGCACCGTGGTATCGCGTGATCGGACGAGGTTTCTGGCCCCCGGGGAGACGGAAGTCGGCTGGGCGGCGCGCATCGGCCGGGTGCCGCTGGGCTATCTGGACGACCAGGAGGCCACCGAGCGCACTTTTCCCGAAATCGATGGGGTGCGCGTGGCGATTCCGGGGGATCGGGCCACCCTCGACGGCGACGGAAATCTGCGGTTACTCGGCCGGGATGCGCTGGTCGTCAACACCGGCGGCGAGAAGGTGTTCGTCGAGGAGGTCGAAGCGATCCTGCGCGCCCATCCGGGCATCAGCGATGCGCTGGTAGTGGGCAGGCCGAGCCCGCGCTGGGGCCAGGAGGTGGTCGCGCTGGTGTGCGGCGAGTCCCCCGGCAGCCCCAGCGAGGCACGGTTGCGTGCCGCCTGCAAAACCCGGCTGGCCGGATTCAAGGTTCCGAAGGCGATCGTCTTCGTGAGCGAGATCCGGCGGCTCGGCAACGGTAAGCCCGACTACCGCTGGGCGGCGCGGCAGGTGGGCAACAGCGCCCCGGATGCTCGCGACGACGCCGCGGATATGTCTCGAGAAATTGGAGCGTGACAGATGCGCAGGGTGATCGACGGTCTGGTCAATGTGCACTTCGGCGAGCGTGAGCAGCCGGGCTGGATGTTGCGGGTTCGCGACGATTATTTCAAGGGGCCGGCGTCGCTGTACGCGCAGGTCGAACTCGGCGAATTGCTCGACGAAATGGACGCCCACGGCGTCGAGAAGGCCGTGCTGATGTATTCGATGGCCAGGCCGTCGACGACCGCGCTGAAATTCGCCGAGGAACGTCCGGACCGATTCTCGCTGGCGATCAACGGGGTCGACCTGTTGCATCCGGTCGCCTCCCTGCGCGAACTCGACTCGCTGGTTCGCGACCTTCCGGTGGTGTACACGACGGCGGGCCCGAGCTTCTGGGGCGACGGGCAGTACCCGCCGACCGACGCGGCCTATTACCCGCTGTACTACAAATGCGCGGAAATGAATCTGCCGCTGTGCATGAATACCGGCCTGCCCGGCCCGCCGATTCCGGGCGAGGTACAGAATCCGATCTATCTGGACCGGGTGTGCTACCGCTTCCCGGAACTGCGGCTGTGCATGATTCACGGTGCGGATCCGTGGTGGGACATCGCGATTCGGCTGCTGATGAAGTACGACAACCTGCGCTTGATGACCTCGGCGTGGTCGCCGAAGCGGCTGCCGGAGAGCTTGATTCATTTCATGCGGACCAGAGGTGAGCGGAAGGTGATCTTCGGCTCCGACTGGCCGGTGCTACGCATGCGCCGGGTAGTCCCCGAGGCGCTCGCACTGGAACTGCCGGACGACGTACTCGACAACTACCTCTACCACAACGCCCAGGAATTCTTTTTCGCCGACCGAACCGCCCATGCCGAGGTGCGCCGGAACGAGGAGGCATAGGTATGGACCGCTACGAACTGCGCCGTCAGGATTACAGCCTGTCGCGAGACCAGACCGAACTCCAGTCCGTCTACGCGAAATTCTTCCGCACCCGCAGTCCGCTGGACGTGGTGCGGGCGGCCGAGGCGACGGGATTCGACAAGGATCTGTGGGAACAGCTGTGCGCCACCGGCGCCACCACCATGGCGCTGCCCGAAACCGCCGGCGGCGACGGCGCCACTCTGGTCGATCTCGCGCTCGTGGCCGAGGAACTGGGCCGCGCCATCGCACCGGCGCCATGGATCGATCATGTGGTGGCCAGCAGGTTGCTGGCTCGACTGGACGCGCTGCGGCCGGGTGTCGACCATGCGGCCGATATCGCCGAGGGCCGCCGGATCGCCGCGCTGGACGCGCGTTTGGACGCGACCTCCGGGCCGCGGCTGATTCCATCCGGTGCGGTCGCCGACCACATCGTGGTGCGCGACGGCCAGGACATCGTTGTGCTGGGCTTCGACACCCGGCCGGCGAAGGTCGACAATATCGGGCGATTGCCCATGGCCTGGGTCGATCCGGCGACGGCCGACCGGCGCACCGTCGTGGCCTCCGGCGCGCGGGCGCTCGCCGATTACGAGCTCGCCCTCGACGAATGGCGGATGCTCACCGCGGCCGCGTTGGTCGGCCTGGTGGAGGAAACCCTCACCGTGGCAGTCGAATTCGCCAAGAACCGGTACACGATGGGGGTGCCGATCTCGACGTTGCAGGGTATCTCGCATCCGCTGGCCGATATCGCGATCTTCATCCAGGGCGGGCGCAATCTGGCCCGGCGTGCGGCGTGGTTCCTCGAATACGAGCCCGACGCGCAGCGTGGCCTCGCGGCGGCGGCATTCGTCCATGCCTCCGAAGAAGCGGCCAAGGCCGCGACGATGGCCGTCCATGTGCAGGGCGGTCTGGGCGTGAGCGCCGAATCGGCGTCCTCGGCATACCTGCTGCGCGCGCGGGGCTGGCCGCTGGCCGCCGGGGATCCGGGCGCCAGTGCGGTGCGGGTCGCGGAATTGTTCGCCGCGGCAGCGAAATAGTGACGGCGCCGAATCGGCGACGGCATCCTCCAATAGGCGGCGGCGCAACAGGTTTAGGAGATACCGATGGATTTTTCGCTGGTCGAGCTGTCCGCGCAGGACGCGGCATTCCGCGACCGAGTGCGGACATTTCTCGACACCCATGTCACCGACGAGGTGCGCCGGCGCGATCGCGAGACCGGTGACAACTTCGACGAGGGCGTGCATCTGGCGATGGGAGCCGACGGCTGGCTGCGGGCCGAGCTCGATCCCGGGGCGTTGACGCGGGTGCAGCGGCGGATTTGGGATCTGGAGCGGCGCCGGGCCCAGGTCCCGTGGGTCACCTGGGGGACGACCGTGATCGTCACCGAGTCGGTGCGCGATTTCGGTTCGCCCGAATTGCAGGCGGAAGTGCTGCCGCGGATTGCCACCGGCGAGGTCCGCCTGTGCTTGGGCTACACCGAGCCCGAGGGGGGATCCGATATCGCGATGTGCAAGACGCGGGCCGTGCGTGACGGTGACCACTGGGTGATCAACGGGTCCAAGATGTTCACCACCGGTGCGCACAACTGCCAGTACGTCTTCCTGATCACGAATACCGATCCGGAGGCGCGAAAGCACAAGAGCCTCACCATGTTCCTGGTGCCGCTCGATACTCCGGGGATCGAGATCCAAGGTATCCGGACCGTCGACGGCGACCGCACCAACATCGTGTACTACACCGACGTCCGCATCGACGACAAATATCGGCTCGGCGAGGTGAACAACGGCTGGCAGGTACTCATGCAGCCGCTGGCCCACGAGCACGGGGTGGTGGACGCGGCGTCGGACGGACTCGATGACATCTCGATCCTGACCCACCAGGGCACCATGGCGGCGGCTGCGATGGACCGGGTGACCGCGGTCGCGGCCCGGCCCGGTCCGGATGGGCGCCGGCTGCTCGACGACGGGTCGGTCGCGTATCGGCTCGGCCGCGGCATCGCCCGGATGGAGGCGGGGCTGGCGACGCCGAACATGTTCGGGCGGGTGGCGTTGTCGCAGGCAATCCGTGACGTCGCACCGGATCTGATGGATGTGCTGGGGGCCGCCTCGGCGCTGCCGATCGATGCCGCCGGCGCGGTCGACGAGGGCGGTATGGAATACGTCTATCGATGGGCGCCTCTGCTCGGCATCTACGGCGGCACGCTGGAGGTGTTCCGCAACATGATCGCCCAGCACGTGCTCGGCCTGGGCCGGCCGGACTATTCCCCGCCGAAGGCCCGGGCGAGTTGAGCGGAGCGGACCGGTGTGCAGGGGAGCGAATCCGAATGAAAGGCCCGTCATGAGTACCGATCTCGTTCTCTACGACGCTGCGGAGGGGATCGCCACGATCTCGCTCAACCGTCCCGAGGTACACAACGCGCAGAACATGGCGCTGCTCGACGAACTCGACGCGGCGTGGACCCGGGCGGCCGACGATCCGCAGGTGCGGGTGATCATCGTGCGCGCCAACGGGAAACACTTCTCGGCCGGCCATGACATCGATCCCGGGACCTGGAACGACAGGGACAAGTGGCTGGTCTCGGACATCTACGATGTCGAGGCGCGCCGGTACGTGGGCTACTCGTTGAAATGGCGGAACATTCCCAAGCCGTCGATCGCCGCCGTGCACGGGGTCTGCATCGCCGGCGGCCTGCTGCTGGCGTGGCCGTGTGATCTGATCGTCGCGGCCGACAACGCTCGCTTTTCCGATCCGGTCGTGGCGATGGGTATCGGCGGCGTCGAGTACCACGGCCACACCTGGGAGCTGGGGCCGCGGCTCGCCAAGGAGATCCTGTTCACCGGCCGGGCGGTGCACGCCGAGGAGGCACGGCAGATCGGCATGGTCAACAAGGTCGTCGCTCGCGACGAACTCGATTCCGCGACAAGGGAACTCGCACTGCAGATCGCCGCGAAACACCCGTTCGCGCTGCGCGCGGCCAAGCGTGCGGTCAACCAGACCCTCGACATCCAGGGCTTCACCACCGCGGTGCAGTCGGTCTTCGACATCCACCAGCTCGGCCACGCCCACGCCATCTCCGAAACCGGTCAGCCCGTGATGATTGCGCTGGATGGAATGAAAAAGCAAGTCTCCGAACAGAAGCGATGATCGGACCAGTACGGCGCGAGGAGGTTGCGTGGCCGACGCGTCAACACGTCCGCTGCCGTCGACGACACCGGAGACCGAGTTCTTCTGGACCTCCGGCGCGGACGGCCGCTTGCGGATACGCGAATGTCTGTCCTGTTCGGCGTTGATCCATCCACCGCAGCCCGTCTGCCGGTACTGCCGGGGTGAGCGGATGGGGGTGCGGGTGGTGTCGGGATACGCCACCCTCATCGGCTTCACCGTCAACCATCGCTTCGGCCTGCCCGGCCTGCCCGCGCCCTATGCGGTCGCGCAGGTGGCCCTCGAAGAGGACCCGCGGGTCCGGCTGACCACCAATACCGTGGGCTGTGAGCCCGAGCAACTGGAGCTCGGACAGCGTATGGAAGTGGTCTTCGAACAGGCTGGGCACGTGTGGCTCCCGCTGTTCCGTCCGGCCGCCGAGCCGGACGGATCGGCGAAACCGCTTGTGCCGCTGCCGGTCGACGAGATCGAGCCTGCGCAAATGCGTCGGCGAGTCCGGCCCATGGCCACCAGCGACAAGTTCGAGGACAAGGTCGCGCTCACCGGGATCGGGATGTCCCGGCTCGGCCGCCGGCTGATGGCCGATCCGCTGGCGCTGACCGTCGAGGCGTGCCGTGCGGCGGTCGAGGATGCCGGTCTACGGTTGGCGGACATCGACGGCCTGTCCACCTACCCGGGCTCCGGAGCGCTCGGCCCGTTCACCGAAGGTGGTGTCACCGCGGTCGAATCGGCGTTGGGAATCCGGCCGACCTGGTACAACGGCGGCGGTGAGACCTTCGGGCCGGGGGGGTTCGGTGATCGCCGGCATGCTGGCCGTGGCCGCCGGTCTCGCCCGGCACGTGCTGTGTTTTCGTACCGTGTGGGAGTCCACCTACGCGGAATTGGTACGCGCCGGGCGGATTTCGCCGTCGGGTGGGATCGTGGACAGCTGGCTCACACCCTTCGGCGCGGTGTCGGCGGCGCATGTTCTCGCGCAGACCGCGCAGCGGCACTTCCACACCTACGGCACCGACCGCGAGACGCTCGGATGGGTCGCGTTGAATCAGCGCGCCAATGCCGCGCTGAACCCGACGGCGATCTATCGGAGTCCGCTCACGATGGACGACTATCTGTCGGCGCGCACCATCACCACGCCGTTCGGTCTCTACGACTGCGATGTGCCGTGCGACGGATCGGTCGCGGTGATCGTATCGGCCCGCGAGGCCGCGGCGGATCTGGCGCGGCCGCCGGTTCTGGTGGAGGCGGTGGGTACGCAGATCATCGAACGCCTGGAATGGGATCAGAGCACACTCACCCACGAACCACAGGTACTCGGACAGGCCGCACATCTGTGGACCCGGACCGACCTGCGCCCCGGCGATGTCGATGTGGCCGAACTCTACGACGGCTTCACCTTCAACTGCCTGTCGTGGATCGAGGCGCTCGGGTTCTGCGGGATCGGGGAAGCCAAGGACTTTCTCGATCGGGGTGCGAACATCGCCCGTGACGGAATCCTGCCGCTCAACACGCACGGCGGGCAGTTGTCGCACGGGCGCACGCACGGTATGGGCCTGGTGCACGAGGCCGTCACGCAATTGCGCGGTGCCGCCGGCCCGCGCCAGGTCGCCGATGCCCGCGTCGCGGTCGTCACCAGCGGCGGTCTGACGCCCAGCGGTGTCCTGTTGCTGCGAGCGGACCGGTGACCGCCCGGATCGCAGCGGCGCGGCCCGAACTCGTCGGCGGCGGGACGATCGGCGTTCGCCGAAGCGCATGAGCCGGGCGGAGAGCCGATGCGGCGCGGGGGTCGCGCCGCCCTCTGTTGTATATTACTGTAATACTATCAGTAGCGATTCGAAGTGTCCTGGGACGGGACTGGAGGTGTGATGTGAAGGTTCCCTTCACCTGGAAGGTCACCGGGTGGTTCATGGTGGGATGGTCGGCCGAATTTCCCCGGGGCGAGACCAAGCCGCTGCGGTATTTCGGTGCAGACCTGGTGGCCTACCGCGACGAATCCGGTGAACTGCATATCTTGACCGGTCACTGCCGGCACCTGGGCGCGCATCTCGGCCACGGCGGCAAGGTGGTCGGTGACTGTGTGCAATGCCCGTTCCACGGCTGGCGGTGGGGACCAGACGGGCGTAACCGGCATATCCCGGGCGAGAACCGCGTCAACCGCGGCTTGCGGCTGCGGGTGTACCCGGTCAACGAACAGAACGGCTGCGTATTCATGTGGCACCACCCGGAGGGGAGGGAGCCGAAGTGGGAGATGCCCGATATCTTCGGCCTGTTCCCCGACGTCGGCACCGCTCCATCGGGGTATTACCGTCCGTATCCGGAATTCTCCCGCAAGACCGGACGTGAGCCGGTCCACCCGCAGGTTGTGCTCGAAAACGGCCCGGACAGTTTGCATTTCGAATATGTGCACGGTGCCACCGTCACTCCGCGGATGCTGGACTGGAGCGAGGACGGGCACACTTGGTCGTTTCTCACCGGCTGGCCGGATGCGCGAAGTGACGATCCGGACAGGATGGCCCTGAAGATCCACGCGCAGATGTTCGGTCTCGGTGGTTCCATCAGCGCATTCGAAGGGTCGTCGAAACATCGGTTGATCTTCTGCACCACACCGGTCGACGACGAGTGCTCGGATCTGTTCTACTCGATCTGGTGGCCGCGCAATCCCGGCGACGACTCCGATGTCCCCCCGCCGGAGGTGCGCGAGCGGGTCGAGAAGCAGTTCCTGATCACCGTCTGGGAAGACCTGAGCATCTGGCGGTACCAGAAATATGTCGAACACCCGCCGCTGTCGCCCAAGGATGCCAAACCGTATCTGTCCCTGCGCAAATGGGCGACGCAATTCTACGACGTCCCCCCTGCCGACCTGGTGAGCGACCGCACGTGAGCGAATCCCGAACCTGGCGGATCTGCTCGCACCGCCGCCGACGTGATCGGCGCCCGGCAGCGGTAAGCGTGTCGGCGTCGGTCCGTCGCTGCCGGGCGGTCCGGCGAATTCCGCTACGTCTCGGTCGATTCGACGACGGCGGTCTCGAGTGGCGAACCGGTCGTCCGCGGCGGTGCTGCGAGCTGTTCGATCATGGCTGATGCGGGCGAGCCGCGGGGCCATCCCCGATCCCGATCGTGAGGGTGGATCCCGGCTGTCAGTCGCTGGAGGGCAGGGCCTTGGCCCGCTTGACCTGCAACGGGGTGTCGTCGATGGTGAGCGTGCCCGCCCCGGCCCTGGTCACCAGAAGCTCGGCGCCGGATTCGTCGGTGTAGCGCTTCCCCAGGGCAGAGCCGTTCGCGAAGCGGGGGTCCGGACCCGCTCCGGCCTCTTCGGCGTCGCCGACGGGGACCATCGGGGCGCCACCGCAGCGTAGGCGCGTGAGCGTATCGCTCACGCGAATGACGATGACCTGGGTTTCGCAGACCTGGCTCTCCAGGCGGGCTCCGGGGTTGATCACGATACTTCCTCCATTGCCGTTGCCGATGGGCTGAAATACTCGATCGGATTGCGGTGTGACACTTTTCCCGTACTCGCGGACGGTGTCCGGATCCGGGGAATGTCGGGGGTAGCTCGCGCAGGATGCGACCGTCCGCCCGGGCTACGGGAGGCGGGCCGGCGCGCGCGGCCGCGACCGGGTCATGCCGCGGAGTCCGGTCAACTGGCGGTGTGCGCGGTGGCCGCCTGAATCTGCGACTGGAAGGCTCGCAGCTTCTCCTGCGCGGAGGTGGACTTGTGGCTGCGGGCCTGGATGCTCACGTCGTGGCCGGCAGCGGCCGCGCGGAGGGCGCCCACGGTCGCCTTCTCCCGCGGTACGTCGGCGAACGGATCGAAGGAGTACCACCGCATGGCGTTGCGGTGGGTCATCTTGTCGATCTCGTCGTCGGGCACCTGCTCCGCCTGCAGCACCTCGTGCAGCACCTCGGGGGCGTCGGGCCACATCGAGTCGCTGTGCGGATAGTCCATTTCCCACGAGATGTTGTCCACGCCGATCTCGTGACGCAACCGGACCCCGATCGGATCGCTGATGAAACAGGTCAGGAAGTGATCCCGGAACACCTGCGAGGGCAGTTTGCCGCCGAAGTCCTGCATCGTCCACGTCGAATGCATCTCGAAGGTGCGGTCGACCCGTTCGAGGAAGTACGGAATCCATCCGGTGCCGCCCTCGGACAGGGCGATCTTCAGATCCGGATAGTCCTTGACCGGTTTCGACCACAACAGGTCCGCGGCAGCCTGCACGATATTGAGTGGCTGCAGTGTGATCATCACATCCGGCGGCGAATCCACGGCCGGAATGGAAAGCCGGCCGGAGGATCCGATGTGCACGCTGAGTACGGTGTCGGTGTCCACCAGCGCTTTCCACAGCGGATTCCAGTACTCGTCGTGGAAGCTCGGATAGCCCAGGGCGGCTGGGTTTTCCGAGAACGTCAGTGAATGCACACCCTTGTCGGCGACGCGGCGCACTTCGGCGGCACAGGCCTCGGCGTCCCAGATCACCGGCAGTGCCATCGGGATGAATCGGCCCGGGTATGCGCCGCACCACTCCTCGATATGCCAGTCGTTGTAGGCGCGCACCAGCGCCAGCGAGAAGTCCGGATCCTCGGTAGCGAACAGGCGCGCCGCGAAGCCGGGGAACGATGGGAAGTTCATCGAGGCGAGAATGCCGCCGGCATTCATGTCCTTGACGCGTTCGTCGACGTCGTAACAGCCGGGGCGGATCTCGTCGAGCCCCTCCGGTTCGAGACCGTACTCGTTCTTGGGCCGGCCCGCGACGGCGTTGAGTGCCACGTTCGGCACGACTACCTCATGGAACTTCCACACGTCGGCCCCGTCGTCGGTGTGGATCAGCCGCGGGGCGTCCGCAGCGTACTTCTCGGGTAGATGGTTCGTGAACATGTCCGGCGGTTCGATGATGTGGTCATCGACGCTGATCAGGATCATGTCGTTCGCGTCCACGATCACGCTCCTTCGGTGAAGGTTACAGTATGGCTTACAATATAGCCTGTCGCGGCCGGGTCCGGGATCTTGCGGGGGAACGGAATCGGCGCGTTCAGAGGACGGCGCCCGCATCCTTCGCGGCGATGATGTCGTCCCATTCCAGTCCGAGTTCGAGCAGGATCGCCTCGGTGTGCTCGCCGTGTTCGGGGGAGCGGCTCGGCGGCGCCGGGGTCTCGTCGAATTGCACCGGGGCGCTGACGGTTCGGTATGTCCTGCCGGTCTCGTCGGTCACGCTCATCAGGTAGCCGTTCGCGGTGACCTGCGGATCGTCGAGCACCTCTCGCGGGCTGGCCAGCACCGACCACACGCCCGGCTCGTCGGCCAGTATCTTCTTCCACTGCTCCAGATCGCGCTCGGCGAAGCTCTTGCGCAGTTCGGCGGTGGCGGCCTCCTGGTTGGCAACCAGATTGGCCAGCGGGGTGAAGCGCTGGTCGGTGCCCAGGTCGGGGCGGCCGATACGTTCACAGAAACCGCGCCAGTATCGGTCGGTCTGCAGGAACATCAGCTGGATCCATCGGCCGTCGCGGGTCCGGTAACGGTTGACCGCGGGATTGAGTGCGGTCCCGGCGGGGCCGGCGGGCAGGCGGTCGATGTCGTAGTAGTCGGCGGCCGCCAGATCGGGCGCGATGGCCCACATGCCTTGTGCCAGTAGCGAACTGTCCACGATCGGAGGGTGGCCGGTGCGCTCGCGGTGGAACAGGGCGGCCGCGATGCCGCCGGCGAGGGTGATGCCCCCCTGCAGGTCGCCGAACGCGGGGCCCTGGGTCACCGGATATTCGATATCGGTCGGTGACAGCGCGTAGGCGACACCCGCGCGGGCCATATAGGCGGACGCGTCGAATCCGCCTCGATCCTTGTCCGGTCCCCGGCTGCCCTGACCGCTGCCCCGGGCGATGATGAGGTCCGGGTTGTATTCGCGCAGCTTCTCGACGGTGAGACCGGCGCGCTCGAGCGTGCCGGGAAGCCAGTTCGTCAGGAAGACGTCCGCACTCGCCAGCAGCTTGCCGAGAATTTCGCGGCCGCGCTCGGTTTTGATATCGATCCCGATGCTGCGCTTGCCGTGATTGCCCAGCTCCATCATGAAATTGGCGCGCACCGGCGAACTCGCCGGGTCCAGGCCGCCGACCACCAGGTAGCGGCACGGATCCCCGCCCCTGGTGTCTTCGACCTCGATGACATCCGCGCCCCAGTCCGCCAATGCGGCGCCGCCGCAGGGCACATAGGTCCAGGACGCCAGTTCGACTATCCGGATGCCGTTGAGCAGGCCCGACATAGCTGCTCCCTTCTGCTTGTCGCACGGGTGTCTTGAAGTACTATACGGTAAACGTTACAGTTACTCATCCAGGATGGCTGGCGGGGTACCGGTCGGACAGCATCGTCCGACGGGAATCGAAGGACCTTCCCGCCACGGTCCGCACGCCGTGGCGCGCTGTGCGGCGGATCCGAATGTCGTGTCGGTGATCAGGAGAAGATGTGGGCGAGACCATCGGAGCGATCCCGGCTACCAGCCTGGAAGCGGGGCGCCGTGCGGCCGAGCGCGCCGAATTCCGCATGCTCGTCGACGGCGAATTGTCGCCGGCTGCCGACGGTGCGGCATTCGACAATTTCAGCCCGGCCACCGGCGCGCTGCTCGGCACCACCGCGGCCGCGGGAGCCGCGGACATGCTCCGCGCGATCGCGGCGGCCCGCCGGGCCTTCGACGAGACGGGGTGGTCGACCGACCGCGCCTTGCGGCGACGCTGCCTGGGCCAGTTGCAGCGCGGACTGGAAGCCGAAAGGCAGGAGTTCGCAACCGAACTCGTCGCCGAAGCCGGGTGTCCGGCCATGACGCTGAGCACCGCGCAATTGGACTGGCCACTGGCGGAAGCGCTGCGATACCCGGCGGGTCTGATCGATGACTTCGCTTGGGAGCGAACCCTCGACGGTGGCGGTCTGTTCGGCGACCGCAACGTTCGGACCGTGGTACAGGAGCCGGTCGGCGTGGTCGCGGCCATCACCCCGTCGAACTTTCCGGTCGAGGTCATCCTCAACAAATTGGGCCCGGCGCTGGCGGCGGGCAATACCGTGGTGCTCAAACCGGATCCGAACACGCCGTGGAATGCGACCCGGATCGGCCGGATCATCGCCGAGAAGACCGATATCCCCGCGGGTGTGGTCGATATCGTGCCCACGCCGTCCAACCAGGTGGCCGCGCTTTTGGCCACCGATCCGCGAGTCGACATGGTTTCCTTCACCGGTTCGACATCGGTCGGGCGCACACTGATGCGGCTGGGTGCGGACACGATGAAGCGCACCTTCCTCGAGCTGGGCGGCAAGTCGGCCTTGGTCGTCCTCGACGACGCCGACCCGGCGGTGGCGCTGCGCAGTGCTGTCGGCGCCTGCGTCCATGCCGGGCAGGCATGCGCCGCGACGACCCGGATGTTGGTGCCCCGCTCCGGATTCGAGGAGATGGTGGCCGCTGTGGCGGCCGCGTTCGCCGCGGTGCCGGTCGGTGATCCAGCCCGCCCCGACACGGTGGTCGGGCCGGTGATCAGTGCGGCACAACGCAATCGAGTCCTGGACGCGTGCACGCGAGCGACGGTGGACGGTGCCCGGCTGATCATCGGCGGCGGCCCCGTGGACTCGCTACCGCCGGAACTGGCCGGTGGCCATTATGTCGAGCCAACAGTATTCACCTGCGACAACCCCGGTCTGCCGATCGCCCAGGAGGAGATTTTCGGACCGGTACTGGTGATGATCCCGTTCGCCGATGACGAGGACGCGATACGCGTCGCGAACAACAGCGCGTACGGCCTGGCCGGCGCGGTGCTCTCGGGCTCGACCGAACGAGCGATGGCCGTCGCACGCCGTATCCGGACCGGGGCGCTGGGAGTCAACGGCGGCATGTTCTACGGCGCCGACGCACCGTTCGGCGGCTACAAGAACAGCGGCGTCGGCCGGCAGTGCGGCCTCGAAGGTTTCCAGCAGTACCTGGAGACCAAAACCATCGGCCGGCGCGTGCCGCGGCAGCGCTGAACTACGAAAGGCTCTCATCCATGGGAAATTCGACCGGGCGGCTCATCGCGACCAGCGGGCGGCCGCGCTCCCTGGACCGGTCTTGTTATTGCCTATACAGTAATCACTACTGTATGTCGTATAACCGTCAGGATCGTTGTCCTCCGGCAATGTGATCCGAGATTTCAGAGGTTGATGGATATGGCCGAAGCCGTCATTGTCGGTGCGGTTCGAACCGCGATCGGGCGATCGTTCAAAGGGGCCCTCGCCAATGTGTCCTCGGAAACGCTGGCTACCACCATCGTGCCGGAGGCGGTACGCCGCGCCGGGATCGATCCAGCGGTCGTGGACGATGTGATTCTCGCCGAATTGAATTACGGCGGCGGCGATCTCGCCCGCTACGCCGCGGTGGCCAGTGGTATGGCAACAGTTCCCGGGCAGGCCGTGAACCGGCACTGCACGGGTAGCCTCACCGCCATCGCCAATGGCGCCGCGCACATCGTCGCCGGTATGGAACGGGTGATCGTGGCGGGCGGAGTGCAGTCGCTGTCCACCGCGCCGCTGATGAAGTGGCGGGTGCCGGACAAGGCGGAGATCGAGTTCGTCGAGCCGTGGATGCCGCCATCGCATCCGGAGACGCCCGACGCGCCCATACTCGATATGGCGATCACCGTCGGCTGGAACACGGCGCGCAAGGCGGGCATCAGCCGCGCCGAGATGGATGCCTGGGCGCTGCGGTCGCATCAGCGCGCGACCGAGGCCATCGACGCCGGCAAGTTCGTCGACGAGATCGTGCCGCTGAAGGTGCCGCAGCGCGACGGGTCCGTGGTCGACTTCGCGGTCGACGAATTCCCGCGCCGGGACACAACTTTGGAGCGCCTGGCGTCGTTGCCGGTGTTGCACCCCGAGATCGAGGGTTTCTCCATCACCGCGGGCAACAGCAGCGGCATCAACGACGCCGCCGCCGCGGTCACCGTGGTCGGCGAGGACTTCGCGGCCGCGGAGGGGCTCGAAGTGATGGGCAAGGTGCGGGCCTGGGCCAATGCCGCGATGACTCCGGCCGACAACGGGCTGGCCGCTGGGAAGGTGATCGGCAAGGTTCTCGACCGCGCCGGTCTGAAAGCCTCCGATGTGGCGCTGTGGGAGATCAACGAGGCCTTCGCCTCGGTGCCGATCGCGGCCTGCCGTGAACACGGCCTAGACGAGGAGCTGGTCAACTTCTCCGGTAGTGGATGCAGTCTCGGACACCCGATCTCGGCCTCCGGGGCGCGAATGGTGACCACGTTGCTGTACGAGCTGCGGCGCCGCGGTGGCGGCATCGGGGTCGCGGCGATGTGCGCCGGCGGCGGCCAGGGTGGCGCCCTGGTGATCGAGGTCTGAGGGGCCGTTCCGCCCCCGGCCGGATAATCATGAAATGAGGAGGCACAGTGTCGTTCGAAGGTGAAGTCGTACTGGTTACCGGTGGTGCCGGCGGATTGGGCGCGGCTGCCGTGCGCCGGTTGCACGGTGCGGGAGCCGCCGTCGTCATTGCCGATGTCAACGACGAGAAGGGCAAGGCGCTGGCCGACGAGCTCGGTGACAAGGCGACCTACGTCCGCACCGACGTGCTCGACGAGGATGCCGTTCACTGGGCGCTGGCGGTGGCGGACGATCTCGGTACGCTGCGGTATTCGGTCATCGCACACGGTGGTTTCGGCGTACTGGAGAAGGTCGTCAACCGGGACGGCTCTCCGCACACGTTCAAGGGGTTCACCGACACGATCGCGCTGTATCTCAGCGGCACCTACAACGTGCTCCGCCTGGCAGCCGCGAAGATCGCGAAACAGGCCCCGAAGGACAGCGGTGAGCGTGGCGCCATCGTGATGACCAGTTCCATCGCCGGCTACGAAGGCCAGATCGGGCAGTCCGCCTACGCTGCGGCCAAGGGCGGGGTGATCGGCCTGACGCTGGCAGGTGCGCGCGATCTGAGCGCGGTGGGTATCCGGCTCAACAGCATCGCGCCGGGAACCATGCGCACCCCCATCATGGAGTTCCTCGGCGAGGACAAGCTCGCGAATTTCGCTGCCTCGGTGCCGTTTCCGAAGCGTTTGGGCGCGCCCGACGAATACGCCTCGCTGGCACAGCACCTGCTGGAGAACCCGTACATCAACGGTGAGGTCGTCCGCATCGACGGCGCGCAGCGCTTCCAGCCGAAGTGAGTGACCTGCGGTAGGCGTGCGATCCGCGGTGGCAAGCAGCGACAGTGCCGGAACCTACCGGTTGGCGATGGCACCGGTTCGCTCCCGAATCACGAGGCGCCCCGAACAACGTTGTCCGGGGCGCCATTTCGTGGTGATGCCACGGCCGTCACCCTCGGCGGGGCCGCCGGAATGCCCGGGGTGATACTGCGGTCGCGGCGATGGCGACACCGAGGGACTCCGCCGCCCGCCCAGCCTGTGATACCGACATCCGTGGCATGCGGGGTCCGCTCTCGAGGTGCTTTCGTGCGTATCGTCACTCGCGCGGCGTAGCCCGGATCTTGATGACCTCCATCGTCGACCAACTTTCCGCGGGCTGCGGCCCGCCGGCCTCGCGCATGGTTCCGTGCATCCAGGCGATGCCCATCGAGACGCCGGCGGAGGCGGCATTGTGTGTGGCGTCGAAGTCGAAGATGTGACCGCCGAACTCCAGGCGGGCGCGGACAGGTTGTCGCACACCGCCTTTCGAATCCCACTCGACCTTCGAACGAACATCGTCGTTGACGGCTGTCACGGGTGCCTCACCCTGTCGGCGGAAGGTCGCCGTGGCGTAATTACCGGTGCCCAGCATGGCGTTGCCGGTTTCCCAGCGGCCGTCGTCGAGTTTGGAGCCCCAGACGAACCAGTAGTGTTCGAGCTCGGCGATCTTGGAAACCTGGGCACTCATACCAGGGAGGCAGTACATCCGGTCCAGGCCGCCGTATCCGCCGATGACGGGTGAGCCTTCGATACTGCCGGAGACCGCGCAACCGGAGCTGGTGTAGCCGACGTCGTCGGGAAGGCCGGGTACGTAGATCGACGTGACATTCATCGGGAGCGGGGTCAGAACGACGTCCACGCTGTCCTCGTGTTCCTTCCAGCGGTACTCCTGCGGGCCGAGCGAGATCCGGATGGGGTGCTTGGCGCGCATGTCCATATTGGCCGGAAACACCGTCTGGTTGCCCTTGCGCTCGATCCAGAAGATGGGGCCCCAGTAGAGGTCGTTTTCACCCGGGAAGCGGACGTTCGTCGGATGATCCCACAGGTCCGCCGAACACTCGTGCACCGTGAAATCGTATGTCGCACTGGCCGAGAGGGTGCGGATCAGCTCGTAGCGCTTGCCATCGGCAGTGTCGGCCATGGCCCATAGGAACAACAGGTCGTTGTGCAATCCGGGAAACTGTTTGTCCCCGGTGGAATGGTCCTGCACGGAAGCATCGGACAAAGTGACGTACGGAACGATGTTGACTTGGGACATGTCGAATTTCGTCATCGGGCCTCTCTACTGTGCGCAGCCGAACGGAGGTCGTGGTGGTGTGCCGCTGCGGCGGGCTCATCGGTTCGGTAATCGAGCAGGCCGCGCGGGGTAATGACACTCACAGAATATAGTACAGTAAGTACTACAGTATATCCCTTGAGCTGCCGGTCGATGGTTGGGTCATGACAGCCGATTCGCCGTGTTCGGGCTCGGCCGAGACCGTGCCCCTGGTAGGTTTGCGAGCACACTTGCGTATCGACGAAGCGCTCGACCTGCAGCAGCGAAATGAGGCTTCGCTGGAAAGATGGTGGGCAAATTCTCCGGCAGCCAGGATTGTGCGAGAGGTTGACGCGTACGGCATGAGTCGACGCCCGCCCGAACAGCAGGTGCAGCCCAATCGCAGGTGGTCGCGATGGTGGAAATCGTAGGCGCGGATGGGGCCCGGTCACGCCGGCCCGTAGCCACCGCCTCCCGGAGTCTCCACAACCAGGACGTCGCCCGGCTCCAGTTGCGCGGAATCCGCACCGCGCAACCGCACGATCGTGCCGTCCGCACGCTCGATGCGATTGATGCCCAATGCCCCCGGCGCACCGCCGGCCATGCCGTACGGCGGGACCCGACGGTGACTCGATAGCGTCGAGACGGTCACCCGCTCGGTGAACCGGAGCCGCCGAACGGCACCGTCGCCGCCGTGCCAGCGCCCGATCCCCCCGCTACCGGTGCGTATCGCGAATTCCACCAGTAGCACCGGCAGACGCCACTCCAGTACCTCCGGGTCGGTGAGCCGGGAGTTGGTCATGTGAGTCTGCACCACCGATGTCCCGTCGAAGCCCTCGCCCGCGCCGGAACCGGAGCCGACGGTCTCGTAATACTGGCATCGGTCGTTTCCGAAGGTGACGTTGTTCATCGTGCCCGAGCCCTCGGCCTGCGCTTGCAGCGCGGCGTACAGCGCTCCGGTGATCGCCTGTGATGTCTCGACATTGCCCGCGACGACCGCGGCGGGCGGATGCGGAGCCAGCATGCAACCGGAGGGCACGATGATCCGCAACGGGCGCAAGCAGCCGTCATTGAGCGGAATCTCATCGGCGACCAGGGTCCGGAAGACATACAGCACCGCGGCGTTGGCCACCGCATAGGGTGCGTTGAAATTGCCCGCGAGCTGCGCCGAGGTGCCGGTGAAATCGATGCTGGCGCTTCGGTTGTCGCGATCCACGCGCACATGGACGCGGATGACGGCGCCCAGGTCGTTCTCGTAGCGGTATTCGCCGTCGTGGAGGGCGTCGATGACGCGGCGCACCGACTCCTCCGCGTTGTCCTGTACGTGCCGCATGTAGGCCTGCACCACATCGAGCCCGAAATGTTCGATCATCTTGCCGACCTCTTCGACCCCTTTGGCGTTGGCGGCGACCTGGGCGCGCAGATCGGCGAGGTTCGTGGCGGGGTTGCGAGACGGATACGGCGACTCGGTCAGCAACTGATAGGTCTCCGGTTCTCTGAACCGCTCGTTCTCGACGAGCAGCCAGTTGTCGAAGACGATGCCTTCCTCCTCGATGCGGCGGCTGTCCGCGGGCATGGAACCCGGTGCTATACCGCCTATTTCGGCATGATGCCCGCGGGAGGCGACGTAGAACAGCACGCGCGTGCCCGCGGTATCGAAGACCGGGGTGATGACCGTGATGTCGGGTAGATGAGTACCGCCGTGATAGGGATCGTTGACCGCGTAGGAGTCACCCGGCCGCATACTCGTCGTGCGCCGGATCACCTCCTTGACGCTCGTGCCCATCGATCCCAGATGCACGGGAATATGCGGCGCGTTGGCTACCAGATTGCCGTCGGGGTCGAACAGGGCACAGGAGAAATCAAGGCGCTCTTTGATATTCACGGATTGAGAGGTCGACTCCAGCCGAGCGCCCATCTGCTCGGCGATCGACATGAACAGATTGTTGAACACCTCCAGCAGCACCGGGTCGGCGGCGGTGCGCACTCGCATTCCGGTGGGCGCGACGACCCGTTGCATGATCAGATGTCCCGTCTCGTGCACCCTGGCCTGCCAGCCCTCGTCGACCACTACCGTTGCGTTGGCCTCGGTGATCAACGCGGGCCCGACAATGGTTTCGGCGGACGTCGATTCGTCTCGAAGGTAGAGCGGTATCGCACGCCAGGACCCGCCGGTGTGCAGGTGTACCGTCCGTGGCCCGGCGGTTTCGGATGTCGCGTGAACCAATCCGGAGAGGTCCGGCGCCTCGGTGACCCCGGTCGTCTCCACCGAGAGCGCCTCCACGACCAGGGGACGATCCAGGGTGAACGAGTATGTGGCGCGGTGGCGGGCCACGAAATCGGCTGCCATCCGATCGGGTCCGGTGAGTTCGACGTCGAGCGCGGTATCGGTACCGTCGTAGCGCACCTGGGCACGTCGAACGACCCGGATTCGATCCTGCGGGACATCTTCGGCCAGCAGTTCAGCGCGCGCGGCTGCCTCGAGCGCATCCGCGGTGGCCCGCACCCGTGCCATCGAATCCGGGTGCAGCGGCAACTCCACCGACTGTTCTCGCATCGCGGTCGTGTCCGCGAGACCGATACCCAGTGCCGAGAGCACGCCGGACAGGGGAGGGACGAGAATGGTCCGGATGCCCAGCGAATCGGCCACCGCGCACGCGAGCTGTCCGCCCGCGCCGCCGAAGGTCGTCAAGGCGTACCGGGTGACGTCGTGTCCCTTCTGCACCGAGATCCGTTTGACGGCGCCGGCGATGTTCGCGACCGCGATCTGGAGATATCCCTCGGCGACCTGCTCCGGAGTGCGCTTGTCTCCGGTCTTCGCGCGGATTTCAGCGGCCAGCTCGGCGAATCGGGTGCGAACCAGATCGGCGTTCACCTGCTCATCGCCGGTCGGGCCGAAAACCGCGGGGAAGCTGTCGGGTTGAATCCGGCCCAGCATCACGTTCGCGTCGGTGACCGTCAGCGGTCCGCCGCCGCGGTAGCACGCCGGTCCCGGCACGGCGCCCGCCGAATCGGGGCCGACCCGGTACCGGCTGCCGTCGAAATGCAGCACCGAGCCGCCCCCGGCGGCGACGGTGTGGATGTCGAGCATCGGCGCGCGTAACCGGACCCCGGCGAGCTGCGTTGTGAACACCCGCTCGAACTCGCCTGCGAAATGTGAGACGTCGGTGGACGTTCCGCCCATATCGAAACCGATGACCCGGTCGAAGCCTGCCAGCCGCGACATCCGTGCCATGCCGACGATGCCACCCGCCGGTCCGGACAGGATGGCGTCCTTGCCGCGGAATTGCCCCGCCGCGGCGAGTCCGCCGTTGGACTGCATGAACAGCAGCCGCACACCGGCGAGCTGATCGGAGACCTGCCGGATATAGCGGCGCAGCACCGGCGACAGATAGGCGTCCACCACGGTGGTGTCGCCGCGCGGCACCAGCTTCATCAGCGGACTCACTTCGCTGGACAACGAGACCTGGGTGAATCCGATCCGCTCGGCGAGCAAGCCGATCGCGCGCTCGTGATCGGGGTAACGGTACGAGTGCATACATACCACCGCGACGGCACGAATACCGCTGTCGTACACGACCTTCAGCTCATCGGCCGCGGTGCCGGAATCCAGCGGCGCCAGCACCGTGCCGTCGGCGGCGATCCGTTCGTCGACTTCGATCACCCGCTCGTACAACAGTTCCGGCAGGATGATCTCGCGAGCGAAGATCTGCGGGCGATTCTGATAGGCGATGCGCAGCGCGTCACGAAAGCCTTTGGTGATGACCAGCGCAGTGCGCTCGCCCTTACGCTCGAGCAGCCCGTTGGTGGCGACCGTGGTGCCCATGCGGACGGCATCGATCGGCGCGGATGCGACGCTGCCGATACCGGACCGGTTCAAGATCTCGCGGATACCCGCCACCGCGGGGTCGGAATAACGCGCCGGGTTCTCCGAGAGCAGTTTGTGGCTGACCAACGCGCCGTCGGGGCGTCGGGCCACCACGTCGGTGAATGTGCCGCCGCGATCGATCCAGAACTGCCACCCGACCTCTCGGCCGGACGAACGGGAGCTGGCCAACCATGCCTCCTCGGCTCCGCAACAGCCCGCAGCATGAACCCGGTCACATTCAACCGGCGTCCAGGATACCAATCAACGACACCCACGACCGGCATGCTCGCGGGCGAGAAGATGATCGCCGCGAGCGCTCAGCTGCGGGCCTGACGACGATCACCGAGCTTCCGCATCAGCGTGAGCGCCCCCATCCCGGCGGCGGGTGCGATATCGACACCGCGCACGAGCGCGCCGCGCCACCGTGGGACCACGCGGAAGATCTGCCGGCTGCCCATCAGCTTCATCGCCGCGCGCGCGACGACCTCCTCGTTCAGCGGCTTCGGCCCGGCGAACAGCAGCGCGGCACCGGGATCCTTGGCGCGTGCGGTCACCATCCGGGTGCCGACCACATCGGGGCACAGAGCGTGCGCGCGGATCGGCAACCCGGCATGATCGAGGTCGCCTTGTAGGGAGGTCGTATAGGACAGCACGGCCGCTTTCGTCGCGGCATACAACGCCAGCCCCGGGACGGGGCCGAGCGCCGACAGGGACGAAATGTTGAGAACGACCCCGCCCGCCCTTCCCATCTGCGTGACGGCGGCCGCGGAACCGGCCATGACACCGCGGACATTCACCTCGAGGATGGTCGTGATCTCCTCGTCCGGATGGGTCCACGCGTCGCCCGCGTACAGCACGCCCGCATTGTTCACCCAGGACGTCAGCGGGCCCAGAGCCGCCGCCTCCCCGGCGATCTCGCGGTGCGAGGCGATGTCGCGAACGTCCTGCTGAAGTCCGAGCGCACCCCGGCCGATCTCGGCGGCGGCGCGCTGCGCGGCGGCGCCATCGACATCGGTGAGGACAACCCGGTGGCCCGCGTCGGCGAGGCGGCGGGCAATGGCGAAACCGATACCGCGACCGGCACCGGTGACAACTGCTGTGGTGGTCATGGCCGGACGGTAGACCGCACAGGTTACGAACGGTAGTGCCCGAAGCGGCACAACGCCGGCACCATCCGCACCTGATTCCGCTGCTGAAGGTGATTACACGGCACCGGCCGAAGCCGCCGAGCAGGTCCTGGCGGAACTCGAATCCACGGCGGCGGGCTTCTGGCCAGTGGGGCGAGCGGGGCCGGATCTCGACGGGCGATTCGGCCGAAATCCGCAGCGATGGAAAGATGTCGACACATCACGGTCCATTGTTCAGCGCCGCGGTGTGCCGGTTTCTCAGGATGCGGCAGACGGTAGCTCTCGGGCGTCGGGTGGTCGAGCAGGGGCTCTGCCTGGTCGAGGTGCTCGGCGGAGGTGTTGCGGCTCAGGCGGCGCCTGGAGGCAGGAATGCCGGAAGCATGAATGTTTCGAGCAGCTGACGGTGGGATGGGTCGGTCGGGTCTTCGAAGTCCAAGCGGCCGACCAGGATCAGTTGCACGAGTGCGAGCCATTCGCAGGCTGCCTCGTTGGTTATGCCTTCACGGAGTTCGCCACGTTCGCGGGCGCGGTCGAAGATCGGCCCCCACATTTCCAGGGTCAGATCGCTGGCGAGTCGTGATGTTCCCACTACAGCGGCGGCCAGGTCCATGTGTTCGGGGCTGACGATCAGTCGAATGAGCGGGTCTTTCCGGCCGCGATCGACCAGGAATATGAGTCCGTCGACGATTTGGTCTCGGAAATGTTCACGCTCGAGAACAAATTTCGTTCCCTTGACGAAGAGCTTGCGGGCGCGCAGACGGATCAATTTGGGCCGATACCGAACCGAGCCGATCCGCGCTGATCGTCGACGACGAGACGCTCAGCTACCGGGAGCTCCAGGACTGGACGAGCCGAGTGGCTCGACGCATCGCCGAGTCCGGAATCGCGCCGGGGGAGCGGATCGGTGTGCTCGGGCCGAACTCGCTCACCTGGCCGGTGATCGCCCTGGGTGTGTTGAAGGCCGGTGCGGTCGTGGTGCCGCTGAATCCACGTCTCACCGCGGCCGAACTGCGCAAGGTGCTCGACGACTCCGGCGCCGTGCTCACGATCGCACCCGCGGAGTTCGCCGAACGGATCGAGCGGACTCGACAGCTGGGCGCGGATTTCCGGGCCATGTCCTTCGACGACTTCACCGACCTGCGGTCCGGCGGCCGGGACGATTTCCGTATCGACGTCGCACCGGATGAACCCGTCGCGCTGTTGTTCACCAGCGGATCGACCGGATTGTCCAAGGGCGTCATCTGCACCAACCGAACCCTGTTGAGCATCGTGTTCGAGGCGACCCTCACCGAAGAGGGATTTCGGCCCGGGTGTACCTCATTGTTGTTGCTGCCCTTGGTGTTCACCCCGGGGTTGGTCTGGGGCCTGCTGATGAGCGTTGTGCTCGGGAACACGCTGATCGTCGAAAAGGAATTCCGGCCCGGCCGAGCGGCCGGATTGATCGGCCGGTATGAGGTGAACGCGATGTTCGGGGTTCCGCTGATGTGGGAATCGATCGCCAGGAGCGAGGAATTCGCGGATGCCGAGATGTCGTCGCTGCGCACCGCGATCGTCGGCGGGGCCGCGGTCTCGCCCGCACTGCTGAGGGCGTGGGCGGACAAGGGCGTGGCGCTGCGTCAGATCTACGGCATGACCGAAGCGGGCGGCGTGGCCACCGCGACCACCCGGGCCGAAGCCCTCACCCATCCCGACAGTTGCGGAGCGGGTTCGATATTCACCGAACTGAAGGTTGTCCGGCCTGATGGCACCGAGGCCGGGCCTGGGGAGGACGGCGAGATCATCGTTCGCGGGCCGGGTGTCACACCCGGCTACTGGAACGACGCGGCTACCACGGCGCAGGCGTTGCGCGAGGGCTGGCTGCACAGCGGGGATCTGGGCAGGCGGGACGAGGAGGGCCGGGTCACCTTCGTCGATCGGATGAAGGACCTGATCATCACCGGTGGAATCAATATCTCCCCGGTGGAGATCGAGCGGGTCATCGCCGATCTGGACGGTGTCGAGGAGGTGGCGGTGATCGCCGCGACGGACGAACGGTTCGGTGAGACCCCCGCCGCGATCGTCACGGTGACCGGGGATGTGGACGCTGCGGCGATCGTCGCGCACTGCAATGAGGTCATCGCCGACTACAAGGTGCCTCGCTACGTGGTCATCCGCGACGAACCGCTGCCCCGGCTGCCCAGCGGCAAGCTGGCCAAGACCGCGATCCGCGCCGAATACCGTGATGTGGCAAACCGATTCGAGAAGGTGCGATGAGCCCGGAAGTTGGAATGACTACCAGCCCAGTGCTTCTCGAACGGGATGGCGGAATCGCGATCGTGCGGCTGCATCGTCCCGACCGGCTCAACGCCTTCACCGACGAGATGTGCGAACGCGTCATCGATGCGTTCGACGAGACCGATGCGGACGATTCGGTGCGCGCGGTGGTGGTCACCGGCACCGGCCGCGCCTTCTGCGCCGGAGCCGATCTCGCCGCGGGCGGCGAGACCTTCATACTGGCGGACGATCCGGATACCGGCGGTGCGCCCGCGGACCAGGGCGGTCGGGTGTCCCTGCGAATTCACCGATCCGACAAGCCGGTGATCGCCGCGATCAACGGTCCCGCGGCCGGCGTCGGCGTGACGATGACTCTGCCCGCGGACATCAGGATTGCCTCGGACACAGCGAAATTCGGCTTCGTCTTCACCCGTCGAGGCCTGGTTCCCGAAGCCTGTTCGACCTGGTTCCTGCCGCGTGTAGTGGGCATGTCCACCGCACTGGAATGGACGCTCGGCGGCCGCATGGTGGCCGCGGCAGAGGCGCTCGAACGCGGCCTGGTCCGCGAACTCGCCCCCGCCGATCGAGTCCTGGACCGCGCCATCGAACTGGCCAGGGAACTGGTCACCGGCACCGCACCGGTCTCGGTCGCCTTGACGCGCCGGTTGATGTGGCGCATGGCTGCCGCCGAGAGTCCGGAAATCGCGCACCGCGCCGAATCCGTCGCCATCTACCTGCGCGGCGTCTCGGACGATGTGCGCGAGGGCGTGGAATCGTTTCTGTCCAAACGTGTTCCGCAGTTCCCCGACCGCATCTCGGACGGCCTTCCCGACCTGTTCGGGACATAGGCCGACCCGGCCTGCGAATGCGTCTGTCTATCAGGAACATTGGCACGATCGGCCGTGCGGATCATCGGCGCAGTCGATACGCCGCAGTGCCGCTCCCGGAATGAACGACGTTCTGCGGCAGGTTCATGCCAGTCAACGCGTGTCCGCCGAGCGACGTGTGTCCGCCGACTCGACGACCTGGCGTCCCGAACAGTCGGGAGCCGGCGGCCGCCTCTCGCCGCGCATCCGTCTGCCGGAACCGGTGGTCATTCGGGCGCGGCGGTAGATTCAGTCGGCGATTCGGCGCGCCGCGCGACCCGGCAGGATCCCGGCCGCGACGAGTTCGTCATAGATCCGCTGCTGCTCATCGTCGAGATTCGAGTACAGCATGTCGTACGCGCGCTCTTCCTCGGCGAGCACCGCGACCGGATCCCAGTCGTCACCGATCGCCTCGAGGACAGCGCTGCGTCGCCGCGCCTCGTCCAGCGTGAGGTCGTAGGCAAAATTGTGGTCGGCCATCAGGCATCTCCAACCAGGTTCTATCCGAAATCGAATCGATAACGCTCCCCAATCACGACAACCTGGGCAATGATCCGCATCACGTTTCCCGGTTGCGCTTGGTCACATTCGGCGGCTGTGCGCGCGCCCACGGGATGAGCTCGGCCGGTTGTGGCAGTGGAAGAGGTCGGCCGGGCGGAGTGGTCGCTGAAACGGGGGCAAGGGCCGAATGGGGGGGTTCGAAAACTGCCGGACCTCTCTGCGCCTGATGGGCCGCCCGAAGATGTGGCGGGCACACGACCTGGCGTAGGGGATCGAGGATTCGAGTCACGGTGAGATCGGTAGACGGCGTCGCGGGCAATCCATAGTCGAAAAATAACAGTATCGACATATGCGCATCTAATTATTAAAGTCCTCTCCGCCGAAAACAACCCCAAAAAACATCAAAGACCGGCCGGTGCCTTCCGCGAGACTGGTCACGAAGCTGTGTCGGCCGCTGACCGCCCAGGCCTGCTGGTGCTATGGGCTGCGCCGGTCGATGGGCGCGACCGGAATCTGTTGGGACAACAGCCCTTCCGAATCACTGCGGTTAAGCTTCAAACACGAGCACTACTACCGACACACCTACGCCAAGAAAGCCGAACTCGTTGTCTCGGTTGACAAGTGGATGAACTTCTACCGCACTACCCGACGGCACTCCGCGATCGGGAACCAAATCCCCGACTCCCACGAGCGTTCACTTCGAACCACCGCCGCCTGAAATCTGTAAGCCCCTTGTCCACCATTCGGGGTGAACCTCAGCCTACGATCTGCGCGTGCTCCGGCGGGTGGCCAAATCATTGCGCGTTCCGCTGGCCACCCTGGTCACCGATTCAGACGACCAGGACGCTAGCCGCTTGCCGGCCTC
>NZ_BDCC01000068.1 GCF_001613305.1 Nocardia vaccinii NBRC 15922
GGCACTGCGCGAATCCGCCGACTGTGACGATCGGACCACACTCGGAGCCCTCCGAGAAAGCGGGGGAACCTCAGTTCCTGGATGCCTCGTTCTTCCGCATGCACCCAGGCTCACCAGCCGAGCCGGTGCTGGCCGCATGGGGCATCACCACCACCGGCAAACCGGTGTTCGTGGGCCTGGCCCCCGGTTCGGGGGAATCCACCGACGCCTGGGCCGGTTTCCTGACCGACCTGCGCGATCGTGGTCTGCGGTGCCCGTTGCTGGTCGTCTCCGACGGCGCCCGCGGCTTGATCGCCGCGATCGAGCAGATCTTCCCCGCCGCGCTCCGTCAACGGTGTCTGATTCACCGGCTCCGCAACGTGGTCGCGAAGATTCCGGCCGGGATGCAGGCCGAGATCCGTGACGGCTACTGGGCCTGCTTCGACACCGAAAACCTCACCGTCGAGCCCGGCCCGAAGCTGGTCGAACTGGTCGACAAGCGTCTGGTCGCGTTCGAAAAGCGGTATGCCCGAGCCTATCCCGCCGCTATGAAGATCCTGGTCACCGACCGCGAGGGGTTGACCGCATATCTGCGGTTCCCCGCCGAGCACCATAACCCGATCCGGCATTCGAACTTCATCGAGCGGACCTTCGGTGAAACACGCAGGCGCGCAAAAGTTATCGGCCGGTTCCCCGGCGAAACCAGTTGTATCAGCATCGTGTGGGCCGTGCTCGACCGCGCCTCACGCGGCTGGCGTGGCTTCGCCATGACTCCCGCCGGTCTGCGCCTGCTGCAGGACCTGCGCCGCAGCCTGCTCGAACCACCCCGCCAACTACGACCCCGCCACACCGCCGACGAGACCGCCGAAACTGTCGGCGCCACCGCGTAACATCACCCAACGAAGCCGGGACCTGCGCCCACCGATTTACACCGAACTCCGGACGTCACCGATCCCCATTCGACACGGTGCTGTCGTCGTCGATCAATGAGCCGACGGAGGATGTCCAACTCTGTGGGCTGCTCGGAGTTCTTGTTGCCGGAGGACAACCCGCATTCGGCCAGGGTGCGTAGCGGCGCAGGCCGTATAGCAGCGGGGTGGGCGTGGTTTCAGCGAGCCTGTGCACCCGGACGACCTCACCGAAAACAACGACGTGGTCTGATACTGGGAACGTCTTGCTCACCCGGCAGTCCGCGACCGCGTGGGCGTCGGCGATCAGATGCGGCCCGGCGGTACGTCCGTCGCTTTCCCATCGCACTCGGTCGAACCGATCGTGGACGCCGGAGGAGAACAGTTCGGCTACCGCCGAGCCGCGCTCATTCAGCAAGTTCAACGCAAAGCAGGACGAACTCGAAATTGCTGCCAACGTCGGGCTTTCACGCCGCAGACAGATCAACAGCGTCGGCGGATCAACCGTGACGCTGCATACTGACGAGCAGGTCATCCCCCACGGCCTTCGGTCCACGTCATTGACAGTTACCACCGCGACACCACTGGGAAAGGTCGCCATGAAGGACCGGAACTCAGACGAGTCAATTGCGGGAGGGGCGATCACTCTATCGGTCATCGCAACACGCAACCTTTCCTTGTCATTGCGGTAACCCGCGAAGACCGGCGAAATATTCGTAATGACTCGGTAGTTTCGTGGCCAAGTTCTCGGTTTGATTGGCGATCATTCGAAGTTCTCGTGCGGCCGCAGTGTCGTCCATCAACCGCAAAGCCGGCGAGGCTTGTACCGGAAGACCTCCGAGACCGAGGATCATCGCCGCATACGAGTACGGCTCGAACCCGTGGTAATGCGGGAAGATCGAATCCGTGTCCGGAAGTTTCACCTGCCAGGTTGCGATGCGCTCGGCGAGTCCGTCGGGAAGAGGTCTGGTCTTGGTGTCCTTCCAGTACTGATTGTCCTGACGTTTTGCGCCGTAATAGTGCAATACGAGAAATTCGCGCACGCCATCCATCACGCCGGCGATCTGCCGGTTGTACGAATCGCGGAGCCTCTCGTCGTACCCTGCGGTGGGAAAGTGCTTGACCAACTGCTCGACGGCATTGTGGATGAAGAAGATCCCTGTTGACTCCAGTGGCTCGACAAATCCACTGGAGAGCCCGATCGCAACACAGTTGTGTACCCACGATTGACGGCTACGTCCGATGCGCATGCGAATATGATTGGCTTCGAGACCTTCCGCTTCCGGGCCGACAAAATCTCGCAGTCCCTGCTCGGCTTCCTCAGGTGAGCAGTAGTCCGAGGCGTAGACGTACCCTGTGCCGATCCTGTCGAATAGCGGAATAGTCCAGATCCAGCCGGCATTTTGGGCGGTGGCGGTGGTGTACGGCCGGATACCGCGGGTGCGTGCATCGACCGGCACTCGCAGAGCTACGGCACGGTCATTGGGCAGGGTGTCCTGATACGACACGAACGGTTCGCTAAGAGCGTCGTTCAACAGCAACGACCGAAATCCGGTGCAGTCCACGTACAGATCGCCGCCGAGGTCGCCATGATTCTTGGTCACCAGCCGATCGATCCAGCCGCGTTCATCGACCTCGACATGCACCACGTCATCGAGGATGTGTCGGACACCACGTGCGGTGCCGTACTCGGTGAGATAACGCGCCAGCATCGTCGCGTCGAAATGATAGGCGTATGGGAACTGGGAATTTTGCTCGGTCAAAGTGGTTCGATACATTCGCTCGACCCCACCTTCGACGAAGTCCTGCTCGAACAACGTGTTGTCGAGATACCGCGGGGACCGACTGGCATCGCACAACGCTGAGACCACGAAGCAATCCCGGTCGAAACGACCGCCGGGCTTCGTCTGCAACCACCAATCGGTGATCGGGAAGCCGTCCGCCACTCGAAGCCGTTCGAATGGATGATAGAAATTATGGCCCGGCTCTAGCCAATTCTCGAATCGAATTGCCAGCTTGTATGTTGCATTACATGCCGGCATCCACTCGGTCTCGTTCAAACCGAGATATTCGAAGAAATGTCGAATCGTACTAAATGTGGCCTCACCGACGCCGATCGTGGGCACATCATCCGATTCCACCAGAGTCACATCTACAGCATCGCCGAACGCAGCCTTGAGATAACAAGCTGTCATCCAGCCCGACGTTCCACCACCCGCGATGATAACCTTCTGCACGACGTCCACAAGAATCCCTTTCTTTCGTATTTCAGACTGTTCGTTTATTCACGGAAGCTTTGCCGCCCACGACCCGGCCAGCACCGACGCTGCAGGGTTCAGATAGTCGGACGTAGTCCGGATATCAACTAGGACCACACCGCGGGACGGGCTCAAAGCCCGTTTCAGCTCGGGCAATTGGTTCGGACCTTCGATGCGGTACCCGCGCGCCCCGAGAGCAGAGGCGATTGACACGAAATCCGGGGAACCATAGTCCGCAAAGTCTGTTGGTTGGCGATGTTCCCGCAGGTCGTGCCGCTCATGGCCGAAACCACTGTCGTTGAGCACGATCACCGTAAGATCGAGCCCATAGCGAACAGCTGTATCGAGCTCGGCCAAACTCATCATCAAGTCGCCGTCTCCGGTGATCAGGAAGATCCGCAAGTCAGGTCGGGCGAAGCAGGCGCCCATAGCAACGGGCAGCGACTGACCGATCGCACCGAAATCGACCGAAACGCACGTCCACTCGTCGTGCCGCGTCGGTGCGATCATTTGGCATGCGGTCATCGAGCAGTGGCCGCCCCCGATAACCACGCCACGTGGGTCCGGCAAGAACGCCGCCAGATCAGCAAGCGCATGGCGAGGATCGACTGAGTCTTCCCCGTCGAGCCACGGTCGATCGTCGATTCGATGCTGCCGACTGACGATCCGACGGACCGCAGCCGACGTCTCACGGGCTGGAAGGCTACTGAGCGATTCATTCAGCAGAGTAGTCGCGCGAATCGCGGTCATCTCGATAGCCGCGGACGTCCGGGAAGCCGACGCTACTGTCACAGCATCTGTGTCGATGCGGATGATCCGGATATGCTCCGGCAAACCCGGAACTGCCAAACGATGCAAGCTGGTTCCAACCGCAAGGATTACGTCACATCGTGCGAGTGCTCGCAGCGCACGTCCATCACCCAATGCACTGACCACGCCGGCGTCCATCGGATGCCCCACGAACAGTCCGGCGGTCCGCACAGTGGTGGTCAACACCGCACCAAGGCGATCCGCCAGCGCTCGCAGCTCATCTCGCGCCGCCACCGCCCCGGCGCCGGCAACAATACCGACCTGTGCTGCTTCGGCCAGCAACCCAGCGGCGGCGGTGACGTCGCCGACAGCCTCACCCGACGCCGCGCAACCCTTCTCTGAGGAGACAGGAGCTCGTCCTGACGAGTCCTGAACGTCGACCGGCAGGCTGAGCAGATACGGCAGTCCGTCCCGCAGCACCGTAACCGCCCTCGCCCACTCGGCAGGCCATACGTCCGGGTGCACCACTTCCCCGGCGCGACCGGCCACGATCCGACCGAAGGCCAACTGGTCGATGTACTGAGGATTGCCGGTGTCCTGCAAGGGAACACCTCCCGCGAGCATCAGCACAGGTGAGCGATGAGACCGGGCAACCGCCAGCGCAGTCGCCGTATTCGTGACCCCCGGCCCCGCCGTCACCGTCGCAACCCCGATCCGACCGCTGAAACGGGCATAGCCATCGGCCATGCTCACTACAGCGGCTTCGTGCCGGCCTTGGATTACTGTCGCATTACGCTGTTCCAAGTCGCACATCAGATTCCGATTTGCGCCGCCCATCAACGCGAATACAGTATCGACACCTTCGCCGACAACGGCATCGGCCAATGACTCCCGAATCTTCATACAGTCTCCTCGTGCAGTACGCGAATGATGAGAACAACCAGAATTTCGGCGCTCGACTCATGTAGCCCGCGAAAAGGGGCTGATTTACGTCAAGCAAGTTACTGACTGGCGATCCGCCGACTAAGCCCGAAATTCATCCATCAGCGATGACCGACGGTCAAGACAAGTGTGCGGTCATCGCGTTCATCGATATCCGAGCGCACCCGCTGCATCCGAATATCGAAGCCAGATTCCCGGAAGTGTGTGATCAACCTGTTCAGATGCAGGTAGCCTCGCCCCGTGACCTCGTTCAGCGGATGCAACCGGACTTCCCCACGACAAACCCGAAGAAGCTCGGTCACGGCTGCGATGTGGAAGTCGAAGTCGAATCGGTCGGCATAGGTGAAAAGTAGAAAACCGGAGAGGGCCAGCGAAAACGATCCGTCTTCGAAAGGTAACTTCGGCAGAGTCGCGGCAACATAGTTCCCCCGGCCCGCCGACGCCGACTTTTCATAATCGGCCAGGAACTGCCTGGCTCCGAGACTCCAGCGTTCCCAGTGGTCGGACCCACCGTTCTGCAGAATCTGGAAACGATCCGGTTGCACGGAAACCCATGCGCGCATTCTGGTCCACTCGGCATCGAAAAGCTCTGCGAAATCGGTCGGCATAAGGTCATAGAGTGAATCCACGCTGACACACACGCCACCCGACGACCTGACAGTGAGACCGAAATTGCTGGCACCACCCGGGCAATCCAGAATCGGGCCCGACGAGAGATCGGATTCACTCAATCCGAATATGGATAGATATTCTTCATAGGTCCGCGGCGTCACCAGTATTCGGTCGAGCTTCGATGTAGGCCAAATCGGCAGTGCGTTCATATCAGTCCTTCTGGGCATGCTCGCGGCACCGCCCGTGATACAGCTGACAGTATCAGATATCTGAAAATCGCGTATCGCGCTGGCGAAGACTTACTACTGCTTTGCGCGTTTGGGCATAATCCTTTTTTACTAAGCGGGCCGTTGCTGCGATGTTCGGCGGGATAGTGATTGTTCAGCCCGTGTCGGAATGGGTGGCAATGCGGCCGGTACCGTGTAGATGGGCGTAGTGCACCCGGCGACGGTTCGTGGGTGACTGCGTCAGGGATTCGCTGGCGTCAGCCGCGGACCCTGGCATTTCCCCGGATCGGACTTCCACCGGTTGGCTACCGCGAGCTTGTCGCCCGGTTACGTCATGCACTTCCTTCATGGTGTCCGGGCTACTTGGATGCGCGCGGATCGGGGCTCACGGGCGGTGAACGACAAGGAAGAGCCGCTGGAACGGAAAGAGAGTGCGACCGTCCGGCAGGGGCGGGTAAGCCGCGCGTAGCCGTTCCAGGTAGGACCGACGGAACGCATCGAACTCGGCAGAGGTCAGCCCGTCGATGACGGGCCGCAGCCCAGCGGCCTCGACCCAAACCCACACCGGATCGGGACCGTCCAAGATGTGTAGATACTCCGTGCTCCAGATGTCCACTTCCGCGTTCGGTCCGGCTAGCAGGTCGTAGTAGCCCACCGCATCCAACGTGTGCCGGTGGCGCAGCGACCGACGTAGACCGGGGTCGCCCAACGGCGTACCGCCCGGCCCACCGTCCTCCAGCGTTTCCGTCATCAGCCGGGACCACGGCGTATGGTGGAACATCGGCATCTGCGCCGCCAGTACGCCGCGGGGAGCGAGGTCGCGGACCATGCGCCGCAGGATGTCGCCGTGGTTGGGGACCAGGTGGAACAGCGAATTGGCAAACACCAGATCGGGACGGTGCTGTGGGCGCCAAGAGCTGATCTCCGCCCGGTGCAGATGCGCCGCGGGCGCGACCTCGGCCGCGGTCCGCAACATCTCCGGGGAACTGTCGATGCCGTGAACTTCTGCGTCGGAGAAGCGTTCGGTCAACACGCGTGTGAGCGTCCCTGGGCCACACCCGAGGTCATACACGACCGCGGGAGGCACGTCGAACGTAACGCGGCCCAGCAGCTCGAGCGCCGGGCGCATCCTGTGTTCCGGGAAACGCAGGTACAACTTCGGGTCCCAGCTGACTTCTGACGGCCTGTCACTGTTGTCAGTGTGTGCAGCGGTCACTTCCACTCCTTCGCTGGGTCGCGGCCGAGCTCTACCGCGATCTGGTGGTACTCAGGAACGGAGACCGGCCGGGCGGCGACACCATCGGTGCCCATCTTGGCCACGGACCGGGAAACGGCAGCCCGCAGCTGTCGCTCAACGACGTCCAAGGCCACCGGCCCAAGCTCTTTCATCGTGCACAACCGCAGCACCTGCTCCACCCCTCCGGGCAGTAGACGGCCGGTGAGGGTGTTTCCTGACACGTAGAGGCTGGTCAGCGGTTCACTAGCGGCCTCGGCAAGGATTGAGTCGAGTGCCACGCGGCCGAGAGCGCCGCTGGGGACGCGCCCGCATTCGCCTTCCCGCGATCTGATGGACAGATTGAGGATGTTTAGGTCCGGGGCGAAGCAGCTGACGACCGCGGAATCCACGTCGCAGCTTGCGGTTGGCTCTGTCTGCCGAGCCACGGAAAACCGCTTGTGCAGTTTCTGAGCCGTTGCGATGCAGCCGCCCAGCAATCGGCCGTAGCCCTGGGAATGTAGCCCAATCTGTCGGTGCGCAGCCCATACGGCGGCCGCCGCCGCCCCAGGGCGACCACCTTCGAGCGTGTGTGGACCGAAGGGGATTCGATTGCCGTTCCCGTGACCGAAGTACATCGACTCCCGGGCCACGAGGGAGATGGCTCGTCTGTCACGAAACACCAGGCTGCCTGCCGGATAGGGGCTGTGGCCGCTCTTGTGGGGGTCCACAGTGACCGAATCGGCGAGGGGCAGCGCACAGAAAGCGGCGTGGACCTCTGGTTTCATGTGGGCGCCGCTTCCATCCAACGGTCGGTCCTCGAAAGGAGCCATCGTGCCGTCGGGTTGCAGCCATAGACTGCGGCAGTATCCGCCGAAAGCGGCATCGACGTGAACGTAGAACGATGCGCCGAAACGCCGCTCACAATCGGCCCGCAACCGCAGGATGGCGTCGAGGTCGTCGACTGCACCTTCTCCGCTGCTGCCGCACATCGCCACCACGGCCAGGATCGGCTGCCCATTCGCCAACAGGGCGCGAACTCGCCGGCCGAGTGCCTGCACGTCCAGCCTGTGCATCGGCGTCAGTTCCATCTCCTCCACATCGGCGGGGCCCAACCCGAGCAGGTCGGCGCACTTGTCCCACGTGTAGTGCGCACTGCGTGCGAGGAGCAGCTTGCCTGATGTGCGCTCCTCCCGCCGCTGCTCGGCGGCCAGCCGCCCCACCTCGGGGAGAAGCCCGCGCGCGGACAGCGCCTCGACGAGATCCAACACTTGGGGCACTGGCATGTTGGCGAGCACCAAGGGGGAGCGATCGGAGACGAGGTCGACCGCGGCGGGGTGGGCCGCGGCTGCGGAGGGCACGCTACGCAGGTTGCGGGCGATCCACATGGCTTCGAAGTTGGCCGTGCTGCCTCCTGATGACAGGTGCGCCCACCCAGTGTCGGGTTGGTAGCCGACCAGGCGGCAGAGGTCTTCGGAGACCTCGTGTTCCAGCTCGGTGGTCACCGGGGCGGTCTCCGGTGTGACGTTGTTGGGGTTGTAGAGCATCGCGCAGAGGTAAGCGAGACTTGCCGCTACGGGGATGTCCGTCGTCATGTGGGCCAGATACAACGGTGAGGGGAAGGGCGTCGCCTGGCGCGCAAGTCGCCCGGACAACTCGCACACCAGGCTTGCGACGCCATCCATATCCCCCGCCGGCCCCGCGGTGTAATGCGCTACGGTCTCATGCGTGGGGTCGACAAGAGTCGGTGCGGCAGCTTCCGCACACTGCGTGTGCCACCGATAGTAGTCGTCGATGATTTGCCGCAGCAGTTTCGTGAACATGTCACGGTTCTCCGGATGTGGAAATAATCCCCTACCCAAGTGCGTGTGCCGCATTGGCCCTCCTTTCCAGCATTGTCCCGTCAGCGCACCATGTGAGCGGAGATACGTTCGAAGAGCAGGTCGATCTGGTCCCATGCTTGGGTACAGACCTGCATAAGATGCGGGAATTGCGCGGCAGATAGTCCCCTGAGGTAGTCACGGCCCAGTTCCCGGTGATCCTCGTCCACTTCGGAATGGAGATCGAAGTAAGAGGTGTCGGCTGTTTCTTCCTCGGGGAAGGCCACGCCGGTGCGTTCGCCGAACACCTGACAGCACGTCTCGACGGCCATGTGAACGATTACGATCTTCGACGCCTCGTCTGATCCGTGCATTTGCATCACGAACCAGTTGCCGACGGCTTCCAGAATGGGGTCGTAAACCGTGTCGCTGACGCCGTGACGTTCCTTGAGTAGGAGGTCGTGTCCGAACTCCTCTCGCAGATGGCCTGCGTACACCTCACGCAATAGTGGATCGGCGCAGACCGCCTGCCGCGCATAGAGCATGCGCTGGAAGTACCCGGACCAGACGTAGAGAGCGGATACGAAGCGGTCGCGCAGCTCGCGGTCTCTTCCCACACGACCGCTGTCGAACAGGTCGAAGAAGTGATGCTCGCTGAATTTGCGCAGCCGCTCGGCGTTGTATTCTTCCAGTTCGGCCAGTGCCGCGGGGTCCTCGCTGAACGTTACTCGTGGTGCACGTTCGTTCTCGTAGAGCCCGCTTCCCTCGAATTGCACCGAGAGCCCGCAGAACTCTTCACCCGGCCGGGTCACGAAGCCGTGCCGCCCGCCTGGGCGAACAGCGACGGTGTCCCCCTCGCTCAGCTCTTGCTCCCTGTCACCGAGGAGTCGGGCCGAACCCTTGCAGACAAGGATCATCGACTTGATCGGATGTTGGTGGACGTCCAGTTGCTCACCGTCGGCAAGGCGCACCCAGGCGACTGAAAGGCGGCCGGTTTCTGGGAGAAAGTTGGCCAGAAGGTCGTTCCGCCGGAAGTCCCGCTGTTCTCCGAGATTGTGGGCTTTGCCCTCGACCATGACGGAGGAAATCTGTCGGATGTCGTTGCGTGAGACGGTCAGGACCGCGGTGTCCAACTGCGGTTCATCGATGGAGAGTTGTTCGGTCACGTGTGTTCACCTTCTTGTGAATGCGAATGGGACAGAGGGGAATCAGGGAGTGGTACGTTGAGCGTTCCGTTGGAGAGCGGCAAGCAACTTC
>NZ_BDCC01000069.1 GCF_001613305.1 Nocardia vaccinii NBRC 15922
TGCTTTGAGTCGCAGAGCAGCGACCGGGCAACTTCGAACCGCTTCCTGGACCCGCGATTCATTATCAGTGCTGACCTGCGGCTCCAGTACCGCCAGCGCGCCTTCATCATCAAGCTCGAAGTAAGCCGGTGCCGCAACTTCGCACATGCCGTGTCCTTCGCATTTGACACGATCCAGTACGATCCGCTTCATTCGACCGCCTGCCCAGCGTTGGTGCCGGTCACTGAAGGCATTTCCCCCACAAGTTGGGCCCATACTTCCTTCGGGCGCCTCAGAAGCAGCCCATCGCACTTCTCCCACGCCGCTCGACGGCCAGCAGCCATGCGCGGATAATGATCCATGAGGGTGTCGATCGCCATATACGCCTCCATGCGGGCTAGCGGCGCCCCGAGGCAACTGTGAATACCGCGCCCAAAGGCGATATGTTGCACAGCAATCAGTCGGGTTATATCGAACTGACGAGCTGTCGGTCCCCAGGCAGCCTCGTCGTGATTGGCTGATTGGATGCTGAGGTATGCCTTATGACCCGCGGTCACAGGACACCCGCCGATGACGGTGTCCCGTACTACCGATCGGGTCATGAACTGCGCTGGCGAGTCGAATCGTAGAGACTCTTCGATTGCGCTTTTGAGCAACGATCGGTCGGCAACGACGCGCGCCCAGTCATCATGCTCCAAGAGTCGGTAGATGCAATTCGCAATCAACGCACGGGTTGTGTCCGTCGCAGCCGCGAAGAGCTGCCTCAAGTGCATGACGACCTCGAGGTCTTCCATCTCGCGCTCCCCCGGCGCAGCGAAACAAAGATTGTCCAGGACGTCGTCCCGGCGTTGCTCGGGATGTTCGCGTCGATCGCGCACCACCTGACCCATTAGTTCCATCAGTCTGTGGTATTCCGGCATACTCGTCTCGGGCGCAGGAACAGCCTCGACCAGCGCGTCCGCCAGGACCTCGACCTCGGACCAGTTCTCCTGGGGAAGGCCGATCATGGAGTACGTCACGGCCGACGGGATGTGCGATATGTAGTCCTTGTGGAGTTCCACCTCGCCGGCGGGCGGCAGCCCGTTCAGCGCCCTCGCTATGACTCGAGCGACGTGCGGACCGAGGGATCGCAGCTTCTTGGGAGCCATGCTCCGAAGAAGCCTCGACCGCAGTTCCGTATGCACTGGCGGGTCGAGGTTTGTAATACCAGGAAATAGATGATTCCGATCTTCGCGACCAATCGTGAAGTTCCCGCTGTTCGAAAAAGCCGCATTATCCTCAAACACCGCACGGACATCCGTATCAGAGGCCACGACAAACAGGACATCACTGACTGCGCTAACAGGGCACTCGCGACGCGCGGCTTCGAGAGCGTCGTCGGGATCGGCCAAGTGACCCGCATCGTGTGGGGTAAACGGAGTCACATTCATACCCACAGCTCTTGCTCCCTGTTCCCGAGGAGTCGGGCCGAGCCCTTGCAGACAAGGATCATCGGCTTGATCGGATGTTGGTGGACGTCCAGTTGCTGCGGTTCATCGATGGAGAGTTGTTCGGTCACGTGTGTTCACCTTCTTGTGAATGCGAATGGGACAGAGGGGAATCAGGGAGTGGTACGTTGAGCGTTCCGTTGGAGAGCGGCAAGCAACTTCGCGTTCTCGGACGGGGATCCGATAGAGATCCGCAGATGGTTGTGCCAACCTTCTGGCTCGGGTGTCACGGCGATATGAGCATCGTGCAGTTTCGCCGTCACGAAGTCTTGGTCAGCGATCCGAATGGAAATGAATCCGGCGTCTGCAAAGACGTCGAGCACATCAGGACACTCCATGAGGTTTTTCGCCAACCGATCGCGTTCTGCCACGCAGGCATCGATCCTGGACGCGAGTTGTTCGGGTTTGGTCAATTCCGCTGTGGCAGCCTCGGCGACTAGGCTCGGGATGGGGAAGGGCGGTCGAACCTTACGTACTGCGTCAAGGATGGCAGGTGCTCCGAGTAAAGCTCCGAGCCGCAAATTTGCCATGCCCAAGCCCTTTGACATCGACCGCACCGAGATCAGGCTGGGGTGGGAGTCCAGCTTGTGGCGGTGTGAAGGTCGAGCGGTGAACTCGGAATAGGTCTCATCGATGATTACGACCCCGTCAAAGCGATCCAGCAAGCAGTCCAGGTCGTCGGCGTCCAGACAGGTACTGGTTGGGTTGTTGGGGTCACAAAGGAAAACCCCTTTCACCGGAAGCGACAGCAAGCGGTCGATATCTAATCGGTCATACCGCGCCCCTCCGAGTGGCACACGATATTGTGCAACGTTGTGCAGTGTTGCGAGTCGCTCGAAGAAGCCAAAGCTCGGCCAAGTGACCGCCACGGCATCCTTCCCTGGTTCAAAAAGCGCCCGCAGTACGAGATCAAGCGCTTCCGTGGCACCACGAGTGATCACCGCATCCGCTTCTGAGGGATGGCGTCCGTTGCTTTCGGTGGTGATGTCGCCCGTCTGTTGAAAAGTGGTTGGATCGAGAATTTCCAGTGCGCTCAGATACAAGGGGGCAAGGAAATCTGGTGAGTGCTCAGGGTAGCGGCGATACTGTCCACCGAAAGGATTCTCATTGAATCGAAGGTTGATAAATCCAGAGTTTTCAGGGCGTTCTCCCGAAGGGCCCGGCAATCCCCAGGGCTGAATGCATTCTCGCACTGGTCCGACACCTTTACGAGGAGGGGCTACACTACCGTAGCCTGTGCAGGTTTCTGGTGATAAGCACGCGCTGCATGGAGGTAAAGACGCAAGTCAGCTAAACCGTCCGAGGCGGTAAGACCCTGGAGAGGCATGACGATGTCCGGAGGCAGAGCAACGAGCTCATCCAACTGTTCGTGAACTCGCCGAGCCCTCTGCTTCGAGTGTTGAGCGACCGTTTCGCTGTCGAGCCAAAAGGGGAGGCTCAGGCCGTATTCGTAGGAGCCATCCACTTCGTGCGCAGTGAATTCCGCGATGGCTTCCTCGACGGTCATTGTCTGGATCGGCGGGCGCTTCGGAGTGAACCAGTCGAAGCCTGGGTTGGTGGTGACCTGGTTCAGGACAGTATCGGTGACGTGGCGGGCGATGACCGGTGAGCAGTGGAAGCCGTCCCGATAGGTTCCGGTGGCGAAGTGGAGCCCACGGAGGCTGCTCTCACCGATCATGGGGAAGCAGTCCAGGGGCATCGGGCGCGCTCCGTGCAGCCAGTGGGTGATGTGCGAGGACGCGATCTTCTGGTCGATCTGCTCGCACATCTGGTACAGGAACGCCTGGCAGTCGCCGAGCCCGGGCCCGTGTGCCGGATCGAGAGTAACCATGTTGTTGGCGCCGAGATACTGCCGACCTTCTCCGGCCAAGGGCACGAGGTGCAGGCCGCATGATCCAGCGCGAATGGGTGTGCGCAGTACCTCGCGGGCGGTGTGGGGGGCAGTGCGCTGGGTGAGCAGAGCCAGACCGTTGCCGTGCAGCATGGGTGGGGTCTCGCCGGGAGGCAGGACGCTGTCGGCGAGAGCGCTGCTCGTACTTCCCGCCGCGAGGATGACGGTGCCGGCACTGAGCGTGCTGCCATCGGCGAACTGCACGCCGGCGACTGTGTCCGCGTCGGCTAGGAGGGCCTGTACCGTGGTGGGAACAATGTGGACGCCGTGACGGCGTGCTGCCGCCTCCAGTGCGGCGAGGACGGCCCGCGCGTCGATAGCACCTTCGCGATGCAGGTGCACGGCCTGAGAGGGGCGTGCACCGGGGCTGGGCTCCAGACCCTCGATGTCCTGGGGGTCGACCTGCTCGTGCGGCTCGTTGTACTCGATGAGCGCTGTGCGCATGGCCTGGAAGTTATCCTGGGCGATGTGCCCCGACCTGCTGCTGAGCAGCACGAACGTGCCCCCTGTTCGCGAGGTGCGCAGCGCCGCGGCGTCGTCCCCGACGTCGTCGCAGAGTCTGTCCAGCCACGCGGGCCACTCGTCGAGCGCTTGGCGTGCGATGGCGAATTTGGCTTCGGCAGCGGGATGTTGATGGGTGTACTTTGTCACTTCGGCGAAGCAATTCAGCATCGCGCCAGCTGCCATGGATGCTGCGAGGGTCCGTCCCGGAGGGCCGATTACCGCAATTTTGATCTTCGGTGCCCGGCGTGCGATTTCTACGGCGATCGACAGTCCAAGTACGCCGTTCCCTACGACGGCGATATCCATACTATGTTGAGCGACCATGAGGCATCTCCCGGAAATAATAGAACGACAGAATCAATAGTGGTAGAACATCAGAATCAAACTGCCCCGAAAGGCGCCTCAACGCTGCACGCATCGAACCCGTCCAGGTCGCGCAACTCACTCGCCAGTCCGGTCGCAACTATTTGAAAGATGTCATTGCGGGTACTACAGTCGTTACCCGTCGGAAGGGTCGAGTGCTTGGTCTGCTGCGACGAAGATGGGCGGCAGCACTTGTTCACCAGGGCCGGGCATGCCCAGCCGGCTCACCGCACGACAACTACCGAACAGATCGAGGGATCATCCACGCGACTCATTCTCTGCGGACGGGATACCTCTGCCGCCATCTCGCGCTGGGGACTGGGCTGAGACCTTCCGTGCACCGATGGTATGTCGACTTGCCCCGTCAGGCAGAGACGAACTCTCGTCTCTGCCCCGAGGGCAGCAATGTGGAGTCGAGTACATCCCGGACCGCGACGAGAGACTGCAGCCCAGCCAGCAGACCCGCAAGAAGTTCCCGATTTGAACACAATTTCGAACGAGGACTCCGTGAGGGGATGTCATCCGGAAACTGCGGCCCCATTCCGGAAGTCAATAGAATAACCATGTTGTACCGTTTCGCCGGATTGATTTTCACGATGAATCGCAACTGCTAGACCCAATCGCGCCTACACCGAATATAGTGTCAGATTATTTTTCCGTATGCTTCTCATCCAGTGCCCACTTTTTTGTCGGTCCGTGCCACGTCACCGGAGTCGGCGGTGGTTCCGGCTATCGAGGGTGGACAACGCGGTAGCCTGGTACTCCCCGGGGTGACGCACCAAAGACCGCGCGGAGCATTCAACTGAACTTCGTGGCATCGACTATCCCCCAGCGCTCCGCGATCGCGCTGATCGACTGGTGACGAAACCTTGGATTGGCCGGTACGCGCCGGGTACACCCTTCAGCCGTCGCCCTTCTGATCGGGTCGGTAACCGTGAGGGCCCTTCACTCGGACAGGCGATGCGACAGGCGGACCGAAGCGCTGTGCGCAGTGGTGATCGTCGCAGAAGTCATCCCGGGATCAGCCGCGTTCGCCTCGACGAAACGCCGAATCCTGGCGATCGGCACCGACATCCGGCCGCTGGACCTGGCCCGTCCTCGTCGTGTTACGCCAGCCCACCCGTAAGCGGCAAGGTGCTGGTTGCGCGTCGTGCAAGCACCACCACAGCAGGCGGTACCGATATGATTGCCGGCACTTCGAGACGTTGCCAATTCCGTTGTCGCCCAGCACCCCGACTCGGCTCGGGGATATTTCACGCGGCGTCATCTTGTACCAGCGGCACGCACTCGACCAACCGGATTGATGGCAATCAATCAGCAACTCTTGGGGTGGCGGCTCGATCGTTATCTGGAAAGCGGCTCCCCAGATGCGCAGTGACGGACTGTGTGCACCGTCAATCGACGAGTGCCCAGATGAGTGACCACGTGGCTGCCGCATCGAGAGAAGGCATCACACTATCCGAACCATCAAGTTGGAGTGCGCAATTCGATGCTTACTCCATTTTCGATACCTGACTTCGGTAAGCTTGCCGAAACCGTCGGAACCGGCTAGCCTTACCGCTGTAACGAGACTTCGCTAGCCAGGCGTCGACCTGCGGCAGTCCGAACCGACCGGCCGAAGTCGTCCGATGGGCCGTGATATGTCACCTGCGACAATACTCTGGTAATGCGACAGCAAACACACGACACCCCGCATGCGGCATCCAGAAGACGGCGGCGAACGCGGATCATCAGCACGGTGGGTGCGACATGATCTATCCGCAGGTGCGGAGCGAAAGGGAAATCGGGTATTTATGGGATTTTCCGAAGGTCCCACCGATCGCAAGTTTGCAGACCCATACCAAAACCAAAATTCTGCCGCCCCTTTCGGGACCAACATAGCGAGATGTGATGAGATTCGATAACACTTCGCAAGAGTATGACGAGCTTTGCACCGTCATCGAAAGTAACGATGTGGATGAGTGGCGCGAAAAGACAGAACGATTGTTCGGGCCGCTGTATTGCAATAGCCATGCAGCGGCCAGGCAGAAATTCCGTGTCGTCGCCCGCCGTGCAGATGCGAATCTGAATATCAGCATGCTGTCGAGCCCTGTCGAGGTTGAGCGGCAGCGAAAGCATCGAGACGTGCATGAGATGCAGTCATGGAAGATATGCTATGTTATTCGCGGAGTTACAATAGTAGAGCAGGGACACGGGATGACTACCCTTAACGCTGGGGATATGTGCGTCTACGATATGGACGGCGAATACAGTCTACACTCCCCCGGGGGGACAAGTCTCGCATTATTAATCGTTCCCAAGGAAACGCTCTGCTTGCCTATCGGGCAGGTTCACCGGATAACCGGGAGGAAAATTACCGGGAAGTCTGATATTACGAGCTCCCTCGCCACACTGTTGCGCTCAATTGCGAAAGATCTCGAGCAGTTCGACGAAATATCGCTTTTCTGCGTAAACCGAGCTATCCGTCCGCTCCTCTCGGCCATACTACGCGAAAACTTGGGAGACGATTTTCAGCTCACCGGGACCAAAGTCGAACTCATCGCTACTGTTCGGTATTTCATCAGTAAAAACCTCGCCGACCCTGCACTCGATCCCGCATCAATCGCGGCGGCACTACACATGTCGGTACGAAATTTGCATCGAATATTCAACGAGGCAGATACCAGCATCTCCCGAGAAATACGGACCCAGCGCCTTCGCCGATTCGCGGAATGCCTCCGTAACCCGACCTTGCGCAATGAGAATATCGGCGTTCTAGCATCCCAGTGGGGGATTTTCGGCGCGTCGAAGTTATCGCGTCAATTCAGAATGGAATATGGCATGTCGCCTAGAGAGTATCGAGAAATGCACCGCAGCTGAACAAGATTTCCCGATGATTCTTTGCTCTGCCTGTATACCGTCCTGCTACGAAGCCCTGTCAATCCCCTCGAAGTGTGGAGGCTCCTTTATGCAGCCTGGTCTCCTGACAGGGCCGCTGCCGAGGCCGCTCGGACGGCGGCCATGTGGGTCTCGTAGTTGATGGGTGACACTCCGCCGCACAGGCTGTGGCGGCGGGTCGGGTTGTAGAAGCTGGTGATCCAGGTGACGATCCGCAGCGCGGCTTCGGCGCGGGTGCGGAAGCGGTGCCAGTTCACGAACTCGACCTTCAGGGTGGAGTTGAACGATTCGGCGGGGGAGTTGTCCACTTACTGTCGGGAGTCAACGAGCGACGCGCCAACAACCAATGCCCGCGCCCGCGTTTCCAGGTCCCGTCGATCTGCCGGTACGCCCAGTCGTATTCGCGTGGCCCGTGCGCGCCGGCGCCGACCGACAACCGCTGCCACCGGCTCGCGGGCAGCTCCGCGATCAGTGTCTCGGCGCGCGCGGTGCGGTCGGCGCGGGTGGTCAGCGCGTGGTCACAGCGGGTGGCCATCACATACGACACACCGTGACCCTCGAGCCACTCGCGCAGGTACCCGGCCTGACCATAGGCCTCGTCGGCGGTGAACCACGAAAACGGCACCCCCGCCGCCAGCGCCCGTTCGAGCATGGCGATGGCCTGACGCGGCTTGGTCGCGAACTCGACCTCGTCGGGGATACCCGCGTCCCGGCACCGGTCGCGGTCATCGATCCAGGACTGCGGAACATACAGCTCTCGGTCGATCAGCGCATGCCCGCGTGGCGATGCATAGGCCAGGAACGTGCCGATCTGACAATTCTCGGTGCGCCCGGCCGTGCCCGAGTACTGCCGCTGCACCCCTGCCGAACGCCTGCCCTTCTTGAGGAAACCCGTTTCGTCGCAGATCAACACCCCCTCGGGATCACCCAGATGCTCGACCACATACGCGCGCACGTCGTCGCGGACCCCGTCCACATCCCACCCACCCGTACGCAACAGCCGCTGAATCCCATCCGGGCACACCGCACCGGCATGCTCGGACACCGTCCACCCGTTCTTGCGCTCCAGACCCGCCACCAGGCCCGACACATACTCCCGCGCCCGCGCCCGCGGCTCCACACGCCCGAACCGGCCCCCGATCCGCGACATCAACGAATCCAACTCGGCCACAACACGATCCAACACCACACGCAAGATCTACCAGAACCCCACCACCGAAACGCCGTTGCAGTACTAGTACTCCAGCCGCACTTAGTTATGTAATCGGTGTCGCCGCTGGTAGTGGGCTTGTTTGGCGCGGTATTGGTGGCGTCGGCGCCAGATCGACCATCGCCAGATGGTCGGGCGGGGGAAGTTGCGGGTGATCACGTGTGCCAGAAGACGGCGGATTTCGCCGAGGGTGAGCGAGATGAGGCCGCTGCCAATGCTTTTGGGGCGATAGCGGCGGTGACGGCGAGGTAGGTGTGTGCGAGCATGGCCAAGGTGATGTGGCGGTACCAGGCGTCGTAGCGGCGGACCTGGTAGTGGTCGAGTCCGACCTCGGTTTTCGCGGTCTGGAAGCAGTCCTCCACGGCCCATCGGGAGCCGGCGACCCTAATGAGGGTGTCGTCGCTGGTGCCGGTGGGTGCGTAGCACATGTAGTAGGCGATCTCCAGCTCGCCTTTGCTGTTCGGGGTCAGCGCGCGGCGCGCCAGCAGCCAGCGGCTCCAGCCCGCCGTGGTGGTCCACTCGTAGACCGGTAGTGAGGCTACCGCCCAGTCGAACATGCGTGGCCCCTTGGCGCCGGCACCGCAGGACAGGCGTTTCCATGCCTCCGAAGGAGCTTGTGCGACAAGGTGATCCGCACGCGTGCAGCCGTCGGTGATCGGGATGGTCTGACTGCGCGGCACAGCCACCACATACCCGATGCGACGGCCTTCGAGCCAGGTCCGGAATTTGTAGTCCCCGCCGTATGCCTCGTCGGCGGTCACCCATCGGGCCGGGACTCCGGCATCGAGGGCTCGGGCGAGCATCGCCTTGGCCAGGGTGGCCTTGGTGGCGAACTCCACGTTATCGGGAATGTTCGCTTCGGTGCAGCGGTTGCGGTCCTCGGTCCACGACTTGGGCAGATACAACTCGCGGTCGATCAGAGTGCGGCCCTTCACGCTCGTATACGCGCAGAAGACACCCAGTTGACAGTTCTCGATCCGGCCTGCGGTTCCGGAGTATTGTCGTTGCACCCCAGCAGATTTCACTCCCTTCTTCAAGAAACCGGTCTCGTCCACCACCAGCACACCGTCCGGGTCGCCCAGATGCTCCACCGCATAGGCGCGCACGTCATCACGCACCCCGTCCACATCCCACGCCGCCTTATTCAGCAACCGCTGCATCCCATCCGGGGTGAGATCACCCGCCGCTTCCGCAAGCGTCCAGCCATTCTTCCCCGCCAACGGCGCCAGCAACCCCCGCACATACGCCCGCGCCCGCAATCGCGGCTCGGCACGATAGAACCGGCCCGCCACCAGCCCAAACAGATCATCCAGCCCCGCGACCCACGCAACCAGATCCTCATCGATCGACACGACCAAAGAGCCTACCGCACAACATAACTAAGTGCTGCTGGAGTACTAGCCGGACACTGCCTCGGTGCCCCCAACCGATTCAGCGATCTCGTCGGCCCCTCGGTCCGCGCGACCGAGAGCTTGGTAGCGCCGCGGCCGGGCGTAACGGAAGAAGACGGCCAAGAGCGAACCCGCGAGCAGTGTGCCGATGAGGATGGCGACCATCCACAGGTTCTGCCCCGGGCTTCCTCCGACGACCAGATCGAAACGCTTCATAGCGAACACCACGATGACGGCGATGAGGAGGAAGGCCAGAATCGGTGCTACCCAAACCTTCCACTTGCTTTCCGCGGAAGGCACGCCATTACGCACGAACCAGACGAAGACCGCAAGGCTCACCAGCGCCATCAAAATCATGACACCGGTCGACCCGAGGCCGCCCAGTGCACCGTAGAGCACACCCGTATCCGTGCCGGCGAGCACAAAAGGCACGAGTGCCAGCACCACGATTACCGCCGAGGCGACCGATGCCCGGTAGGGCGAAAGGTGCCGTTTGTGCACGGCGGCGAAATAGAACGGGATCGCCCGGTCCGAGGCGAGATTATGGATATAGCGCGCGATCACATTGTGCGTCGACAGCAATGCGGCGATCGAGGACGTCGTCACGAGCACCATCGACACCTTCGAGAACCCGTTCGATATGAAACGATCGACCGCCAGGTTGAACATATTCGAAGGATTCTTCTGAGCGACACTCAATGCGCTCGAACCGTAGGCAGAAATAAGAGCGTAACAGGACAGGCAGTAGAAAATACCGATGAAGATCACTGACAAGTAGGTCGCGCGGGGAATAGTCCTGCTTGGCTGGCGCACCTCGTCCCGATACAGTGCAGTCGCTTCGAACCCGATGAAGTTCATGAACGCGAACAGGAGCGCTACGAACAGGTCGCCGTGGGAGAAATGCATCGGATTGAAGGGCTCTGTCGACAAACCTTGGGCACCTCCCTTTCCGAGGGTCGGAATGTTGAAGATCATCACCAGTACGACCTCGAACACCATGACCACGCTCAGCACCTTGGCCGACAGTTCGACGTGGAAGTAGCCGAGCACGCTGACGACCGCCCAGGACGCCAGCGACCAGACCCACCACGGAGTGGACGGACCGCCGAAGTTCTCGATCAGCGAACTGAGGGTGACACCTGTGAAACAGTAGAGTCCGGCCATGATCATCATGTAGGAGATGACGGCCAAGAACGCTGCCCCCAGCCCGGGAACTCGCCCCAGACCCGTCGAGATATACGCGTAGAACGCACCCGGACGAGGGATGTGTTTGGTCATGACGGTGAAGCCGACCGCGAAGACGAGGAGAATAACGGTGGCTAGCAGGTAAGCGAGTGGCGCTTGCGGACCAGCGAAGCTGATTGTAAACGCGATGTAACCCGAGACCGTCACGATGGGGGCTGAGAACGCCAAGACGCTCAACACGAGCGGGGTGACACCGAGCTTTCCCGACAAGCGTGTCGGCCCCGTGTCCGAACTCGACGCCGGGTCGGGCGTTGCAGGAGGAGACTCTATCGTCATCGTTGGTTCCTAGATTTTTCTGCGGGATACCTGTAGATCCAGCCCGCACACAGGCAATCCACAAGTACTGACAAAGCATACGGCACCGGGCCGGGGACTGATCTAACCCGCACATTCGGTCCAAGGTCCTGACTCACTCATATAAATGAATTCAGACACTCGATCGCTAGGGTGTGATCTGCGTCGCATGCTTCGAGTCAGTGTATGATGCGTGGTCACGGACCAGAGTGTTCCATTTTGATACGTCCATTACCGTGACGTACTCGGATTCGGGGTCGCAGCGCTGAGATCCGCCCGATGCACCATTCGCACGACGAAATCGAGGGCGCCGCAATGCGGCGCCCTCGAACAGATTCCGTGACTCAACCGGTCTATGCGGGATGTGGAATCTTGTCGTCCCGAACTCCTGCTTGCACCGCGGCGTCCCTGATCTTCTCCCAGGCGCCGACGCTGATGGAAAAGCCGCTTTCATGCGTATTCCGGTTCCGCCGCTCGACATCGCCGGGTGCGAGGACCCCGGCAATTCCCGCGGCGGGCGGCACCGCATGAATCGACTCGCGCAGTGCCTCCGCATCGTCGAGCACGTCGGAGAGATCGCGGAACGCGTCCGCCGCGATGGCAACGAGGAATAATCCCTGATCACGGAAGATGGCACTGCCGCCGCCGTCACTGAGTGCTGCTGATCCGAGCAATACTCTTCCCAGCAATTCGATCAGCACAGCCAGCCCGAAGCCCTTGTGATCGCCGAATGTGCGCATGGCTCCGCCGTCTTCCAGCGCATTCGGATCATCGGTCGGGTAACCATTCCGGTCGACCAGGCTCTGCGTCGGCATACGCTCACCTGCCATCGCCGCGACCATGATCTTGCCGATCGGTGCCGATGCCGTGGAGAAATCCACCACGAGAGGAGCTCCGGAGCTGGTGGGAAAGCCCGCCGCGACCGGATTGGATCCCAGTAATCCCTGTCGCCCGCCGTACGGTGCGACCAGACGCTTGCCGCCCATCCCCCCGACGAAGGCGAGAGCCACGCAATTGGCACGGCATGCACGCTCCATATACGCACCGAGCCGGCCGAGATGGGTGCTTCGGACGAGACCCGCCATGCTGATCGCCCGGGTGCGGGCCTGTTCGCATGCCAGATCAATGGCCATGCGGGCAGCGACATGGGAGAACCCCCAGTTTGCGCTCACCACCGGCGAAGATCCGTCGAAAATCACCTGTGGTCTCGCATCCGGGATCACCACACCGCGATCGACGAAATCGACATACGAAGGCAGACGGCTGATTCCGTGGGAGGAGTGCCCGACACAATCGGCCTCCACCAGGTGCTCAGCGACTTCTCCGGCCATGTCGTGCGGGGTTCCGATAGCGCTGAGAACGGCGGTAGCCAGATCGGTGGCTTCCCGAATCGTCAAATGGACCTTGTCGGCCACGTCGATAACTCCTTCGGTGAGCGCTGGGAGGCGCTTGCTTCCTTCATGCGGAAAATGGAAGACGCTCGATCTCGGGAAACGGTTCTCGATCCTCGCTCCGCTCCGACCGTACGGCGCCGAGGTCTGCGAGGATCCACTCTGCGATGACCGAGGTACCGCCCGTGGGGTCCACGGCCTCATGCGAGCGGCACATGCCCGAGGCGCCGGGTGCACGGAGGTAGACGACTAAGCCACTACCTTGGGCGGCGAACCTTCCCAACACGTCTTCGAGCTTGTTTGCGCACTCACACGCGTTCGATCGCAAGACATCACCCATGACGCACTCGTTGTGTACATAGACCGGCGTCATCGCGGTAACTCGATCGACCGGCCCTGCCACCAGCGCGACGTGTTCCCCGCCGTCTCGACCGACGTACCCGATCGCCCGAAACCGACCGTGCACCGTGGGTAACGACGTCGATGCACCACGACGAACCTGAGGCTCCGTACGCTCGCGATAACTGATCAGATCCCTGATGGAGATCATTATCAAGTCGTGCTCGGCCGCGAACCGCTGTAGTTCCGGGCCTGGGGCCATCTCGCCGGGCCGGTCCGCCGAAACTATTTCGCACAGGGCCCCCGCCGGCGGCAATCCCGCAAGACGGGCCAGGTCGACTGCGGCCTCCGTATGTCCGTTGCGGGTCAGAACTCCGCCTTCTCTCGCCCGCAGCGGAACCACGTGCCCCGGCCGCACGAGATCGGCAGCAGTCGTTTCCGGCGCGGCCAACGCCGCGATCGTCCGGGCACGCGACTGTGCCGAGATACCGGTGCCGGTGCCCTGCAGGTCCACGGTGACGCAATAAGCAGTCCGGAATCGATCCTCGTTCTCATGACACATCGGGGGCAGACCGAGACGCGTGCACTCGGACTCCGGCAGTGCCACACAGATGAATCCCGAAGTATGCCGCACCATGAAGGCCACCAGGCCGGTCGTCGCATGGGTGGCGGCGAAGATCAGGTCACCCTCGTTCTCCCGGTCGGCGTCGTCTGTGACGATCACCGGCCGTCCCGCGGCGATCGCCGAGACGGCTGCACGGACTCGTGCTGCAGCGTCGTCCTGTCGAAACAGCGTCATCCTGGCCCGGCCTCACATCGTAGCCAGGCGCCGGAAACGGCTGCCGTGGAAGATCAGCGGCGAAGACACCGGATCGGCGAAAGTGCCGTGCACGTTCAGGATGACGATGTCGTGGTCACCGCAGGGGATCTCCGCGCGAACGGTGCAGTCCAGCCAGAGCGAAGAATCGTCGATGAATATGCTGCCATCGGCGGCCACTGTCCGGCTGGTGCCATCGAAACGGTCACCGACCTTGCTGGCGAGGCGCTTGCAGATCGCATCCTGCCCCTCGGCCAGAACACTCAGCCCCAGACGACGAGCCCGACGCAGTTTCGGCCACGTCGTCGAGGTGTGCTGAATGCACACCGATACCAGTGCCGGATCCATGGACACCGAGGTGAACGAACTCGCTGCCAGCCCCACCGGCACCCCGTCGATCTCGGCGCAGACCGCTGCCACCCCGGACGGGAAACACCCGAAGGCGCGGCGCAACTGGTCGTCGGCTGTCACCGGCTCGATCACACGCATCGGTGACCTCCTTCTCTGATGTGGATATCGCTGGGCGCTCGCCCGAAATAAACGGTAACGAAACATGATTGGGGCGAAGTGTTCCAAAATCTTCCATCCGGCACCGCTCCCCGTCCCCTGTAAAGCCAGGTCAGGACTCTGTGCGCACGGTGTTCGTCAGAGAACCAACCCCGTCGATCTCGACGGATATCCGACGTCCGTCCTCGAGGAAGATAGGGGGACCCGCTTCATGCCGACACCTCCCGGAGTACCGGTGAGAATCACGTCGCCAGGCAACAGGGTCGCGAACTCCGAGATGGTCGAAATCAACGTCGGGATATCGAAGATCAACTGAGATGTATTGGCATCCTGGAGCTTCTGCCCATCGAGTGCCGCGCGTATACCTACGGCAGTGACGTCGACTTCGTCGGGACGGACCAGATAGGGGCCCAACGGAGTGGACCGGTCCCATGCCTTGCCCTGCAGCCACTGATGGGACTTTCTCTGGTAGTCGCGCATCGAGATGTCGTTCGCGACTGTGTACCCAAGTACGTGGTCGAGTGCATTCTCACGCGAAATGCGGCGCCCCCGACGCCCGATGATCACGGCCAATTCGGCCTCGTAATCGACCTCCATCGACTCGCGGGGCAAGAGGATGTCGTCGTTCGGCCCGACGAGCGACGAAGCGAATTTGGTGAACATCACCGGGTAGGTCGGCAACTCACGGCCGGTCTCGCCGACATGCGCGTGGTAGTTCAAGCCGATACAGATGATCTTGTCCGGGGCCGGGATCACCGGGCACAGCCGCACATCGGACACCGCAACCGACTCCTCCGGTCGCAACGCCGCAGCGGTCAACACATCGTCCGGGGTGGCGCGTCCGAGCTCCGCCAGACCCGTCAGCGGCACAAGTCGATCGCCGTCTCCGCCGTGCTCGACCAGGCCGACATGTCGGCTGTCCTGGTACTCGTATGTTGCATACGCCATCGAGCTGTCTACTTTCTCGAATCATCGTTGTAGTCCGACGCTTTGGTGGGCGCCGCGAGGCCGCTCGGTCCAGCTCAGACCTGCAAGGACTTGTAGGTCAGGAACTCCTCGATGCCGAACCGGCCGCCCTCTCGACCGTGGCCCGACTGTTTGAATCCGCCGAACGGGGCTCGCGGGTTGTAGGCGCCCCCGTTGATCGCGACCTGACCACTGCGCAGCCGGCGGGCCACTCGATGCGCTCGGGACGCATCCGCTGACCAGACAGCGCCGGCAAGTCCGTAATCTGTACCGTTCGCGATTCGGATCGCATCCTCTTCGTCATCGAACCCGATGATCACCGCGACCGGGCCGAAGATCTCCTCCTGCGCGATCAGCATGTCCTCGGATACGTCCGAGAACACGGTCGGCGCCACGAAGTAGCCCCGCTCGAGTCCCTCCGGCCGGTCGGCACCACCGTGGACGAGGCGCGCGCCCTCCTCGATCCCCTTGTCGATGAGCGATCGCACACGCCGGAACTGGTCTTCGCTCGCGAGAGGCCCCAACGTAGACCCTTCGCCGAACGGACGCCCGGGGCGGTATTCGGCAGCCGCGGCGGCAGCGATCCACTCCGCCTCGGCCAGCCTCGATCGCGGCACGAGCAAACGCGTGAGGGCATTGCAGGTCTGACCCGCATTCTGATAGCACTTCGACAAAGTGACCGTGATCGCCTGTTCCAGGTCCGCGTCGTCCAGCACGACTGCGGCCGATTTGCCACCGAGTTCCATCGCCAATGGCTTCACCCGGGCAGCTGCGATCTCGGAAATTCTCCTGCCGGCCCGGGTCGACCCGGTGAAGGAGATCATGTCGATCCCAGGATGAGCGACCAGCGCCTCGCCGACTGTCCCGCCCTCACCGGTGACGATGTTCACGACCCCGGGCGGGAGCCCCAGTACGTCGAGCACCTCGGCCAGGAGGAACACGCTGAACGGCGCGACCTCCGACGGTTTGACCACCACCGTGCACCCAGCACAGAGGGCGCCCGCCACCTTCGCCGTGACCTGATGCAGTGGGTAGTTCCACGGCGTGATCGCACCGACTACACCGATGGGTTCCCGGAGGACAATCGAGTTATCGATCTTCTCCTCCCAGGTGATCTCGGAGATCGCCTGGGGCATCACGGCGAAGTCACCGATTCCCAATTTGACCTGAATCGCGCGGGACTGCGCAAGCGGCATACCGATCTCACGGGCGATGAGTTCAGCGAAATCGTCCGCACGCGCAGTGACCGCATCTGCGATTCGCTGCGCCCATACGGCCCGCTCCTCCGGACTGGTCTGCGACCAGGACCCGAAGGCTTCCCGCGCTGCACGGACTGCACGTTCCACATCCTCGGCGGTCCCGTTCGGCACGGAGCCGATAATGTTTTCCGTAGCGGGGTCTATGACGTCGATAACCTCCGACCCCGCCGATCGGATCCATTTCCCGCCGACGAAAATCTCCGTGCGGTGCATGACATCGTTACAGGAATTCGTCATCCGGATTCTCCGAGTTAGCTTGGTGTGCAGCAGATTTCAGCATGGGGCGATCGAGCCGCAGCTAGCGTGGAACAGGTGGCTGGAGCGACGAAAGCGGCTCGGTTTTGTGCTTGAGGTCTTTGATTCGCGGCAGAACCTCGGTGCCCAGGAGTTCCAGATTGCGCCGGTAGGCTTCCGGCTGGTCCAGATAGTCGAAGGTGAAGGCGATCAAGGTACCGAAACCGCCAGACACCTCGATGTCACGTTCGAGCTTCTTCGCCACCGTATCCGGCGAACCGATGAGCCAGTGGTTCTCCGCGAAATATTCCAGCGGCAGCGTCTTCGGGTCGTGCTCGTCGAGCTCGGGAGCCATGAGAGGCAGCATCCCGGAGCGCGCGTAGGACGGGAACGTCCATTCGCGGTACGTCCGGCCCAGCGCACCGTTGAGAGCCAGTTCCATCGCCTCTTCATCGGTGTCGGCGACGAGAACCGTGTGCGCCACGCGCCACTGATTACGATCGGGAGTGTTACCCACGCTTTCGGCGCCCTCGACGTACTTGTACCAATGCCCCGCCAGGTAGTCGCGGTTCACCGCGAAGCTCATCGGAAGGCAGCCCTGGATGCCGGCCTGCTTCAGCGTGCCGGAGTTGGGACTCAGACCAGCCATAGCCAAAGGCGGGTGCGGGTCCTGGTAGGGCTTGAGGAACGGACCGCTGTGTCCCTCGTCATAGGCTGGGATATCGAGTGTCCAGTACTTGCCCTCGTATCGCACTGGGCCTTCGGCTCCCCACACCGCGCGCAGGATCTTGACGGCTTCGACCATCCTTTCCTGAGGCTCGGTGTTGCCGTGAATCTCGCGGTCTTCACGGGTCGCACCCGCACCGAGACCCACCATCAAGCGCCCCCGGGACATGTGGTCGAACTGCATCAGCCGATGTGCCAGTGCAATCGGGTTGTGGTTGGCCGGAATATTCGCACCGGTCGCCAACTTGATGTTGGTGGTCTGCTGGATCGCAGCCGCCAGATACAGCTCCGGGCTGGGAACCGGCTCCCACCGCTGCGTGGTGTGCTCGCCGACCCATACTTCGGAAAGCCCGTATTCGTCAGCCCAGCGGATAACCTGCATATCCCAATCGAAGCCGTCCTGCAAACTCGTCTCAGGTAGCCGGAACGGCACCATGAACAGCCCAATATCCACTTCGATCCTCCTTACACGGAACCCTCGGTATTTCGAAGGCCTTTTCAACAGTTTCGCTTTTCTCGCGCTCGCCCGAGTGTTTCAATGTGAGACGATCAACGGCGCCGTTGCACTGATAAGATCATTGACCGGTGTTACCTGTTTCGCATGACGGATTTCGCTCCACAGATGCGCACTGTTCCCGCCCACGCAATCGACGAATTTCGCTTCAAGCTCGGACTCGCTGAGCGGATCGGCATTCTTGCCGCGCGCAATATTCACTGTGCGCTCGATCCGACGGCCGCTGACGGTCTCGATCTGAACGGTTGCCGGAAACTCGGTTCCGTCACGATGCCGATCGTCGATCACTACGTGCGACTTTCCCATCACGGCCTTGACCGCCGGATCCGCGACGGCCTCGTCGGTGAAGTCGGCAAGCCCCACACGACCGCGAATCAGGGCGGCCGAAACGGTGTAAAGCATACTGAACCGCGCCTCGTCACCAGTCAGCGGGTTGTCGTACACGAGAAGCCGGAGGGCGAGGGCACTGACACCGATACGAACACGGGCTATGTCCTCCCCCGCCAGTTCCGCATGCGCCTCGAGAGCGGCCTGGATTGCGGGATGGGAGGCACCGCACGACGGAAAAGCCTTGATGGCCAAGCCATATGGTTCCGTGATGGACCACCGTCCGCCCAGATCACCCGTGAATTCGACAGGCTCTCCGCTGTGTCGCCCCATGAAGGCCGAACAGAAACCCAGATCGCCCTCCAGCGCATCCGGATCGGCGCCCCAACCTCGGGCCGCCAGGCGCGCGGCTTGAACACCAGACATCGCGGCGGTCCCTGCGTGCAGGGGCTTGGTCATTGTGCCCGTGTTCGCTCGCAGACCCGACGCGCGCGAAGCGGCGAACGCAAGTACACGCTGGGTCGTGACCATATCCAGGCTCATCATCCGAGCGGCAGCAGCAGCGGCACCGACGGTGCCGATGGTGCCGGTGGAATGAAACCCGGTGTCGTAATGCGCCATATTCATCGCGCCGGCCAGTGCAGCGGCGGTCTCGAAACCCGCGATGTATGCTGCCAGAGCCTGCTCGAACGGCATACGGAGCTCTTCACCCACCGCAAAGATCGCGGGGACCAAATGGCAGCTGGGATGGCCGTACAACGGATGGTTCGAATCATCGAAATCCATCGCATGGGCGAATGTCCCGTTGACCAGTCCCGCAAGTTCGGGAGTCGTCCTGCCGCCACCGAGAATGCTCGCAACAGGACGGGCGCCCTGATCTTCCACATATGCGAGCATCATCTGCCCGATATTGTGCCGTCGACCGGCGAGGGCGACACGGATAACGTCCGCGATCGCCTGCCGGGCGCGCTTGATTGCCGTCCCCGGCACCTGATCGAGCGAAAGGGCACTCACGAATTGCGCGAGTTCACGTGTCTGGCCGATTCGGCTACAACTTTTTCTCGACACGGTCGAACCTCCTCGAGTACTCGGCGTCGATAGAATTCGCGAGTACCACTTTCAGTTGTCGATTTCCGAAGAGCTATTTCGCCTGGAAACCTGCGTCGATGGTGAACTGCGCTCCGGTGATGAAGCGCCCTTCGTCGGACACGAGATACAGGACGGCGCTGCTCACATCCTCCGGCTCGACCCAGGGCACATCGAGAAGATGAATGGTGCCGTATGCCTCGATGGCATCTTCGAGCTGCGGGTCTTCGAGATCGGGGCGGAACATCTTGAAATTGCCCGGATTGATCAGCATCGGAGTGCGAACGTTGCTTGGGTGCAGGGAGTTCACCCGGATGTTGTACTTCCCCAGCTCGTTGGCCAGCGCCTTCGCCAAACCCGTAACACCATGCTTGGCCGCGACATAATGGCCGATGTTGTCCAGGCTCTTCAGCCCGGCCGACGAGCTGGTCAGCAGGATCGTGCCACCGTTGCCGGCATTGATGATGTGCCCCACACCCGCCCGAACCGTTTTCCATACCCCGGTCAGGTTGATGTCGATCATCTCCTGCCACTTGTCGACCGACATCTCCGCAGTCAGGCCCTGGCTGACGATGCCCGCGTTGGCGAGAATGATATCGAGACGACCGAAGACGTGGACTCCCTCATTCACTGCTTCTGTCAGTGCATCGAGGTCTCGGACATCGGCGACCCGAGCAACGATCTCGCCGCCGGAATCCTTGACGAGACGCTCGGTCTCCGCGAGTTCCTCGCGCGTCGCCATCGCGTAGGGAGCGGTACCCACCGGGGCACACACGTCCACCGCGATGATATTGGCGCCTTCCTTCGCCAGCGCTACGGCGTGGCTACGCCCCTGACCGCGAGCGGCACCGGTAATGAATGCCACCTTGCCCTCAACACGCCCCATTGCTTGCTCCTTCCTTCTGCGCCAGCCGGGGAACTGCCACCAGCGGATTGGCATGACATTCCACGCGGATCCGTCCGGCCGACCAATTCATCATCAGCGCATCCGGTCGGCGTGGACCGTCCCATCTTGGAACGTGACAGCCTGGTTACCGGGCGGCTTATCGTCGATGACCGGGCTGAAATCGACAACCGGAAGGACCCGGTGGCCGGCGTCGATAACCATCTCCAGGCCGATGACGTGAGGCGACTCCTCGGATGCGAGCCAGATCGCGCCGTCGGCCACCGCTTCCGGTTGCACGAGGATCGGCCTCGAAGCAGATGCCAGTCACGCACGGCCGACAGGTCTTCTTCACGGGTGGCACCCGGCTTACCCACGATCCGCGCCCTGGTTCCAGGGTTGTCGCTGATGATGGTGTCGATCGGCCCGGACAGCAGCACGTTGACGCGGATATTGTGCGGTCCGAGTTCGATCGCTGGGGACTTCATGATGCTGACGACGCCGTGCTTGGCAGCGACGTAATGCATGGTGCCGGGCCCGCCCTCCTGACCGTTCGTGGACGAGGTCAGAATGATCGACCCGCTCCGGTTGCCGATCGTGTGTGGTGCGAGCGCTTTTGCTGTCCGCCACACACCACCGAGGCAGATTTCGACGACGTCGCTCCGCTCCCCTTCGGCGATCTCCGATCCGGACGACCTTGTCAATTTGTGTCTGGTATCGAACGTCGGCCGTCTCGGCAACGATCCGGCGGTCACGTCTTTGACTGCGTCAACCGTCTGCAACGCATCCTCCGCAGTCGCCAGAGGTTACTGCGCGGTATTGATCGGCCAGTCGACGTCACAGACGATGATATCCGCGCCCTCACTGGCGAATTTCTCGGCAATCGCACGTCCCTGCCCACGAGCTCCGCCGGTAATGAAAGCAGTCTTCCCTGCAAGTCGATTCAATTTCCACGACCTCCTCTGACGTCGACAAGCCCCGCACATCAACATATTCCAGGTTCCGGATGAGCACATCGGTCCGATGTTCGACCGGACTGTACTGATTCGGATCGCTCACCGAACCAAGGTCAGAGGAAAACATGCCGAGTGCACAGTGCGAAAGCGGCAGCGCAGGTGCCGAATTCATGGATCAGCGGCCGAGGTCGTACCCTCGCCGCTCATAGAGATCGATCTTTCGATATAGCGTCGACCGCCCTATTTCGAGGAGCTCGGCCGCGCGCGCCCGGTTGCCGTGCGATTCCGCAAGAGCATGTCGGATCTGCTCCAACTCCGCCGCCTCCAATCGCGACAGACGCCCATGTGCGACCGACGCCCGGTGAGCCTCGGCAAGATCGGTGACGCATATCAGACCGGATCGGTTCCGATCGCCGGCGGTCAATACCACATCGCGAAGTTCCGAGATGTTTCCCGGCCATTCCGCGTTCGTGAGCGCGTGCAGCAGCTTTCCGCTCGCCACCGGGGCCGGGCCGTGCACATCGCGAGCGAGAAAATGGGATACCAGTAGCGGGATGTCGTCTCGCCGCAATCGGAGCGCCGGCATTCGCACCTCGAGCGGTGCCGTAGTGCTCAGCACGTCGAGCAAGCCCTCGGTCACCTGGTATGCGGTCACGAAGAGCATTCCACGGGACGCCGCCGTCGACAGGGGCTCGCGAGCTGTTTCGATGATGTCCGGTGACAACTCGTCGATATGGAGTGCCACGATGGGTTGCTTCTTCTCCACAGCGGACTCGATGGCCGCGGCGAAGCCATCGAGGGCATCGGATCGGTGGAAGTCGCACTCCACGACGCGGATGGCACCGAATTTGACCTCGGCCATGAGCCGAGCCAGGTGAGCGCGGCCAGTGCCCCGCTCACCGGTGATGCACACCGGAGCAATGTGCCGCAGGGCCGCCGCAGCATCGGACCGCAGCTTGACAACCACCGCACTCTCACCGATCAGAGCTGGAAAAGCGTTGCGCGAGAGCGGCACCGGCTTACTACCATCGTTCGTCTCGCGGATCTCGCGCAACCTCACGACAGCGCCGACGATACGTCCGTACGCAGTCACCGGCTTGGCGGTCATACTCACCGATTTGCTGTCCGACAGCGAAAGTACCTGCTCGACCGTCCCGTCGTAGGACTGCGCCTCTCTCGCATACCCGGACAGCACGGCATAATCGCTCGTCGTCAGCATCTGCTTCGCCCGAGTGCTGGCGATCGTGGTCCGCTCGTCGATGGCCACCACCGCATCGCCGCCCCGCAGCCGTGATTCATGCATATATGCACGCAACAAAGCCTGCTCGCGGTACGCGAGTCGGTCCATGACCTGACGGCTGATCTCCGCAGCCGCCCACTCGACCGGGAAGGCAAGTGCGCCCGGGGCCGTATTGAGTGCGACCTTCTCGGGAACCATCATCGTGATCACAGCCATGATTCGGTTCCGCAGCGGGTCCATGATCGGCGCGGAGGTACAGAACGTCTCCTGCAGGGCTTCGGCATAGTGCTCCGGCCCCCAGACCTGGACACTCACCCCCTCCTCGAGTGCTGTCCCGTCGGAATTCGTACCCGTCAACTCTTCGGCGACGTAACCGCCGACGACTGCGGCCCGGGCGTCGGCCCATCTCAGTACATCTCTGTCGCCCCGCCTGATGGCGTGCGTACCGGTTGCATCCGACAGGAACAGGCAGGCACCGGTGTGGCGCGCCATATCGTCCAGCCGATCCAGAATCGGTGTCGCGATCTCGAGGAATGGCGCATCGAGCCTGTTTTCACGGACCTCGGTGCGGACCGATTCCGGATCAACCTGGCACACCAGACTGCGCCGCCACGACCGAGCGATGACATCCCGGACTCCGGAGATATCGGTGTTCACAGGATCGGCGAGGAAGCGTTCCCGAAGCCCCCGCAGCTCGGTGAGCGAAGCACGGGTCGGGCGCACAGCGATCGCCTGTGCCGACCGTGTGGAAGCGGTTCCAGGGACGACCAATTCTGACATGTCTGCAACCTCCAACCGATCCCAGCCGACACTACCCGCGACAATCGGGCAACCTGCCGAAGTCGTGTTTCGAGTTCGTTTCAATCGATCGCACCGCTACCGAACCAGCGGCGGACCGCTTCTGCTGAGACCGACAGAACCACGCAAGGCCGCAACGAACTCTGCACACCGCCCTGCATGATTGAGCGACGCCACGTGCTCGCATAATCGTTGAACCTTGCACGATATCTATCTCGTAACCGGCCTACCGCCGATCGGTGGGACGATGGCGACCCTGGATCATGTTCTGTTCATTGTCGCTCTTCAGGAAAGTAACCGTGTGTGCCGTTTTGGGACAGACGCAGTACCTTAGACACCCATCGGTCGAATATGGCTGAGAGCAAACTCGCGGTTCCCGTGGATTTCCGCTTTGGTCTCCCGGCCAGAGGCGACGGCGATCAACTCCTCGAGGATGAGTTCGCCGACCTCCTCGATCGCGGTTCCGTCGAGAATCGTTCCTGCGTCGATGTCGATCAGCTCCGGAAGCCTTTGGGCCACCTCGGAATTGGAACTGATCTTCAAGCACGGAGCAATCGGCGACCCGGTCGGCGTGCCACGTCCGGTCGTGAACGCGACGATCTGCGCTCCCGCGGCCACCATCGCGACCATCTGTTCGATGTCCTGTCCCGGCGTATCCATGATGAACAAACCGGTGCCGCGCGGCGGCTCCGCATACTGGATGACTCCGGTGATGGGACCGACGCCCCCCTTTCGCGCGGCACCCATGGACTTCTCCTCGATCGTGGACAGCCCACCGGCGATATTCCCGGGCGCCGGCTGGCTGCCGAGAAGATCCACTCCGTGCCGGGCGATATCACGCTCGAACCGGCTGACGACCTCGATAATCTGGCGACCGACTTCTTCGTTGATCGCGCGCCGCGCCAGGAGGTGCTCGGCCCCCAGCAACTCGGTAATCTCGGCGAGGATCGAGGTGCCACCCGCCTCGACGAGGCGATCGCTGGCTACGCCCAGCGCGGGGTTCGCGGTAATCCCTGAGAACGCATCCGAACTTCCACACTCCAGTCCCAGGCACAGCGCCGAGAGCGGCGCCTCCTGTCGTACCGCCGGCACTCGGTTGTCGATCAATGCCTGCAATTGCTGTTCCGCGATTACCTGCAGGGCACTGAAACTACCGACCTGGTCGAGCCTGACAACCTTGTGCGGTTTGCCGGATGCAGCGAGGGCGGCCTCAAAGGGTTCGACGTCCGGCCCCAGTCCGATGACAACCGTAGCGCCGACGTTCGGGTGGGTCGCGAAACCGACCAGAGCCGCGGTCACCCGCTCGCCGTCGAGGTGCTCCTTCGGGTTGTCCCACTCGTGACGAAGAGCAACGGCTTCTCCCTCGACGGACTCGGCGATGTCCGAAGCGATGTCGCACAGCGCCGAGTGAAGTGGCACCACCAGATTGTGATCCCGAAATCCCCACCGGCCATCGGGCCGAGAATAACCCATCAGTGTCGTGTTCACATTGTCCTCAGCAGTCGTGGGATGGCGAATGTCGTCGAGTTCCGAAGCTCGGACTTCGCCGGATTTCCGGAGAAGACGCTCTGGACGGTGTCCCAGAGTTCCTCGGCCGACGCTTCGGCATCGACGTCGAACTCGTCGGGGATCAGCTTGTGCAGCCCGTGGCTTTCCGGGACGCTCACGACCGGCGCGAGTGCGATGCTCAGCGGCGGTTGATCGCTCGCCGGAAATTCGACGAGGACCTGCACGCGGCACGATGCGATCGAAAGTAGTTGCGAGCCAGCAGATCCGGCATTCTTGACCACGCTGACCTGTGCGGTCGGAGCCTCACCTACCGCAATTTCGGCGGTATCCAGCGGCAGCCCGCCCAGGGATGAGCCGTCGTCCGCGATAACCACCCGGGCTCCCTGTTGAACTGCATGTGTGATCAGCTCGGTGACCCGGCTGTCGTGCCGCGAGACCGCAACCCCGAGAGTCAGGTCGCTGGAATCCACGGAGTGACGGGAGATTTTGTCGGCGGAACGCTTCAACGCGGTGGCTTCACGGATGCCGGCTTCCCGGGCGGCTGAACTTCCGCCGCTGTCCTGGATTCCGACGAACCGGGGCTCATGTCCGAGTCGTTCCAACTCGTTGGCGATACCCCGGCCCTGAATCGTTTCGCAGCCCAGGCTGACAACGAGGGAATGCGCGACATTCGGCGAACTCGCCAAACCGACGAACAGTTGACGTGTCTGCACGATGTCGGGTCCGATGTGCCCGCAGCCGTGCTGGTGAGCCACCGCTGTCGCATCGGCGGCTTCGGCGATCTCGCGAGCCACGAGGGCCGAACAGACCACCGATGGTAGAACGAATACATGGTTGCGGGCACCGGGCTGGCCCGTCTGCCTGGCAAAACCTTGTAGCGGCGGGGTCGTCATTGCGTCCTCCCTGGCAAACGCTTACTCAGGACGTTGTGGACGTGGACGTGGTCGCCGACTTCGATGTCAGCGCTCGCCACGCCGACGGTTTCGCCGTATCGAATGACATCGGCGCCGGTCCGGATCGGTACCAGTGCCACCTTGTGCCCACGAGACACGTTGTCTCTCACTGTGAGTGTTCGGTCGCCCACGGTCGCCACCCCTCCGACATGTAAATCTGTGATCGCGATCGCGATGTTGTCGCGAGCGTCGAGTACGAGAAGTTGCACATGCTCAGATTGCGGTAGATCCACCTCGAACGACATGACCAGTCACTGATAGGATCATTAGGAAGTCTATTAATCGCAGGTTACGCGAAACTCTGCACAGCCAAGGCAGCCGACCGCGCCATGCAGCATAAGGATGCCCTCTTAGTGCAACTACGGCAGCTCGAGACCTTCATCGCCATCGTCGATACCGGGACGCTGACAGCCGCAGCAGCTCAGCTGTACAAGACCCAAGGGGCGGTATCCCAGGACCTCAAGACACTCGAATCCAGCTTGGGCGTCCAGCTTGTGAATCGCTCGGGCCAGCGCGCACGGCTGACGACCGCGGGGCGGGCATTGCTGCCGATGGCTCGCCGAATCCTTGCCGAGGTCGCCGATGCACGAGCCGAGATGGAGCGGATCAAGGCCGGCGAAAGCCCTGTCGTGCGACTGACTTGCTTGCCGTCCCTCGGCCCCACCATCAGCCACTTGCTCGCCGAATACACCCACGGACAGCCCGATGTGCGCTGGTCCCTGGTCACGTCACTGCGCGGCGCGATGATCACCGGCCTCCGTGACGGACAGTTCGATCTGGCCATCTGCGAAAGCCAAAACGACGAGGACATTACCAACACACCACTGATGCGCGAACCTCTCCATCTGGTCCTACCCCGCGACCACCCTCTGCTCGATCAGACGCCGGTACGGCCGTCGGACCTCGTCGGTCTGCCGTACATCGGGCTGCTCCGCAGCATGGGGGCTTCGATCGAGGCACAACGGTTCTTCGCAGCCGGTGAGTCCTACCCGACTCCAGTCGTCGAAGTCAACGACACGCACCTGGTGTCCGCACTGGTCGCGGATTTGGGGGGGTTCGGCTTCGTACCCGCTTCCGTTGCGACGGACGACCGCCCAGTCGTCACCGCGGAGACGGATCCGGACCTGACCCGGCAGATTTCGCTCGCGCAGTTGACCAACAGGACACTGCCCCCGGTAGCAGCGGCATTCGCCACCTATCTGACGCAACGTTGGTCATTCCTCTGATCGAGGACGTTCCACTTCTCGAGCGATACAACTCCCGAACTGGGCTGACCAAATCCTTTGGCCGACTCCAGATTTGACAATGATTGCATCAATCGACCGGACTGCCGAATCAGCTACCAGCCGTGCCGGAAACCCATGGAATTCGAGCGATGACTCTACGGCGGTGTCCCGAAATGACACACTCCACGCATTGCCATTGATACCAGACTCTCGAAAAACAGCAATACAACGCCCCGAAAGTCGGCGAACTCAGCAGCTCCGCGCGATACCACAACTCAGCCGTCAGAATATCGGGTCGACGTCGACTCGGACTCGGACAACCGATTCCTTGCCGACAATCGGAAATAGAGGGAAGTCAGAAATGAAGAAAATTCAACGAGTTCTGGCCGGTACCGCTCTGGCCGCGAGTGCCGTGGCAGCCGGGACGGTGACAGCGAATGCCGCCGCCCCCGGCACAGGCGGTACACCGCCGACCGACGGCAGTCCCGTCACAGTACAGATCGCGCCGGGCGTCCAATACACCGGTAATGCGTCGACCATGTCGACCCAGATCGTGACTCCGATCGGAACGGTGACTACCGCGGGTGGTCAGGTATCAGTCCAAAACGCGCAGGGACAGCCGGTCTGGGGGCGCACAGTCCCACAACCAGCCGCACCCACCACACCGGTGTACCGCGCCCCCACACCCACAGCGGCTGCACTGCAGAACAATCCGACGGTCCGGCCGGTAGACAGCGCTACGCCCAACGCCACAGCCAAGCCGGTGGACAAGATGGGCGACTTCGAATCCGCGCTGGGAACCGCGGCGACCAACTTCGGGTTGGCGACAGGTGTCGGAGGCATGGTCGGCGGCGTCACGGGAGCATTGGTCGGCTGCCCTGTGGGGATCGTGACCGGCGGGGTACTCACCGCCCCGACCATCGTCGGCACCCCGCTCGGCATCGTCGGCGGCTGCTTGCTGGGCGCCTCCACGATCGGCGGCGTCGGCGCGATCGTCGGCGGGGCCGCAGTCGGCATTCCGGTCGGTATCGCGAGCGCGGTCCAGATGTACAACACTCTCCACAGCCAAGGCGACGTCTGATGTTCGATCCGATGGCAGTCGATCGGGGTCGGCAGTATCCATGACCACCGATACACGGCCCGGAAAGGATATGCACCTGCGGATCTGGCTACAGGATAAGCGCCTGGACTACGTCGCGACCGCAGCAGCAGCCCGTAACCTGATGCACGAGCTGTGGAGTAGGCATTCGTGCAAAGCCGAATTGGTCCAGGATGCCGCCGATGGCAATCGAGCATTACCGCGTCTCCCCTGCGAACGATTGTTCCTCGGCCCGTGACTCTGGTGCGTCACAGCCTGCCCGAGCCATACCTCTGGGCGGGCGTTTCGCGTTCCGGCTCGAACACCTGATGCCATACCCCACTGCAATCCGCCACCACTCCCGACCAATCGGCTCTCCACCACGAGGCCTTCGTGTGAGTAATCCCCCCGGATTTCCGTCCCCATCACCCGAGGCCGAGGTAGGTCAATTCCAGTTTTTCTCCTACGCATAATGCCGCCGACCAGAGCCAGCACTATAAGATGGTCCAGCTCTCCTGGCGCACCGCCTCGATCCGATTCGGCGGTATTCCCATCGTAGACCCACCCCGCACCCCGCATCCCGGCGTGCGGGTGCCATTTCCGCCGAGAGAAGGAAAGCACCTTGAATGCGAACAGACTGACGATCGACCACGTAGGATTTGCCGTTCCGAACCTGGAACAGGCGTAACTGGTTAGGTTATGCGGGCAGCCAAGCGCGGCCCTCGGCCAGCTGGACGAGGGCGTCGAGGTGCCGCGCGCCCTGTTTCGCGGCGGTCGATAAATAACTGCGGATCGCGCAGAAATGCTCCGCGCCGGTCAGGGTCCGCAGGCAACCGGACACCTTCTGACGGAGTTTGATCATCCGGATGTCGCGCTCGCTGCCGTTGTTGTCCGGCGGGATCGCCGGATCGGTGAGAAACCGCAGGTAATCATCATGGCGAGACCGCAAGCGACGAGCGAGCGCGTGATGTTTGCGGCCGATCGCGTCGGTGCGGGCGGCGTTGTCGGTGATTCCGATTTGCACCGCGGACCGCAACCTGTGGACATGCCCGTCGACCTCGGCTCCGGTGCGGGCACCGCCCGCGTGGAGCCGGCCCAGCGCGGTCAGCGCGTCAGCGGCCTGCTCGGACCACCGCCACTCCCGCTGCGGCCCAAGGTATTCAGTGACGGCGGCCAGCTCACGCAGTGCGTGAGCGACACACAACTGATGGGTGGCGCCGGTGTAGGTGTCATACGGCGCCCACGCATCGTGCACGGCGACACCGGCGAAGCCGGGCAGCACCCCGGCGGCTTCCATGCCCTCGACCCCGCGCTTGTCGTGCACGGTGATCAACGTCAACGTCTCGGTGCGCGCGCAGTGCACCCACCGCAGCTTCTGTTCGACCCGGAAACCGGTCTCGTCGAACCCGGCAACCGGAGACGCCGCGATCGCTGTCCTCACCACGGCGGTGAACTCGTCGAGGCTGCCGGCCAGGCGGGCGAACGACGCCGACACCGTGCCCGGCGACACCGCGGCCCCGAACAACTCGTCGAGGGCTCGCGCGGTCCGGTCACGGGAAAGGAACTGTCCCGCATACAGATACGTCCCGATCGCGGCCACTCTCGGCCCGTACTGGACCGGCGCGGTGACATACGCGGGCGCGGTGCCGGTCGTGTCGCAACCACACTCACAACGCCGGGTGATCAACACATGGTCGGTCACCCGCAGACCCAGCACCGGCAGGTCGACCACCTGCCGCCGGGTCGCGCCGACCAGCTCACCACCGGACACATCCCGGCCACAGCCACCACACGCCCCCGGTTCGTGCGCGACCGCCTCGTCGGCCCGGTCGGCCATCGCCAACGTCGACCCCGCATGCCCGTCCTGGCCTCCACGTTTGCGGCCGGTCTTGCCGCGCAACGACTTCGGGGCAGGCTTGACGAACGGCGAATCCGACGACGGTGGTCTCGACGAGTTCTGCGAGTTCATTCCCAGCCGGCGTTTGAGTTCGGCGTTCTCCGCCCGCAGGTTACCGACCTCCACCAACAACCCCGCCACCTCGGCAGTCAAGGCCACGATCTCGGCATCCTTGCCAGCCAGCACCACCCGATGCTCAGTCTCCACTACCGTCAGCCGGGCCGCGAGTTGAGCCAACTGCTCAGCCAGCTCCTCAGGCGACATGCGTGGATCAGCGGGCACCGCAACAGGATTCACTACCCACCCGGCAAAATCACGCCGACGCGCCCACCAGCATCAACGCCCCAACCTGACCAGTTACGAACAGGCTATCTCATTCTTCGTGGATGTTTTCGACTGTGAAATAGTCTTCCGAGCAGGCCTGTACGAGAACTGTGGATATATCTGGCCGGGTGAAAAAGAACCTGAGAACGCTACGGTCAGACTCGCCGTACTGAACCACGGCGACACTCACAATATAGAATTGCTCGAGTACACGCGGCCGACCACATCGGACAAGCAGCCGCCTCGCCCATCGGAGCCCGGCGGTGCACATATCGCGTTCTATGTGGACGAAATATCGTCCGTCTTCGAACAGATAAAGAACAGAAACGATGTGCGTGTCCTGGGATCTCTGGAGAAGGAACAGGGAGGCCCGATCGATGGTGCGGACTGGGCGTACCTGATGACCTCCTGGGGATTGGTAGTCGAGCTGATCAGGTGGATTCCCGGCCGACTTCCATATGAGCAGAACACCTCCGCCCGCCTCGTTCCTCCACCGTGGCTTCGCTCCGGCACCGGCCTCGCAGAGCAGAAGTAAGCGCCTGCCGAGCCGACCAATCCACCGGATTCCTTCTCAGGCGGCTTTCCCTACAGGGTCGAACCAGTCGACGACAACCGATCGCGCACCGAGCCCTATGGCAAGTTCACGGAGGGATCCGCCGCCACATAGTTGCCGGACCAGCTCAGCGTGAAGGGGTGTGCAGGCTTGTGCCTCGGCTGCGATCAGAATCTCAGCCGGCCGATGCGAACGCGCACCAGCGATCAACAAGAGTTCCTCGACGACAATCCGCATTGGGACATCACTCGCACCGAACACCTCGCCTACCACGAGTACGGTGTAGCGGGTGTCGTCGAAGGCGAGAAGCCGCGCCGAGCGTCCGCCGACCATCAGCCCGAGGTCGAGGTTCCCGAGATCCGGATCCATCCGGGAACTCGGAAGCGGGAAGCGGCGAGCGGTCCAGCTGAAGAAGTTGTTGTCGATGGTTTTCATGGTGATCACGCCCTCGAAGGCGTCCGACGCCGGCTGCGAACCTCACGATGACAATTCGCGCGACGCCGATGGGGTCGGATGGATTTGACGATCCAATAATGCAGCCGCCGCCATCGGCCGGAATGTCCCATCGTGAAACAGCCAGAATATTTCCGAGTCCCGAGGACACGGGAGCTGCACGAGCCGTCGCACAAGCTACCCCACACGAACGAGGATCCCGCCGCCGGAGTGGCAGCGGGATCCGCGGGCAGGAAATGCACTGTACGTTCAGATCTTCCGGAAAGAATCCTTCTCCACGATCTTCCCGCCTGCGAAGCGGAAGTAGTCGACACCGTGGGTCTCGATGTCCTCACCGGTCACCGTCTTGGCGACGAAACGCCACTCATTGTAGCCGGTGTCGCCGACGAAGAACTCACGAATGGTCTCGAGGCGGTATGTCGAATGCTTGTCGAGCCACGCAACCAGCGCCTTGGCCACATCTTCCCGACCGGTGATCTCCACGCCGGCCTGAGCGGGCTTGAAGACGCTGTCAGCGGCGAAGAGCGCCTCGATGGCAGGCACGTCGTGGGCATTAATGGCGTCGGTCAGCTGGTGCGAGAGCTCGGCATTCGTGCTCATCAGACATATTCTCCTTCGTTGGGGATTTCAACCGTGGTCGTGCGTCGACGACATTGTGGACCCATAACCGGTCATACCTGAATAACTGTAGAGCGTTATCCGATGAACTCGAGTGTCCCAAAATGACACGGCAGGAACGGTTACAGTCCGCGTCCCCATATTCTGGAAGTTCACGAGCTCATTGTTCATCGATACACGTCACCCGGAACTCGCACAAGTTTTCCTTCGCTTCGGTTGAACCCGTAACCCACTACATCGGCAAAGCGGGCCGCCTCAACTCCGAGGCCGCAGGAAACACTGTGGAATCACAAATACAGGTGCCGCGGACGATCTCGCCGTCCGCGGCACCTGCCCCTCATTCAGTGGAACCTATTCATCGCCTACAACTGCTGCCGCCCGATCCGCTGGTAGACCTCTGGCTTCTTCGCCTTCAGGTAGTAGGCCAGCGCGATACCGGCGACAGGAAGCGCGAAAGTGAAGACCAGGAACAATGTGGCGATGATGCCGGTGCCGCCGATCAGGTCGGAGAAGTTCGCCATCGCGAGGTAGACGACTCCTCCGAGCCCGATTGCGGCCAGTACCGGCGCGACCACAGTCCGCCACACCGAGTCCGATCCTGTCGCGCGGTTTCGATAGAGGTAGACGAATACCGCGATACTGGCAGCGAACAACAGTACCAACACGGCAAAAGTTCCGGTACCACTTGCGATCGGATACAGCTTGTCCGGTGACACGCGCAAGATGCTGAACAGCGCGATAGCAACGGCCCAGATCGCTCCGATGAGCGCCGCAGAGAAGGCCGGCGACCCGTGACGCGGATGCACTTTCCCGAGTGCAGCCGGCAATACGCCATCGGTGCCGAGCGAGTACAGGTACCGCGCCGAAACGTTGTGAATCGACAACACCGAAGCGAGAATCGAGGTCATCAGCAGAACAGTGACGACGTCAACCACGATCGAGCCGGTCAGGCGCGCTATTGCCGTGGTGAACAAACCTGCGGTGTTGTCGGTGGCGGCCTGTTTCGCCTTGTCGGCGCCGAAGAAGGTCACGAAGGCCCACGCTGCGATGGCGTAGAAGATTCCGATACTGCCCACCGCAATGTAAGTCGCGAGGGGAACGGTCTTCTGAGGATTGCGGACCTCCTCGCGGAAGATCACAGTGGCCTCGAAACCGAGGAAGTTGCCGACCACGAACAACACCGCCAGCCCGAGACTGTTGTCCGTGAGCGATGGCAGTGCGATATCGGCGCCACCCCCGCCGGCTGGAGCACCATGGACGAAAGCGGCGATATCGAAGACCGTTACGATGACGACTTCGAGCGCCATCACAACGGTGAGGACCTTGGCAGACAGGTCGATCCTGCGGTACGCGAGCGCGGTTGTCACGATCACCAGCGCAAGCGCGTACCAGTACCAGGGGATTTTCGGCCCGCCGAGCCGGTCGGTCACATAACTCTGGATTGTGACCGCGAACAAGGGCGGAGCAAAGAATCCGATCGCGGTATATCCGTAAATCGCCAGGAATGCTCCACCGAGTCCTATCGGACGACCGAGCCCTGCAGTGACGAAAGAGTAGAAGCCACCCGGGTTGGGAATTCGACGCCCCATGGTCGTGAAGCCCACGGAGAACAGGATGAGCAAGATCGCCACACCGATATAAATGGATGGAGACGTGCGACCGCTGAAGGTGAGGAGCACGGGGATGAATCCGGCAACCGTCGCCAATGGAGCCGAGAAGGCAAGGACACTGATCGCGAGCTCACCAACGCCCATATTTCCCGAGAGACGGCTTTTGCCGTTTCCCGAATCAACCCCCGGAGAGCCGCCGTCAACATCCCGGGCGACATTGTCTGTAGTCATGGCTTTCTCTTCCTCGAACGCCCCCGCGAGCATACTCTGGGTGGATACCGGGGGATCGACCTTCTCTTCGTCCGGCTAAATTTCGGATCGGATGCGTATTCGGTGATGCGCACCGAGAACTTTCTCGATTGTGTTGTAACTCACCACTTCGTGTAGACGTTACCGGGGCCACAGGACCAGAGCCAGAGCTCATTGATGCTAATACCAACTCCGATTGTTGCCGCATCTGCGACCAGAATTCCACGAGCGGAGTAGAACCGCCCGAAGAAAAACCGGTGCCACACAGCATTCCTCGCTCGATCTCCTCGGACCACATCAGGAAGGTAATCAACATGCGTTTCAGGCATATTTCAGACGCGTGAAACACTGTATCCGTAGACGAGCCGAAGAATGCGCGGTTCCGAGAAAGCAAAAACGCTGCGGAGCAACGTATTTCGTTGCCCGCAGCGCTTTCCATCCCTCAGCCTTGCAGATGAGATTCCCCGGCCAGTAACTCTGCCAAGTGCGCACCCTGCAGCCCCGCCAGATGCTCGATCTGGGTCCGGCAGGAGAAACCGTCGGCGAGGATCACCGCGGTCGGTGCGGCGGCGCGCAGCGCCGGCAGGAGCTGAGTTTGGGCGACAGCAACCGAAACGTCGTAGTGACCACGCTCGGCACCGAAATTTCCGGCCAGACCACAGCAGCCGCCCAGCGTGGTGACCTCGGCACCAGCCTTCTCCAGCAGACGGCGGTCGGTGTCCCAGCCGAGCACCGCGTGGTGGTGGCAATGCGGCTGAGCCAACACCTGCACACCGGTCAGATCGGGGAGCTGATAGTCCTGGTCATCAATGAGCAGTTCCGACAAGGTGCGCACTGCAGCCGAGACCTCGGCCGCCTGTTCGGAACCCACCAGTTCGGTGAGGTCGGCGCGGAGCGCGGCGGTACAGGAAGGCTCGATTCCCAGCACAATCATGCCTTGCTCGACGTAGGGGTGCAGGGCGGCGACGGTCTGCTCCAACCTCCGACGCGCACCGTCGAGCTGGCCGGTGGAGATCCAGGTCAGCCCGCAGCACACGCTGCGGTCGGACAGATGGACGCGGTAGCCCGCCTGCTGCAATACGTCCAGCAGTGCGGTCGCCACCGCCGGCGTGAAGCTATCGGTGAATGTGTCCACAAAGAGAACGACATCTTTGACCGCGGCGCTCGCCACCGTCGCCCGCTGGGCGGCGCGCCAAGCTGCCCGATCAGCCGATGCACCGATCGTCGGGATATCACGCCGAGAGTCGATACCCGCGATCCAGGCGACGACCGGATGTGCTGCACGAATCCGGCTGAGCCGGTTGACCAAGCGGGGTGCCCGGCGCGCGAATCGCAGCCACAGCGGAAGCCGGCCCAGCGAATAGTGCGATCTCGGCCTGAGCTTGCCGCGGTATCGCTTGTGCAGCACCTCGGCTTTGTAGGTCGCCATATCCACGCCCGTCGGGCAGTCGGATTTGCACCCCTTGCAGCCCAGGCAGAGATCGAGGGCCTGGCGCACCTCCGGGGTGTCCAGACCGGCAGGCCCGAGATTCCCGGCAACCGCATCCTGCAGAATCCGAGCGCGCCCTCGGGTCGAATCCTTCTCGTTCCCGGTGGCCTGGAAGGACGGGCAGATCACGGCACCAGCCGAAGGATTGGGCGCAACGCAGCGGCCCACGCCGGTGCACCGATGTACAGCACCGAACAGGCCGTCGGCATCGTGCGGATAGGAGAACGCCGTCTGCGAACGAGACTTCGGTGCCGTCGTGTACCGGATTTCGGCGGAAGCCGGCAGCGGATCCACAATGATGCCCGGGTTCATCAGGTTCGCCGGATCGAAGTGATGCTTGACCCGGCCGAACAGGGCGATTGCCTCGGCCGAATACATGTGTGGCAACAGCGAGCTACGGGCGCGGCCGTCACCATGCTCGCCGGACATCGAGCCACCGTATGTGCCGACGAGTTTCGCGGCATCATCGAGGAATTCCTCGTAGCGCTCCCGGCCGCGCGCGTCGTCGAGGTCGAAGTCGATCCGCACGTGCACACACCCGTCACCGAAGTGCCCGTACGGTACGCCCGTCAGCCCGTGCCCGGTCAGCAGTGTCTCGAACTGAACGAGGTATTCGGCAAGATACTGGGGCGGCACGGCTGCGTCCTCCCAACCGGCGTGTGCCGGACGTCCGCTGGGTGTGCGGGCGACCAGGCCGGAGCCGTCCTCGCGGATCTTCCACAGCGCGGCAGCCTCGGCTGCGGACCCGACCAGTCGAGAGTCCAGTGCCCCGCTCACCGAGGCCACCGTTGCGACCGTGGCCTCGAGTTCGGCTCGATTCTCGCCGGCGAACTCGACGAACAGCCATCCCGAACCCCTCGGCATATCGGGCACTGCACCCGGCCTCAGCGAGCGGACGACGTCGGTGATTCTGCTGTCGAGGCCTTCACACGCGATGGGAGAGAAGGGCAGTATGGCCGGAACGGCCGCTGCGGCCGCAACCATGCTTCCGAAGCCGAGCACCCCCATGACGCGGTGACTCGGATCCGCGACCAGGGCGACGTCTGCTTCGACCACCACGCCCAGGGTGCCTTCCGAACCGACGAGCAGCTTCGTCACATCGAACCCGTTCTCGGGAAGCAATGGTTCGAGCGCATAACCGGAGACCTGCCGCCCGAAACGACCGAATTCCGTCCTGATGGTTGCCAGCGATCCGGTCACCGTGGTTCGCAGCGACTCGAGCAGGGCCGAGGAAGCCCCCTCCGCACCGGCGAGGCTGCCGAGCCTCAGGTGCTCCCCCGCTGCGGTGACCACATGCAGGCCGCGGACGTTGTCGCTGGTCCGGCCATACCCGAGTGCCCGCGACCCGCAGGCGTTGTTGCCGATCATGCCGCCGATCGTGCAGCGCGAGTGTGACGACGGGTCAGGACCGAACCGCAGACCGTGGGGCGCGGCGCTACGTTGCAAGGTGGCGTGCGCGACGCCCGGTTGCATTCGCGCAGAACGGGTTTCGGGATCGATGGACAGCACTGAGTCGAAGTACCTGCTGTGGTCGATCACGACGCCGGCACCGATCGCGTTGCCCGCGATCGAAGTTCCCGCGCCACGGCTGGTGATCGGTACGCCGTTCACCGCGCAGACGTCCAGCACCGTCTCGATATCCTCGCTGCGGCGAGGAAACGCGACGGCGCTGGGCGAGACACGATAGACCGAGGCATCGGAGGAATACAGCGCGCGAGTCAGCGTGCTGTCGTCGGTCTCGACCCCGAGCCCACCGAGCGCCGCGACGACTGCCGCGACAGCGTCGGCGGTGGGGCGGGAACGGCGTCCGTCCACGGACGCTTCGGATGGCTTCTCGGTCGGTTGCGGGTTCAATTAGGCGTCTCTTTCATGTCCGCGACTGGGCTGATCGCGTCGGGATCAGTGGAGGATGACCGGCAGTTTGTCGAAGATGACGAGCCGGTCGGTACGGATCTCGATCGGGTCACCTGCCAACTCCACCCGACTGTATCGGTCGGCGACCATGGAGAGCACCACCTCGATCTGTGCCAGTGACACCGCCTTGCCCGCACAGGTGTGCGGGCCGAGGCTGAACGTGAGGTTACGACTCGCCTCGTTGGGGCGCTCGTAATCGAACTCGTCGGGATTGTCGAATACTTCCGGATCGCGGTTAGCCGCACCGATCGGGAATTTGACGCACGACCCGGCCGGAATCTTCACACCACGGATCTCGATGTCCTCGGTAGGAAATCGGGTGATGATCAGTTCCACCGGATACATCCGGGTGAGTTCATCGACGAACTTGCGCCTGGTCTCCGGCTTCTCACGGTAGGCGGCCATCAGATCGGGCCGATCCGCGAAGAGCTTCAACCCCGAACCGATGACATAAGCCGGGTTCGGACCGCCCGACATATGCAGATTGACGGCGGTTTCCAATGCCTCGCGCCAAGTCAGTTCACCGCGTTCGTGCGCGGCGAGCAGTTCGTCGGCGAGACCGTTGCCGGGGTTCTGCTTCTTCTCGGCCAGCAAGCGCTCGGTCTGCGCGAACATGTACTCGAGGCCCGCGATCGCCTTCTCACGCGTCCCTTCGACGGGGTCGGAGGAGTGGGCCAGCATCGCATCCCACAGAGCCCAGAACATTCCCTCGACGTCGCCCTCCGGCATGTCCAGGATCCGGCACATCGTGTCGTGGGTCGGCCGGACGCCGATATCGAAGTGCGCGTCCACGACCTGGCCCGTTTCCAGTCCGTCGAGGATCGCACCGAGCGACGCCCGTGTCGTTTCCAGGTATTCGGTGATCAGTTTCGGGGTGAACCACCGATTGGTCATCCGGCGCATGCGGGTGTGCGCGGGTGGATCGAGCCAGAGCACGGTGTTCTCGAAGACCCGCCACGGATGCCGCTCCCCACCCTCGACTTCGGGCTCGACGATGCTCATGACCGGCAGATGCCCGAAACTCATGGTGTCGTCGTATCGAGTCACCACATACGTCCCGTCCGGGGCGTGATGCACCGGAGCGACGCGCCGCGCACGTTCGTACCACGGGTACGGATTGGCCTGGAATTCCACATCGTTCCAGGGGAACAGGACCTCTGTCGTATCGGATGCGACGCTCATGACATCTCCTTGCATTCGGGACTGTGCCAGTTCAGGCGGGAATGAGTTCCATGAGGGGGCCGGCCCAGGCCGTGGCCAGGTCACCGACCGGATCCCCGGCGGCTGCGTCGTGCTTGGCGGTTTCGCCGATCTGCTGGGCGCCCAGTTCGAGCAGAGCCTCGCGGAGGGTATCGATGCCGTTGTTGTACGTCTCGTACACGCTGTCACCCAGCCCGAACGCGCCGAATCGGAGAGTGCCGAGGTTCGGTCGATCGGTCAGCAGCGCCTGATGGAACGCCGCCGCGCCCTCGGGAAGGTCACCCTCACCGTAGGTGGAGGTGATGAAGATGGCCGAACCGACATCCACCAGCCCAGCGGCCGCGGCATCGGACAACTCGGCGATCTCGGTCTCGAAACCCTGCCCCTGGAGTACCTCGGCGATGTCGTCGGCGGCCATTTCGGCGTTGCCGGATTCGGTTCCGAAGAAGATGTGGATTGTGGTGGTCATGATATTTCCTTCTGCAGTCGGGGCGCGATCGTTGACGGCGCTGTGGGTTGTGCTGCGCCGAGCAGTTCTGCCCGGGTGGTGAACTTCGTGCGGCAGCGCCCCGGCAGCGCCCGACGCGTCTCCGCTGCGTCGATCCGTCTCCACCCCTCGAAGGAGACGTGACCTGCGGGCAGCATCGGATCGACGTCGGAGCGGATCGGCTGTTGCAGGGTCAGGTGCTCGACGACCGTCTGAGCGGTCGTGGCCGCGAGTTTCCTGTTCTCGGCGAGGTTGCCGAGCCGACCGCTGTGACAACCGCCCACCCGGAATACGTGCGGGGCGTAGTCGAATTCCGACAGCGGCGAGTCGTCATCGAAGCCGATCGCCGAGATCACGGTGTCGACCGCGAAATGCGTTGCCTTCGAAGCCTCGCCGTGCTCACGCGTGACCAGTGTCGTCTGCTCACCTTCGCGATAGATCGCGTAGAGCGCTTGGTGGAAGCGAACATCGACCAGAACCGTGGCCCCGTCGGCCGCGGTGCCCGCATCGAACGGCTCGCCGTCGAGCCGCAGATCGACGGTGCTCACCGCCGCGAGCTCCTTGAGCATCGCCGCGTCCCACTTCGCCTGCTCCCTGCCACTCCGGCCGAGGACGTGGATGGTGGTGATTCCACTGAGATTCAGCGCGCGCAAGGCGATGTCGTCGATATCCGAGGAGTCCAGCTCGGCTGCCGACTTCGTCAACAGACGCACGACATCGACCGCGACGTTGCCGGTGCCGACGATCGCGATCCGAGATCCGAGATCCGGCACACCCGATGGCGTATACCGCAATGCCGAATCGGGATCCGAGTTCAACAACCGCAGCAGCTCCCCCGCCCCGATCACTCTGGCCGCGGCATCCTGGGGAACACCCAGCCCGCGGTCGTGCGCCAGCCCGGTGGCGAGGACGACGGCATCGTACGATTCGGCCAGCTCCGTCATCGGCAGATCTGTGCCGATGACGGTGTTGCCGATGAACCGAACCCCGTCTTGGGCGAACAAGCGATCGAACTGGCGGTGCACGGCCTTGGCCCCCTGATGATCGGGCGCGATACCGTGACGGATGAGCCCGTAGGGCGTGGGCAGCGAATCGAATACGTCGATCCGCACGTCCGGGATGCGTTTACGCAACGCCTGAGCGGTGAAGCATCCCGACGGCCCCGATCCAACGATCGCCACCCGGTGGGGCGGCACCGCGGGAGCGGTCGGCGACACGTCCGACGGTTGGCGGGCTGAATTCATTGCGGCTCACCTCACGGTGGGTTGGGGCCCAGCGGCCTCGTTCGAAACTTGCAGACGGTAGTTCGGTAACTGGTGGCAGCGGTCGCGGTGCCGGTAGTGCCGGAAGGTTCAGCGCACTACGTTGCGCAGCCGTCCGACCTTCTCGATCTCCACCTCGACCACATCACCGGGCCGCAGCCACACCGGGGGTGTGCGCTTGGCGCCGATTCCCTCCGGTGTGCCGGTGGCGATGACATCACCCGGGCTCAGTGCCAGGAACTCACTGATGTAGGAGACGATCCGCGCGATCGGGAAGATCATGTTCTTCGTGTTCGATCCCTGCATCTGCGTACCGTTGACCCGAGTCGTCAGATCCAGTGACTGTGGGTCCCCGATCTCGTCCAGAGTGACCAGGGCGGGCCCGCACGGCGTCGCACTGTCGACGGCTTTGCCTGCCAGCCACTGGGTTCCGCGGTACTGCAGGTCGCGGGCAGTGATGTCGTTGAGCACCGTGAGCCCCGCGACATGGTCGAGGGCCTCGTTCTCGGGCACCCGTCGGCAATGTCTGCCGATCACGATGGCCAGCTCTCCCTCGAAGTCCAGGTTCGCCGAGACATCCGAGCAGGCAATGTCTTCCAGCGGCCCGATGAGGCTGGAAGCGAACTTCGCGAACAGATCGGGGTGACTCGGGAACTGCCGCCCGGTCTCCCCGACATGATCGGAATAGTTCAGCCCGACACACAGTACCTTGGCCGGATCAGTAACCGGGGCAACAAGTTTCAGCTCGTCTACCGATCCCACCGGTGCCGGCGATGTCTGGTCGAGCCACGCGGTGAGGGTCTGGGACACTGCGGGCAGTCGATCCCCATACGTTTCGAGGAACGCCCGGACCGACTCACAGGACGGCGATGGGTTCACTCCGCTCCCAGCCAGCGTTGCGCCGAGATCGTGAACGAAGTCGCCGTGTTGGATCCCGGGAACCTGCTCGGTGCCCGAGATGTAGGTGACAAGTCGCATGGATTCGTTTCCTTCCCGCTACGCGATCCGCAGCAGCTTCTTGTTCGCGAACTCGTCGAGGCCGAGCCGGCCCAGTTCGCGGCCGATGCCGGATGCCTTGACGCCGCCGAACGGGAGATTCGGTTGACTGCGGATCAGCGAATTCAGGCCGACCATGCCGACCTCCAGCCGGTCGGCAACCTCGTTCGCCGCCTCGCGATCCTGGGTGAACACGGCCGCACCGAGCCCGAACCGGGAATCGTTGGCCAGGCGGACCGCTTCCTCGGCGGACTCCACGCGATACAGCACCGCCACCGGGCCGAAGAGCTCCTCGCGATAGGCACGCATCCCCTCAGTGACACCAGACAGCACGGTCGCCGGGTAGAAAGCCCCGTCACCATCGGGAACCACCCCGCCCAGGTGCAGGGTCGCCCCCTTGGACACGGCATCTTCGACCTGCTCAGCGAGTTCGGTCCGGCCGGCGACCGAGGCCATGGGCCCCATCTTCGTGTCCGGGTCCAGCGGGTCACCGGTCGTCCAGTTCTTGGCCCGCTCGACGAACCCGGTCAGGAACTCGTCGAAGACGTGCTCGTGCACGATCATTCGCTTCGAGGAAGTGCACGCCTGTCCGGCATTGGAGAACCGGCCCGATTCGGCGAGGTCGAGCGCATGACCGAGATCCGCGTCGGGCAGCACGATGAACGGGTCCGAGCCGCCGAGCTCGAGTACGAACTTCTTCAGATGCCGGCCGGCTTGTTCGGCGACGATGCGACCCGCTTCCTCCGAACCCGTCAGTGAGACACCCTGCAGGCGCGGATCGGCGATGAGCCCCTGGACGCGGTCCGAGGAGACGACCAGGTTCTCATACACGCCCGCCTGCGCACCCGCCTCCTCCAGGATCGATTCGATGATCAAGCTGGTCTGCGTGCAGGAGCGAGAGTGCTTGAGCAGCACGGTGTTTCCCAGCAGCAGGTTCGGCGCGACGAACCGGGCCACCTGATACAGCGGGTAGTTCCACGGCATGATACCCAGGATCGGCCCGATCGAACTGGTTCGGACCAGGGCTCGTCCGCCGCCGGCGACCTCCAGCTCCTCGTCCCGCAGCAGCTCCGGGCCCTTGTCGGCGTAGTAGTCGAAAATCGAAGCGGCGAGCCCGATTTCGCCTTCACTCTGGGCAACAGGCTTGCCCATTTCCTTCGCCACCGACTGGGCGAGTTCCGCGGTGCGCTTGCGGTGCAGCTCGGCGATACGCGACAGCAGAGCGGCGCGATCGGACAGCGCGGTGCGGGACCATGTGCGGTGAGCTTCGGTGGCGCGGGCCAGAGCGGATTCGGTCTCGGCGTCCGACATCAGCTCGTACTCAGCGATATTCGCGCCGGTGCGCGGGTCAACGGTGGTGAATGTGGGCATCTTCGTCCTCCTGTACAGATCGGGTCCGTCATCAGACCGTGGCGGGAACATGGATCTGGTAACTCGGGTAGCCGTCCTGCGCTTCGGTCTCCGAGATGGCGATGTACTTGTCGAGACCGCCGACGTAGAAGTTCGCGGTCCTGGTCTTGCGCTTGCCCGGAATGTTGGAACCGAAGATCCACGAACCCGTTTCCAGGAACAGCGAGCCCTCGAGTTCGTCCAGACAGGTCCGCAGCCAGCCCTCCTCCGCCTCCGGGCGCAGCTCGATGGATGAACCGGGCGTATCGAGCAGACCGGCGATCGCGCGGGTGATCCACTTCGCCTCCAGTCCGATAGCGGGCGGAAGGTTGACGAACGGACCGTTCGGCCCCAGGACCATGAACATGTTCGGGAAGCCCGAGACGGTGATTCCGAGGTGGCTGCGCGGCCCTTCGCTCCAGTGCTCACTCAGCGATTCGCCGCCGCGCCCGCGGATGTCCACTCCGCGATAGCTGCCGTCGACAGCGTCGAATCCCGTTGCCAGCACGAGGACATCGAGTTCGTGCAGGGTGCCGTCCTCGGTGACGATCCCGGTGGAGGTGAACTTCTCCACGGGCGTTTCGCGCAGACTGACGAGCGTGACGTTCGCCTGGTTGAAGATCTGGAAGTAGCCGGAGTCGCAGATCGGGCGACGTGCGAACGGCTCCCAGGGCGTGAGCTTGCGGGCGGTCTCCGGATCCTGGACGATCTGCGCGATCTTGCGCCGGATGAAGTCGGCTGCCGCGTCGTTCGCCGCACGGTCCGAGGTCACATCACAGAAGGTCTCGTTGGTGAAGGTGTAGTTTCCGCCCTTCTCCCAGGCCCATTCGAAGATCGCCTCGCGCTCCTCGTCGGACACCCCGAAGGTCTTGCGGTTGTACTCCTCGTCGATGCCGAAACCGATCTTGACCCGGGCGAACTCGTCCCACCGCTCCTCGCAGGTGTCGGCGAAGTGCTGGAGCTCGTCCTCGGTCCAGTCCCGGTTGCCGGCCGGAACGGTGTACTGCGGGGTCCGCTGGAACGAAGTGAGATGCCCCGCCACCTTCGCGGCCTCGGTCATGAACTGCACACCGGTCGAGCCGTTGCCGATCACACCCACACGCTTGCCCGCGAGGTCCAGATCCGCCGGCCAGTCAGCGGTATGCACGATACGACCCCGGAACGAACCGATGCCCGGGAAGTCGGGCACGTTCCGGTTCGACAGCAGCCCCAGTGCAGTCACCAGGAACCGCGCCCGGAACGCACCCTTGTCGGTCTCGATGTGCCAAGTCTGCGATTCCTCATCGAAAACCGCTGTGCGCAACTCGGTTTCGAGCTGGAAGCGCGACCGCAGATCCCAGAAGTCGACCGCGTCCTCGAGGTAGCGACGGATCTCCGGCCCCTGGACGTAGCGGCTCTTCCACTTGCCCACCTGCTCGAGGTAGAGCTCCTTCTCGAACGGGAGCATGTACATGAAGCTCTGAGTGTCCGACAACGCGCCCGGGTACCGGTTCCAGTACCACGTACCCCCGATGCCCGGTGCCTTGTCGATCACGACTGCGTTGAGCCCGAGGTCGGCGGTCAGGCGACGCAGCGTCATGATCCCGCCCATGCCGGCGCCTACGATGAGGGCATCGGCTTCCTGCACCTGAGCGCTTCGACTCATTACCTTCTCCTTTTTCTGGCACGGCAAAATTTCGCCCGATAGAACCGGGTCACCGAATTCATTGGGAATATTTTTTCGAATTCTTCCGGTACATATCGACGTTACGTGTGATCCAGATCTTATTCCAGACCCGAGTGATGCGTATCGTGGTGAAGATTATTTCCGATCCAGCAGCAACATTTCGTTTTCCCGCGTGCGTCCGCTCTGATCCGCGCCCGGCTCTCGCGCAATACCAGGAATCAGATGTCGGAGCGCGATCTCGACGGCGGCGTTGTCACTGCGGTCAAGCCAGGCTGCACGCAGGTGCACATCCGGAACGCGCTCGACGTCCGCCGGTGCGAGCGGAACGAACACGACCTCGGGATTGAAGTTTCGCAACCCGACCGAGGCAAGCGCGAGATGACACCCGACGCCTGCACTGACCAGAGCAATGCACGATTGCGTGTCCGGTGCGAACTGAACGTTGTCGATGGCAGTCCGGTGAGCGTACCCGAGCCTCCACAGTCGATCTGTCGTCACCGATCCTGCCGCATAGGGCAGGGACACAAACGGCTCACCTGCCACTTCCGCGAAGCTCACAGTGCCGGCCGTAGCGAGCGGATGCATTCGAGGGAGCGCCACCGCAAGCGAGTCCGGCATCAGGACATGAGCCGAGACGCCAGGCGGCAACTGATCCCATCGGCCGAGCGCGATGTCGGTGCGCCCGAGCAGGAGGTTCTGCATGACCGGACGCGAGATGAACTGGGACGACAGCTCGAGACGGATGCCGGGATTGTCCGTACGCATATCCCGTGCGAGCGTGGCGACAAACGGATGTGCGGCGACTCCGGAGAATTCCACACGCACGACTCCGACCTCGCCTGCCGCCGCAGCGCCGACAACCTCGGCCGCCCGCCGAGCGGCCGCAAGCACTTCGCGCGCCGGATCCACCAACGCCCGGCCGGTATTGGTGAGCTCGACCGTTCGAGTGTTGCGTTCGAACAGCCGCACATCCAACTCGCTCTCAAGGCTCTTGATGGTCCTGCTCAGTGGCGCCTGGGCCATGAACAGCTGATCGGCCGCCCGCCCGAAGTGCAGGTGCTCAGCGACCGCGAGGAATGCCTCCAGTTGTCGAATCTCCATGGTGCCTCCTTGCGACTGCCGTCCGGCCATCGTATCCTAACGCACGTTAGTTAGGAACCCTTCGCGAGGGACGATTGTTCCCTATGCAGCACACCAGTGAACCGGATACGGAAAATATCAACAGGCGATCCCTGGCGCGTTGACACGGCTCGAACACAGTATTTATGGTCGATTGAACTTTCCATTCGAGATATCATGCGGCACCCCGCCGAGAATTGCCGGAATACCCTTAACGAGGAACCATGAGCACTGTCATCGATCCGAAAAATCCGGGTACGATCCTGATCGCACCACACCAATTCCCCGAAGTCGAACGTGAGAGAAAGTTCGCAGCAGAATTCGGCATGAAGATCGTCGTAGCATCGGACACGGACACCTTTCACGCCGCGATACCGGACGCCGCCCTGGTCCTGGTGACACCCTATGCACGCGTGGAGAAGGACGATTTCGCCGCGATGAAGCGGTGCATCGCGGTCGTCCGCTACGGCATCGGCTACGACAACATCGATGTCATCGCGGCCCGCGCCAAAGGGATCCCCGTCGCGATCGTGCCTGGAGCCGCAAGCGAAGAGGTCGGATCACACGCGTTCGCGATGGGCCTGTCCCTGGCTCGTCGCATACCTGCGGGCCAAACCGCCATCGCCGGCGAATCCTGGGCCGGGAACATCGGTTTCGACACCCCGCGCTTCTCGGAACTCGACGTCGCCGTCATCGGCATGGGGCGTATCGGGCGCAGGGTCGCCCAGTGGTACGCCGCGATCGGCACCAACGTGCGAGCCTACGACCCCTTCCTCGGGTTCGACACCGTGCCCGCAGCACCGCTGGAGGAACTGCTCGAGCAGTCCGACATCGTCAGCCTGCACATCCCGCTGACCGTGGATACCAAACATTTCGTCTCGGCGGACGTGCTGCGTCGCATGCGCAAGGGATCGGTGATCGTCAATGTCTCGCGTGGCGGCCTGATCGACGAACAGGCTCTGGCGGACGCACTGCACAGCGGCCACATCGCCGGCGCTGGGCTCGACGTCTTCAGCCAAGAACCACTACCCGCGCAACATGTACTGCGTTCGGCTCCGAACGTGATCATGACCCCGCACGTCTCGTGGCGTTCCAACCGCGCACTCGAGACCCTGCAAGAGGGAGTCGTCCAGCGCTGCCGCGAGGCCCTGACCGGTCAGCCGATTTCCGACCTCGTCACCTAGATCGGTGTGCCGGCTGCCATTCGCCCCGATAGCCGGGGCGCACCGCCCTGTAATCTTCCGAACGAGACCGGTGCCCGCCGACAGGGCACGATCCGCCCGCAGGGCGACAGGCGATGGAGCGATGACGCAAGCAACGCTGGCAGAGGCAAGCAACGATCTTCGGCGCCACCTGGACAAGTACAACTGGACCGGGCAGTCGCCCTCTCGACGCAGGATCTTGAGCGAATTCCTCCGCTTGGCCACTGCACACGGCTTCGACTCGGTCTCGATGCGCATGCTCGCCAAGGCAGTCGACATCAAGGCGCCCAGCATCTACGCACATTTCCCCGACGGCCGCGACGAGATCGTGGCGGAGTCCCTGCGCTGGCACTTCCACCAGTTCGGCATCGCCATGCTCACAGAGGTGGACAAAACCACCGGCACCGAAGATGCCTGGGCGGCAATGGTTCGCGTGCATCTGACCCGTCAACTGAGGCTGCCGGAAAGCAATCTCTGGGACCTCCTGGTAGCCACCGACAAGATGGCGAACTTCCTGCCGACCGAGGTACGTATCGAGGCCGACAACTGGGTGGCCCTGTACGAACGCATGTACCTGGCAGCCGCAGCCGAACTCGGGGCCGAATCTTCCGAGGAGGCCGTCCGCATCGTCATGGCCGTCCTGGAGAGCGCCACCCGGTGGTGCAACTGGGACGGTAGCGATGAGCACCTCGAGCATCTCGTCGATCGTGCAGTAGCACTCACCAGAACAGTCCTCGACTGGAGCACCACCACCGGGCACTGAGCCACCGCACCTGGACCGGTCGAATGTCCGCGTCGTCGACGTTGACGTAACCGACAGCGGGGGCGCCGAATCGAAGGTGATCGTGGCAGCTGGGGATCAAATTCAGCTCGCGCGGGCCGACACTCGCCTCGTCCCAATCCCCCAGCACAACCCGATCACCATCCCACAGGCAGTTGCCGCCATACGGGTCACCATGAATGAACCCCACACCCAGCCCGGACTCGAGCCCGTCGTACCGGTCGAGCAGTTCGCTGGCCCGGTCGGACAGCCAGGTCGCATCTCCGGGATCGAGAACCCGGGCCGCGGCTGGCGCCCCGAGAATGGTCGTCAGCCCCGCCAACGGCGGGTACGGGTGCAGTTCCACCGGAACCGGATCCGTCAGGGTGTGCAGCCGACGCAGGATGGTGCCGGGGTCCCGCATGGGCGGTTCGCCGCGGTCGTGTTGCGGGTAGTAGCGCCACAGCGTGAACAGCGTGACCGTGGCGTCGTCGATCTCGGCGACCTGGTCCGTCAGCGGTTCGGTCACCGGGATATCGTGTTCGGCCAGCCACCGCATCAGCATCACACTCGCCTCGAAGCGCAGGCCCTCGTGCTGTTTGCGGCCGATCCGTACCACAGCACTGCTGCGCAGCAGCAGCCACACCGCGTTGCTGTGGGCCCGCAACAATTGCGCCTCGGCCGCGTCGAGGCCGACCTGTTCGCATGCGGCAGTGAGGATATCGCGCGCGGCCACATCGGTCATCGCAGCGCCACGCTCGAGTGCGCGGTGTATCCGCGGATGGTCTCGCGAAGGTCGTGAGCGATAGGCGCTTCAGCATGGCGGTGCTCGCGCAGCGCACCAACAACGGTAGTCATCCCCTCCACGATGCACGTGATCCGCTGCTCGGTAGGAAGTGCCAGGACCGGGGACAGTATCTCCTGCGCGCCTTCGAGTTCGTTGCGGGCGATCCGCGACAGGCTCACCTGCACCCGGGCCAGCGCCTCGTCCCCGTAGGAACGCTGTTCGGGTGGGCCAGTAGTGTATTCGTCGATGGCGTCCAGCGACCACCGCTCGGCGTCCTGATGATCACCGATCGACCGGTACGCACAGCCCAAGTAGTAGGCCATCTTCGGGCGCGGGAACGTGCAGGCACCGCCGAACACGGTCACTTCGTCGGGCGCATCGCGCGCCTGCTCGGCCGCGGCCACCGTCCGAGCCGCAGCCGAACGGGCAAGGCCCGCATCGCCGAGGCGGCCGGCGCAGCGCGCCTGCAACGCAAAAAGCCTGACCCGGTAGTCACCCACCGGCGCCCACTCCGCAGCGTCCTCGATGATGCCCAGCACGGTGTGCGGCTTGGGAGACCACTCCGCGATCAGCGCTTTCGTCCCGGCCACCCACGCCCTCAGCCCGGTGTGCCCGGCTTCCTGCGCCAACAGTTCACCAGCCAGAACATGCCGCACCGCCGCCTCGGAATCACCGGCCACATCATCGGTGAGTTCCCCGAGTAGCTGAACTGTGACCGCGCCCAGCAGCGCCAATTCGCGTCGGCGCTGTAGTCGCCGCGCCTGCTCCAATTGTTCGGCGATCTTCGTGCGCACCCGCAGCAGAATAGAAAACGGCCGCAACCGAGTTCGCGACCTCGATAACCTCGTCCACTACGCGCGGCGGCTGCAAATTCCAACTGCACTGCTGTGGTTCGACATCGAGATCACAGAGCCCCCACTCCCATCGGCAGGTGCGCTGGTGCGCCTGCCAGGTGGTAGCGCCGTTCCCGCCGCGAGCGTCCCAGTAGGACCGCCGCTCGCGGATTCCCTGTTGGGTTCTCTGCGGCAATACGCAACGACTGACATGCTGGCTGGACCGTTCTCGGTCCTGCCTATGGCCGAACAGCAAATGGTGTTCATCGACCAACTACTCGACGGCAGTCGCGGCATCAGCCACGATCGGCTGCTCGACGTCTCGGCACGGTACGCCGAGTTCATAGGCTGGTTGTACCAAGACTCCGGCAACTTGCAGGCTGCCATGTCCTGGTCGAACACCGCCCTGGACAAAGCCGAGGAATCGGGTGATACCCGATTCCTGTCCTATCTGCGCATGCGAAAAAGCAACATCGCCAGCGACATGGGCAAGCCCGGCTTGGCCGTCGAATTCGCCAACAGCGCACTGACGAATCCGACATCCTTGACACCCCAATTGCGCGCAGTCGCCTTGCGACAGCAAGCACACGGACACGCTATGACTGGTGATCCCGACAACTGCGCGCGAGCACTCGAGCAGGCGTACGCTCTGGCCGCCGAACCCGGCGAGGACGATGCAGTCGATATGGCCGGGTACTGCACGACCGGGTTCATCGCGATGGAAGCTGCGCACTGCTGGGTGGAACTCGGCAAGCCAGCCGCTGCTCTCGAGACCCTCCAGCGAGGACTTGCCGACTGGAACTCTGACAGCCGACGTGATCTCGGTGTCGGACTCGCTCGCCTCGCCACGGCACATGCTGTTCTCCGGCAGCCCGACGAAGCGCTCGAAGTCGCCGACCACGCGCTCGCGATCGTTTCCGACACCCGCTCGAGCCGTACTACTCGACAACTGCACCGCGTCACCAACAAGCTGGTCGGAGTCGGACACTCTAGCCACGCCCGCGAACTCGACTACAAGCTGCGCAAGACTCTGCGCACGGCATCGTTGCCGACTACAAGGAGAAACCAGTGGACCTGATCACCACCGCGACCTCGACCGATGTCGCTCGCCAGGGCGCGAATACCGCAGTGCTACCAGTGGGGAGCTTCGAGCAGCACGGCGAGCATTTGCCGCTGATCACCGACACCGCCATCGCCTGCCTCATCGCAGAACGGCTCGCCGACACCTACGACTTGTTTCTCCTGCCTCCGGTCACGATCTCTTGTTCGCATGAACACGCGGGCTTCGCTGGCACAGTCAGTATCAGCGCCGCAACACTGATAGCCCTGATCGACGATGTTCGGCTGTCGCTGGAACGTTCCGGCATCGACAAACTCGTCCTGGTCAACGGCCACGGCGGAAACTATGCGACATGGACCAGGCAGCCCGAATGCGTAGTTGTTCGGCACGGCGTGACGGTGCCGTGGACCATGGCCGCGATACGGACCGGGCTGAGGGCGGATTTCGGTGGCAGGTCGATTCGGCGGTGCCCAGCGGCGGGCACGCCAGCGCTGTGCTGGTCTAGTGTCCGGGTGTGGCGGCGTTGAATTCGGCTGGTGTGGGTGGTTGGATCCGGCTGCTCCGACCGCGTGAGGAGCGCGCGCTGGCGGGTTCGGTGCTGCCGGTGGCTACGGTCGAGGAGTTGACAGCGCGGCTTGGTGCGGGTCCGGTGGGGTGGGCGGTGGAGCTGGGGGGCGAGATGGCCGACCGGATCGTGGCCGAGGTGCCTGAGCTGGGTGTGCACGGCATCGTGGAGATGGTGCGGGTGGGTGGGGAAGCGGTGGCGTTGCAGGCTATCGCGGCATTGGCGGATGAGAGGGATTTCCGTGTGGCCGCCGTCCCGGAGGTGTTGGTGGGTCCTGCGGAGGTGGTCAGCCGTGGTGTGGGGGTGGAGCACATGTTGCGCAGCATCCGGGTGGCTCACGCGCTGGCGGTGCAGCGGGTTCTCGACGCGGCTGAACAGCTGGTTCCGGCGAGTGAGCGGTTCGCGCAGATGCGGCGGGCCAACGAGGTGTTGTTCGATATCACCGACCGGGTCAGCGACGAGATGGCTCGCGAGTACGGGCGCGCGCATGATGCGTGGCTGGCCAGTTCGGCCGCGGTGCGCCGGGAGGTACTGCAGGAAATCCTGCGGGGTGGGCACGTTCCGCTGGATCGTGCGGTGCGCATCCTCGGCTATGACCTGTCACGGCATCACCGGGCGTTGGTGGTGTGGACCGAGGACTACACGGGGGCCGGGGCTCACCAGCTGGAAGAGGCCGCGGCGGCGGTGCTGGCGGCGTGCGGGTGCACGACGACGTTGATCGTGCCGGTCGGCGGGCGCCGGGTGTGGGCGTGGGGTGCACAGGTGAGTGGAGTGCCGCTGCGGCCGGAGGCGTGGTGGCCGCGGCCACCGGCCGAGGTCCGCGTCGCGATCGGGGTTCCCGGCTCGGGGGTGGCCGGGTTCGTGTCCAGTCACCGGCAGGCGCTCGAGGCCGAGCGGGTGGCCATGATCTCGGCGGTCTCGCGGGGGGTGTTCGATTACCAGGACCTCGACGTGGTGGCGATGCTGAGCGGTGACATGGAGCGGGCGCGTGAGTTCGTGCGCCGTGAACTCGGTGGTCTCGCTGATCCCGGGGAGCCGGTCGCGGCGGTGCGGGCCACGCTCAAGTGTTATCTCGATGTGGGGCGCAGTCTGGCCGAGGCGGCGGCGCTGCTGCACGTGGCTCGCAACACCGTCGCCTACCGCGTGCAGCGCGCCGAGCAATTGCGTGGTCGCAAGATCAGCGAACGCCGCCTGCCGCTGCAGGCCGCGCTTGCCCTCGCCGACGAACTCGGTGCCGCGGTCCTCGGTGACGCGCCCGCGACCGGCTGACCGCCTGGCATTTCGGTATCACCGGACATCCGAGCTGCTTGGGCTCGAATCCAAGCAGCGGGTGGGGGTTTGTACCCGAGCCCAAGCAGGCGGGTGGGTGCGGGCATTTCGATAGAGGTGTTCGCATCCGTGTCCCCGGTGCGGCCACGGCAACGTCGCCGGGATTTTTCTGTGAGGAGTGGCCGTTGCTCGCGTCGGCCTCGGTGGTGCCCGTCCGGGCTCTCGATTATCTTGTCTCGCCACTCGGTGGCGTGCGTCGCCGCATCGGCCGCGGCCGGGGGACGGTTTCGACCGGGCGCGGCGGCGGGTGTGGTTTTGGCCGTGGGGCGGGTGTGGCGATGACGTCGGTGACGCGCGGTGGGTGGGTGCTGGTTGCCGGGGCGTGTGCCGTGGTGACGCTGGGCGGTTGTTCGGTCGTGCCGACCGATGTCCAGGACGCGGTCGGCACGACACAGCACATCACCGCGGACTTCCGCAATATCGCCGGCATGTTCGAGGGCAACCCGATCACGGTGCTCGGCCTCGAGGTCGGCGAGGTGGACAAGATCGTGCCCAAGGGGCAGTTCGTCGAGGTCCACATGGTCGTCAAGAGCGATGTGAAACTGCCGAAAGACCTTACGGCCGCACTGATCTCGCCGTCCATCGTCACCGATCGGCACATCGAACTCACCCCGCGCTACACCGGCGGGCCGACCCTGCCCGACGAGTCGCACCTGACCGTCGAGCAGACCCGCACGCCGGTCGAGCTGGACACGATGATCAAGACCATCGATCAGTTCGCCGACGCGCTCAAGCCCGCGCCGGGCGCTGCGGAGGGTCCGCTGTCGGGCACCCTGCTCTACGACATGGTCAACGGGCAGGGCGCCAAGATCCGCGACACCCTCAATGCCCTGTCCGGCGCGTTGAAGGTCGGCGTCGACAACAAGGACGCGGTCGCGAGCATCATCGTCAAGCTCAACGAGCTGACGACCATGCTGTCGGAGAACGATCATGATGGGAATGACCGGATGACCGGACCGGGCTCGCGCACGCTCGCGGCCAGCGCGGCGAGCTGTCGGTGAGACATGTCGTCTGGCCGGGGCGCCGGGCGCGGGCAGGGCGTGTCCTACGGAACCATCGGCAAGACCATGCGGAGCCCTGCCGGATACTGCCGTGGGCTGGGCCGGGCCCGCACGCAGTGACATCGCGGAGTAGGGCCGCCATCTTCGCCGCTCGACCGGTGCGCCGGCCCGGTGACCGCGTCCGCCGCGTGAGGGAGCGCGGTGACTTCTTGCCCACTCGCCCTCGGGTTGGACTCGGGTCCAAGCATCGGGTGTGGGTTTGTATCGGAGGCCAAGCCGGTGGGCGGGGCCCGGCGTTTCGATAGAGGTGTTCGTATCCGTGTCACCGGCGTTGTCGTGGCGACGTCGCCGGGTGTTGATGGTCGGGGGTTTCCTGTTGCCTGCACTGGTGTCCGCTACGCCTGTCGAGGTGCTCGATCGCATCGAGCGGCGTGTGTTGTGGCTGTCGGTGGCGATGATCGATCACGCCAACCGGGTGCGTGAGAATCCGTCCGGGCTCAAGGTCGGCGGGCATCAGGCGTCGAGCGCGTCGATGGTGTCGATCATGACCGCGTTGTGGTTCCAGCAGCTCACTGCCGCGGATCGAGTGTCGGTGAAGCCCCACGCCGCGCCGGTGCTGCACGCGATCAACTATCTCCTCGGCCGGCTCGACGAGTCGTCTCTGACGACGTTGCGGGCATTCGGCGGATTGCAGAGCTACCCCAGCCGCAGCAAGGATCCGGATCCGGTGGATTATTCGACCGGTTCGGTCGGGCTGGGGGCGACGGCGCCGGTGTGGGGTGCAGTGGCACGCCGCTACGTCGGACAGCATTTCGGTGCGGGCGGGTCGGGCCGCCAGTACGCGCTGATCGGGGACGCGGAACTCGATGAAGGTGCCTGCTGGGAGGCGCTGCTGGATCCGGCGGTGCCCGAGCTGGGTGAGCTGGTGTGGATCGTGGATGTGAACCGGCAGTCGCTGGACCGGGTCGTTCCGCATCTGGCCGCCTCGCGGGTAGCGGCGATGTTCGAGGCCGCGGGGTGGCAGGTGATCACGGTCAAGTACGGCGCGCTGCTGGAGTCGTTGTTCACCCGGCCGGGAGGCGCGGCATTGCGGGCGCGGCTGGACGCGATGAGCAATCCGGAATATCAGCGGCTGCTGCGGTTGCCTGTGGCCGGGTTGCGCGAGCGGCTGCCCGGGTCCGGTCCGGGCGCCGACGCGATCGGCACCCTGCTCGACGGAGTCGATGACCATGCGTTGCCGGCCGCGCTGCGTAACCTGGGCGGGCACGATCACCGCGCGCTGCGCGAGGCGTTCGCCGCGATCGAGGACACCCGGCCCACGGTCATTTTCGCCTACACCGTGAAGGGGCACGGGCTGCCGACCGAGGGACATCCGCACAACCATTCCTCGCTGCTGAGCGCCGAACAGCTGGAGTCGGTCGCGGCCCGCCTGGGAGTCGATCTCACCGACCGGTGGGCGGGATTCGACCCCGGCAGCGACGAAGGGTTGCTGTGCGCGCGAACCGCGCAACGGCTGGCGCGGCCACCGGTCCCCGCGCCCGCTCCAGTGACGGTCCCGGCCGATTTCGGGCGCACTCCGACGCGGGTGGCGTCTACCCAGTCGGCGCTGGGACGGACCTTGCTGGATCTGCTGCGCGCCGCACCGGAGGTGGGTGCGCGGGTGGTGACGGTCAGCCCGGATGTGAGTTCCACGACCAACCTGGGCGGGTGGGTCACGAAGGTCGGGACATGGTCGGTGACCGAACGCCCCAACTGGTTCGCCGACGACCCCGACACGATTCTGCAATGGCGCGAGGGCCCGGGCGGCCAGCACATCGAATTGGGAATCGCCGAAACCAACCTGGTCGGTGTGCTGGGTGAACTCGGCGCGACAGGCAGCCGGTGGGGGCAGCCGCTGCTACCGATCGGTGTGCTCTACGACCCATTCGTCGCGCGGGCGCTGGAACCGTGGTCGTTCGGCATCTACGCCGGGGGCCGCTCGCTGCTGGTCGGGACACCGTCGGGAGTGAGCCTCGCCGCCGAAGGCGGCGCCCACCAGTCGATCATCACGCCCTCGATCGGGCTGGAACAGCCGGGCTGTGTCAGCTACGAACCGGCGTTCGTCCTCGACACCGAATGGACACTGCTGGGATGTCTGGCCCAGCTGACCCGGCCGGAGGGCCGCTCTGCGTACGTGCGGTTGTCGACGCGTCCGGTCGACCAGCGGCTCGCGGCCGTACCGTCGGATCCCGCCGCGCGCGAGCGGCGCCGCACTCATGTCCTGGCCGGCGGATACGTGTTACGTCGGCCGGTGGGCGCGGTGGTGACCATCGCGGCCATGGGCGCGATGGTGCCCGAGGCGGTCGCGGCCGCCACCCGCCTGCACGAGCTGGGTATCGAGGCGGAAATCGTGTGTGTGACCAGCCCCGGGCTGTTGTTCGCCGCGGTGCAGGCGCGCCGCGGCCGCGGGCACGGTCCGCACTGGATCCTCGACACCCTATTCGGCGCCGCAAGCGGTCGGCCGCTGGTGACCGTGCTCGACGGGCATCCGCACACGCTCGCCTTCCTGGGCACCGTGCACGGGGTGCCGGCGATCCATCTGGGCGTCACCGAGTTCGGCCAATCCGGTGACCTGGACGCGGTGTATCGCCACCACGGCATCGACACCGACGCGATCGTGCGCGCCGGCCTCGATCTGGTGCCCGCGCCGTGAACACTCTCTTGTCCCCAACGCTGTGAGGAGCCCATCATGGTCACGAATCTGATCCACTATCGCGTCGGCGACGCCGTGGAGTGGGGAGTGGTCGCCGACGCGAAGATCACCCCGCTGCAGGGCAGCTACCCCAGCACCGCCGAACTCATCACGACCGGCGAGCAGGATTGGCGCGCGGCCAGGGACCGGGCACCGGCCCACCGGCTCGACGCGGTCACGGTGCTCTCGCCGATCACGACACCGTGCCGGGTGATCTGCCAGGGCGCCAACTACCGTCAGCACGCGATCGAGTCGGGCATGGATCCCGACGCCCGCGCGTTCAACCTGTTCTTCGACAAGACCGACGCCGCGGTCACCGGCGCGCACGACCCGGTCACCCGGCCGGCGCATGTGCGGCTGCTGGATTTCGAGATCGAACTCGCCCTGGTCATCGGCCGCCGCATCGATGCACCGGTCACGATCACGGACGCGGACCTGCCCGGCTACGTGTTCGCGGTAACCATCGCCAATGATCTGTCGGCCCGCGATGTCCAGTTGCCGCAGGGACAGTTCCTCAAAGGCAAAAGCTACCGCGGGTTCTGTCCCCGCCACGTTCTCGAGTCCCGACACAGCCGACCATCACAAACTCGGCATAGATGTTTAAATGCGCATATATCGGTACCAAGGTATTTCAGATGGGCACATGACGGAATCGCCCCCTGAGCGGCGTAGCAGCCCCCAAGACCTCCATCGGGCTGCACGGCAGGCACCTCGTCACGGATTCTGCGGCCCAGGGCAGACGATCCGGGCGCCGAAACCGGCCATCCAGCGCAACTCCAGCACCAGCCCAATCGCTCCGAAACAGCACGGGACGTGGCCGAATCGGGTTCGTATCAGGACGTCCACAGGACGTCACAGGTCCACGAACAGCAACAAACAACAACCGGCAACACCCCGCAACAACCAAGAACCCCCAGGTCGCGCCCGTTCGCCGGACGAAACCGGGCGGTCGAAAGTAGCATCAAAGGATGCGATCGATCTGGAAGTGGTGAGTGCCTCACCGCAATTGGTGATCCCGATGCTGCCAGGTTGAGGATCAGTCGACGCGCCGGCCGCACCCAAACACCCCTTGCAGGTCGCGACCATGCGCGCCAACAGTTAGCACGACGTTGGGAAACGACGGGAATCCCGGTGCCACTTTGGGTGCCACTTTGCGCCCCAAACTGTGGGAATCCATGGGAAACAGCGAGGATCAACGGGACACGATGGGGACCAAAACAACAGGTCAACATAGGTAGGGGGTCTACGAGATGATGAGAAAGGACTAGCCGGTTCGGCTGGTTACCGCGCTGCCGAGGGCGGCCCGAACGCCGCGGCGTACCGGCCGCGATCGACCTGGTCCACCGTGATCCCGGCCCCGACCGCCCACGCGGCAACAGCCCGAGCATCCAGCCCGGTCATCACCGCCACTCCGTCGCGGCGCTGCCCGAACGCGCCATGCCCGACCGAACCAATCGTCGAACATATGTTCGAGGATGAGGTAGCCTGGCTCGGGTGAACACACATTCGACTGCACTGGCACCGGATGCTCCGACGCGAAGATGGTCGGAACTTGCCGATGTCGACTTGCTGCGCACCCTCGTCGAAACCGAACGCCGCCGACGTCGGCTGGGCGCGGCCATGGTTGCTGCCGTCGCCGAGGCCGAGCGCCGAGGTCTCGCCGCCGACACCGGCTACCGGGACACCGCAGAGCTATTGAGTGATCTGCTGCGGATCAGCGCCTCCGAGGCGCGTCGGCGAATCGAATACGCCGCCCCGCAGGCCCGCTCGCGTCCCAGAAAGGCATGGAGAGCGGTGACGACGGCAGGTTGACGCCGAGCACGGGTGCGGGACGGTGGATCCAACAGTGTTTCCGGCCCGATCCGCTGAGCCCGGTTCGGCTGAGGTGGAGGCGGCCGGCCACCGTAACCGGCGAGGTAGTGGTTTCTGTTCGAGCTCGAGGCGCGGCTCGAACTGCCGCTGCACGGCCAAAGGTCAACGCGACGAGATCATCTCGGCCACGTGCACACACTGACATGCCGAAGAGTGGTCGTTGTCAGCTGCCGCACCCCGGGCACGGTCCGAGGACTTCGCTGAAGTCGAGGCTCGCATGATGCGTCAGCGCCCGACACCGCCGGATGACAGCCGCGCTGCCGCAGGGACATTCGCGACCGCGCAGGGCGACATCGGCACCGCTCCGAAGGCTTCGCGTATTTCAGCCCTACTCGACGCTCGAGATCGGACGGCTGTGAATTCGGTGGATGTATCCCGGTTGTCCATATCGAGCAGGCGCTGCCTGGCCAGTCGCTCACACAGTTCGGGAATGGCACCCCGGGGAGTTCCGGCCAGATCATCGATGCAGAGACCGACGATCCGCAGCACGAGGTGGCGCGGGAACCGGTTGTCGAATTCGGTGCAGAGACGATCGGCCGCATGGTTCACCACCTGCTGCTCTGCTGTCTGCGTCGGCTTTTCCATCATCAATGCAAGCGTCACAGACACAGCTTGCTGATTCGGCCACCTGGGTATCAGAGGCGAAAGGCCCTGCGCGCTACGGCCGGCCCCACCCGATCGGGTCGTTGTGCTCCGACGACGGGATGGCAAGCATCCTCGCCACCATTGACGGTGCGAGCTCGCGTGTGTCGGGGAGGTAGTGCAGGGCGGACAGGCCACCGGGTGCCGGTCGGCTCGACAGTCTTCTGAGCTTGTCACCACAACAGAGCGCGAATCTCTCGCCCGTGCCCGCCGGCCGGGTGACGAAAGTCCCTGGCCTCGATGCGTTTCGATACTACCGACCGTCCGCGCCTACGGCCCAATGTGGCTCGAGTGACTCGGAGAGGGCGACGCTGCGGGTCCCGCCGTCCGCGGCTCAGTCGACTGTGCGGATGTCCGGTATTGGAATGGTTTGGAGGAAGTGGTGGATGACGAGGTCGATTTCCGCCGAGTCTTCGAGTCCGCACCGGGGGTGTACCTGGTTCTCGATCCCGAGTTGAGGATCGTGGGAGTTACTGATTCGTATCTGGAAGCGACCATGACCGATCGCGCCCGGATTCTCGGCCGTGGCGTCTTCGACGTCTTTCCCGACAATCCGGCCAACCCCGACGCTGAAGGCGTGCGGAATCTGCGGGTGTCGCTCGAACGTGTGCTGCGGGAGCGGGTCGTCGACGCGATGCCGGTGCAGCACTACGATGTTCGGGGCGCGGACGGTACCTTCGAGCAGCGGTTCTGGAGTCCGTCCAACTCTCCGGTCCTGGACGGCGACGGTGGTCTGTCATACATCATCCATCGTGTCGAGGACGTCACCGATTTCGTGCGGTTACAGGCGAACCGGGCGGTGCAGCAGCCGGAGACCGAACAGCTGCCCGCGACCACCGAGCGTATGGAACGCGCGGTCTTCACTCGCGCACACGAGGTCGCCGAAGCCAGCCGGCGGCTCAAAGAGGTCAACGCCGAACTATCGGAGCTATATACCCGCACCAAGGAGCTGGACGAGCTCAAGAGCCAGTTCTTCGCCAATATCAGCCATGAGCTGCGCACACCGCTGATGCTGATCCTCGGTCCGGCACAGAAGCTCCTGGATGCAGTTACGCCACCGGACCCTACCGCGGCCGAGCTCGAGATGATCGTGCGCAATGCACGAATATTGTTGCGGCAGGTCAACAACCTGCTCGATGCATCACGGCTGGACGCGGGTGCGGTGCGGCCCGACTACGCCCGCGTCGACGTCGCCGAGCGCGTCCGCTCGAGCGCCGCCTTCTTCGAATCCCTGGCCGTCGACCGCGGCACCGAACTCATCCTCGACACCCATCCGGTCATGGCCGAACTGGACCCCGAACATCTGCAGCGGATCATGGTGAATCTGCTGTCGAACGCATTCAAGTTCGCCGGGACCGGGGGAATCGTGCGCTGTACGGTCCGCGCGGCCGGAACGGATCGGCTGGTGATCGAGGTTGCCGACAGCGGCCCCGGAATCCCCGCCGAGCATCGGTTGGCGGTTCTGGAGCGTTTCCGGCAGCTCGACGGCGGTCCAGCGCGCTCTGTTCCGGGCACCGGGCTCGGTTTGAGCATCGTCCGCGATCTGGTCTCGTTGCACCGGGGCGGTATTCACATAGCAGAAGCCCCGGAAGGCGGTGCACTGATCACTATCGACCTGCCCGTCTTCGCACCGGTAGGCACACCGGTCCCCGCCGGAACCGATGGCGACGATGCCGGCGCGCGGGCGGCCGCCGATGACGTTCGCGACGAATTCCCGGTTATGACAACAACTTCCACAGCCGAACCGGTCGGGCGAACACGGTCAAAACCGGTTGTGGTGGTCATCGAGGACAATCCCGATCTCAACAGGTTCGTGCGGCAGGCATTATCGAGTCGCTACCAGGTGCTGTCCGCCTTCGACGGTCGTTCCGGCCTGGACCTGGCCCGTCGTAATCAGCCCGATCTGCTCGTCTGCGACATCATGATGCCCGAGATGAGCGGTGACGAACTGCTCATCCACGTGCGTGCGGATCCGAAACTGACCAACACACCTGTGCTCATTCTCAGCGCTCGCGCCGACGACGATTCGCGCCTGGCATTGCTGCGTGCCGGCGCCAACGACTATCTGCCCAAACCGTTCGAGCTCACCGAACTGCATGCCCGCGTCGACAACCTGGTCAACCTGCGGCTGGCAGAAGCCCGGTTGCGGACGCTGCGGATCGCCGACGAGCGTGAACGCATCGCGCTCGAATTGCACCGGACCGTCACCCATCGCCTGTTCGCGCTGAGTATGCAGCTCAGCGCGGTCCGGCCCGCGGCCCGCGTCGCCGCTGTGGCCGAACGTCTCGACCACGCGGTCGGCGAACTGGACTCCCTCATCGAGCAGATCCGGGTCACCGTCAACGAACTCGATCCCGACGGCGCAGCCGGTACCCGCGACTTCCCCCTCCGCATGTCGGCGTTGATCGGCGAGACGGCCGAAGTATTGGCAGCACAGGCCACCATTTCGTTGAGCGGCCCGCTCGAGACTCTCGACGCGGAACTCACCGCGGGGCTGCACGACGCCGCCCGTCACCTCATGGCCGCTATCGCGCGGCACGGCACCACCGAGATCGGGCTGACCATGAACCTGGATCATGAGCTTGTCGTCACCATCGCGGCCACGACGGCTCCCGGCAACCGGACAGCTTCAACTCCTCCCGGATCCGAAGCCGACCTGATCCCCTCGGTCCTCGCCGACCGCGGCGCCACCCTGAACACCACGGTGTCACCGGCCGGCGTGACGACATGGACATGGAACCTCCGAATTGCCCCGTAGCGGCTCATATCTGCGGCGAACCGCGTCTGCCGCCGAGTGCGGGCCCGCGCGCCGATCGGCTGACCGACCCGGGCCCGGCGACCTCAGCGGGCATAACCGGAAGACAGCACCACCGCGGTGATCCGCCGAGCCGATGAGCATCGGCACGCGTCGAGAATCAGCGGCAACTCGAGCAGATGTTCAGCAACTGGTTCGGATCCAGTTCGCCGAATGCGCGATTCACACCGGCACCATCCGGCCGGCGCAGGTGTTCGGCACCGAGTAGCGCGAGGCCTCGGCCGGCAACTGCGCGGTCATCCGGTGCCTCGCAGCGCCTTTCAGTTCTGGGCACTGTCGAGCCGCGTGGTTCGATCGTCCGTGGACGGGGGATCACCAGCGCGAGATACAGTGCCATGACTCGATCATCGGCAGTCCCGGTGGCCAACCATAGTACCGAAAGTCCCTGCCGCAGTACCCGTTCGAACTCCGCTGGGGCCGAGGTGACGTGGGCCGCACTCACCGCACACCGCGATCCTCGAAGCGACTGATCCGAAATCATCCTGCGCAGCAACAGCATCGGGCACTTTGCTGCCTCCTCCGCGGTGTCGTCCAGTGCCGCAGCGCGGGAGCACTCTTCAATGCTGCCGGGATCGCGATAATTCGGGCGCCCGAGCGACCGGATGAACCGAGAATCCAATCCGCGGTGGGTGCGAGCGACCGACCACGGCGACAGTGGTCGCCCTGGCAGAGGGGGGCGAGCCGATTCGCAGCAGAGTCGGGGCCGGAAGTTCAGCGCAGCGGTGCGATCCATCGCAGCCGGGTACCCGGGCCCGTGCTGCCCGGCTTGGTGGCCGGGGTGATCTCGAGTTGCCCGCCGCATTCGGCGGCGCGGGCGGCGAGATTGGCCATACCGCTGGTTTTCGGGTCCTCCGGCAGGCCCTGACCGTTGTCCTCCACGACGATGCTGACGACCTCGCGGGTGACGTGGACCTCGACACTGAGATCCCGTGCGCCCGAATGCCGCACAGCGTTGCTGACCGCCTCGCGGACCACCGCCTCGGTGTGCTCGGCGAGGTCGGCGTCCAGCAATGCGAGCGGACCGGCGATGCGTATCGTGGTATCGATCGACGTGTCGGCGGTGTGCTGGCGGATCGCCTCGTCTATCCGCTGACGCAGGCGGCCGAGGACGGGTTCGCTGGTCTGCAGGTCGAAGATGGTCGTACGGATCTCCTGCACCACCTGCTGCAACTCGTCGACCGATTCGGCGATCCGCTGGCGAACCTCGGGTCTGTTGCTACGCGGGATCGTGCCCTGCAGGTTCAGGCCAACGGCGAACAGCCGCTGAATGACCTGGTCGTGCAAGTCGCGGGCGATGCGGTCACGATCGGCGAGCACATTCAACTGCTGCACCTGCTCCCGGGTTGCGGACAGCTGCATGGCCACCGCGGCCTGGCTGGCGAAAGCCATCGCCAGATCGAGGCTGTCGTCGGAGTACGGCGATTCGCCCGGCCCGCGTGTGGCGACCAGCACGCCGAGGGCCGCCTCCGGCGTGTGTAGCGGGAGCATCAGCATCGGGCCCTCACCGAGCAGTTCCCCGCCCAGTCCAATCGTGGCCCGCTGCGGGGTTCGGGTACGGAACACCTCTCCGAGATGGCTGTTCACGGTCGTCAATTGGTTCGGAGCCGACAACATCGCCGGTGCGACGGCGGCGAGGTCGAGACTTGTCACCTTCTCCGCGGGTACATCGGGGTCGGGGTTGATCGCCACGAACGCCCGCTCCGACGAGGTCAGTCCGCGGACGTGTTCGACCAGATGCCCCAGCACCTCCCGCGATCCGGTACCGGCCAGGAATTCTGTGGTGAAGTCGCGGGTGGCGGAGATCCACGCGTGCCGGGTGCGGGCGGATTCGTAGAGGCGGGCGTTGTCGATCGCGACACCGGCCGCGCCCGCCAGCGCCTGCACGACCACCTCGTCATCGTCGGTGAACGGCTGATCGTCGAACTTCTCGGTGAGGTAGAGGTTGCCGAACACCTCGTCGCGGATACGGATCGGCACGCCGAGGAAAGTGTGCATCGGCGGATGGTTCGGTGGGAAGCCCACCGACGCCGGGTGTGTGGAAATCCGGTCCAGGCGAATCGGTTTCGGTTCGTCGATGAGGATGCCGAGCACTCCGTGGCCCTGTGGAAGGTCGCCGATGCGAGCACGCACCTCTTCGTCGATGCCCTCGTGGACGAACTCGACCAGCTCATGACCGTGCCCGCGCACGCCGAGCGCCCCGTAGTGGGCGCCGACGAGGCTGGTCGCGGTGTGCACGATGGTACGCAGGGTCTGGTCCAGTTCGAGTCCGGAGGTGACGGTGAGCATGGCCTCCATCACACCGTCGATGCGGTCCCGGGCGCTGCTGATCTGATCGATCCGGTCGCGGACCTCGTCGAGCAGTTCACGCAACCGCAGCTGTGAGAGTGTTTCACGGACCGAGTACTTGTTCGGATCCGATGACTGCGCCATGCCCGGCCTCCCTGTTCAACAGCTCCCGCAGCCCTTGGGCTGCGCTGGCGGGCTATGGAGGACCAGGGCAGTTTATCCAATGTCCAAGTCGAGCGCGATAGCGGGATTCTCGAGTCCAGCAGCTCGACCGCGGCAATTCCGCAATGCCGGCAGCGGTAATCGCTGCGAGCGATTACCTTTGTATCGGCACTGGCTGAACAAGATTGGATAACCATGACCACGGTCTTCCTCGTCGACGACCACGAAATAGTCCGGCGCGGTCTGATCGAACTGCTCGAGGACGATCCCGAACTGACCGTCATAGGTGAGGCCGGCGATGTCACTCATGCTCTGGCTCGGATTCCGGCATTGCGCCCCGACGTCGCGGTGCTCGATGTGCGGCTGCCCGACGGCAACGGCATCGAGCTGTGTCGCGAGTTGTTGTCCAAGGTCGAGGGCCTGCGTTGCCTGATCCTGACCTCCTTCACCGACCAGCAGGCCATGCTCGACGCGATCCTCGCGGGCGCGAGTGGCTATGCCGTCAAGGACATCAAAGGGATGGAGCTGGCTGAGGCTGTGAAGACGGTCGCTGCGGGACGTTCACTGCTGGACAGCCGGGCCGCCGCCGTGCTGATGGAACGGCTGCGCCGCAGCACCGAGCCCGACGGCCCCTTGGCCGATCTCACCGAGAAGGAACGCCAACTGCTCGAACTGCTCGGCGAGGGCCTGACCAACCGCCAGATCGCCCAACGTATGTTCCTGGCCGAGAAGACCGTCAAGAACTACGTATCCCGTCTACTGGCCAAGCTCGGTATGGAACGCCGCACCCAGGCCGCAGTCTTCGCATCGAAGCTACACACGGAGAAGACCAACCGGCACTGAGCAGCCACGCGCACCGGTCCCACACCGGGATTCGCCGCACCGATACATCCGGATACCGCTCGGACTCGTCAGCCGTGCTCACGGCGAGCAGATGTCCTGGGCACCGCACACCCCCGCCCTCCCAGTACTCGTCACCGATTCCCTCTCCGGTCGGAGTGCCGCGGCGCAAGCGCTCCACCGTTTCATGGTGTCGGAGCCGGGTATCGCCGTGTCCGACCGAATTGCTCGACTCGTGGAGGGTTCACATGTCCAACCATGAACGTACTGGTATCGAAGAAGGCGTCGAAGCTGCCGTCGAGGGGGTCAAAGGCCGGCTGAAGGAGGCCGCCGGGGCTTTGGTCGGCGACCGGGACCTGGCAGATGAGGGTAGCGCCCAGCAGGACAAGGCCAATGCCCAGAAGGAAGCCGCCAAGAACGAAGCGCGTGCCGAAAAGGAGCGGGCCGCAGCCGATCTGCACGAACAGCGCCAGCGCACGCACCAGGACGGCTGACCGCTACGACGCGTCCCGAGGACACACCGCACAGGGGTGTCACCTGCGGCCGGACCGACGGCCGCAGGTGACACCGATTGGGGACGGCGAGGGCGGGTAGCCGTCGAGCGTGACCGATTCCGCCATCGCCGTTCTCGATATCGATGGGACGCTCATCGATTCCAATTACCAGCATGCCCTCGCCTGGTATCGAGCACTGCGCTCGGTGGGGCATATCTATCCGGTATGGCGGCTGCACCGGTTGATCGGCATGGGCGGCGATCAACTGGTCACCGCCGTGGGAGGTGAAACTCTCGAGCGCGAGGTGGGCGATCGCGCCCGGGCGGAGCAGGGCAGACAAGCCGACGCTCTGCTCGAGGAGATGGCGCCGTTACCCGGTGCCCGCGATCTGCTGGTGGCCATCAAGGAACGCGGCCATCGGCTGGTATTGGCAAGCTCCGCCCAGTCCCGCCACGTGGAGGTGTTCCTGGACAAGCTCGGGGCCCACGACCTCGTCGACGCCTGGACCAGCAGTGCCGATGTCGAAGCAGCCAAGCCCGCCCCGGACCTGCTACAGGTCGCGTTGGCGAAGCTGCACGCGCCGCAGAGCGCGTCGAGTGTGATGGTCGGTGATTCGGTGTGGGATATCGAGGCGGCGAAACGTGCCGGGATGCCCGCGATCGCCGTGCGCTCGGGTGGCTTCGGGGACGATGAGCTCCGCGACGCCGGCGCGATAGCCATCTACGACACCCCCGGCGACCTCGCGACCTCGTTGGACGACACCCCTCTCGCCTGATACCTGCGTCGCGACCGGTTTCAGTCCGCGGCTCCCGTCACCGAAACCAGCAACCCATCGGGGAAACTCATGCCGGACAGCAACGAAGAGGCGGGCACCAGCTGTGAAGCACTGGTCGCCGCGGCGGACTATCCGGTCTTCGTGGTGACCACCCGCGAGGACGACGAGTTGAGCGGCTGTCTCGTCGGATTCAGCACCCAGATCAGCATCCAACCGCTGCGTTTCCTGGTCGGACTGTCGAAAACCAACCACACCTTCGGTGTCGCCATGCGCGCCCAGCGCCTCGCCGTTCACCTCCTCACATCGGAGCAGACCTCGCTGGCCGCACTCTTCGGCAGCGAGACCGGCGAGGAGATCGACAAATTCGCCCACTGCGACTGGCAGCCGGGCCCCGGCGGCGTGCCGATCCTGTCCGCCGCGGCGAGTTGGTTCAGCGGACCCATCATCGAACGCCACGACTTCGGCGACCACACGGGGATGCTGCTCGCCCCGGACACCGGCTCGCCTCCGGCGACAAACGTCGAGGCTCTGCGTTTCCGGATGGTCGACGATCTACGACCCGGCCACCGGGCATAGCTCGGAGGCCGCCCATCGCACGTGGCGGCAATCGCCCGCGTTGTCGGTGCAGTGCCGTTGCGGAGGCACTCCGACACGCCACCGCCGCAGCTCGACGCCGCACGGCGGGCGTTGTCCGAGGGGCGTGATTTCACAACGGCGCGGGTTTCCCGCAAGAGGCTTCCCAGCGCGCGGAGAGCGTTCATACTGAGGGTGCACCCAATTACGACGTGGCCCGCCGGATAGGCACAGTCTGGGCAGTATCGTGTGCCGATGATCAACGTCCGAGCGAAAATCTGCGGCATCCGGAGTGAATCCGATCTCCGGGCCGTCGTCGCGGCCGATGCCGATGCGGCCGGCTTCATTTCGGGCACCACGCACTTCAGCGAGGACGAACTCGACGTCGAACGGGCCCGGCGCTTGTCGCGGATGGTGCCCGCGTCGATGGAGCGCGTGCTGGTCACCCATCTCACCGATGCGAAAGACGTGTTGCGCCTTGCGGACCGGATCGACGTGGACTGCATTCAGTTGCACGGGCTCATATCGCTGGACACCGTGCGGGCGGTCCGGCGGGACGCGGGCGGGCGGCGGGTGATCCGCGCGGTCCACGTCACCGGGCCCGAGGCGGTCGGCGCGGCCGTGCGAGCGGCGCCGAATTGCGATGGGATCGTGCTGGATTCGCGGTCCGCGGACCGGCTCGGCGGAACCGGTCGCACGCACGACTGGTCGATCAGCGCACGCATCGTCGACCTGCTCGCCGAAGCGGAATTCCCGGTCATGCTGGCCGGGGGCCTGAACCCGCACAACCTCACCGCGGCCATCGATGCGGTGGGACCGGCCTGGGTCGATGTCAATTCCGGGGTCGACGACTCGCACGGCGACAAGGACCCTGAAAATTGCAGTGACTTCGTCAGGGCCGCACATGCCGTCGCTGCGTCGACCGCTGCTCCAGCCCGACCGCGAGCAAGATGAGCACGCCCGCCGCGGCGGTCGCGGAGGTGGGCGGAGTCCGGGTGCAGGCCGCGCCCACCAGAGTGGCCACCACCGCCTCGTTGAGCCCGACGACGCTGGCCGTCGACGCGTCCAGCCATCGCAGCGCCTGCCAGTAGAGGGCGAATCCGGGTCCGAGCAGCAGTGCGCCGACCGCGGCCAGCTCGGCCGCGACCGGGAGCGACGGTGCATCGAGCGCGAGCAGTGGGCTGCTCGCGATCCCGCCCAGCAACAACTGCAGTGCCGCGGCGGTGATCGTGTGGTTCGGCCCCGGCTGCCGCGCGATCACACCGACCAGCATCGCCACGCACGCCGCACTGCCGACCGCCAGTCCACATCCGACCAGGGCCGGCCCCATCGCCGTACTGCCCGCGTGGCGTCCGGTGACCAGCCAGATCGCCCCCGCGACCAGGAGCAGTTCGAGCAGTACCGGAAACGTCGGGGCCCGGCGTCCGCGCAGCAGCGACGCGGCGATGATCAGAACCGGCGCCGTCAGGTGCAGGGCGACCACCACCGGCAGCGGACCGATTCGCAGCGCCGCGACGTACAGCGCCAGATTCGCCGCCTCCAGCACGCCCAATCTGATGTACAACGCCGGGTGGGCGGTGAGCGTCGCCCACGGATGCTGGCCGCGCAACCGCGCCGACACCAGCAGTGGCACCGCACCGCCGAGAGCCACCAGCCCCGCCGTGGTCGGGGCCCCCAGCGCCGCCAGCAGCGCACTGGAGGTACCCCACAGGCAGGTCACCGCGATCATCAGAGCGATCGGAGCGGCCACAGGCTAGGCCAGCAGGTAGGTGACCACGGGCAGGACGAGCGCGGTGAACGCGGCGAACACCGCGCTGGCCACCCGCCGCTTCGGTAATCGCGGAAAGTGCGTGGCCAGGCCGCAGTACGCGCCGAAGGCGATGAGCGCCGTGCCCCACACCACCAGCGCCCGGCTGGCGATCGTGCCGTACACGGTGTCGAAGCCCACCGCCAGCGCGAACACCGTGGTACCCGCCGCCGTGCCGAGCACCAGCAACGCCTCTCCCGCAGTGGAATTCATCAGCATGCGGTGACCGCGCACCGAGGCGATCGCCTGCGGATCGGTGCGATGGGCGCCGTCGACCCGGCAGATCTCGTCGTACACCTTCGCCGGGTTCACTCGCTCGTTGATCGCCGGCCGCACCTGCAGCAGGGCCTCCAGCGCCTGCGTGGTGGCGTAGGAGGTGACCGGCCCCTCGTCGGAGATGCGGAAGCCGCCCCGGTAGATGGCCAGCGCATCCATCTCCTGCAGATCCAGCAGCGCGACGATCGCCGCGCGCACCGCGGGATCGAAAATTGTGCGGCTGTCGGCCGATATCACCGCACCGACCGCCAGATGCAGGGTGAGATGGCGCCAGGTGTCGACCAGATCGTCACGGCGGAAGATCTCGGTCTCGATCTCGCACTCGCCCCGGCGCAGCCCGGTCAGCAGCCGGTTGACCGCCATCGCGCAGGCTCGCTCGGCACGCTTGTCACCGATCCGGACGATCTCGGGGCGAGCGAGCACGGTGGCGATGTGCGCGGCCGCGTAGATCGGCAGGGAGCGCGGGTCCTGATACATCGCCGAGACCAGATAGTCGATGCCACGCGAGATGGCTTGGTGCCGTTCACTATCGAAGCCGCCGTCCCCGATGAGCGCCTCGACGGCGGCAGCGGTCGCGGTAACCGATACCGGCCCGAGAAAACCCGATATACGCCATCCGCCGGTTTCCGAATCCTGTTGGTCCAGTAGGGATCGTACGGCTGCGGCCAGATCGGGATCGGACTCCTCGACCGCCAGGCAGCGCAGCGCGCGGATGCGCCACGCGACGTCGATCGGGGTCCGGAAGTACCATTCGTCGCCGTTCGGCCGTTGCACGACAGTTGCCCGTACCAATATGGCGACCTTTGCGGCACGCGGGATTTCACAACCGGCGCGATGCAGCACGCAGACCACCTCGGCGGTGTTCTGCGGATTGGGTGGCACATCGGGTATCCAGCCCCAGCCCGCACCTCCGCTGAGATGCGGTATCTGGCTGCCGCGCAGCCATTCCACAGCCATCCGGACACGCTCGTCGATGTTCGACACGGCCCTCCACCCCCTTCAGTGCGTTGCCCCGGAGACTTTCGATCGGGCGCTGATAACCGCCAAGTTACTCGGGTGGTCCGACAATCCGCCCGTAACGAATTTGCCTGAATCGATTGGTAGCGAGCGTGTTTCGGTTCCATATCGGGGGGCCTCGGCTGCGGCCGCCGCAGTGGCGCCACGAGATCCGCAGGCAGCGAACCGGATTCGCCGACGCTACGCACCCTGGGTCACGTATCTGCGATAGAAATTTTATCACGAGGTCGTCACCACGTGACCGGAATCGCGCTGGTCCGCGTTCGGATTGCAACCCGTATCCGGGCAGATCCGGCCGCGATCGCCGGCGGCCGCACGTGCTCGTCGAAAGTTGTTCTGCCGCATTCGGAGTTGTCACGAACAGTCTGCGGACCCGCAGCTCGATCGCGATCTCACGGGCGGTGATCGAGGTATCGGGCAGCCGTCGCCGAACGGCTGTGGACGCGGGGCGGCCGACACCGATTCGATTCGGGTTGCTCCGGGTGCGCGGCGTGGCGGGTTGGGCTGTTTCCGTATTGCAGAGAGTTCCGATTGGGCGACGTGGCAGGATCGCAGGTGTGGTAGGAGATCGAACCGGAAGCAACCGATTGGTGGGACGGCAGGCCGAATTCGCCCAGATCTCCGCTATTGCCGAGCAAGCCGCGGCGGGGCGTGGCGGAATTGTGGTCATCAGCGGCGAGCCCGGAATCGGCAAGACCTCGTTGCTGAATGCGGTGAGCCGATCGGCGTCCTCGCTCGGGGCACGGCTGCTCCGGGGCACAGCCGCGGAAATCGAGCAGGAGGTGCCCTATGCCGCGCTCGGCTGGTGCCTGGGTTTCGGCCACGGCGCACTCGATCCATCGGCGGCACAGCTGCATTCGCTGCTACGCGGTACCGATCTGCCCGGTGACGGCGCATTCAGCCGGCACTTCGCCGTCGTCGAAGCGCTGCTGGCCCTGGTGGATCAATGGTGCACCACGAGTCCGGTGATCTTCATACTGGACGATGCCAATTGGGCCGATTCGGCCAGTCTGGCGGTACTGGAGAGGCTCGGCGAGATCGTCGCCGAACTCCCGTTGATGATCGTCATGGCGATCCGGCCATTGCCGCGCGGCGAGGGCCTGGCGGCGTTGCTGAAGCAGTTCCACGCCTGGGGCGCCGCGCAGCTACAGCTGAAACCACTGACCACACCCGAAGTCGCGACTCTGATCGAAGACATGCTCGGTGCCGTGCCCGGCCCGGCACTGACCGCTGCCGTCACCGGCGCGGGCGGTAACCCCTTTTATGTTGTCGAGCTGGTAGCGGGTCTACAGCAGGCGAACGCACTCACCGTCGTCGGCCGAGGGACCACCGAGCTGGTGACATCTCCCGCGGGACAGCCGGAGCGATTCCCGCTGCCCGAGTCGCTCACCGAAACCGTCGAGCGCAGGCTGGATTTCCTGCCTCGCACGGCGCAGCAGGTATTGACGATGGCCGCGGCTCTGGGAACCAGCGTCGAGGCGATGGAACTTTCGACGGTCCTGGACTTGGCGGTCATGGAGATCTGGGAGGCGATCAGCATCGCCACCGAGGCGGGCCTGCTGGTCAAATCCGGCGACGAGCTGGTCTTCCGGCATGATCTGCTACGTCAGGTATTCGCCGATCAGGTACCCACGTCGACCCGCCGGTCTCTGCAGCTTCGCGCGGCCCACGTGCTGATCACGGCGGGCGCCCCGGCTGAACGCATCGCGAATTATCTGCTGGCCGGCGACGCTCCGCTGGACGACCACAGCCTGCGATGGCTGGCCGAAACCGCGGACACGCTCACTGTTCGAGCCCCCGAGCCGGCCATAAATCTGCTCGCCGGGGTGGTGGCCGCCGGTTCCGGATCGGACCGTACGGCCCAGGACAACTTCCGGGTTCAGCATGTCCGGGCTCTGTTGTGGAGCGGCCGCGCGGCCGAGGCGGAAACCACGGCGAAGGCAATACTCGCGAGCCGAAACCCGACCACACCGGACTCGGCGAACGATAAAGCGCTGCGGTGGCTGCTCGTGCGCGCCTACTACGCTCAGGGCCGACTCGACGATGCGGCCACCACAGCGAATCTCGTACTGGCCCAGCCGGGGCTGACCCGGTGGGAAGAGGGCCTCTACAACGCGTTCCTGGGCCTGTTCTACTTCTTCGACGAAAAATTCGATGCCGCCGAACGAGCCGCGGTGCGAGCCATATCGATCGGAGAGGAAATCGACGACGCGCTGACCGTCGGCATGGGCTGCACAACCCTTGGCGGACTGCGATATACCCAGGGCCACCTGGACCAGGCCCTCGCGCTCGGTGAGCGGGTCGCCGCCGCGTACGAAACATGTCAGGGCTCCGGGAATCGACTGGATCAGCTCGATCCCTACGTGCTTCGAGCTCATTCCTTGATCGAGCTCGACCGGTCTGCCGAAGCCGAGGATATTCTCGGCCGCGCCGTGGTCGATGGTTTGCAGAACCGGGGACTGCATCTGGTCTCGCGCGCTCGGCTGTCCTTCCTCAGCGGCCGCTGGGACGATGCGCTGGCCGAAATTCTTGCACGCCAGGGCTTGCCAGATATCTTCGGCCACGGTGTGGTGACCAACAGCCTGACCGCGCTGATCGCGGTGCACCGAGGCACTTTCGATGCCGGTCTCGACTGGGCGGGACCGGACGACCGGGTCGGCAGCCAGACATATCTGCACTTCGATTCCTGGGTCGACGCGTTGCTGCTCGAATCTCGGGGCCGGCCGATCGAGGCGCTGACCGTACTCTCCGAGGCATGCCGGACGCTGGCGTCGGGGCTGGCCGGATCGACTGTGTATTACGCCTATCCCGATGTCGCACGCCTGGCGGTGGCCTCCGGCGACCAGCAGGCTCTGGACGAGATATCGAGTGCGGCCGAGACGCTCGATGCCCGCTATTCGACTCTCAGCAGACGCGGCACAGTGCTGTTGTGCCGCGGATTGTCGCTCGACCAGCCCGAACTGCTCGAGCAATCGGCGCAGGCTTTCCACGGTGCCGGACGCCCGCTCTACGAAGGACAGGCCCGCGAAGAACTCGCCGTAATTCTCGCGCGCCGCGGCCGAACCGCGGACGCTCGGTCGGCTTTGGACTCGGCGGTGCGTTCATACGCGGGCATGGACGCTCAATGGGATATTTCACGAGCCGAGTCGCGACTGCGCGAACATGGCGTCCGCCGGGGATCGCGAGGTCCCCGCAAACGACCCAAGACCGGCTGGCAAGCACTCACCCCCACAGAGCAGAAGGTTGCCGAACTGGTTGCCCAGGGAGGATCCAACTCCGAAATCGCCACTCGGATGTTTCTCTCCAGGCGGACCGTGCAAACCCACGTGTCCAGCATCCTGAACAAACTCAGCCTGCAATCCCGCGTCCAGGTAGCCGTCAGTCTCGCTCGCCAGGTGTGATCAGCGTCGATGTCCGCGCGCTGGATTCGGCGCAACACGCGGTCGACGAGGTGGTCGGGAACTGGTGGTCGACGGGTTCGCCGGTGACGATCGTGCGGTAGCTGATCGTTGCCGCGAACAGTCGAGACGGCCGCCGATCGGCGGGGGCGGCAACCAGCCGTTTCGATCAGCCGTGCCGGTGCAGGAAACCGTGCAGGATGGCCTGGGTGAGTTCCTCGACGATCGCCGTTCGCGGCGGCTGCTCGGGGCCGAAGTAGGTCGAACGCAGGGCGGCCATCCCGGCGATCATCGCGACCGTCGAGTGCGCCGCCAGAGCCGGATGGTCCGACCGCACTCCCCGCAGACGCATACCCTCGGCGCTGATCCGGCCGAGCGCATCGAGCGCCCGCCTGATGTCGGCGATGCCGGTGTCCTCGATCTCCCCCGGGCCGAGCGCCTCTGCTGCCAGCAGCGTGACGACCAGTCCCCGGTTCTCGACGAACAGGTCGTAGAGCTGTCCGGCGAACTGCCGGGCCAGGTCCTGCTCGTCGGTTTCGTCGGGGACGACTTCTCGCCATATGCGGCCGAACTCGTCGACGAAGCCGGTGAAAGGAAGTACCACGGCCTCCCGGAACAGGGCTGCCTTCGAACCGAAATGGCGGAACAGCAGGTGCTCGCTCACCCCTGCCGCCTCGGCGATCTCACGAGTGGTGGTGCCGCGGTAGTCCTGCCGGGCGAACAGGGTGCGGGCCGCGTCGAGCAGCAGTCGACGCGGCTCGCCGCGGGGGCGACGTGGCGGCGGATCGGTCGGGCCGCTGCGGCCGGAAGACTTGTGGGGCACGGTCGTTCGCTCCTCGGCGCGGCGCTGGACGGTTCACCCGATCATAGGACAGCGCCCACTATCCTCACTTAGGATAGTGCGTGCTATCCAAAGCTCTGCGGAGCGCATTTCGAAGGGGGTGCGGACATGGGCGCAGGCATCATGCTGGGCACGCTGTTCGGGCTCGTCGTCGTCATCTTCGGCGTGGTGTACCGATTCGACCCGGAAGCCCGCCGCCGCGGGCAGGAGCGTGAGCGATGACCGAGTCGACACCTCTGCTGAAGGTCGCCATCGGCTTCGCGTACGTCGGGGGTCTGGCATTCCTCGCCGCCGGCGCGTACCTCTCGTATCGCCGTCGCCGGCTGCATCCGCTACTGCTGCTGTGTATTTCGGCGATCTCGTTCTCCTGGATCGAGGCCCCGTACGACTGGGCGGTCTACGCGCAGTTCGCGCCCGCGATCCCGCGCATGCCGTCCTGGTGGCCGCTGAACATGACCTGGGGCGGACTGCCTTCCGCGGTGCCACCGGGTTACATCGCCTATTTCGTCCTTCCCGCCGTGCTCGGCGTGGGTCTCGGACGCCGGCTGATCGCCAGGTTCCGCTGGCGGCGACCGCAAACCCTGCTCGTCGTCGGCCTCGTGGCCGGCTTCGTCTGGGCGTTCCTGTTCAACGCGATTCTGGGGGCGCGGCTCGGAGTCTTCTACTACGGGCGCGTGATCCACGGATTGGCGCTGTGGGAGGGGAGCAAACACCAGTACCCGCTCTACGACGCCCTCGCGATGGGCGTGCAGATGATGGTCTTCACCTACATCCTGGGCCGGACCGATGCCGAGGGGCGCACCGTCATCGACATGCTGGCCGAGCGGATCTCGGCGAATCGCGTGTGGTCGTCGGTGCTGTCGATCGTCGGGGTCGTCGTCCTGGGTACCGCACTCTACGGGGCGGTCTTCGCACCGCACCTGGTGACGAAGATGCAGGGCCGGGTGACCGCCGGGCCCACAGCCCAATTGTTCCCGGGCGTCCCGAATCAACCGAAGTAGTATTGCGCTCGTAAATCCCGGCCGCACAATCGAATACGAGGGAGTCCCGCGCGACGCGGGACTCCCTCGACGCTATACCGCGACCGGAAGTTTCGCCCACCCTCGAACGCTGGAGGTGCGCGCCCGGACCGCACCGGCGTAGTCGACCTGCCAGTCCGGCCAGCGGAGCAGAAGCTCCTCCAGTGCGACGCGCGCCTCCATGCGCGCCAACGCGGCCCCGAGGCAGAAGTGCGGACCGAACCCGAAACTCAAATGGCTTGTCTGCCTGTGGATGTCGAACCGGTCCGGGTCGCCGTACTGGCGTTCGTCACGATTGGCCGAGGCGTTGAGCAGCAGCATCACCGATCCCTCCGGGACCGTGTGGCCGTAGTACTCGGTCGTGGTCGCGACGTAGCGGGCCTGCACCGGCGAGGGCGGCTCGAAGCGCAGCACCTCCTCGATGGCGTCGGGGATCAGTGAATGGTCCGCCGCGAGCTCACGCCGCTGATCGGGATGCTCGGACAGCAACTGCCCGATGAACCCGATGAGCCGCGTGGTGGTTTCGCTGCCCGCGCCGAAAATCATGCTGATGTAGGTCAGTATTTCCGTGCGGCCGAGCGGCCGTCTGCCGCCGTCCTCGTCCTCCACCTCGGCATTGAGCAAATCGGTCATCAGGTCGTCGCTGGGATTGCGCGCACGCCAGTCGACGTAATCGGCGATGAGTTCCAGATTCGGCGGTTCGACCTTCATTCCCTCCCCCGGCATGCCGGATTTCAGCGAAATGATGGTGTCTGTGGTGTCGCGAATCCTCGACTGATCCTGCTGGGGAATTCCGAGAAGCGCGCCGATGGTCTGCATGGGCATCGCGGCGCCCAGGTCGGCGATGAAATCGAAACCGCCCGCCCCGACCAGCGGTTCCAACGCCGCGACGGCGAACCGCCGGGCGATCGGCTCGACGGCCGCGACTCGCCGCGGGGTGAAAACACGCGCCAGAATCCGCCGGTGCATATCGTGCAGGGGCGGATCCTCGAACAGGATGAGCCCCGGCGGGATTTCCACCCCGCTGGAAATGATGTCCAGCACGGTGCCGCGGCCCGAACGAAATGTCCGCCAGTCGTGCAGCCCCTTGGCGACATCCGCATATCTGCTCAAGGCATAGAACCCGTACCTGTCATTGCGATACAGCGGCGCAGACGCGCGTAACCGCTGCCATATCGGGTATGGATCGTCGTCGATGGCGAAATCGTACGGATCGTAATACGGTTCCGCTCCGAGGGTTTCGGGCATGTTCTCCGCCTTTCCGCGCCGGTGGAATCGACCAGCCGGGCGATGGATGCGATCTCACGGTGGCGGTCATCGCCGCACGCCCCCGGAACGCGGACATCGGGCTCGGCCTAAT
>NZ_BDCC01000070.1 GCF_001613305.1 Nocardia vaccinii NBRC 15922
GATAGTCACCTGTCGGGGCGCTGACCGCCGAAGGCGGCCAGACAGAAGGACCACAGGCGTTCGCCGATTTCGCCGGTGTCCACGGCCGAGGGCGCGAACGCGTAGTGGTGGTACACCGACATGACGAGTTTGGTGGCAAGCCACGCGTCGGCGGCGGGGTCGGCGCTGTGCAACAGATTCTCCCGCGTGGCGTTGCGCAGTTCCTGCTCGATGAGATCCGCGAAAGACTGGTTGGCCCCGGCCATCTCGGTGGGGAAGAGCTGGTACAGCCGCCAGTGTTCGGCGGTGATGAAACGCGGCGCGGCGCCCTGGGTGCCGTCCAGCGAATGCAGTGCGGAGGAGATGTAGAACCGCAAGCGGGACAACGGATCCGGCAATTCCCGAGCCGCCTCGGCGAGCCTGGTCGATGCCTCGATCAGGAAGTCCTCGAAGACGGCCAGCAGCAGTTGATCCTTGCTCGCGAAATGCCGGTAGAAGGTTTGCAGGGCGATGCCCGCCTCCTTGGACAACTGCTGGGTGGTGAAACCGGATCCTTCGGTCTCGAGCAGGCGGCGGGCCGCGGCGACGATCGTCTGCGCCTGCTCGATACTGCGGATGCGCGAACGTTGTACCGACCGTGATCGCGCCGCGGCGCGATCGGCCCATGCCGGGGTTTCGTGCGTGACCGGAGAATCCGATGTGACCACTGCGGACCTGCCTTTCAGACGGGGCTGAGCGTGACGACCGGTATCACCCGCTGGGTGCGTTCCTGGTAAACGTCGTAGTTCGGCCAGTATGCCGTGACGAGGCCCCACAGCCGACGGTGTTGTTCGCCGGTGGCGGTCCGCGCGCGGACGGACAGGTGCTCGGCCTTGACCTGGATCTCGGCATCGGGGTGCGCCCGCAGGTTGAGGTACCAGGACGGATGACGCGGTGCGCCACCCATCGAGGCGACCACGAGGTAGTCCTCGCCGTCCCGGCCGTAGATGAGCGCCGAGGTGCGGCGGGCGCCGCTCTTGCGTCCGGTCGTGGTCAGCAGCAGGATCGGAACACCGTTCCAGGTGTAGCCGACCTCGCCGTCGGTCTCCTGGTACCGGGCCACATGTTCGTCCCCACGCAAGGTGATGTCGGGCGGTCGGTAAGCGGATTCGGGCATTGTGCCTCCGGATCGTGTGGTCAGCAGGGTCGTGTGGTCAGCCGAACAGCACGGGAATTTCGGTCGCGCCCCGCTCGTACAGGCCGATGACGCGGGGCGGCGGGGCGTCGGGGTCCGGACGCAGATTCGGCAGCCGGTCCAACAGTGCGCCGATCCCGGTCGCCATCTCCGCCTTGGCCACGTGCATACCCAGACAGGCGTGCGCACCACTGCCGAATGCGAAGGAGGGCCGCGGTTTTCGGGTGATGTCGTAGACGTCCGGATCCGGCCAGCGCGCCGGATCGCGATTGGCCGCGCCGATGGCCAGATGCAGCACCGCGCCCTCGGGCAGATGAACGCCGTGGAAGTTGGTGTCGCGCATGACATACCGAGAGAACATCGGATCGGTCGGCTGCCAGCGCAACGCCTCGTCGATCGCCGGGCGCAGTAGTGTGCGATCGGCTCTGACCGCTGCCAGGATCTCCGGCCGTTGCAGCAGTGCGGTCAGCACTATGCCCATCTGTTTCCAGGTGGTGCCCGACCCCGCGGTCAGCAACAGCACTGCGAACGAATGGATTTCGGCATCGGTGAGCCGCTTGGCCGCACCGTCCTCATCCGGGAGTTCGGCTCGGACCAGGACGCTGAGCAGATCGTCACCCGGGGATTCCCTTCGTGCCGCGATGAGCGGCCGGATCAGCTCGACGACCTGCTCCGGTTGCCGCGTCGCGGCCCGGATCTCCAGTGCCTGTTCGACCGGAACGCCGAAGCTGCCGGTGATGGTGAGAACCGGGATGGCGGCGCAGAAATCCACGTTGAGTTCCGCGCGGCCCGCATCGATGATGCCGTCGATGAGATCGTGGACGGTCTGCTCGATCCAGTGGCTGGTCCACCAGCCCGCCTTCGAGGGCATGAAGGACGGCTGCACCAGCGCCCGATATCTCCGGTGCTGTGCGCCGCTCATGGCGAGCAAACTGTTCGTCGCGCTCACCGGCCCCTGGTTGGGGTCCACCGGATGCGGGGAGGAGACGAACACCTCCGGATTGCGATAGGCCGAATCGCAGGCCGCGAAACCGAACGCGGAGAAGTGCTCCCGATCCGGTTCCGGTAGCCCGTGGAAATACGCCTGGCGGGGGTAGCCGGTCAGCTCGTGCACCGTGCCCGGTTGGACCGGGGCCCGCGTTCGGAGCCGATGCCAGACCGGATAGGGGTCGTCCTCGTAGTCGCCGCCGGTCTGTACGAGGTAGGAACCGCGCAGATCGAACAGCTCGCGGACTCGGTCTCGGTCCAATCGTGTTGTGGCAGACATGCTCTCACCTCGCCACATATCCGCCGTCGACCGGCAGGAGGATGCCGGTGATGTTCGCGGCGCGTTCGGATGCCAGGAATACCGCGGCCTCGGCACAGTCCTCCGCGGTGATCGGGCGGCCCAGCGGATGATTGGCCGCGGTGCTCTCGGCCGCGCGGGCGACCGTCTCGGGATCCTCGCCCAGGCCCCCGGCCGCCATGAACCTCGTGAACGGCATACCGGCCGGACAGATCGCATTGGCGCGGATGCCGAACGGCGCGCCTTCGATCGCCACGGCCTTGGTCAGCTGATGGACCGCGCCCTTGGTCGCGGCGTACACCGCACCGCCCCAGGCCACCATTCCCGCGACCGAACCGGTATTGAGCACAACGCCGCCGTCGCCCTGCCGCTTGAACTGTGCCACAGCGTGTTTGGAGCCGAAGAACACCCCGCCGACATTGATCGCGAACAGCCGCTGGAAATCCTGTGCCGAGTGGTCCTCGAGCTTCGAGCCCAGCCGCGGCGTCGGCACGCCGACGTTGTTGTACACCACGTCCAAGTGGCCGAAGTGCTCGACCGCCGCGGTGATCAACGCCTCGACCTCGTCCTCGTGGGCGACATCGCAGGCGATGGGAACGGCTGTGCCACCGGACTTCCGGATCTTCTGCGCGGTCTCCTCGGCCGATTCGCGCCGGATGTCCGCGCACAGCACGCGGGCGCCCTCGGCGGCGAACCGTAACGCCGAGGCCGCCCCCACACCGGACCCGGCGCCGGTGACGACCACACCCTTACCTTCGAACGTCATTCGAATTCACTCTCGTCATTCGGCGTGCCGCCGGTTATCAATTGCAAAGCGCCGGTGGGGCATGCGCCCACCGCCTGCCGGACCCGGTCGAGCTCATCGCCCGGCGGTTCGCGCAGCACGGCCTGGCCGTCGTCGTCATGGGTGAAGCTGCTCGGTGCGTAGTCCAGGCAGACCCCGCACCCGATGCAGGCGGTCCGGTCGACCCGGACCGTCCAGTCCCTCACCTCAGACTCCGGCGAGAACCGGAGGTTCGGCCGGGGTGAAGCGGTACAGCCGTTCGGCATTGCCGCGCAGGATCTTGTACTGCGTCTGCTCGGGCAGGTGCGCGATGACGCGTCGCACGCTCTGGATGCAGTCCGGCCAGGTGGAATCCGAATGCGGATAGTCGGTCTCGCACATGATGTTGTCCTCGCCGATCACATCGATACTGGCGATGCCGTGGACGTCCTCGATGAAACAGCCGAAGACGTGCTCCCGGAACGTGCTTCGAATGTCGAGGGTGTCCAGGTCGACGTGGTGGCTGGCGGCGTGCTCACCGAACCGGACGCCCTTCTTCACCCAGTGCCGCTGCTTGTCCAGCACCTGCTCGGCGCGTTCGAGGAAGTACGGCATCCAGCCGATCTCACCCTCGGACAGGGCGATCTCGAGTTGCGGGTAACGCTGGAACATGCCGCTGAACAGCCAGGACAACATGGCCCCCGAGGTGCGGGTGGCACCCCAGGCGAGATTGGCCAGGAACGGCGCGTCGGGGGAGATCTGCGGCACGGTCGACGACGACCCGACATGCATCGAGACGACCATCTGCAGATCGTTGGCGGCGGCCATCACCGGATCCCAGTAGCCGTTGGGGTCGTGGATCGTCGGAAGTCCCAGGGGCGCGGGGTTTTCCGAGAACGCGAACGTGGTCGCGCCCTTGCCGGCGCAGCGTTCGAGTTCGGCGGCGGCGAGTTTCGGATCCCACAGCGGGATCAACACCAGCGGAATGTAGCGGCCGGGCGCCGCGCCGCACCACTCCTCGATCATCCAGTCGTTGTACGCCTTCAGGCAGACCAGGCCGAACTCGCGATCACTGCCCTCGGAGAAGAGCTGGCCGCAGAACCGGGTGACCGTCGGGAAGCACAGGGAGGCGAGGATTCCCGCGCGATTCATATCTTCGACGCGAGCCTTCGCGTCATAGCACCCCGCGCGCATCTCGCTGTAGGACAACGGTTTCGGGCTGAACTCCTCCTTCGACTTCCCGGCCACCGCGCTCAGGCCCGAGCTGGGGAAGCGCTTGCCGTCGTAGGTCCAGAAGTCGATGCCGTCGTCGCCGACCTCCAGATGTGGCGCGCGCTCGCGGTCCGCGTGTGGAACCCGATCCACCCACAGGTTGCCGGGCTCGAGAATGTGGTCGTCGACCGAGATCAACCAGTCGAGGGACAGATCGGACATGGTTCCTCCTTCGGATGCGGTGGCGGTCACCGGAATTCGCCGATGGCCAGATGTTTGACTTCCTGGAAGGCCCGGATACCGTCCGGGCCCCGCTCGCGGCCCAGGCCGCTGTGCTTGTAACCGCCGCTCGGCGCGTACGCGCTGAACACGGCGGTGTTGACGTTGACCGCGCCGGTGCGCAGCCGCCGAGCTACGGCCGTCGCGGCGGCGGGGTCGGCCCCGTACACCTGGCCGGACAATCCGTAGCGACTGTCGTTGGCGATCGCTACCGCGTCATCGATGTCGCGGTAGCCGATCACCGACAGCACCGGGCCGAAGATCTCCTCCTGCGCAGCGGGATTGGCATTGTCGGGCACATCCAGCACGGTCGGTTGCAGGTAATAGCCGCGGTCGAATTCGGCGGGGCGGCCGCCGCCCTGGGCGAGCGTCGCGCCCGCCGTGATCGCCCGGGCGATCACGCGCTCGCAGCGTTCTCGCTGGGCCGCGCTGATCACCGGGCCGAGCGCGGTCGCCGGATCGGTCGGCGGGCCGACCCGCAGCCCGGCATATACCTTCGAAACAGTCTCGACCACTTCATCTTTGACCTCGCGCGGTACCAGCATCCGGGTGGCCGCCACGCACGCTTGGCCCGCCGTCCCGCCCACCACCGCGGCCGCTCCGGCACCGGCTCGCGCCACCGCGTCGGGCAGGTATATCTGGGCGGATTTACCGCCGAGTTCCAACGCCACCCGCTTGATCGTCGGTGCGGCCTGCCTGGCGATCACGGCTCCGACGGTGGTCGAGCCGGTGAACGAGACCATGTCCACCGCAGGATGACTCGTGAGCAATTCCGCACCCGTGGAGCCGGACTCGACGACGACGCTGAAAACTCCCGGCGGCAGTCCGGCCGCCTCGGCTGCGGCGCCGAAGATCAACGAGGAGATCGGGGTGAGCGGACTCGGCCGCAGGATCACCGAATTGCCGGTGAGCAACGCGGGGACGATCTTCTGCAATGCCATGATGAACGCCGCGTTGTAGGGCGTGATCGCGGTGACCACGCCCACGGGTTCGTACCGGCGGATGCTCAGTGCGACCCGGCCGCGGGTCAGCTCGTCCACCGGAACCGGGTTGGCCCGCTCCTCGGGCATCGCCAGGTACAACTCGATGGTGTTGCGCGCCAACGTGATTCCGGCGAGAAACTGGGATCGTTCGGCGAATGCGAGCGGCTGCCCGGCCTCGGCGACCATGGTCGCGACCAGTGCGTCGCGGTCCTGTTCGAGCCGGTCCAGGAAAGTGCGCAGGACACGTGCGCGCTCGGCCGCTGTGGCCTGGGCCCACACGCCGCCGTCGAATGATCGCCTGGCCTCGGTGACGGCGCGTTCGATCTCGGCGACCGGTGTGGTCGGCAATTCGATGACCACGGATTCATCGGCCGGATTCTCGACGGCGAAGGGAGTCTCCCCCGTCACCCATCGACCGGCCACATACGATCGCCGCTCGGCGAGGATCATGGCCATTTCGGATCTCCTTCGTCGTTGCCGCGCAGGGTCATAGCGGCTCGCTGGTGTAGAGCACCGCGCCGCCGTAGTGCGGGGAGGACTGACAGGCCAGGCCGACCCTCGCGGCGGCGCGCTGCCGGGCACCCGCGCGTCCGGACAGTTGCAGATAGCACTCGAGCATCTGCGGGATACCGTGCATTCGTCCCGTGCCGAGGGCGCCGCCGCCGGACAGCACCGGCAGGCCCGTGGCGGAGTCGATGCCGCCGTCCTGGACGAACCGGTGCGCCTCGCCGACCGGGCACAGACCGAGCGACTCCAGCCAGAAGTAGACGAGAGGTGAGAAGCCGTCGTACAGCTGCGGCAGATCCACGTCGCCGGGGCCGAGTCCGGTTGCCTCCCAGAGCCGTCGCGCGGTGGCAGCGCCCCCGGCCATGATGTCGTCCAACGGCCAATGCGCCGGCAGGCGAGGCGGGGTCGGCCCGCTTCCGGCATATCCCGCGATGTATACCGGGGGATGCGGCAGATCGCGGGCGCGTTCGGCCGAGGTCAGCACGAACGCGGCCACGCCGTCGACCGGAATATCGCAATCCAGGCGGCGTACCGGATCGCTGATCATCGGCGCGGCGAGATAGTCGTCGACGGTGATCGGTCGCTGGTACCAGTACGACCAGGGCAGCTCGGCCCCGTTCCGGTGAGCCTCCACGACGACGTTCGCCATGGCCGCCGGATCGGCCTGGTAGCGCTGCAGATATTCGGTGTAGGGCAACCCGATCATCGACAGCGGGCCGCTGTACCCCTGCGGTGCGGTCCACTGCTGCGCACCGGCGATCGCGGTCACCGGGTTGTCGTGGTAGCCGCCGGCCGGATTGTGCAGGGCGCGGTGCAGCACAACGTAATCCGCGGCGCCGGCGGCGATCGCGTTGACCGCCGTGGCAACCGAGCCGGACATCTGGCCGATGCCCTGGAATCCCGCGACATAACGTGGATCCGAGCCGATGTGCTGGGCCAGCCATCCGGCGGTCACGGTGCTGCGCCCATCCTGGACCGCGTGCGCTCCGGCGGTGGGAAACAATGCGGCAGCGACGAATCCGTCGATGTCCGCCACTCGCAGACCGGCATCGGCGATCGCCGCCCGTGCGGTATCGATGGCGACCGCGCCCAGCGTCCGGTCGAAATGCCGCCGCACCGCGCTGTGCGCGAACCCGGCGACGGCCACCGCGCCGCCCGCACGGAATCGGCCGGTCATCGGAGTTCCGGTCCGGCGGCCAGGACGAATGCGGGTACCGCGACGTCCGCGGCGATGTCCTCGAAGGCGACGTGCACCGAATCACCCTGGTGTACAACGCTGTTCGGTCCATCCAGCAGGCGGCCGAGCATTCGCAGATTGCGTTGTTCGGCGAGTTCGACGTCGACGAGCAGGTACGGCACCTCAGCGGCGAATCCCGTCAGCGTCGCTCGATGCACCGTCGTCCAGGACCGGATCGTGCCGTCTCCGCTGACCCGCTCGAAGCGGAAGTCCGGCGTGGTCGACCCGCAGTGGTGGCAGATCGCCTCGGGCGGAAGGGAATACGCATCGCAACGTGCACAGCGGGGGATGACCAGTTCGTGCCGGGCGGCCGCGGCCCAGTATTCGGCGGAGGACTCGTCCGGGACCGGCGCCGGGCGCGTCACGGGATCACCCCGGCGTTCTTGAGTTCGGTGATCTGGTCCCAGGAATAGCCGAGGTCGAGCAGGCACTGTTCGGTGTGCTCGCCGTGTTCCGGTGCGCGGCGCAGCCGCGGGGGCTGTTCGTCGAATTGCACCGGTCCGGTGGGCAGGGAATAGGACCGCCCGTCCTCGAGTTCCACCCGGCCCAGGTACTGATTGGCCTGCACCTGCGGGTCGTCGAGCAACTCCTCCACGGCCTGCACCGGCGCCCAGGGCGCGTCCAGGCCCGCGAGCAGATCCTTCCACTCCTGGAAGGTCCGCCCGGCGAATTCGGCCTCCAGCTCGGCCACGCAGTCCGCGAGATTGGCGCCGCGAGCGGCCAAATCGACGAAGCGCGGATCGTCGATGAGTTCCTCGCGGCCGATCAACCGGCAGAAATCGGCCCAGTAGCGATCGGATTCGAGGAAGACAAGCTGGATATGCCGCCCATCCTTGGTGCGATAGCTGCCGACCAGCGGGTTCACCGAGCCGCCCCGGCCGGAGACCGCCCGCGGCCGATTGCCCGACAGCGCGGCGAGGACATCGGAGGACAGCATCCACATCGCGCCGGCCAGCAGCGAGACGTCCACGATGCCGCCGCGGCCGGTGCGTTCGCGGCGCAGCAGTGCCGCGGAGATGCCGAATCCCAGTGCCACAGCGCCGTTTCGGTCGCCCATCGCACCGCGCTGACTGATCGGGTGATCGCGCTCGGGCGGGGTGAGCACATGTGCCACACCGCCCTGCGCCCAGAACGCCGAGGAGTCGTAACCCGGTTTGTCCGCCCCGGGACCGCGCACCCCGAACCCGTGACCGCGGGCGTACACCAACCGGGGATACCCGGCGGTGAGCCGTTCGGCGTCGAGTCCGAGTCGCTCCAGCGCGCCCGGCCGGAAGTTGGTGAGGAATACGTCGGCGGTGGCCAGCAACTCGTGCAGCAGTTCGCGTCCGCGCTCGGTGCCCAGATCGATCGACATCGATCGCTTACCCCGATTCGCCAGTGCCACGGACAGATTCACGCCATCGCTGTCCGATCCGATGCGCTGGGTGGCGAGTCGGCGATACGGATCTCCGGTGGGCCGCTCGATGCGGATGACGTCCGCGCCCCAATCCGCGAGCAGCGCCCCGGCCACCGGAACGAACACCCACTGCGCGAGTTCGACGACCCTGATCCCCGTGAACGCATCGGAGTCCACGAACCACCTCCACCGAGTGACGATAGAACCATGTTCTCATCGAGAGTAGAACATGACTCTCGTTTGATGGAAGCGAAACTCTAAAGATGCAGGTAGCGGAAAGCCCACGGGTTCGATGCGTCCCGTGGGCCGGGGTGCCGCCGGATGCGGTCCGTGCAATGCTGCTGCCGCGTGTGCGGATTGTCCTGGCCGAGAGGAGCTTTCGGCCTCGCTCGGGCTATCGGCGTCTGTGCGCGGGGGTCATTCGGGTGCCGATCGCCGGGCCCTGCCAGCCGCACGGTTGGGCGCAGGTGGCGATGGTTTCCGAATCGGTGCTGCCGTCCGCGTAGGTGTGCGCGAGATGCGCCGCGCCGGCGGGATATCCGCAGCGCGGGCATTTGCCGAAGTAGTCGAGGATCTCGGTGACCGTGGAGTGGATCGGTGCGCCGGGCGGGTGCGGGCGGTCGCCGCCGTGTTGTGGCGACGAAGGGATTTCGACGGTGGTCATGGGAACTCCCGGGCGGGTGCTGGGGTGAAGTTTGTCCGTATCAGCGGTGATATTGCACTCTATATTATTGAGAATAGCGTTCTCGCTGCTCTGTGTCCGCATTCTCGTGAGCGATAGTGCGTGCACCTTGTGGCGCTCGCGCGGTAGACCTACTGTTGAGTCGGTAAGTTCGCCGAGCTAAGGAGTCCCGTGCCCGGTCACGCGCCTTCCCGGCCTTATCAGACGTTGCTGGCCAAGGGGGAACAGCGGCGTTCGCGAATTCTGGTGGTCGCACAGCGCCTGCTTACCCGCTACGGCTGGCGAAACACCACGCTCGCGCAGATCGCCGAGAAGGCGGGGGTCACCCGTGCGGGACTGTTGCACCACTTCGAGTCCAAGGATCAACTGCTGCAGGCGGTGCTCGACGCGCGCGACGTGGACGACGAGCGGCATGCGGATCTGGGCGGTGACGTGATCGCGGAGATCGAGAACGTGGTCGAGCGGTTTCGCCGCGCGCCCCAGCTGATCGGCATGTACACCGTGCTGCTGGCGGAGAACCTCGACCCGGACGCGCCGTTGCGCGGCCGGTTGCTCGAGCGGCATCGTGCGGGTGTCGAGGTCATCGCCGAGGGTATTCGGCGCGGCCAGCGCAGCGGCCGGTTCCGCGCGGATGTGGATCCGGCGGTGAAGGCCGTCGAGGTGGTCGCATTTCTCAGCGGAATGGAAACCACCTGGTTGCTGGATCCCTCGATCTCGCTGGATCGGGTATTCCGGGACTACGCCCGGGCGCTCGCGCGCGAGCTCGCCCCTGCGGACCCGCGCTGAGCGGCGCCGCGAATCGGGCGCCGGGCGGTCACAGCCGCCCGTCGAGTCGCAGCGCGGGGTGCACCCACTCCGGTGAGCGGCGTTCCTTGAAGGCTCGGAACCCTTCGGCCGCTTCGGGTTTGCGAAGACTCGCCTGCATGCCGATCCGGTCGTAGAGGCCCAGATAGTTGTCCAGACTGGACTTGATCGCCGCCCGCGCGTCCGGCGCGGTGCGACAACACTGCGCGAGGACCTCGCGGGCGGCCTCGGGAAGGTCCTCGTGCGGGACGACGCGGGCGACCATGCCCCAGTCCAGCGCCTCGTGCGCGGTCAGAGTGCGGCCGGTGAACATCAGGTCGCGGGTGCGCACCGGTCCGATCAGCCTGGCCAGCATCTGGCTGTAGTACGTATCGGCTATCCCGCGGTAGAGCTCGGGTACCCGGAAGGTCGCGCGGTCGCTGACCACGGTCATATCGGCACACAGCGCGATTTGCAGTCCGCCGCCCTGGCACAGTCCGTTCACTGCCGCCACCACCGGTTTCGTGGATTGGCGCAAGGTTTCGAAGGGTAGTGCGTCCATGCCCAGCGCCGAACCGAAACTCATCCAGTTGTCGCTGCCGCCGCCACCCATATCGCCGCCGGGTGCGAAGACGTCGCCCGTGCCGGTGATCAGCAGCCCGGCCAGATCCGGATCGGAACCGACGTGATTCACCGCGTACTTGATGCCGAAGTACATCGCCGGGGTCATCGCGTTGCGCGCCTCGGGACGATCCAGCGTGCAGACCCCGAACGGCCCCTCTCGCGTGAACCGCAGATACGGCGTGCCCAGCCAATCGCCCTGCGGTGGTCGCGGGTCCTGTTGTGCGGCAGGGCTTTCCGTCACCATGTCTCCTTCGCTGGGCGCTGGGTCATGTCTGCGCTTCGCGGAATGCGAGCATGATCTCGAAAGGTCGGATCGGCGTCGCTGGTCACTTCAACCCACTCCGTTCGCGGCAGTATCATTCCCGATAGCTGAGAATAGTATTCTCGCGCGTATCCCGGGATGCTTCGGCTCGATTCGCCGAAGGCGATCCGGCTGGGCGCGGCAGCGATTGCCCGGCAAGGCTTCTCGCTACCGCCGTACGAGATCGCCCGGTGCCCGGATGTGCCGGCCCAGCGGCCGCGGGAGTGCTCTCGGTATTTCCGCCGGTCCGGCGTGCGGTCAGGATTTCTTGCTGGGGATGACGATGACCACGATCAGGGTCAGGATGCTGAAGAACAGGCCGAGAATTCCCCAGCCGAGCGGGTTGCGTCCCTTGAATCCGGCGATCGCGCCGCAGATGATCGCGGCCAGGATGCTGCCGATGGCCACGAAGACGCCCTTGATTCCGCGCAGAATGAAACCGGCGGCTTCGGGGTGGGTTTGCACAGCCGACAGTAGCGTTGTCATCGCCGTTCCTCTCATTCGTGCCGCGCGGTCTTTGTCACCGCTCGGCGGCAGGAAAGCAGATACCCCGCAACTCCCGTCGCAAACGGCCGTTTGACCCCTACCGGACGGGATATTGCCGTGAGGTCCGTTCGAAGACGCGGCGCGAAAGCAGGTCGCAGCCGCAACAGGAGGAAATGTCGTGGCGTCGTTGGTTTCGCTGATCGTTGTCGTGTTGGGAAGCCTGGCGGCGACGGTCATCCTTGCCTACGGTGCGGTGGCGTGGAGTTACCGACGCAGGATCATGACTGTGTTCCGGGGCGAGAAGCCGGTGGACAAGCCCGTCCGCATAACCCCGTTGCCGAAGGCCGACCTGGCCGTATGACAGTAACCAACCTGCGCCGAACGCCGTCACTGGAACTGAACTTCGCGGCCGTGCCGGACCGGCTCGGCCAGGTCCGCGGCGCGGTGCGTTCGTGGCTCGTCCGGATCTCGATGGACGAGAGCCGGATCGCCGATCTGCTGCTGGCCGTGGACGAGGCGTGTACCAACGCCGTCGAACACGGCCACCGCGGCGACGGCGGTCCCGTCTCGCTGACCGGCCGTGTCGAGGGGGACCGGCTGCACATCGTCGTCGCCGATCACGGGCGGTGGAAGCCGCAGGACCCGGAGCCGGACCAGATGCGCGGACGGGGGATGGCGATCATCCGCGCGGTCGTCCCGGACGTCGAGATACGCACCGGGGACACCGGCACGGTCGTGGAGATGCGAGTGCGCATCCCGGAACGGGGCGGCCGCGAGGGCTCCGCCCGTTTCGGCGCCTGACCGGTTTACTCGGCGGCAGCCTGCATCCGATCGATGCGCTCGTGCACCGTGAGCAGCACGTGGTCGAACCTCGTACGCAGACCAGGGGTGTTCGGGTTCAGGCTCCGGGCCTCCTCGACCAACCGGACGGCCAGATCGCGCAGTTTGGTGTTGGTCTGCTGTGAGCGCCATTTCAGCACCGCGAAGGCCTGTTCCGGACTGAGGTCGTAGACCAGGACGAGCACGCCCTTGGCCTGCTCGATCGGCGCGCGCGCGGCGATCACCTCGGGCAGAGCCTCGCTGAGGGCCTCGTTGCGCTCCTGCTCGATGGCATCAGTGAGATCGACGAAGTACCCCGTCGTGCCGATCACCGTGCCCTCGTCATCGGTCTCGTATTCGCCGATGACGACGACCTCGTGCACCGCCCCGCCGGTATCGATGATGCGGTGTCGGCTGGAGAACGGGTCGCCACAGGTCACGACCTTCTCCAACACCGCCTCGAGATCGGCCCGATCGTCCGGATGCTGGTGTGAGACAAGCAGTTCGGTGGTCGGCTCGACGGCGCCGGGCTCGTAGCCGAACATCCGCGCCAACTCGTCGGACCATTCCCACCGATGCTGTGCGAGCGAGAATCGGAACTCGCCCGCTTCGGAACACGCCTCGTTGCTCATCACACTGCCGAGCGCTGTCACGAGGTGTGGCTCGAACTGTTCACTATCGATCACCGCAATATTATCCGCCCAGGTCGTCGTGCCGGTGGCGGCACGGTCCGAATCCGCCGCACCGGCCCCGTGCCGTTCAGTCCGGCAGTGCCTGCTGTCGCAGCGTCTTCAGTGTCTTCGCGAGCAATCGGGACACCTGCATCTGCGAACATCCGAGTCGGTCGGCGATCTGCTTCTGCGACATCGAACCGTAGAAACGCATGATCAGCACCTCGCGTTCCCGATCGGGGAGCGCCGCGAGCAGCGGTTTGACGGCCAGGTAGTCCTCGACGAATTCGTAACGGGGTTCCTCCGCGCCCAGGGTGTCGCGCAGCGGGGGCGTGGAGTCGCTGTCGTCGTGGTCGGCGCCGTCCAGCGAGGCGGTCTGGTAGGCGTTGCGGGCGATCAGCGCCTGGGTCACCTCCGAGAGATCGACCTCGAGTTCGTCGGCGATCTCCCGCGCGCGGGGCACCCGGCCCAGCTCATGGCTCAGCTTCTCGATCGCCGGGCCCAGCCTCAGCTGAATCTCCTTCAGCCGCCGCGGGACTCGGATCGTCCAGGCATGGTCGCGGAAGTGCCGACGCACCTCGCCCATGACCGTCGGCACCGCGAAACCCAGGAACGTCGCGCCGAAATCCGGGTCGAAGCGGTCCACCGCGGCGACCAGTCCGACGCGGGCGATCTGCAGGAGGTCCTCGAAGTTCTCCCCGCGTCCGGAGAACCTGCGGGCGACGTGCTCGGCCATGGGCAGGCAGCGGGAGATGATCTGCTCGCGCAGCTGCCGTCGCCGTGGGTCGTCCTCGGCGAGTCCGGCCATCTCGGCGAACAGCGGCTCGAGATTCTCGTAACCCTCACCGGTGTCCTTCGCGGGACCGGAGGAGTTGGTCATCGCACCCCGCTCGTCCAACGGAATTCGATGGTCGTGCGGTACCCGTTCGTCGCCGCGTCGAGCGGATCGACCGTGGTGCTCACCGAATCGGTCAGCGTGGACACGATATGCCAGCTCATACCATTCTGATCGGGCCCGTGGTCCGATGCGGCGATCGAGGAGACCCGGATGGTCATCGATGCGTTGTCGTAGCCGATCTCACAGTCGAGCTCCGATCCGGGGACGGCATCCCGAATCAGCGTGGTGGCGACCTCTTCCAGCGCGAGCCGGATATCGGTCACCTCGTCGATGCCGAAGTCCGCCAGCAGCGCGATGGTCTCGGCGACGGCTCGCAGCATCGCCAGTTCTTCGAAATCCGCACTCACCCGGATACCGATCGTGCGGGTGCGCGCCGCCGACGCGGATGTCGTCTCGTCCAGACTCACTTCACTACTCCCGAATTCCGTATCGCGGCCGAACCTCTCGTTATTCTCTGCGAGCGTACTGATCGCCGAACCGCTCCGTCTTCGCGGTACGCCCTGCCCCGGTCCGGTGCGGTAGGTTCTACCACGGAGAACATGGTTCGGCGCCGGCGGACGGACCCTTCGCGCCGAACCCGTGCAACGGAGGTGAACGGTGGCGATGAGCGGGGACGAGACGCACACGCTCGATATCGAGGTGCACACCCGGGAGAACACCAAGGTGGTCGCGGTGCGCGGGGAGATCGACATCGTCTCGGTGCCGGAGTTGCAGACCGCCCTCGAACAGGCCGGCCAGGACGGCGCCGCGGCGGTCGCGGACCTGTCCGGGGTCGGTTTCATGGGGTCGGCCGGACTCAGCGCCCTGCTGGTCGTCGCCGAGGCGGCCAAACCGGAGCGGTTGCGGGTGGTGGCCTCCACCGCGGTGCGCCGCCCCATCGAGGTGACCGGACTGGACCAGGTGCTGGCGGTATTCGACACGCTCGATGCCGCCCTGGCCGCCGGGCGGCAGAGCGCGTCCTGAGCTGTCGCGCTCACAGGTTCGGCAAGCGCACGACCTGAACGAAGAATTCGTCGATCTGCTTGATGGCCGCGATGAACTGATCGATGTCGACCGGCTTGGTGACGTACGCGTTCGCGTGCAGCCGGTAGCTGCGCAGGATGTCCTCCTCCGCCGCGGAGGTGGTGAGCACGACCACCGGGATATGCGACAGGTCCGGGTCGGACTTGATCTTGCCCAGCACCTCGCGGCCGTCGTATTTGGGCAGGTTCAGATCCAGCAGGATCAGATCCGGGCGTGGGGCCCCGGCATGTTCACCCTGGCGGTAGAGGAAGTCCAGCGCCTCCTGCCCGTCGTGGGCGACGTGCAGGGTGTTGCCGATCTTGTTGTCCTCGAACGCTTCTCGGGTCATCAGCTCGTCTGCGGGGTCGTCCTCCACAAGCAGGATGTCGATCGGTTGGCCGGCTCGGTTCATGCGGGGGCTCCTTCGGATTCGGGAATGTCGATGGGCGCGGTGCCGGTGCCGCGCAGGGTGAAGACGAACCGGGTGCCGTCGGTGTAGTCGTTGTCGATCCGGATCCGGCCGCCGTGATACTCGACGATCTTCTTGCAGATGGCCAGGCCGATACCCGTGCCGCTGTATTCGTCGCGGCCGTGCAGTCGCTGGAAGATGACGAAGACCTTCTCGGAGAATTCCGGTGCGATGCCGATTCCGTTGTCCGACACCGTCAGGCGCCAGCCGCCGGCATCCTCGTCGGCTTCGCAGGTCACCCGGACCACCGGCGCGGTGTCCGGTCGGCGGAACTTGATCGCGTTGCCGATCAGGTTCTGCCACAGCATGGTGAGCAGAATCGGCTCGCCGGTGATTTCGGCGAGGGTGTCGGGGCGCTCGATGCGGGCGCCGGTCTCCTCGATCAGCGCCGAGAGATTCCCGATCGCCTTGTCCAGCGGCTGCTCGAGCGCGACCGGGGTGCTGTCGCCGCCGACGCGGCCGACCCGGGAGAAGGTGAGCAGATCGTTGATCAGGGACTGCATCCGTTTGGCGCCGTCCACGGCGTAATACAGATATTGCAGGCCGCGCTCGTCGAGCTGATCGCCGTAGCGCTTTTCCAGCAGCTGACAGAACGAGGCGACCTTGCGCAGCGGCTCCTGCAGGTCGTGCGAGGCGACATAGGCGAACTGCTCGAGTTCGGCATTCGATCGCCGCAGCTCCACGGTCTGCGCGTCGAGGGAGGCCGTCTGCTCCGTCAGCACCACGCCGGCCTCTCGTGAGGCGCTCAGTTCCTCGATGATGCGCCGGCGCATCTGCTCCACCGCTGTGGCGACAGCCGCCAAATCGGCGGGTCCGTGTGTATCGATGACGTGACCGAAATCGCCGTCGGCGACCCGGCTGGACGCGCTGGTCAGATTCTGCAGCGGCCGGGCCACTCCCCGTCGCATCAGCTCCCGCACCACGAACGCGGTCAGCATGAACGCGATGATCATGCCGATCAGCACGCTGTCGCGCAGCGTCTGCGCATGCTTCAACGCGGCGATATCGTGCGCCCGGGTGTCGGCGAGCGACCGATTCTGTGCGCCGAACGCGGTGCGCAGCCGGTCGAACACGCTCTTGCCATGATCGGCACTCGTCTGGCCCAGGGCGCGCACGGCGTCGGGAGTGCTCGCGGTGGCCAGTGGCTCGGCGTAGACGCTGTGCCACTGATCGGCCATCCGCTCGATGGTCTCGAGATCGCCGGACAATTTCGGCTCCCCGGAGATCAGCTCTCGCAGCCGGTCAGCCGAGTCGTTCTGCTGCCGGCGGCCGGTGTCGTACGGCTGCAGGAACTGCGGATCGGCGGTGAGCGCGTAGCCGCGCAAGCCGGTTTCCTGACTGATCAGCGCGTTCTGTAGCCGATACGCCTCGGTGATGGCGGGGGTGGTGCGGTCCAGGAGCCGGTCGCTGATCTGATTGGTCTGGGTGATGACCTGGACGCCGACCAGTGTCCCGGCGATGACCAGAAGAATCATGCAGGCCAGGACGAGCTGGAACCAGTTCATCACGGTCAGGCGGCGCAACAGCGTGGAACCGCGCCGCGCGGGTGAGGTACTCATCGGTCCGCGTCCTCCTTCCGCCATCGCAGATGCAGGATCGCCAGATCGTCGTCCAAGCCGCCGGCCGGTTCGGCCAGGCCCTCGACCCGCGCGATCAGATCGTCGACGAAACGCTCGGGCACCGGGCCGATCACCTGCCGGGCCAGATCGAGCAGACCATCCTCGCCCAGCCGGCCCTTGGCCGCGTCGACACAGCCCTCGAAGAGCCCGTCGGTCAGCAACATCAGGCTGGTGTCCGGTGACATCGTCACCTCGTGCACCGGCCACTTCGCGCACTCGGGGAAGAAGCCCAGGGCGGGGCCGCCCGGCACCTCGAGCCAGCGCAGTTCGCCGTTCGAATGCACCAGCAGGCCGGGATGTCCGGCGCGCTGGATCCGCACCGTCCGGGAAGCGGGATCGAGGACCAGCGACGTGGCGGTGGCGAAGGTCTGCCGTTGGACGCGTTCGGCCAGCAGCACCTCCTCCAGCAGCTGCAACTGCCGCGCGCCGACGATGCCGCTGAGAACCAGTGTGCGCCAAGCCAATCGCAGCGCCACACCGGTGGCCGCGGCGTCGGGGTCGTGACCCGACACGTCGCCGATGACCGCGTGCACGAGTCCCGCGGAGTCCTGGACGACGTCGTAGAAGTCCCCGCCCAGCAGGGCATGGTCGCGGCCGGGACGGTAGCGCGCGATCACCTGCACCGCACTGTCGTGTGACAGCAGCGGGGTGGGCAGCAGGCCGCGTTCCAGGCGGGCGTTCTCCCGGGCGCGCATCTGACTGGCCTGCAGCGCCACGGTCGCGCGCTCGGCCTGCTTGCGCTGTACGGCGTACCGCATCGAGCGGTCGAACAGCTCCTGGTCGACCCGGCCTTTGACCAGGTAATCCTGGGCGCCCGCGGCGACCGCGGCCAGTCCGGTGCGTTCCTCGTCCAGTCCGGTCATAACCACGACCGCGGCGTCGGTGTGCCGGTGGATGCGGGCCAGCGCCTGGAGTCCCTGGGCATCGGGGAGATGCAGGTCGAGCAGGACGCAGTCGGGTGTCTGTGTCGTCAGGTAGGCGTCGGCCTCGGTCAGCGTCCGCACCCAGTGCATCCGCGGCCTGGCTTCCGCACCGACCAGTTCCTCCACCAGCAGTGCATCGCCGGGGTCGTCCTCGACCAGCAGGATCGCCATGTCCTGCAGCCGTGCGACTATTCCCGCCGAGTGGTCGGTGAATACCGCCACCACGGCCTCCGATCTCATGGATCCTGCGCGTTATGCGCACGCCGAATACCCGTCGGCCGGTTGCTGGACCGTGAGGCAGCGACGATCGTATCCGATTCCGTCGCGAAACTGCCCATCCCGACGGCTGAGCCCTGCTTCACCGGCCGGAGGCGCAGCATCCGCGCAGCAGCCACGACGTGCCGGCCGGGCCGAACGTGATCAGCGTCGCTGTCGTTCCGACGCCGGATGAGCGGCTATCGAAGGTGGTGAGCCGGGTGCGCCCGATATGCCCGGTATGCCTTGCCGACTGCATGAGCTCTTTCGATGTCTCGGATAGTGTTGCCCGCCGGGGCGGGGCTGTGTCGTCTATTTGCCATGGAGAGTGAGGGCGTGATGTCTGTGGACCGATCGAATTCCGGTGACCGTGATGTTCTGCATATCGAAATCGGCACCCACGGCGGTGCGGTGGTGCTGTCCGTACGGGGTGAGGTGGACGCGTTGACCGCACCGCAGTTGCAGACCCAGGTCGAAAAACTCCGGACCGTCATCGAGCGCGCCGAGCAGGACATGACCGTGGTGATCGACCTGTCGCGAGTCGGATTTCTCGGCTCCGCGGGCTTGAGTGTGCTGCAATTCGCGGCGCAGGTGGCCGCGCCGCGCCCGCTTCGCGTGACAGTCTCACCCGCCGCGCGCCGAGTGATCGAGGTGACGGGCCTGGACCGCATGTTCGGCCTCTACGACGATCTGCCCAGCGCGCTCGCGGACACAGCGCAGGACCCCACGCGCAACTGATCGGGCACGCCGAGCCGGCCGCCTTCATCGAAGCCTGAACTCTGCTGCCGATATAGACCGCTGCCTCAGCCGCCCCGCGGCGGTATGCGAACGCGCTCGGGGCCGCGAGACGAATTGCGGCCCCGGGAAATTCAGCGGCGGGTCACCGTCAGCTGGACGACGGACTGTCCGGGAATGGCTCGCAATTGCAGCAGTTCGGCGCCCGGGGCGGACACGACATCGGCGCCGTGCACGTCGACGTGATAGCCGTTGGGGTAGTCCGATCGGGGCAGGACCACCTCGGTGCGGAGGTCTCCGGCGAACGGACGGCCCGAATCCGGGCGGGCGGTGGTATATCGAAAGCCGAATGTTCCTGTGCCCGGGTCGTAGTGCCACTCCTGCGGAGTGCCCGCGACCGCCTGGGGATACGGGCGCACGACCGACTCCGCGGGGGCGATCAGATTCGGGCCGGTCGGCGGTTGCTGACTGTGGCCCGGCAGTTGGTTCTGCGTGATGGACCACAGCATCCAGGAAGCCATGTTGTCGTCCAGGCTGCCGGTCACCCGCGCCAACATCGCCGCATCCCGCGTCGCGCCGAATTCGGTCACCAGTCCCGCCGTGCCGGCCGCGCGGGTGCTGTCGAAACCGTTCTGCGGGCAGGTCCGGATCGGTCCGAGGCAGTAATCGTGAAAGCTCATTCCGGCGCGGGGATCGCCGGTCGGGTTCGGCATGCGCACCGGCGAACCGAAATCGGTGGTGACGAAAGGTTCGTAGAACAGCAGATGCCGGGGGTCCACTCGCCGGATGGCCGTCATCGCCTTGGCCTGGAGGGCGGCGAGCGCGTCTCGCGCGAATTCGGGGCAACCGTCCAGCAGGCACGTCGGGTGCGTCATGCCGGGCCACGGCTCGTTGATCAGGTCGTAGCCCAATACGTAGCGTTCGCCCGCGAATCGTCGCGCGATATGCGACCACATGGCCGCATAGTGTTCCTGCACCCCGATGCCGTCCGGCGCCGGATGATCACGCCAGAAATTGGCCCACGCCCGATTCTGGGCCGGGCTCAGCGTGTAGGCCCCGAACAGGCCCGGGACCGGGCCCGGCGGCAGTCCGTCGGGGAACGTCGCCCAACCGGGAAACCCGTCCCAGCTCGCGCCGACCGACTTGTTGAACGCGTCCTGATGCGAATCCACCAGGGAGTAGATGTTGTGCCGGGCCAATACCCGCTGGGTCTGTTCGATCTGCGCGATGTACCGGTCGTCGTAAACCCCTGGCCGCGGCTCCGCCGCGCTCCACGCGAACCCCAGCCGCACCGCATTGATCCCGCGCGCTGCGAGAAAGGCGGCGTCGCGATCACCGAATCCCCCGGCCGCCGGATAGAAAGGCGGGTATTTGTACACGAGATTCACACCGTGCAAGGTGATCACCCTGCCCTGGCCGTCGGTGATCCAGCGCCCCACGTGCCCCAATTCCGGATTCGCCGGCGCCGCCGTGGCCGACGGCAGGGAGGTCATTGTTACCAGCAGCACCGTTACCAGCAGCACCGCCGCCACCCCGAGACCCCGCAGCATCCACCCGATCATGGTCATCCCGAGAACCTTTCACCGAGTTCGCGGCATCGGCGGGATGCACGCATTGGGCAGGAACCGACCCCGCGCAAGTCGGTCTCGACGGTGATGCAGCGCCATTTGCCAAGTATTTATAGTGCATATGCATCTGGATCCGTTTCCGGCGGCGGGCAGCGGACTCGGTCTTGGAGAATGTCGGGCGATGGTCGGTCGCCCCGGCACGGCTCTATTCTCGGCGAGAGATCGACCACCAGCACCTGATGCTCCGGACCACATAGGCGAGTGCGCTGACCGCGAGCATGATCGCGGACAGCAGTAGCCAGCGCAGGAGGAATGGTTGCTGGGTACCTCCGGTGGCAGCGCGGTAAGTGGCCGCACCCTGCTGGATGATTCCGGGGAAGAACAGCAGAAACGACAGCCCGATGCCGAGCAGGGGTACTCGGATGTAGTTCAACGGTGAGAGTCGGAGCCGGGTCCGGGCGGACAGTGCGCCCAGTACACGGTCGACGAGGGCGTACGCGGGGAAGAGCAGCAGGTCGTGGGCGACGATGGCCGCCGCGAACCACACCGCGATCGCTTGCCACCACACCCGGTGGTTCCAGAGCGCGTCGAACCCGAGCACCCACAGGCTGTAGCCGGCGAGTGCGAATGCCGCCAGCAGCAGGGGTAAGTGCAGCGGGTGTGCTCCGTACGCGCGTTTCCATCGGTGGATCAGCCTGCCCGCGGCCATTTCATGCCCTCCGGAATTCGATTGTGGAGACCCATTTCGTGTTGTGAACGCCTGGCATGGCGGGCACGATTATGCGTGCCGGGTAGCCGTGGTCGAGCGAGAGGTCCGCGCCGTTCACGCGCAATGCCAGCAATGCGTCGGGATCGAGTACCTGATTCGCTTGCAGCAGTGCAAGATTGAACGCCCCGGCCCGTTCGAGCGAGGTCACTGCCGCGGAAGTGGGCCGCTCGACACCGGCATGGCGGGCCAGATCGCACAGTCGCACCCCGGTCCAGGTTTGTGTGGTGGACCATCCTTCGACACAGGCGATGGGCAGTCGGGCGGCATGTTGGGGCATGGCCAGCAATGTCGCCCGGTCCAGGCGTACCGGAACGGGCCCGCCGATCAAGCTCAGTGTCCAGGAATCGCCGACATCGGCGGTGGTGATTCCGGCTGCGGTGGCTGTGCGGTTGATCTGAAAGTCGTTGGCGCTGCGGCCTTCGCCGCGTCCGCGGGGTAGTAGCAGCGCGGCCCGGCGGGTGAATCCGCCGACGGTCTGGCCCGCGGTGAGGACGACGACGAACGCCACGCCGCCGCCCACCAGTGCCAGGGCTCCGCGGCGGCTGACGGTCGGCTCGTCTGGGTCGGTGGCAACCAAACCGTCGGCATCGGGCGGTTCGGGCTCGGTATCGGCGCGGGAGGTGCGCAACACCTCCCGCAGTGATCGTGAACGCAGTGCGGCGATCATGCGCGGCAGTTTGACGGCTACGTGTGCGACGAATCCGGCGATGAACACCCACGCCCCGAAGTAGTGCGCGGTGTAGAAGGAGAATCCGAAGATGTAGTCGTACTGGATATTGAGTATCCCCGTGGCCATTTCGAACAGCACGCCGCCCACCAGCATCACCAACGACACCCGCTCGATCGCCGCCGAGACCGACCGCACCGGAGGCCAGGCGAACAGTCGCGGGATCACCGACCAGAGCTTTGCCGCCACTACCGGCACGAGCGCGAGCCCCAACCCGACATGCAGGCCCTGTGTGAGCCGGTACAGCCACGATGGACGGGTGGGCCAATCGAAGGTGGGCAGCGCAAGGCCCCCGACGTGCGCCGGGATCGCCTGTCCGAAACGCGGCCCGTAGGCGATGTAGGACAACAAGCCGGTGACTATCACGAGCGGCAGACAGACCAGCAGAACAGAACCGAACACCGAGGTCAGCCATGGGCCACGCAGCGGGCTACGCCAGCGCGGCCGCGGCAACGACCGAATGTGCTTCTGGACAACCACGCTTCGAAGATATGCCGCAGCCTGCGGTTCTCGCGGTCGACACCAGCGCCCGAGTCCCGATTCGGTAGCGCATCAGGTTGTCCTGCCAGGGCGGATGACGAAATAATGACAGCTACCCGCCATTGTCGCTCCTTTCGTCATCCCGCTGTTGCGGGCCATGCGGGGAAGGAGTCGGCGCGAGGCCATCGCTGATGTTTCATGGCCGCTGATCGCGGGCGATGGGGTAGGTTGCTCGGCACCGGAATGGAGATGAGCAGGGTTTCTGATCTATCGGCCAGGAGGCTCGGGTGAAGTCGGCGGCTCGGCAGTGACTGTGCGTAAAGGTATGGCGCGGATTCCGGCGGGCTCGTTCGCGATGGGGTCGCTGGAATTCTTTCCCGAGGAGCGGCCGGTGCGTGAGGTCGCGGTCGACTCGTTCTGGATGGATGTTCATCCGGTGACCACCGCGGCATTCGGTCGATTCGTGCGGGACACCGGATATGTGACCGTGGCCGAACGGGAATTGGACCCGGCGGAGTTTCCCGGCGCCGACCCGGCCGATCTGGTTCCCGGTGCGCTCGTGTTCGAGATGACGGCCGGGCCGGTCCGGCTGGATGACTGGCGGCAGTGGTGGTCGTACGTTCCGGGAGCGTGCTGGCGTCATCCGGGCGGGCCGGGGACGAATCTGGTTGGGCGCGATCGGCATCCGGTCACCCACATCGCCTACGCCGACGCCGAGGCGTACGCCGCATGGGCCGGTAAGGAATTGCCGAGCGAGGCGCAGTGGGAGTTCGCCGCCCGCGGTGGCCTGGCCGGAGCGCGGTTCCCCTGGGGGGACGAGTTCGCTCCGCGGGGACGACGACGGGCCAATACGTGGATGGGCCGGTTCCCATGGGAGTTCCTCCCCGGTAAGGGCCAGGCCACCCGGCCGGGCACGACCAAGGTCGGCACCTATCCGCCGAACGGGTACGGGCTGTTCGACGTGGCAGGCAACGTGTGGGAATGGACCACCGACTATTTCCATTCCGAACACCGGACAGGCACTGCGGGCTCGTGTTGTCCCGCCGTGTACACCGCGGCACCGCCTCCGGCGGCAACCGGTGAGCGATATGCGCGCCGGGTGATCAAAGGCGGCTCGTACCTGTGTGCGCCGAACTACTGTCTGCGCTACCGGCCCGCCGCACGCCAGGGGCAGACCGAGGACACCGCCACATGCCACCTCGGCTTCCGGTGCATCCTGCCTATCTGATCACTCGACCGGCGTTGCTGGTCGATACCGCTGAACCCCGCTCTGCGGAGACCGGACAACCAGAGGTTGGTGCTCGTTCACGGAAGGTCATGATCGTGCTGTGGTGATGAGTTCCTCGACGACCCACTGGGCGATGCCGGCCGGGAAGGGTTTGGGTAGTCCGGGGACGAGGTGGCCGAAGCCGGCATCGGTGGCGCGGGCGATCGCGTCGCGGGTGAGCTCAGGGTGGTCGACGGAGACCGGCAGGTGCATCGATCGGGTGAGGGAGGCCGGGGCGCGGCCGATTTCGGTGCAGTAGCGGTCCAGCAATGCGCTGCGGGCGATCGCGTCGTCGATGTCACCGCCGGGAATCCGATCCGAGGGTGGTCTCCGCTCCACAAAGCGGAACAACGTTCCGTTCTCAACGGTACGGAACGACGTTCCGCTTTTCAAGCGATGAGATCGGCTCCACCCGCCGTCGGGCGCGCCCACCGCCAATCCAGTTGCGTCCCAGGCAAACACGAAATGATCGTGCGGATCAGCTCAACGTTCAGCCCATCGGCCGGCACGATCACGGCCATGAAGTCCGACTGAAGTCTAGGAGTAGTAGTTGCCGACGCCGGTCTTCAGACCGGACAGCTGACCGGGATCGTGGCCGAATACGACGGTGGCGCCGGTCCGGTCGGCGATGGAGCGGATCTTCTCGACGGAATTGAACCAGGCGACAGTGTCGTACACGATTCCCGCGGCCACGGCGGGCGGCCCGTAGCTTTCGCTGCGGTAGAGCGAGTCCGAGGCGAACAGCATGGTGCCGGTGTCGGCGAGGTCGACCTGCATCGACAGGGTTCCCCGGGTGTGGCCCGGAGTGCGCAGCAGTGTGATGCCGGGCAGCAGCTCGGTGTCCTCGTTGATGGTGGTCAGCTCCAATCCGTCGTAATCGGACCGAATATAGGGGCCTTTGCTGTAACCCTCGAAGCTGAACGCGCCCTTCTTCTCTTCCTCGTCGACGACGATGGTGGTGGCGGTGCCGGCCCACAGCTGTGCGTTGGCGGCGTGGTCGGCGTGCAGGTGAGACAGCACCAGATAGTCGATATCGCCGGGCTCGAGACCGAGTTGCCTCAGGCGTGAGTCCAGCCACATGTCCTCGGTGACGGAGTCCACCGGGAAGAACTTCTCCAGGCCGGTTGGGCCCCAGCGCTTTTCCCAGTCGCGGGGCACTCCGGTGTCCCAGAGCAACTTCTTACCACCGGGATGTTCGATGTACACCACGTGCGTGGGAACTTCGACCCAGTCGCGGGCCTTGTGCTTGTCGGCACTGCTGGCCATGCGCCCGGGGTCGATCAACAGCCAGCTGAGGTCGCCGTGCATGGTCCCGGTGGGCAGAATTGTGAGCTTGATCTTGTCGGTATCGGCCATTGTGACGTCGTTCCTTTCCGGCGTGAAGGAATAGCGCACGTTCTGAATATCACCCTCCTCCAGTATTCACCACCACACTGCGCCAACCCAGCTGGGCCGGACTCCACGGCGACCAGGACCGCACCAGGTCGAACTCCCGGGACCGACCGTTCGGCTACCGGGAGCGAATGGCAATCCAACCGGCGAAATTCATCCACCGCCAGAAGCAGTCGATGCGATCGAAACCCGCCTGACGAAGCAGTTCGATATTCCAATCCGCCGTCACCGGAACCAGTACACCTTCCAGGGAGAGCGCCTTCCGGTCGATCTGCTCGCGACTGTAGCCGTTCTCGTACTTGTGTCGATGATACAGCCGCACCATCATTTCATCGATCTCCGCATCGGCGCCGAGCACCTTTTCGACCAGCACCAGTGCGCCACCCGGCCGAGTGTGTTCGAATATATTTCGTACAACACGCTGCCGATGCTCGATGGGAATGAACTGAAGCGTCAGCACGGAAAGTGTCAGATCAGCCGCGACTTCTGGATAGAAACAACGCAGATCCTTGCGGTAGATCTCGACACTGGAATGTTTCGAAAAGCGATGACGTAGCGCATTCGCCATCGGTTCGGACGACTCGATGCACAGATAACGGCATTCGTCCGCAAATCTGTCGACGAACGGAGCGATAGCACCGCCGTCGGAGGCTCCGCAGTCCACGATAGCCGAGTTCGGCGCAACGAACTCGAGCCCGCAGGACAGGACGGTCTGGCGCATGACGTCGTACTCCGGGATGCTGCGGCTGAGCATATTGCCGAAAACCTTGGTCACCTGATCGTCGAAAACCCACCGCTCACCCGGAACGACGCGATCCACAAGCTCTGGTGATCCACTCATCACCGTTCCCCTTTGTCAGTTGTATTCAAAATCCGAAAATTATCTGATTGCGACGCCTTCGTCTCGCAGGTATACCGGTTCGCCTTCCGAGATTCCGTATACAGGCGGGCTCGGTCGCAGCCACACATTCGCACTGGGAATGTCATACCCACCCGCGGCTCCCACGACGACGCGGTCGCCGATGAGAATGTCGCTCGGCCCGCGTACCCCGCGGGCAAAGAGATCGGACTCGTAACACATGGATCCGTAGATGTCGTACGTCGCACTACCCGGGCGCATGATCTCCACCGGGTGAAACCACGAAGAAATGGACCGCACCGCGTTGGTTCCGCAGTCGAGCACAAGCAGTTCGCGACGGTTTCGACTTTTGCGCACGACCACCGACGACACCAGCAGGGCATGGTCCTCCACGAGACTCCGGCCGGGCTCGATCACGAGGTGCAGACCATCCACCGGCCAACCCAGAGCACGGCATTCGTCCAGTACTCCGTCGGCGAAGACATTCCAGGCCGGCACCGGCTCGCCGGCGGTACAGCTCTGCGCTGGGAATCCACCGCCTATATCGATGACGACAGGGACCGGCGATCCGGTGGCGAACAGGCTCTCGATCTCACTTCGCCAAGCACGCAGAACCGATCGATACGGTTTGGCGTCCATCGGATGCACTCCTGTGTTGAAATGCACGCCGGAAACCTGGAAACCGGATTCCGTCAGCAGCTTTCGGGCAACCGGAAACTCCTCCGGCAGCAGTCCGAAGCGGGATCGGCGTCGCCGCCCACGCGGGACCGCCAACCGCACGCTCACCGGCCCGACGCCGCACCGCGGGGCCAGGTCCGTGAGTGTGGCGACTTCATCGAGGCTGTCGATCTGGATACGCACGCGGTGCCGGAGCGCCAGTTCCAGCTCGGCACGGCTCTTGACCGGACCGTCGAAATAGATTCGATCAGGCTCGAAACCCTCTTCGAGGGCGATCTCCAATTCTGGGCCCGAAACGACCTCCGCAGCGGCACCGATCGTCCGCATCAGGGTCGTGATCGCGGGAAGGCAGTTCGTCTTGAACGAGTAGGCCAAAGTGAAATGGGGAAAATTGCGTCGCCACGCCGACATCATGCCGAGAGTGGCCGAACGAATCCCATCGAGATCGAAGACGTAGAAGGGGGTACGGAACTCCGCGGTGAGTTCATACAGTTCCCGGTGGCGATCGGTGATCATTTTCGTGCCAGCCAGCAACTCACCGCAAGGCGTTGATAGCGCCGGTGTTGATTGAGCACCAGCCGTGTATTGCGCAACCGGCGGTAGCAGGCATTGCGGACACGCCAGGACGCCCGGGCGAGCGGTTCGCTGTCCAGATAGATGAAGTGACGGACCGATTGCCGCACCATTCGTGGCGAATCAACCGGCAGGTCATACAATGTTTCATCGGACAAATCGAAACGCCGGCCGAAGAACTCCTTCCAGTATTCGTGGGTTCTGTCGGGGTCGGGGCGATAGCCGATGGCGTCCGCTACGCGATCCAGCAGCTCTTCCGGTGGTCGTTCGCGGTAGTAGTAAGCCGAGATGCACAATGCGCCACCGGGAACGAGAACCCGGTGCACCTCGTCGAGGGCGACATCCCGGCGATCGATGAAGCCGAAATTCGACCCTCCGAGTACATGCGAGAACGAGTCTGCGGCAAAAGGAAGCGCTGCGGCGTCGGCCACTCGGTAGTCGAAATTATCCGCGTCCGGCGCCAGTTCACGTGCGCGCGCGATCGCGGAATCGGAAATATCGATCCCGGCAATTCGAGCGCCGACGCGGGAATGTACGACGCGCCCCGAGTAGCCGGTCGTACAGGCCAGGTCCAGCACACTGGACGCCCGGTCGGGGTTAGTGGCGGAAACCCACTCATCGACTGTCCTCCGACCACCCGGTGGCATGTTTTCCTGACCTATGAACGCAACGAAGTCCGGGTAATTCTGGCTTTTTATCTCATTCAGCTCGTCGGTTCGCTGCGCGGACCGTGCAGGTAGCAACACGTGCAATCCCAAGTTTCTCGAATGGGGTGCCGGGGCCAAGGGCCCCGGCACCCCGTTTATTCATCAGTTGGAGACGATAATCGGACCAGCGCCCCGAACGATGCGCTTCAGCTTCAGAACGATCTTCACAGTAATCACCCCCTTTCCATTTCTCTGAAATCAGAACAGACGATTACGGCTGAAACAGCGTTCCAGCCGCGATCGACAACTCAGCGGCCGAGCACGAACGTAAGGAAGTACGGAACTCTCGACGTCTTGGACCAGATGACGGGATGTTCCGCCGCGGCCGACGTGTCCGGACGAGGCTCAAATACGTTCTGGATGGAAAACCCAGCCCTCAGGAAGCTCTGGACATAGGACTCGATGGTCCGATGATATGTCGCGATGGCGTCGATGACGATATCGCCGCTCGAACTTTCCCGCGATTTGGTGACGGTCCCCTCGGTGAAATAATCCTCGATCCGGAAATCGGTGTAGTCCGGCAGCCCTCCGCGTTGTCCGCGATGCCAGACGCCACCATCCTTGATGGGATGGGGGATCGTCGCCACCAAGGTGCCTTCCTCGGTCAGCGAGCTGCTCAGCAAATGCAGGACAGCGTCCAGATCACGGATGTGATCGAGCACATTGGTGCACAGAATCAGGTCGAACCGTGATTTCCATTCGGACTCGTCGTCGACATGCGCCAGCGTGACGGTAGCTCCTCCGTCCAACGGAACTCTGCGCCGGCACAGCTCGAGCATGCGGGTCGATTTGTCGACTCCGACGACTTCACCGAAGCTTGCCGCCAGCATCGCCAGGTTCTCACCGCTTCCGCAGCCGAAGTCGAGCGCGCGCATCGAGGATGCGGACTTCTTCCGATCGGAGATGAGCTGCGCGGTCAGACCTGCGAGAAACTCGTCGAGCACAACGGAATTGATCGACTCGGATGTGCGGCTCTCTTCGTAGACGTCCTCCAGCGCCGGCTGTTCGACGGCGCTCTCCCACCCGGCCTTCGGCCGTACCCCGCCGCATGCCGCGCAGTCATCCCGGCGCCCGAACACGTTGCGGTACAAACGATAGTTCTGTGAGTCGAGCTGCAGGCGTACGCCCGCCGTCGAGCACGGCGCCCCGACGAGGAACCGAACGACCTCGTTCGCGGCCATCGCGGCGACGATCGAATTGAGTGGGCCGAAGCTGCCCGCCTGCTTCGAACGATTGAGGTTGGGCGGCACCATTTCGTCCGGCCGAACCCCGATATCGTCGGCCATCGAGCGAAGCATGCAGCCGTAACATCCAGTGAGGCCGGGCAGCACCATCGGCCCCACCGACCCGACCGTCTCGACGTAGCCGGCCACCAGGTATCCGAAACCGGACTCCCGCGCCGCGTCGTCGATCCATTCTCGCAATTCATCCGGGCTGTCCGCGGAAAGGACCACGAAATCGCATTCGGTCAGCCCCTCCTTCAACAGCTCGGGACTCGCCGCAGCCGGTATCGCCGTGATCGAGACCTCCGAATTCAGCGCCCGCAGGCGCCGCTCCGCAACTTCGACTTTACGAATACCGATATCCGACTCGGTGTACAGGAACTGGCGGGTCAGGTTGCTCAGCTCGATGGTATCGCCGTCGGTGATGACCAGCCGGCCGACACCGGCGGCCGCCAGCACCATCGCGACGTTCGTACCGATTCCACCGGTACCGACTACGCCGATGGTCGCGTTGCGCAGTCGCTCCTGCGCCGACACGCAATCGACACCGATCATGTCGAAATAGAGCAGATGCCGCGCGTAGCGGCCGTCCGACGGAATAGGCTCACCGATTACGCCGGACCCTTCCAGTTGCCCCAGAAGATCCTCTGCGCCGCCGTCGGACAATGCGCCGCGGCTCTTGATGAAATCAACCGCCTGGGCCACCGAGGTCGGATCGGACAGTTTATCCAGCAACTCGATCACGAGATCTGGAGCGTCTTCGATTTCGACACCGATCGAAGGCGTGTTGCCGACCCGGAGAATGCTGCCGTGATTTCGCACGTCCAGATACGGCTTCAGTTGCAAGTATTCGTTCATGACTCCCCGCCCGGCTCGGTCAGAATCTGAGCCTTCGAAAACTTCCTCGATATTTGAGTGTACCCGTTTTCACGCCGCATTCCAATAATGGTGGACGTTCCATTCCGGGTGACGATGTCACGCAATTCTTCGTTACGAAACAATGCGGCCGCGCCGTCCTGGAGGGCCCATCCTCCGGGCAATGAACCGTCACTGACGGCCTGGCCGTACAGCTGATCACGTTCGGGCTCGGCGTCGAAATGCGGGCAGAAACTGCCCTCGAGCAGGCCAAGTCCGTCCTTCAAAGGCCGCAGATCGCCGAATGAGTCGGTCAGGCACGCGTCGAACCAGCAGGCGGCACCGGCGCTGATGCCGCACAGCAGCACGCCCCGCCGATAAGCGTCACGAATAAGCCTGTCCAGTCCGTGCAGACGCCACAGGGCCAATAGATTTGCAGTGCTGCCGCCGCCCACGTAAAGGATATCCTGGTTCGCGACCAGCGAAGCCATATCCGCCGACCGGTCATGAAAGAGCCACAGGTGACTGGGCGTGCAGTTCATCCGTGTGAACGCCGAATAGAATCTATCCGTATAACCTCTGGAATCTCCGCTGGCGGTCGGAATGAAACATACCCGCGGCTTGTCCACGGCACTCGCCGACAAAACGTACTCGTCGAGCAGTGAATCGGGATCGGTGGAGAAGCCGCCGCCCAACAGGATAATTCTGCGCACCGGATCGATTCCGGCCGACTCGTCACGACGCACCCTCGGCTCCCTTCGCCATTTCTGCGGACGAGTCATTATCCTGCCCTGGCTCGAACTGTTCAACAGCACCCAACTCGGGTACCGCGAGAGTTGCCGACAGTATGGCGAAAAACAAGACCGCCGCCACGGAGAACAAGGTCACGGAGGTGCCCAAAGCGGCTGCCGCACCACCCGCAATCAGATATCCGAAAGGACGCAATGCGGAGGAACCGATCATGGCGAAAGCCGAGACCCGACCGAGTTCACTGTCGGGCACCTTTCGCTGCAACGTGGTTCCGAAGAAGGTATCGGTCGTGGCAAAACCCGCCGCCGCCAAGAATGTCAGCGGCACCAGCACGAAAAGCGAGTCGGTGATCCCCAGCAGCACCATCGCCGGAATAGTGACGGCGAACCCGAACTGCCCCGTCGACAGCGGCCGGGCCGGCTGAACATGCAGCGAGAAGATGCTTCCGGCAAGCGAGCCCGCACCGAATGCGGTGACCAGCACCCCCCATCCGCCGGCTCCGGTCCCGGAGTGAGCGAGCAACAGCGGTCCCAAGGTGAAGAACACGGCGAAACCCGCCTGAAAGCAGAGGCCCTCCAGCACATAGGCTCCGATCCACCGCCGGCTTCGTAGGGCGTGCCAGCCTTGCATCAGTTCGGTGCGCAGCCCGGGCCGATCGCCGGCTGCCGTCGGCTGTGGCCGCTCGACGTTGCGCCACAGCGGCATCAGAAGGAGCGCCGATGCGAGATAGGTCGCCGCGTCCATCGCCACCGCCCATCCGGGGCCGAGCGCGAGCACGATGCCGCCCGCGATGGCCGGCCCGGCCAGACACGAGAAATTCTCGACCGATCCGATCAGGGCATTCGCTCTCTGCAAATCTTGTTCGGGTACAACGGATTTGGTGAATCCAGCGGCGGCGGGCCGGAACGCGGCAGTCGTGGTTCCGAGTAGCAACTGCAGGGCGCCGGTCACGAGAAGATGCCCACCGTGACACAGAATCCACCATGCCAGCGTCGACTGGACCAGGAAAGCGGCGATATCACTGCCTACGAGTATCCGGCCCCGGGGGTAGCGATCGGCGACTACACCGCCGACGATCAGGAATACGATATTAGGGATCGTCCGCGCCGCAAGTACGGAACCGAGCGCTCCGGGCGTATGCGCGACATCGAGCACGGCAAATGCCACGGAAACGAGCGACAGTTCCGTTCCGAATTGCGAAAGTCCGCGAGCTGCAAGGAATCGCGAGTAGCCTGCATTACGCAGCAGTTTGTACTTCTCCGGTAACGAAATCACTACACGCGACCCGTTCCTGAATACAGCTCCGGGTCCCACCAGCGGACCAGTGGATCCCCGGCGGCGATAGGCTTCACGAATTTGAATGCTTCCACCGGCGATTCGGAAATACTGTGATCGTACCCTTGGCCTCGTGATGCATATCGGTCTCGTATTCTGTGCCTGACCCTCATCGAGATCAGACCGCCGTCGCCGGGTGTGACGGCACGTTCGAACGCCTCATCGGGCTGGATCAAGATGAACGTGTGGTTCTCGCCGAAACAGCTGCGCGAATTGCTCTCCGGATAGCATGGGGCAAAAGTGATGACGAACAGCCGCCGGCCTTCGAAAGTCAACTTCCATCCCGGCGTCTCCGGTCTGTTTCGGCGACTTCCCCGCGAGTCGTGACGACCGATCGCTGCGACCAGATCGCGGGTGGTCGCGGCCAGATTCGGCAAGGTGGACCCATACCGCGCCGGCAGGCAGAGGAGAAATCCGTCGATTCTTTCCCGCTTACTCGCGGCGATGAATCCCCGAAAATTCGGAATCCACCACTCGTCGAAGGAACTCCGCAGCATTTCGGTGGTCGGCGACGGCGCAACCCAAATATTCGAACGAACTGCGAAGACGCAGGAAGACTGCTCGAGCACACGGTCGAATGCTGCCTTGCCGGCACCTGACTTGGGCGCCCAGTCCAATCCTTTCGAAACCCCGCCCAGAGATGCCGGCGCCGCAACCGGGCCATCGGCGGTCTCGTACCGGACTAGTCCCTGCATTATTTTCGGCAGGAGAGCCGATCGAATCGTTGCGATATCTCAGCCGGTCGAACAGCCGAAAAGGCTGGCAACTACCGTAAATGTCCGCCAGAGACGTGACACGACCGACATATCGAACAAGCTCGTCGGTCGGCGCGAAGTCCGACCGATTCACGTCGCCGTTGTCCACCGATCGTCCCACCATATGACCGAGCAGCCGAACGGCCGACCTGGCCCGACCGAGAGATACGCACCTGTCGTCATTCGCATGGGAAATCAGCCTGTCGACCGAATTGCTGAGGACTCCGGCCGCATAACGTATTCCGCAATCGTCCGGACCCACCTGCGAGTCGTCCAGCATCATCCCCCTCTTTCTTCACAATCCGCGCCGCTTCAGGCCTTTCCCAGGCTATGTCAGGGCAATGTCCGTAGCGATGCAGTTGTCACCGGTCTCTGCAATGCCCCAGCTCGCCGGCACAAAGTCGACGTCCGGCCCAGACACGAGTCGGCGTCGATCTCTGTTCCGGGATGCAACCCGAGTCGATGGAACAACTGCCGGTGGCCAGGACTCGAATCCTGATAGGACAGCGTGAACGCCGCACGCACAGCGCGGTCACCAGCATGAAGCTCATCGAGCCGATTGGCGGTCGAGAACTCGGTGGCCGGCCAACACAGCCTTCGCAGCCTCTGCCAATTCCGAATCACCGCACGCCCCAGCGTCTTCGAGATCCTCGGCCAGCGACTCCTGCTTGGCCTTGGAATTCGGCCGCCGCTCCACACCGGATACATCCACGCCGCGGTACTTGCGAGAGATCAGGCTCTTCAGCCCGCCGTACGCGTCCTTCATCGGCTGAGACGCCGAGTCTTTCGCTCCTGCCAACGCACCAGTGGAGATCGCCGCAACAACGGCTGCTGTGACTGGATCCATCCGATCGAACCTCCCGCTCGACGAACGCCTGTCGTTGGGTAACCAACGGACACAACCGAATCCAGCGCTGATACTCCCGCCACACCCAGTTCTACTGCTCGAGCGGCGAATTCGCCACGGCGCCATGGCCTCCGACGACCTCCCGGTCACACCCGACCGCCTCGGCAGCGCGCAGCGGCAACACCGCCCTGGCCTGTCGACAAACTTCGGTCGCGCTCCCGGCTGCGGGCGCCTTCCGGCTGGACGAGGCCGGTTTCGGGACCACGAAGAATCGTCAGCAAGCGTCATGATGCCGTGCGGGACAGGCATTTTCGCTTGTCATCCCACCGTCGCGCAAAAGCCGGGCTAAGGTAAGGTGTGGATCTACAAGGGGGCTCAGCGATCCTGATCGGATCCTCCGAAGTCGTTGGCCTTGGACCTGCCGAAAGAGGGGCAAGATACAGTGGACCTCCGTGACGTCCCGTGCGGGCCCGGACGTTTGCCTGTTGTCGGGCACGGTTGGAGAATGTGGCGTGACCCAGTCCAGTTCATGGTGGATCTGGCCAGCGCCGGGAAAATAGCGCGTGTCGACATCGGAAACCTCGTTGTCTATGTCATTACCGATTTCGAACTACTCCACAGGGTGTTGGTGGAGAACTCCGACGCCTACGAGCGAGGGCTCCTCTTCGAACGCATCCGTCTCGTATTCGGGGAATCGCTGATCGTCGCGGATGGTCGGCAACACAACGATATTCGTCGTCTGCTTCAACCAGCGTTCCATCGAACGCAGTTGGAAAGCTACGCGCACATCATGAAACGTAACGCGGATGTGTTGGCGAGTTCGTGGCGGCCAGGCCAGACCGTCGAGGTCCGGTCCGCAATGTTGGAAGTGGTGATCGCCAACCTGCTGGGGACCATGTTCTCGCACGAACCCGATACCGAGGAGATACGACTCATCTCGGGTCTGATCACGGACATAGGCGGGGGCGCCGTAGTGGGCAGTGTGCTGCCGAAGAAGCTGGCGAGCCTGCCATTGCCGGTGAACCGAAAATTCCTGTCGGCTGGAAAGCAACTGCGGGACTACTGCCGGGAGCTGCTCGTCGCGCGCCGGGCCAGCGGTGACCGCCGGAACGACCTGATCGACCTCCTGCTGGATTCGTCAGAAGATGAACACCGTGGTGACGAGTTCCTGGTAGAGCAGGCCATGACCGTTCTCTTCGGCGGGATCGACGCCTCGACCGCCACACTGACCTGGGCTCTGTACGAGTTGTCACAGCATCCGGAGGTGGCTTCGAAACTGCAGAAAGAGATCTCCGCCGCGGGAGATCTCAGCCCCCGAAGCCTCGACCAACTCGACTATCTGAACCGGTTCCTGAATGAGGTCATGCGAACCCATTCGGCACTGCTGCAGACGAGACGTAGCGTCACCACGGTCGAACTCGACGGTTTCACATTTCCGGCTGGGACCAATATCGGCTACAGTATCGCAGCCATCCACCGCAATCCGCACATTTTCGCCGAGCCGAACGTTTTCGACCCTGATCGGTGGTCGACCTCGAGCCCTGGGTCGAAATGCAAGAGCTTCGTTCCGTTCAGCATGGGCAATCAGATGTGTATCGGTAACAATTTCGCCTGGGTAGAACTGCAAACGACTCTCTACGGTCTGCTGTCGAAGTGGGAGTTCCGGCCGGTCACAACCAAGAAGTTGCCGCGAGCCCTCGGGCCGATCCCTGTGATGGGAAGACTTCCGCTCGAGGTTCTCCCAGTCTCCGAGTAATCGTGCGGCCGAGGCCGATTGTTCGACCGGCAGCGGTCGGACAATCGGCGCCGTAGCCATCGGGCTCGTGGTGCTCGACTCAGGTTGTGCCTGATTTGGCGAGCGTCGTTCTGCGATGCCTGGACATCCGGCGAACGGGGATCGGTAGGACGGCTGTGATGATGAAGAGGGTGGCGGCGACGAGGATGAAGTAGAGCAGAGATCCGGTGCGGCCGAATCGAGGCACGAAGGCGACTTCCTGGCCGGTTGCGGCGACGGCGTTGAGGAACGGGGCGTAGGCCTGCAGGGTGTACCCATGGGGTAGCAGATTGATCGCGTTCTCGGCGACATAGACCCAGAACAGGAGGACGGCGACGGCGGCGGACGGAGTGCGAATCAGTGACCCGACCGCGACACCCACTCCGCATGCGGCGAACGCGTAGGTCGGGACGGTCCAGAGGAACCGGATACCGGCGGAGTCGGTGATGTTCACAGCTCCATAGATGTGGGGGAACTGGTGTGGCAGCGTGACCATGACGACGACGAGTAGAACAGTTGTCGATATCGCTGTGATGGCGCCGTAGTAGACCCACCGGGCCAACGCGACCGTCCATGACCGGGGAAACAGGAAGGCATTGAGATCACTTGTCTGACCGTGCCATTGGGTGGCGTGGGCATAGGCGGCGGTGACCATCATGATCGACACGGAGAAGGTGATAACCCAGTACACGGAGTTGGTGGTGGAGACCGTGGATACGTAACTCTGTCCGGGGAGGGTGGCGAGTCGTTCTGCGACGGCGGCGATTCCGAACGTGATGACCAGCGGCAGCACGAAGGTGAGGGGGACCGCGACGGTCCACAGGAAGCTGCGCCCGGTGGTGCGGGTCCATTCGGCGGCGACGCCGCGGCGGATGAGGGTGGCAGGGCCGGGGCTGTTCATGAGGCCACGCCGGACGTGAGATGGGTTGGTGGGCCGGCGATTCGCAAGTAGGCGTCTTCGAGGCTGGTCTCGCCGGGCCCCAGGGTGTTCATGAGGTCGGCGAACGGCTGGTCGGTCAGAATGCGCCGGTTTCCGAGGATGACGATGTGGTCGGCGTTGCGTTCGACCTCGTCGAGCAGGTGCGTGGACACCAGAACACAGGTCCCCGCATCGGCGAGGCGGCGCAGCAGTTCGCGTATCCAGCGGATGCCCGCGATGTCGAGGCCGTTGAGAGGTTCGTCGAGCAGCAGGGTTCGAGGCTCGGAGAGCAATGCGGCGGCGATGCCGACACGTTGGAGCATCCCGAGCGAATAGTGCGCCAGCCGGCGATCGGCGACCCGGACGAGGTCGACCATCTCGAGGACGTCGCCGACCCGGCCGGTGGGTAGTCCACGAGCGCGCGCGATCCAGCGTAGGTGCCGATGTGCGGTATGGCGTGGGTCGAAAGCTCGGTAGTTGAGGTGCATTCCGAGAGTTGCCGGTGTGGTGTGCTGGGCCCGGATGAGGGTGTCGTCGACCCGGACGGTGCCGGTGGCAGGCGCGATGACGCCGCAGATACACCGCAGCAGAGTGGTTTTGCCGGTGCCGTTCAGGCCGATCAGGTAGGTGAGCGCACCGTCGGCCACGGTCAGTTCGGGGACTTCGAGGACGGTCATGCCCGAGTAGCTCAGGATGAGGTCACGGATGTCGATCACGACGCTCGGAGCCGTTCAGAAGTCGCAGGCCATCGCCAGCCCCACGGCTTTGACGCCCTCGCACACGGAGCTGTTGGACAGCTTCCAGACACCATCGATACGCTTCCACACCACCCGCGCAACCAGATCCGGTCGTCCCGCTGTCTTGCTGCGCAGCATAGCGGTGTGCACGTTGCCGTTCTGGGTTTCGGGACCGGTGACCTCGTTCGACCCGAGCGGAGGTCGGAACAGGCCGAGGTTGTAGAGGGTGCGCGCGACCACGACCGCCCTCATGCCGCCTTCCATGTTGGCGGCCTTGGCTTCGTCGGAGGCGGGTGTTTCGATCAGGAACACGACCTGGGCGTTGAGATCGTCCAGGGTGGGGACTTCTCGGGTGATGAGGAAGTTGCCGGGAGCGGCGGAGGCGACAGGGGCATCGACAACCGAGGCGCCGGTCGTGACCATGGCGACGGTTGCGATGGTCGACATGACACCAGCGATAATTTTGAGGGTCTTCATTTCTTCATTCTCTGATCGACTGGGACAGCACCTGATTCACGCTCGAATGTGCAGGCGACCGACAGATTGGCGGGTTCGAGACTACTCCTGTTCATGTCGGATACTCAGGTTTGCGGCCGATGGCACCGAGCATGACCATTCGGGTGTCCGGCAAGCCGGGGCGCAACCACTTCTGTACCGGCACCACACCGGGTTCGAGCAATTCGAGGCCGGCGAGGAATGCCTCCGTCTGCGCTGTGGACCGAAAGGCGACTTGGGCTGAAGTACCGTTGGTGCCGGTGAGCGTCTGGAGTACCTCTGGGGCGGTATCACTGGAGCCATGAGCGATCGCGACGTAACTGCCCGGTGCCAGCCGATCGCGGAACGCGGCGATGATCTCGGCGGGGTGTTCGTCGTCCATCACGTAATGCAGCACGCCGACGAGCGTGATAGCTACCGGCTCGTCGAGGTCGATCAGGGCACGGTCGGTCAGCTCATCGAGGATGTCGTGGGGACGACGAATGTCTCCCAGCAATGCCGCGATACCGGGTGATTTGGCCAGCAGCGCGTCGCAATGCGCGACTACGACAGGGTTGTAGTCGACATACACCACCCGCGCCGCCGGCTCGATCTCCCGAGCCACCTCATGCACGTTGGGCGAGTTCGGGATACCCGAGCCGAGATCGATGAACTGACGGATACCGGCATCGGCGGCCATCTCGACCGCCTTGCGCATGAAACCCCGGGTGAACCAGACCAAGGTCTTGAGGTCGGGTGTGCGAGAAAGCATTTGATGGGCTATGCCCCGGTCGATCTCGAGATTGTCCTTTCCGCCCAGCAGGTAGTCGTACACCCGGGCGGAGCTGAGCTGACCGTCGAACGGGTCCGGTGTTCGGTCGTTCTCCAGCGTAGGCCCCTCGATTCTTTCGACCACGGGTGTAACCGTAACCGATCGTCACCTCGAGGGTGTACCCCTGCAGAGATCTGTTGATCCGAGCCATCGACGAACCATGCTCCGACGCAACACGATCCAGCACTCGACGACAGGTCTGCGAGCACCTACTCCCGACTGCCGTCGGTTTCGGCCAAGGCGACTGCGTGTGCTACCGCGGACCGCGCCCGGTCGACGGTGGTATAGCGGCCCAGACCACATGGGGCCGCGACGTCCAACAGGCCGCCGTAGGCCGACTCCGCCGCCGCGAGCCCCTGTCGTGCTTGCGCGAGCGGCTGCTCTGGATGCGCAAGCCCGGCGATAACACGCGTAGTGGCAGGCAATTCGAGGCGTGCCAGGGGCGCGTAGTACCGCGGTTGAACCGGCGCCTGTCTGCCGTCGCCGATGGGCAGGTGGACGAAATCGAGATGTCTTCCCGCGGGCCAGTATCGCGCTATCGCGTTGGCCAGCGCGACGACCGGAGCCGTCGAACCCGGCACCACGGCCGGCTTGTCGTCGAGGCTTCCGAAGCACAGGTGCACTCCGAAACGGGAATCATGGGGCGCCCGTGCGACGAGGCGTGCGATCGCTCGGCCTGCCGCCGTGGCCGGACCCTGCCGCAGGGCCGCGGGTGTCCGCGCGCAGAGGAGCGTCTCCGCGGCCAGTTCGAGCTGGAATACGACGTTGTCCCTCAACGTCTCATGGATTCGGACGATCTCCCTGACAGTGGCGTCGAGAATCGGGCGGTAATAGGGGAAGCCTCGGTCACCACGGCGGGCCGAACCTCGGCGCCACCTGAGCATCCGTGCCTCGAAAGCGATGAAACCGATGACAAATGGCGTCGGTATGCCTACCTGCAAGCGAAGTCCGGGATCGGTTCGGCGCATGCCGACCAACGCCTCGATGGCACGCTCGGTCTCCGCCGCGTAGCCGAGCGCGGCGTCGATATCGGCTTCGGCCAGCGATCGGCCTGCCTGAAGCCGAAAGGTGTTGCGGGAACGTAGCGTCGACCAATCACCGCGGCGCACGGGCTCCAGCGCCGGGATGCTGTCGAGCCGGTCGATGATGTGTCTGATGTACCACTGGGCGCGATATGGATCCGCTTCACCGCCCGGAACCACGCCATCCAGGAATTCACCGGCTGTGTCGACGGCGAACGCCATTGCCTTCTCTGGACTGTCCAACTGTGCGGGCAAGCTGCCCACAAAGTGAATCCTACGCTTGGGCTGCACAGCGTCAGTGTCGCACAGGACTGTCCCGAGGGACCGTCCGATGGTCATCCAGGTATTCGATGACGTTGTGCCGCAGGACAACATCGAATCGCCTGCCGGTTCGGCAGAGCCCGGCAACTTTCGCCTCTGCGCGGCGTCTGGAGTGTCGGGGTAGCGGCTCTGGTGCACTTTCGGTGGTGATGGATTCTGTTCTATCCCAGCAGAATTCGGTGTCGAAGAAGCTGGAACCCGGCTCGGTCGTACATTTGCCGTTTCAGGAATTTCGTTTTCGTGTTGATGCCTTCGCAAGGGCCGTTGGTGGAGGGCAGGGAGCCCGTGCACCTCGACCAGCACGCGGTCACCGACATGCGCGACGCGACGATCACGGTGCAGGTGTGGATCGGCAAGAGCGCCCAGCTCTTGACGAACCTGCGCGAACGGAAACGCGGCCACCGATCGCGCACCTCGCGCGTACCCGCGTGCGCGACCCTGACCGGTAGGGTGGCGGTACCGATCATTGATGTGAATCCCGAAAAGGTTGTGCGCGAGGTCGATCGGAGAAGTCCACCGACCGTCGGTCATCGGGCGGGACTGTCGTGACAGTCTCGACACGACCAGGTTGAGTTGGGAGAGTGGCGGCAGCTCGTCTGGTCGGTCGTCGGTAACCCAGGCGTAGGTCCCCGATTTCCGGGGACTCGATTTGGCCGAGGGTGTTGTTGACCCCGCTGATCTCAATAGGCGGTGTGTACGACCGCCTCGGTGCCGATGAAGTCACTCCATGCTTTGGATGCGGCACCGAATTTGTCCGTGTCGCCATCGGGAATGTGGACGTGGATTTTCTCCATCAACGCAGCCATCGAGACCCAGTCCGTTGCCGCGGCCACGGAATCTGTTCGGGCCGCTCGCGGCGGAAATCGCTTTGGCTCGTTGCGATTCCGAGAGCGGTTATCCGCTTCACCATGCGGAGTCGGCGCCGCTTTCGTGTCCCCGTGACGGCCCGCGATCCGTTCCGGTGAAATTGTGAAAGGTATTCTGCCCCTTGCAATTTCTCGCTATCGTGCGGATGCTGGTGTGGAAGTCGGTCATCGGAAGCGAGGCGGGGGTATGCGGTTCGGGCGGCGCGCGGTGATCGGGTCCGGCCTGGCGTTGGCCCTGTTGCCTGTGGTGCGTGCGGGAGCCGTCCCGGCCTCGGTCGGCGCAGGCCCGGATGCGAATCTGGCCAGGGTCCTGCGGCGTTTCGTCGAGCAGCAGCAGTTACCCGGGCTGGCTGCGCAGATGTGGCGGGGGTCGAACACGGTCGTGTCCGCGGCGGCCGGGGTGCGCAAGTCCGGTGACCCTGCCCCGGTGACGGTCGGAGATTGCTGGCATCTGGGGTCGGACACCAAGGCGATGACCGCCACCCTGGTCGGGATTTCCGTCGATCGTGGCCGTCTGTGTTTCGAGGACCGCCTCGCCGATGTGCTGGGTGGACCGCTGCACCCCGCTTACGCGGGGGTGACGATCGAGCAACTGCTGTGGCATCGCGGCGGCGCGCCCGCGAACCCGCCCGGCGCGCTGCAAAAGTTGATGCACTTCGGTGGCGATCCCGCCGTGATCCGTGCGGCCGTGGCACGTGGTGTGCTGTCGCAGCCGCCCGCGCAGCCGCCGGGACAATTCGCCTACTCCAATATCGGGTACTTGATCGTCGGCGCGATCCTCGAGCAACGCGCGATGACCTCGTGGGAAAACCTCATGCGCGCAGAACTGTTCGCGCCGCTGCGGATGGATTCGGCCGCCTTCGGCCCGCCCGGCACCCCTGCGCGGGTCGACCAGCCATGGGGACATACCAGCACGCTGCAACCCCTGTCGCCGGGCGACCCCCGCGCGGACAACCCACCCGCACTCGGACCCGCGGGAACGGTGCACTGCACCCTCGGTGACTGGGGCCGGTTCCTCGAGCAGCACCTCGCGGGCGCCCGCGGCGAACCCTCGCTACTGACCGCGGCCACCATGGCCCGGCTGCACCGGCCGCCACCCGGCGGCGACTACGCGGCTGGGTGGATCGTCACCACGCAGGCATGGGCGAACGGACCGGTGCTGACCCACACTGGCAGCAACACCCTCTGGACTGCCGAAACCTGGCTGGCACCGGCCGAGAACCTCATCCTCGCCGTGGTCACGAACCGCGGCGGCGACCGGGCCCAACACGCCATCCGCGACGTGGTCCACTGGCTGATCGACAACGAGGCCACCGGATAAACCCGGGTTCCTTGTGCCGCCTGGGCTGCGGCACAGTTGCGGGATGTCTTGGGGTACAGCGGGTTCGGCCCGTTCTTCATCGGTGCGACCATGGCGCATCATCGACATCGACAGCAGCACGACCGCGGGAAGGGTGGGTTCGGGATGACAACGGGGGAAGACCGCACGCGGGGCGGCGGCGGGTCGCGGGCCGGGCCCGAACATTGCACCAGGGTCGTCCAGCCGGTTGTGAGCGTGCTGCTGCACAATCACGGGGCTATGAATTCGTTGTTCTCGATCGTTCCGCTGGCGGTGGTGGACTCCGCGAATGTCCTGGCGTTGCTTGCGGTCTCCTTTGTGTGGATATCGAGCGCATCGCGGTGGGCGTATGCGAGGACAGCCGTGTCGTTCATGGTTGGTGGGATCGGCGGGCTGGTGCTGACCCTGGTGTTCTCGTTCACCGTGATCCTGCAGCTTGTGCACCGGGCCCTCCACTCTCTGTCTCCGACGGCTGTTGCCGTGATCGTGGTGGTAATCGCGCTACTGGTCATCGGTATGGCGGTGCACGGATTCCTCCGCCCACCGATGTCGCTGCCGGTGCATCACGATCTGCACCCGGTCGCGGCCGGCGCGCTCGGTCTGATCACCTGGACGGCCCAGTCGCTGACCTCGGCACCGTTCTACGGGGCCATCGCCGTCATGGCCAACGAGACCATCACCTCGCGCCTGGGACTGTCCACGGTCTTCGTCGTGATCGCGGTTGCGCCCGTCACCGCGCTCACGATCGCGCTCTTGCTCTGCCCCACCACGGCCGGACACCGCATGCTCGCCCACCTGCAGGCAGCACTGCCCATGACATCGCGGGTCGTCGCGGCAATCCTCATCCTCGCCGCCGTTGCCGCCGCCGCCATCGGACTCACGATCATCCTCAGATAGCTGCACGGGCTCGGAAACTCGTTGCTGCGCGGGATGTCTCGCAGTAGCGCGAGGCCATCTACGTCTGATGCGCCCCCTGTTTATCTGGATTCGCGTCAAGGGGGAACCTGACAATTGACGTATGGGCAGCCGCGCTCGACCTCGCAGATGTCCTACTCGATTCCCTTCGCGCCGCAGCTCAACGTATCGCTGGAAGAAGCCGGATGGGATGGTAGCGCATCGAATCACCTTCGTGCGCAACTGCCGACCCTCTCAGGCCCGTTGGCCTTCGTCACTTCCGGCCAGCGGTTTCGTCACCGGCTAGTGCAGTTCTCCGATGGGGTAATCGGGCACTGTAACCCCGAACTGTTGAAACAGAACCAAAACCAGTCGCCGCTGAGGTGATGGGATGCGCCTGTCGCGGGCCGCTGGCCGGAACGATCGGCAAAGCCACTTCCCATCGAGCAATGGGCCGCCATAGGGCCAGTCCTGAAGTAGATGCCGTCGTCGAGGCGTTGCACACCGCGAATGCGATAAAGGCCGAGGCGGTCACCTTCGAACGTCCGTGGGTCGACCCCGGCACTCACCTGCTGTGCCGCATCGTCGAAGGCGTGCGCCGAGAGATGCCAGCGCACAGCCATCGGCAGGTCTGCGCTCCATGAAATGGCCGTGAGCGCGATTATCAGTGCGGGACCAGCCAAGGGTCCGAGATCTACCCGGAGCCGCCGGGATCGAACTGCCAGGATCGGGTAGACGATGACCACGCACCACACCACAACCACCACGAATGTCCCGCCGAGGATCAACAACGGCGACAACGACATCAGCTCGACGCTGGCCGGCTCGCTCGCCGAGACGAGTATCCCAAGGCAGGCCACGACGGTGCAGACGAGCAGAAGATGCCTGCGAAGCAGTGATCGGTATCGTCGGTTCCCCGGTCGGCTTTTCTCCGTTTGGGCCGTGCTCATGCCAGGAGCCTAGAGAGATCTGCCGTATTCCGGCCGAACCTCCTCTCAACGCGGTGCACCCGCAGCACTGCACGCCGATACCGGAGCGGTGAACAGCGGACGTGACAGCCAGGATCAGGATCGCTCACCGGCGGCGTGCCGGTACCGGATAACGGTGGAGATGCCTTCGCCGGACGAGCTCCTGGCCGATGCGGTGCCGGCGGCGGTCGTAACGCCGTCTGGTGATGGGTTTGCCGTTGGTCAGGCATTGGGTTGGTGTCGAGGTCGTGCGGCGATATGGCAGATCTGGGTGAGTTGGAACACACGGCCCGCAAACCCGGCAGATCTGCCGGGAATCTGTGCGCGAGAGGGGACTCGAATCCCTCAGTGCGGCAGATTTGCCTGAACCATGTGTTCGACGACATCTAATATAGATAATTGCCGTGGTCGTTCAACGCTGTCGGCGGCGTGTTTCTGCCGTAATAGGTTGTAGCCGAGCGTCTTTCATGTCTACCACGCTGACCGATGATCTCTGGCGTTTGATGATGCGCGGGTTCGGCAGGACCTACCGGCATACCCGACGCCCCCAAGACCGAACTCGTTGTCTCGGTCGACAAGTGGATTAACTTCTACAACGTGGAGAATGCCCGTGACGCGCTCGTAGTTGTCGGGGCGTTGGTTCCCGATTGCGGAATGCCGCCGGGTAGTGCCCGTCGTGCTGTCCACTGCCGCTGATGAGCCACATAGTCGGGATAGATACTGCGCGGAATGTATTTCCGAGGCGATCGGTCCAAGCGAGGTGGGCCTGAGGGCCTATCTGCTGTCGTGGCTGATCGCAGAGCGGGGCAGGGCCCTTTGCAATCCGTCCGTCTGCGCGGGTTCGGGGCAAGGGTGCGCGCCTGATCGTTGGGCAGCGGACCGGGGCGTGCACCGAATCGCGACCGAGGAGCAGGAGCGGTGGGTTGCCCATGCCACTGGCCCGAAAAACCCAGACATGAACCGCCCGCTGCCGGGAGTCGATTCCGGCGACCAGCGTTAGCCGGGTGGCACACCAGTTGCTCAATCGAACCCGCGCTACCGCCCTGTCAATGTGCCACTGCCGCAACCTCACTCACCCCGACACCGTAGCGGCGTCCCGCAGCTTCGGCATTCCATCCGTGTGGAAATCAGATGCGGTAGCTTCCTCCGCACCGTAATATCCTCTGGCCCGGAACTCGATCAGTCACAAACGACAGTTGGAGGCAAGCGCATGCTGACCCAGGACGTTGATCGCGCACGATCTCGCTTCCTGACTGCAATCACGCGAATTAGACAAGGGCTCGAAGTCCAGCGGTCACGCATATTAGACCGGGCTGCGACCGCACCCGCCTTCTAGAGGGCACGCCCTCCGAGGTCGTCGACCTGACTGGAACGCTGGATAACGACCTCGACTACTACGCGTTCGAACTCGTCCGTCTTCAAGATGCGGCCCGTGAGATGCTCAAAGCCTTCGGCAATCCCCAGCAGGTCAAAGATGCGTTGGCCTCTTTCGACGCAGTGCTGCCCAACATACGTCATATCCGAAATCCTCTCGCACATCCGAGCGATGATGCGCGCCTCGACGATGTTGCCTGGTTCTCAGCTCTCGTCAGGCTCCGTGTTGACGGCACCGTGGAATATCTCTTGGACCCTCGTTACCAACACCACGACGCCGCCGTGGCCCTGGCCGACGCTCTCATCGCATACCTCCGTGCGGGCATCAGGACATCACTGGCACCGGTTTTCGACCCTCGAAACGCGTAAGTTGGCGGATCTGTTCCAGTGGGATTCGTCACCGTATCCCGGATTTCGCCGCGCCGCGCTCCTCGCTCCACGGTGGACAAGACTCACGAGATTCCAGTAAACGTTATCTTCGAAAGGCGGGCTGCTAGATGGTGAGGTGGCAACTTGACCTGTCCTTCCTGGCCGTGAGGCAGTCCATGAACCCGCCCGTAAGTGTGCGCTGGCCGCCGGTTTTCCTCGGGCATTGCCCTGTTGATCGGGCGGCGGCTCGACCTGACGACTGTGTCAGATCGCCCCATCATCAAGGCTGCGCCTATTCGACGCTGTTTCCGCCAGGCTTGTGCGCAAGCAAGGAGCTACGGGTGATCTGTCGGTATAACGTAAACATGCCCATCCTGGTGAAGGGGAAAGCAAGAGGTGTAGTAAGGTACGTATCCCGCGAATGTCAGGTTTTCGGTACGGCAGTAGAATCCCGATGTCGGCGAGCTTATTGGGACTGCAGCCATAGACGCTTGAAGCCCTTCGGATATATGAGCCTCGATCAGCTCCTGCGCGTCTTCGCAGCTGAGGTTCAATCCATTGACCTTAATGATCCCGATGATTCCGCTGTTCGGGTACGTAACATTGCCGCAGTCAGGTCCGAATCCGACGATACTTAGGTTGGGGCACTGATTATGTAGCGCCGAGCTAGTGATATCGACCATCGCCGTGGTCATTGCAACGATGTCCTGGTCGCTTAGGTGGTCCACCAAGCTGGCTTGGTGTAGAGCATATTGTATCTTTGCGGCATTGGCTGATTTGGATTCTTTTTCGAGAGAGTCTATTCGCCGACCAATACTTTCCGAACGTTCGTTTCGACCTGCTGCTGGATTTTGAATTGTCGTGTGCAGCCACGTCTCGGCGTTGGCAAGTACGCGGTCCGCGCCGCCCGTTTGATCTAGAGCGGCCTGATTGCATATCCTTCTGCCGATACCGCGAATCAGACCGGGTGTGTTTCGGTATGTGGGTATGTCCTCCGGGGCTATCGCGAGATCGAACCACGTTCTTGCCAGCAACGGGCACACGGTTGCAGTAAATCGCGCGTCCCCACCTTCTGGGAGATCAGACCCGACAAATGCTTCGATCAGCTCAGGTCGCGTCTCCTCGGGTGTGGAGAGAGCCTCGATGAATTGCTTCCACCAGCCTCGGGCTATAGCGCTTCCCTTGATATACTCACCAGTGAAGGAGTCGTGGAGGTAAGTTTGTGTGTGGGCGACATATATCTGGTTCGGCTCAGAGTTGACCCCTGTTGAATTTACGCACGTCGTCGTACCGTATGATCCGGCCTGCCGAGTTTCTCCGCCGCACGCGGCGGAGAAACTCGATACCAGCAGGACAACGACAATCAGAATCAGTTTTCGTGTCTGAGTAGAAGGCATTCTACCGTCACCCGATCTACGTATCCGTGAAGACTATTGAATTCCGGCCATGTAACTAGACGTGACACGAGAGGCCACTCGTGACCTGTTGAGTCGACCGCTATAATCGTTGTCAGCGCGTGAGTATTATCGAGCTGCGTTGCTGTTTCGTTCGACACACTCAGTACAAAGACTACGTTTTGATTTCCTGCATTTTCTATGTCAACAGGACGGCCTGCACATACCGCACTCTGGTAATGCTCCAGTTTGTAAGACAGACTACCAGCTTGCATCTTGAATTCGACGAGGTCAATGCGCGCGCCTGTCTCGTTGTGAATTACTCCGCTGAATACTTCGTTTGTATAATTGGTCGACGACGAGTTCGGCGCGTGTATTTGGAGAGATTTCCCATAGAAAGGCAGTCCGTCCACGTACAGGTGTGGGGTCGGAGCGGCCCCCACCTTCCTTGTGAGCGCTCGGTAGCCGCCCAGAATTCCTACGCCAATCGCGATGATCATAGCCAAAACCACAAGTATTCGCGTGCTTCGATTCAGTGAAATGGCTGCGACATGATCCTTCATGAATGGCAGGCCGAGGCATATATTTATCGCGGATAGGATCAGGCCCACCGCTGCGATGTATAGCGCGACTTGACCGTGACCCAAGATCATTACCCATAGCGCCCCGACTGCGGGGACCAGGAGAATCAGTGCCGTGAGTAGCGCTCTGTCCAGCATTCGAGTCTGCCGAGGCGTAGACTCCGTGGTTTTTGCAGGAGATGCTGCTTCTCGCCTTGTAGGTTTCGCCGACTTCGCTGGCTTTCGACTTTCAACCGCATTGCGTCCAGTTCGACTGTTTCGACTATTCATCACTCTCCGATGGGCGTTACCAATAGTATCCCGAGCTAAGCGGAAAAATATCTATTTATTTGATGGTCGAAATTCGCGGCGCGTGTTGCGGACTCATAAAGACATTTCGGGCTTCTGCCGGTACTGTCAGGCGATGCTGCAACCCGTGAACGTAGGAACTGGTTGATAAGATGACGGATTCTAAAAGCGGCAAATCCGGCGCGCCCATCTCGGATCGCCATATCTCGAGAGGCGAGTTTGACCGCAGGTCGTCAGCGCACCCTAATTCGCTGGTGCGATGAGCAATCGCACAGAAGTCATCTGCCCTGGGTGCGCTGTCGACGACGCCATCTGTAGATTTCGACAGCAGTCGACCGGCAAACTTACTTTTTCTCACGTCGTCCTCCCGCCGCTGTGTGCCCCGCTGCGGCCGAGCGGCCCGGGGACTACCAGGCACAATCGCCCCGAGCGGTGTCGTGTTACATCCCGGACCTCGCGGGCTACCTAGTACTCCAGCCCGACTACGTGATCGGGCCATGCGGCGCCCTGGATGCTGCTGCTTGTGGAATTGGGTACCGTCATTGGATCGAGCTGAGCGATCGGCGGGGCGCTCCCGGGCGAACCCGGTAGCTGGTGCGAGCTTGCCTTCGGGCTCACTCTCATTGGACACCACGGACGGCCCGCTCGATAAATGGGTCTCGCAACACTCGCTCGGACTCACCCGACCGGCGCACTAGGCGCGAAAGCAACCTGCAACGCGGAATGCTCTGCGCCCCAATCGACCTTGTGGTTGGTCAGCCCTTGGGCGACGAGGTCGACTCTCCCGCTCCCGGGCGGTGAGCGTGCCGAAGCGCCCGGGCCCCGCGCGGCGCGGGCCGGGGTTGGCTTTCCAAGACGTAGTCGATCGTGGCGTCGAGATCTAGTTGAGCGCCTGCGTGCCGGGCCGTTTCGAATGCTCGGCGGCCCATTGTGCCCCCGTGGTGTTCGTTCGCAGCTATGACGGTGGGCCATCAAGCCCGGAGACAGCAGTGTTGTGGTGCTGTCGACTGCGACAAGGCCTGAGCGGCGCCGTCTTCGCTGTCGAAAGTGTAGTCATGGAACGGTTACGGGCCGCCCACGCGGCTGAAGCTCTCCGCCGAGGAGACGTCGGGTTCGGAGAATAGGGCGAATCGTCTGTTCGTGCTTCGCGAATTTCCGGAACACTTCGCGCTCCTGGTTACGCTGCTCGTGTGAGTCCGACAGCGTCCGCGCCGACAACAGGTCATCTGGATATCGTGTGTGTGCACGGGCTCCGAGAGGGAGTGTCCGATCGCGCGGTCGGGACCCTGAACTCGATCGATACCGGCGCATCCCTCTCTGGTGCGGCTTCGTATATCGCAAACGTTCTGCAGGGTGACGTCGAGATACGCCGGCGCATGGCCAGCATCTCCCACGCGATCGTGCACCTGCTTGAGGAGAAGCGGTATCAGCAGCAGGTCGGATGCTCAGCTCCCCGTCAATGGGCCGGGCCCGGTTCGTTCCCTGCTGGTGAGCTCAAGCTGGGAATGGTCGATATCGAGCAGAAGGTCTTCTCTGCTTGCGATGGATCGGTCGGAACCGAAGTCTGGCAGGTAAACGGCGACCACCCATCGGCGTTCGTACGTGTGGGTGACGCCGTCGCGACGTTCTGGCATGACGCCGGGAGTAGCCTACCTCGCCAGCGCGATGAGCTTGCTCTTTGTCGGAGCGCCGACGGCCATATGTGGTCGGCTGTGGGCAGTGGCAGGAGCGCCTTCATGGATGCGCTGCTGCTAGTCGGCTCTGCAGTTGTTACTTCATTCCACTATGACTGGCGTGTCACACACACTGCCCGGGTGGTGACCGATCTGTCGGGGCACGTCACTCACGGCACGCGCCTGACCAGCACCCGGTATCTGCTTCGCACCATTTGGCGGTGCCGAATGCGCGCTTCGCGCAATGCAGGAGGAACAGTTCCCAGTTTCGAGGCGCGCGAGACCAGTCGGCTTGAGCGCTCAAAGAGACTGGGTGAGCGGGTATTCGGCTCGGCGGACGAGGTTCGCCTGCGCCCACTGCGCCGGGGGCCTTGCTGATGATCCGGAGCCCGCTGGTACCCCGTTCAACCGGCGCTGGCGCTTGCGAACGATCTGCGGCTCGAAACTCCCCTCCCGGTCACGCGGGACGTCGATCTCGACCGGACCGACATCGGTCACTACCGTCTTGGCTCGGGTACCGTTGCGGGAGTCGGGTGTTCCACGCCCAGCCGGGTCGCCGTGCTCGTAACCGAGGTGGTCGGTGATCTCGCCGTCGAGGGCGGATTCGACCACCAGCTTCGTCAGCTGCGCCAGCAGCCCATCTTCGCCGGTCAGCTGCAGCCCGCTGGCGCGGGCCTGGGCGACCAGCTCGCCCACCAATTCGGTGTTCAAGTCCGTCTTCGCCTGCTTGCGCTTGCCCACCGCAGCAGTATCGGCCACATCGACCATTGTCGTATCAGATATCAAGTGCCACTCCTTGATTCGGAGTTACACCGTTGTTTGTACAGTCCCTGGCTCCGAGCTAATACGCCGACGAGTGTGGATCAAAAGAACAGCATTTGCGCGGCCTTGTAATACTAGTACTGAGACGCGTCATGTTGAGATGAGTAGATTTGTGCAGGTCAGACGATTGTGGCGGCGTTAGTCGAGGGCGAGCCTGCGGAGGTGCAGGAGTACTCGAGCTGGGTACTGGTCACCACGTCGCCGATCGCGGCCGCTCCCGGTGCGGCGGGTTCGGTCTAGAGCTGATCGGATCCTTCTGGGTGGCTCTGGCACACGCCGAGCAGAGGGGCGAGTCGGGCTACCGCCTCCCTCAGGGCGCATGGCAGTTCGACGGGGCCGATCAGCGGTTTGTGCGACCGAGGTCGATGGGGAGTTGTACTCCGGTGACGTGGCGCGCTTCGTTCGAGGCAATCCATGCCACGGCCGCTGCGATGTCGTCGGCGTGGCTGGCTTCGTCGGGGAGTGCTCCGACGTAGAGAGCGCCCAGCTCTGGTTGCTCATCGAGTAGCTCGAAGAGCTCATGAACGATGAGGTCTGTCTTCACGCCGAACGGGTGCACTGAGTTGACCCGGATGCGGTGCGGGGCGAGTTCGTTGGCCAGTGTTTTCGCGAGACCGGTCACCCCGTGTTTTGCGGCCACGTAGTCGGCCAGGAGGGGGAGGCCGGTCAGGCCGGCAACGGAGCTGGTGAAGACGATGGCTCCGCCGGTGCCCTGTTGGATCATGATCGGCACCGCCGCTTTGGCGGTGTGGAACGCCCCGTCGAGGTTGTTGGAGATGGTTTCTCGCCACTGTTCGGAGCTGATCTCCCAGGCTCGGGCGGCGGTTGTCATCCCGGCGTTGGCAACCACCACGTCGAGTCGACCCAGTTCCATGACGCCGGCAATCAGGTCCGCGTTGAGGGCCTCGAAGTCCTTCACGTCGGTGACGCTGGTGATGATCCGCCGCCCCAGTTCTTCGACGGCATGGGCGGTGGCTTCGAGGTCGCGAACGGACGCGCCGGGGTAGCGCGTCGTGGGCAGGTCTGCGCAGATGTCCATCGCGATGATGTCGGCGCCCTCTGCGGCGAAGCGGATCGCCTCGGAACGTCCTTGTCCGCGTGCGGCGCCGGTGATCGCGACGACTTGTCCTTCGTATCGGCGACTGTTCGGTGCGCTGGGGATGGGTGCTTCGGGTACTGCGCTGCTCACGGGTGCCTCTCGTGTGGGGTGTACGGCAGGTGGTGTCGTGTGCGGGCTCGCGCACTCAGCGGATGGACGATCCGATGCCGAGGCCGCCGTCGACGTCGAGGACGATGCCGCTGACGTACCGAGCGCCGGGTGAGGCGAGGTAGGCGGCGGCTTCGGCGATGTCGTCGGGGGATCCGGTGGCGCGTTGGGGGACTTTCGAGATGAGCTTGTCGCGGGCGGCGTCGTTCATCGATGCGAGCATGGGGGTTTCGATGAGGCCGGGTGCGATGGCGTTGGCGGTGATTCCGTCGCGGGCGGTCTCGAGCGCGATGGTGCGGGTGAGGCCGACGATGCCGGCTTTGGCGGCGACGTAGTTCGCTTGGCCGTAGTTGCCGCGCCAACTCATGGACGAGAAGGACACGATGCGGCCGTAGCGCCGGGAGCGCATGTGGGGAAGTGCTGCGCGTGTGCAGTAGAAGGCGCCGGTGAGCGATGTGTCGACGACCGATCGCCAGTCGTTGTCGTCGATGTTCTCGATCTTGTTGTCGCGGATGATCCCGGCGTTGTTGACCAGCACGTCGATGCGGCCGTGCTCGTCTCCTACGCGATCGATCCACGCGGTCACGCTGGCCGAGTCCGTGACGTCGACGTGGTGGGCGCTGCACACGCGGTCGAAATCGCGACGTAGCCGATCGGCGACCTCCTCGGCGGCGACGACGTTCACATCGGCGATGGCGACCTTGGCGCCTTCGGATGCGAAGCGGGTGGCCATCGCGGTGCCGAGGCCTTGGGCGCCTCCGGTGACGAGGACGACCTGGTCGGTGAATCGGTTCATGAGTTCCTCATTCGTCGTTGTCGGTGGTTCGCCGCGCGCTTCGTCGATCGGTGAACGCTCGAAGCGCTGCGGCGACGTCGCTGGATTGCCAGTGCCGTTCGAACATGTCCAGTTCGCGCCTCAGACCGTGCTGAATGGGCATCGACGCCGTGTCATGCAGCAGCTGCTTGTATCTCGCCTGGGCGGGGCCGTGACGGTCGGCGAGGGTTGTCGCGGCGCGCATCGCAGCGTCGAAAAGCTCGTGTTCGCATACGATCCGATGAATCCAACCGATTGACTCGAGTTCGCGAGCGCTGAGCAGATCGCCGGTGAGAGCGAGCCATCGTGCTGTCGATTCGCCGAGCCGGCGGGTGAGCCGGACACCGGCGCCGCCGGCGGGCATCAAGTTGTTCACTATGTGGCCGTCGCCGATGAGTGCGGTGTCTGCGGCAACCACGACGTCGCACCCCAGGAGGATTTCCAGGCCGCCGGCGACAGCGTGCCCGTGTACTGCGGCCACGACAGGCAGGGAGCTTGTCTCCAGACGCGCGACGAGGTCGGAGACGGTGCGAAGGAAGTCGGTCGGGCTGCCTGTCCGCTCGTGTAGTGCCAGCAGATGGCTCAGGTCGGCTCCGGCGCAGAAGCTCGGACCGTTGCCGGTGATGAGCAGGCTGCGGGTGTCGGGGTCTTCCTCTGCGTGTGTCAGCGCGGTGTCGATGGCGGCGACAAGATTGTCGTCGAGGGCGTTTCGTCGTTCGGGGCGGTTGAGAGTGAGGATTCGGACTGGTCCGCGCTGTTCGACCTCGAGCGGGTGGGCGCTCACGCGCGTGCCTCGGCCGCGCGGCGGCGCAGTTCCGCGCGCTGGACCTTCCCGCTGGGTGTCTTGGGTAGGGATTCCACAAAGTGGATGCGCCGGGGGTAGGCGTGCGCGGCGTAGTTCGTCTTGACCCAGTTCTGCAGCTCGGTGGCGAGTGCATCGGTGGCGGTCGTGTCGGCGGAGAGCACTACGTGGGCCACGACGACCTCTCCGCGAACGGTGTCGGGTTCGGCGACGACCGCGCACTCGACCACCTCCGGGTGGCGCAGCAACGCCGATTCGACGTCGAAGGGACCGATGCGGTACCCGGCCATGATGATGACGTCGTCGTCGCGTGCGGAGAACCGGATGAGGCCCTCGGCATCGATGGAGGCGGAGTCTCCGGTGGTGAAGAACCGCCCATCTCCGCAGAAGCGTGATTGCGCGTCAGCGGATTCGGCGTATCCGGTGAAGGTCATGAACGGACTGTCGGGGACGACGACGGCGAGCCTTCCTGTGGTTCCGGGTTCGGCGATGTCCTCGGAGTCGAGGTGCAGGATGGTGACCTCCCAGCCTGGCAGCGCAGACCCCATTGCCCCGGCGACGACGTCGCGGGCCAAGGCCGGGTGGTGGGCGAAGCCGATCGGCATGCCTAGCTCGGTCTGCCCGAAATGGTCATGGACGCGCAGCCCCAGAGTTGTGTCGGCCCAGTCGTTGACCTCTGGTGTGAGGGGCTCACCTGCGCTGGACAACCGTTGCAGCGCCAGTCCTGTCGGCGGTGTCTCCGCGGCCGCGAGCAGTCCGCGGTAGACGGTGGGAGCTGCGGTGAAGTCGGTGACCCGCAATTGGTCGAGGACCGCCCAGGTCGTTGCGGGGGTGAATCCGCCCTCGAGCAACACGGTGGGGATCCCGGCGGCGAGCGGAGCAGCGATCGCTGTGTACAGGCCATACGCCCAGCCGGGATCGGCACCGCACCAGAAGGTTGCGGCGGGATTGACCCCGAGGCCGAACTCCAGGTACCCGATCCATCCGGCGAGGTATCGAACCGGGTGAACCACGCCTTTGGGCGTGCCGGTTGTTCCCGAGGTGAACATGTGGACCAGCGGCGCGTTGGCGCCGACCGGGGTCGAACCCTCGAATGCTTCCGCCGCGGTGATCGCTCGGGTGATCCCGTCTGGTTGGTCGTCGAGAACGCCCACCTCCCAGCCGTTGGGAACCTTGTGGCGTTGATCGCGATCGACGAGGACGAGCACAGTGCGCGACTCGGTGAGTCGCGCCTCGATGGCCTTCTCGGCGAATGCGGTGAACAGCGGGACATACACCGCGCCGACCCGCCAGATACCGAGGATGACGCTGACGAGGTCGCTGCTCTTTCCCATCACCGTGGCCACCCGATCTCCTCGGGTGACCCCACGATCGCGCAGGTACCCCGCCACCTGCGCCGATGAGGAGGACAGTTCAGCATAGCTGTAGCTGCGCCTGGACAGGTCGGCGGACACGATGGTCAACGCCGTGCGCTCGGCGGGGTGACGGTCACATAGCAACCATGTGACGTCGGCGTCGTCGGGTGCGAACGGGTTCAGAATCGCCTGAACGCGAGCACTGACATCGAGGGACATCAAACCTCCTGGGTACCGAAAACGCTACGTTGGTACCCATGAACGTACCCTACGAGTTGGGCCCTGTGAAGCCCGATCACCCGCGATCGGTGCAGCCGCAGCTGTAGGAAAATTCCGGACATGCCTGCTGCGCCGAGTTCTCGCCGTGATGTGCCGGTCCGTACACCGCGCCGGCGCAAGGTCGACACCGCGCGTCGTGAAGTCCTCCTGGCTCGAATCGAGGACATCTTTCTCGCCGAGGGATTCATGTCGGTGACGATGGACGAACTCACCGAGCGGTTGCACTGCTCGAAGGCCACGCTCTACAGCGTTGCCTCGACCAAAGAGCAGATCGTGGTTCTGGCGACCAAGAACTTCTTCGGGTCGTCGGCGGCAACGATCGAACACGACGTCGCAACGGTGGAGGATCCGCGAGATCGCATCACGACCTACCTCGGTGGCGTCGCCAAGGCGATGCGCCGGAACTCTCGTGCTTTTTACGCGGACATGATGGCGTTCGAGCCGACAGCGGAGATCTATCGCCGTAACACCGACCGAGCCGCGCGTCGGGTTCACGAATTGATTGAAGAGGGCATCGAGTCCGGGGTTTTCGGAGCCCGGGACGGCGCGTTTGCCGCGCAGGTGGTCGCACTGGCCATCGAGGCCGTCCAGTCTGGGGTGTTGCTGGACAGGACCGGGCTGTCGGCGGGTGACGCCTTTGCTGAGCTGGGTCAGCTGATGCTCAACGGGCTGCTCGGCGCACCGGCAACGCGGCGGCCTCGGCCGTGAGCTGACCCCGTGCGGGTGGTCGTCGCGGGTGGCTTGCGGTCAATTGGGTACGTTTTGCAGCGCGACAGTACCCGCACTGGTACCTTCGCGTTTGCGAGTGGAGAACGAGCCCTCGCACGCAATCCACACTCTTTTAATGAGGTTGACATGAGCAGCGGCACAATGGAATTCGATGTACCGGTGACTATGCGCGACGGGGTGGTCCTGCGCGCAGACGTGTTCCGGCCGGCGGGGGAGGGGCCGTGGCCGGTGGCTCTTACGCGCAGTCCGTACAACAAGCGGACCCCGTCGATCGCGGGAGCGCTGATCGATGTGATGCGGGCTGTTCAGCGCGGATACATCGTCGTCCTGCAGGACGTGCGCGGCAGGTTCGAATCCGACGGTGAGTGGTTGCCGTGGGCGCATGAGCGAACAGACGGCTACGACACCGTCGAATGGGCGGCATCGATCCCCGGCAGCAACGGGCAGGTCGTGATGTTCGGGGGGAGCTACCTGGGACACACCCAGTGGGCGGCTGCGGTGACGCGACCACCTCACCTGGCAGCCATTGTCCCGCAGACCACGTGGAGCGAACCCACCGACGGCATCTTCTACCGTGGCGGAGCGCTGGAGTTCGGGCTCAGTGTGTGGTGGGCGCTGGCTCAGGCCCTGGGCCAGTTCCCGAAGTCGGCTACCAGCATGGAGGAGCTCTACGCGAAACTGACGGCGACCATCGACGATCTCGATCATGCTGTCGAGCGCACCCTGTGGGAGCTGCCTTCGGGTGCCATGCCGGCGATCGCGCGTACCGGCCAACCCGACATCGGGACCGAACGGGGGCTGCGCGACCCGGACAGCATCGACGAGGCGCGGGTGGCTGGGCGGTACGGCGAGGTGGGGGTTCCCTCGCTCAACGTCGCAGGCTGGTTCGACGTGTTCCTGCAGGGCTCGCTGGACAATTATGTCGGCGCCGTCCGAGAGGGTCTGCCGAGCCGACTCATCATCGGCCCGTGGGAACACCAGAGCGCCAACACCACCACCCCCGGTCACGTCGGCACCGTGAACTACGGCCTCGCCTCGCTGGCACCGGGATCCGACGGCACCATGGTCGGAGTTCAACTCGACTGGTACGACGAGGTTCTCGGTCGATCGACAGACCTGCCACCGACCTCGGGTGTGGACCTGTTCGTCATGGGCATCAACCAGTGGCGCCATGAGGACGAATGGCCGTTGAGCCGCGCGGTGCCCACCGAGTTCTACCTCCATGACGGTGGTGGCCTGTCGACCACCGCGCCCGAGGCAACCGACGCCGCCAGCGAGTACACCTACGACCCCGCCGACCCGGTCCTCACCACCGGAGGCTCGCTGATCATGTCGGCCTCGTTCCCCCCGGGACAACTCGATCAACGTGACGTCGAGAGCCGCGACGACGTGCTCGTGTTCACTTCCGAGCCGCTCACCGCGGATCTCGAGATCACCGGTCGGGTCACTGCGACGATCTTCGCCGCGACCGACGGGCCCTCGACCGACTGGGTGGCGCGGCTGTGTGAGGTCGATGCGAACGGCCGCTCGGTCAACGTCGTCGACGGGATCACCCGGGTCGCGACCACACCCGGCCAGGTCGACGAGTACGAGATCGATCTGTGGTCGACGAGTATCGTCATCCGCACCGGCCACCGCCTGCGAGTGCAGATCACCTCGAGCAACTTCCCGCGGTGGGACCGCAACCTCAACACCGGCGAAGACCCCACCGTGGCAACGACACTGCGCGTCGCCCGCCAGCGAATCGTCCACGACGCCGACCATCCATCCCGCATCACCCTGCCCGTCATCCCCGGCTGAGCAGAATTAGGCCGCCCTTGGCGGCTGATGTGGTCGGTAGCGGGGCCCTCGCTCGGCTCAGCGAGCGAGGGCATACCCCCTCAGTAGGCCGGCGAGGATGTGACTCAGTTGCGGTCCCGCGTCGACGACGGCGTGACTCAACGCCGGGTCGGACTCGTAGAGTCTGCGCAGCTCCGTGCCGAGAGCGGCCATCTGCCACAAGGCGCCGGCCATGCTGGTCGCCGTGGTGAGAACGTTCGCCACCTGGGTCGGATCCAACGGCAACAGCTCGCGCACGGCATCCGAGATGGACGACAGCTCCTCCAACGCAACCAGTTTGAACGATCTCACCGATTCGAGTGAGACGTTCCGCTCCAGATTGAGCGGTGTGTGGGCCGTCAGATCGCACAACAGAGGCCGACTGACCAGACTCGCCGCGATGATTGCGGCAATGGCTTCACACCGGCCGTTCACATCCGGATCGGACTCCCGCCACGCCGGCAGAACCTCGAGCTGGGAGCGCATCGCCGCCGACCACTCACGCAGAGCCTCCACGTTGAGCTGCAGGAAGATCTGCTCCCGCGTCTCGAAATAGCGCAGCATCGCCGACTTGTGCATGCCCACCTCGCCCGCGATGTCGGTCAACGTGACAGCCCGGACACCGCGTTCTGTGGCCAGCCGGCGCGCAGCGTCGATGATCGCGATCTCTCGTTCCCTCTTCGCCTCAGGACTGCGCGCGCGGTGAAATTGCGTGGTGCTCATCGGCTCAGTATGACACAACGATGTTGTATAAGCGGCGGTGACTGCCGCGATCTACTCGGCCGAGTGGCCGCCTGTCGCGACAAGGCATGGCGCCGAGCATCCTTCCATGCGCTTGATATGCAGCGTGCTGACACAAACGCGAAAGCGGTCGAGCCTTCAATTTAACGCAACATGGTTGCGTAACTACCGCAACTGTGTTTTGCTATTGCCATGACACAGCAGACATGGTTCATCACAGGTTCCTCACGCGGCTTCGGTCGCGCCCTCACCCTCGCCGCGCTCGAGGCCGGAGATCGGGTCGTCGCCACGGCGCGCAGGCCCGAGCAGTTGTCCGACCTCGTGGAACAGTTCGGCGACAACGTGCTCCCGGTGGCGCTCGATGTGACCGACAGTGCGCAGGCCGTCGCCGCGATCGATGCGGCGGTCGAGAAGTTCGGACGCGTTGACGTGGTCGTCAACAACGCCGGATACGCAAACATCGCCCCGGTCGAGACCGCGCCGGAGGACGACTTCCGTCAGCAGTTCGACACAAACTTCTGGGGCGTCTACCACGTCTCGAAGGCGGCGCTGCCGGTGCTGAAGAAACAAGGTGCGGGGCTGATCATCCAGTTCTCTTCCCTCGGCGGTCGAGTGGGCAGCACGCCGGGCCTCGGCGCGTACCAGGCAGCCAAGTTCGCGGTCGACGGTCTCACGCGGGTACTGGCCGCAGAAACAGCACCATTGGGGCTGAAGTACCTGGTCGTCGAGCCCGGCGGGTTCGCCACCGACTGGGCCGGGTCCTCGATGGACATCCAGGCGATCCCAGAGGAGTACCAGGCCACCGTCGGCGCGGTCGCGGGGATCATGGGCAGCCCGATCACCCAGGCCGGAGACCCGCAGCGCGCCGGCGAAACTCTCGTGCGGGTCGCGAAGTTGGCGGAGATCCCGTCGCACTTCGTGCTCGGTGCCGATGCCGCTCAGTACGCGATCGACTATTCGCTGAGCCAGATCGCCGAGGCATCCCGCTGGAAGGTGGCCAGCGCCTCTCTGGACTTCGGTCAGCCCTATCCGGTGCGACTCCCCGGAGAGAACGCCTGACAACCGCCACCACACACAACGATTCGAACGACAAAGAGAGCAACCATGAGCATGAACAGATTCGACGGAAAGACCGCCTTGGTCACCGGTGCAGGGTCAGGAATAGGCCGTGCCACCGCCCTGCGCCTGGCCAGCGAGGGCGCAGCGGTCACTGTGATCGGACGTAGGGTAAAGAAGCTCGACGAGGTGGTGGCCGAGATCTCCGCCAAGGGCGGTCGCGCATTGGCCGTCGCCGGAGACGTCACGAAACCAGAAGACCTTGAGCAGGCGGTGTCACGCACCGTCGACGAATTCGGCGGCCTGCACCTCGCAGTCAACAACGCCGGAGGCTCACGTGAGATGCCGACGAGCCTGCACGAGCAGACCATCGACGACTGGCGGCGGGTCACCGAGGTCAACTTCTCCAGCATCTTCTACAGCCTGTAGTTCGAGATCCCCGCGATACTGGCCGCCGGCGGAGGCGCGATCGTCAACGTCTCCAGCGTGTTCGCCGACCGCGGCGGCCTCTCGCGGGACTACGTCGGCTCCAAGCACGGTGTTCGCGGCATCACCCGCTCGGCTGCCGCGGAATACGGCAGGCAGGGCATCCGGATCAACGAACTGCAGCCCGGCGTGATACTCACCGAACTCACCGAGGCCAACCTGGAGGCAACCCAGGAGGTCGTCGACCGCGGAATCCCCATGGGCCGCATGGGCACCGGTGAGGAGATCGCGGGAGCAATCGCGTTCCTGCTCTCCGACGACGCGGCCTACATCACTGGCGCCCACCTCGCCGTCGACGGAGGCTTCCTCATCTGACACGGCAATGAAACTTCGGCCAGATCGCAAGTACTCGAGCGGCCGCACCGCCTCAGATCACGGCGCCAGAAACCAGGCCCGTTCACGCACCACATCCAGGAGAACTCCATGCCGAAATGGACCGCCCAGAACATCCCCGACCAGTCCGGCAGGACAGCCGTTGTCACCGGCGCGAATGCCGGCCTGGGCTTCGAAACCGCGTCCGCAGTGGCCGCCGCGGGCGCACATGTCGTGATGGCGGTGCGCAACGCCGTCAAGGGCAACGAGGCAGCCGAACGAATCCTGGCTGCAGCGCCCGGCGCCAGCGTGGAAGTGCAGCCACTCGACCTCGGATCACTACAGTCTGTGCGCACCGCGGCCAGCGACATCAAGGCCGCGCACCCGCAGATCGACCTGCTCATCAACAACGCAGGAGTGATGTACACGCCGAAAGGCAGCACCTCCGACGGCTTCGAGCTGCACTTCGGCACCAATCACTTGGGCCACTTCGCACTGACCGGATTGCTTCTCGACACGTTGCTACCCGTGCCCGGATCGCGCGTCGTGACGGTCAGTAGCCTGGGACACCGCAACCGCGCCGCCATCCACTTCGACGACCTCAACCTCGACCAGGGGTACGGCCGGGTCAAGGCGTATGGCCAGTCGAAGCTCGCCAACCTGCTGTTCACATACGAACTGCAACGCCGTCTCACCGCCGCGCAGGCCGCGACGATCTCCGTCGCTGCCCACCCGGGCGGCTCGAGCACCGAGCTCGGCAGGCACCTTCCCAAAGTGCTCGAGTTCGCGGTGATGCGACTCGCCACCCAACCCCCGGAAATGGGAGCCCTGCCGACCCTGCGCGCTGCCACCGACCCGGGCGTCGAGGGAGGACAGTACTACGGCCCGGACGGCATCGGGGAAGTACGCGGATACCCCAAGCTGGCCTCGTCCAGCAAACAGTCCCGCGACCCCGAACTCGCGCGCCGCCTGTGGCAGGTCTCAGAGGAGCTGACCGGAGTCAGCTACTCCATCGGCTGACACCGGCGCGCGGCTGCCGGCGTCACCGAGCCCGCCTCGACGCGCTCGGCGACGCCGCGCTGGGGTCGCGGTGAGCGGCGACGTCGCGACGGCATAGATGACGACGTCGAAACGTTCACCACGTAACGAGTCGGGGAAGTCATCGGAGGACACCACCTCGTCGTAGGGCAGCGCACTGGCTGCGGCCGCCGGCAACGCGGCGGTCCGGGCGGTACGACGATGTGCGAGGCACCCAGCTCGCGGGCGATGCCCGGGAAGACCGACGCCAGCCTGCCCAGTGCGCTGTGGACAGCACCGATTCGCCCTTGGCGAGGTGCGGCCACACGGGTCGGCGCCAGATGCGTGGTGACGGCGTTGGGCAGCGCGGACATGGCCAGCGCGAGGTCGATCGGCGAACCGTCCAGAGACGCAGTCAGTTCGGCGTCGGCCACCACGACCTCGGCGTTGCCCCCGTCACGCTGGCGGTCGACGTCACCACCGGTTCACCGATGCGGAGGCCCTCTACGCCCTCCCCGAGAGCCCGCCCCGTGCCCGCGACCTCCAGGCCCGGTACGAACGGCGGCTGGGGGAGGCCCGTTGCTCCTTTAACTGTCCCCGTCGCAGGTAGACGTCGACCAAGCCGACTGCGCAGTGCGACACCGTGATCGACAACTGACCGGGGCCTGGCATTTTCTCGGGTGCCTCCACGATCTGCAGAGGGGGCCGTACTGTCGGTGCCCGCCGCGCTGGTGACCGTTTCCTTCATGTGTCCCGCACGTCATCGGTCGCAGGTCTTGCGAGTGATGGCGACAGCCCCGCTGATGATCACCGCATCGCTGTGGGTCGCCTTCCTCACGGCGTAGGCCGCGACGGGCGCACGTCTCGAATTCTCATGTGCGGTGAGTGGTGGCCGGGTGTGTCAGCGGTGTAGTCCGTAGGAGCGGGCGGTGACGCGTTCCATTAGGTAGCGGGGGAGTATGCGATGGAGTGCGAAGGCGGCGGGGGCGTTGCTGCCGACGGCATACAGCGGGCGGGGGCGTGGCGCCGAGACTGCGGTGAGGATCGTGCGTGCGACCCGGTCCGGTGCGACGCCCGCGGCTTGTTTGCGGTCGAGTGCTGTCATGAAGCGTTCGAATTCCGCGGTGTGTGGCGAGCCGTCGGTGAGGTATTTCGTGCGTCGTTCGCGGAGCCCGGAATCGACCTGTCCTGGTTCGACTGTGGTGAGCCAGACGCCGTAGGGCGATTCCTCGAACCGTGCCGCGGTGGCAAATCCGCGTAGTGCGGCTTTGGTGGCGACGTAGGAGGAGCGGTAGGGCAGTGGGAAGCTGGCCAGCATAGAGCCGACCATCACCACCCGCCCGGTGCCGCGTTCACGCATGCCGGGCAGCACCGCTCGAGTGAGTGCGATCGGGCCCAGCACGTTGAGCTGGAACAGCCGGGTCACGGCGTTACCGGGCAGTTCGGCCAGCGGTCCGGCTTGGCTCTCGCCGGCGTTGTTGATCAGAACATCGACGGTGTCCAGCGTCGAGACGAATCGCTGGACGGAGTCGTCGTCGGTCAGGTCCAGGGGGCGGTAGTCGATGCCCGGCAGTTGATCGGTGGCTGGGATCGTGTCCGGGGAGCGGCTGGTCCCGATCACCCGGAAGCCGTGGTCGGCCAGGGCCGCGGCAGTGGCCCGGCCTATCCCCGATGAGGCGCCGGTGACGACGGCGATGCGTGTGGTGGGCATATCTGTCCTTGGTCGATCGAGGCTGCATGGACGATGGGGCGGAACGATTTCCCGCGTCTTGTGTACGGCCGCCGTTCTTCGGCCGAGGCCCGCATTTCCTCCGGATTCGCTGCGTCGTCGACATGCTGTGGTCTGTGCGGGTCAGCTGACCAGCACTGCGAGCTTGGCGAGGGACGCGTCGAGTTGCTTGCGGAATCCGCACTCGCGGCCAGACGTCATGACGGGCCCGGCCCGCGATCAGTGGCGGGCGCTGGTCACAAACGCCAGTGGCGGAAATCGCTGGCGCGGTGCGGGTCATGGTGCGGTGTCGGTGGCCGGGTGGGCGGGATCGGCGGTGATCGCCACGGTGCGGGCGGCGTGCTGGTCGCCTGTCTGCATGGGGTGGTGATGGTCGCGGCCGTGCGGGTGGTTGTGCCTGGCGGGCCAGTACGGGCCCCACTGGGTGCGCAGCCAGTCGAGCAGCTGCGGGGCCGCGATCGTGGCCTGGTCGCGGCTGCGCCACAGGACGTGTCCGTCGGGCCGCACTGCCACCACGCCGTGTTCGCCGATTTCGTATAGTGCGATCAGGGCGTCGCGGTCGTGCGGGGCGGGTGCGCGCAGGGCGATCACCTGTATCGGTAGCGGTGGCTGCGGGTCTGTGGTGAGCGCGGTGATCCACGCGTGGGGGTCGGCGGTGAACACGGTGAGGCGGCCGGGACCGAGCAGGTCGTGGATCGGCACCGGCTCGTTCTCGATTTCGATCATCGCGTGGGGCAGGCGGGCGCCGGGCCAGGTGGTGGGCCGGTAGGTGAGCACACCGTCCCCGTCGACGGGTACGGTGCCGGGTTCGGAGCAGATCAGCGGGCTGCAGTAGAGGTAGCCGAATTCCAGGCCGGTGGCGATGAAATGCTCGAGCTGGCCGGGGATCTGGGCTGCGATCTGGGCCCGGACGCGCCCGGCGCGGCGATGACCGGGTGCCGCGACGGCGGTGCGGGCGGTCTGTATGTCGGTGAGCCGGTCGCAGAGCGGTGCCAGCAGCCGGTCCGGCAGCCATGCCAGCGGCGGGCGGGCCAGAGCGGCGGTGGCCTGCTGCACAGCCCGGTTGGTGACGCCGAGGGGGCGGGTGACCTTGTCGAGCAGAAAGTGATTGCTCACGCTCTGCTCGGCGAAGCGGGCGACCACGGGCCGCCGTTCGGTGTCGTAGGTGTCCAGCAGGTCCTCGTGGGCGCCGTCGTGGAAGATCGCGGCGAGTTTCCAGGCCAGGTTGTGGGCGTCCTGGACGCCGCTGTTGAGCCCGAAGCCGCCGGTGTGGGGGAACCGGTGCGCGGCGTCGCCGGCCAACAGCAGCGCGCCGCCGCGGAACCGCGACGCCATCTGCGAGGTCATCGTCCAGGTGCCGGTGGAGCGGATTCGGACCGGTACGCCGGTTCCGAGTACAGCGGGCAGCATGCGCTCCCAGTAGGCGCGGGGCTCGCGCGCGACCTGCTGGGCGGGGTGCAGGTAGACGGTCATCAGGATGTAGTCGTCGTCGGCGTGGGCGATCATCACCCCGCAGAATCCGGGCCGGTAGATCCAGCTCAGCAGTGGCCGCTCGGTTCCTGTCGGAAACAGGCCGGGGGCGTGGAAGAACACGCTGCCCATGTTGGCCAGCACCGGGCCGTCCATGCCGATGCCCGCCTGCTCGCGCACGCTGCTGTTGGCGCCGTCGGCGGCGACGGCGAAGCGGGCATACATCGTCTCGGTCGAATTCGCCGGTCCGGCCGGGCGGGCTGTGACCACGGCGCGGCTCTGGGTCGGGTCGACCTGCTCGGCGACGGTGGCGCGGCGGAAGTCGACGAGTGGTTCGCGGTCCAGGGCGTCCCACAGCACGGGCATCAGCTGGTGCTGGCCGATGTGGGACAGCAGGAACGGGCTGTGGCTGCGCACCTGCGCGGTCCAGTCCGGTCGCGACAGCAGGTCGATCTGCCCGAGTGGGGGCCCGGCCGGGTCGCCGCACCAGCGGATGATGTTGACCTGTTCGATGGGGGGTGCCAGGGCGGCGATGCGGGCGGCCAGGCGCGGGTCGGTATGCTGCCAGATCTCGAGCGAGCGGGCGTTGATCACGTGCGCGGCCGGATGCAGCAGCGGGTCGCTGCGGCGTTCGAGCACGGTGCTGGGCACCCCGTAGCGGGCCAGCAGCAACGCCAGTGTCGATCCGGTGGCGCCGGCTCCGATGATGACGACAGGGCGGGTGATCATCGGCTACAGCGTCCTCCAGGTGATGGCGCGGGTGTTCGCGCGCGGTGTCGTTCCCGGGCGGGTTCCCGCCCCCGGTGCCAGCAGTGACGCCTCCGGCTCGCCGCGGCGCAGCCGCTGCAGCAGGTAGTCCGGGTCGACCTCGACACCGATCGGGTTGGCGGCGAACGCGGAACTGGCGAAGTAGTCGGCGGTCGCGGTCGCGGTCTCGAAGTTCTCGACCTGGAATTCGAGGCGGATCCCGTCGGGGTCCTCGTAATACAGCGAGGTCGTCGGGCCGTGATTGATCGACCACACGGGGGTGATGCCGTGGAGGGCGAGCCGCTCGTAGGTGCTCAGCAGCCGGTCCACCGACGAGAAGGTGAACGCGAGGTGGTCCACGCCGTAGAATTTGCGGCGGAACCTGGCCAGCGGCAGCAGATACCGCAGTAGCGTCGGTACTTTGACAAGCGCCAGCCGGTGACTCTCGTCATCCCAGGTCAAAAACGCGATCCGGTGGTCCTCGTGCACCACCCGGGCACCGAACACGGTGCGGTACCAGGCAATCATCTGCGGTGCGCGCGCGGTTTTCACCACCCAATGCGCCAGCAGGTCGGGGACCGCGACGGGATCGCTGCCGCGGGCGGCGGGGTCGGAAACAGGTGTCATGGGAAGCCTTCCAGCGGGTCACGGGGCGGTGATCGGGGTGCGCTGGGTGCCCAGATCCAGCAATCCGCCTTCGTGGCGGATCGACGCGGTGATCAGGTCGCCGGGCGCGAGATAGGGTTTGCGGAGGTTCTGGCGGATGAACAGCGACCACAGCCGGTCCTCGGGCAGCAGCGCGGTCGCCAGGCGTCGGATCAGCGCGGGCGGTGTGGTGGCGGTGCAACCATGCGGTGTGCCGGTGAGCACGACGTCGCCGGGGCTCAGATTGCAGAACTGGCTCAACTCGGTCAGGGTTTCCGCGGGCCGGTAGAGCATGTGGGCGGTGGTGTCGTGCTGACGGAGCCCGCCGTTGACCTCGAGCCGCAGCTCCAGGTTGTCCAGCAGCAGGACATCCACTGGCTCCAGGACGGCCAGGTACGGGCCCAGCGGACAGAACCCGCGGTAGCTTTTGCCTTTGAGGAACTGTCCCTGCGGCAACTGGACATCGCGGGCCGACAGATCATTGGCGATGGTGACCGCGAACACGTAGTCGGGCAGGTCCGCGTCGGTGATCGTGACCGGTGCATCGATCCGGCGTCCGATGACCAGGGCGAGTTCGATCTCGAAATCCAGCAGCCGCACATGCGCCGGCCGGGTGACCGGGTCGTGCGCGCCGGTGACCGCGGCGTCGGTCTTGTCGAAGAACAGGTTGAACGCGCGGGCGTCGGGATCCATGCCCGACTCGATCGCGTGCTGACGGTAGTTGGCGCCCTGGCAGATCACCCGGCACGGTGTCGTGATCGGCGAGAGCACCGTGACCGCGTCGAGCCGGTGGACCGGTGCCCGGTCCCGAGCCGCGCGCCAATCCTGCTCGCCGGTCGTGACGAGTGCGGCGGTGCTGGGATAGCTGCCCTGCAGCGGGGTGATCTTCGCGTCGGTGATCACTCCCCACTCCACGGCGTCGCCGACGCGATAGCGGATCAGATGCGTGATCATGATGGACTCCTCACAGGCGTTGGGGGACAAGAGAGTGTTCACGGCGCGGGCACCAGATCGAGGGCGGCGCGCACGATCGCGTCGGTGTCGATGCCGTGGTGGCGATACACCGCGGCCAGATCACCGGATTGGCCGAACTCGGTGACGCCGGCACCCCGTGCACGGGGGCCAGGAACGCGAGCCTGTGCGGACTCCGTCGAGCAGTGCGCCGATCGCGTCGGCACCCGCACCGGAGCCGGGCAGCCGCTTGCGCAGCCCGGCTGCGGGCAACCGCAGCAGCCGCTGATACTCCGGATTGCTCATCGCGTCCAGCCGCGTCGAGTTCGGCGTCGCCGATCAGCGCATACTGGCGGCCGGTCCCGCCCGCACCGAAATGATGCTCGACGTAGCGGCGTGCCAGCGCACCCCACACCGGCGCCGTCGCCCCCAGCCCGACCGAACCGGTCGAATAATCCAACGGATCATGATCCTTGCTGCGGCTTGGATAGCTCTGCAATCCGCCGAAAGCCCGCAACGTCGTCAGTGTCGACTCGTCGAGCTGGCCGAGCAGATAGTTGATCGCATGAAGCACCGGCGAGGCGTGCGGCTTCACCGACACCTGATCCGCGGCAGTGAGCAGCTCGAACCAGAACGCGGTCATGATCGACACCATCGACGCCTGATGCCCGCCGACCTTGAGCCCCGACGGGTTCTCTCGTACCGGTTGGCGTGGTTGATCATCGCTACCGAGAGCCACAACACACGCCGCTCGATGCGCTCGAGCACCTCGACGGGCGCAGCGGACACCAGCGCAGTCAACGGGAACCCCCGAAATATCAACGCCCGGCGACGTCGCCACAACAGCACCGGTGACACGGATAACGAACACCTCTATCGAAGCGCCGGACCCCGCCCACGGGCTTGGCCTCCGATACAAACCCGTACCCATTGCTTGGACCCGAGTCCAAACCGGGGCGGTGGGACAAGGAAGACACCGGCGCTCTCTCTCACGCCGGGGATCCGGTCGCTGGGAGCACACCGGCTGGCTGATGCGGCCTCGCGGCGTCACGTCGATCGTCGGTGTCCGACGTCGGGCAGGCCGGCGCTGTCCTGGCCTGGTGTCCGGGGTGTGGTGGCGATGAGTTCTGCTGGGGTGGGTGGTTGGATCCGGCTGCTCCGACCGCATGAGGAGGGTGGGCTGGCGGATTCGGTGCTGCCCGCGGCGACGGTAGAGGAGTTGACGGTGCGGCTCGGCGCGGGTCCGGCGGGGTGGGCGGTGGAGCTGGGGGCGCGATCGCCGACCGGATCGTGGCCGAGGTGCCTGAGCTGGGTGTGCACGGCATCGTGGATATGGTGCGGGTGGGTGGGGAAGCTGTGGCGTTGCACGCTACTGCGGCATTGGCGGATGAGAAGGATTTCCGTGTGGCTGCCGTACCGGAGGTGCTGCTGGGGCCCGCGGAGGTGGTCAGCTGCGGTGTGGGGGTGGAGCATATGCTGCGCAGCATCCGGGTGGCTCACGCGCTGGCGGTGCAGCGGGTTCTCGACGCGGCTGAACAGCTGGTTCCGGCGAGTGAGCGGTTCGCGCAGATGCGGCGGGTCAACGCGGTGTTGTTCGATATCACCGAACGGCTCAGCGAGGCGATGGCCCGCGAGTACGGGCGCGCCCATGATGCGTGGCTGGCCAGTTCGGCGGCGCTGCGCCGGGAGGTGTTGCGAGAGATCTTGCGCGGTGGGCACGTTCCGCTGGATCGGGCCGCGCGCAGCCTGGGCTATGACCTGGTACGGCGTCATCTGGCGCTGGTGGTGTGGACCGATGACTACACGAGGATCGGGGCGCACCGGCTGGAAGAGGTCGCGGCGGCGGTGCTGGCGGCGTGCGCGTGCACGAGGACGTTGATCGTGCCGGTCGGTGGCCGCCGGGTGTGGGCACGGGGCGCAGGTCAGCGCAGTGCCGCCGCGGCCGGAGGCGTCGTGGCCGCGCCCACCGGCCGGGGTCCGCGTCGCGATGGGGCTGCCCGGTTCGGGGTGGCCGGGTTCGTCTCCAGTCACCGGCAGGCTCTCCAGGCCGAGCGCGTGGCCACGATCTCAGTGGTCGCGCGGGGGGTGTTCGATTATCAGGACCTCGACGTGGTGGCGATGCTGAGCAGTGACATGGAGCGGGCGCGTGAGTTCGTGCGCCGCGAACTCGGTGGTCTCGCCGATCCCGGGGAGCAGGTCGCGGCGGTGCGGGCCACGCTCAAATGTTATCTCGATGTGGGACGCAGCCTGGTCGAGGCGGCGGCGTTGCTGCATGTCGCCCGCAACACCGTTGCCTACCGCGTGCAGCGCGGTTCATGTGATCCTCAGTTCGACGATGAAGATTGGTGGGTGGAGGTGCTGCGTTCGAGGAAAAGTTTGAGCGCGGAGGGGACATCGCTTGTTTGCCAGTGGTTCTCGAACTCGTCGAGTTCGGCCTGCAGACCATCGGGGATGGTCATCGACGATGTGTCGTTGAGTAGCTTCTTGTACCGCGATTGCGCCGGCCCGTGGTGGGCCGCGAGCGTGGTAGCGACCTGCATCGCGGTGTCGGCCAGGTGCTCGTCGGGCACCACGGCGTGGATCCAGCCTGTAGCGGCGAGTTCCCGCGGGGTGAGCAAAGAGCCGGAGAGTGCGAGCCACCGCGCCATGGACTCACCTACCTTGCGTGTGAGGCGAACACTGGCGCCGCCGGCCGGCATCAGGTTGTTGCGGATGTGTCCGTCGCCGATCAGTGCGGTGTCGGTGGCCACCACGACGTCGCGGTGAACAGGGGCACATAGACGGCGCCGACCCGCCAGATTCCGAGTATGACGCTGACGAGGTCAGCGCTCTTACCCATGACTGTGGCTACCCGATCACCGCGTTTAACCCCGCGCTCGCGTAGGTATCCAGCGAGCTGTGCTGACGACCTGGCAAGGTCTGCATATGTGTAGGTGCGCCGCGAACGGTCGGGAGCCACCACAGTCAATGCGAGACGTTCGGCGGGGTGCTGGTCGCACAGCAACGAGGCGATATCGGCGTCGCTGGCCGCGAACGTCTCCAGGATAGCGAGAGCACGCGAGTTGACATCGGGTGTCATTGGACCCTCCTCGGGTACGTCATGCACTACAATAGTACCCATAAAGGTACCCTATGGAGGTGCACTTGCGAAGCCGGTCACTGACCGGTCGGGGGAAACGATGTGTGGGAAACTGCAGGACATGCCTGCCACGCCGACACCACGCCGTGCCGCATCGGTCGCCACGCCACGCCGACGCAAAGTCGATAGTGCACGTCGCGATAACCTCCTCGCCCGAATCGAGGACATTTTCCTCGTCGAGGGGTTCATGTCGGTGACGATGGCGGAGCTCACCGAACGCCTGCATTGTTCCAAGGCCACGCTCTACAGCGTCGCTTCGACAAAAGAGCAGATCGTGGTTCTGGCGACCAAGAACTTTTTTGGCTCGTCGGCTGCCTCGATCGAGCAGGACGTTTCGGCGGTCGATGACCCGCGCGACAGGATCACCACCTACCTCGGCGGTGTCGCGAAGGCGATGCGGCGCAATTCACGCGCCTTCTACGCCGACATGATGGCGTTTGAGCCCACTGCTGAGATCTATCGCCGCAACACCGATCGCGCAGCGCGGCGGGTACGCGAGTTGATCGACGACGGCATCGAATCCGGGGTCTTCGGAGCGCGTGACGGCGCCTTCGCCGCGCAGCTGGTCGCTTTGGCTATCGACGCCGTCCAGTCGGGTGCCCTCCTCGATAAAACCGGTTTGTCGGCTGCTGACGCCTTCGCCGAGCTGGCGCAGCTTCTACTCAACGGGCTGTTGCGCCAACCGCCGCCAGGCCCGCTACCGGGGGTCTGACCGCCTCACGCGCCATCAACCTCTGACGGGGGCAAGCACAACTGGGTACGTTTTTACTATCGTTAGTACCCGAACTGGTGCCGTCTGCATCGTGAGCCACGCGAATGTGCGTCCTCACCTCGTCCCTTCACTCTCCATACGAGGTTGACATGAGCAGCGGAACAATGGAATTCGATGTACCGGTGACAATGCGAGATGGAGTGATCCTGCGCGCAGATGTGTTCCGGCCGGCGTGGGAGGGGCCGTGGCCCGTGGTGCTCACTCGCAGCCCCTACAACAAGCGGACGCCCGCCATCGCCGGTGCCCTCATCGACGTGATGAGGGCAGTTCAACGTGGGTACATCGTCGTTCTCCAGGACGTCCGGGGCAGGTTCGAGTCCGACGGCGAATGGCTGCCATGGGCTCATGAGCCAACGGATGGATACGACACCGTCGAGTGGGCGGCGTCGATCCCCGGCAGCAACGGTCGCGTCGGGATTTTCGGCGGAAGCTATCTGGGCAACACCCAGTGGGCCGCGGCGGCTACGCGCCCGCGGCAGCTCGTCGCCATCGCCCCTCAGACGACCTGGAGCGAGCCCGCTGACGGGATCTTCTACCGGGGCGGCGCGCTCGAGTTCGGGCTGAGTGTCTGGTGGGCTTTGGCCCAAGCGCTGGGCCAGTTCCCCAAGACAGCCGCGAGCATGGACGAACTGGCTAGATCGGTGTTCTGTGACGTCGTTTGTCGGTGGTTCTTGACGTCGCCTGTGCTGGGCGGATGTTCGTATCGGTGAATTCTGACGGCGTGATCTTGCTTGCGGTGGAAGGCTTCTCGTGTTTCGCAGGTCCGCGCCAGGAGAGTCGTCGTTGTCTCGGATGTCGAAGGTCGAGTTGTATGCCGCTATCCGGCGGGACTCCCGCGCGGGGATGTCGGGTCGTCAGCTCGAAACCAAGTACGGGGTGGGATGGCGGACGGTGCGGGCAGCGGTCGATGGGGTGTGGCCGGCCGAACGTAAGCCGTATCCGCGGCGGGCCTCGAAGCTGGATCCGTTCAAACCGTTCGTTGATGAGGTCCTGCGGGCGGATCTGGATGCTCCGCGCAAGCAGCGGCACACGATCAAGCGGATCTATGAGCGGTTGATCGACGAGTGCGGCCTGACCGATGTGGGGTATCAGACGCTGCGGGACTGTGTCGCGGTTCGCAAACCGCAGATCCGGATCGAGGCCGGTCGCGGCCCGGCGCAGGTGTTCATCACGCAGTCGCATCGCCCGGGTGAGGAAGCCGAGGTCGATTTCGGTGACGTGACGGTGCGGCTGCGCGGCGAGTTGGTGCAGGTGTATCTGTTCGCATTCCGGATGTCGTTCTCGGGCAAGGCTGTTCACCGCTGCCTCCTGTCCGGCGGGCAGGAAGCGTTCTTCGAGGGCCACGCCCACGCGTTCGCGGTGCTGGGTGGGGTGCCGTTCGGCAAGGTCCGCTACGACAACCTGCGTGCGGCCGTGGCACGGGTGATCGGTTTCGCCCGGCTGCGCGAGGAGACCGACCGTTGGACGGCGTTCCGGTCGCACTACAACCTCGAACCGTTCTACTGCCAGCCCGGCATCGACGGCGCGCACGAGAAGGGCGGCGTCGAGGGGCAGATCGGGTGGTTCCGGCGTAATCATCTTGTCCCCGTGCCGGAGATCGCTTCGATCCAGGAACTCAATGCTCTGATCGATGCCTGGGACAGCGGCGATGATGCCCGCCGCATCGGCGCTCGCCCGCGGTCGATCGGTGAGCACTTCGCGGTGGAGAAGCCGTTGCTCAAACCGCTGCCGTTCGAGGAGCTCGAGACCGGCCGCTGGTTCACCCCGCGGGTCGACCGTTACGCCCAGATCACCGTGCGCACCAATCGCTACTCGGTCCCGAGCCGGCTCATCGGCCGTCAAGTGCGAGTGCTGTTGCACGCCAACGAGTTGGCGTTTACGACGGCCGCACCGAGATCGCCCGCCACGAACGGCTGCTGGGCCGCGGCCAGTCCCGCCTGGAACTGGATCACTACCTGGAAGGGCTGCTGCGCAAACCCGGCGCACTACCGGGTGCTACCGCGCTCGAGCAAGCCCGTGCGGCGGGCAAGTTCACCCCCGTCCACGACGCGTGGTGGGCCGCGGCCCGCGCCACCCACGGCGACCGCGACGGCACCCGGGCGCGTTGATCGAAGTGCTTCTGCTGCACCGGCATCTGACACACGACCACGTTGTCGCAGGGCTGGCCGCTGCCCTGCGAGCCGGCGCACTTACCGCGGACGCGGTCGCGTTGGAGGCCCGCAAGATCGCCGACCTCACCCCGACGACACCGGTGGTGGAGCTGGACATCCCGGACCCGGTGCCGTCGCTGACACAACGTCGCCTGGCCCAGTTGCCGCCGGACCGCCGCCCGCCACCGTCGGTGGCCGTCTACGACCAGCTTCTTCGCCGCACGTCCGCCACGGAAGGAACCACCAGCCCATGACCACCACGACCAGCACACCGCGCCGGCACGGCATGACCGAGCAGGCCGCCGACGCCTCGGTCGACCAAGCCTGCCGCATGCTGCGACTGCCCACCATCCGCGCCCAGTTCGGCGACATCGCCGACGCCGCGACCAAAGAGCAGATGACCTACCGGGCGTTTCTGGCCGAGCTGCTGCTGGCCGAGTGTGACGACCGCGCCCGCAGACGCAGCGAGCGCCGGATCCGCACCGGCCTGCCGCTGTGTCTGATCGGTGACTCCGGCACCGGCAAGTCCCATCTGCTGATCGCCCTGGGCACCGAGGCCGCGATGGCCGGGTTCCGGGTGAAATACACCCTCGCCGCGAAACTGGTCAACGAGCTGGTCGAGGCCGCCGACGACAAGGTCCTCACCAAGACCATCGCCCGCTACGGTCGCGTCGACCTGCTCTGCATCGATGAACTCGGATATATGGAACTCGACCGCCGCGGCGCGGAGCTGTTGTTCCAGGTATTGACCGAGCGCGAGGAGAAGAACAGTGTGGCGATCGCGTCCAACGAGTCTTTCTCCGGCTGGACGAAAACCTTCACCGACCCGCGGCTCTGCGCGGCGATAGTCGATCGACTGACCTTTGGCGGGCACATCATCGAAACCGGCTCCGACTCCTACCGGCTCGCCCGCGCCAGAGGCAACAAGAGCTGAACACCATTGCCCTACACAAGGATCAGCGTCGATGACGCGGTCGAACTCTCCGAGCTCCCGGAATACCCCGCGTGACTGGCCCGGCCACGACCCGATCGCTGCAACTGACGGATTCACCGAACCCGGCTCCAGCGCCGACGACCTCTGCGCCGACTTCGGCCGGTTCATCTTCCTGCTCGGCGGAGACGACGGCGAACACCACCTGCAACCTTGAACGACACCGGAATTCACCGATAAAACCGTGATCATCGGGCACCCAGCGACGTCACGATTCACCGATATGCCCGCCCTGACCAGCCTTGCACCGAGCGCTCGACGGTGATTCGGCCGTCAGCTGTGTCGGTGCCCGACAGCGACGAAGGCGACATAGAGGATTCCGGCGGTTATCACCAACCAGCAGTAGGGATCACCGCTGCGTCCGGAGGCGAGGTCACCGATGAACGCACCCACATTGCCCAGGGTCAGCATCACGCCGACCACGGCCCAGGCGCGCATGCTGATCGAGGCAGAGCGCTCGTCGGGTTCCTCGGTGAGGTCGCGGTAGGTCGTGCTGCGGTATGCGAGCACCAGCAGCGCGAGACTGCATACCGCCAGCACGCCGAACACCACGAGCCCGACCCCGACCCGGCCGCCGGCAGCTGCGGCAGCAAGGCAGATGCCACCAACGCCAAGGAAGAGCGCTGGTATGGACCACCTGACCGGTCTTCTATTCGTGTGCTGAGCTCTCATCGACATCGAACATCTCCTCCACGCTGGTCTCGAAGAATCTGGCCAGGGCCAAGGCCAGCGGCAGGGACGGCGTATACCGTTCGGCCTCAATAGCATTGATCGTCTGCCGCGAGACGCCGACCGCCGCACCGAGCCGCTCCTGGGAGAGTCCCCCAGCCGACCGCAGTTCCCTGACCCTGTTCCTCACATGGAAAGCGTGCTTTACAATCCAGTTGGGTGTCAAGCGAACTTTCCATAGGGTCGAACAAGCTCGCGGTCGTCAGAATGCCGCGCGCCGACGACACGCCACGACACCCCGGACACACGACGTCACTTTCCACCGATAGACCACGAACCCGAAGCCGCCCACCGACATCAGAATTCACCGACAAACGACGTCGACATTCACCGCCCTAGCCAGACGAACTCTATGCAAAGCTCGCGGCGACAGTCGACGACCTCGACCACGCTGTAGAGCGGACGTACTGGGAGCTGCCCTCGGGCGCTGCGCCGGCCATTGCGCGCACCGGACAGCCGGACATCGGCACCGAACGTGGTCTTCGCGACCCCAGAAAGCGTGGATGCGGCGCGGGTGGCCGGCCGGTACGGCGAGGTGACGGTTCCGTCGCTCAACGTCGCAGGCTGGTTCGACGTGTTCTTGCAGGGATCGCTCGACAACTACGTCGGCGTCAGGAACGAGGGCCTACCGAGCCGGCTGATCGTCGGCCCCTGGGAACACCAGAGCGCCAACACCACGACACCAGGTCATGTCGGAGACGTCAACTACGGCCTCGGTTGGCTGGCCCCGGGTTCTGACGGAACCATGGTCGGCGTGCAACTCGACTGGTTCGATGAGGTTCTCGGCCAATCGGCGACTGCGACGCAGCCGACGTCGGGCGTGGACATCTTCGTCATGGGTATCAACCAGTGGCGTCACGAAGGGGAGTGGCCGCTGAGCCGGGCAGTGCCGACGGAGTTCTATCTACACCGCGACGGCATGCTGTCGACGTCTGCACCTTCCGAGGCTGACTCGCATACCGGTACGAACTCCCCGGAGAGTTACGAACCGCAGTTCGTTCCCGTTCCCATGTTCAGTGTGCCCCATGACGCACTTGGGGGACCGCAGCTGACCTGGGATTTTCTAGGTCCAGGTCATCCCGGTTTCGTGGCAAATCGCCCTGACCTGCGAAATCGGTGTCGCAGGTTGGTGCCCCCGGCGGGGCACTGTGAACATGGGAACGGGTCTGACCTGCGATTTTCGGTGGGGCAGTTGGTGATTGAAGCCGATTACCAGCTATGAAGGGTGCAGCATGTCGCGGGTATGCGCCGAGGGCAGGTGTCCATCAGACGTAGCCGCATGGTTGGCTTTGCTGTCTCCGGTCGCGTGCGGTGTGTTCGGATCGGGATGGTTCGGTCCCTGTCAATCCCCTCGAAGTGTGGAGGGTTCGTTTATGCGGCCTTGTCTCGTGACCAGGTCGCGGCGGCCTCCGCGCGGACGGCGGCCATGTGGGTTTCGTAGTCGACCGGTGACATCCCGCCGCAGAGCGAGTGCCGCCGGGCCGGGTTGTAGAACCCGGTGATCCAGGTGACGATCTTCAACCGGGCCTCAGCGCGGGTGCGGAACCGTTGCCGGTGCACGAACTCGACTTTCAGGGTGGAGTTGAATGCCTCGGCGGGGCTGTTATCCAGGGCCGATCCGACCCGGCCCATGGACTGCATCACGCCCGCAGCCCTGCAGAGCTGGTTGAACGCCGCGGCGGTGTATTCGCTACCCCTGTCGGAATGGAAGATCACCCCGTCGACGTCGCCACCACGAGTGGCGACTGCCATTCTCAGGGTGGCACAGGTCAATTCGGCGTCGTGATGGGCGCTGGTGGCGTAGCCGAGCAGTCGGCCGGAGAACCGTTCCTCCACGGTCGCCAGATACAGTTTTCCCTCCTCCGCCGGTATTTCGGTCACATCTCCGCACCACAACACGTCCGGGGCCACCGCGGTGAACTGGCGGCGCACCAGATCCGGGGCCACGGGGCGTTTCCCGGGCTTGGTGCAGCCGCGTCTGTGTTTGACTTTCCGTGCGGCCCAGCCGTTTTCGGCCATGATCGCGGCGATGGTGTTGTCGGACACCTGCCAGCCCTGCTCGCGCAGCTCATCACCGATACGGGGACTGCCATAGGTGGCACCGGAGGCTTCGAACACCACCCGGATCGCCTCGGTCAGCTCCTCACGGCGCTGGCGCCGGGGCGTGGGCGCCCGGTCGTGCCACTTGTAGAACCACGACTCGCTCACACTCAGGGCGCGGCAGCAAACGGCATGCGGGACACCGTGTTCGCTCCTCTGGGAGGCGATGAACCGGGCCACGCTCACTTGGTGTAGGGGTCGGACCGGGGCGCGGTGCCAGCATTTCCGCTGGCCCGTCTCCCCGATCCGCCTTCCGAACCCGCCGTGCGCCTTACGACGCAACGGGCTCTCCACGGGTTATGCCATTGCCGCAGTTACTGATTCCGGTTTCCGCCACGCCCAAGGGGTATCGATCTTCGCGCCCCGGTAGCGGTAACGCGTGACTTCCACCGTGTCCGGCCGGAACAGCGTCGCTGTGCCGTCGTTGATCTGCCAGTCAGGCAGGAATCGGCGGCGGAATACACCCCAGCCCAGCCCGTGGTGCCGTTTACGCATCCATGTCACCACTTTCCACCACGTGTAGTAGCCGAGGTAGCTGAAGGTGCGTTTGGACACCCCGTGCCGGAAATAGTCACACCATCCCCGAAGTACAGGGTTGAGATGGTGCAACAAATCGGCGAGTGTTCGATGTCTGCGACGACGCGTCAACATTCTGACCTTGCCGACGATCGACGCGAGCGCCTTCTTCGACGGCCAGGTGTAGACATATTTCTTCGACGTTCCCGGTTTGACCTTCCGCTGGATCCGGAAGCCCAGGAAATTCAGCCCGTCATCGATATGGCAGACCCTGCTCTTCTCGACCGACAGGCGCAGGCCCATCGGCGCGAGGACCGCTGCGACCTCGTCCCACAGCGCCTCGGCATCGGCCCGGCTGCCATGGACCATCACGACGAAATCATCCGCGTAACGGATAATTTTCATTGTGGGACCACCGGCCGAGCGATACCGTGTGCGCATATGTCTCGAACCGAGCGCTTCCCATTTCGCAGCGAAATGCTCATCGAGAACGGCCAAGGCGATATTGCTGAGCAGCGGCGATAGGATTCCGCCCTGCGGGGCACCGGTGAAATTGCTCCGGAAAGTGAGATCCTTGGAAAGGATTCCCGCTTTCAGGAACGATCTCACCAGGGATAGTACGCCTTTGTCTCCGACTCTGCCGCGCATCCGATCCACGAGTGCCGGATGCGAAATTTCGTCGAAGCATGCCGTGATATCTGCCTCGAACACCCAGTGATAGGCCCGTGAGCCGCTGGCGAGGTAGTGGATCTCGGCGATCGCGTCCTGAGCGCGCCTGCGTGGCCGGAAACCGTAACTGCACGGACGGAAGTCCGCCTCGAAAATCGGTTCCAGCACCAACTTCAGCGACGCCTGCACCACCCGATCGGCTACGGTGGCGATACCCAGCCGGCGCAGCTTGCCATTGGCCTTCGGGATCATCACCTCCCGCACCGGATCCGGCCGGAACCGGCGCTCCTTGATCGCCGTGCGGAGTTCTCGAAGCATACCGGCCGCATCCTCCGGGTCGAGGGATCGCGGGGCGATCCCATCCGCACCGGCCGAGCGGGCACCCTTGTTCGTCCGGACCCGCTCCCACGCCACAGTGAGAAACGCGGGATCGTAGACGAGGTTGAACACATCATCGAACCGACGGCCGGAATCATCGACCGCCCAATGGTGCAGCTTGCGCTGCATCCTGCGTACCCGCAGCTCCGCCGTTTCCGGATCGGGCCACAGCGCACTCGAATTCACAAGTGACCTCCACAGTCTGCTCTACTTGCCGCGAACCCGCTGGAGTCCTTCGCCATGTGACCGGCTCTCCCGGCCTCGGACTACTACGACTCCTCCGCCCCACCCCGCCGACATCAGCCGACGACGCGCTTTCCCTTCCGCCCGAACGGATTCCGGGTCGAGGAGGGATCAACGGGGTGGTTCCCGTGTTCACTGTTCACCGATCGACAGGTGAGGTGTCCAGCTATGCCCCTGCGACATCGCCGATGGTTACGCCGCAGGCCTTCACCACGGCCTCCCGACCGGAGAAGCGATCCGGCCCAGGAGTTCCCCGCCGAAATCGGCGGGTGCGCGTCGCTGCCCAGCCCATATCCGCCAGATTGGAGCTGGTGGGTTGACTTGAGGGGCGTCCAGCCGCTGGTTCCTCGCGTACACCTTCCCGTCTTGCTTGCCGGGCCCGATCCGTCTGGCAGTGCCGGACCGTCCCGTCGTTGTCGGGGCTGCTTGCCGCCTTCCCCGGCGTCTCCCGGATCCGGCTGCCCCCAGCTTCACCCAGCCGCTGCGACGACCAGGCGGTGCAGGTCTTTCACCTCCACTCGGTAGAACAGCGCATCACGGCGCTCCGCCTCCTTCACCCACAGGACCACTGATCGCTTGAGCACGTCGCGCTCCATCGCGATCTCGGCGTTCTCGCGCCGCAACCGCAGCAGCTCCTCACGTTCGGACTCGTTCAGCCGGCCACCATCCGCGCCCGCGTGGCGCTGCCAGTCGCGGGCCACCCAGTTGGCAAGAGTGCCCTCGTGAATGCCCAACTCCCGGGCCACCTGCGCGATCGGACGCCCGGTCTCATGCACGATCCGGACCGCTCCCTCACGGAAGTCCCGATCGAACTTACGTCTCTTCTCCGCCATCAGGCCTTTCCTCAATGATCAGGCCTCCACGGTACGAGGGGAATCACATGTGCCTCCTCGTTCGAAATCGGATGGTTTTCGAGCGTTCGGCCGAGATAGTTCGAGAATAAGCGCGCCGCCGGACAACAGTGGGCGAATCGGGTAAATGGCGCTGAGCCCCGCTGGCCGTGCAGATCGCAGCACGTCGGATCGTTTGCATAATGAAGCCATGACGGCCTACGTGATCTCCGAGGTTCGAGTCCCCGACGAGACACTCGCACAACGCTATCGAGACCTGGCAGCCACATCGATCGCCCGATACGGCGGCCGCTATCTGGTTCGCGGAACCATACCGGGAGTTCCCGAGGGCGCCTGGGACGATCAGCGACGCCTCGTCATCGTCGAGTTCCCCACCTCCGAACAGCTGCGTGAGTGGTATACCTCACCCGAATACGCTGTGGCCCTGCAAATTCGGGAACAAGCTCTCGACCGGCGGCTACTGTTCGCGGAAGGATTGCCGCCCAGCTGATCGTCCTCGACCCGGTGCTTCGGTCGTGTCGGTGGCCGACGAGGCCGTGATGATGCACGCTGCTCACCGGTGACAGCCTCGCCCTGCCGTGCGAAGAACGCCCGCCGTCGACCACGTGAATTCCGCCCGACACCGCCACCAGTGAAATTCCCACGCAGGCGCAGCAATCGCGAAGATCCGTTGCGCGGCCACCAGCCGCTGTCTGCGGTGTCGCTCACGGCCAGAACCGCGAGACCTAATTTGCGGCTCGAAAGCGTGGTTGCATAGACGCGCGTAATCTTTGTCAGCGCACGCTTACACGTAGGTCCGGCCGCTGTCCGGATCGGACGGACTTTTATGCGCGACAACCTGCCCGGCAGTCTGCGAAAAGCTGTTTCTCCTTGCTGCGAATCCGTTTCTTCAGAAGAATCCCGGTGTCCACTGGAATTCATAACGGAGGTTTCAACAATGATCGACTACATATCCGTTCTCATGTCTCGTGTACGCCGCGCGCGAGTCGGCCGGGCCTACCTGTACAACGACTGTGTGCAGTATCCGCCGATCGTGAAATAGGCATACACGTCACCCGTTCGAGGGATCACTGTGCACGGTATCGTCGGCGATCTGGTCGCCTATCGACGTAATCCGATCGCCTGGCTCGGTCGGCGCGAAACGAGCACGCCGATATGGCCTGGCTCGCCCGCGGTGTCGTCGCAGTGTTCGAACCGGATCTGGTGCACCGCGTAATGGTCGAGACCAACGAGCATTACTCCATCGATTCGGCAAGTCTGGCCGGGCTCCGGACTCGGCGTCGGCAGATGGCCGCTCTACCGTTCTTGATGCGGACCCGGCGCGATTTGCAGCGCGCGTTCAGTCAGGACCTCGTTGCCGCCCACGTGCAGCGGAGTTCACGATGGATGCCGGTCGAACTCGGACCTACGCGAACCGAACTCGTGGATATCTGCCGGACGATCACCGGACGCTGTATCGCCGATCTCTGCCTGGGCGGCGACGACAGTTCGCAAGAGATCGTCGAGGCGATCCGGGATGCGGCGGAGGGCCTGTTCAGTAACTCATTGCGTGCTGTCGATCTCTCCGAGTCCCGGGTTCGCTGGTGGCCCAGACCCTTTGCGGGCGCTGCGAGTTCGGCCAACCAGCGGTTGGTGCAACTGCTTACCGAGTGTGTCGCGCGGCGCCTGGACCAACCACGCCCTCCGGCTCCGCGCGACCTGCTCGACGCACTACTGACCTCGGCCGAACTCGGCGCCCCACCGCAGGACCGGATAGTCCCCGCCCTCCGCATGGCACTGTTCGCCTCACCGGGTGTTCCAGGAGTGGCGCTGTCCTGGCTACTGCTCCGCATGGCCGACTGCACCGAAATGCGGGAACGGGTAGTCGACGAGCTGAGTGAATCGCTGTTCGGCACGGTCGATTCCAACCGACTCACCTACACGATGGCCGTGGTGCGTGAAACGCTGCGACTGCATCCGCCGCAGTGGATTCTGTCCCGGACAACGACGCACAGCATCGAACTCGGTGGCCATCGGCTCCCACGCGGATGCGAGGTCATCCTCTGCCCCTACCTGCTCCATCGCGATCCTCGGTTGTGGGACGATCCCGAGATCTTCGCGCCGGATCGGTGGTTGTCCGGTGCGGTACCGCACAGTCGTCACGCCTACCTGCCGTTCGGATCCGGTACCCGTGTCTGCCCCGGGTCCAATCTGGGAACCAGCGCAATACTGGCCGCCACGCACCAACTGCACACTCGGTTCGAGTTTCGACTACCGAGCCCGGAAACAGTACCCACGAAATTCTCGGCTCTGCTGACCCCGTCGCAGGCGATACCAGAATGTGCCGAGCGGGTTCATCGAGCTTGACCGCGGCAGGTTGTTGAGGTTTTCTATCGGCGACGGTCAAGAGATAGCCTGGGTGGGGTCTACTATCGAGGGCAATGCGGATTTCGCTCCAGCGTCGCGCATCGCTTTCTTCAGCAGTGAAGTCGAGAATTATTGACCTCGAACTAAACGGTTGAAGCGTAAATTGTATGCGGGGCTTGAAAGTACGCGCGGATGCGCTGGGGCAGCTTCTGGACGCGCCGGAAGAACGACCGCACCGCCAGGTCCATCTGGTCGCGGTTGACGAGGGTCTTGTCGGCGAGGGTGCGTTTGAGGTCGGCGTTGACCAGTTCGTCCGGGTTCAGATGCGGAGCGTAAGCGGGTAGGTAGTGCAACTCGATCTCGTCGGCGTGGTCGGTCATCCATTTCTTGGTCGCCTTCGAGCGGTGGGCAGGATGCCCGTCGACGACCAGATGGATTTTGGTGTCGTACCCGGTGATGAGGCGCTTGCAGAAGGTGAGGAACTCGGTGGTGTCGAACCCGCCGGCGAACACCGTGAACCGCATCTCCCCACGCGGGGAGATCGCCGACATCGCGTTGAGTGAGAACCGTTTTCCCGTCCGCGCCACCGTTGGTGTCTGGCCTACACGACCCCAGGTCGCACCTGAGAGATGATCGGGTCGCACCCCGACCTGATCGGCGAACAGGATCACCGCACCCTCGTTCTTCGCCCGTTTCGCCAGCGCCGGATATGTGGTCTGCACCCATTCGGCCATCGCCTCAGGGTTCGCCTCGATCGCCCTTCGATCGGGACGCTGGAACGACAATCCCCTGCGCCGCAACAGTTTTGCCATCCCCCGCTCGGTGAACGACACCCCGAAATGCCGCCGCGTGAGTTCGGCGACCTTGCGGCAGGTCCACAACTTCCCATCCAGATCCAGCTGATCAGGCTCGTGGGCGATGATCGCCTCGATCAACGCCTGCTCCTCATCCGGCGAAAGTTTGCGCTGCTCACCGACCTTGCGTCCCGGTCGCCGCGACTCCAAACCCTCCACACCACCAAAGGCGTAGCGGGCCTTCCAATTCCGGATCGAGTTCTCCGACACCCCGAACGCCCGCACCGCCTCCGCGGCGGTCATCCCATCCCATCCCTTCCCATCCCGCAACGCCCCGACCACCCGCATCCGCAACGCCTCCTGCTGACCAGGAGAGAGTCTGCGCATGCCCATCCTGAGATCATCACCCACACAACGGATTTACTCGAACACCGGCACACCCACAAACCCGCAAACGTTAAGATCTATGTCAATAAGGTGTTTCGGCGGGCATCGGCGTGAATTTGCTGTCCGGTTCGGACACCGTGACCAAGAACCAGGCGGCTCTCGCCGATGCGATGTCCAATATGTCGGATACTTGGGCTGGATACCTTCCGCCGCAGCAGGATGTCGTGAACCAGGTCAGCGCGGTAGGCGCGCGTCACGATCAGGCGCGCCCGGATCAGCCGTTCGACGAGCCCGAGGCCGATCGGTCCAGCCCGCATCGTGTCGCAGGTCGGCGAACGGTGTGCGTCGGTGCGAGACGCAGCCGTCGCGGTGCACGGTGTGGACCTTGGCCGGCAGTGCGGTCAGCGCACGCCGCCACCTGAGGAGACCGCTTCGTGCCGCTCGGTGTAACCGACGGCGGGATACGGCTGATGTCCCGTTGGGCCGACGGCGTCGGCCGGTGATTTCCGCTTTCATGTGTTCGCTCCCCGGGACATTTCAGGATCCGCTCAACCGACGCTGAGCGGATTATCAAGCACTACAAACGATTAGT
>NZ_BDCC01000071.1 GCF_001613305.1 Nocardia vaccinii NBRC 15922
TTAGCGAGATAGTCCCACTGACTGAGCTGCGGCAATTGTCAGCATCGAGGACGGAGCGGTTGTGATCGGTGAGGAGCGTACGATCTGACCGATGTGTGCCGAGCGCACGCCGGCATTGGCCGCACATCCTGTACTGGTACGCAACGAATGAGCGCTCCGGAGGAGGGGCCTTGGCTGGACTCGGTGTTGTCTGTGCCCTCATTCAGACACGAGTCATGGTCGGTGACTGCCGAGAATGACCGCGGTCGGCGAATGGGGAGTGGTCTGGCCACTGCGATGTATCCTCTGGTCAGGTCTGTGGCTGCGGCGCCGCAGACGGTAGCGAAACTGCGGAGACCTGCGCCGCACGTGAGAGTTTGCCGGTGCAGAACTGCCGCAGTCGAATTCGAGTCTGCGGTGTGACGATATTGCTTGTCGTGCTCTCGACCAATCGCAGGACTCTCTGATAAAACACCGCGGGGGTGACTCCGAATTCGGGAAAGATGAACTCATCGCCTCCCCCGAACCGATACCACTTGGCAGCGAATTCCAACATAGCCAGCTCGTCCGCGGTCATCGAGTCTCCCTATTCGATTGCCCGGCGAGCCGCCGCATCGGATCGGCTGCGGTGAAACTGCATTCGGGCTCATTGATTGTCGTTGTCGCATCGCTGAGGTTATCTATGCCGATGGCTCTACGGCGTCTGGAGCGATCGATCATCCTGCGTTTCCGGCCGGGCGCCGGTATGACTTGTTCAAATACGCCCGGCCCTGTCGGTCTATGTGTCCGATGCGGTGAATCCGGTTTCCAGCCGGCCTTTTACCGTGCCCAGGTATCGGGCTGCGTCGGCGCCGTCGATGATGCGGTGGTCGTAGCTCAGCGATAGGTAGGCCATGGACCTGACACCGATGTGTGTGGTGTCGTCGAATCGTATCGGGACGACGCGTTCCACGACTGTGCCGACTCCGAGGATCGCGGATTGGGGCTGATTGATGATTGGAGTGTCGAACAATGCGCCCCGGCTGCCCGTATTGGTGATCGTGAACGTGCCGCCGCTGAGTTCATCGGCGCCAATGGTGTTGGCGCGCACCCGTTCAGCGAGATCCGCGATGCTGCGGGCCAATGCGGAGACGGTCTGGTTCTCGGCGTGGCGGATGACCGGCACCATGAGGCCCTTGGGGCTGTCGACGGCTATGCCGAGGTGGCATGCTTTGTGGTAGGTCACCTCGGTGGCGTCGGCGCTCAGTTCGGCATTGATGACGCGATGGTCGGAGAGTGCATCGATCGCGGCTTTGACGAAGTACGGCAGGAAGCTCAGTTTGAATCCGTTGCGCTGCAGGAATTCTGCCTTCTGCTGGTCGCGCAACGCCGCGATGGCGGTGACGTCGACTTCCACGACAGTGGTCAGCTGTGCAGAGACTCCATCATGCGCCGGGCGATGGTCTGTCGTATGCGAGGCAGCTTCTTGGTGACTCGGTCAGCGGATGTGGCGGTCGGCTGGACCTTGTTCGGCGGGGGACCCGGCGCCGGCGCGGGTTCGACGGGATCGTCCGCCGGTGCCGGTGCCGGGCTGGGGGTGGGTGCCTGTTCCACAGCGTATGGGGTTGGTACGGGTTCAGGCGTCGGCAGCATCGGGTGAGACGCGCCGATGACGGCCAAGGTATCGCCGATCGAGACGATGGTGTCCTCGTCGGCGATGATGCGCAGCAATATTCCTGCTACGGGCGAGGTGATCTCGGTGTCGACCTTGTCGGTGGCCACCTCGAGGATCGGCTCGTCGATGGCTACCTCGTCGCCGGGTTGTTTGAGCCATCGGGTCACGGTGGCTTCGGTGACGTTTTCGCCCAGGTCGGGCAGGGGCATGGTGGTTTCGTTGTGCGTGGTGGTCGAGGTCACTGGTTCACTCGCTTCAGAAGGGTCTGGCCGGCGGTGCCGAGAATGTCGAGCGCGGCCGAGATGATGCTCTCGGTATCGATGCCGTGGTAGCGGTAGACCTCGTCCAACGATCCCACCTGCCCGTACCGAGTCACGCCGAGGCCGATGTTGTGCACGCGGTTGATACCGGCCAGGAAGGCCAGGGTATGCGGGTGCCCGTCGAGCACCGTGACCATCGGGGTGGCCCGGTTGGCAGGGAACAGTTGATCGAGAATCCAGCTGTCGCTGCTTCCGCGGCCCTGCCTGGCCTGCATGGCTTCGAAGAGCAGGCCGGGGCTGGTGACGCAGACGACGTCGGCTGCGACACCGGCCGATTCCAGGCGCTCAGCGGCGGCGAGTGCCTCGGTGACAACCGCGCCCATTGCCACGATTGTGACGATGGCGTCGTTCCGCCTTTGCAGCGGGTATCCGCCTGCGACGACTTGTTTCCGGCGGCGTTCGCGTGCCGCGGCGTCGGTCGGGACTTCGGCGAGATGTTGTTCGACCGGTCTCGTGGACAATCGCAGATAGGCCGATGTGCCGTCGGGGCGACCCAGCTTGGCCAGACTGGCCAGCAGTGTCCATTCCACATCGAGCGCGAATGCCGGCTCATAAGAGATCAGGCCCGGGGTCTCGATCCCGATCGAGGGTGTCGTAATCGATTGGTGGGCACCGCCTTCGGCTGCGAGTGTGACGCCGGAGGGAGTTCCGATCAGAATCGACTGGCCGCCGGCGTAGATGCCGTAGGTCCACGGTTCCAGGGCGCGTTCGACGAAGGGGTCGTACATCACACCGATTGGAAACAGGGGCTGACCCCACCGGCTCCACGTCGCGCCGAGCTCGCCCATCAGCCCGACCAGATTCGTTTCGGCGATCCCCAGTTCGAGGTGTTGACCGGTAGGACGCTCACGCCAGCGCATGAGGGTCTCCGCATCGTCGGCGAACCAATCGTGGCGCTCGGCGGCCGACCACACACCGACCTTGTTGATCCAGCCTGCCAGGTTGGTGGTGGAGCTGACATCGGGGCTCACGGTGACCACACGGCGGGCTGCATCCGGCGCCGCGCGAGTCAAATCCAGCAGAACCCGCCCCAACGCTGCCTGCGTCGTCGCGGTGCCCTTGGGTGTGCGGCCGAAATCTGTTGGCACAGAAGGGGGTTCCGATTCATGAATCGGCTGACGAGACAGCCGTTGCGCGGTCTCCGAGCAGATCCGCCCGGCCGCTGTGTCTGCGCCGAACCGCTCCCACGGGCGTAGCGGATCCCGCTGGAGCCGCGCCGCCATCGCTTCGTACTCCGGCACCGAGAGCAGCGACGAGTGGTTCTGCGGATGCCCTTCTGTCGGCAGCCCATACCCCTTGACGGTGTAGGCGATGATGACCGTTGGGCGGGAGTCGTCGATGCGCGCGTAAGCGTCGATCAAGGCTCGCATGTCATGTCCGCCCAAATTTCGGATCGCCGCTGTGAGGGTCGAATCATCCAGGCTGGCAATCAGTTTCGCCAACTCCGCACCGCCGCGGCCGGTCCCCGGCAGTCGGCGGCGGAGTTCGTCGGCATCACACCGCAGCAGCCGCTGATATTCGGGATTCGACATTTCGAGTATCCGGGCGCGCAGCGCCTGCCCGCCAGGTTTGGCGAACAGCGACTCCAACAGCCGCCCGAATTTGACAGTGATCACCTGCCACCCCGCCGCGGCGAACATGGATTCCAGCCGGTCGGCGGCGATAGCGGGTACCACACGGTCGAGCGACTGGCGGTTCAGGTCGACGATCCACACGACTTCGCCGAGGCTTGCGGTGCCCGGATCGACCAGGGCCTCCCACACCGCGCCCTCGTCCAGTTCCGCATCGCCCACGAGGGAGTACTGGCGACCGGTGCCGGCGTCCGCGCCGAGCACGGCATTCACGTAGCGGCGGGCCGTCGCGCCCCAGATCGGCGCGGTCGCTCCGATGCCGACCGAACCGGTCGAATAGTCCACGGTATCGGGATCTTTGGACCGGCTGGGGTAGGACTGCAGGCCACCGAACTGACGCAGCGTGGTCAGATACGACTCGTCCAGTTCGCCCAGCAGGTAGTTGATCGCGTGGAGCACGGGAGAGGCATGCGGCTTCACCGAGACTCGGTCCCCGGCCGCCAATTCGCTGAACCACAACGACGTCATGATCGTGACCATCGACGCGCACGAGGCTTGGTGGCCTCCGACTTTCAGCCCGGTCGGGTTCGGTCGCACACGGTTGGCGTGGTGAATCATCGCGGTCGACAGCCAGAGCGTGCGCTGCTCTATCTCGGACAGGGCGTCGAGATACTCCGCTTCGCCGGTACTGCTGTGGTCGTGTGCCTCCACTGCTGTGGCCATCGAGCATGCTCCTCGGGTCGGATCCGGCGAGCGTCGCCGCCGATAGTCGATTGGCCGCCGAAACCTCGGCTGTGCGAGAGCGGGTACTCGAACATTCCAGGGCGGCGGTCCCTGATCGCAATCGGCAAAGTGGCCTTCCTTGCGTGCAGGTTGTACACGGAGTGCACCCCAGCACGGGCCGGTCGCGCAACCCGATAGCCTGAGATTGAACAATCTGCACACGCTGACCGAACTTTCGGGATGTTGGATAGGCGTAACGACCACATGCCCGACCTATATGAGGAAGATCAGATGACGCGCAGTTTCCGCGCCGACCGGATCGATGAGCGAATCCTCAGCGCGCTCATGGACGAACCACGAGCCAGTGCCATGGCAATTTCGCAGCGAACAGGATTATCCCGCAACACGGTCCAGGCGCGGCTGGCCCGGCTCGAGGGTGAGGGTGCGTTGGACTCGTTCCAGCGCCGTGTGGCCCCGGCGATTCTCGGCTATCCGCTGCAGGCTTTCGTTTTGGCGAATGTCACACAGCGCAAACTCGCTGTCATCGCGGCGGCCCTGGACGCCATTCCGGAGGTGGTCGAGGCGCAGGGACTCAGCGGTGCGGTGGACTTACTGATTCAGGTCGCCGCCCGCGATGCGGACGATCTGTATCGGATCGCCGGTCAAATCCTCGCGATCGACGGAGTCGATCGCACGGCGACGTCGCTGGTCATGCGTAACTTCGTGCCCTACCGGATCACATCGTTGCTGACCGCGCAGGATTGACTAGACGACACCCTCTGCCCGCCACGCCAGTGCCAGAGCCTCCAAGGAGGGGGTTACCCACCTCAACGGTGCGCCGACAGTCTTATCGATGCTCGCCCACGCGCCGGAGGCTGCGCCGCTGGAGCGCACCATCCGGGTCGCCACCGGGGGAGCCCCGCCGTCTCCGGCGATCTTGCGGCGCATGCAAGGCCTCGGCTTCGAGGTAACTCATTTGTACGGCCTGACCGAGAGCTTCGGCCCTGCCATCGTCTGTGACTGGCGCCCGGAGTGGGACCGGCTCGACGAGGACACGCGGGCTCGCTTCAAGGCGCGACAAGGCGTTGCCAACATCGTCTCGCTCACCGTTCGAGTGATCGGCGACGATGGCATCGAGGTGCCGCACGACGGAGTCACGACCGGGCAGATCTGCTTGCGGGGCAACAACCTGATGCTCGGTTATCTGAAGGACCACGCTGCCACCGCCGAGGCAGCACCCGATGGGTGGTTCCGCACGGGAGACGTCGGAGTCATCCACGCCGCCGGGCATGTCGAGCTACGCGATCGGCGAAAGGACGTCATCATTTCGGGTGGAGAAAACATCGCCTCCATCGAAGTCGAACAGGTCATCGCCGATCATCCCGATGTACTCGAAGTGGCCGTCATCGGAGTTCCCAGTGCCCGGTGGGGCGAGGTACCCAGCGCCGCCGATCCAAGGGCGCTGCGCTGACCGATGCCGGGGCGACGGTGTTACAGACCGCGCGCCGACTGCTCGACGGGGCAGATGAGCTTCAGCAACTGGCTTCCACCAGGACGAGCCAGGTGAGCGGACTCCTGAATGTCGGCTGCTACAGCACCCTCTCACCACTGCTCATCCCAGCGCTACTGGACGTCGGGCACCTCGTCGAAGAGGGGACGCAGCCGATCGCCAGGCAGATCTGGCGTGCGGCCGAGGAGCGGGCCACCCGCAGGTGAACACGACTGAGTTCATGATCGACCGGCTCTCGCCGGTAGCGATCGCGCTCGAACTTCAACGTGCCGTTGATATTTCGGGCATCCACCGGCACGAGCCCATCATCATCGAACCTCGCCGAGTCCTCGGCGGACCTGTGGAACGATCGCACTGGAAGCCTCTCTCCGATCTGGTCCAGATTGTGCACCCAACCTGCGGCAGCCTCTGATGACCTCTGGCTTTCACGGCTTGTTTCCTCGGTTCTGGATGGGCCGTGCGGGGTAGAGCAGGCTTTTCTGAACCTTGCCCATCGCATTGCGTGGAAGGGATTCGACGTGGTGTATCTCTCGCGGCCGCTTGTGGATCGAGAGCGTCTCGGCGACGAAGTCGATCACGGTCCGTTCATCGGGTGGGTCGCCGACGACGAAAGCTACGATGCGTTGCCCGAGGTCAGGGTCGGCAACTCCGACGACCGCGGCCTCACTGATCCCGGGATGAGCCAGCAATGCCTGTTCGACTTCGCCAGCGCCGATTCGGTAACCACCGGATTTGATCATGTCCGTCGCCTCTCGCCCCGCTATCCGGTGGAAACCCTCTGCATCGATGGCCGCGATATCACCTGTCCGGAACCAGCCGTCGCCGGTCATCACCTCGGCGGTGCGTTGTGGGTTGTTCAGGTAACCGTCGAATAGAACGGTGCCGTAGATTTCCAGTTGTCCCAAAGATTCTCCGTCGTGGGGACACAGATCGCCCGATTCGGCGCGCAGCCGCGTCCGTACTCCGTCGAGTGGAAGCCCGACCCAGCCCGGACGGCGCTCACCGTCGCAGCGGGTGCTCACCGTGATCAGTGTCTCGGTCATGCCGTAGCGCTCGACCGGCCGGGCGCCGGTAAGTTGGGCCAACTGCTCGAAGACCGGTACTGGCAGGGGTGCGCTCCCGGATACCAGTAGCCGGGCGGTGGACAGTGCCCGCGCCGAATCGCGATCCGCGCACACCCGCGACCAAACCGTCGGCACACCGAAGTACAGGGTGCCGGCCGCCGCCGCGTAGCGGTCGGGTGACGGTCTCAGGGTGTGCACAAGGGGGGAGCCGACTCGGAGAGCACCCAGCACTCCGAGCACCAACCCATGCACATGGAACAGCGGAAGCCCATGTACGAGAACATCTTCGGAAGTCCATTGCCACGCCGCGGCGAGCGCGTCGATGTCGTCGGCGACCGCTTGGCGAGACACCACGACCCCCTTGGGTGCGCCTGTCGTGCCGGATGTGTACATGATCAGCGCGGTGGCGGACGGATCCCGCTCGGGGTAGACAGTGGCCGAACGCGCGGCGGTCTCGATCGGCACCGCAGGCAGATCGAGACCCTGTTGCGATTCGCCGAGCCACAGTTCCGCATTCGAGTCGCTGAGGATGTGCGCCCGTTCGGTCGGACCGGAGTCGGGGGGTACCGGAACGACCGGCACGCCAGCCAGCAGACAGCCGGCAACGGCGATCACCGTGGTCACGTCTGCCCGAGCGTCCATAGCTACGCATCGGCTGCCGGTGATGCGGTCGGCCAACGCGGTGGCGGCGCCGTGCAGTTGCTCCCAACTCATCGACCGGTCGCCGATGGTCACCGCCGGGGTGGCCGAGTTTTCTCCCGCGTGCAGGGCGGTGAGGAGAGGCGCCGTTGTCCCCCTACCGAGCCTGTCCCCTTCGTGGCCCGAGCGGGCGTCGGATGTACCGGTTGGATTCATGACAAGTCCCTTCTCCACGCCGGACCCGAACAGGTCGTTCGGTCGGCCGATGCACTGGCAGACGAGTGCGTGGCTGTAATCGTTTCCGTTCGGGGTGACGAGTATGTGGGTATGACCCGGACCCCCGCGACCCGGGACTCGATCGCCGGTACCTCGACGGCTCGAGCGCGTTTTGCTCGACGCCTGATCCGGCTCGACGGTCAGGCGCCCTCAGCTGGTGGCGTGAACGCCGCCAGCAGCTCGTCGCTGGTCACGACCTCGGCGAGCAGGTCCATTGTCTCGAGCGACGCCTTGTGTGCGCTCTGCGAGAAAGTCGCGGACGCGTCGGAAATGATCAGCGTGCGGTAGCCGAGGTCGGCGGCCTCCCGCGCGGTCCCCTCAACGGTGAGGTTGGTCGCCACCCCGAAGATCGCGACGGTGTCGACGCCCGCTCCGCGCAGCACCGCGTCGAGCAGGGTGCCGTGGAAGCCGGATGTCCGCTGGTGCGTCAAGATGAAGTCACTGGCTTGCGGCTTGACCTCATCGATGATGGCCGCGCCCGGCGTTCCCTCGACCAGCACGCCCTTGCGCTTGACCAAATCCTGGTGGGGTGCGTTCCCGACCATGTCGGGATAGCCTGGCTGGTACGCGATTCGCGTGTACACGACCTTCACGCCCGCGGCACGGGCGCCGTCGAGCACGCGCAGTATGGCGCCCTGGAAGCCGGCTCGTTGCGGCTCCGTGGGGAAAAAGGCGGCGAAGGGACGATCGGCTCCGACGATGTCGTTCTGCAGGTGCGCTGCCACGATCGCGGTGCGCGCAGGATCCAGCGGGGTCATGACGAAGTCCTCTCATCGGTGTGCCGTGGGGCGTCATCGCTCGGCCTCTAGTTGTGATATTTTATGGACTATCAAAAAACTACCCGATCCGCGATGTGAAATATCACACTGGTACGCACACGATCGACCAGCCGACCAACGGTTCCGGCTTCTCCACCACGCTCGGCCTGTTCAGCGCGATGACGTTTGTTCGATGAGTTCACCACCGAGCAGCGCGCTCGCGCGTTGATGCCGTTCGGTCACGAGGACCGGGACAACCGCGCGCACCTTCGCCTCGGCTGCCGCGGCTTACCAACGCCCACACCGGAGGCTGGAAGCCCGCCCCCTCCCGCAGCAGCCCCACCGCATTTCACCTGCTCACAGCATGATCAATCGTCACTCAAAACGAGCTACTCCCGTCTTGCATCGTGCGACCTTCAAAGCTGACACAGTAGGGCAAGGTTGTGATATCTTAACTCAAGATACTTGAGATATCACAATGCTCGCTGCCATGGAGGAGGCTTGGAGTGGGTCAGGCACGTACCCCTGAGAGCCGAGGGGGATCTCGTTTTGTCCACGAGCAACTGTCGGTTGGCGATGTGATTTCGGCCCGAAGGCCGCAGAGTCATTTCCAACTTGCGGAGGCGAGCAACTACTTGCTCACCGCGGGCGGCATCGACATAACTCCGATCATCACGATGGTTGCGCCCGTGGACCGACTCGGCGCGAATTGGCGCCTGGTGTACGAGGGCGGCAGCGGAGCAGCATGTCATTCGCTGCGGAGTTGAGCGTTGGCCATCGCGACAATGTGATGACTCATCCTCAGGATGAGGAAGGTCTCATCGATCTCGACAGCATTCTCGGGCAGTCACAAGTCGTCGACACTTTGGTGTATGCCTGCGGACCGGCAGCGCTGCTCGACGCCGTTGCCGAGCGGTGCAAGAACTGGCAGCCGGACACTCTGCATGTCGAACGATTCACTTCGGTGTCGCTCGAGAAGGCGACCACTGGGAGATCATCCGAGGTCACGCTTGCGCGGTCGGGCATGACGCTCACCGTCGCGGGTGAACAGTCCATTCTCTGTAGGTCCGACTGGATTCGTCACGGGGGGGCGCCACCGCCATCCCCGCGGGCCGCTCCCCCGAGGGCCTGCCAGTGTGCAGGTCAATGTCCGATGTTCGCGGACCGCACCCCGCTGCGGCTGGCCGAACTACTCGAGCAGAGTATCAGCGGCTTCCAGCCACCGAAAATAGGTCCAACGCGTTCATGCCAGCGGCGCGGGCGGCCTCCCACTCCTCCCCCGACAGTAGATGCGCCCGCGGGTCACGTCACCTCGACGAGGTGACGGCGAAGATATTGCGGTACTCGAGGTGTCGATGACACTGTTCCGACAGGCACGAAATGTAGGCGGCACGATCCACCGCTTCCACCGTAAGTGCTGGAAAGGCCGACCAACCCATGGCTCCGCCCGAAAACCCTTCCCTCACACCGGCTGCCGCCGGTTCCGGATCGCCGCGGCCGGCCGTGCGCTGGGAGCGGCGTGACTGGATCCGCACCAGCGGTCTGTTCGCCACGATCACCGCCCTGCATGTGATCGCTTTCGGCATCCTCATCACACTGGTGGTGCCGCATCACTACACCGTCGGCACTCAGGTGTTCGGTCTCGGACTTGGCGTGACCGCCTATACCCTGGGCATGCGCCACGCCTTCGACGCCGACCACATCGCCGCCATCGACAACACCACCCGCAAACTCATGGCCGACGGCAAACGCCCCGTCTCCGTCGGCTTCTGGTTCGCCCTCGGCCATTCGACCGTGGTCGTGCTGCTGGCCGCGGGCACCGCCGCCGGGGCAAAGCTGGCCACCAACCTCACCAGCGACGACTCGGCCACCCGCCACGACCTGGGCATCGCCTCGACCGTGGTCTCTGGCGGGTTTCTCTATCTGATCGCGGCACTGAACCTGGTGGCGCTCGCCGGGATCTGGCGGGTGTTCAATGCCATGCGCGCAGGCGAATTCGACGAGCACGAACTCGAGCGGCATCTGGACAACCGGGGGTTCCTCAACCGGATTCTCGGGCGGCTGACCCGCTCGATCACCCGTCCTGGCCAGATGTATCCGGTCGGATTGCTGTTCGGCATCGGCCTCGATACCGCCACCGAGGTGGCGCTGATGGTGATGGCCGGGTCCGGCGCCGCGGCCGGGCTGCCGTGGTACGCGATCATATGCCTGCCGCTGCTGTTCGCGGCCGGGATGAGCCTGTTCGACACCCTCGATGGAACGTTCATGAATTTCGCCTACCACTGGGCCTTCTCCAACCCGGTCCGCAAGGTGTATTACAACCTCACCATCACCGGCCTGTCGATCGCGATCGCGTTCCTCATCGGCTCGATCGAATTGGTCGGGATCCTGCACGACCAGCTCGACCTGACCGACCCGGTCAGCGCGGGGATCTCCGGGATTGATTTGAACAACGTCGGATTCATCATCGCGGGCCTGTTCGTCGTGGTGTGGGCGGTCGCGCTCACCTACTGGAAGCTGGCTAAGGTCGAACATCGCTGGCGGCCCGAACCCGACAGCATCGACTGACCCTCGCCCTGGTGTACGCGGCAATGTCAACCTGCCGGGGGTTGACGATACGCATGCGCCGCATGCAGATCGGCTACGGGCGCGTCTCGACGCTCAATCAGCGTGCATCGAGCGACCTACCACCGCACCCAGGGCGTGCGAAAGTGTTCGAATGCTGAATCGGTGCTTGCCACGCGGATCCGAGGAACCGTCCCTATAGCTCAGGCGTATGCCGAGGCATACGCTGGCTATCAGCGATAGATGTTGACGCGCGTGCTACCCGTTGCCGGGGAACACGCCAACGGATGGTGCATAGCCGATGAGCGAGGAAGACCCGTCCCGGACGCTCCGTGACGCATCCACGCCTGTCACCGAGGAGCTGAGCGCGGCTGGGTTCGCCGATGCCGAGGAGATCGGACGTGGCGGGTTCGGTGTGGTCTATCGCTGCACCCAGTCCGAGCTGGACCGGACGGTGGCGGTGAAGATCCTCGCCGCCGAACCGGACGAGGAGAATCGGGAGCGGTTCTTCCGGGAACAGCGGGCGATGGGCCGACTGACCGGCCATCCCAACATCGTCACGGTCCTGGAGGTCGGTGTCACCGCGAGCGGGCGCCCGTTTCTGGTGATGCCATATCACCCGTTGGGCTCGCTGGATGCAAGGATCCGCGGGCAAGGCCCGCTGCCGACCGAAACCGTATTGTGGATCGGGGTAAAGATCGCCGGGGCGCTCGCGACCGCGCACCGGTTGGGCATCGTGCATCGGGACGTGAAACCCGCAAACATCTTGCTCACCGATTACGGCGAGCCCGCATTGACCGACTTCGGCATCGCACACATACCTGGGGGTTTCCAGACAAGCGCGGGCACCGTGACTGGGTCGCCGGCGTTCACCGCCCCGGAGGTGCTCGAGGGCGAGGTTCCTACCCCGGCCGCGGACGTCTATGGGCTGGGTGCCACCCTGTTCTGCGCGTTGACGGGGCATGCGGCGTTCGAACGGCACAGCGGGGAGAAGGTGGTCACCCAGTTTCTGCGCATCACCACCCAGCCGGTACCGGACCTGCGTGAGCAAGACATCGCCGATGACGTGTCCGCCGTGGTGTCAACGGCGATGAGCCGCGACCCTGGCGAGCGGCCCTCCGCAGCAGCACTCGGGGAGGCGATCCGGCAGGCGCAGCGCTGCCATGGGTTCGCGGTCGAGGAGATGGCACTACACATCGAACCGGCTCGCGAGCACCGCGGTCCGATGCCGCAGCCGCAGGAGTGGCGCCCGCCGACGGCACCGGTGGTGGTTCGGCACGGCGCTTTGCCACTCGAGTTGACCAGTTTCGTCGACCGCCGTACCGAGGTGGCGAAGGTGAGGAATCTGCTGTCCTCGGCCCGGCTGGTGACGCTCACCGGGGTCGGCGGGGTCGGCAAGACCCGGCTGGCGCTGCGGGCTGCGGCGAGCGTGCGCCAGAAGTTCGCCGACGGGGTGTGGCTGGTCGAGCTGGCCGACGTCTCCGACCCGTCGCTGCTGATCGACGTGGTGGCAGCCTCCCTTGGCCTGCGCGACGTGTCCGTGCGACCGTTGCAGGAGGTGGTGGCCGAGTTCCTGTCCGCGCGGGAATTGTTGCTGGTGCTGGATAACTGCGAGCAGTTGGCGGCCGCGGTGGCGAAGCTGGTCGAAACCTGGCTGCGGACCTGCCCACACCTGCGGATCCTGGCCACGAGCCGCGAACCTCTGAACATCGGCGGAGAGGCGGTGTTGCGGGTGCCATCGCTGATGGTGCCGGACCTGGATTGTGAGCCGTCACCGCGCGAGCTGCCGCGATACGACGCAGTCACATTGTTTGCCGACCGCGCGACCACGGTGGTGCCGGGTCTTGAACTCTCGGAGGCCGACAAGGTCATCGCGGCCCGGATCTGCGCCCGGCTGGATGGACTACCGCTGGCGATCGAGTTCGCCGCGGCCCGGGTGCGCACGATGTCTCCCGAGCAGATCCTTCAGCGCCTCGACGACCGATTCGCGCTGCTGACCCGCGCCAACCGCACCGCGCCCACCCGGCAGCAAACCCTGCGATGGTGCATCGACTGGAGTTACGAATTGTGCACCCCGGCCGAGCAGCGGATGTGGGCGCGGCTGTCGGTATTCGCCGGCGGCTTCGAACTCGACGCCGCCGAACAGATCTGCGGCGCTGATCCGGCGCCGGACAGTCCGCTCGATGTGCTGTCCTCGCTGGTGGACAAGTCGATCCTGATCCGCAGCGAGTCCAATGGAGTGGTGCGGTTCCAGATGCTGGAGACGGTGCGCGACTACGGCCGGCAGAAACTGCGGAACTCCGGCGAGGACCAGCAGATACGGCACCGGCACCGCGACTGGTACCAGCGGCTGGTACTGGACGCCGAGGACGGCTGGATCAGCGACCGGCAATTCGACTGGATCGCCCGACTCGACCGCGAGCAACCCAACCTTCGCGTGGCACTTGAATACTGCCTGAGCCAGGATGGCCAGGAGGCGGCCGTAGCCGGCCTGCGCACCGCGAGCGGACTATTGGGTTTCTGGATGTTCCGAGGTCTGGTAGGTGAAGGTCGACGCTGGCTCGACCGCATTCTTGCCCGTCCGTGCGCCCGCTCGGTACCTGACCGCGTCAAGGCGCTGCACGCCAGCACCGTGCTGGCGACGATGCAGGACGACCGCCAGGCGGCGACTGCCTTGGTGGAGGAAGTGCACGCGCTCGCGGAACAGGCTCCCACCCCCGTGAACAAGGCGCTCGCCGCCTACGCCGATGGTATCCTGGCCATGGATCTCGGAGATCTTGCGCGCGCATCTTGTTCCCTCGAACGCGCTGTCGAGGTGTTCGGTGCGAATCGGCCAGTCTTTCTGCGCATTGCTGCACTTTCCCTGCTTGGTTGGGTACAGGCCATGCACGGCGATACACAACGGGCGATCGAGATCAACGAGCAAGTACTTTCGCTCACCGAAGCGTGCAGCGAAACGGGCTTTCGGGCGGCCGCACTGTGGGGTCTCGGCGTTACGGCGTGGCACCAGGGCGAGCGGCAACAGGCACGAAAGTTGCTCGAGGAAGCATTGCGGGTCAACCGGAAGGTACGCAACCCAATCATGGCTGCCTTCGGGCTCGAGGTGCTGGCCTGGACCATCGACGCTGACAGTGATGCCGAACGCCGGGCCGTACTGATGGGAGCTGCGGAGCAATTGTGGCAGTCCGTGGGCAGTCTCGAGCGCAACCTCCCGGGACGATCGCACTATCACGACGACTGCGACCGGATGGCGCGTGTCTCCCTCGGTGCCCGCAGGTTCGAGGCTGCATTCCGACGCGGCCAGGCGATGGGGATGGACGCCGCACTGAGATACGCTCTCGGGGAGCAGCCCACAAACACCACTTCCACCGGTCCGTCCGTGGAGCTGACCAAGCGGGAGCGGCAGGTCGTCGACCTCATCGCGCAAGGCCTCACCAACAAACAGATCGCCGCCAAACTGGTGATCTCCCAACGCACCGCCGATGGCCACGTGGAGCACATCCTCACCAAACTCGGATTCACCTCCCGCACACAGATCGCGGCCTGGACAGCGCAAGACGCCGAATGAACCAGCCTGGGTCTGATAAGGGCGACTGCTTCCAAACAGCCTCCGGGACCGGATCCTGAGTAGGCGATAGAGATGGTCGCTGACTTGGCCGGTCACAGTCCGGGTAAGAGTTACGAGGCGAACCTGTAATGAGCCACAACCGTTCCCGCGGTTGGACAAGCTTCTGACCAGTCCAGGCTGTCGTTCGCCTTTCCGACCCCACCACACGGTGACGTTCATGCCCTGGGAACACGACGACCGCGCCGCGGAGCTTTCACACTCGCCGGGCGGCTGCGCCGATAAAGGTACGCCGTGGCACGGGGCCGGTCGACGGCCCGTGCGGGCGTCGTGCGCCCCGGCTGCGCTCGATCAGTGGTGGTGCCGGGCGTAGCGGTGGTGTGGCAGGTTCTTACCGAAGTCGCCCAGCAGCTGGATCCGTCCAATGTTCAGGCGCCGGGCCTGCTCGCGACAGCCTCGGCGACGGCCTCACTGTCGGATCGCTTGCGCGCCAGTCGATCGAGCAGTTCGAGCCCTTCGCGCGCCCACTCGACCTCCACCTGGGCCTTGCGCACCAGACCCGCGTAGGCGAAGGCCTTGAACTCGATGACCGCCTCCTGCTGGGCGACGGGAACGTGGGCGAGACGGTCTCGCAATAGGGGGACCTTGCGCGCCAGGATGAGATCGTGCTGCTGCTGGTGGAGGACCTGTGCTGCCTGGAAGAACTCGAGGTGGGCGGTGAGCTGCGCACGCGCCCGCTCCGGATCGGCCCACTCCATGTAGGCCGCCTTCAGTCGGTAGGGATCCCGCTCACGGCGCGGCTCCTCCACCTCGTCCATCATCGCGCGCAGCGCATCGACGCCGGCCTCGGTGATGCTGTACTGACGCTTCGTCCCCTTCTGTCCCCGCGGCAGGTCCTTGCCCGCGACCAGGCCTGACTGTTCGAGCTTGCGCAGCTCCGGGTAGATCTGAGTATGCGGAGCACTCCAGAGGTACCCGACCGAGGAGTCGAACTGACGCATCAAGTCGAAACCGGTCATCGGCCGCGCGGTCAGGAGTGCAAGCACCGCCATGCGCAGGGACATCAAGGACCTCCGCTTTCTCCTGAGCAATGTATGTCAATACGCTCAGGATAACGTAGCGCAACAAACGGGATCTGACGCCGCGCTCCGACGGGACGGTGCGCTACTTCACGTCAAGTCGCGCCTTGACGAATAGTATGTAAATACAGACATAATAATGGCAATGTTCCGTCCCCCGCCGACGATCTGGATGCCGCATGACCCATACCGTGACCGAACAGCAGCTCGTGCCCTCCACCAGCGGATCGCCGTCCACAAGCGCCCCGCAGCCCGGTGCTTGTGTGGTCATGGGGATCCTGAACGTCACCCCCGACTCCTTCTCCGACGGCGGGCTGTTCGCCTCGGTGGACCGCGCGATCACCCGCGGGCTCGCGCTGGCCCGAGCCGGCGCCGCCTACGTCGATGTGGGAGGCGAGTCGACCCGCCCGGGCGCGAAGCGGGTCGACCAGGCCGTTGAGCGGCAACGGGTGCTCCCGGTGGTCGCTGCGCTGGCCAGCGCCGGCGTCGCCGTCAGCATCGACACGACTCGCGCGGCGGTGGCCGAGGCCGCCGTTGACGCGGGGGCGGTGCTGGTCAACGACGTCAGCGGCGGATTGGCCGATCCGGCGATGGCCTCCGTGGTAGCGAGCTTGGGCGTGCCCTGGGTGCTGATGCATTGGCGTGGGCACAGCCGCACTATGGACCGGGCCGCGCACTACGTCGACGTGGTGGCCGAGGTTCGTGACGAGCTGTCGGCGCGAGTCGAGGCTGCCGTCGCCGCGGGCGTCGACCCCTCCCGGCTCGTGCTGGACCCAGGCATCGGGTTCGCCAAGCGGCCGGAGCACGATCTCGCCCTGCTCGGCGCTCTCCCGTCTCTGGTCGGCATGGGGTTTCCGGTGCTGCTCGGAGCCTCTCGCAAACGGTTCCTGGGCCAAGTCATCGCTCGCGGCTCGGACGCTCCCCGATCCGCGGCGCAGCGCGACGCGGCGACCCTCGCGACGTCGGTGATCGCGGCTCGGGCCGGTGTCTGGGGGGTGCGGGTCCACGACGCCGCGGCAACAGCCGACGCGATGCGCGTCACCGCCGCCCTGGCTTGACAGGGGATCTGTTTCCAGCATCCCGGCTCCTCGTCGGGTCATCACGGGCGTGAGGGCAGCTGGGTCAGTGCCTCGCCCGCTGTGACGACGCTCCCGGTCACGAGTAGCACGGTATCCCGCGCGACGGCGCTCGCTCTGGCTTCGTCGAGCGCCCGGCCCAGGTCGGGCTGAAGGCACACGCGAGCAGGACAGACGACTGTCGCGGCGCGGCTGGCCAGCTCGGCGGCCGGCAGGTGGCGCGACGACGTGTTCTCCGCGGCGATCAGCTGTCCGACGCCTGGGGCCAGGGCTCTGAGCAGACCATCGACGCCCTTGTCGGCAAAGACGGCCAGCACGACCACGAGTTCCTTGCCCGGGAACGCCTCCCGTACCGCAGCCAGGCTGGTGCGGGCGCCGCTCGGGTTGTGTACGGCGTCCACGACTACGGGCGGGTCCGCGCCGAGGAGATCCAGGCGCCCTTGCAACTTCGTTCGGGCGAGCGCCTCGGACGTCCCCACGGGATCGACCGAGCGTCCCGCCCAGCCCACGAACGCCTCGACGGCGCCAACGGCCGTGCGGCGTTCTGTGCCTGATGAGCGCCCAGCAGCGGCAGCAGGGTCTCCGGGTAGCGGCCCAGCCATCCGGCCGGGTGGAGCAGCTGGCCGTCCGGTCGAGGTGTCCGGCCGACAGTCCGAACTCCCTCCCTGGTCCCGGCGACGTCGGCGCCGACGAGACGGGCGCGCTCCACAAGCACCTCCATGACGTCCGGACACTGCTCGGCGAGCACCACCGTCGCGGCGGGTTTGATGATCCCGGCCTTCTCGCGGGCTATGGAGATCTCGTCGGGACCGAGCAACTCGGTGTGGTCGAGTGAGATGGGCGTCACGACCGCGACTCGGCCGTCCGCAACGTTCGTAGCGTCCCAGCGCCCGCCCATTCCCACCTCGACGACAGCGACGTCAACCCGCTCCGCGGCGAACGTCAGGAACCCCAACGCGGTGACGGCCTCGAAGAACGACACCGGGGCGCCAGAGACGGCGTCGAGCAGCTCGATCGACGGGCGCATTCGTTCGCACAGCTCGACGAAGCGCTCGGCTGGTAGAGAGGCGCCATCGACGACGATGCGCTCCCGGAGCGAGGTGAGGTGAGGGCTCGTATAGCGCCCGACGCGAAGTCTGTGCTCGGCGTACTTCGGGCCGGTCGTGGACGCGCGGTGACCATCGACAGCAATGCCGCAGCCTGGGCCGCCTGCAGCGCGGCGGTGGCGCCACCCCCGGGGGCGGGCAGCCTGGCGCCAGCGCGTCGAGGAACCGTCCGATGGTCTGCTGCTCGAGCCGTCGGTCGCCGACGTCGGCCATGATGTCCTGCCCTCATGACACCTCTCGCCTGCGAGCGGGCCTCTCGCCCGTCGGCGTCAATTGAACGACGGTCACTGGAAGACGATCGTCTTCGTGTCGTTGACGATGATCCGGTTCTCGCTGTGCCAGCGGACGGCGCGGGCCAGGGCCCGGCTCTCGGCCTCGCGGCCGCGGGCGGCGAGCTGGTCGGGGGTCAGCGAATGGTCGACCCGGATCAGCTCCTGCTCGATGATCGGGCCTTCGTCGAGGTCGGCGGTCACGTAATGGGCAGTGGCGCCGATGAGCTTGACCCCGCGCGCGTGGGCCTGGTGGTAAGGCCTGGCGCCCTTGAAGCTCGGCAGCATCGAATGGTGGATGTTGATTGCCCGGCCCTCGAGCTGCTTGCACAGGTCATCGGACAGGATCTGCATGTAGCGGGCCAGCACGACCAGGTCCACGTTCTCCTCGCGCACGAGTTCCAGGAGCGCGGCCTCAGCTTCCGCCTTGGTGGCACGGGTGACCGGGATGTGCCGGAAGGGCACGCGGTAGCTGTCGGCGAGGCGTCCGAGGTCAGGGTGGTTGGACACCACGGCGACGACGTCGAGGTTGAGCTCGCCGATCGAGTTCCGGAACAGCAGATCGTTCAGGCAGTGGGCGAACTTGCTGACCATCAGCACGACCCGCTGCCGGTCGGACGCGTCCACCAGACGCCACGTCATGCTGAAGTGGTCGGAGACCTCGCCCGTCCGCCGACGAAGGTCCACGACGTCGAGAGCGGTGCCGTCGATGCGGGCGAACTCCACCCGCATGAAGAACCGGCCCGAGCTCGGGTCGCCGAACTGCTGGCTCTCAACGATGGTGCACTCGGCATCCACAAGGAGCTCGGAGACCGCGTGCACGATGCCCGGGGCGTCCGGGCAGGACAGGGTCAGCACGGCGCGCTGGGCGCCGATCGGCGGTGTCATGATGTCTCCAGAAGTGTCGCCGGGAAGTCGGATACCGCGTCGCCGGCCTGCAGGCGGGCGGCGCGGACGGCGTTGCGCAACAGCCACACGTCGGTCACCGGTCCGACGCCGCCGGGCACCGGTGTGAGCGCGCGGACGCGAGGGGCCACCGAGGCGTGGTCGACGTCGCCGACCATGTGCACCTCGCCGTCGGCACCGAGCTGAGGATTGATCCCGACGTCGATGACCACGGCGTTCTCGCTGACATGCTCGGCCTTTATCAGACCCGCCTTCCCGGCTGCCACGATGAGGACGTCCGCCCAGCGGGTGTGCCTGCCGATGCCGGTGGTGCGGTCGGCCCACTCGTCGACGGACTGGACGGTGGCCTGTCGCTCGTACCCGAGGGAGATCGCCGGCTTGCCGACGTTGTTCGAGCGGCCGACGACGACGATCAGCGCGCGGTGGTAGAAATCCGCCCGGTCCTCCCCCACCGAGTCCAACCAGCTATCGAGGAGGTGAAAGCACGACGCGGCCGTGGACGGCACGAAGCGCGGCCGCCCCAAAGCCAGCAGGCCCGCATTCTCCGGGTGGACCGCCTCGATGTCCTTGCGGGGGTCGATCGCCCGGAACACGACGGATTCGTCGATCGGCGCGGGCAGCGGCCGCAGCACCAGGCTCCCGGAGACCCGGGCGTCGGCGTTGAGTCGCTCCACGAGCGACACCACGTCGGACTCAGCGGCGGACTGCGGGAGGCGATGGGGGAGGTAGGGCACGCCCAGCCGCGCGGCCAGCCGTTGCAGGCGGCGCTCGTAGGCCACCGAGCTGTAGTCCTCCCCGACCATCACCGTGGCCAGGCCTATACCCAGCCCGTCTCCGCGCAGCCGCGCGACCTCACCGGTCAAGGTGTCCTCGAGCGCGCGGGCGCATGCCCGCCCATCGATGACCTGGGCACTCATTCCGTTCCGCTCCTATCCGCGAAGGGCCGGGATCAGGACAGCTTCTGCAGCCAGGCCTGCCGCCAGGCCTCGGTGCTGTCGAGCTCGTTGAAGGTGAATACGTGCAGCCCGGAAAGCCCCGTGTCGTCGCGCTCGATGGCCGGCGTCAGCCGCTCCACGAGCTTGTTCGGGCTGTAACCGCCGGGCAGGAAGAATCGCCAGAACATGTTCTGCTGCTTCTTCAGGAATCGCGCCGACTGGCCCAGCCCCAGCCCGGCCGATACCCGGATGAGCTTTTGTCGGCTGATCGCCCCTGGGATACCGACCCGGATCGGCAGGTCGACACCGGCGGCGCGGACCTTGTCCGCCCATGCGATGGTGGCGGGGGCGTCGAAGCAGAGCTGGGTGATGACCTGGGTGGCGTGCGGTGCCTTCGCGACGATGGCCTGCTCGATCAGGGCGTCGGCGATCAGGCCGTGGCCCTCGGGATAGCCGCCGATCCCGATGGTGTCGAAGGGATCCCCGATCGCCCTGAGCGCCTCGAGGAGCCCGAGAGCGTCGTGAAACTCCCCCGCGGGCTCGGAGGCGTCACCGGCGATGACGAAGATCCCCGTCACCCCGGCCGCACGGAGCTGGTCAACCAGGTCGGACAGGTGCGCCTTGTCCCGAACCAGGCGTGCGGCCAGGTGCGGCGCGGCGCGGTAGCCACTCCGACACAGCCTGCTCGCCAGCTCCACGGTCGGTCGGAGGCCTTTGGCCTCGGTCGTGGTGACAGTGAGCGCAACATCGGTGGGGACGTGAGCGAGCACGTTCTCCTCGGCGCTTTTGAAGGGCAGCACTTCGTAGGTCGCCTCACGCAGTGCCCGGGCCAGGGTGGCCTGACGCTGACTGTGGGGACCGATCCGATCCGCCGCGCGGAGGACGTTGGACTGGCCGTTCGCCATCGTGGATTTACCGTTCCTTTACCTGCAGCCTCAACAATAAATGTAAGAAGTTACATACATTCTTTGCGGTCCGTGTGAGCGGCATAGAGCGGGGGCGGCGCGGCGTGGGCCGCTCTGTCGTCGCGCCGGTCCCGGGTCCGAATCAGCGCGCCGGATCGAGCTTCGAGTAGCCGGTCCGCCAACCCGCCTGGTACTCGGCCCGGGCGACCGAGGAGAACGGCGCAGGGCTGACCACGACGCGCACGGGGGTCTGCTCATGCGGCTCGACGTTGGTCTTTCCGGTGCCGCCGTCGGGCTCGCCCCAGATCAGGGTCAGCTCCGCACCCTCGGGCACATCGGCGTCGATCGAGCCCATGGACAGTACTCGGCGCGCGTTGGCGGTGTAGCCGACGTTGTTCAGCGACACCCCGACCTGGTTGCCGTCGGCGTCGAGCACGGTGTCGTAGCCCGCGAAACCGTAGTTGGCCAGCGGGAGGTCGAGGTACTTGTACCGCGGACCGTCGACGTCCACGACCGAGCCGAGGATCCGCGTGACGTCCTCGGCGTTCCACTCGAGCGTCACCTTGCGCCGGTGGGTCTGCCCGGCCGCTCGCTCCAGGGCCTCACGGCCGATGAAGTCGTGGTCGAACTTGATGAACGAGCCGTACCCGAGGTCCCACGGGGACAGGTAGTAGTCCTCGATATTGTCGGAAACGAAGCTGCCGGCCAGGGACAGCACCGCCTCGTAGCTCTGCGGCGAGAGCCACTCACGGTAGGCGCGCAGCTCGTCGCCGGTGTAGATCGCGGGCAGCGGCGCCGACACCCAGCCCGACTCCAGGGCCGCTGGGGGGTAGGCGCGGGCGCCGACGGGGACGATGCCGAACTCGGCACCGGCCTCCAGGATGGCCTCGCGGACCGGGATGTACGAGTCGTAGGGGCCCCACAGCTCGAGTCCCGCGGCGCCTGCCATGCCGTGGCGCAGGGTCCGGGCCTTGACCCCGGCCACGGTCAGCCAGTCCTCGTGGAAGAACTTCAGCTTCTCGACCGGTCCACCGTTGATCTTCTCGATCACATCCCAGGCGCGCGGGCCCTGAATCTGGAATCGCCAGAAGGTGCGGGTGACCTGCTGACCTAGCGGGTTCATCGGCGACCGGCGGTCCACGGTCACGTCGACGTCGTAGCCGCCGGTCTCGGCGTGGAACAGCAGCCAGTCGGCGGCGGCGGAGCGGCCAACGTAGATCAGCTCGTCCTCGGCCTCGCGGTGCATGATTCCGTCGCCGATCACGTGCCCGGCGGGCGTGGCGGGTATGTACTGCTTGGCGACGTTCACCGGGAACTTGACCGAGGTGAAGGCGGTCTCCGAGAACAGCCGGAACGCGTCCTTGCCCCGGACGAAGACCGAGTCCATGTGGTGGGTCTGATCCATGAGCACGACCGCGTCGCGCCACGCAGTCTGCTCGTTGATCCAGTTGTGGTACTCAGCCGTGACGGCCGGGTAGTTGTACGGCCCGACCTGCGAGTTGCGCAGCAGCCCGACGATGTCGCCGGACTCGGCGAGGATCTCCTGCAGATTCTGAGCAGCCATGATGAAACCTCCTGGGGAAGCGACAAGGTTGGTGGAGTGTCCAGGCACCGCCGACCGGGCGGGCCACGGGACCGGGGTCAAGCAGAGGGCGATGAGCCCATAGTCGAGCGCTGCATCGCCTGCACCGCGACGGCGTAGGGCGCGGACGCAACGGTGGCGCGCAGTAGCAGCTGGCGGTGCTTCTCGACGCGCGGCTTACGTGATCCGCCGTCGGACTCACCCCAGAGCAGGGTGACCTCGGTGCCGGGGGTCGCGTGCTCGACGTCGATCATCGCCAACGACAGGAACTTGCGTTCGTTGCCGCTGTAGCCGCAGTAGGTGGACAGTCCGATCGGCGTGCCGTCGAGCGTGCGCACCTCGTCTCGCTGCATGAGGCTGCCGTAGTCGGCGACTGGCAGCTCCAGGTACTTGTACGGGATGTCGTCCTCGAGCAGCGAGCGGAAGATGCTGACCACGTCGTCGCTGTTCCAGACCAGCGTGACCTTGACCCGCTTGGGCGATTTGGCCAGCTCCTCCAGGGCCGCACGGCCGATGAAGTCGTGGTCGAACTTCACGATGTGGCCGTAGCCGAGGTCGAAGGGGGTGGCGTAGTAGTCCTCGATATTCGAGGTCTTGAAGCTGCCGGCGATCTGGAACCGGCCCTCCCACCCATCGGCGGGCAGCCACTCGCGGTAGGCGCGCAACTCGTCGCCGGTGTAGATCGCGGGCAGGGGGTAGGCCAGCCAGCCGCTCTCGTAGAGGGTGCTGAAGTATGCCTTGGTCCCGCCCTGCAGCAGGCCGTGTCGGGCGCCGGCCTCGAGGATGGCCCGCCGGACCCGCTCGCCTTCCTCGTACACTCCGGACAGCTCAACGCCCTTGTGGCCGGCCATCCCATGGCGCAGGGCCAGCACCTCGACGCCGGCGATCTTCACCGTGGCCACGCGGAAGAACTTGATCTCCGGGGCGCCGCCCTCGACGACCTCGTCGAAGATCGCACTCGCGTTCGGGCCGTCGAGCTGGAACCGGAACTTCGTGCGCTTCCCGGTCGGGTTGTCCGACGTGTTGTTGTCGCGCTCGAGCGTGACGTCCCACTCCCCCGCCTTCGCCTGATATTCGATCCAGTTCAGCAATGGAGTGCCGCTGACCAGCTCGAAGGTCTCCTGGCCGAGGTCGTAGAGGATGCAGTCGCCGATCACCTGCCCGCGCGGGTTGACACCGATGATCTGCTTCGCGCGGGTGGTGTCGAGGTTGGCCAGGCTGTTGACCGCGATCGTGCCGAGGAACCGGCGCGCGTCCGGCCCCTTCACGAACAGCTCGGGCATGTGGTGCGACTGGTCGAACAGGACTGCGGTCTCCCGCCATGAGCGCTGCTCGTCGCGCCAGTTCGTGAACTCCACCGGGACCGGTGACAGGTCGGCCCGCGTGCGACTGTGCGCACCCGGGGCGTCGTTGTACATGTAGTCGACCAGATCGGGCTTGGTGTCGATCAGATCCTGGAGCGAGGTAGCCGTGGCGTCAGTGCCCATGGTGGCAAGTTCCTCTCGGTGTCATGAGGTCACGAACGTGGTCGGTTCCCCGGAAATCCGGTGCCACCTGGGGCGCACCGCTTCGCGACGGTCCGGTTCGGAAGCAGCGCCGCGGGAGCCGGGCGCTTTCGGCCCAGCCCCACTGCACGCCGCCGGTCACAACCGAACCTCAACTGCCTGCGGAAATTACTTGCGTATGTATCAACATACATTCTTATGATGTGTGACGATGGTGGACTTGTCAAGACTTGCGGATCCACAACCCCGCCGACGGGCGCGTCACCGCTGCGCGAACACGTCGACGCGCAGCGCCTCTACGCTGTGCTCGCCCACACTCAGCGGGGCCGCTACAACGCGCTACTCGAGGTCGGCAACGACACGCCGGCCAGCGCCAATCCGGAGCTGTTCTTCGAGAGCGCTCTTCCCTTGCGGGTCGATCACAGGGGCGCCGAAGCACGCACCATCCGACGGCCGTCGTCGAGAGTCGGTTCGGTGGCACCCTCGCTCAGCCGGACGTGCTCGCCGACCTCACGGCGCTCCCGGGGCGCTGGTCGTAGGGACGCGCTGACGCACCGGTCACCCTCACCGCGAGCGTGCCGATGCCGCTGATCTCGACCTCGACACTGTCGCCGTCGTACACCTGTCCGACACCCGCCGGGGTGCCGGTGAGGATGACGTCTCCCGGCCACAGTGTCATCACCGAGCTGGTATAGGCGACGAGCTCGGCAACATCGAAGATCAGGTCAGCGGTTGACGTGCGCTGGCGCACAGTCCCGTTGACCCGTGTCTCCAGCTGAAGGGAGCCCGGGTCTCCGAGCTCGTCGCCGGTCACCACCACCGGTCCGAGCGGAGTGAAGGTGTCGAACGACTTGCGGGTGGAGCGGTCTTCGGACGAGCGGACGGTCATGTCCAGACCGCAGGTGTAGCCGAAGACGTGCTCGAGCGCCCGCTCGGCGGGCACGTCCTTGGCCGTTCGACCGATCACGAGAGTGAGCTCACCCTCCTGGTCGATTCGCTTGTCACCGTAGGGCAGGCGGACCTGCTCGCCGGGACCGATGACCGACGAGCTCGCCTTGAGGAAGACCCCGAGGTCGGCGATGGAGTGGGTCTCGGACATCTCGGCCTTGTGGTCGAGGTAGTTCACCGGGGCACCGATAATCTTCGGGGGCCGGGGGAACGGTGCGGCGACCGTGACCTCGACGAGGGCCTGTCGAGGCAGCCCTTCGAGCTGCTCGGGCCTCCACCCGGTCGCGGTGCCGGACTCGATGAGTTGATGCAGCGGGCCTGCCGGGCCGATGGGTCCCGGGACGAGGCCGGTCACGTCGACCACGTCGTCGCCCTGCACCAGGCCGAGGCGGTTCCCGGCGAACACTACGAAGCGCATGCAGCACTCCTTTCAGGCTGGTCCGACATCGTCGGGCAGTTCCTCGCGGAAGAAGCCCAGTGCGCGCAGGACCGGCTCGTTGGTGAAGCTGAACAGGTAGGCGTCCTCGGTGTCGCTGGCGTTGCGGAGTTCGAAGCGCTGCCACGGCGGCACGGCGAAGACGTCTTTGTCGGTCCAGTCGAGCTGCGTCTCCCCGACCTGGGCGACACCCGACCCCTGCACGACGTGGTAGATCGCGCTCGAGGTGCGCCGGACCGCGACGCCCCGGAACCCGGGTCGCAGCCTGCTGACCCGGCACCCCATGGTGGGCAGCACCGGGCCGCCGGTGATCGGGTTCTTGTACTCCAGCAGCACCCCTTCGGCGGCGCTGCCCTCGGCGTCGTCGCCGATGGCGTCGAACGCCCGCCTGGTCTCCGCCCACGGGTAGTTGCCGACCGGAGAGGCATCGGTGTGTGCCACCTCCCAGGCCGGCGAGAGCTGGCCGTGGATGAACTGGCGGGAGGACAGGTCGTCGGGTACTGAGCTCTTCTGCGAGCGGTCGCCGTAGAGTTCGAAGAAGTTGACGTCCAGGCAGTTGGTCGTCAGCGGGTAGTCCAGCGCGTCGAGCCACACCATGGGCCCGTCGCCCTCGTGGTAGTGGTCGTGCCAGTGCCAGTTCGGCGTGAGCAGGAGGTCACCGGGGTGCATGTGCACCCGCTCCCCGTTGACCGTGGTGTAGGCCCCGGAGCCCTCGATGACGTACCGGAAGGCGTTCGAGGTGTGCCGGTGAGCCTGCGCGGTCTCGCCGGGACCGATGATCTGCAGGCCCGCGTAGAGAGTGGTCGTCGTGGCGGGCGGCTCCTGCAGGCCCGGGTTGATCAGCATCAGCACCCGGCGCTCGGCCTCCTCGAGCGAGAGCTCGTCGAGGAACCGGAGCAGATAGGGCCGCAGCGCGGCGTACCGCCACAGATACGGCACGGCCTGCGGCTCGGGCTCCTTGGGCAGCACGTTGCCGTAGTAGCGCCACAACGGCGCCGTCCCGAGTTGCTCGATCGCGGCATAAGGGTCCTCGACGGTGCCGCCGGCACCGGCAGGGACGTCCTGCTGAGTCGTCACCCGGATCTCCTTTCTACATTATGTATGAATATACATAAATACTCCCCCGGTGTGGCGTACGTCAATGGCAAAGGACACGGGTTCATTGTTGAAGCCGAACAGGAACACACCCTCGGGCCGACCGGCATTGCACAGCCCGAAAGGGCGGGACCGAGGAAGGCCGCCGGGTTGATCTGTGCAGTACCGCCAAACGCACTAGTATGTAAGCATCTTCATACAGACTGAGCCGAGGAGTGCTACGAGGCCTCCGCACGCACAGCGCGGCCGTTTCGACGCGTCGCCCCAGCCGAGAGGAGGACTCAGGGTGAGTGAGGTTCATCGACCGCCTCGCCTTCATGCGGCAACCAGGGTCTCACTCGACCTCGCCCTCACGCCCACCGAGCTGATCAGGGCCCTCCGCGACCGGGCGGGCCTGGTCGCACTCATCGGTGATGGCTGGGGCCATGGTGCAGCCCTGGTCGCCTTCGAACCGAGTCGCCGAGTGGCGTCGGCCGGCGACGCGTTCGCCGTCCTCGACGCCCCGCCTACGACGAGGTCGGCGACTGCTTCGCCGGCGGATGGATCGGCTACTGGGGCTATGAGCTACTTCATGGCCTCGAGAACGTCGAGCAGGGACAGGGCACGACCCCGCCGGGCCCCACGCATGTGATCGGGTACTACGACCGCGCGCTGCGGCTCCGGGAGGGTCGATGGTGGGCTGAGGGCGGCTGCGGCGAGTTCGAACTGCGCAACTGGGCCGACAGCGTCGTCGATCTGATCAAGGCCCGCTCGGAGCGCCTACGTATCGGCACGCCGTACCTGCTGACTCCCTTCGTCCCGGAGCGCTCGGGACGTGCGCACCAGGGCGCGGTGAGACAGGTCCTCGAGCATCTTCGGCGTGGCGACGCGTTCCAGGTCAACCTGACCACTGCACTACGGGCGAGCTTCCGCGGTCATCCAGCCGAACTGTTCTGTGCAGGCGTGGATCGGCTGGCGCCCCTCTTCGCCGCCTACGTCGCCTGGCCGGGTGGCGCGGTGGTCAGCTTCTCCCCCGAGCTCTTCCTCCGGCGACGCAGCCGGCGGCTTCTGACCTCGCCGATCAAGGGAACCGCGTCTCGCGATCCCGACCCGGGCGTCGATCAGCGTCTCGCCGAGAGTCTGGCGCGGTCGGGGAAGGACCGTGCCGAGAACCTGATGATCGTCGACCTGATGCGCAACGATCTCGCCCGAGTGTGTGTGCCGGGGACCGTGGTAGCCGCCGAGCCACGTCCGGAGCCGTACGCGGTCTGGCATCTTGTCTCTGACGTCGAAGGCGAACTGCGATCCGATGTCACCGACGGCGACCTGCTGCGTGCGACCTTCCCGCCCGGATCGGTGACCGGTGCACCCAAGGTCCGAGCGCTCCAGCTCATCTCGGAGCTCGAGGCCAGCCGGCGCGCCGCCTACACCGGCGCGATCGGAGGTCTCCTGCACGGGATCGGGCTGGAGTTGAACGTCGCCATTCGCACCTTCGAGATTGACAGCACCGCGAAGCGGATCTCCTTGGGGGTCGGCGGCGGGATCGTCATCGACTCCGACCCGGCCGCGGAGTGGGCTGAGTGCCTCACCAAGGCCGCGCCGCTGTTGGCCGCCGTGGGCGGTGCCCTGAAGGGTGGCATGGACGAGGCGGAGTCCTCGGCGTACCTCGGCTCGATCGTCGATCAGATGGATGACGGCGGTGCGCAGCGGCCTGCCACCCCGGGCGGGTTCGCGACCGTGTCGGGGTGGACGCGAGACCGCGGTCGCTCGAGGACCACCGACCTGTCGAAACCGTCCGCAGCGGGGCCCGCTCGTGTCCTCGTCGTCGACAACTATGACTCGTTCGTCTACAACCTGGTGGACTACCTACGGCGCCTGGGCGCCGCGTGCGAGGTCATCCGAAACGACGCGCCCGAACTGGACGACCCGATCCGTCTGCGAAAAGAGCTCGGGCTCAGCCACGTACTGCTCTCGCCAGGCCCCGGCAGTCCGGAGCAGGCCGGTGCGTGCATCGATCTGGTACGGGGTCTCGGCCCGTCCACCCCGATCCTGGGTGTCTGCCTTGGCCACCAGGCCATCGTGGAGGCCTATGGCGGTGAGGTCGTCCAGGCTCCCGAGGTCGTGCATGGCAAGGGGTCCGAGGTGTACCACGATGGCGCGGGGCTCTGGGCCGGGCTGCCGAGCCCGGTCATGTTGGGCAGGTACCACTCCCTAGTCGCCGACCCCCACACTCTGCCCGACGAGCTCGCGGTCACCGCTCGCACAAGTAACGGACTCGTCATGGGAGTGCGACACAACACCCACCCCGTCATGGGCGTGCAGGCACATCCGGAGTCGGTCCTCAGCGCCTACGGCTTACCGTTGCTGGCGAACTTCCTTGCTACATAGGCGAATCGAGGCGATGGGCCGAAGAACGGTTGCAAGCGCGCGGCCCCGTGTCGCCTGGCGCCCGTCGCCGATGCGGATCACTTCGCGGTCATCCGGATCGCGCCATCGAGGCGAATGGTCTCTCCGTTCAGGAATGGGTTGGTGACGATGTGCTCGACGAGCGCGGCGTACTCGTCGGGCCGGCCGAAGCGCTTCGGGTGCGGGATCTGCGCGCCGAGCGCTGCGCGTGAGGGCTCGTCCATGCTGCCGAGCAGGGGGGTGTCGAAGATACCCGGGGCGATGGTCATGACACGGATCCCGGTGACGGCGAGGTCACGTGCTAGCGGCAGGGTCATGGCGGCGATGCCGCCCTTGGATGCGGAGTAGGCCGCTTGCCCCACCTGACCGTCGTAGGCGGCCACGCTCGCCGTGTTGACGATGACCCCCCGCTCGCCGTCGATGGGCTCGAGGGTGGCCATCTCCGCCGCGGCCAGTCTCGCCGTGTTGAAGCTACCGAAGAGGTTGAGCTCGACCACGCGACGGAACGCCTCCATCGGGAGAGGCGATCCGTCCCGCTTGACGGTGCGGCCCGCTGCCCCCCCGCCGGCGCAGTTGACCAGGACACGAACGGCACCCAGTTCGCGGGCACGCGCCACCGCGGCAGCGACATCCGCCTCATCGGTCACCGAGCCTGGTGAGAAGACGGCCCTGTTACCGAGCTCCGCGGCGACCGCGGCACCGGTCGATTCGGGCAGGTCCAGCAGCACGACCGCGGCACCTGCCGCGTGGAGTCGGGCCGCGGTGGCGCGTCCGAGTCCGGAAGCTGCTCCAGTGACGATGGCAACAGCTTGGTCGTTCAGGTCCATGTGAGTTCTCCTCTGTACAAGCAAGCCGTCATGGGGTGAGCCTCAAGAGCTTCACGGCGTTGTCCTTGAGTACCTTGGGTCGCACGGAGTCCTTGATGTCGAGTGCGGCGAAGTCGGACAGCCAGCGGTCGGGGGTGATAGCCGGGTGGTCGGACCCGAACAGGACCTTGTCCTGGAGCAGGCTGTTGGCATAGCGCACCAGGTTCGGAGGGAAGTACTTCGGCGACCAACCGGACAGATCGATGTAGACGTTCGGCTTGTGCGTCGCCACAGCCAGTGCCTCGTCCTGCCACGGGAACGACGGATGCGCCATAACGATCGACAAGTCAGGGAAGTCGATGGCGACACGGTCCAGCAGCATCGGATTGGACAGGGCCAGGCTCACTCCGCCGCCTCCTCGCATGCCTGCCCCGATGCCGGTCTGCCCGGTATGGAAGGTTGCCACCAGGCCGAGTTCCTCGGCCGCCTCCAGAAGCGGGTAGGCACTGCGGTCATCGGGCGCGAAGTTCTGCAGGCTGGGGTGGAACTTCAACCCTTTCACGCCGTGGTCCGTGGCGAGTCGACGCAGATGAGCCGCGCCGCGGCGGCCTTTGGCTGGGTCGATGCTGGCAAACGGGATCAAGACGTCGCCATTGCGTGCGGCACCCTCGGCGATCTCCTCGTTCGACAGCGCCGGGTAGCCGGTGAATGCTTCGATGTCGACGCTGAAGACAACAGCGGCAAGCCTGCGTTCGCGGTAGTAGGCGGCGAGATCGTCGATCCCGGGCGGCGCGTCACTGGTACCGAAGTAGTGCGCCATCGCGGCGTTGAACGAATCCGGTAGGGACAGCCGCCCAGACTCGTCGACCTCCACGTGGACATGAACGTCGATGGCGTCGGCGTCGACGGGGCTTCTCAGGGGCGCTGTGGGGGCGTCGGGGTTGTTCATCAGTCGCGGTTTCGGTTGAGGAAGGCGTCGATCCCCTGCTGTGCGTCGGCCGAGGTGAGTGTGAGGGCGGCTGAGACGGCTTCGGTGTACAGCGCGCTCTCTGCGGGCATGTCGTCGATGGCGGCGATCGCGTTGAGGATGAGGTAGTTCGAGATCGGTGCGTTCTGGGCCACCACACGCGCCAGCTCCATCGCCTTGGCGAAGGCGCCGCCGGGCTCGGCGAGGTAGTGGATGATGCCGAGGGAGATTCCTTCCTCGGCGGTGTAGCGGCGCCCGGTGAGCATCATTTCGACCATCCGGCCCGCCCCGATGAGCCGGCGCACACGCAAGGTTCCGCCACCGCCGACGAAGATGCCTCGTCGGCTCTCGGGGAGCTGGAAGAAGCAGTCTGGCTCACCCACTCGGATGTGGGTGGCACACGCCAGCTCGAACCCTCCGCCGATGACGGCTCCGTGCATAGCGGTGATGACGGGCAGTCCGCAGAACTCGATGGAGTTGAAGGTGTCGTGGTGCCGGCGTGAGGACAGCACGCTGGGGAACGGGGCTTGGACCTTGTGCTCAGCAAGATCGAGGCCGGCGCAGAAGTGGTCGCCTTTCGCGGTGATGACCACGGCCTTGGCGTTCTCCGGTAGATCGGCGAAGACTTCGCGCAGGCGCTCGAGCACCGCCAAGGAGAACGCGTTTCGCTTCTCCGGGCGGTTGAGGGCGACGACGAAGATGTTCTCGTCCAGGTAGGTCAGCACCGTCTCCTCTGGTGCATTGGCCTCGGTAGTCATGCTTTCCTCTCCAGCCCGACGCGGGCAGGTAGCTCTCGGTCGGGGTCAGTGATCCGCAGAGATGACGAGAGCGTCGAGCGCGACGGCTCCCGAGGCAGTCGCCACGACCGGGTTCAAGTCGATCTCGGTGATCTCAGGATGCTCGCTCACCAGGTTGCTGACCGCGCGCACGACCCGCACGACAGCCGTCAGATCCACCGGATCGGCGCCGCGTGCACCCTGCAGCAGGGCGGCCCCGCGCAGACTGGTCAGAGCCGTCAAGATGGCGGCGTGGGTGGCTCCAGGCACCAACAGCCGGACGTCGGCCAGCGTCTCGGTCCAGATTCCACCCAGGCCGAGCAGTACCACAGGTCCCCAGTCGGGATCTCGTCGCGCGCCGATGACGAGCTCGACTCCGGGTTGCGCCATCGTCTCGATGAGGTAGCCATCCAGTTCCAGCCCGGGCGCGTACTCGCTGACCCGCTGCTGCATCTCCTCGAACCTGGCGCGAAGCGAGGTTTCGTCGGGGATCCCGACCGCCACGGCGCCGGCCTCTGTCTTGTGGGCCAGGTTGCTCGACTGCGCCTTGAGCACGACCGGCCAGCCGAGCTTCGAGGCGAGCTCGACGGCCTCCTCGGCACTGTTGGCAAGATCCCCGGCCGGGACGTCGACTCCGTACTCGCGCAGGAGCTTCTTGCCTTGCCACTCGGCGAGACTCCCGGCAGGCAGGGGTGAGGCAGCCCCGTCCGCCTGACGGCTGGAGGAGTTTGTCGCGGCCCAGGACTGGCCGACGTTGGTGAGTGCGGCGAGAGCCCGGATCGCTCGCTCGGGTGAGCGCATGAGGACGGCGCCTTCCTCGATGGCGAGCCGCTCGAAGTCGGGCCAGAAGTCGTGGTCCTCGCACTGGATCACGAACACGGCGGGCTTCTCGCCGTGAACGGCTGTCTTCACGAAGCCCTCCATGAGCCGTCGCGCCAGGACCGGGTTGACCAGTGGAATGCTCACCAGCAGGCTGCCGAAGGCGTCCTCGGCGGAAAAGACCTCCAGGCCGAGGTCGAGCAGCTCGGGCTTGACCGCGAGCAACGTGCCGAGGTCCAGCGGGTTGCGGGAGGGCAGGAACGGGGGGAGGTCGGCTCTGAGTGTCTCGACGCCAGCCTCCGACAGCGCTGGCATGGCGAGGCCATGGCCGGCGGAGTAGTCCTGGGCGATCCCGCACACTGCGCCAGACGAGGTGATGACGCCGATTCCTCCGACCGGTGCCTGCGGATATCTCAGGAGCAGCTGGCTCACGTCAAGGAGCTCCTCGAGGCTCTCGACCACGGCTACCCCGGCGGCCGTCATGACGGTCTTGATGACCTCGTAGTCACCGGCGAGCGCGCCGGTGTGCGACTGAGTCGTCTCCTTGGAGGCAGCGCTGCGGCCCGAGTGCATCAGCGTGACGTGCTTGCCGGCGGCGCGGGCACGCGTCACCGCCGCGAGGAACGCTGCGGGGTCACGCACCTGCTCGGCGTAGATCGCAACACCGCCGGTGTGGGGGTCGGTGGCGAAGAAGTCGACCATGTGGGAGAGACCGAGGTCGGCCTCGTTACCGGTCGTCACGGTGTAGGAGACGGGGACGCCGCGCTCGAGGAGCGACCCGGCGACGTGCGCGCCGATCGAGCCGCTCTGCGTGACGACACCGAGGCCTGGACCTAGGTCACGGCGCATCGGCGGCAGCTCCCCCATGTCCACGAGAGACACGTGGAAACTGTCGACGTAGTTGAAGTAGCCGACCGTGTTGGGGCCGACGAGCCGGAGCGCGTGCGCTCGTACATACTCGGCGATCTCGCACTGGAGCTGGCTTCCTTGTTCCCCCATCTCAGCGAAGCCGGAGGCGAACACGACCGCGCCGCCCATCTGTTTGTCGGCGATCTGTTCCAGGGTGGGGAGTACCGCCTCGGCCGGTAGCGACAGGATCGCGAGGTCGATGCCGTCCGGTAGATCCTCGATGGATGTGAGGATGGGCCGTTCCCCGACGGTCCCCGGGGTGCGCCCGACGAGGTGGACCGTTCCCTGGTAGCCGTTCCGCTCCAGGTTGGCGATAATCGGCCCCGTCACCGACCCAGGCTTCGCGGACGCACCGATGACTGCCACCGACTGGGGGTTCAGGACTCGTCGAACCGACGAGTCGTCGGTCGGCGCGCCCGTTCGGGACGGGCGGTTACGGGTGTTCATCGGTTCCTCCAATTTCGCTCTGTTCTCGAAGGTGCGGGTGGTCGTCATTCGCCGACTTCCCACTGCCCGTCGACGAACTGCTGGACCTTCGTCGTGCTGACCAGAGGCAGGGTGGGGCCGGTCCCATCGACGCTCACGCCGGGAAGCAGCATCGCCACGCCCTCATCCTGGAGCCCGCGGATCGAGTCCATGGATCCCTTCCCGGTGAGCTCGTCCATCCCCTCCAGGGAGCGTACGAGCGTGCGGCCGGTCGCATAGCCCCAGATGGCGATGGGAACGGTCGGGTCGACGTCCGGACAGGTCGCCTCCATCCGCTTCCGACGAAGTCAAGAAGCCCAACGGCACGCGCCCGAATCCGCCGTTCGTCGGCGGTGCACTGACCTTCGTGCGAATCGTCGTGCCCCTCCGCCGGGCCCGATCGAGCAATGCGTTCCACGGAGTCTCCTAAGCAACAGTAGGCGGGGCAAGCACCACAAGGTATGAAGGAACATACATACAGGCACGTCGGGCGTCAACGGACAGAGGCTCGGCCGGTCTCGAACCCTCGGGTCGACGACGGGCATCCCGCCTCACGACGTTCCCTGCGCGAAGAACTCAAACTCGAACTGTCCCAGGACAAGACGCTGATCACGCACGCCCGCACCCAGGCGGCGAAATTCCTCGGCTACGAGATCACCGTGCTACACAACGACGGCAAACTCACCCCGGCAAGCGCAGCGTCAACGGCGTTGCGAGCCTGCGGGTTCCGTCATCGGTGATCAACCACAGACGATTCCCCTGGTGCCGCGCAAGGAAGGCCATCTCGGCGGTGACGAGGTCGCCCTCGTTCTCACGATCCGCGTCGTCGGTCATGCCGATCATCCCGCCGGCGGCAAGTGCGCTGACCGCAGTACGGACGGCTTCGGCCGGGACCGCGGGCGTCATGCCGTCGCCTCCTCCAGCGCCGCGTGGGTGCCGAATTCGCGCGAGTGATAAGTCAGCGGTTGCCCGCCGGTGGGCTCCGTAAACCGGACGTGCCCGAGGAGGACGACGTGGTCGCCGCCGGCCACGGCCTCGGCCACGTCACAGGCGAGGAAGCCGCAAGTCCCGGGCAGCCGCGGCACGCCTGCCTCGAGGTCCCAGGCCACGTCCGCGAACTTGGTTTCGCCCTTGCGTGCGAAGTTGACCGCGAGGGCCGACTGGCCGCTGCTCAGGACATTGAGCCCGAAGGCGCCGGTTTCCCGGATGAGCGTCAACAGGTCGGAGTGGCGGTCGAGGGACACGAGCACCATCGGAGGGTCCATAGACAGCGAGGCGAACGCGCTTACCGTCGTGCCGTGCGGGCGGCCGCCCGCGACCGTGGTGACCACCGAGACCGGCGTGCACACGGCTGCCATCACGTGACGGAAGCTGGTCAGCAGATTCTGCGGTGCCGGAACTCCGAGCGGAGCGACTTCGTTGTTCATGGCTACCTCCCAGTAATGTGAAATATCTCAAATGAATAGTGAAATGTCAATGGTAGACAGACCGGTGCCCATCTGCGGCGATGACGCTTATGTCAGCGTCCGCGCTGCTTGATGGATATCAGGCGCGCGGGGAAGTGATCTCGCTGGCCGCGACCGAGGGCCACCGGCTGAAGATCCGGAGTGCGTAAGCGTGCACATCGGCGATCGCGTCGCGGACGGTCGCCGCCAGCGCCTCGCCGTCGCGACGCTCGAGCAGCCCCACCCATTCCTTGTCGACGCCGAAATCCGGCGTCGGGGTCTGGCCCCGCGCCAGGAGAACCCAGATGCGCCCCAGGTCGTTCTGCAGGCGGCGGAAGATGGTGATGAGGTAGTCGTTCTGGGTGGCGAGGGCCAGGGTGGTGAACGCTTCGGCGTCGAGCGCGAACATGCGGGACTGCGTACCGTCCACGCGGTGCCATGAGGTCTTGTCCGGCTGCGCGATCTCCCGGAACGTGGCGACGAGCTGTTTGTGCTGGTCGGCGCTCGCGTCGCGAAGGCCGAGACGAGCAATCTCAGGCCCGACGATGCGCCACAGCGTGAACAGGTCGTCGACGGACTTCAGCGTCAGCGGCGTGACCTGATAGCCCTTGCGGGGGAGCGTGCGCACCAGTCCCTCATGATCGAGCCTGGTCAGCGCGTCGCGAACCGGGGAAATCCCGAATCCTGTGTCCTCGGCGAGCGAGCGTTCGGTGAGACGCTGTCCAGGCGCCAGCCGACAAGACACGATATCCGACCGCAGTTGCCGGTATGCGGCCTCGCCGAGAGACCGGGGTTCGACAGAGGTGACCGACACTGATGCTCACCTTTCCACGCTCGTTCGCGTTTGTGATATGCCAGCGTGCCTCAGCGTAGCGTGTCGCGTACCGCTATGCGCATTTGGTGATCGAGCCGACACCCGTCCACATGGGTGGAAATCATCCCGAGTGCCGGGACGGACCGGCGAGCCCGTGCGTGGCACGCCTCGATGAATTCCCGTACGGTTTCCGCGGCCCGGTCCGGGGCACCGCGGTCGAGCTTCGGGCGTGAACCGAGGTAGGCCGCGCGAAGTGAGTCCGGGCCGTCGTCGGTCAACAGCACGGACCACATGAGTGCGAAGTCGTCCATGAGACTCCGGTATGCCTCGAGAAGCGGGGCGTTGGTGGCGGCCACAGCGAGCAGATCGAACAGCGCCACCCCGAGCTCGGGGAACCGGGCAATTTTCCGGTGAGTGGGATCCCCCGCGACTACACTGTCGACCTCGGAGACGAGCCGGTCTATCCGGTCGGCCTGGCTGTCTGTGGCCGCTCTCAGCCCAGCCCTGGCGATCTCCGGCCCGATCAGCTGCCAGGTCAGGAAGAAGTCGTCGAACGACTTCCGCGTGATCGGGTTGATCTGGTAGCCGCCGAGTGCCGTGCGGCGGACCAAACCGTCACGCGCCAGCCGTGAGAGGGCCTCTCCGACTGGAGGCAGCCCGATTCCCAGCCGGAGCGCTAGTTGCCGCGCGGTCACCATCTGCCCAGGGCGAAGCGCACCGCCGCGGACCTGCTCTCGCAGCAGGCGATACGCAATCCCGGCCAACGACGGCTCCGGCGTCGGCGGGTGCAATTGCGTCATGGTCCAGCCTCTCTGCCGACCGACGCCCGGGCGCGATGATCTGCGCCCGGGCTGCTTTTCTGCCATACTAGGGCAAGCAGACTGACATGTCATTCGTACCTTTGAGGCGGTCTCAGATTCGCGCGCCGGCAGCATGGCGGCGGGCGCGACAACGGCGTGCTGCCGGGAATCCGAAATGAGGAGAACCGCATTCAGTTTCCCTTCGGATCGTGGACCGTGGACGGTTACGCGTGAGTCGTTGCGGCGATGAATTCCTCGACCAATGCCACGAAGGCCTCGGGCACGGTGTTCTGCAGATCGTGGCCGCCCTCGGGCACGAAATGGAACTGGGCGTGCGGCAGCTGCTCGCGGAAGCGTATTTCCTGGCTGGGGCGGAGAAACTCGTCCTTGTCGCCGAGTAGCGCCAATACCGGGATCTTGCGGTCGGCGATGGTGGCGATCGCCGAGGTGGGCTGGAAATCGTAATCGACCCACTGGAACATCCGGAAGCGGTTTGCCATCTGTCGGGCGATATACTCCTTCGTGGCCCAGGGCTTGCGGGGGTCGGGATCCGGCATCGGATACTCGACCTCGTCTGACGCAGTGTCGGAGCTCGGCGGCTCGCCAAGGTCCTCCGGCGGCAGGATCGGCGTCATCGACGCTTCCAGGATCACGCCCCGCACCCGCTCGGGCAGCAGCGAGGCCACGTACTGCGCGTTGGCGCCGCCCGCCGACGTTCCGAGCAGGTGGAAGGAACCGGCGACGAGGGTGCTGATGGCTTCGACGAGCAGCGGTCCCAGATCGCTCTGGTGGTAGCGGGTGGTGACGTCGTCACGCTCGCCCCAGCCCGGCGGGTTGATCTCGACCACGCGATGCCGCTGCGCCAGCATGTCCTTGGCGATCGACATTTCCAGTCCGGCCGAGCCGGGCAGGGACACGATCGTGGTGATCGGCTCGGCCGGCCCGGCTTCGGCGTAGTCGAGCGTGTACTGCCCGGCGACGACTGTTCCTCGGTGGAAGGGTGTTCCGGGGGCCTTCGACATGGATATCTCCATAATGCGCTACGAATCGGGGTTGGTGATAGGACTACGCGGGCACCGGGGCGAACCGCTGGACCTGTGGGAGGACGTGCTGGCCGAACAGGCGCAGCTGGGCGAGCGTTTCCTCGTGGGTGAGGTAGCCCATGTTGAAGCTGAGGTCGATAATGCCGACACCGGTCTTGGCCTGGAACTCGCGAAGCTCCTCCACCAGGTTGCCGGGTGTGCCGGTGAACTGCAGAAAACCGAACCCGAACGCCTTCATGTCCTCGACCGAGGTGCTGTCGGTGGACGGCGTGGACGGTGGCTTCTGGGCGTCTGCGAGTGTCGGGCCGGAAATGCGCGCGGCGAGGTCGGCGGCATGGTCCTCGCTCTCCCCGATCACCGCGAAGCAGCGGAACAGCTGCTGGTCGGGAGTCGGCTGCCAGCCATGCTGATCGCAGAGCTCGCGATAGCGAGCCATATTCCTGGCCACCGCCCCTGGGCCGAAGAAGGACATGGCGGCGCCGAAACGGTGCTCGGCGATGAAGGCCGTCGACTCCTCGCTGTTGGCCGAGCCGTACAGCGGCGGGTGGGGCACCTGGGTCGGGCCAGGCCAGACGGAGACGACCGGGAAGTCGTAGTACTGGCCTTTCCAGGCAAACGGCTCGGGTTCGGTCAGTGCCTTCTTGATGAGGAGCATGGCTTCTTCGGTGCGGCCCCTGGTCTCCTCGGTGGGCACGTTGTAGTACTCGAACTCGTTAGGCGTGCCGCGCAACAGCAATGCGATGAGCCGGCCGCGCGTCAGCTGGTCGAGCATCGCGATCTCTTCGGCCACCAGCACCGGGTTTTGCATCGAGACCAGCGGTCCGAGAAGAGCGAGGTTGCCACGCGTGACCACGTTGCTCAGCGCCCCGGCGAGCACCGCCGGGTTGGGGTTGCACATGCCGGCCTGGTAGTGGTGCTCGGAGACGCTGACGAAGTCGAACCCGAGTGAGTCGGCGACGGCCGATTGCTCCAGCGCCCACGCGATAGCTTGCTTGCCCGACTCCGGATCCCAGAGCCCGCGGGGCGTCGCGCTGAAGCTCTGGTTCAGCGCCTCGGGTGAGTAGTAAGAGTTCATGCACGTGAACGAGACCTTCACAGGATCGTCCTCTCGTCGATGGGAGGGTAGTGCCGGAAGGCGGTTGACCCCGCCTTCGTGCTATGCGAGCGATATTATAGTTATACATCACTCACCGCAAGTGATATGTCACAGCGCAAAGCGGAGGGCGCCGTGCCGATCTCGAGTGACCGCCCCGCTGCCGGGGTCAGCTGATGACCACGGGTCGGCGCTACAGCTCGGGTAAGACATCACATTGGGTTAGTGACATCACAAATGCAAGCATCGATCGCCCCGGCGACGAATCCGGAACCCCGGCCGCGTCACCCTAGAGGCCGGTTTGTGGTGACGGTGACCAGAATCGTTTCATCGGGGACCCGACACAACACCGGTCACCCGAGCCCCCGGAGACACAACTAGGTTGACCGGTATATCCCCATGCCACGACTCCCGAACGCCGGCCGGCTGCGGCGCGCGGTCGGCAGGTAAGCACCCGGCTGCACATCTTGCAGGGGGTACGGTGAGCGACGCGGACACGGCAGGAGTGGCGCTGGATGTGACATGGCCTGCGCTGCAACGCCATACGGCTTTGGATGGCGTGCCGGATCCGCGCTGATGGGTGCCCGAGGTGATCGTCGGGATTCTGCGCGGCGGCACGGTGCCCGCAGTGATGCTGGCATCACCTCGGGGTGCGCGGCGTGCAGGTCACCCACACCCTCAGCGACACGCCGAACGGCGCCAAGGCTCCGATCCCGCACGGACGGGACAATATGCGCAGCCGTTCGCGACAGGCGCCGCTCCTGGCGTGCACTACGGATAGGGCGTCGCGGTGGTCGACGGTCCGTCCGACGATGCGGCGCTGCCGGTGGGAAGTTTCGGCTTAGACGGTATCCGCACCCGGCGCTTCTGGGCGGTCCCCGCGTTGCGCGTACAGCGCTCGTTATGCTGATTCCGGGGATCGGCGCATGTGCCGACGCGACGCACCGGGAGATCGAGGCGCTGGTTGCCGGCTGCGAGAACGGCGCGGTGAGCTGTCCATCTTCGAAAGGCCGCCAGCCACGATGCAGGCGTTGCCGGATTCCCGTCATGAGCGGCCGAGCTCGAAGTGTCGTGCTATCAGGGCTGTTCTCCGACCTGAGCGGCCATCGCCGACGTTTGCCCTGAAAAGTATCAGAAGCTATCGTGTGGTGTATCACTGCGGGAGCATGTCGACAAATCGCCGGCCTTGCTGGCCTCGCGGACCTCGCCTGCCGCGTTTGTATGCGCGAAATCGGATTGCGTTCATCGAGAGGAATAGCTGTGGTGGATCTGTCGACTTTCGATGACATTCGAAGCGTGTTCCGCTGTCGGTACTTCGACACCGGCACTCATTCCGCCACGATCGGGGGCCTTGGGTGATGTCTGTCAAGGGTGCCCGAGCGGTGCAGCAAGCAGTTGCGGCTCTCGCGGCGGGCCGGATGGTCGTGCTGATCGATGACGCGGACCGCGAGAACGAGGGTGATCTGGTCGCGGCTGCCGAGTTGATCACCGAGACGCAGACGGCGTTTCTCGTTCGCCACACAACCGGAATCGTCTGCGCTCCGATGCCCGCGCCGCGTGCCGATGCATTGCAGTTGCCGCCGATGGTTGCGGACAACACCGATCCGCATGGGACCGCCTTCACGGTGAGCGTGGACAGGGTCGGCACCGGGACCGGTGTTTCGGCCGCAGGACGCACCGCTACGCTGCGTGCGCTCGCCAGTGAGGATACTCGTCCTGAGAGTCTGCGCCGTCCAGGTCATATCTTTCCGTTGCGCGCGCGTGAAGGTGGTGTGCTGATCAGGGCGGGGCACACCGAGGCGACGGTCGATCTGCTCGAGCTGGCAGGCTTGTCGGGAGTCGGGGTCATAAGCGAACTCGTCAACGAGGGCGGCGGTATGCAGACACGGGCGGAGCTGATCGAATTCGCCTGTAGACACGAGCTACCGGTCTTGCACATCGCCGATCTGGTCAGGTACCGACGTGCCGGCGAGCAACTGGTCGAACCCGGGGTCGCTGTTCGGCTGCCACTGGAGGTGGGGAACTTTCGCGCGGTCGCATATCGAAGCATCCTGGATGGCACCGAGCATCTTGCACTGTTCATGGGGGATGTCGGTGCAGCGTCCCGCTCGGACGATGGCGTGCTTGTACGCGTACACAGCGAATGTCTTACAGGAGACGTATTCGGCTCTCTGCGCTGCGATTGCGGAACCCAGCTCGAGCAGGCTCTGGATATGATCGCGACCGAGGGCTGTGGCGTCGTGGTGTATCTGCGGGGGCACGAGGGTCGAGGTATCGGTCTCGCACATAAGATTCGCGCGTACGCGTTGCAGGAGGACGGCCTCGATACCATCGATGCCAACCTCGAGCTCGGTTTGCCGGTGGATTCACGGAACTACGGCGTGGGAGCGCAAATCCTGAGTGACCTCGGCGTTCGCCGAATCCGGTTGATCACGAACAACCCGGCGAAGTATGGCGGCTTGGAGGGATACGGCCTGGAGCTGGTGGGGCGGGTAGCCGTGCCGGCGGCGGTCAATCCGCACAATCTGCATTACCTCCGCACGAAGCGCGACCGTATGGGGCACGACCTCGTCGTGGGGTGAAAGGCCGCGCTGCGGCTCGGCGCGGGGCTGTCCGTCAGACCTCGTCGAGCATGGCGCAATGAGAAAGGCGGGAAGCGGGGTCTCCGCGCTTCCCGCCTTTCAACTGCCGGCCCAGGGAGGTGTGGGAATCGGGCCGGAAGTATTCCGGAGGACCGGTCAACTACGGTGGGCAGACGGACTGCCCGTATCGCACGTGTCGGCGGCCCGGAGGTTCACCGCTTCAGGCCTGCAATGATCGGGATTTCGTGTCGGTCGAGACAAGAAAGTCTTCGACCAGGCTTACGAAGGTCTCGGGGACGGTGCTCTACAGATCGTGAGCGCCGCCCTCCACGAGGTGGAATTCGGCGTGCGGAATCCGCTCGCGGATGCGCTGTTCCTGTGTGGGACGCAGGATTTCGTCGTCCGCTCCGAGCAACGCCAGCACGGGGATCTCGTGATCCGCGATGGTCTCTATGGCGTCGGCGGCCTCCATGTCGAAGAACCCGAACATCCGGGTACGGTTCGCCATCTGCTGACCGACGAATTCCGCTGTGGCCCATGGCCTTACGAGGGCGCGGGTCCGGTATCGGGTATCCACCGTCGGCGGGTTGCCTCCGGCACAGGGGTACAGATCCTCCCCGGGCAGCGCCGGCGCCATCGACCCCTCTAGGACTACGCCGAGCACCCGCTCGGGAAGCAGGGAGCCCACATATAAGGCGTGGACGCCGCCCATCGGCGTCCCGAGGAGGTAGCAGGGTCCGCCGACCAGCTTCTCGACCGCCACGGCGAGTAGTGGTCCGAGCGTGCTCTGGTGAGTGCGTTCGGCGGTCACGGTGCTTTTGTGGAAACGGGGCACCGGGAGTCTGCGTCATTGCTCATCTCCGAACGCTGACCGGTCGATGGGCAGAATTGGCGTCGCGCCCTCGAGGCTTCCACTTCTCGCCGCCGATTCCCAGCAGCTGTTCCGTCCTACGGAACAAGCCGCGCGCTGAAACATCCCATTGACTGTGTGTCACATCACAACTTATGCTCTGGCACATCATTCCGCGAAGCGGGTGACCGCCCGGTCGATGAGCCGTTCTGAGGCCCGGGATCCAACCAGTCGGAAGACGAAATCCATGAAGATCCGTCGAACTTCCATTGCTCTCGCCGTCTTGGGAGCCCTGCTGATAGCCGGCGCCGTCGTGCTTCGATTCGTCGTCGCGCCATCGGCTTCGAAATTGCCGGCCAACCTCGACGCCGTCTCACATTTCAGTGGGACGGGAACGTTGATGAACCCGACCGCATTCCAATCGGGTGATCTCGCTCGGGCGATTGCCAAGGATGTGCCGGTCACTGTCGAGCAGCACATCCGTGTCGCGCAGACGCGCGGCGACACGGCGGTGCTCGACGTGACCATCACGGTTCGCGGGCCGGGCGGGCTGGAGGTTCCCGCGAAATACACATATGCATTGAACCGCTCGACCATGGACCCGGCAACTCCTCCTGACGGAGTGAAAGTCGACATGCACACGGGCTATGTCGGGGCATTTCCGCCCAACCTTGCCGCCGACGGGAAGTACTCCTTCTACGACGCCTTCACCGCACGCGCGTATCCGATGAATTTTCTTGCGTCCAGCAGGGTCTCGGATCGGGACGCGCTCGTCTACACCGTCGACGCTGCCGGGGCCGTTGCAGACCCAGGACTGTTGCGGGCATTGCCGCCGGCCCTGCCCAAGGCCGCGGTCGCGCAGTTGGCGGCCATGCAAGCCGGCGGCGGGTCCGCTCTTTCTCCGGAGCAGGTTGCCGGGATGCCCGACCTTGTTCCCGTGCAGTATCGGGCGCAGACCGACTACGGATTCTCGCTGGACAAGACGCTGTCGATGCCACTTGGTGGTTCCCTGAAGCAGCAGATCGTCGCGAATGTCGACGTCGCCGGACATCCCACGCCGTTACTGCCCGTCATGGCCGTCGACGTCCAGCTGGACCCCAAGGATGTGGCTCACGCTGTCGGCCAGGCGAAGACGGCAGCGCGGCTGCTCATGGCGATATCCGAGCTACTGCCCGCAGCGCTGGCGGTGGCCGGGCTCGTACTGATCGTTATCGCGGTCATCCGGCGGAAGCCTCGCGACGAGGGGCCTGTGAAGCCTGCTTCGTCGACTGCAGTCGGGGCGGAGGTGTGATCGGCGAGCGCGCAGCACTCTAGATCGCACTGGGTATCTCTTGCTGCGCCGAAGTGGCGTCGGCTCGTACGCCGTGGCGGGATACCGCGAGGCGGTATCCGCGCCCGCGTGCTCGCCATCGCGCTGGTCCCGTGTTCAGCCATAGTGGCTACCGGGATCAGTGTGGTGGCGGTGCTGGCCGGACAAGCTCGGGATTCGCTGCGAGTGACGGACTTCGGGACCAGTCAGATGGGGCTGGTCACCGAAACCGTCACGGCACTTCGTGACTAACACTCAGCCAGCTGGACGCGGTACTACCGTTATACATCACACTATGCAAGTGATATGTCAAAGGTTTGCGTAGGCGTCATTCCAATCTTGAGTCACCGCCCAGTTGCCCAGGTCAGCTGTTGACCACGGTTCGGCGCTACCGCTACGGTAAGACATCACACGGGGTTGGTGACATCGCACGGGCAAGCACCGATGCACCCCGGGCGACGAGTCCGGAACCCATGTAGCCATCTCTCCAGACCGTTCGTGAGGCAAAGGAGCCAGAATGACGACAATCGACCGTCCTGAGGACGGATCCGGATTCGCGACGACCTTGGCCTTGTTCAGCGCCATGACGCTGTTCGACTCGTTCACGGCGGCGCAACGTGAACGAGCGGTCCTGCCGTTCGACTCCGAAGATCGCGACAATTGGGACTTCCTGCCGGCCTGCGGTCGCGAGGGCCTGCCGCTGCGCGACATGACCGTCGACCAGCAGATCATGGTCCACCAACTCGTCGGGGAATGCCTGCGGCCGGAAGCCTATGCGAAGGTCGCGACGACGATGAATCTCGAGCACGTCCTGCGCCAACTCCAGGCGAAGGTCTTCGGGCTGTCGACCAGCGCTTTCCGTGATCCGTTCCGCTACGTATTCAGCTTCTTCGGCAAGCCGGAGTTGGATCAGACCTGGGCATGGCGGCTGGTGGGCCATCACCTGTCGCTGAGCTTCACCTGCGTGCAACAGCGCTGGCTCGCCTCGACGCCGATGATGATCGGCGCGGAGCCGGGTCGCTTCTCGACACTGCGGCACCTGTCGGAGGAGGAAGACCTCGGGTTCGAGCTACTGGGCGCCCTGACCGCGACGGAACGCGATCAGGCGATCATTCATGATGTGTCGCCGACCGATTTCGTGACCAAAAGCGTGCGCACGATTTCGGACACCGAAGTACCGGGTTCACACCCTACGGGCCGATACGACCTCGTGATCGGTGACAAGGACCGCGAAGTACTCACGTTCTCCAAGGCACATCCCCGCGGAATCCCCTACGGCGAGCTGCCCGGCACGGCCCAGCGAGCGTTCAAAGACCTGCTCTCGTGCTACGTCGACCGGCTGCAGCCTGACCTGGCGGCTCAGGAGTGGAAACGCATCGAGAAGCACGGCCTCGATGGTCTTCACTTCGCGTGGGCGGGCGGCACGGACCACAGCAAGGGGCACTACTACCGTGTTCAGGGCCCGGTCACCCTGATCGAGTTCGACAACAGCGAGGACAACGCGAACCACATCCACACCGTGTGGCGCGACCTCACGAACGACTTCGGCCGGGATCTGCTGATGGAGCACCTGCTGCACGACCACGTGGGAGCGGAGCACAACCACGTGGGAGCGGAGCACGACCATGACTGACTCCGATGCGCGACGGCGACGAAGGAGTTTTTCGCCGTGCGGTTGACATCGTTCAGAATTGGCGACCGCGAGAGCTTGGGCATTGTGGACGGTGAGGGCGTGATCGATGTCGGCTCCAGGCTGGGATATTCCGATCTGCGCCGGCTGCTCCAGGATCAGCGGCTCGCCGACTGCGCGGACCTTGCCGGGGAAACGCCGGACCACGCGCTGCGGGATATCGTCTTCGATCCGGTCGTCCGCCGGCCGGCCCACATCTTCTGCGTGGGGGCGAACTATGCGGACCACCGCCGCGAAGTCGCCGATTCGGGAATTCCGCGAGCCGAGACCGGTCATCCCACGATCTTCACCAGGTTCCCGGAAACGATCCGGGGTCACCAGCGAGACCTGGTCAGGCCACACGGCACCGACAGCTTCGACTTCGAGGGTGAACTCGCGGTGATCATCGGAACAGGAGGTCGGCGTATCCGCCGGGACGATGCGCTGCGCCATGTCGCCGGCTATTCCTGTTTCAACGACGGGAGCATTCGGGAATGGCAGTTCCACACGTCCCAGATCACCGCCGGCAAGAACTTCGCCGACACCGGTAGCCTCGGGCCGTGGCTGGTGACGGCCGACGAGGTGGCCGATCCCCACCGGTTGGACATCCAGACCCGGCTGAACGACGCCGTGGTTCAACAGGCTTGCACGAGCCAGTTGATATTCGACATTCCCACGATTATCGCCTATGTATCCACGCTTGTTCCGCTCGAGCCGGGCGACGTGATCGCGACCGGTACGCCGAGCGGGGTGGGATTCGCGCGAAAACCCCAGCTGTTCATGCGGCCGGGAGATACCTGCGAAGTCACCGTGCAGGGAATCGGCACCCTGCGGAACACCATCGTCGACGAATGCCCGGAGTGATGACTATGACAAGCAGTATGTCCACCGACGTGCCCGATGAAGTGCTCGAGTTCCTGGACGGCCACGACATGTGGCACGAACCTTATCGCGATCTTCTGTCCCTTCGTCCGGACATGACCGCGGACGAGGCGTACTGGTGCCAGTTCGCCCTGATGGACCGGCGTGCCGCGAGAGGCGACGCGATTGTGGGCTACAAGGCCGCCGGTACCACGCGGTCGGCGCGGGAGTTGCTGGGCGACGGCATTTCGCCGGTCGTGGGGACGCTGATGCGGTCTGTCCTGATGGATGAGGGCGCGACGTTCGCCGTCCGGCCGGGAAAGACCTTCATCGAGGCGGAGGTCGCCGTGCTCCTCGGACGTGACCTCAGCGGACCCGGGGTCACCTACTTCGACGCCATCTCGGCGATCGAGGGTTACCTCCCCGCGATGGAGATTTCCCCGTGGTCGCCGGCCGTACTGGCGAAGAAGCGCAGCCAGCAGCATCTGCTGGCCACGCAGAAGACCACCGGGAGCATCGTCGTCGGACGCTCCGTGGCGCGGCCGTCCATCGACCTGCGGTACGAGGGTGCGGTCGTCGAGGTGAACGGAGAGGTCGTCGCCACCGGCGCCGGCGCCGAGGTGATGGGCGATCCGATCAACGTTGTGGTGGCTCTGGCGAACAACCTCGCGAAGTTCGGCCGCGCGCTGCGCGCCGGCATGATCGTCATGACCGGATCGGTCGCGGAGCCGCTGCCGGCCGAGAACCTTACCGACGCGCGAGTGACCTTTTCCCGGCTTGGCAGCCTCGGAGTTCGTTTCGTGGGAACCGATCGATAAGGATGGCAGATGGACTGGCGTAATCTGGTGGCGGCGTCCGGATCGGACGACGCGACGACCTTGTGGGCGCAACTGTGGGCGCTCGAATGCGCGTACTGGGATGACGTCGACTTCAACCACGGCGCACAGGCGCCGCAGTTCTATACCGAAGACGGCCTGTTCGACATCGGCGTAACCGGTTCACGCATGAAAGGCCAGGAAGCCATCACGCGCTTCTACAAGAACAGGAAGGCACTCGGCAGCCGTACGACACTTCACCTCGTCGCCAACTTCACGCTGGTCGAATGGTCCACCGAACGGGCGCGAACCCGCTCGATCATGTCTCTCTACGGGGCCGATGGTCCCGCGCCGCGAAAGTCCGCGGCGCCCATCATGACAGCGGTATCGGCGAACGCTTACGTGCGTACCCGGGAGCGGCAGTGGCGAGTTTCGGAGCGCGTATTCGCGCCGTACTTCACCGACGATGAAGGATTGCCTCTCCAGCGCATTCGTGATCAAAGTTCGCCATAGAAACGGGCAGCGATGCCGGACCTGCACATCTGGTTCGATCAGCTGCGCCACGAGCGTGGCTGGTCACGCCAGATCACCGCCGCTCGCGCCCGGATCAGCACGGCCTACCTGTTCAAGATCGAGCACGACCGGTCCGTTCCCACCATCGATATCCTGGCCAGCATCGTGCGAGGCTACGACCTCGATCCCGCTCAACGTCGCCACACCTACGACTTGCGGAACCCGCCCCAGCGGCTTCCGGCCGACGACGAACTACGGCGCCGGATCGCGACGCCGGAAGTCAACGCCCACCTCGCACATCTGGATGCCGCGCACATTATCTACGCCTACACCACTCCCTGTCGACCGTGCTTGCTGCCAGCGACCGGCTCTGTATGACGCGCTGCCCGGCCTCTGTCAGGCCGGCAACAACATCGCGCTTTGGTTCTTCCGCCCGCAGCACGTGAGCTGGTCGTCGACCGGGACGACGAAGCACCTCATGTGGTCGCCGCATTTCGTGCTGCCATCGGCCCCTACCGCAACAGCCACCACGCTCGCGCGCTGCTGCACACCCTGGCCGCCAACCCACGCGAACACCGGATAGCGATCCGCTTCGACCGATAGCTGAGATACCAGCGGACTCTATTGCCGGCCTTCAGGATCCATAAAACTCGTCGAGCAAGGGCTGAATCGCGGTCTTCGCATCGAGAGTGGGGTCCAGAGTGACGGCTGACCGCAGCGCCGCGCCTGCCAGCTCGATCAGACGTTCGACCACTGCCTGCACGGGGAAGGGCTCATCATTCTGCAACCAATACACGGCAGCCTCGTCGATCGCGCCGACAACCGACCGGAGCATCATGCGCAGCGCCTGGTTCTGCGGGTCGAGACCTAGCAGCGAGATCCAGGCTTCGATCGTTTGCCAGCGTCCTGCCTCGAGCATTTCCCAAGCCTCGGGATCTGCGCCCCGACCGCCGAGCACCAGACGCAATGCGAGCCCTCGATGGGCGGCCAGATATCGGAATTGCGCGGTAAAGGCACTGCGAAGCTGTTCGACCGGCGACATACCGGGACGCAGCACGTGGGTCTGCAAGACACGATTCGACGTCTCCCGTACCGCCTCCAGGTAGAGGCCACGCTTGGTACCGAAGTAATGGAATACCAACCCGTGGGCAGCATCGGCAGCCTGGCAGATGTCCGCCACGGCAACCTCGTCGTAACTGCGTTCTGCGAACTGTTCGACCGCCGCATCGATGAGACGTCGCCGGGTTTCGGCAGCCTGCGCAGCCCGCGAGGTCAGCCGGCCCCCATCGGTCGTGCTTGTCATCGCGCCCTCCATCGCCGAACACTCACCGAGCCCGATAGTGCCCCTCCACCTGGCAAAACACAAATTGATTCTAAGTCATTGACACTGAATCAACGAACTGGCTAGGCTGCTACCGCAGAGATAATAACGGCAACACTGTTACCGACATGTTGGCTATGACGCACACCCCGTCCGGTGTCGAAATTGGAGGAGCGATGATCCCTGACAGTCGCTTGCTACTGCATGACGGAAGCGCGCGCACGATGAACGAGTCGCGGATCGGCCATGTATTCGGCGATGCGCTCATCGAGGGAACCGCTTTCACGGGTCGTGGAGGCTTGTCATGACATTCGACGTTGCTGTGATCGGCCTAGGCCCGGTCGGAGAGTTGGCGGCACTTCTTCTGGCACGTGCGGGCTTGAAAGTCCTCGCATTGGAGCGGGAGAGCGATGTCTACTCCAATCCCCGGGTCGGCGTGCTCGACGGTGAAGCCCTGCGTACGCTGCAAAAAGCGGGAGTGTACGAACGCGCCGCCGGCGAAATGCTCCTCGGGGCGGGCGCCCAGTGGGTCTCGGCTCGTGGCAAGGTCGTCGCGACAACGCTGCCCACGGAGCAGCTTCAGGGACATCCGTGGATGTCGGCGATCTATCAGCCGTTGCTGGATGAGCAACTGCGGACAGCCCTTGCGGAGTACTCGGATGTCGATATCCGTCTGGGCCACCAGCTCACCGGTTTGACGCAGGACGACCAAGGGGTCGAACTGACATTTCGCCACGGTGACGGCGGCACTGCGAACGAGCGTGCACGCTTTGTCATCGGCTGCGATGGCGCCAAGAGTGCAACCCGCGACGCGGTCGGCGTCCAGTTGGTCGGATCCGAATACACGGATACCTGGCTCATCGTCGATGCGAAACTGCCGCAGCCGATTGCTCATATTCCCTATTTCCAGATGACGCTGAACCCGGCGGCACCTCGCCTGACAGGTCGACTCGCAGCCGGAGGGCACCGCTGGGAACGGAAGGTAATGCCGTGGGAGGATCGCGACGAGATCCTCACACCGGAGGCCGCGCGACGGGTGATCGCTGAGGACGCCGACCCCGACACTGCGGAGATCCTGCGTCATCTCATCTACACCTTCCAAGCCAAGACCGCTGAGCACTGGCGGGTCGGGAGGGTCCTGCTGTGCGGGGACGCTGCCCATCTGATGCCTCCGATGATCGGACAGGGGCTGAACTCGGGAATCCGCGATGTAACGAACCTGACCTGGAAGATCGCGGCAGTCGTGAACGATGGTGCGCCCCTGCGGATCCTCGAGACCTATGAGGCAGAGCGTCGGCCGCACGCCGACGCGATAACCAAGATGTCGGTCCGGGCCGGCCGTCTGGTCACCATGCAATCGCGTTCGGCAGCGACGATTCGCGATGCGGGGGGCTGGGCGCTCCTGAGTATCCCGCCATTTCGAGAACGCGTTCGCCAAGGCCGGTGGCGCCCGCCCGCCCGGTACCGACGCGGTTTGCTTCTGGCATCGCCTTCGCTGCGTTCGCCGGTCGGCCGCTTGTTCCCCCAGCCGCTCATGCGAACCTTCAGCGGAACACAACATCGGCTCGACGACATCGCAGGCTCTGGCTGGCGCATCATCGGTTGGGAAGCCGATCCGCGCGAAGCGCTGTCGGCATTCGGCCGCCGCATCGCCGACAATGTCCTCGAGGCAACCTATGTAACACTGACCTCACCAGGGCGACGCCCCGTCCATTGTGATGCGACACAGCAGATCCTCGAAGACCTCGACGAAGTTGCCCGCCCGTACTTCAAGCGACAGCCGTTCGTCGTGCTCCGTCCTGACCACTATATCTGCGCCAACCCCTCATCGACCGAGCTGGACAGCACTGTTCGGGAGTTGATGCAGCAGATATCGAATGAATCGGGAACCAGCCAGTTGCAGTCGCATACTGCGGCTTTCAGGCGAACCGGTCTCCGGGAATTGGACCCCGCCACCGCGGACATCGGCTTCCGCGCCCGCGGGCTCTGGGGGCTGCCCCCACTCGATCTCCACCGCTTGCGCAGTCTACTGAAAGTAGCCAGCTCATGAGCATTTCCGTGCTCCGCACCAGGGACGCGTGGTGGGTGCAGGCACTCGCCGGCGCCGCCCGTATGGATACGTCCGCCACGACCACCAAGGAGCTACTCGCCGACCGTACGGCAGTCGAGGCGGCCCGCACCGCGACCGACCTCGTTCCCGTCGAGAGCCTTTCGCTGCTCTCACCGGTGACTGCGCCCTGCCGCATCGTTGCGCAGATGACCAATTTCGTGTCGCACGTGAAGGATTCCGGTTGTGATCCGGCCACCGGTCAGGCAAGACATGACCGTCGCCGACATGATCTACAAGCCCGCAGAAGCACTCCAGGCGCTCACTCGCTTTCAACGCCTCGATGCCGGGGATCTGATCCTCACCGGAACCCCGGCCGGGACCGCGATCAGCGCACCACAGTGAGGTACAAGTGATCACCGACAATGCAGCGGCCACCGCCGAATTGTGGCCTCGCTACGCCGAACCGGGCGACCTGTGCGCCATCGAATCCATCCCGCTGGCCGAGCGCGGCCTGCCAGAGTCGACGTACGCTCTGCTCGCTCGCGCCGCACACCTGTGGCCCGACCGGGTCGCACTCACTGTGCTGTGCGAGGCCGCCCGCTGGCAGGAACCGGTCCGGCGCACCTTCGGTGAGCTTCTCGCCGACGTGCATCGCTATGCGAACCTGCTGCGTCGACTCGGTGTCGGCCGCGGCGACGCGGTCGCGCTGATGGCACCCAACTGCGCGGAGCTCGTTCCCGCCACCCTCGCCGCGCAGCTGGCCGGAATCGCCGCCCCGATCAATGCTGCCCTCTCGGGCACCCACATCGAGGAACTTCTGCGTCGCTCCGGCGCACGAGTTCTCATCGCGGCCGGACCTGATCTCTCACCCGAGACTTGGGAGTCCGCAGCGGCATTGGCGACCGACGGTCTTGTCGATGTCGTCCTCGTACTGCGCTCGACCGACGCCGACGCGATCCAGACGCTGCCCGCGCTCGAGGCAGCACACACCGGATACCTGGATGCGCTCGCCTCCGACGAAACTTCGAGCAGCTTCTCCGGCGAGCCCCCCAGATCCGAAGACTTGGCGAGCCTGTTCCACACCGGCGGCACCACCGGTGTACCCAAACTCGCGGCCCACACCCACGGCGGTGAAGTAGCCAATGCCTGGATGATCGCCGCCAACTCGCTCCTGGACACCGACGATGTCGTCTTCGCGGCACTCCCACTCTTCCACGTGAACGCTTTGGTGGTCACCGTGCTCGCGCCGCTGTTCAAGGGGCAGCAGGTGGTCTGGGCGGGCCCGCTCGGGTACCGAGATTTCGCGTTGTACGCCAACTACTGGAAGATGGTCGCGCACTACCGCATTGCCGCCATGAGCGCGGTCCCCACCGTGTACGCGGTACTCGCCAACTGCCCGCTCGACGCCGATATCAGCACTCTTCGCTACGCAATGGTCGGTGCCTCGCCACTCCCACCGGCAGTCCGTGACAACTTCGAGCGCCATACCGGAGTCACGCTCGTGGAAGGGTACGGACTCACCGAGGCGACCTGCGCAACCGCGCGCAGCTTTCCCGAGCGGCCCCGTCCCGGCTCGGTCGGGCAGCGGATGCCCTACCAGCACGTGAAGGTGGTCAACGTCGGCGACGACGGCTCGCGCGAGGACCTGCCCCCGGGAGCCACCGGTGTACTGTGCGTCAGCGGCCCGACGGTATTCCCCGGATATGTCATCGACCGCAACGAAGACGGACATGTGCTCGACAGTCTCGGCAGCGTGGCGAACGGCTGGCTCGAAACCGGCGATTTAGCGCATATCGACAGCGACGGGTTCATCCACCTGCACGGGCGGGCGAAAGACCTGATCATCCGCGGCGGACACAACATCGATCCCGCAACCATCGAAGACGCGCTGCTGTCGCATCCCACCGTCACCGCGGCAGGTGCGGTCGGCCGTCCTGACCCGCACTCCGGCGAGGTACCGATCGCCTACGTGGTCCTCAGCACCGGTGCCACCACCACCGAATCCGAGCTGCTCGAGTGGGCGTGTGAGCGGGTTCCCGAACCCGCCGCCGCGCCGAAGGCGGTGCTCGTGTTCGACGCATTGCCGGTTACCGACGTCGGAAAGCCCTACAAGCTCGGACTGCGTGCCGACGCGACGCGACGCGCGGTCGCCGAAGCCCTCGCCCACATCGACGGAGTACACGTCGTCACCGCGGCGATCACTGACGGCGAGGTAGTCGCGACCATCGAAACCGATCGCGATACCGATCACGCCGCTGTCGAGACGGCATTGAATTCGTTCGCCCTGACCTGGAAGGCAGTGAGCCGGCCATGAGCATCCCGACAATTACGCTGACAGTGCTACTGGCCGCGCAGTTCACAGTGTTCGGCATCCTGAAACTCGCCGCTGCGAAGCAAATGCGGGACCGCGCCGCCCACGTCGGTATGACGGTGACGGCTTACCGAGTGATCGGGGCCCTCGAAGTTGCCGCTGCTGCCGGGCTGGTGACCGGGACCGTCTGGTGGCCGGCGGGATTGGCCGCGGGTATCGGTCTGGTTCTGCTGATGGTCGGTGCCATCGCGACGCACCTGCGAGTGCATGACAAGCTCTCGGAGGCGGCACCCGCGATTGTGACGTTCTTCCTCGCCATCAGCTACGTCGCACTGGTCCTGACAGTAGATCGATGAACATCCACGATGCGCCGGTCGTCATCGTGGGGGCCGGCCCCACCGGACCGACCACCGCGATCCTGCTCTCCCAGTACGGAATCGAATGTGTGGTGCTGGAACGGTGGGGAACCGTGCCCCCGCGGCCACGCGCGGTACGCCTCGGCGGTGACCGCGGCGACGTCGACGTCACCGCGGTCACCGCCGAGGGTCATGGTGCAGGTGTGGGTGCAGGACTGCGCGACGCGGCCAGCCTGTCCCGGAAACTCGCCGGTGTTCTCGCCGGCACCCTGCCGGCCAGCGTGCTCGACACCTATGAGACCGAGCGAAAACCACCTGCAGACGCCGTGCTGATCCGTCCGGACGGCATCGTCCAGCAGGCCGGCAGACGAGTCTCGGATCTGCAAGCTGTTCTCCCCCACTTCGATATTCGTACTCCGCCGCCATCCGCGAACGATGGCGCCGAGACCGACGATAGGAGCTTCGATGCCCAAGCGTGCTGACGTTCCGGCCTATCAGCCGGACCTCTACTCCGAGGCGGCGATCCGCGATACCTACCCCCACTACACCCGTCTGCGCGAGCTCGGACCCGTGGTGTGGCTGGCCAGACAACGCGCATACGCACTGCCCCGCTATGCCGAGTGCAAGAAGGTACTTCTCGACGACGAAGCCTTCGTGTCCGGCGAAGGAGTGGGGCTGAACCCGATCACCAATCGCCTCTCCCGTGGGACCACGCTCAACAGCGACGGCGACGAACATTCGCGGCGCCGCGCTCTCCTGTCCCACCGGCTGACCCCACGAGCGCTGCGGTCGATGCGCGAAACCATCGATGAACAAGCCACCGCGGTTGTCGCGGAAGCCGTCGCACGCGGGAGCATCGATGGCGTCGACCTGGCCACCGCGCTGCCGATGTCGGTCGTGCCCGACCTCATCGGGTGGCCCGACCACGGTCGCGAACATCTCCTACGCTGGGCCGGAGCCACGTTCAATGCCCTCGGCCCACTGAATCTGCGGTCGGCACGAGCGGCGCCGTCCGGGTTGGAAATGATGCACTTCGCCCGGCGCATCTCCCGGGATCGCGATATAAAGCCCGGCGGCGCGGGACACGACGTGCTGCAAGCCGCCGACGAAGGCAAGCTCGCCCACGCGGAATGCCCAGCGCTGATGCTGGACTACCTGGCGCCGTCGCTGGACACCACGATCGGTGCCATCTCCGCCTCGCTGTACCTGTTCGCCACCAACCCGGATCAGTGGAACCTGCTGAAGGCCGACCCCGGCCTGATCTCCAACGCTGTCAACGAGGCTGTCCGCCTCGCGTCGCCCGTTCGGGCCTTCTCCCGCAAGGTCACCCGCGATACCGAGATCGCCGGTACCAGCCTCCCCTCCGGCTCCCGAGTGGTGGTGATGTACGGGTCCGCCAACCGTGACCCCCTCGAGTGGGATGCCCCGGACACCTTCGACATTCGTCGTGACGCCTCGCGTCAACTCGGTTTCGGCCACGGGGCCCACGGCTGCGCCGGGCAAGGTCTGGCCCGCCTGGAAACCCAGGCCATCCTGCGCGCCCTGGTCGACCGAGTCGACCGCATCGAGATCACCGGCCCCACCGAATGGGCCATGAACAACATCATCCACCGCTTCAATCGCCTACCCCTGCAACTGATTCCCACCTGACAGAGAGGTTCCCAGATGAAAATCACCGTTGATTACCACCGCTGCGAGGGTCATGGGCTGTGCGCCGAACAGGCACCGGCCGTATTCGGTCTCGACGACGAGGGTGAATTGATCTATCACTTCAACGGCACAGATGTACCCGATGGGCAGATCGCCCTCGCACGGGCCGCCATCAATTCCTGCCCGGTCGCCGCTCTGCGAGAGCAGCGATGAGCCGATCCGCCGCAGTCGTCATCGTCGGCGATTCGATCGCCGGAGTGACCGCCGCACGTGAACTGCGGACCCTGGGACACGGTGGCCGGATAACTCTCATCGGAGCCGATCCACACGGCGCCTACTCCCGGCCACCGCTGTCGAAGACCGTCCTCAAAGACGACTCCGCCGACACCACGCTCAGCTATCACCTGGACGGCCTCGACGTCGAGGAGGTACGTTCGGCAGCCGTCGGCGCGAATCTCGACCACAAGCGAATCACCACCGCCGGCGGACACATCGTGGGCTACGACGCGCTGATCATCGCGACCGGCGCGGAAGCAAGACGACTCGCCCGGCCAGACCAGGACGGTGAACTCGTACTGCGGACGCTCGAGGATGCACGAGCCCTGCGGACGCGGCTCGACACCGCCACTTCAGCGATCATTATCGGTGCGGGGTTCCTCGGCATGGAGGTGGCCAGCGCGTGCGCCGCCCGAGATATCCCGGTGACCGTAGTCGACGTCGACCGCCCACTCGAACGGGTCCTCGGGCCGTATCTGTCGGAGCTGATCGCCGAACGCGCTCAGCGAAACGGTGTTCGGCTCATTCGAACGCCGGGCTTCGTTTCCCTTTCCGGAAATCCGGTACGTGGTATAGCCCTGCCCGACGGTACCGAATTGCCGGCGGACCTCGTGGTGAGTTGCGTCGGAGAAACGCCCAACACGGCCTGGCTACACGGCACCGGCTTGGCCGATCACATCGGTATCGGCATCGATCACGCCCGTGCCACAGCCTTTCCGGATGTCTACGCTGCGGGAGACGTGTCCTACCCGCGGAACACGGACCGTCGGTCCGCGTTCTGGTCCAATGCCGTCGCGCAGGGACGGGTCGCTGCCGCGTCAGCGCTCGGTCACACACAGACATCGGCACCGAGCGATGACTACTTCTGGACAGAGATCCTCGGAATGAGCATCAAAGTCGTCGGGTCCCTGCCGTTGATCGGCACACCCAGCCACATCGACGGTGACCCGACCGCAGGGTCCGCCCTCCTCACCTGGAACCGCGCCGGCGAAGGCGCCGCGCTCGTCGCCTACGGCATCCGTAAGCCGGTCACCAAGCTCCGCATGATGGCTGCGTCGCTGGTTCCCTGAGCCTCCTGGTGAATTACTCGAAGCGCCCTCATCTCCGCTTCCCCTTCGCCGTCGTCAGCAGCGCAACGCCCCTGCAGGAAGTGATGATGCGTCCAGAAGCGGGAGTTCTATACCGGCCAGCAGCTCGCGGTAGCGGTCCGCCAACTGCGGAGGAGCCTGGCGACTGTAGGCGACGATCTCGCGGAAAACTCCCGAGCCGATCCGGCGGGTGTGACGTGCCCAGCCGCCGGGTACCGCGTTCGCCGGCGCCAAGGTAACGCCCAATCCCTCGACGGCGAAGGACAACCCGGCGGCGACCTGGCCGGTACGGGCGACTACGCGCGGAGCGAAGCCGATGGTGGCCGCCAGCCAGTCGGCCACCTCGCTCATCCCCTGTTCGGGCTCGTAGAGAACCCAGTCCGCGACGGCGAGTTCCTGCGGGGCGGCGACGGTGCCGGGCACGTGCTCCTCCGCGCCGACGAGCACCATCTCCTCATAGCCGAGCGACACCACCGGTCCGTCCCAACCGACTGGGCGCGGCCCTACCGACAGATCGCCTCGACCGGCGCGTGTGGCCGCTTCGAGATCGCGACGGTGGGAGAAGTCATGTAAACGCAGCACCGTGTCGGGATACATCGCATGCCAACGCGCGGCACTGGGCGGCAAAACTCCCGCGGCCACCGACCGGACCGTGAGCACGTGTACATCACCGTTGCTTCCGTCGACCACGTGCCGAACAGCATCGGACGCGTCTTGGACCCCGTGGAGAATCCGACGCGCGATCGGCAGTAGAGCCCGACCCGCAGGGGTCAGCGACAGGCCGTGGTGTCCGCGTTCGAGCAAGGGTGAACCCAACTCCTTCTCGAGAGCCCGAATCTGCTGCGACAGTGACGGCTGCGACACATACAACCGTGTCGCCGCCGCACTGAAAGAGCCTGTGTCCCAGATCAAGACGAAATACTCAAGCTGTCGCAACTGCATCGCCGACAGCACCTCCTCTCCCCCGGTGACCGGTTGTAGCGGTGTAGGTCGCGTGGTGGCCGCTGGCACCGGCACAAGCGCGCCGACTCGGCACGATCAGCCCACGAGCACGACGCGGGGGTCACGGCGAGCGAGCCGTTCGAGCAGGTAGTCCACCTCGGAGCGGGTGTGCTCCGACAGTACGCCGCTGGGCGTCCGCTGCGCATCACTGGTCAATAGCCCGCGACGTTTCATCACGTACTTGCGCACCGCCAAACCGATCCCCGGCTGCTGCTCGTAGCGGAGCAGCGGCAGGTGCGCGTCGAACAGATCATGACTGTCCTCACGACGCCCGGCTGCGGTCCGGGTAACGACATCGACGAGCAGTTCCGGAAAGCAATAACCCGTCATCGCACCGTCGGCGCCACGCTCGGTCTCGAAGTCCAGGAACAGTCCGCCATTGCCGCACAGGATCGACAAGCGAGGCATGTCCTGGTTGGCCTCGAGATGCCTCAGTGTGGTGATCTTGTCGAGTCCCGGCCAGTCCTCGTGTTTGAGCATTACACAGCTGGGGATATTGCGAGCAATCCGAGCGATGACCGAAGGCGTGATCACCACCGAGAACGACAGTGGATAGTCCTGCAGCACCAGCGGAGTCTCCGGCCCCACGGCCGCGGCTGCGCCTTCGTAATAGCCCACGATCTGGCTGTCGGCGCGCAAGGTGTTGGGCGGTGCGACCATGACACCGGCTGCGCCGGCGGCCATGACTTCTTGCGCGAGCGAACGCATCGGCGCATAACCCGGCGCCGAGACTCCGACCACGACCGGAAGAGTGGTTTTGCCGAGAACGTAGGAAACTACGGAAACAGATTCGGTGTGCGAGAGCTTAGGAGCTTCGCCGAGCTGACCGAGCAAAGTCAACCCGGTCACGCCCGTCCCCTCGTAGAAATCGATCAGGCGGCCCAGGGAGGAATAGTCGATGTCGCCTCGGTCGTCGAATGGTGTCGGAGCGATGGCGAACACGCCGGAGGTTTCCCGGGTAACAACGGCCATGTGGGATTCCCTTCTCGTTTCTGTTCGTAGTCTCGTCAGATGCTGGCGATCAAGCCGCCGTCGACACGGAGGACCGAGCCGGTGATATATGCCGCGTGTGCACTCGCCAGAAACGCCACCGCGGCGGCGTACTCGGCCGGTTCGCCGTAACGGCCGACGGGAATGGAGGCGACGCTCTCCGCGCGTACCTGATCGACACTCTTGCCGTCGCGCTCGGCCTTGGCGCGGTCGAGATAGTCGGTGCGGCCGGTACCGATTCGTCCTGGCACGATCACGTTGGACGTCACGCCGTCCGGGGCCACCTCGCGCGCGAGCGTCTTCGACCATCCCAACAAGCTTGCGCGCAGCGTGTTCGACAAACCGAGATTCGGAATGGGTGCCACGACACCGGAACTCGTGCTGGTGATCACCCGGCCCCAGCCACGGTCCCGCATACCCGGCACCACCCGGTCGGTGATCGTGATGACCGACAACACCATCGACTCGAAGCTCTGCCGCCAGGCGGTAGCCGGCTGCCCGCCGATCGGCGACGGCAGCGGGCCACCGGTGTTGTTGATCAGGATGTCGATCGGACCGAGTTCGCTTTCGACGGACGCGACCCGTTCCTCGACTATTGACGGGTCGGAGATATCCCACTCCAGCGCCACCGCGCGTCCGCCGTCGGTGGTGATGGCGTCGGTGCGCACGGTGGCGGCTTCCGCCGCGATATCGGCCACCACCACCGCCGCGCCCTCGGAGGCGAGGCGCTCGGCGACCGCGCCGCCGATACCCCCACCCCCGCCCAGCACCAGCGCATTACGCCCGGCAATCCCCAGGTCCATGAAACTGCTCCGTTCTCGTTCTCGGAATGACCAGAAACTCATTTGTTTTTCGCGTGACATTAACACCGACAACTGACGGAGAACCAATAACAATTCCCGAACCACCCCATAAGCTGAGCTTATACGCGCAGCGTACCCAGGTAATCACACCATGGAAAGCGGGATTCTCCACTTCGATAGATTTGGACTCCAAGCATATTTTCGATCTACAGTCCAAGCCATGCCAATTACGGATTTTCCAGCGGAAGGGTTCGGAATGTCTTTGCCGGAAACTATGACGGCAGCCGTACTCGGGGAGCCCGGTGTGATTACTACTCGCCACCTCCCTGTGCCCGAAATCGGGCCGGACGAGGTGCTGGTTCGCGTACACCGAGCTTCACTCTGCGGTACGGATGTCAAGATTCGTAGTCGTCACTTCTTCGCGGACGGGGGCCCGGCTCCGGGCACCTTCGTCCCCGGACACGAATACGCCGGAACGGTTGCCGCCGTCGGGGCGAGCGTCGACGAGTTTGCTGTTGGCGATCGGGTAGTCACCGAGGCCCACCGAGGCTGTATGCGGTGCGCCAATTGCCTGGCCGGCGCGTACACCGACTGCCTGAACTACGGGAACCGCCGCAAGGGCCACCGCACCCAGGGCATGACCGTCAACGGCGGCTTCGCCGAATACGTCGCCAACCACGTCTCCACGCTCACGAAGCTGCCCGACGCCGTCGACTTCGACGCCGCGGTCGTTCTGACAACCGCCGGCACGGTTATCCACGCCTTCGACGCCCTCGGGACGATCATCGCCGGTGCCAGCATCGCGGTCATCGGCCCCGGACCGATCGGGTTGCTCGCTGTGCAGCTCGCCCGGCAGCTGGGCGCACATCCGGTGACTTTGGTCGGGACCCGTCAAAGCCGCCTGGATATCGGCACCGACTTCGGCGCCGACCAGGTAATAAACTCCCGCGACGACGACGCGATCACGGCGGTACGCGCCAGCACCGGCGGACTGGGCGTCGACATCGTCCTGGAGTGCTCGGGCGCGCCGACTGCCGTGGACGACGCACTGCGGATGACGAAACGCTCGGGCACGGTTGTTCTCATCGGGTTCTTCCAACAGCCGGTCACCGCCGACCTCAACCACGCGGTGATGAACGGGATCTCTCTGCTGTCGGTGCGCGGCGAGGGAACCGGATCGGTACGCCGAGCCGTATCGCTGGCCGGGCAGGGACGCTTGCACACCGATTCTCTTGTCACCCACCACTTTCCGCTGTACGAGATCTCCGACGCGTTCGAGACCTACACCACGCGCTCCGACAACGCCATCAAGGTGATGCTCGATGTCGTCGAATGAGAACGAGGTAGCCGTCGCAATGAGTGCGGCCACCCAAGCCTGGCTCGAATCACTGACGCCCACCCAACTGGCCCATGCCCAATATGGGTCCCCGCTCGCGCCGGACGCGGAGGCCGAGCGGGTGCAGTGGTTCTACACTCCCACCGACCATGGCGGCCTGGCGCTACGTGAACAGAGTCCACGCCAGCAGAGTCTGGCCATGCAACTACTCGCAACCGGGCTCTCGGAATCGGGTTACGCCACGGTGGCCACCGTCATGGGTTTGGAGAACATCCTCGATCAGGTAGAGGGCTGGAATGTTCATTGGGGACGAGAGCGCGGCCGCGATCCGGAGCTGTATTGGCTGAGAGTCTTCGGGAAGCCCGGCGGCACTGTCTGGGGATGGCGGATGGGTGGGCATCACATCTCGATCAACAATCTCATCGCCCGGGGCCGCGTGGTCGCCACGACTCCCAACTTTCTCGGTGCCGATCCTGCCACGACGACACTGCTCGGCTCGTCCTTGCGCCCACTGATGGGACTAGAGGAGCTCGCCCGTCGCCTGGCGCGGAGCCTCGATCCAGCGCAGTGGGAGCATGCACGGCTGCACTCTTCCGCGATCTCCGACATCGTGTCGGGAAACAGGTCCCGCGTCGCCCACGGCGACACCATGATGCACATGCAAGACCTCTGGCGAGGCCGATTCACCGACCCGGAACTCATCGCCTTGGTTGACGAAGTCGACCGACGCGCAGAGGCTGCCAGTGGATACACAGGCAGCGACCATATGACAATGGCGATCACCGCCCCACCCAAAGGCGTCGGCGCGAGTCGACTCGACCAACGCCAACGCGATGAGTTGCGGCGGTTGATCAGCCTGTACACCGGACGAGCGCCGAAGCCGATTGCGGACCGACACACCGCGTACTACTCGCGCGACAGCACACTGGACGAGGTGCACTTCGGCTGGGCGGGCAGCATCGACTTCGGGAAACCCCACTACTACCGGATCCAGGGACCGCGCCTGCTGATCGAATACGACAACACCCAGCGCCACGCCAACCACGCCCACTCGGTATGGCGCGACCCGGTCGGCGACTTCGGCCTCGACAGCCTTGCCGAACACCGGCACCACTCCGCGCACTGACCGGCCCTGTGCCTCAGACCTGCCTGTGCAGACATCGCCGCGCCGCGAAAGCCAGGGGCGTCGCGCTCCACGGCCACCGGGGTGGTCATCGGTCACGCGTGTCCTGGAACGCGATGAGCGGAAAGAAGCTCGCGAGGATTCCAGCGCCATCGTCACCGCTACAGTGAACCAATGTCCAGTAGGTCCCAGCCGATCCCAGAGACGACGGACACCGCCCCGACCGACGAGGACGCGAAGCCCAAGCGGGGACGTGGCCGCCCCAGGGTCCCGTTGGAACGAATCGTCGCGGCCGCATTGGCTCTCGTCGATTCCGAAGGCGTCGGCGCATTGTCGATGCGCACCCTCGCGCAGCGGCTCGACACCGGAACTGCCGTTCTGTATCGGGCCGTGGCCAATCGATCGGAACTGGTCTCACTCATTGTGGACCGAGTCTTCAGCGAGGTCGCCTTCGACAACGACCCCACTCGCACCGACTGGCAGGCGGCATGCCGCTCGACGGCACAAAGGTTGTTCGACACCCTCAACAACCATCGCGGAATCGCACCATTGCTCATCGAACAGGTGCCCGTCGGCCCGAGCGTGATGGCCCACCGCGAACAACTTCTGGCGATGCTGCTGGCCAACGGCTTCAGCCCGGAGGACGCCGCACGCACCTACACCACGGTGGCCCGGTTCGTGGTTGGCTTCGCCGCGCAACTGCAGGGTCAGGACTCGACCTCCAACCAGGACACCGCCCAGCTGGAGACACTCTTTCATCAGCTCGACCCGGCACACTTCCCGGCGACGATTGCAGTCGCGGACTGCCTGCCGCAGATGACCTTGGAGAAAGAATTCAGCTTCGGCCTGGACCTGCTCATCGCCGGGCTGGCCGCTCGCCACAATCCCGAAAAGGGAAGCACCGAAAAAGCACGCTGACCATACGACCCGACGGCGAAATCAGCCTCCGGTGAGGAGTACCTGGTCCGCGCGCCCTTGACACCCCACCATATTTTCGGACACAGTGTTACCGAATTAAGTTTTACCGTCGTCCCGCCCACCGGCTGTCCCGCCGCAGAGGCGGACATCGCGGACGGACGACCATGGACACAAAGTGGAGGCGACATGCGGCGGACGCTCCTGAAAGGAGCCCGGGTCATCACGATGGAACCGGGACGACCGCACCATGAACAACTCGACGTACTCGTCGAAGACGACCGGATCGTCGCCCTGGCAGAGCACATCGACGAAACAGATGCCGAGATCATCGACCTGGCCGGCCGGATCGTAGTCCCAGGCTTTGTCAACGCACACCTTCACACCTGGCAGACAGCTCTGCGGGGCACGGGCGCCGATTGGACATTGCACGAGTATCTGGCAAGAACTCACGGCGAAATTGCGCGCCGTTATACCCCCTCCGACGTGCATATCGGCACCCTTGCCGGTGCGCTGAACCAACTCGACTCCGGGGTGACGACGATCGGCGACTGGTGTCACAATTGCCGAACGCCGGACCACGCCGATGCCGCCGTCGAAGCCCTTGCCGAGGCAGGAATCCGCGCCGTCTTTCTGCACGGGACTGCGCACGGTGGCCAGAAAAAACCTCACAACATCCGCGAAGTAGACCGACTTCTGTCCGGTCCGATCGCCGGGAACGAACTACTGACACTGGGAATGGCGATCAAAGGACCTCAGCTCTCGGCCAGCGAGACCGCGTTGACCGACCTCCGCGCCGGCGCAGAACGAGGTCTGCTCGTCTCTATGCACCAAAGTGTCGGCCACCCCAGCGCCGCCTGGACAAAGGTCGCAGACGCAGGACTGTGGGGCCCTCACACCAATATCGTGCACGGAACCGGTATTTCCGGCCAGATGTTGCGAATGATGGTGGAGGCCGGCGCGACCTTCACCTCTACGCCGGAAAACGAGCTCGCGCAGGGCCACTGCACCTCGATCGTCGAAGACTTGTTGTCCATGGGTGCGCAGGTGTCGCTGGGAACCGATACCGAGATCGCCGTGGCCGGCGACGTATTGACCGCCGCCCGCATCTCGTTGGCACGCGTGCGGGCGCGTGCCCACGACCACTCCCGTTCCACCAGCGGGCTGGGCGCACCCGAGGTCGAGACCAGCACCAAGCATGCGCTCAGTTGGGTCACCACCGAGGGGGCCCGGGCACTGGGATTGGATCACCGAATCGGGTCGATCAAGCCCGGTTTGCAGGCCGATATCGTTGTCATCGACGCCCGGTCGTTGAATCTCTGGCCTGCCCACAATCCCCTGGCGGCCGCTCTTCATGCCCATCCCGGAAACGTCGAGGCCGTGATGGTCGGCGGCGATTGGCGCAAGCGCAACCATGCGCTTGTTCACCCGGGTTTACGACGAATTGCACACGAGTTGGAACGTTCCGCCGAGCGGTTCATCGACGAAAGCACGTCCACCGGAGTCCTGACCCGCGCCCGGCGAGAAGTCGTCCGCCGCGTCGTTCACCGCGCCATGCTCCGGCAGGCACGATCCGGCGAGGATACGCCCACATCCCACTAATTGTGTGGCATAGCAGCCGGTTCCGGCTTTCCCAGTAAGCAGGATTGAAACCCGACGCGAATCTCGTCACGCGGCCGAGCACGCCAAGCGGACATCCGGCGCCAGTCCACGCTCGGCGCCACACCTCCCAGCCGTACCGACCTCGCCCAGGCCTCGACCGCGCGGCGCGGCCGAGGACGGCAACTGGGCCCCAAAACGGAAACGCCGTCGCGAAATAGATTGCTGGTGGCGTATTTATCAGCTACGGCGTAACCGCAAATACACCGCTTCCGGTGCGACACACGTCCGCTCGCCCGCCACTCAGCGGGGCAAGCCCCACGGGTTCCGGTCGCCGCACTCGATTCACACCTGCCGGGAGACCAGCGAATGACCTCTGTGCTCCGCGCCGCCCTGGGCACCTGCGTCGGGCTGAAGCCGGTCTCACCCGAGTCAGTCCCATGCCGACATTCGCAAGACAGTCAGTCGACCTTGATGATGCACGCACCAGCGCCGCAGTCAGCGCATCTGGGTGGACTCCTCGCAGACTTCGTCGAGCGAGGCTCGGGTAGGAGTAATACGCCACGCCAAGGATGTCCGTCCGCAGCGGCACGGTCGTCGAGTCGCATGACGACCTATCAGCCCGGTTGAGGGCGAGATTCAGCACATCGCCCTTACCGTGGCTTCAACGCCGCTGGCAGATCGCCACTAAGCTCCGCTGTGTACCGGCACCGTGTCGGTAGAAGCCGGGGTCATCGCTCGCGCGGCTGCCCTGGTGACCTCGACGCGACCGTTTCTGATCGCGATCGACGCGATATAGCCGTCCGGACGGATCAGCAGCAGCGACGGTTCGTGCACCCCATAGGTACGGGCGAAGCAGCCGACGATATCGGCGAGAACCACGTCCGCGTCGGCCGCCGGGCCGGCATCGATGGCAACCCGCCGCAGCGGCGCGCCCGCAGCGGGCCATGGCAAAGCCTTCAGGTCCGCTGCAGCATCAGCGCCGTAGGCGACAGCGGTGAAATGCGGCCCCTGCATGATCTCGAACAGTCGCTGTGGCCCGCCTGCCGCGGAGAGCAGTTTGGCGTCCGGCGCGCGGTCACCGACCTGCAGGGTGGTCGTGCGTTCGGCCTCGTGCGATGCCAGCGGTCCGCCACAGTAGGTAATCGCGAGCTGGCTTTCATCCCTGCCGCGTTTGATGCTGGCCGGATCGAGCTTGCCGATGCCGTCGTACTTGTCCGTCGACAACCTCAGCACTCCGGCCGCGATCGGAAGTCGTTCTGTTTCATAGGTGTCCAGCAGGACATCGGGTGCGCCGGCCAGCACCTGCTCGATCTTCCAGCCGAGGTTGTAGGCGTCCTGAATCCCGGTATTGAGCCCCTGAGCTCCTGCAGGGGTATGCACATGGGCAGCATCACCTGCGACGAAAACGCGGTCGGATCGATACCGATCGACCATACGAATGTTGGGCCGGAACACCGATTTCCAGGTGATGTCGCTCAAGCGGATCTGCTTGTTGCGGGTCTGCGCATGAATACGCGCCATGATCGAGTCTTCGTCCATCGGAGGGTCCTCGTCCGGCCGCAGGCGAATCATCCACTGGAACTGGTCGGACCCCGGCAGCGGGCATGCCCCTACGAACCGGCCACGCGGGCCCGCCCAGATATGCCAGCGATCGCGGCTCAGTCCCGCTACGGCGGCGTCGACAAGGAGGATCCTGTCCGTCTCGTCCGTGGAACCGAGAAAGCCGAGGCCCATCCCCTTACGAACCGCACTCGACCCGCCATCGGCCCCGATGAGATAACGCGCCGTGATGGAATGTATCCCTTGCGCAGTACGTACGTTCGCCACGACGACATCGGTGCGCTGTTCGAAGTCGATCAGCTCGCAGCCGAATTCGACGCTGTGGCCCAACGTTTCGAGGCGAGCATGCAAGGCAGCGTCCGTGCGGTGTTGCGGTATCAACAGCGTATTGGGATACGGAATGTCTGTCGATGCCTGATTGCGTGCTTGCATCCGCCACGGAATCGTCAAGGGGCCCAGATGAATTCCCATCAGCGGGTAATCGTCCCCTGCGGCGAGGACAGCCTCCAGTACCCCCAGGTCTTCGAGGACCTCGAGACTGCGAGGTTGCACTCCCTTGGCGCGCGATCCGGCAAAGGCACGATCGGCCTTATCGATAATTCGCACGCCGAGTCCGCGTCGAACCAGATCGATCGCCAACGCGCTGCCGGTCGGTCCGCCGCCGACGACGAGGACATCCAGAATATCGGCTGACATCACTGCACCGCCTGCCCCGCGTTGCGGACGAACGCATCGAATTCGGCGGCCACCTCAACGGCCCGTTCGTAAGGTGCCATGTGGCCACACTCCGCCAGAACGCGCTCCCGAGAAGGGAGAAGCAGGCGGCGCATTTCCTCCATCCGGTCGGTGGGCGTGACACGATCCTCGGCGCCCCACAGCAGTAGCGACGGAACCCGCAGTCGTCCTACTCGGCCGTACAGTTCGTGCCGGGCGGTCAGGGGGAAATCGGCGAGTGTCGAGAAAAGAGCAAAGATCGAGCCTTCGAACTCGTAGCATGCACGCACCATCGATGACAACCTGACCGCCAGTTCCGTATCGCGCACGTTGTGCGACAAGTGATTGTTCAACAGCCGACCGCCCAAATATCGCCCTATCAGCGCGCTGAGCGTGTCGTGGCGCAGCAGTTTCGTCGCTGCGATGGGCGCTTCGAGTCCCGCCGGCCCGGCAAGGGTCAGTGTGGCCGTCTGCTCGACGTGCTGTTCGACAAATGCCGATGCGACCACCGCACCCATCGAGGTACCAACCACATGCCACGGCCCTGTCAGGCCGAGCTGCGAGATCAAATCCGACAGCTGGCGCACGAACAAGGCGTCGTCATAGACCGCGTGGACCCGGTCGGAATAGCCGCGCCCGTACGCGCTGTAGGCAAGGGTGCGAAAACCCCGACAGTGCAATTCATCCGCGAACCCGTCCCAATAGAACAGCGGCACCGTCAGTCCGGGCGCGAGCACTGCCAGCGGACCGTCCGGCGGACCGCTCAGCTCATAATGAGTCACGCCGTCCGAACATTCGACGAAGCTGCCGCGTAACTGTTTGCGTAGATCCGCGTCCAACCGCCGACGTTCTCCTCGGGCCACGAAAAACTTCACGACTGGTCCTTCGTATCCGCAGCTTCGGTGCGCGACTGCGTGGCCAGAAAATAACTCACCTCGTTGGCCACCCAGTTCGGCGCCTCCTCGGGCAAGAGGTGCCCGCCGCCGAGGTAAACCGCTTCCCTACTACCGGCGATATCCCCGGCGAAGTACTGAGCGTCCATATCCGCACTGCGCAGCACGAGCGTCGGCACCGCTATCCGCCGAATGTCGCCGGTGCGGTCGACCTGATCTGTATTGGCGAAGTCGATGAACGCCTGCTGGTTACCCTCTCGCGTCAACATAGCGTGAACACGATCGACCATCGCCTCGTCCACGATCGACGCGGCGGCAGGACCCACCGCCGAGCGCAGGTTGCGCTCCGTTGCCGATCGAGTGATCAGAAGGCGCAGCAGCGTCCTGGTCACAGGGTTTCGAGCCAGCCGCAAACCCAATGGCAGCGACTTTCCGGGATAGCCGGTGGCATTGATCAGCACGAGTCGCTGCACCCGTCGCGGATAATCCAGGGCGAAATTCCAGGCGATATTTCCGCCCAGCGAATTACCCACAATCGAGGTCGAAACCACGCCGAGTCCATCGAGAAAACCCGCCACCGTGCACGTATAGGTCCCGATGCGATAGTCACGATCGGCGCGAGGTCCCGTCAGCCCGAAACCCGGCAGATCCAGGCGGATCACATCGAACGACGACGACATCAACGCCGCCACTTTGTCGAAGTGGTGCAGCGAAGAACCACTGCCGTGCAGCAGCAGAACCGGCGGCCCCGAACCAGCCCGCTTGTAATGGATATTCGCGCCACCGACCGTCGTGAAGCGCGAGTCGGCATCGATGTAGTCGTAGGCTGCTCCGCGTGAGACCATAATGGCAACAGTGTTGCCGAAACCGTAGCCCCCGTCAAGTGCCCAAACGTGGATGTCGACCCCTTCGGCTCGACATGCGCCGTCGATCCAGCTCAGCCGCAACGTCACCGACTGTAAAATATTGGTTACGTCGTTGCCGAAACCTATTGACTGGGGCACTCCGTCGACAACACTTTTGCCTCTATGGTGAGCGAACAGCAGCTCCAGGCCGTGTGCGCCCGCTCACAAGCCTGATGGACGCTTTGCGATTCGTCGCACCGGGCACGTGGAGCCGCCTACTCGTGACAGCAGGCCGGGGACTGCGGCCAGCCGCGGGCATGACACGAGCCGCGTTCACCGATGTTGTTCTGCCGCAGTTTCAACGGGCAGAAGAATTCACTCGGCGCGATCATCGCCGGTCCGGCCGGCGCCGTCCATCTCGGGGCGCGCGACCCGAAGGTCGCTTCGATCACGGGACCACCCTCGCCGCAAAATGGTGGAGGCGAAGAACTCTGTCGACGTTCGAACCACCGCCGCGACGACGGTCTTCGAGTTGTTTCGCACGGAGGGTGACGTTCACCTGCGAATCCGGCTCCAAGATGTCGCCTTCGACTACGCCACCTCCGCACCCGAGGCCGTGGCCTTCATCGATGACTGGAGCAGACATCCCACGCCCGATCGAAGTCGTCCTCGCCACCCCCGATAGAGGCCCGCTGCCACGTTTATCCAACGAACGATTGTTCTATCTCCGATAAGACGCGGCAATTTCCGATGCGTGTGGATGTTCACCTAATTCCCCCGGCCTGCCGTCACGAAATCGCACACATGTGTGCCAGCCCACAACCTCGCCACGCTGTATTCAATAGCACTACGAAAATGACTCCCGCTCAAGCGATTTCGTCTAAGATCGCGTCTTACGTGGTTGTGATTCGTCGGCGTTGCGTCGGAACCGGTTGTGCCGCATGATGTTCGACTTGTGGCCGACGAGTTGTCGAAACGTCTTGTGCCGGATGAACTATGGGCTCTGGCCGAGCCGCTGTTACCGGCGTTCACTGCGCGTCCGCAGGGCGGTGGTACCGCGCCGATCGATGAGCGGGCGGTGTTCACGGCGGTGGTGTTCGTGCTGACCAGTGGCTGTACGTGGCGGATGCTGCCGCCGTGGTTCGGGGTGAGCGTGCCGACTGCGCATCGTCGGTTCACGGTGTGGACCGAGGCCGGCGTGTGGCGGCGTTTACACCGGGTCGTCTTGGATGAGCTGGGTAGCAGGGGCTTGATCGATTGGTCGCGGGCGGTGATCGACGCGGCGTCGATTCGAGCGAAAAAGACACCCCAGGGCTTTGAATGTCAAGCAGCGGCTGTATCGGTGACGTGCGGTGACCAGGCGGTGGCTTCGTCGTAGAGGGTTTGGGTTTTGAGGCATCCGTGCAGGATGCCGACGAGGCGGTTGGCCAGTTGGCGTAGCGCGGCGTGGTGGTCTGCGCCTCGGGCGCGGTGATGGTCGTAGTAGGCGCGGGCGCCGGGTGAGACGGTCAGGGCGCTGAAGGCCTGGTGCACGAGAGCGTCGATGAGTCGGTCGTTGTGCACGAACCGGGCGGCCACGGTCTTCCTTTTAGCGCACGCGCGCGATCACAGCGTGCGCATACACCGCCGCGAGGGCGACTGCCCATCCCGGCCGCGCTTCCCGGCTAGAAGGGCAGGGAACACGCGGGCAACTGATTCCTGCAGCGCCGACCGCAGCTCTGACAGGTCTACTCCGACCAACTTTCCGGCATACTTGCGCCAACGGCCGTCGATCATGACGGACTCGATATGCTCCGGACCTGCATGCAACGCTGCCATGATCGCTTGGTCCGGTGACCAAAGGTTCATCGCGCGCACATCGACGACAACGAGATCGGCGCGCATCCCCACCCCGAGGCAACCGACCTCTCCGGCCAAGCCCAAGGCACGAGCACCTGCCGAGGTCACCCAGCTCAACACCTGCCTGCAAGTGATCGGCGGCAGGGGCGGAGTCACTACAGCGTCGGCGGAACGGCGTTCGCGATCCAAGATTCGCTGGTGTGCCAACGTTGTTCGGGCCGCGCCCTGGACTTGGGCGCAACCGACGATATCGGCACCCGTGCCCAGTGACGGCTCAGCACCGAGCTTCAGCAATTGCGCCGTGACCGACCGTCCGCGCTGAATTTCGTTCTCCGGAATGAGGGTGAAGCTGACCCCGTAATCGACGAGCCGACGGAGCTTGTTGTATGTCAGCCCGGCCCCGTGCACCACATTGGTGCGGGGACCGAGTAGTCCACACAGATCCAACGCCTCCCACCCCTCCGCCGCGGTCGACGAGATACCGCTCTGATACATCGACACGGTCAGCTCATATTCGGCAGCCAGGCGGAAATCGACGGCAACGACACCCGGGTCGGAATACTGGGGTCCGTTGATGGCCATGCCCAGCCGCAACAGCCCGCTGCGGTCCGCGAACGGGCCCCGCAGCAGGCGTTCGACCTCGGCGCGGGAGTGCCGTGCGCCGGGCGGATACGCCGGTGAACCGTGCAGGAGTACCGCTCTGATTCCTGATTCGCCGAGTCCGGCGAATGCAGCTTCGGTGTGGTCGACCCCCAGGCTGCCGCCATCCCAGTTTCCTAGAGTCGTTGTCCCGCAGTTGATCTGATTCAGTCCACCGATTGCGGTCGCGAGCCGTAGAAATTCAGGAGTGAACGCACCGGCCCCGTCGACACGCCCGTCCGCGGAGTGATCTGTCCAGCTCCGGCCGATTCCGCATGAGCTCAGCACACTCCGCGCCGTATGCAAATGAGCGTTGACCAGCCCCGGCATGACGAGTCGACCGGTCAGCTCGACCACCTCGGCCCGCTCGTCAGGGAGATCCGGGCCGATTTCGACAATGCACCCTGCCTCGATCAACACGTCTGCAAGTTCGCAATCAGGGCGATCCGCAGCCATGGTCACCAGCCGAGCACCACGCAGCAACGTACGGGCCATGTTTCACTCCTCAGCGTGAAAGCTCCCAGCTTTACCGGCAACATCGTAGCCATTTATCGGCATCCTGGAGCGGTATTCAAGGAAACGCCGTCACCACGACCGGATCTTCAGTGAGGTAAATTTCGGCACCGATACCGAGGACGGTGATTGGCAGCAGACTTGCAGGCCGGCCAAGCAGGCCATCTTCGACACGCTCAGCCGACACTGCAGGATTGCGCCCCCGCTGATTGAACAGGTGCCCACCGGCCGCCATGTACGGGCGCTGCGTGAGCGGTTCCTTCGCATGCTGCTCGACGCGGGCTTCACCTCTGAATCGGCTTCCCGCACCTATGCCGCGCTGGCACGCAATGTTCTCGGATTCGCCGCGCAGCTATGCGCTCACGACGCCGTCGAGATCGCCCCGGCCCGGCTCGTGGCGCTCTGCAGCGGTCTCGACCCCGCCGACCACCTCGCCACGATCGCCGTCGCCGACCACTTGCCGAACCAGACGCTCGGGCGAGGTTCGAAAGTACAGGCGAGAGCGGGCCAGCTCGTCGACACAGCCCACCGTGACCCCGCAGGCTCCGTCGGGCCGTTGCTACCCGCTGATCAGATGCCACCTCCTGAAGCTGAAGTCCCAATATCGGTGACAATGTTGCCGCAAGACGTTGCCGACCAAGACTATTTTGGCTACGCTGTGGCCGTTAAATTTGGTGGCCGTCGCACCCGGCGCCGTTTCGCTCCGTCAGGAGGCTCCGCGATGATGCCCGTGGTCCGTGCCGGACTGATCACTCTCGCCACTGTGGCGGCCCTGCTGGCGACCGCCTGTTCGTCGGTGCCGAACCCTGTGACACACCGGACGCACATCACCGCAGATTTTCTGAACATTGCAGGCGTCTTTCAGGGAAATCCCATCACCGTGCTCGGATTGCAGGTCGGCACGGTGGACAAGATCGTTCCCCACGACGAATACGTCGAAGTCCACATGACCGTGGACGGAGACGTGCAAATTCCCGCAAATGTCACAGCCGCACTGATCTCACCGTCGATAGTCACCGACCGGCACATCGAATTGACGCCGCGTTACACCGGCGGCGCGACCCTGGCCGATGACGCCCACCTGACCGTGAACTCCACTCGGACCCCGGTGGAGCTGGACACGCTGATCAAGACCATCGATCAGTTCGTCAGCGTATTGAAACCGGAGTCCAGCAGCAGCCAGGGACCACTGTCGGCAACCTTGCTCTACGACATGGTCAACGGTAAGGGTGCGCAAATTCGCGACACCCTCACCGCATTGTCGGGTGCGCTGAAAACAGGGGTCGATAACGGGGATGCGATCTCGTCGATCGTCGTCAAACTCAACGAACTGACCTCCATGCTCGCCGACAACGACCAATCGGTGCGAGATTTCAGCGACCGGATGACGCAGCTGAGCTCGCTGCTGGCCCAGCAGGCACCGGGCCTGCAGGCCACGCTCGACCAGATGAACTCCTTCCTCTCCAACACCAGCACCACGCTCGGCCAATACCAGGACCAGTTGGCCTCGAGCCTGTCGGGGTTGAAGACGGTCACCGATCAGTTGCGCGCGAATGCCGCCGGTCTCACCGAGGTCGCCGACGTCACGCCGCTGATATTGCAGAACCTGGATCGAACCATGGATCGGCAAGGCCGCTTTTTCCGCGCCCACCTCGTCCCCGGCGTCTCTGTGGACACCGAAGTGGTCAGCTTGTTCTGTCAGCGAATTCAGATGCGCGCCGACGGCTGCAACAATGGCAAAATCGAAGATCTCGGACCCGATTTCGGCCTCACCGCGGCCTTACTGGGTCTCACGAAATAACGAGTTGGAGGTCAACGGTCGGCTGCAACTATCGAGTGCCGACCAGCGCAGACGACACGCATGGTCGCATGTCATCGAATGCCCGGCTCTGCCACAGTCTCGACCAGGACCAATTCAGAACGTCGGCGGATTCTGGAAACGCTGTCGCCGCAATATTGTGGTCTCCTAGCGCCTCGTCAAGCTACGTACGGTAGGTAATCGGTCCAGCGCTTGCGATCTCGAATGCGGTAGTAGATCTGACCGGTCGTTGGATCCAAGGCACCGAGCAGGTGCCGCACACCCTGGGTGCGGTGATAGGTGGCCCGCTACCGCTTCGGGCTGCGACGGGGCTGCCAGCCGCAGCCGGCGCGGGGCTGCAGATAATGTTCGGATGCCCGGTCAGCCGGCCCATCGCCCGCTGCTCGCGAAAGAACCGCCTTTGGTTGTCCTCGTCCAACTCCGCGGTCAGCACCTTGACCGCTACCGTGCGGTCCAGCGCCGCCTGGGTGCATCGATACACCACACCGAAAACGCCACGTGCGATTTCTTCGGCGTCCTCGAATCCAGACGCGCTCAACTCGACCGTGACGGGCAGATTCACATCACGGCTGGTCCGCAGCGGGTCCTCATCGGCCATCAGCGATGGGCGATCCACTCTGCAGTTGCACGAACATCGGGCGCCATGCGATACAAACTCTGACGACATCGTCATGAGTGCAATTGGCATCAGTCAGTGGTTTTCGGGGTTGCCGAGCCGGTCTGCGGCGGATGGGCGCTCGGGGTGAAACTCGGCAGTGACGAATACAGATTCGACAGCGTTCGCCCGCACGTATGAACGGTGCCGTCGGGTCGGACGAGCACGGCGTCGGCGCGCCCGCCGCATAGCCAGCGATGCAGCGCGGTACCCGGCATGGCACGCAACACCACACCGCCGCGCTGTTCGACGGTCGCCGCCTCCGCCGGTGATGGGGCGGATGTCGTGATGACGGCGTAGCGCCCGCCGATGAGGTCGTCGACCCGGCGCCCGTCGGCCATCCGTTCGTTCGGGACCAGCCGTCCGGCCAGACCTCGCCGCAGCGGCGGCGCGGCCACCAGCGCGGAACGCTGCAGCGGCGGGGACTCTCCGCTGAGGAGGGTCCGGGTCAGCCCGGGCAGCCGGTGCAGTCGCGGGGCGAGCAGGCCGCGCAGTCGATTGCCCAGTTCGCCGCCCGCGGTCATGGTCAGGCCGGTGAGCTTGGCCAGCCGGATCATCATGTGCGCGTGCGGTTTCCGCTCGGTTTCGTAGGTGCCGAGCACCGACTCCGGCAGCTCGCCGCGCAGCACCGCCGCCAGCTTCCAGCTGAGGTTGGCGGCATCGCGCACTCCCGCGCCCATGCCCTGCCCGATGAACGGCGGGGTGAGGTGGGCGGCGTCGCCGAGCAGGAATACCCGCCCGGCACGCCACCGGTCGGCCAGTTGCGCGCGGAAGGTGTACTCCGCCACCCGGACCAGCTCCAAGCCGTCGCGGTCGGCGTCCGCCAGCCATGGGGCCAGCAGCGGCCACAGTCGAGCGAGGCCACGGTAGTCGTCGGCGGTTTCGCCGGGCCACAAACGGAATTCCCACCGATGGCGGGTCGTTCCGATGCGCATGTAGGTCGCGGCTCGACGCGGGTCGCATACCTGATGCACGCCGCCCCAGTGCCCCGGATCGACCGTGGTCGCGATGTCGACGACCAGCCAGCGCTGCTCGAATCGCAAGTCCCGCATGCGCGCGCCGATCGCCGTGCGCACCAGGCTGTTCGCGCCGTCGCAACCCAGCACGTAGCGGGCGCGCACCGACTCGGTCCCACCGGTCGCCCGGTCGTCGAAATCCGCTCGGACACAGTCATTCTCGACTGTCATCCCGGTGACTTCCACACCGCCGCGCAGTGTGACGGCCGGATGCAGCGCAAGATTGGCGCGCAACAGCGCCTCCAGCTCCGGCTGGTCGAACAGATTGGCTTCGGGGAATCCGTTGCGGGCCCCGGCCGGATCGCGGTCGAATTGCGCCAGCACCCGATGCCGCGGATCCACCAGCCGCAGCCCCAGGGCGGGCCGGGTGATCGCGTCGAATCCCGCGCCGATGCCGAGACGCTCCACGATCCGCCGGATCTCACCGTCGAGATGGACCGCGCGCGGCTGCGGATAGACGCCCTCCCACCGTTCGAGGACCAGCGATTCGATGCCGTACTGGGCGAGCAGCGTGGCCGCGGTGAGCCCGGACGGGCCCGCGCCGACGATCAGCACCGGAACCGTCGGTGAAGTCATCGGGGCCCACCGGTCAACGTGGCCACGTAGGCCGCAGCGATCAGAGCCGTACCGGCCGCAGGCGCGATTTCGGTTGTGCCGTCGCCGTTTCGGAGATGACTGGCGACCGCGCCGGTCATCAGCAGCACCAGTCCGGTCCCGGCCGCCCGGCCGATCGCGGGACGAACCAGCCCTGCGAGCACACCACTGGCCGCGAGGAGCTCGACCGCGCCGATGCCCCGATAAGCGGTGGTGGAGTATCCGAGATGCGCCGCACGCTCACGCATCGACGCAACCGCCGCAAACTTGGCCGTCCCGAGGGACAGGAATTCGGCCGCCAGCACGCCCGTAAGCACCTTCGACACGGTTTTCATTGCCGCACCTCGATTTTCCAGTCGATCGCGTAGCGGCCCAAGATCGCCTCGACCCTGTCACGGTCGGCATCGGAGTCGAGTGCCACGGTGGCGGCAATCGCGCCGTCCTCGACTGCGGCGCTGACACCGGCGACGCTGGAGACAGCGGCCAGCGCGTCGAGAAGTTCGCGGCGCGTGGCGTCCGCGCGCAGACCCAGCTTGTACGGCTTGCCGACATCGGTGACGGGCAGCGCGTCCAGGACGGTGACCGTCTTGGGCGCGGCGGCGCGCTCGTGCACGCGCTGGGCGGCCCACTCCACCAGTTCGTCCTCGGTGACGTCGGCGCCGGCGGTCAGGGCGACATACGCGACAGGGATCTCGCCGGCGTGCACGTCCGGGCGACCGACCGCCCCGGCCGCGCTGACCTGCGGGTGGCTCAGCAACGCATCCTCGATGCTCGCGGGATCGATATTGTGGCCGCCGCGGATGATGAGATCCTTTGCGCGGCCGTGCAAATGGATGAAGCCTTCATCGTCGACATGGGCCAGGTCGCCGGTACTCAACCAGCCCTCCACCAGGGTGCCCAGACAATCGAGCCGATGGCCGCGTTCGTCACAGCCGGTGACATATCCGGCGAAAACCGTGGGGCCGCTGATGATCAGCATGCCGGTTTCCCCCGCCGACACCCGCTCCCACAGCCCGTCTTCGGCTGTCCGGACAACCGCGACCCGCTGATAGGGCATGCGCTGGCCTACCGCGCCCGGCCGGGGAACGTCGGGGAAGCTGCGGGCGGTCGCGCAAGTGGCTTCGGTGAGGCCGTACCCTTCGACCAGGGTGACTCCGGTGTGCCGCTGGAAGTCCTCACGCACCGCGAGCGGCAGGGGCGAGGCACCGACCATCGCGTAGCGAAGGCTCGAGATGTCGGCGTCGATCGGACACTGCGCCAGCATCGCGTACACCGTCGGCACCGCGCTCATCGCGGCAATCCGGTAGTGCGCCACGATATTCCAGAACTGCCCGTACAGCGCGAAGTCCCGGTACCCCAGCGAGCCGGCCCACACCACCGACTGTCCACGGAACAGCGGTGCGAGCAAGGTCACGACCAACGCGTTGACGTGGAACAACGGCAGCGCCGCGAAGATAACCGAGTCCTCGTCCAGCAGGGAGTTGGCGGCGATCATCCACGCATTGGCGACCTCGCCGGAGTGTCGGTGGACGGCCAGCTTCGGCACTCCGGTCGTCCCGCCGGTGTGGAACAGGGCCGCCAGATCCGAGGCCGTCGGCGGCTGTCCGAGAAAGCGGGTCGAATCCTGTTCGGCGGCCGCGGCATCGAGGTAGTCGACGCAGACCTCCGCGCTGGCGGGCAACGCCGGTGGCGCCTCCGAGGCGGCGGTGGGACGCAGCATCAGCAGGGCGTTCACCAGCCCGCGTGCGGCGAGTTCCCGTGCGGCGGTCCAGATGTCGGGCGCGAGTTCGGGACCGGCGGCGATCAGGACCCGAGCGCCGGAGCGGCGCAGCAGTTCGGCGATGTGATCGGGCGACAGCCCGCCGTTGATCGGCGCGGCGATCCCCGCCAGCTGCGCGGCCAGGGTCGCCGGGACGAGCTCGGCGCAGTTGGGCGCGATGAGCGCCACCGCGTCACCGCGGCGCACGCCCAACGCGTGCAACAGGTTCGCGTACCGGTGGACGTCTGCCAGCAGCTGGGAGTAGCTGCGCCGCAGTGGCTCTCGCCAGCGCGATGCCTCCGGCAGCACGGTGACCGCGGTGCGCTCCGGCCACCGCGCCGCTGCACGTGTGAGCAGCGCGTAGGTCGATTCGGGCAGACCACGCGCTGCGAGCGGCACCGCTTCAATCTCCGCCAGATCGCCCGGATGGGAATAGCGAGGCCACAGCAGTTCTTCGGACGCGGCGTCCAGGGTCGTGGTGTCGGTCATCGCGCGTACCTCACGACCGTGCGCTGGCGGCCCAGGTCCAGGGCGCCGTCATCGGTACCGATCGCGGCCTCGACCACGTCCCCGTCCTTCAGATACTTCGGATTCTTCGCCTGGCCCTGGAAGAACAGCTTCCACTTGAGCGTCGGCGGCAGCAGCGAGCCGATGATCTCCACAGCCTTGGGCGGGGCGCTGATCGCGGTGCCGACCGGAGTACCGGTGAGCAGCAGATCCCCGGCGTCCATCCGCTGGAATCGGGCCAGCGCCGCCAGCGTCTCCACGGGCAGGTAGATCATGTCCGCGACCGTCATGTCCTGCCGCACCCTGCCATTGACCCACAGCCGCAACCGCAGATCCCCGAACCGCTTCAGCTCATCGGCGTCGAGCAGCACCAGCGCCGGGCCGACGGGGGTGAAGGTCGGATACGACTTCGCCTCGTAGAACTGGGTTTTCGGCAACTGCACATCGCGCGCCGAGATGTCGTTGGTGACCACCATGCCCGCGACGTAGCCGGCGAGGTTCTCCGCCGTGACCTCCGAGCCGACCGGCATCTCACGGCCGAAGACCAATCCGATCTCCACTTCGTAGTCGAGCAGTTGCACGTGTGCGGGCCGGATGACCTCGTCGTGCGGTCCGCTGATCGATCCGGATGCCTTGCGGAAGAACGTCAGCGGCACCCTCTCCGGGTCCATGCCCGAATCCTTCACGTGCGAGGCGAAATTCGTCATCTGCGCCACCACGCGGCACGGCGCGGTCACCGGCGAGATCAGCGAAAGGCTGTCCACCGCGACGACTTCCGTGGCGGCCGCCGCCGCGGCGATCGCGTCGCGGTCGGCCAGTAGTTCCCGGGTGGTCGTCGCCGTGGTGTCGATGCGGGCCGCGCCCGCGGGGGTCCGCACCCACCAGGCGTCGGCGGTGCGCAGGACGGATGTGCTCATGAATTGGCCACTTTCAACAGGCCGCGCAGGCGGCGGAGATCGAATTCGTTGTCTTCACGCAGGGCCCCGGCGATCGCGCGCAGTTCACGCAGCGAGTCGGCGCCGGGCTTGATGCCGAGGAAATCCTTGGTCGCGGGCGGACCCCACTGCGCCAAACCGGAAGCGCTCATCGGAGCCCAGCCCGGCTCGAGGGTGCAGTCGAACATGTCGCCGTCGCTGAAATGCTCGACCATGAACCCGTCGGGATCACGCCAGTAGTCGAAGATCTGGCTGCCCTGGATATGCCGGCCGATCCCCCACGATCGGCGGTAACCCCGCTCGCGCAGGTATTCACCACCGGCAGCGAGCGCGTCCAGGTCGGCGACCTGGTACGCGGAGTGCACATACCGGTTGGACGGCCCGAGCGTCAGCGCGAGCGTGTGGTGATCGGTCGGCACCGAACCCCGGTCGCAGCGGATGAAGCTCATGACCGGCCCGCGCTCACGCTGGCCCGGGTAGTAGAGGAAATCGCTGACGAGCAGGCCCAGATTCCGCAGATACCAGTCGAGCGTCTCGCGGTATCTCGTCGACTGGACCACCACATGCCCGAGTCTGCGCACACGCGTCGGCGCCCGCAGCGGGCGCTGTGTCGCATTGACCCGGGCCACCTCGTGCCCGAAGTTGAACATATGCGGCCGTTGCGCCGGCAGCGCCTCGAGTTCGTGAGTCTCGGCCACCACCCGCACCCGCAGGCAGCTCGGATCCACCAGGTCGACGGTCAGTCCGCCCACCGACTCCGGCAGCGGCACGGGTCGTGCACCTGTCGCCGCGGCCAGCCGCAGCAAATCAGCGGAATCCGCGGCCCGAAAGGCCGGACCGACGAAACGCGAGCGACCCCCGCGCCGGATGAGCACACAGGGCGCGCCCGGATCGGTCCCGCGCAGCTGCAACTCCTCGGCCGTCCGCAGCGCGGTAGAGAAGCCGAAGGCGTGAGCGAAAGCCTCCGCCCGGTCCAGGTCGGGCTTCTCGAACTCCAGCCACGCCAGATCCAGCACCTTGATCACAGGATTGCTCGCCCGGCCCGGATGCTCACCTGCTCGCGCCCCGTATTCGCTGTGCAGATCGCTATGCACATCGTGATGGCCGCTCATCGACCACTCCTTCCATGTACTGAAGATATCGTCACTTACGAGTAAGGCGTCAGTCAAGAGTCTCTGACGATTCCGTCAATATTGAGTCGAGCGGCTACTATGGGGCGTCTGGACAGCAGGAGAGGCGCATCGCGATGACCGGAGGCAACGGGTCGGAACCAAACCGCCTGGAACGCCGCAAGGCCCGTACGCGCGCCGCGCTGGTCGGTGCGGCGCAATCGCTGCTGGCCGAGGGCAAGATCAACGTGCCGATCCTGGAGATCACCCAGGCCGCCGACGTCGGCATGGGATCGTTCTACAACCATTTCCAGAGCCGTGAGGAGCTGTTCCAGGCTGCCGTCGAGGAGGCGCTCGACCGGCACGGCGCACTGCTCGATCTGCTGTGCGAAGAAGTCGAAGACCCGGCTCAGGTCTTCGCGCAGAGCTTCCGCCTCACCGGCCGCCTGCACCGCCAGCATCCCACCCTCAGCAAGGTCCTGCTCAACGACAGCCTCCACCTGGCGAACTCGGACCGCGGGCTTGCACCCCGCGCACGCCGCGACATCGAGGCCGCGGCCGAAGCCGGGCGCTTCACCATCCATGACCCAGAACTGTCGATGACCATCGTCGCCGGCGCGGCCCTGTGCCTCGGACGCCTACTGCACGACCAGCCCGAACGTGACGACGCCGAGGCCGCAGACCAAGTGGCCGAGGACCTGCTCCGCATGTTCGGCCTCTCCCCCGAGGAAGCCCACGAGATCTGCCGACGCCCGCTCCCCCCTCTGGACCCGCCACACGCCAACTGACCTCAGCAGGCCCGCATCGAAGGACTTGTCCTACAACCGAACACCAGCGACACAAGTCCTTGGCCACCACGGCCGACAACGCGTCGCCGGACTCCCGCGCGTGCTCCCGGACTCGAATCGCGAGTGCTGCAGGGAGTTTGACCGTGAACACCACCGTCGGCTCCGCGACCGGGATCCGGCCGCCGGCCACAGCCCGCTCCACGTAGCGACGCGCTTGCCGCGCGAACACCCGAACCGATCCACCAGCATCCCGGCCGCATCGACCACCCGTACCCCGCCTCCGCCAAATCCGCCGCCGCATTGACCCGACAAGCGAATTCAGCAGCACCGCAACGAGTCCCAACCACGACACAAACACACTACCGGACATGTCACACCGTCCCCGGGACACGGCGAGGCCGTTCCAGCCGCCGACAACCCCGTGTCACATCGAAGCAGAAGTTGCCAACTGCGTTGGAGGCGTACGGATCCCACCCCGCGGGGTGCCGGTGTCGTTGCCCTCGATGCGGCCGGTCTCGATCAAGACCCCGGCCTCGAGGACGCCTTCACCAGCATCAGCACGCGTTTGTCCTTGACCCGCAACCGAACTCGGCTCGTCAGGGCCGTAGGTAGCTCAGCAGTGGATGGGGCACCTGCGTCGGGCCCGGCCAGACGGAGACGACCGGGAAGTCGTAGTGCTCGCTCCTCCAGGAGAAGGGCTCCGGCTCGGTCAGCGCCTTCCTGATGAGCAGCATCGCCTCCTCGGTCCGGGCCCGCGTCTCTTCTGCCGGGATGTTGTAGTTGGCGAACTCGTTGGGCGTGCCGCGCAGCAGCAGCGCGATCAGCCGGCCGCCCGAGAGTTGGTCGAGCATAGCGATCTCTTCGGCCACCCGCACCGGGTTGTTCATGGAGGCCAGCGGACCCAGCAGGGCCAGCTGCGCGTGCCGGACGACACGGCTCAGCGCACCGGCCAGCACGGCCGGATTCAGGTTGGGCATCCCGGCCCGTAGTGGTGCTCGGAGACGCTGACGAAGTCGAAACCGAGCTGGTCGGCGAGGGCGGCCTGCTCCAATGCCTGCGCCGCGGTCCGCTTGCCCCTGCCGGGATCCCACAGGCTTCGCGCGGTGGCCGTGAAGTTCAACTTCAGGGCATCGGGGGAATAGTAGGTGTTCGTACAGGTGAAGGAGACCTTCATCGGATTTCTCTCCAAATACTGAGAGCGGGGACCGAAATCTGTGAAAGGCGCGATTGATATGGGATTCAGACGCCGAGGCGGGCGGCTTCTTCCTTGAGGACGGGCATGACCTGTTCGGCGAACAGCCGCATGGTGCGGTGCGCGTGCTCGGTGCGGGTGCCGGGCGGGCGTACTTCGAGGGCGAGGTGGGTGATCAGGCCGCGCTCGCCCCGGACGATCGGCAGAAACTTCTCGATGATCTGCTCGACCGTGCCTGGGTTGGGCACCGCCATACCGACCTGTTCGCCCGTTTCGGCGCCGTGCCGGATCGCCTCCATGGACACCGCGGCGGACTCGGGCGGGCCACGTGGCTTCGGACCTGGTCGGGCGCCGGCGGGATCAGGCGCCCGTCGCGTGGAACGGAACATGGCAGCTTAGT
>NZ_BDCC01000072.1 GCF_001613305.1 Nocardia vaccinii NBRC 15922
GAAATGCTCACGTTGCGTCGTGCGAAGCTGGTTACATCCGATCTGCGATCGTGCGCGGCCGATGATCATCGACGAGGAGACGGGCGTGAATATTCGGACCATCGCGATTGTGGCCACAGCAGCGGCTCTGACGACTTCGGCAGCGACGATGCCGCCGCCGGCCGCGGCCGTGGCGATCTGTGCGCCGGCCACGGCTACCGTGTTCGCGGCTGCGGGGACGCCCGGGCTGGACTGGTCGGAGAACATCGGCTTCGATCGGCATGGCGCACTGTGGGTTTCGCGTCTGTGGCGCGGCGTCGTCGAGCGCGTGGACGAGACCGGGCGCACGACGGCGAGTGTGGCGGTCCAGTCACCCGGGGCAGTGCGGTTGGGGCGCGACAACATGATGTACGCAACCTTCGGCAATTCGTCGGCCAATCTGCTGCCGGGATCTCGCGGGGGCGGTGTAGTTCGTTTCGATCCGGACCATCCGGCGGCCGGAGCGCAAGTTTTCACGTCCGGGCTGGGTATGGCCAATGGAATGTCGTTCGACGCGGCTGGTGATCTGTATGTGGCCGATACGTCGACCGGCGTCGTTCGGATCCGGCCCGATGGCTCCGTCGACACGCGGTGGAGTGCTCGAGCACGTATCCCGGGTCTGGACGGCCTGGTCATCATCGGCGACAACATCTATGCCACCGAGATATTCGGTCCCACCGGTCGCATTCTCCGGATTCCGCCGTCCGCGCCGGAGAATGCCGGGGTCGTCGCCGAACTGGGCTCCGGTGGCTTTCCGCCGTTGCCCGACGACATGGCCGCCGGTGCGGACGGCCTCTTGTATCTCGCCACGGGCACGGGCCGTCTGCTGCGAGTGGACCCAGGCACCGGGCAGGTGTGCACACTGCTGTCGATTCAGCCTTCGACCTCGGTCGCCGCCGATCCGCGGCTGCCCGGGAGTTTGATTCTCGGCACCGAAAGCGGCGATCTACTGCGTGCCCGGCTCGGACACTGAAACCACAGTCCTCTCAGGCGCGCCCTCGAGGTCGAGGATCGTTCCGGCCCCAGGGCGTCGACCGGTGCTCGGTATCCGGTGGGAGCACTGCGGGTCCGGACTCCGCGGCTGCGCCGGGGTGTTCGATACTCTCCGGAAGCGGACGTCCTTCGCGCGGATGAGCCGGGAACGGCGGGGTCGAACCGGCGAGACTCACCGAGCCGTCGACGCTCTGCCGTACGGAAAGCCCGTAGCCGTCGGCTGTATATGTGTACGCCGCCCTCGGCCGGGAACTGCGATCCGTTCTGATCGGCCGGCCGAATTCCTGCCACACCCGCACGACGAGGTCGAAAGACTCGTCGGCGGAGTCCGACGTGGTTCCGATGACCCAATACGCGATATCGAAGAACTCCAGATCGACATCCGGGTCGTTCTCGTCGAAGGGTAGTACGACACCGTTGTGGAATCGTGCCTTCGGGAGCTTGGGATGCACGAGCGACAGGGCCAGCTCGGCTGGAAGGGCGCGCAGCGTCTGCACGAAATACCGATACAACCGGTCCTGTGCCTGTGCCCGGGTCAACTCCGATCGCATACCGCCGTCCTCGTCCGATTCGTCATCACATCAGGCCCGACCAGGGGCCACGGTCACCTCACCATATGACCGAGTCCGGTCATGATCAGTCCGAGCTTTCCTGCGGCCGGATTTCTGGAGTCGAGATAGTGCGAGGCGAAGTGCTCGTCCGAAATCCAGCGCGGCTCACCGGGATTGGAGCTCGAAGCGAAAACCCTGGCGCCGAATCCCGGGGAGGTGGGTGCCGGGCCGTGCGTTTTCGGCATCAACTGGACGAAATCGCGTCGAGCCATGGTCGCGAACACATGGTTGCCGATGTCCTCGGCCTCGACGCCGGCGAGCCGCAACTCCCCGACGCTTCGCACGCCCATGCCCCAGCTGCCGATCAGGACCAGATCGTCGGTGTTCAGCACGGCGCCGTGGCCGGCGGCATGACCAGCCAGAACACTTCCGTACGAATGACCGATGGTGGTGTTGTGCGACGGGTCTCCCACATGTGTGATCCGCAGCCCCTCGTGATACTCCCGCGCCATGGCCGCACCGTCCTCGGCGAACTGCGGAAACATCGACTCCGTCATGGAATGGGGATTGTCGTACGCTCCCCAGAGCGTTATCGAGGTATTTTTGGCGGGTTCGATCGTCGTTGCTATCTGCCGCATCTGACTCATGGTTTCGTCGGCATAGGCGGTGGGAGCATCCGCGGCTCCGGCGGGATTCAATACGATGACGGTGTTGTCGGCAAAATCCGGGTTGTCGAGATCGATCGCGAACCGCCCCCGATCGTCGACGTACGCGATATTGAACTCCGGCTCACCGCGCCGCGTTCGATAGATCATGGACTGCAGGTCGTTGTAGGTATCCGCACGCATGTGGTCGCCCGAACGCCGAGCCTGTTCCTGCAGCGTGTCCACAGTGAGCTTGTTGAACTCGTATCGCTCCGCCCTCGGAATGCCGTCCCGATTCCCGAGGAGGGGATCGGCACGGAGCAGCTCGCGCTTATCCGATTCGGTCAGACTGGGCCAGAACTCGTGCAGCACCCTCGGATCCTCCGGTATGCCGATGTCCGGCACACGCGGCCTGGCAACCTCGGGTAATCGCTCGGACCGCGCCGCCTCCCCGATGATGCGGGCGAAATGCTCGTCATCGGCGAGAAGATCCCCGTCCCCACGCACCACCGCGTCCCGGGTCTTGCGATAGAGATTCTCGGCGATGCCTTCCCCGGCCTCCCGGATCATCGACTCCAACCGCCGCGCGATCATATTCGCGCGTCGAATACCCGGGTACAGCTCGAGCGCGGAATCGATCGCCGCTGGATCGAACTCGCTCACACTCTCACCCGGCAATCGTGAAATGACCCGGTCGGCGACCGGCCCCATCACGGTAGGCGGGCGAAACGGCCATGAAACGAGTGTGTCAGATCATGCCGGACGGGAATAGTCACCACCACGGGGACGGAGTCCGGCGGCCCTGCGGCAATGCTGTGGTCCGAGCTGAGCGAAGTGTCCGATGAACGGAGTTCGGTCGATCGGGATCCAGGAAGACGCAGTCATTATGGGCAGAGCCTTGTGTAGCCGGGACCGGGTACGTAGTGTGCCCATTCGCTGCGGGTGAACGGTGTAGTGGCGGTGTCGGCGCATAGTCGTGAGACCACATCGGTCAGATAGCTGGTGTCGATCAATCGCACCGTTTTGTCGCCACCGGCGGTGGCGAGTGTTTTGCCGTCCGGGCTGAATGCGATCGGCGTGACGAACTCGGCCGCACCCGCACCGAGTTGTCGAACCGGATCCACCGGCCGCTCATGGAGCTGATACCCGCCCACTTCACCGCGGCGGCAAGTACCGGCCGGCTCCGCTGGCTGATCAGCGCGCGAGACCGAAGTCCGATTCGCCCGCACGACCAATTGGTTTCGGCCACCGCCAGTTCGGCAGCTCGGTGTCGATCGTCTCCACGCCTTCGGGTGACACCGATACGAGCACATCATCGAACTTCACACGCCACACATACGAGCGGACGGCATTGTATCGATATCGGCCACCGAGCGCGCGGCGAAACACATCGGACTCGAAAGACCGTCTCGAGCAACGTGATCAAGGGCTGTGCGGTGGTCGCAGAACGGGGTTCTGTCGCACTCCGCGCGATACCGCGATTCGGCGTCTCGCCATCGGATCCGGCCGTTGCTGATCCACGCACGCTGTGGCAACAGTCTGCGCCGGTGGCCGGATCGTACGGCATCTCGGCGCGAATCCCACTGCGCGGCATGAAGTCCCAGGCCGAAGGAGCAATTACCTCGGCCCTACCTCGTTGACGGGACTCGAGAGATTGTGACATCGCAGCGGAAGGTGATCTCGCCGAAAGGTGTTCAACCTACCGGGGCGAATGTGCTCGGGGCGCTCGTTTCGGTGAACGGTGGGATGTCCTGCGGGCAGCGGGTGCCGGGCGGAGGCAGCACGCCACCGATGACGTAGCCGCTTTCCCGGGTCGCCGCGCAACTGCTGGGATTGCCCAGTGCGGTGTGCCCCTATCCGGCAACGGTGAGCAGCCGGGCGTTGCCCAGTTGGGCGGTCATGGCCTGGGCGTCGCGGTCCGGGGTCACGCTTCGGCAGGCCACGCTATCCGAGATTCGCCGACTCATCGTTGAACTCGTTGTGCGACATATCAACTCGCCCGACCACATCTGGACATGGTCGACCGGGCGATGCCGCTGACAACACCGAGCCCGCCTCGGCCACTACCGACGGCGAGGCAACCCCACGCATGTAGGGCGACGATCTCGCAAGTGGCAGTCATGTCAATTCGAAGCTCGCAAGGACGTCGCTATCCGCACGGGCAAGGGATACGGCCGCTCGGCCGGCAGCAGTACCGAGGCGTCGTCCAGCGACCCACCGCGAACATGTCGGTGGATGTCGTGGGCCAGATCCGTGACATCCACGATGGTGGTGATCCACTCGTCCACGTATCGTGCGACGGCCTCCCCGGACAATCCGACCTGAAGCGACCGGTATTCCAAGGGCCGCATCGTCAACGACCGCTCCGGATCCCACTGCACTCGCACCGGCTTGCGAAGGCCCGCCGCCCACTCCTGTCGGGACGCATGGACCTCGGTCTGGTAGTGACTCATGGCCGCATTGTCCAAGGCCCACTCGAACCCCTCGCGCGTGATCGTGATCGCCAAGACGCGTTCCTGACGGACCTTGGTGGCCCAACCCGACCGATACATCATCCACAGAAATGACGGCTTGATCCACGTCATCCGGCCCCGGTTGTAGGTGTCGGGAAACCGTCCGTGCCGTGCGGCGAAGTCGCCCAGATCCGGGTTGTACGCCTGATACACGGTGATGGTCTCCTCCGTGTACACCGCCCGAACCTGTCTCACCGGAACATCCACACGGCGAATCGTGCTCCCCTCGGAGCCTGGTACGCAACGGATTTACCCATACAGTGCCGTCTCGTGTGGCCCATCCACGATGGACCGACTCCGATCGGCTTCTACGAACCCGTCGTCGAGGGCGAGTCCTACCGGCAACGACAAAGACGCTGCCGCGGCAACGGACCCCGATCCCGAATACGCCGAACGGGGGCTCCTCGCACCGGAAACTGGTGGTTCATCTGCGAGCGTGATGGACCGTGACAGCCATCCGGCGAAGCCTGCCGCGCAAACGGCTGTCGGTGTCAGGCGCCAGCGCCAACCCGGCACTCTCGGCGATACGGTCGGCTACTGCCGTCACCGCGGTCGTGTCGGTCCAAATGTGTTCGGCGAATTCGGGTTTGCTCAGCTGCTCGAGGCAATAGTCGAGCTTGTCCACAGCGAACTGCTCTCGGCGCAGCAGCAGATCGGCCCGGCCGACGAAACGCAGGACCGGCGCAAGCCCCAGACCGCGGTCACGGAGACGATTCAGTACCGTTTCCCTGCTCGCCAGCAACGCGAAATGACGCACGTCGTGTCCTGCCTCGCGCAGCCGCCCCACCGTCTCAGCGAAGTATCGGGGCTCGACGACCGTCATCGGCGCGATCACCACGCCATCGTGATGACCGAGCACGTGGTCCAGGACCTCGAACACGCCCTGCCGCCAACTTGGATAGCCCTGGAAGTCCGCACGCAACGCCGACGGCATCATCCGATGCAGTCCGAAACCGACCTCCTCCGGGTCGCAGACGACACTGCCGGCAAGCCGTCGACGCAGCTCGCACGCAGTCTGGGTCTTGCCCCCACCGAAGGGGCCGTTGATCCAAAGCAGCATGGACACGACCCTATCGACGGGCATCGCCGTCCGACGCCTACACCGTGCCGTCGGCGACAGTGTCCTCGGACCGGCCTCGGGGCGTGACCGCGGGCACCCCAGCGAGTGCCTGTTCCAGCTCGGCGGCCGTGATGTCGTAGTCCTCCAGTTGGCCCGCCAAGAAGGCGTCGAACGCGGTCAGATCGAAGTGCCCGTGACCGGACAGGCCGAACAGGATGACCCGCTGCCGGCCCTCCTCCCGCGCCGCCAGCGCCTCCGTCACGGCGCCGCGCAGCGCGTAGGCGGACTCCGGCGCGATCACCAATCCCTCGCTGCGGGCGAAGCGGATAGCCTCGGCGAAAACCTCGTTCTGCTGGTACGCGCGGGCTTCGACAATGCCCTGCTCATGCAGCAGGCACAGTGTCGGAGCATCCCCGTGGAAGCGCAGCCCGCCGGCGTGGATCGGGGCGGGGACGAAGCCGTGGCCCACGGTTCGCATCGGCAGCAGCGGTCCCAGCGCGGCGGCATCGGGATAGTCGTATCCGTAGACTCCTCTGGTCAGGGTCGGGCAGGCGGACGGCTCCGCGGCCACGAAACGAGTACTGCGGTGGCCGGCGAGGTGTTCGGGCAGGAACGGAAAGGCCAGTCCGCCGAAGTTCGATCCGCCCCCGACGCATCCGACGATGATGTCCGGGTAGTCCTCGGCGGCCTCGAACTGGCGCCGGGCCTCCAGCCCGACGACGCTCTGATGCAGTACCACGTGATTCATGACCGACCCGAGCGCGTACTTGGTGTCGCCGCGGCCGAGTGCGTCCTCGATGGCCTCGGAGATGGCGATGCCGAGACTTCCGGGCGAATTCGCGTCCTCGCTCGATATTTTGCGCCCAGCCGCGGTGACTGTCGACGGCGAGGAATGCACCGTCGCACCCCAGGTCTGCATCAGCAGTCGGCGGTAAGGCTTCTGATCGTAGGAGGTCCGCACCATGTACACCACGACTTCCAGACCGAACAGTGACCCGGCGAAGGCCAGGGCCGATCCCCATTGGCCCGCGCCGGTTTCGGTCGTCAACCGCCGCACCCCTTCCCGAGCGTTGTAGAACGCTTGAGGGATGGCGGTATTCGGCTTGTGTGAACCGGCGGGCGACACTCCTTCGTATTTGAAATAGATGCGCGCGGGGGTCCCGAGTGCGCGTTCGAGCCGGTCGGCGCGATATAGCGGTGACGGGCGCCATATCCGGTAAGCATCGAGCACCTCGCCGGGTATGTCTATCCATCGGTCCTGGGAGAACTCCTGCTCGATCACGGCGTCGGGCAGCAGGTCGGCCAGATCGCCCGGGACGAGCGGCGCCAAGGTCGCAGGATGCAGGTACGGTTCGAGTGGCGCAGGCAGGTCCGGCACGACGTTGTACCACTGCTGGGGCAATTGCGACTCGGGCAGGACAAACTTTTTCATGGCTGTACCTCTGCTCGAAATGGGGTGCCCGACCCGGGGCACGCAGGGCTGCCAAATGCTTGTGCCAGAGATGATAACAATCATTCCCCATGTCGAGAACAGACCTGCGAACGCGACCTGTGTTCCACAACCCCGCGACGTGAACGAAGCCCACCCGACCATCGTTTCACCGGCTCGCCGTCGCCCTTACCGCCGAGGCGACAACCTCGAAATCCCGCACACTCGAACACAGTTGGCACACTGAAACGGTGCAACCCAGTTCAGTATTTCGCCAACGTCGGTCATTTGCCGGCGACCCGGTCGAATTCGTCGTGGTCAGCACGATCTCCACCCGGTGGCGAGCGCTGCGGCTGGGGTGAGTACGCGCCGTCCAGGCCGGTGCGGTTGCGGCGGGTGGCGCCGGAGAATCCGTTGTCGATGAAGCCGCACGCGTAGTCAGCAGAAGCCGGGGCGGCCGATGCCGATACCCGCCCTCAACGAATTATCGAACCCGAACCGTGGGGATTCCGCGGGGCCGGGCAAACAGATAAGGTCAGGAGCGATTCAGTACCGATCCTGACCTGCGTGAAGAAGTGGTCCTAGCTGGTTTCGAACCAGCGACCTCTCGCGTGTGAGGCGAGCGCTCTCCCGCTGAGCTATAGGACCAGGTGGTGCGGGGTGTTCCGGGGGAGCGGGGGCTCCGTTCCGGACGAGATGGAACCTTAACACGCGGCACCCGGGTGACACCAAATCGCGGCTCTGCGTTGTGGTTCTCGGTGAGGTGACGAGCGGGTCGGCAGTGGTCGTTCGGGCTCGGATTCGACCGAGCTGCCGGAGTTGCGCGTGGTGTGGATCGGCGACGGGCGGTTGGTGACGCGGGCTCGAACTCGGCTGCCGGACAAGATGTCTGGGCGATCCGCCGACCGGTGTCGGATGGATGAGGTGGAACGCCGGAGGAGCGGCGGCACCGCCGGGCGCGAAATGTGAACGGGCGCTGACATCACGGGGTCGGATCGCCGGTCCAGCCTGCGAAACGACATCGGTGTAATTCCGATTTACCCACTCTTACCAGGGGATTTGTTGATGGCGCAGGTGGTGGGCTAATGTTCTCTCTCGCAGCCGGAAGGCAGGAAAGAGCCGGACGGAGGCACACTGCACATTACAGTGCATGCGGATGTAGCGCAGCTGGTAGCGCATCACCTTGCCAAGGTGAGGGTCGCGGGTTCGAATCCCGTCATCCGCTCGAAGGCCAACCCGGCCTTGGTTGGCGGTGTGGCCGAGTGGTGAGGCAACGGCCTGCAAAGCCGTGCACACGGGTTCGATTCCCGTCGCCGCCTCTTAGTAGGCGAACCACGCGCGATTAGCTCAGCGGGAGAGCGCTTCCCTGACACGGAAGAGGTCACTGGTTCAATCCCAGTATCGCGCACCGAAGAAAAGGCAAGCCAGCTCCGGTTTTCACCGGGGCTGGCTTTCTTCGTTTGGGAGTTGACACCGTTCGCTGTGTCAACGGACTGTGAGTGCGCATGTCGATGGGGTCGGCACGGCGCTTGCTCACTGCACGATTTCCTTTGAGGCACAGCGGTGTACGTCCCTGACGTGTGTTGCGAATTCGCCTTGGGCACAGGCGGTGCAGGCACGGGTTGTCGAGGATCGACCCATATCCGTGTATCTGGTTGCGTCGCTGTTTGCCGCGAAGGAGTCAGGCGCGCTGGGGTTGGTGCGCGAGTGCCTGACTTCACGCCCCGCCGGGAGATCGGCACCTGGACGCTACCCAGCCTGCGCGAGATGCACGAGAACCATTCTTTCTGGCTCCCGCCGACAAGATCGACGAGGCCGACCCGCCCTCTGGCTCCTCGGTCGCGGGCCCTCTCAGCGGTCCGGTCGGCACGTCTCCGTCGGTGGTTGCCGCGCTGATGACCCGATGACGACCAGGTGGCCCGATGTCGGGGTCCGAAACCGTTCGCTCGCGGCGAGACCCGGGCAGATCGCCTGTTTGTGCGACACGCTGGAGAGTTGCTGCGTGTAGTGGCGCGATGCCTCCATGATCGACGGGGCGCCAGTGGCGCAGGTTCTGCGATCAGCGAGTTCTTATCGAACGGAGGATCGAGGGTGGGTAGCGACGTGGTCGGCAGCGGTAAGAAACGGCAATTGCTCGTCGGTAAGGGATGGATCCAGGCGTGCGCGCTGGTCGCGGTATTGGGGTTCTTCGTGATGGGGCTGCTGGCCTATCGCACGTATTCCGGTGCGGCCCCGATTCCCGAACGGACGCAGTCGCCGACGGGGCAGACGCTGTTCACCGCCGGTGATGTCAAGCACGGTCAACAGATCTTCTTGGGGGCGGGGATCATGCAGTACGGGTCGATCCTCGGCCACGGGGCCTGGCTGGGGCCGGATTACACCGCCGACTATCTGCGCCGATCCGCGGACTTCGCGCTGGCGCAGCAGGGCAACGACGATCGGGCGCGCGCCCGTGTTCTCGCTGATTTCCAGGCCAACCGGTACAACGAGAACACCGGTGTCCTGGTCTACAGCGCCGCGCAGGCGCAGGCGTTCGCGCATCTCGTCGACCATTACGCCGACGTGTTCGGCCGCACCGGCACCGGGCTGGGGTTGCGGCCGGAGGTCCTGCGCGATCGGTCGCAGATCCACGATCTGACCGCGTTCTTCTCGTGGACGGCGTGGATGTCGGCGGCGCATCGGCCGGGGCACGACTACTCCTACACCAATTCCTGGCCGGCCGAACCTCGGGTCGGCAACGCCCCCACCGCCAATGTGATGGTGTGGAGCGTCATCTCGCTCATCGCGCTGCTGGGCGGCATCGGCCTGCTGTTCGCGGCCTTCGGTCGCTGGGGGGCGCGGATCGGATGGAAAGGGCGCGAGGCGGCCACGCTGTCGTTCCGGGAGCCCGGCGACGTGGCCCTGACGCCCGGACAACGATCCACCCGTTGGTATTTCGCGGTCATGGTCATCCTGTTCGGCGCGCAGAGCCTGCTCGGTGCGGCCACCGAACACTATCGCGCCGATGTGACCAGTTTCTTCGGTATCGATCTGGCGAAACTCCTGCCCTACAACCTGACTCGCACCTGGCATCTGCAACTGGCGCTGTTCTGGGTGGTGGCGGCGTTCCTCGCCGCGGGAATCTTCTTGGCGCCCTTGATCGCCCGGCGCGAACCGCGCGGGCAGGCCAGGTTGTCGTACATCCTGCTCGGGGCGGTGGCTGTGGTGGTGTTCGGCAGCCTGATCTGCGAGGCGCTCAGTATCCACGGCAAGGTGTCGTACCGAAACTTCTTCGCCACACAGCAATTCACCTTCCTCGACCTGGCCCGCGTCTGGCAGATCCTGTTGGTGGTCGGCCTGGCCGTCTGGGTGGTGATTCTGTGGCGCGGGCTGCGCGGGCGGCTGGCGGGCGAGCACAAGGGCAATATGCCGTGGCTGTTCTTCCTTGCCGCACTTGCCATTCCGGTGGTCTACGCGGTGGGGCTGCTGGCGCGGCCCGGCGACAACTTCACCCACACCGAGTTCTGGCGGTTCTGGGTGGTGCACCTGTGGGTGGAGGACTTCCTGGAACTGTTCACCACCGTGATGGTCGCCTACATGTTCGTCCTACTCGGCGTGGTGCGCGAGCGGGTCGGCATGATCGTCATCTATCTCGACATCATCCTGTATTCCGCGGGCGGAGTGATCGGTACCATGCATCACGTGTACTTCAGCGGAACTCCGGTGGAGCACATGGCACTCGGGGCGGTGTTCTCCGCGCTGGAGGTGGTCCCGCTGACCTTCCTCACCGTGGAGGCGTGGAGCTTCCTGCAACTGGGGTCGAAGCAGGAGTCGCGGTCGGCCACGGTGTTCCCGCACCGATGGGCAGTGATGTTCCTGGTCGCGGTCGGATTCTGGAACTTCTTGGGCGCGGGCATCTTCGGGTTCCTGATCAACCTGCCGATCGTGTCCTACTACGAGATCGGCACCGCGCTCACCGCCAACCACTCGCACGCCGCGATGATGGGCGTGTACGGCATGCTCGCGTGCGCCTTCGCGCTGTTCTGCGTGCGCTATACGATCCCGGCCGACAAGTGGCCGGACAGGCTGGCGAAAATCTCGTTCTGGTCGCTGAACATCGGGCTGGCATGGATGGTGTTCGCCACCCTGCTGCCGATCGGACTCTTGCAGCTCTACAAGGCCGTCGACAGCGGTTACTACGAGGCGCGCGAGCTGAATTACCTGCAGAGTCACGCGAATTCGGTGCTGGAGTGGTTGCGCATGCCCGGCGACATCGTGTTCATCGTCGGTGGTATCGCGCCGCTGGTATGGATCATGTGGCTGGCGCTGAAGTACCGCGGCACGGGCGGCACGCCGCGGCCGGAGGATACGAAGATCACGGCCGCGGACCGCGAGGTGCCCGCCGACGAACTGGTGCACCTGACCGGTAGCGAGAGCGAGTGACGGCGGTGCATCCGGCAGTCGAGACGCTGCTGATGGGCGGGTACGCGGTGCTGCTCATCGCCACCGCATTCGGCCTGGATCTGCTGGCCCGGCAGATCCACCGGCGCTCCGATCGGCACCGGAACGCCGGATTCCGGTATCTCCCCGACCACGATTACTGGGTATGCCCGGCGAACGAGCCTTTGTGGCCGCACAGCGTCGACGACCAGGCTCGCCTGATCCGCTATCGGGCGCGTCCGTCGGTGTGCAACGCCTGTCCGGAGAAACGCGGCTGTACCGACTCCGCCGCGGGCCGGGAGATCACCAGGGCCGTCGACCCCTGGCCGCATTCGGAGGCCGGGCGTTTCCATCGGGGGATCGCGCTGGTGCTGATCGTGCTGGCCGCCGCGTTCCTGATCATCGCCGCGGCCGTGCATCCCACGTCGGCGGATCTGATCGTGCTGGCGCCGATCGCACTCGGCTGGGTATGCGGCGCCTGGGTGCTGACCGCCCACTTCCGTCATACGCCCGCCGACTTCCCCACCGGAGTTCCGGTGGCCGAAAGGAGTTCCCGGTGATCATGATCGTCGTCGCCGCGACCGTCGTCGCCGCTGCGCTGCTCACGGTGGCCACCGTGCGCATTCTGCGCGAATACGAACGGGCCGTGGTGTTCCGGCTGGGCCGGCTGCGCCCGCTGCGCGGCCCGGGCATGGTGACGTTGATTCCCCTGATCGATCGCATGGTCCGGGTCGACCTGCGCACCATCACACTCACCATCCCGCCGCAGGAGGCCATCAGCCGCGACAATGTGCCGGTCCGGGTCAACGCCGTCGCATACTTTCGCGTCATCGACCCGGTGCGCAGCGTCGTCGAGGTGGAGAATCACGCGGTGGCAACCTCGCAGATCGCCCAGACCACACTGCGTTCCGTGCTCGGCCGTGAGGACCTCGACACTCTGCTGTCCGAGCGTGACCAGCTCAACGCCAATCTGCAGAAGATCATCGACGAGCAGACCGAACCGTGGGGTGTGAAGGTCGCCCTGGTCGAGATCAAGGATGTCGAGATCCCGGAGGCCATGCAGCGTGCCATCGCCCGCCAGGCGGAGGCCGAGCGCGAACGCCGCGCCCGCGTCATCCACTCCCGCGGCGAGGTCGAAGCCGCCGAAAACACTCGCGACGCAGCAGAACTGCTCGCCGGAACCTCGGCCGGCCTGCAACTGCGCTACCTGCAAGCACTCGGAGAATTGGGCGCCGAAGGCCGTTCCACGGTCGTCTTCCCGATGCCCGTCGACCTCACCGAACCACTCAAACGCATGCTGCGTTCCGAGCAATGATCCAGCGGGGGCGACACGCGTGTATGCGGTGTGCTGTCGGGTCTGGTTCGGACGCGATCTGTTTCACCTGGCGGGAGCTACCGGGCGAGCCGATGAGGCGATCTCGGCGCCGATAGCTGCCGGTGGGGTGGTCCGGGAGTAGTACCGCTGATGGGATGCCTTGCCCGCCGAACGGAGAACTCCTACCGGTGCGCACGCCGGCTTCCCAGCGCGGGCTTCCGGGTTCAGGTCGATGTCGCGGCGGCGTTCGGGTGTCCGGCCGGGGTGCGCGAGAGCGTGCGGCTCAGGGCGAGAGCCGCGGTGCGGACGGCGGGTGCGAGCAGTTCGGGCTTGAAGCTGTCCGTGGGCACCGATACCGACAGTGCCGCGATCGGGTCGCCGGCCGACAGCACCGGGGCGGCCAGGCAGCAGCCGCCGGGGGCGGCCTCTTCCCGTTCGACAGCGACGCCGGTGCGCCGCACGGCGTCGAGTTCACGCGCCAGCCGAGCCGGGTCGGTGATGGAGTTGCGGGTGTAGCTGCGCAGCGGCAGGCCGAGCACATGGGCGCGGACGTCCGCTTGCTCGAGTGCCAGCAGCGCTTTGCCGACCGCGGTGCACGTCAGCGGGAGCCGGCCGCCGATCTGCGACGGTAGGGGAAGTGCGGCATGCCCGTGGATCTTCTCGACGTAGACGGCCTCGCTGCCATCGCGGATCGCCAAGTGCACGGTCTCGCCGGTCACCGCGTAGAGGTCCTGCATGAACGGCAGTGCCGCCGAGCGCAATCGGTACTTCAGGCCGACTCGCTCGCCGAGCTCGAACAGGGCCAGACCGAGTTCGAACTTGCTGCCGGTGCGGGTCAGCCACCCCAGTTCGACCAGCGCGGTCAGCACCCGATGCGTGGTCGAGCGGGGCAGCCCGGTGCGGGCGGCGACCTCGGCCAGAGACAGTGCGGTGCCGCCGGGAAAGGCGTCCAGCACCAGCGCCGAGCGCTGCAGCAGCGATAAGTTGTCCCGTTTCATGGGACATATCCTATTCATGCGCGATCGTCGGCAATAGCCTGCGTGGCATGACAACGGTGCAGAACGACACGATCGGCGAGGCTGCCGAACGACTTGCGGCGGCCGCGGCGACCGGAACGCCGTGCGCGCCGATTCGCGACCTGATCGGCCCGGACGATCTCGAGGCGGCCTATGCCGTCCAGAAGCGCAACATCGACGCGCGGCTCGCGACCGGCCGGACCCTGGTCGGTCGCAAGACCGGCCTGACCTCTCCGGCCGTGCAGCGCCAACTGGGCGTGGATCAGCCCGATTTCGGGGTCTTGCTCGACGATTTCGACTGCACGCACGACGACAGGATCGATATCGGCAGGCTGCTCCAGCCCAAGATCGAAGCCGAGATCGCCTTCACCCTGTGCGACGACATCCCCGACCCGATCACCGCGGCCGAAGCGCCGCGATTCGTGAGCCGGGTGCACGCGGCCTTCGAGATCGTCGACAGCCGAATCGCGAACTGGGACATCACGTTCGCCGACACCGTCGCCGACAACGCCTCCTCCGGGCTGTACGTGCTCGGCGACTCGCTGCCGATCGCGCAGGCCCCCGACCTGGTCGCGGTCACCATGACCGCGACCACCGGGGGCGAACAGGTCTCCACCGGCCGCGGTTCGGACTGTCTGGGCAGCCCCTGGGAGGCCCTGGCCTGGCTGGCCAACACCAGCCGCGCCTTCGGATCTCCGCTGCATGCGGGCGAGATCATTCTGTCCGGTGCGCTGGGGCCGATGGTCGCGGTCACCCCGGGCGCTACCTATCAGGCCCAGATATCCGGAATTGGTTCCGTCACAGCATCTTTCACGGCATGACCAGCACCTCACCCGAAAGCAGGACAGCATGAGCCGGATCAAGGCCGCGGTCATCGGGTCGGGCAATATCGGCACCGACCTCCTCATCAAACTCCTCCGCGTCGCCGAGCACGTCGAGATCGCCGTGCTGGTGGGCATCGACCCCGACTCGGACGGGCTCGCCCGTGCCCGCAGGCTGGGCATCAGCACCGTCGACACCGGCGTCCAGGGACTCATCGAGCATCCGGACTTCGACGACATCCGCATCGTCTTCGACTCCACCTCGGCCAAGGCGCACCGGGCCAACGTGGCGGCGCTGCGGCCCTACGACAAACGCATCATCGACCTCACCCCCGCGGCCATCGGCCCGTTCGTGGTGCCGGCCGTCAACCTGGACGAGCACCGAAACGCCCCGATTGTGAACATGGTGACCTGTGGCGGCCAGGCGACGATTCCGATCGTCGCGGCCGTGTCGGCGGTCGCTCACGTGCACTACGCGGAAATCGTGGCCTCCATCGCCTCGAAATCGGCGGGGCCGGGAACCAGGGCGAATATCGACGAATTCACCGAGACCACCTCCGACGCGATCGTGCGGGTCGGCGGAGCCGACTACGGCAAGGCCATCATCGTGCTCAATCCCGCCGAGCCGCCGCTGATCATGCGCGACACCGTACTCGCCCTGGTCACCGATCCGGACCAGGCCGCGATCCGGAAGTCCGTGCAGGACATGGTCGCCGCGGTCTCCGCCTATGTCCCGGGATACCGGCTCAAGCAGGACGTGCAGATCACGAAGCTGGACGATGCCGAGTCGGTCGCCACTCTCACCGGCGGCGTCGACCGGGGGCCCGGATTGTGGAAGGTGTCGGTCTTCCTCGAGGTCGAGGGCGCCGCGCACTACCTGCCCGCCTACGCCGGCAACCTCGACATCATGACCTCCGCGGCCCTGCAGGTCGCCGAACGGATCGCCGACAACATGCTCTTGGAGATGGCCCGATGACCGAGACGACCACCCGCCCGAACGTCACCGACGGCGCCCCGCTCTACATCCAGGACGTCACCCTGCGCGACGGCATGCACGCCATGCGGCACCGGATCAGCCCGGAGAACGTGGCAGCGATCGCCGCCGCGCTCGATGCCGCCGGCGTCGACGCCATCGAGGTCACCCACGGCGACGGATTGGCAGGTCACAGCCTCACCTACGGGCCGGGCAGCAATACCGATCGAGAGTGGATCGAGGCGGCCGCCGCGGTGGTCCACCGCGCGAAACTGACCACGCTGCTACTGCCGGGCGTCGGCACCGTCGCCGAGCTGAAACAAGCCTTCGAACTCGGGGTGACCTCCGTGCGGGTGGCGACCCACTGCACCGAGGCCGACGTGGCCGCCCAGCACATCGGCACCGCCCGGGAACTCGGCATGGACGTCAGCGGCTTCCTGATGATGTCGCACCTGTCCGAACCCGCCGAGCTGGCCCGGCAAGCGAAATTGATGGAATCGTATGGGGCGCACTGCGTTTACGTCACCGACTCTGGGGGGCGGCTGACCATGAACGGTGTCCGGGATCGAGTGCGCGCCTACCGCGACCTGCTCGATCCGGGTACCCAGATCGGGATCCACGCGCACCAGAATCTGTCACTGTCGGTGGCGAACTCGGTGGTCGCGGTCGAGGAAGGGGTGACCCGGGTCGACGCCTCGCTGGCCGGACACGGTGCGGGCGCGGGAAACTGCCCGATCGAGCCGTTCGTCGCGGTGGCGGACCACTCCGGCTGGAAGCACAACTGCGATCTGTTCGCGCTGCAGGATGCCGCCGACGACATCGTGCGCCCGCTGCAGGACCGTCCGGTCCAGGTCGACCGCGAGACGTTGACCCTGGGATTCGCCGGTGTGTACTCCAGTTTCCTGCGGCACGCCGAAGCGGCGGCGAAGCAGTACGGGTTGGATACGCGCGAAATTCTGCTGGCCGTCGGCGAGCGCAAACTGGTCGGTGGCCAAGAGGATCTGATCACCGATATCGCACTCGACCTGCGGGCGGCGAAGCAGCGCTGAGGTCCATCGCACGGCGCATCGCCCTGGTGACCGATCGGTCGCGCCGATCGTGGACGTCGCTGACGGAACCTTGCGGAACCATGGGCGCCACGCTGGGCATTCTCGCGGGCCAGACCCTGATCGCCGCCCCGGTGGTGATCGGCGCCGCGATCCAGTACTTCAGCACCATCAACTCGCCGATGCCCGACCAGGGCAAGTGAGACAATGCTTCTCGGGCGGCTTACGCTGCGGCGCTCCGCCCGAGAATCCGTCGTTTCCCCTACATCCACAAAGCAGCAACGTGCAGGGTGATTGCGCGGACCCTGAACTCCGTGCGCCTGGAAGGTGTCATCGGCAGGCAGATGGCCGCCTGATCCGGGAACTTCGATCAGGAAGGCCAGACCTTCCGCCGACGCTCTTCGCCGGGCCCGCGCAGAGCAGCACAGGGGAGTGTCGGAATCTCAGACAGTCCCGAGCACAGCCGAGCTCTCGGAGATCAAGATCGAGGTATGACTGCCTGGTTCGACCGCGGCTGCCTGATCGGCGAGTCTCACGTGCGCGGCGGTGATCGGCAGCAGCCGAACGCCCATCAGTCCGGCGGCTTCGAACATTCGCGCTGACCGTAGTGGGGAGATCAGGAACAAGGCGAGCCCGGCGAGTGAGCGGCCGCGGGTGCCGGTGACATAGTTGTTGGCCGCCTGCAGACCGGCTTTGCGTCTTCAGCCCGGCGGGGCGGACGCCAGGGTGGATTCGTCGGAAACGAGCCGGGTGAATGGTGGGGTGTCCGGCTGACAGACTGTGTCGGGCGGGGGCAGCACGCCGCGCACGAGGTAGTTGTTTTCGTGGGCAATCGCGCAATTGTTCGGGTTGATCAGTGTGGTGTGCCCGTATCCGGCGACGGTGAGCAGTCGAGCGTTGCCCAGCTCGGCTGTCATGGCCTGGCCGTCTCGATACGGGGTGGCGGGATCGTAGGTGTTGTTGAGGGTGAGGATCGGTGTCGTGGACCGGTTCCAGGGACCGGTGTAGCGGTGGGCTGCTCTTCCCGGCCAGGTGGAACACGCTTCGGTCGTCCATGACCAGGTAGGCCCGATGGTCCCGGCTCGAAGGGTGCTGGATTCGGCCAGGTCGTCGTAGAAGTATGGATCGCGTGGGTTGGGACTCTCGCTGCACACCAGCGCATAGAACTGCTCGATGCCCAGGTAGTGCTGCTCCCGCTCGGGGGCAGGTGGCGACGAGTGGGCCAGCGGGTAGGGAATGACCTCGCTCGGCATCGTCGGGAGCATGGCCAACCGTGTGGTGCTCTGCGGGGACTTGCCCTGCCACAGGGCCTGCAGCAGCTCGGCCAGCGCCAACCAGTTCGCAGCTCCGACCATGAAGAATTGGACGAGGTACAGGGCCGCGCGAACGGCGGAGGCGGTGACGGCGTAGGTGAATATGCCCTGCGGGTGGGTGCGCAGGCGGTCCAGCAGCAGTTCGTACTTGTCGCGCGTCGCCGACGCGTTGTCGGCCGCGAAGGGGCAGCCGCTGCGGCCGGCTCGGCCGCACAGGTCGAGGAACTGTGTCAGTGTCTCGGCCGTCCCCAGGTCGGAGTTTTCGCGCAGGAAGGTGGGCAGCGCCGGGTTGTCGTCGTACCAGGCGGTGGGATCGATATTGCCGTCGAGCACCATCGCCCGCACCCGGTCGGGGAAGAGGTTGGCGTAAGTGGCGCCCAGCAGCGACCCATAGGAGACCCCCAGGTAGGTCAACCGCTCGTCGCCAAGGACCGCGCGCAGCAGATCCAAGTCGTGTGCCTGGTCTGTGGTCGAGACGAACCGCAGCAATTCCGGGTCACGCTGCTCGCAATGCCGACCCAGTTCGGCATTGCGTTCGATCCACTGCTGCTCTTGCTCGCGGCCGACCGGAAACCCTGTGGGCAACTGCGCGGACCAGGCTGCGTACTGCGCGGAACGCGCGAAGCACTGGACGGCGGTCGAGCGCCCGAACCCCCGCGGGTCCCAGCTGACAATGTCGAACCGTTCCCGCATCTCCCGGGGAATGAACCGATATGCGATGGGAAATAGGTCGATCGCTGGTCCCGGCCCGCCGGGGTTGAACAGCAGGCTGCCGATCCGATGCGCCGGGTCGGTTGCTCGGTGCCGGATGACCGCCAGCTCGATCGTGCGCAGTTCCGGATGCCGATAGTCCAACGGTGCGGTCACGGTGGCGCATTCGAAACCGGCGGCGCGGGGGCACTCGGTCCAGACCGGAGTGGGCGGCACCACGGGTGTCGGGTCCGGCGGCTGGGCCGTGGCAGGTGCGGCGCCGCAGGCCACGATTGCGGCCACCATGATGGAGGTCAGCACACGTCGAGGGGGATGCGGGCGGTTCGACACGGATCCTCGCTATCGTCACGGGGACAGTGCGTGGCTGTGCTGCAAGAAAACTTCGCCCACCGTAGCCGATCACTGAGCAAATGCCGGGTTACGCCGACCGATCGGCGTGGTGGCTTACTTCAGCTCCGACCGCACGAACGCTGCGTAGTGTCCCAGGTTCCGATGGTCAGCGGGTTCAGGAACTTCGCCGCACTGTTGCCGGCTGACGGGCTGACCGCGCTGCAGGGCCAACTCGACCTCGAAAGAGGGCAAGGTTCGGCGGCGTAGCGCCGGCGACGATGCCGGTCTCGAGCGAGGACCCCGCCCAACCACATGCCCTTCCCGGTGCGCGGACGCACTGATATCTCAATCACAGCCCCAATAGCGGCAAGTCCCCGGACTGGAGCAACGAGATCACGCTGCGCTCGCTCGGTTGGGCGCTCGACTATGACGTGACCTCCTTTGTCGAGCGCATCAGCCCGACACCGCTGCTCATGATCGTTGCCGAGGACGACACGCTGACGCTCACGGCGATCGCTCTCGACGCGTTCGAAAGCGCGCGGCAGCCCAAGCAGTTGGTGCTCATGCCCGGTGATCACTACGCGCCGTACCACGACGAGTTCGACAAGGCATCAGGCGCGGCCATCGAATTCTTCGGACAGTACCTGGCAACCCCGTAGCTTCGGCGCGCCGAATTCGCCCAGTGACCGGCCGGCCGGCCGCGAGCCACGAAATCGAGTCGTCGCGATCGGTACCCTCGCGGGCCAGATCCTGATCACCGCCCCGGTGGCGATCGGCGCCGCGATCCAGTACTTCAGCACCATCAACCAGCCCTTCAGCGCGACCAAGTAGGGTCCGGAGCCGACACGGCAACACGGGTCGGCCCCGGCAATGACCGGGGCCGACCGCGTCGGCGCACGATGCGTCGGCGCCGAGGGGGCGCGCGCTCACTGCCGGGGCGGGCCGCCGCCGCTGCCACACCCGTTGACACGGTCGGTGCGCGGTGGTTGAGTGAATTCGCAGGATTGTTGCCAGCAGATACTTTCGCCGGCCGTCGGAATTCCATCACACAGGCCGGTCGCTTCATTCGGCGAATCGGGTATCGATCATGATCATTCTCGGAATCATTCTTCTCGTCGTGGGTTTTCTGTTGAAAAGCCAGATCCTCTGGATCATCGGCATCGCGGTCCTCGTGATCGGCCTGGTGTTGCTGGCCCTGGGGTCGATGGGTCGCGCCGTCGGCGGGCGACGGCACTACTTCTGACGCGGTCCCGGAACCGGCCGCACGGGCGCGATAAGCGTGCGACTCCCGCGCTCGGGTCAACGTCCCCACAGGGCGTGATGTGCGCGCGGCCAGAATTCGAAGCCGGCGGTCGCGACGCCGCCCGTGCCGATCACCACGATCGCCGCGTCGACGCTGGTGCGCCCTTCACGCGCCCAGTAGACGTCCTCGAGATCCAGCAACAGTGCCAGCTCGTCGATGATCAGCGCGGAAGCGGCGCCGTATGAGGTGGCCACCACCGGGTGGCGGCGGGCCCGCTCGGTTCCTCGCAATGCCACCAATCCCACCGCGGCGAGCATCGCGATGCCGATGTTGTAGTGGTGAAAATGCCTGCCCCCCAGCCTGAATCCACCACCGGTGGGTCCGTGTCCGGCGCGGATCCAATGCGTGAGCACCCGTGTGACCCCGAAAGTCGTCGTGAACGCCGCCCACGCCCATACCGCCGACCGCTCGCCGGGGCCCAGTGTCTCCGTCCACGCCCGCCGCACCTCGCGGACCCGATGCTGCGCGGTAGCCAGGGCGCGGCGCGACTCTCGATCGGTCATCACCCCATCGTCGTCCGGCCCGACATTCACCACGCGTTATTCAGCAAATTTCGAGATAACCGGATGCATGCGCCTCGTCCGCGTTGCGGGTGGCGCGTGCGGTCATCGGGCGCTCCACCCGCCGTCCATGGAATAGCTGGCGCCGGTCACCGACCGGGCCGAATCGGTGCACAGCCATCCGACCAGGGAGGCGACCTCGTCGGGCTCGATCAGATGTTTCACCGCGGATTCGCTCAGCAAGATCCGCTGCTCGACGTCCTGTTCGGGAATGCCGTGCGCCAGGGCCTGTTCGGCGATCTGCCGGTCGACCAGTGGAGTTCGCACGTATCCCGGACTGACGCAGTTGCTGGTCACGCCGTGTTCGGCGCCTTCGAGCGCGGTGACTTTGGACAGGCCTTCCAGAGCGTGTTTGGCGGTCACATAGGCGGATTTGTAGGGCGAGGCGCGCAGGCCGTGGACGGAGGAGATGTTGATGATGCGCCCGTAGCCGCGCTCGTACATCTGCGGCAGCGCGGCACGGATGAGCAGGAACGGAGCCTCGACCATCAGGGTCAGCATGGTGCGGAATCGCCGGAGCGGGAAGTCGGGAATCGGGTGGACCGTTTGCACGCCGGCGTTGTTGATCAGAATGTCGCAGTCCAGTCGCAGTGAGTCGAGTGCGTCGACATCGCAGAGATCGACTTCCCAGGCGGTTCCGCCGATCTCGTCGGCGACCCGCCTCGCGCCGGCGCCGTCGATGTCGGCCACGGTGACCGAGATGTTCGCGGCGGCCAATTCGCGGGCGCAGGCCGCGCCGATACCACTGGCGGCACCGGTCACCAGCGCCGAACGCCCGCGACCGGCGGGGTCGGCCACAGCAGGGGTCGAGGTACGCACGCGGCACTCACTTTCGGCCCGGACGGCAGCGTCGGGACCACCGAAACGATGACCATCGGGCCCGGTTCGACGGGCCCGGCAGACGAATACGATCGAAAAGAGTATTCGTGCACATCGACCGGCGAATCAATGGCGAGTTCCGCACCCCAGATCTGCATGTATGCAGATCTGGGGTCAGGTACCGCTGGATCCTGTCGCGTTCGAGCCCAGCATCCGGTCGCGCTGTTCGGCGACGGTGGCCCGGAGGGCTTGCAGGACGGCGGAAACCTCCGGACGGCGAAGGGTTTCGGCGCGGGCGACGAGCCAGTAGGTGAGGCGTACGTCGGCCTTGTCGGGCAGGACCCGGACGAGGTCGGAGTGCCGGTCCGCCATGAAGCACGGCAGCAGCCCCAGTCCGGCCGACGCCCGGGTTGCCTCGACGTGGACGAAAACGTTGGTGGAGGTGACCGATTCGCGCATCGTGGGCGCGAAGCTGGAGGCCAGGTCCAAATCGTCGACCTGCAACATCGAGTCGATGAAGTACACCAGCGAGTAGTTCGTCAGATCATCGAGTGTCCGTGGGATGCCGTGTGCCGCAAGGTAATCTCGGGAACCGTAAAGGCCCAGGCAGTAGTCGCCCAGGGGGATGGCCTCGGCGCGCCGCACATTCGGCCGTCCGACCACGACCTCGATATCGAGCCCGGACCGCTGGATGGACGCCCTGCGCGTGGTCGCGATGATCTCGACGGCGATCTTCGGGTGACGGCGTTGTACACGTGCGGCCGACGGGGCGGCGATGTAGGCGCTGAACCCGTCTGTCGCCGAAAGCCGTACCACCCCTTCGAGAATGCGGTCGCCGTCCGCGTCGGCGGACAGGGACCGGACCGCCGAGTCCACCGCTTCCGCCGCGGCGAGCGCCTCGCGGCCCAACTCGGTGAGCTCCCATCCACCGGCTACCCGGGTCAGCACGCGGCCCCCGAGCGTCTGTTCGAGGGCGGCGATCCGGCGCGAGATCGTGGTGTGGTTGAGGCCGAGTTCCTCTGCGGCGCTGACGAACCGCCCCGATCGGGCGACCGCCAGCAGCACCAACAGGTCGTCCGCACTGGGACGCCGGCTCACTGGACCATCGGGCATATCTGCATCATCGCAGAACCGGACTGCGCAACTGGGCATTGCTCCCCGCGAATATCTGCGCCAATACTCATTCGTCACGAAAGGTGTGTTGGTCGTCACACGGCCGATGTTGCGGTTATGAAGGAGCAATGCGATGAGGGTACGCAACACGCCGCCGGGCGGTGTCGCCACGGGCACGGTCGCCGGTGGGCTGCGGCGGGTGGGGGCCGCGTCGATGGCCGGCACCGTCGTGGAGTGGTACGAATTCTTCCTGTACGGCACGGCCGCGACGCTGGTGTTCGGCAAGGTGTTCTTCGCCGCGGGCGGTAGCGATCTCGACGGCGTGCTGGACGCGTTCATCACCTATGCGGTGGGGTTCGCGGCGCGGCCCTTGGGCGGCATCGTGTTCGGGCATTACGGCGATAAATTCGGTCGCAAGAAATTGCTGCAGACGAGTCTGCTTCTGGTGGGCCTGTCCACCTTCGGGATGGGGTGTCTGCCCACGTTCCACCAGGCCGGATACTGGGCGCCGGCCCTGCTCGTCGCGCTGCGGTTCGTGCAGGGTTTCGCGGTCGGTGGGGAATGGGGCGGGGCGGTTCTGCTCGTGGCCGAGCACAGTCCGAGTCGCGGCCGGGGCTTCTGGGCCAGCTGGCCGCAGGCCGGAGTGCCGGCGGGCAACATGCTCGCGACCGTGGTGTTGCTGGTGCTGACTTCGACCCTGTCCGACGCGGCGTTTCTGAGTTGGGGCTGGCGCGTGGCGTTCTGGTTGTCGGCGTTGATCGTGCTGATCGGCTACTACGTGCGCACGAAGGTCACCGACGCGCCGATTTTCCTTGCGGCGCAGCAGGAAGCGGAGCGGGCGAAGGCGGCCTCCTACAGTGTGGTCGAGGTGTTGCGCGGGTATCCGCGCGGAGTGTTCACCGCCATGGGACTGCGGTTCGGCGAGAACGTGATGTACTACCTGGTCGTCACCTTCTCCATCACCTATCTGAAAGTGCACGTCAAGGCGGACACCCAGGTGATCCTGTGGTGGCTGTTGGCCGCGCACGCGGTGCACTTCGTGATCATCCCGCAGGTCGGTCGGCTCAGCGACTGCATCGGGCGGCGCCCGGTCTATCTGATCGGCGCGCTGGCGACGGCGACGTGGGGATTCTTCGCCTTCCCGATGATGGACAGCGGCCACGACGCGGTCATCATGTCCGCCATCGTCGTCGGACTGGTGTTCCACGCGTTCATGTACGCTCCGCAGCCGCGAGATGTTCCCCACTCGGATGCGGTATTCCGGTGTGTCACTGGGCTATCAGGCGACCTCGATCGTCGCCGGGTCGCTCGCGCCGATCATCGCGGTACGTCTGCTGCACAGCTACGGATCATCGGTGCCGATCGCCTGGTATCTCGCCGGTGCGGCGGCGATCACGCTGGTGGCTGTCGCGTTCACCCGGGAAACCCGCGGCCTCGACCTGCGATCGATCGACGAGGCGGATGCGTTGCGGCCGACTGCGGCCGAGCGGCAGCACGCATGATCGCCGGAAAATCGACGGTAGAAGAACGCGCGGTCACTTCTTGGTGATGGTTCGCACCCGCTGCTCGGCTGTGGTGTAGCTGATCGAGCACGTTTCCGGGTCCAACGGCTGATGGTCGTATGCCTGGCGGGTGGGCACGGATATCGATAGGTCGTGCTCAAAAGCCGCGGATACGAGAGAAATTCATGTGTTCTCTATCAAACTGTCGCGAGCTGTGGCACACTTTGTGATAGTTGAACCAGTGCACTTCTATCACCTCGAACCGCTCGATCGATTCGGGGAGAGAAGTCGGAATGTCCGTCCAGAAGGCAGAACCGAGAGCAACTTGGTTCGGCATCGTCAGCTTTCGGAGGAACAGATCGTGACCATCGCCCCGCACGAATCCGGCCGTCCCCCAACGGGTCTCGCGCCCGAGCCGGAGCTGACCGTCGACGGTGAACCGGTCGAGCTCATCTCACCCGACTCGCTGACCGCCGAGATGGTGGGGCACTGGACCTACCTGATCCTGGAGGCGGCCGCATTCCTGATGCAGGGCATGCATCCGGTCATCGCCGATGTCACCGGCGAGTATTCGATCGCGCGGACCGACCCGGGCGGGCGCGCCATCCGTTCGGTGGACTCCGTGCTGCGCTGGACCTACGGCGGGATCGAGGCCGTCGAGGAAGGGCGGCGGCTGCGGTCGCTGCATCAGCCGTTGACCATGCGCAACGCCGAGGGTAAACACATCAGCGCCCTCGATCCGGGTGCATACCAGTGGGTGATCGCCACCGCGTACATCACCACCGTCAACGCCGGACCGCTGCTGATCGGCCGTGAATTCACCGACGCCGAACAGCAGGAGTTGCTGCGCGACAATTGCCGTCTCGCCCGCCTGCTACGCGTGCCGATGAAGGGCTACCCGATCACCCGGGAGGAGTTCGACGACTATTTCACCCGGATGATCGATACGACATTGCAGGCGAGCCCGGACGTGCTGGAGTCGGTCGGCCAGCTACGCAGCGGCCGGCCCCAGCCCGAAGCCCTGGAAAAGGTGCCGGCCCTGCTGCGTCCGCTGGTGGCGCTCACCGCGCGCCCGGCCCTGCGGATGACGTATCTGGCGATGATCGCCGCCATGGACCCGCGGGTGCGCGCGATGCTCGGCGTCGAGCCGAGCGCACGCGAAAAGGCCCAGGTGCGTTTGATTTTCGGTGCTGTGCGGACCGCCTACCGAATCCTGCCCGACCGGCTCACCTACTTCCCCCTCGCGTATCACGCTCGCAAACACCACGAATGCATTCAGGCGATGAAGCGCCGGGAGGACAAGTCGGCCGCCTACCGGGTCCGCCCGAAACAAGCGCTGCGTCCGGCCGCGACCACATCGAATCCGAAGTGAACGCAACGACGGTCGCCGAGTGACCGACCGGCGACCACGCGGCTACCGCGAGCACAGTCGTGACCATGCCGTCCAGCTCGACGCCGCGACCCTTCGCGCACGAGGTTCGGGCCGGTGCGGCAGCCGTCCACGCTCGTGCCCGCGCTGACCAGCGGCAGGCGCGCGGTTCAGCTCGCCGACGCCCGGTAGGCGGTGATGTCGAACGTCGCGTTCTGCCGGCGGAACGACGTCGCGGAATCCGGCCACAGCAGTGTGAGGCGGCCGGTGCGCTCGTCGCGGTACCAGTTCGTGCAGCCGCCGCGGGTCCAGACGGTGTCGCGGGCCAACTCGTCGATCAGCCGGGTGGAGGATTGCACCGCCTCGGGAGTGACTTCCAGGACCGTATCGGTGGTGGAGGCCAGATGGTCCAGAGCGCCCAGGACGTAGTCGATCTGCGTCTCGATGACGTAGATCGCCGAATTGTGCCCCAGTGCGGCGTTCGGCCCGTCCAGGACGTACATGTTCGGGAAACCGTCGACGGTCGTGGAGGCGTGCGCGACCATGCCGTCGCTCCACCGCTCGGCCAGCGGCAATGCCCCACGGCCCAGGATCTGCTGGGCGATCGGCAGCCGCGTGGTGTCGAAACCCGTTGCGAACACGAGTATCTCGGGATCGTAGACGTTTCCGCTCGCGGCCTGGACGCCCTCGCTGGTCACCCGCACCAGTTCGGTCGGCTCGAGCCGGACGTGCTCGAGTTGCAGGGTGGCGTAGTAGTCGTCGGAGAACAGGATTCGCTTGCAGCCGATCTCGTAGTCGGGTGTCAGCGCCCGGCGCAGCTCCGGGTCGCGCACCTGGCTCGACAGGTGGTCCAGCGCTCGCTGCTGCAGCAGGTCGATCTCGGGATGACGTCGTTTGCGGGCGGGGATGCTGCGTTCGGCCTCGGCGAACAACTCGTCCCGCAGTGTCGTGATGGCGGCGGGATCGGCGGCGAACTGAAGCATTTCCTCGTGGCTGTACAGGCGGTCGCCGCGCGGGAGGACGTAGGGCGCCGAACGTTGGAAGACCACGACCTCGCTGGCCTCGCCGGCCAGCCGCGGCAGGATCTGGATCGCCGAGGCGCCGGTACCCACCAGCCCGACCCGCTTGCCGACCAGCGACACCCGCGGATTCCAGCGTGCGGAATGCCAACGCCTGCCGCGGAATTCGCGCAGATTCCGCACCTCCGGAATTTTCGGTTCGGTGAGTCGTCCGGTGGCCACGACCAGGCTGGCGGCCGAGAAGCTGCCACGACTGGTGTGCACGATCCACCGGCCGTCGGACTCGCGCCAATGCGCTTGGCGCAGGGTGCAATTCAGCAGCAGATGCGGTTCCAGGCCCTCCTGCCGCACGCAGGATCGCAGATATTCGTGAATCTCCGCGCCCTCGGCGAAGATTCGCTTCCAGCGCGGATTCGGCAGGAAGGAGAACGAGTACAGATGGGCCGGAATATCGCATGCCACACCGGGATAGCGATTGTCCCGCCAGGTGCCGCCGACATCGTCGGCCTGCTCGATGATCACGAACGATTCGCGCCCGCGCCGGGCCAGCTGCGCGCCCATGCCGATTCCCGCGAAACCGGCGCCGACGATGAGCACGTCGATGGGGGTGAGTTCAGACATCGGCGTATCCGGTGGTGCGCTGCTTGGCGGTCCGGCCCAGGGCGGCGGCCGCCCGTTCGACCTCGCGTGCGGTCAGGGTCAGCCCCGCCTCGGCGAAGGAATCGGGTGCCAGGCGTCCGTCCAGCAGCAGGCCGCCGAGGTCGTTGGCCCCGCCGCGCAGTAGCGCGATCGACGCGTCGAATCCGAATTTCGGCCAGGCGGCCTGGATATTCGCGATCCGGCCGTGCAGCGCCAGGCGCGCCACGGCATGTACCGCGCGTGTCTGCCGCCAGGATGGGCCGGGCAGCGAACCGATGCCGGGTGACACCGGGCCGGGGGTGAAGGGCATCGCGATGAATTCGCTGAAACCGCCGGTGCGGTCCTGGATCTCGGCGATGAGCCGCAGATGGGCGACCTGTTGTGCGGGCGTCTCGATGTGGCCGTAGACCATCGTGGAGGTGGAGAACAGGCCCGCGCGGTGCGCGGTCTCGATCGCCTCCGTCCAGCTGCTCACCGGCAGGTCCGGGGCGCCGAGCAGGCGAGCGCGCACCTCATCGTCGAGGATGCGCGCGGCCGTGCCGGGGACCGAGCCGAGGCCGGCTTCGCGGGCCGCGGCCAGGAAGTCGGCCAGCGGCATCTGCCGTCGCGCGGCGCCGTCGAGCAGTTCGGGTACGCGCAACGCGTGCAGGTGGATCGGCCCGGCCTCGGCGATGGCGGCGATCAACGCCAGATAGTCGTCATCGCTGTCGGCCGGAAGCGGCCCCTGCATGCAGATCTCGGTCGCGCCGAGCTCGCGCGCCTCGGCCACCAGGGCGGCGAGGCGGGAGCGGGCGGCGGCGCCGGTGCCGGATACCGCCGCGGTGTCCAGGTTGCGATTCACCGCGTAGGTCAGGATGTCACCGGTGGCCTGGTGACGTAGTAGATCGGCCACTCGACACAGTTCGTCCAGTTCCGGCCCGTCGGCGCCCAGCAGCGCGATATATCCCTCGTCGGGCAGGGCAGCCGGGGCGCCGGACGCCTCGTCGAGCCACTTGCGCACCAAGCCCGCATCGGGCAAACCGGATCCGGCGACAACAACATCACCCACGAGCCCAACCATACCGCCGCGCGCCGACATGCCTCGGGCCGTAGCCGGCGAGACGCTGTACCGGCTCTTCGTCCACCGGCTCCGTCGCGGGGAAGGATCTCGTCATGACCACGAGTGCGACGGTTATCGGACGGCATCCGCGCCGGACCGTTCCGGTCCGCCGCGAACGGTCCCGAGATCATGCCGCGCGGACCCGGTGCGCACGGCTCCGCGCCACAGGCCGCGATCTCCGGTGGTGATGGCCACGATGGCGGTGGACCGGCCGCAGACCCGGGGCGCCGACGGAACCGATCCCGACCCTGTATGCCCGGGAAGCATGCGAAAGTAACTGCGCCACAGTGCATTCCGGTCAAACGCAGTCCCCGCTGCGCGCCCGTGCCGCGACCCGGGTTGGATGCGGTTGTGCACGCGCCCACCGTCGCCGCGCCGGACTGGCTCGCACGCGAGCGGCAACCGGACAGTGATCCGCGTACCGGCCGGTCGTCAGGTGAACTTCCAAGGTGCGCAACGGTTCCGGTCAGGGCGTGGAAACGGTCCGGTCACGAGCGCGAGGCGAGCGCCGGGTGGCCGGTAGGCATCGACTCGGGGTCGGTATGCCGAATATGTTGGGCTACTTGCCCGCATGGGGTATATCTGCGGTGGGTACAACCGCTTGGTAAAGATTCGACCTGACAAGGAGTTCGCCGTGGCCGACGGCCCGATCGATCTGCGCACCGATGTAGCGCATCCCGCCCGGATGTACGACTACTTCCTCGGCGGCAAGGATTTCTACGACGCCGACCGGGCCGCGGCGGAGCAGGCGCTACAGGATTTCCCGGCGGTCCGGGTGACCGCTCGCACCAATCGCGATTTCATGCGGCATGCCACGCGTTTCCTGGTCGGCCTAGGCGTGCGGCAGTTCCTCGACATCGGTACGGGCATCCCGACCGAGCCCAATCTGCATCAGGTCGCCCAGGAGGGCGCGCCGGACGCGCGGGTGGTGTACGTGGACAACGATCCGATCGTGTTGGCGCACGCGCGGGCGCTGCTGGTGAGCAGCGAGGAGGGCCGCACCGCCTACGTCCAGGCCGATGCCGCTGATCCGGCCGCGATTCTGGCCGCCCCCGAGCTGACCGAGACGCTGGATCTGACTCAGCCGGTGGCGGTCTCGCTGATGGCGCTGCTGCACTTCGTGCCGGGCGACGTCTATGAGATCGTCAAGGCGCTGATGGCACCGCTCGCCCCGGGCTCGTATCTCGCGATGTCCCATGTAACAACGGATTTCGACAACGGGCCGGACGATCCGGACGGGATGATGCGGCTGCTTCAGGTCTATATCGACCGCGGCATTCCGGTACGCCCGCGCAGCCGCGCCGAGGTGTCCCGCTTCTTCGACGGCCTGGAACTGCTCGAGCCCGGCGTCGAGGTGATCCATCGCTGGCGTAACGACGGCATCGAGCACCCGCCGAGCCACGACAAGCAGGTTTCGCTGTGGGGCGCGATCGGCCGCAAGGCCTGAGCGGTATCGCCACCTTGCCCTGACCGGCTGGTGGCGATCAGTCCGGCGCCTGCAGCATCGGCACCAGAAAGCGCTGGGCCAGGCTGGTGAGCTGGGCGTCGTCGTCCAGGTCGAGGAGCCGGCTGGGGATGGCCAGGAAGGATGCGCAGACGCGCACCATCAGTTCGGCGACCATATCGGTGTCGACCGCCGGGCCGATATTGCCCGCGCCTTGTTCGCGGCGCAGCTGACCGGCGACGAACTGGCGGACCGCGGCCACGGTGCGGCCCTCGTCGCGCATCAGAATGCTGACCAGCAGGTCCGGGTCGGTGGCCAGCAGGCCGCCGATGAGCGGATTGCTGCGAATTGCCCGCAGCGAGCTGACGAAGCCCATCACCACGCGGTCGCTGACGGTGTGCGCCTGGCGGATATCCAGCAGGAATTGGTCGAAATAGCGCCGGAATTCCCGCAGGATCACCTGTTCGACCAGGGTGTCCTTGGTGGCGAAGCGGCGGTAGACGGTGATCCGCGAGACCTCGGCGCGGCGGGCGACGTCCTCCATGGTCGAGCGCTGGATGCCCATCCGGCAGAACTGTTCGTAGGCCGAATCCAATAGGCGCAAACGGATTTCGTCCACCTCGTCGACCTGCTCGAGCGCCTCGATGTAGGCGCGGGCGATCAGCCGCTCCGCGCCCGAGGCCGTTCGCGATCCCGCATCTGCCACGATCTCCTCCTACCCGCGCGATCTCCGCACACGATGAAACGACAAGAGTGAGACGACAAGATATGTGACGTATGCCGACGGTGCTCGTCGAGTGGTACCGAGATACGACGTTCGATTCAGCGTATCACCCGGTTTGCCCGACTCGGTGCGAGAGAATATGCCGGAGCGGCGCGGACCGCGGCGGTGATCGCCGGATTGCGGGGAAGGCGACCCGCGATCAGCCGATGTCGAGCTGTTCGAGTTCGCGGCGCAGCAGTTTGCCGGTGGCGTTGCGCGGCAGTTCCTCGACGAAGATCACCTCGCGCGGCACCTTGTGCCTGGCCAGATGGGTTTTGACGTAGGTCATCATCACCTGCGCGTCGCCGCGTGCCCCGGGGGCGGGGACGACGAATGCGCGCAGCCGCTTGCCGAAATCGTGGTCGTCCACGGCAACGACTGCGGCCTCGAGTACGTCGGCCCGGTCGACGAGCAGATTCTCGACCTCGAGCGGATAGACGTTCTCGCCGCCGGAGACGATCATGTCGTCCTCGCGGCCGTCGATGAAAAGCCTTCCGGCGGAATCGAAATGGCCCAGGTCGCCGCTGCAGAGCAGACCGTCGACGATCTCCTTGTGCCTGCCGTCGGTATAGCCGGAGAAGCTCAGGCCGCTGGAGACGAAGATCGTGCCGATCACACCCGGTTCGGTGACGAGGCGACGTTGCGCGTCGTAGATCGCGACCCGGCATCCCACCGGCGGACGCCCGACGGTTCCGGGAGCCAGGCGCATGTCCTCGGGAGTGGCCACCGCGGCGACCGCGACCTCCGTGGAGGCGTAGAGGTTGTACAGGACCTCGCCGAAGATCTGTTCGGTGCGCCGGCTCAGGTCGGGAGACAGCGAGGATCCGGCGGCGAAGACGACGCGCAGTGTGGAGGTGTCGTATCGGGACAGCACCTCCTCGCCGAGATCGACGATCCGCTGCAACATGGTCGGTACCAGAACCAGCGCCGCCGCACCGTATTTCGCGATATCGGCGAGCGTGCGCTCGGCGTCGAAGCGCCGCTGCCGACAGACGATCGCATTGCCCAGCGCCCAGCCGAGCGTCAGCTGGGACAGGCCCGTGCCGTGGAACGTCGGCGCGGCCATGATCATGACCGAATCGCGCGGCAGCGGGATCCGATCGAGGAATTGCGCGGACTGCAGGGGTGAAACCTTGTCGCGCGGGGCGCCTTTGGGTGTTCCGGTGGTCCCGCTGGTGAGAATGACGATGCCGCCCGGACGTTTCGGTGCCCGCATCGCGCCGGTGGGATGCGCCTCGATCAGGGCGTCGACCGTGCTGATCTCACCGGGTGCGGCGTCCGGATCCTCGACCCAGGTGAGGAATCGGGGGACGGCGTCGGGGACGTCGTCGAGCAGGCCCAGGAATTCCTCGTCGAGCAGGATCGCGCCGACATTCTCACGGTCGGCGACCGCGGCGAGTTGCGGACCGCCGAATCCGGTGTTCATCAACACGATTCGCACACCGATCTTACCGGCGGCGAGCAGCGACAGCATCATGCCGCGATGGTCGCGGCACAGCAACGCGGCGACGGTTCCCGGGGCGATGCCGGATGCGGCCAGGCCGCGGGCCAGCGCGTCGGACTGCTCGTCGAGTTGGTCGAAGGTGAGTGTGCCGCGCTCGTCGATCAGCGCGTCCGATGCGCCGCGGGTGCGCCGGGCGTGCCGCAGTACGGTGACGAAGGGACCGTAGATGTCCGAGTCATGCATCGTCCGTATCAGTTCGATCGGGTGCTGGGGCTCGATGACGCCGCGCCTGAAAAGCACCGACAAGGCCGCGAACGGTTCCGTGATCGCCTTCGCCGCTGCTCGCAAAGAGCTCGATGGTGCACTCACTTACCACTCCTGATCGATCGTCGGCATGAGTGAATTCACCTATTGGATCAGTATATTACTGACGCTACCGCATTGTGCGGGCCGCAACAGGTGAATAAGAATGGTGAGTAACATACAACATTCGGTGCCGGGGTGCGAAGACGGCCTCGGGCGCATTGTCAGCCGACATCGGCGCTGACATGATGTTGTGAAAAGCGTCTCATCGACTCGTGGAGTACCCATGTCCCTTCCCGCTCGCTTCCTGCGCCGGCACGGTCCGGCAGCCGATTCACCGGCCGATCGGACCCGGTTCATGGCCGGTCCCGCGGCGCTGCTCGGTGGCCCGGCGAACGTGATCATGCAATTGGGTCTGCCGCCGGTGGGCCGGGGCGTGATCGAGAGCAAGGTCGACAGCGGCCGCTTCGATCTGCACCCGCGCAAACGCGGCCGCACGACCCTGACCTACCTGGCTGTGGCGATGCTCGGCACCGAGGAGGATCGCGCGATCTACCGCGCGGCGGTGAACACCTCGCACCGCCAGGTCCGCTCCGATGCGGCCAGTCCGGTGTCCTACAACGCTTTCGACCCCGAACTGCAGCTCTGGGTGGCCGCATGCCTGTATCGCGGCACGGTGGATTCGCTGATCTTCCTCTACGGCGGTATCGACGACGAATCCGCCGACGAGCTCTATCGCGAGGCCGCGCGGTTCGGCACCACGCTGCAGGTGCGCCCGCAGATGTGGCCGCCGGATCGGGCCGCGTTCGCGGAGTACTGGGATACGCACGTGCGCGCGATGTCCTTCGACGACGAGGTGCGCCGGTATCTGCTCGAGCAGGTCGTCGATCTCGGACCCTATACGGTTCTCGAGCGGACCCTGCTCCGGCGGGTCAACCGGTTCTTCACCACGGGCTATCTGCCCCAGCAGTTCCGGGACGAGCTGGGGCTGGGCTGGGGCCCGGGCAGACAGCGGGCTTTCGAACTGGTGATGCGGACGATCGGCGCGGTCTGCACCGTCCTGCCCGAGCGCTTCCGGTTGTACCCGTTCGAGACGTATCTGCGCGAGATGCGAGCGCGGCACGCTCAGGGCAAACCGCTCGTCTAGCAGGAAAATTCGGTTCCTCCGCTTGTGATGGCAGACACAGTGTGCTGATATGGAGATACGCAGATGCAGACTTTGTATCTCTGTATCAGTGACTCGACGAAGAGGAACGTGGCATGGATGGACTCGGACTCAACAGACGTGACGCGTTGCGCGTGGGCGGCGGCTTCGTGGGAGCCGCGGGCGCACTCGCGCTAGGGGCGCGAACGGCCAGGGCGCAACCCTGGACCTGGTCGCCCAGTGGGTCGATCCTCGGCAGTGGTCAGGGGGCGGACCCGATGACGGTGTGGGACTCCGAGGCCGATCCGGTCGTGGCCGATATCATGGACAACGGCGATGTGCACCAGGTCAATCGGCTGTTGGCGACCTGGATCAAGAACGACCAGCCCATTCCCGCCGGACTGCCGAAGAATCTGGCCGACTTCATGGAGTACGCGCGGCAACTGCCGTCGTGGGCCGATCAGGGCAAGCTGGCCAGTTCATTTCAGTTCCAGCAGAAGCGTGGAACCTATCTCGGTGTGCTCTACGCGTTCGCCAGCGGCATGATGTCGAACGTCATCCCGCACGAGGCGCTCGCGGTGTACTACTCCCGCGGTGGATCGCACCTCAAGGAACGGATCGCCAAGACCGCGAAATTCGGCTACGACATCGGTGCGGTCAACGCCTACGGTCCCGGCGGGGAAATGATCGTGACCTGCGTCAAGACCAGGATCATCCATGCCGCCGTGCGGCATTTGCTGCCGACCGCACCGGTCTGGCCCAAGGGGCACGTCCCGATCAGCCAGGACGATCTGATGGTCACCTGGCACAGCCTGGGCACCACCATCATGCGGGTCCTGACCTCATGGAAGATTCCCATTCCGGCCGACGAATCGATTGGCTACCTGCACAGTTGGCAGTTGGCGGGTCATCTGCTCGGCATCCGGGACGAATACATCCCGGTGTCGTGGGACCAGGCCAACGCCCAGGCCGCGCAGGTGCTGGACCCGATCCTCGAGCCCACGCCGGAGGGCCGATGGCTGGCCAACGAGCTGTTGAATCTGGGCGCGGACCTGGATCTGACCCTGCTCAGCAGGGGAATCCTGGGCGCGTTCACCCGATACATCCTGGGCGACAAGATCGCCGATGAGCTGTACATCGCGCGTGAACCGGTCTGGGGACCGCTGCTGCAGTTCAGCTGGGGTCCGTTCCTGGCCGTGCGGGAGGGCATCGTCGGCGCCGTGCCGCCGGCCAAGGATGCCTACTGGATGTTCGACGAGTTCCTGCGCCAGTTCGCGATGTGGTACCTGTCCGAACTCCGGATGCCGCTGAGTATCGAGATCCCGCAAACCAACCGATGAGAAACGATCCGCCCGGAGCGGTGAACCGGTTCGGGCGGATTCGAAATACCAAGCAGCGCACGGGGTTCGACGTCATCGTCGCCTCGTGCCGGTGCACCCTGCCAGTGGCGACCGCCGGGCCCGCGCGGCTCGCGGCCGAGGCTCTGGAGAAGGACTCTGGAGAAGGACACAGCCATGAACAACAGTCCGAATCTGCGGCGCATCCGCCGAGTCGCGGCCGGGATCTCCGTTGCCGCGAGTCTTGCGGTCGCCGGACTGACCGTCGAAACCGCCTGGGAGGAAGGCGCTTTCAATCCGAGATCCACCGAGGCGGCCGGGATCTCGCGGACGGCGCCGTTCATCGCTCCGGCGACGGTCGCGTTGGCGAATACTGTTGTCCCGCAACAGCTGAGCCAGTCCTCGACCGTCGGCGAGCAGACCGCGCCGCCGTCCTGGACGCCGACACCGCCGGTCCGGAACACACATCGGCCGCCGCATGCGACGACGGCCGGGTCATGACCCGCGCGCGGGCGGCCGTCAGCGCGTCGACGACGTTGTCCGCCATCGGAACCACCGTCGTGATCGTGTGCACCGACGCCCGCGAACTCGCCTTCGCGACCCGGCTGGTCCGCGCTCGGCTGGACGAACTCGACCGGGCCGCCTCGCGGTTCCGGCGCGATTCGGAACTATGGCGGATCAACGTGCGCAGTGCGGAATCGGCGCGCACCGGCGAGTGTGCCCGGTTGCGGATTCCGGTCGGCTGGACCCTCGGTTCGTGTCTGCGCGCGGCGATGCACGTCGAACGATCGACCGATGGCCTGGTGTGCGCCTCGCTCGGTGCGATGCTGGCGGCGTGCGGTTACGACGACGACCTGGATGCGGTCCGCGCTCGCGGCGCGACGGGCACACCGGGCCCGGCCGCGGTCGATCCGGGACCCTGGGCGACGGCGACCTTCGACGAGGAGCGTTGGCAGGTCGTCGTCCCGGCGGGGACGATGCTCGATCTCGGGGCGAGCGCCAAGGCGTGGGCGGCCGATGCGCTGGCCGCGGAGTTGGCCGCGCGCTATTCGGGCGGATTCCTGGTCAACCTGGGCGGTGACATCGCGTGCGCGGGCACGCCGCCGCCGGGCGGATGGGCTGTGGGAGTGCAGGATTGGGAAGGCGGTGTACAGCAGGTGGTCCGCTCGACCGGGCAGGCCTTCGCCACCTCCTCGACTCGGCTGCGCACCTGGACGCATCGGGGCAGCGTGCAGCATCACATCATCGATCCGCGCACCGGGCGACCGGCGCGCACCCGGTGGGCCCAGGTGACCTGTGCCGGTCCGGACGCGGTACAGGCGAACGCCGCTTCGACCGCCGCGATCGTCCTGGACGACCAGGCGCCGCAGTGGTTGACCGAACGTGGCGTTCCGGCAAGGCTTTCCACCGGTGAGCACGAGATCGTGACGACGCCGGGGTGGCCCGCACCGGCCCGGCGGGTGCGGCGGTGGGCGTCATGACCAGTCCGTGGCTGTGGTATCTGTCGCGAGCGGCCGGTGTGATCGCCCTCATTCTGCTCACACTCGTGGTCCTGCTGGGGATGCTGACCACCGCGCGTCCGCGCCCGCACAGCGCGGTGACGGCCGTGGCGATGGGGGTGCACCGCACGCTCGCACTCGGCACGGTCGTATTTCTCGCGGTGCACATCCTGACCGCGATCACGGACACCTATGTACATCTGGGCTGGGCGTCCGCGATCGTGCCGTTCGCCTCGGGCTATCGTCGCGAGTGGGTGGCGTTGGGCGCCATCGCATTCGACATCGTCCTCACCCTGAACCTGACCTCGCTGCTGCGGCATCGGTTGCCGGTGCGGGCGTGGCGGGCGGTGCACTATCTGTCCTACGCGATGGCGCCCATCGCGGTCGTGCATGCGCTGACCACGGCCGCTCCCGACAATCCGGTGCTGCTCGGGGTCGCCGCCACCTGCGCCGCGGCCATGTCGGCCGTCGCGGCATGGCGCTGGCTCGGACGCAATCCCGACACCCGCCGCCGCGCGGAGATCGCCGCACAGGAGTGGTCATGAGCGCACTGTCCGAACTACTGCTCGATGCCGGACTCACCGGGCGAGGCGGCGCGGGGTTTTCCACCGGCGTGAAACTCGAACTGGCCGAACGGCACAACGCCGAATTGATCGTCAACGCCTGCGACGGCGAACTCGATTCGGAGAAGGACGCCTGGGTGATCGCCCATCATCTGCCCGAGGTGCTGGAAGGGGCGCGGCATCTCACGCGCAGGCATATCAGGATTGCGGCGCACCGGGATTCGGCCACCCTCGCGGTGTTGCGGGCCGCGCGGGTGGACACCGTGGTCGCGCCGCGCCGGTACGTCTCGTCGGAGGAGTCGGCGCTGACCCGGCTGGCGTACGGCGGCCCGGCGCGACCACTCATGCGCTCGGAGCCCGTCGCCGCGGGCAGCCGCGATCCGCACGGCCGGCGGTTGCCGCCGACGCTCGTGCTGAATGCCGAAACCGTGTGGCGCGTACAGCAGATCATCGAGAACGGCCCGGAGTGGTTCCGCTCGTACGGGACCGCGCAGGAGCCGGGACCGCAGCTGATCACACTCGCCAACGGGGTGGGCTCGCCCGGTGTTCACCCGGTCGAGGCGGGGCTGCCGCTGCACGAGATCCTCGATCGCGCAGGGGGACTCACCGCGCCGATGCGGGCGGTGTGGCTCGGCGGGCTCGGCGGCGGATTCCTGTCCGCCGCCGATGCCGAGGACGCCCTGTGGTCGCGGGAGAGTTTGGCGCGGTATGGGATTCGCCCCGCCGTCGCGACTCTGCGGATCATCGAGTCCGGGACCGACCCGTGGGCCGGTCTGCTGGAGGTTCTGGCCTACGCGGTCGGGGAATCGGCCGGGCAGTGCGGGCCGTGCATGTTCGGTTTGCCCGGAGTGTTCGAGGATCTGACCAGTGCCCTGCGCCCGCGCCCGCCCGTCGGCGCGGCCGATCGCCTCGCCCGCAGGCTCGCGCAGGTGACCGGCCGGGGTGCGTGCGGTTTTCCCGACGGGATCGCCGGATTCCTCACCTCGGCGCTCGAGGTGTTCGGCACCGCTTCGCAACCCGCCGGAAGATCGCTGCCCACCACCTCCACAGGACGCCCCCATGTCACCGATGAACCGCCTCCTCGGCACCGCCGCACCCTCGGATTCGAGCGTTCTCGCCGTCGATCGCATCGCCTGCACCGGGCACGGGATTTGCGCCCACATTCTTTCCGGCGCAATCGATCTCGATGACTGGGGTTATCCGATCCTCCGCACCGCCGCCCCCGATCCGGGGCTCGCCGCGGAGGCGATCAAACTCTGCCCGTCCCGCGCGCTGCGCTGGCAGCGGCGATGAATTCCGCGCCGATCGGCGCGGCAACGTAGTGAACAGATTCCGGCCGACAGCAGGCCGCGAAGACAAGGAGTGAACGATGGACATCTGGGTCGCGATTCAGAACCTGCTCAACCAATTGGACCTGGGGTCCGCCGGAATCGGCAGCGCCGCACCGATGACGTTCACGGGTTCTCGAAACCTGGAGTGAGCGCGCAAGTTTCGGACCGGATGTCATTGTCCGGTCCGAAACCGGGCCCGGAGGCACCCGAACCGCCTGTGCCGCTGCGCGTGTCGGGTGGTGTCGTATTTGCCGGGCCCGCGGTGCGCTGCCCATCGGCGAACGAGTCGTCGGATGTTCCGGAAACATCGACGAGGAGTCGAGAGGGGGATCGGTGGGCGGCGTCCTCTGCGTGAAGAAGTCCGTGGTGATCGATTACGAGGCAGCCGGACGCAGGCCCGCGAGCAGTTCGAGCATCGTGCGGCCCATGGTATTTCGTGCTTCCCGCGCGTCCTCGGCGCGGGCGATGGTGAGAGCGGCGGCGGTCAGCGCGCCATACAGGGCGGTGCCGAGGGCATCGACGTCGGCGGTGACGATCGATCGGTCCGCACGAAGGGCCGTCAGGGCTGCGGTCAGCACACCTTCGACGTGGCGTTCGCCGTGTTCCCACCACTGCACGAAGCCCAGTGCGGTGGGGCCGTCACGGAAACAGATCTGCTGGTAGTCCGGATCGAGGCAACGGTCCAGGAAGGCGTCCAGGCCCGCGAGTGCGGCATCCCAAGGGGAGTTCGCCGAACTCGCGGTGGTGGCGATGGCGGCCACGGTTCGTTCATCGACGAGTTCGAGGACTGCGCCGAACAGCGCCTGTTTATTCGTGAAGTGGTGGTATACAGCGCCTTTCGTGACGCGGGCGAGGACGGCGACCTGATCCAGCGAGGTTTTCGCGTAGCCTTGGCCGGCGAAGAGCTTCGCCGCGTTCTCGACGAGCGCTCGCCTGGTCTCGGCGGCGTTCTCTTCCCGGCGGGACATCACGCGTGGGTCCATACTCTGAGTATGTAACATTCCTGCTGGTAATCACATACTTGTTCCTCGCATACTGACGTCGGGCTGAATCCGACGATCGAGAGGAACTTCACGATGGCTGTACGACAGATACCGTGGACCGACATCGGCCACTTGCCGCAGCTCACGCGGCATAGCCTCGAGCGGCATCGGTCCGTCGGAGCCCGGGCGCCCGATTTCACGCTGACCTTGGGCTGGCGGCCGGGTTCGGCGGCGAGTGTGCCCGGACCGTACATGTTCAGCCTCACCCAGTTCAGTCCGTCCCGGATCACGGACATACCGGCGATCTGGTTCGCCGCGACGAGCTTGGCCACCCAGCTCGTCCGGCTCGAGCACGCGGTCGGCGTGACGACCTACATCCGCCCGGCCCGCGCCCGGCAGACCGGATCGTTGTCGGTCTGGGCCGACCCCGCCGGACTGGGGGCGTTCATGCAGCTGCCCGACCACACCGAGATCATGAACAAATACCGATCCCGCGGCCTCCCGGTCCGATCCGCGACCTGGTGGTCCGGCGATCTCGACCCGGACGTCGCGGTCCTGTACGGCCTTCGTCTCCTCGACACCCACGATACGCAGCGCGTCACGTTGGACCGTGGGTGAGATGCGGTGCGTCACTTTCGATGTCATGGACAGGCCGGACGTGGGGAGCCATCGGGCCGGGGGTGAGGTCGACCCTCGTCCCCGAGGGTGACGACGATGAAGCGGGGGCGGTAGATGCTCGCTTGCCGGTATACCGCGCTGCCGGGGGCGGTGTTCAGGCTGTTGACGTTGTAGGAGACCACAAGGCTTGTGGGAGTGGATAATTCGGTATGGAGGTGCGGGTTGTAGGCGTAGACCGCGGGGTCGTGATAGGAGCCTGAAACGCCCGCTTCGGGTGCGATGTACAGCGTGCTCGCCGCACCGAACGGGCCCATCGGTGTAGGCCCGTAGCGCGCGGTGAGTCGATTGCCGAGTGCGCCGTCCTGCATGGTGACCAACTGGTACACGCCCGAGCTGAGCCGATGGACCGAGAATTCGGCGGAGACGCGGCCGGTGATCCGCGCCGAATCGGTTTCCGAATTCGACCAGCTGTGGCCGGTCCAGTACGAGAAACGTTGCCGCAGATCGGTTCCCGCGATGCGTGCGATGTGCAGGTATTTACCGTCCGCGACCTGTTCGATGCCGTAGATGTACGTCCACGCGCCCTGCGGCTGTACCCACTGCCCCCACTGGATTCCGCGTGCGCGGGGCCACGGCGTGATCGATGCGGGTTCATGCAGGTTGCCGGGGTCGAGGCGGGCCAGTGCCGAGCCGACGAATGTGACATCGAGCGCCTCCGGCCCGGCCGTACGCCATTCGGTGAGCGGAATCTGCAGCGCGCCATCGAGGTACGTCGCCGCGCCCAGCCAGTACCAGTGCGCTGGATCGGGTGGGGACAGCAGTGAATCCGGTTGCGCCACGGTACCTCCCACGATAGTGGACAGGTTTCCGCGGGCATCACGCAGGACGAGGGAATTGTGCACGAATCCGGCGTCCGCGGGACGTGCGGGCGGGGTGATCGGCGGCAGGAACGTATCGGAGAAAGCGAACACCTCCCGGCCGCCGGGCAGCGCTGCCGACCAGGTCGAATCCCCGCCGGTCCAGCCGCGGCCCGCGTCGCCGTAGGCGGTGAGGGAATCGTCGAGGCAGACGAGTGGTCGCGCGCCGACCAGCACCGGCGCGATTTCGGGGCGAGCCGGCCAGGACACGAACACGCCGAGTCCCGCGGCCGTGACGATGAGGAGGACGAGTAGTCGAGCCACTGTCGCCGTGCGCGGCCCAACCGGCATGTGTCCGGACGCGGTCACGGGGCCGGAACCGGGGACGTCAGCCGGCCGCACCGGAGTTCCGGCCGGGTGGGAGGTTGCCAGTGCCCGCCGGCCGAAATTACGGTGTCGGTGAACACAGTTCACTTCCTCCCGAATCGAGGCCGAAGTTTGTCGAAACCAGTGGCGAGACTACGGCTGTGCGGGTTCCCCCGCCACACCGCGGCGGCCCTGTCGTGAGCGCGGTGTCCGGGCGGCGGACCTTCGACCTCGATGACGTCCGTATCCATGCGCTCACCTGGGGTGATCCCGGTGCGCCGCTGGTCCTGTGCCTGCACGGCTATCCGGACACGGCGTGGACGTGGCGGCATCTGGCGCCGCGGCTGGCGGGGGAGGGGTACTACGTTCTCGCACCGTTCACCCGTGGCTACGGGCCGTCCACGATCCCCCGCACCGGCGATCTCTCGGTGGGCGCACTCGTCGCCGACGCGTTGGATCTGGCCTCGCTCGCGGGCTCGGCGGATGCGGTTCTGATCGGCCACGACTGGGGCGCGATCACCGCCAACACCATTGCGGCGATGCGTGATTCGCCGTTCCGCCGGATCGTCGCGCTGGCAGTGCCGCCGCTGGGCTCGCTCACCCCCGAACGCGGCCGGCGCGCCGCGCAGCTTCCGCAGATCCTGCTGCAGTCCGTGAACAGCTGGTACATCATGGTCAATCAGCTGCCGGTGTTGCCGGAGAAGGTGTTCGAGCGGATGACCGCATTCCTGTGGCGGACCTGGTCGCCGGGTTACGACGCGAGCGAGGATCTGCGGTACCTGGCCGAATCCGTACAGGACTCGGCGCAACGCAGCGCGGTCATCGGCTATTATCGGAGTTTCGTTCGGCCGCACCGCCTCTCGGATCGGCACGCCGCCTTCCAGAATTACGTGATGGCCGCACCGCGGCAGCCGACCCTGCAACTGCACGGGCTTTCCGACGGATGTCTGCGACCGCAGTTGTTCGATATCGCCCGGGGCAGGCTGGCGAGCGGCAGCCGCACCGTCCCGGTATCCGGAGCGGGGCACTTCCTGCACCTCGAACAACCCGTGCTGGTGGGCGACCTGATCGCCGAGTACATCGGCGCGGCGGGGACGTAGCAGTCGGAGATACGGCCGTTCGTTGCTGGAAGGTTCAACCGGATTCATCACGAGTTCGGTTGCCGGTGCGATCGTGAATATCGTGGCCATGCCCGAGCGGACTCATGGGGCCGGATACGCCGAAATCACCCCGGCCTACCGGCTATTGGACATCGTCCAGAGTACGGCGCTGGCGCGCGCCGAACGGCGCCTGTGTTGTGAGTTCACGATTCTGTTCGAGGCCAATACGATTCACGAATATCTCTTCGACTCCTACGCCGAACTCGGGACGCAGGCCTCGGTGAAGTTGTATCTGCCGGTGCTGGCCGAGCGTTTCGCCCGACAGCGGCTGTACGCGCGGGCCCGCGTCGAGGGACGAATCGAACACGCGATTCCGGTGGTGCTGTTCCTGTGCACGTTCAACGCCGGACGTTCACAGATGGCGCTGGGCTTCTTCGAACGCTACGCGCGGGGACGCGCACTGGCCTGGTCCGGCGGAGCCGAGCCGAGCGGCGGTCTGAACGTCGCGGCCGTCGCGGCCATGGCCGAGGCGGGCATCGATATCTCCCACGAATTCCCCAAGCGCTGGACCGATGAGATCATCCGCGCCGCCGACGTCATCGTGACCATGGGCTGCGGGGATATGTGCCCGCTGGTGCCGGGCATCCGGTACGAGGACTGGATCGTGGACGATCCGGCCGGGCTGTCGGTCGCCGAGGTGCTCCCGATTCGCGACGAGATCGGCCGCCGCGTGCGCGATCTGCTGTCGAGGCTGGATCTTCACGTAGCCTGATCGGCACTGTCGCCACCGGATTCGAGTTCGGCGACTCGCTCGTGCAACCGGCTGCGGATCTGATCCGGTGTGTAGGACCGTCGTTTGCGTTCGGCCCGGACGATCACCACTCCCGTGGCGGCGACGCCCGCCGCCCCCGCCAAACCGAGTACCTTCCACCAGCGCATGTGCCTAGGCTACTGCGTATGGCGGGTAAGAGCATCGACCTGGACCGGGCACTCGAACTCACCGGGACCGGCGATCTGTGGTTGTTCCGGGGACGTTCGGCGGCGGACCGGGCGATTCGGATGACCACGAACAGTCCGGTGAATCACGTCGGCATGGTGATCGCGGCGGACGATCTACCGGTGCTGATCTGGCATGCCGAACTCGGTAGATCGTTGCCGGACATGTGGTCCGGCCACCATCAGCGCGGCGCGCAGTTGCACGATCTGCGAGATGCGGTGCTGGTCTGGGCGAATCGGTACGGTCAGCGCGCCTGGCTGCGTCAGCTGGACCGCCCGGTGACGCGCGAGATGGAGGATGCCGCATTGCGCACGGTGGCCCGCCTGGACGGGCTGCCGTTCCCGTCGACCTCCACACTGGCCGCGCGCTGGTTCGGCGGCCGGTTGGCCAGGGTCCGGGGGAGAAGGCGTGTGGCGCAGAGCGATTCGGTGCCGGGACAGGATCTGAGCAGCGCCTACTGTGCCGAGATCGTCGCTCTGACCTATCAGTCCATGGGCCTGCTGCCCGAGCGCCGCGCGAATTGGTATGACCCGGGCCGGTTCTGGAGTGGCGATACGCTGCGGCTCGAGCAGGGGTATCACCTCGGCGGCGAAATCCCGATCGACGTTCCGGAGAGCTGATGAGCGGTGTTCTCGCCGATCCGGAGTCCGTGCCCGCCGAGGTGCGTTCGTATCTCGCCGAACTCGTGCGGCGAACGGCCGAGGTGTGCGGACCACATCTGGTGAGCGTGTTCGCCGTGGGGTCGATCGCCCTGGGAGACTACCGGCACGGCCGTAGCGATGTCGATGTCACCGTCGTGGCGGATCCGTCGTTGCCGGAACCGGCGGTGCGGGATCTGGCGGCTGCGCTCACGGATTCGACCTGCCCGGCCGCGGGCCTGGAACTGGTCCTGTACGACGCCGATTTCGCCGCTCGGCCTTCCGCCGCGGCGGGATTCCGGTTGAATCTGAACACCGGGCCGCTGCTGCGCTATCAGGCGGCCTACGAGGCATCGGGGTCACCGGCGTTCTGGTTCGTCATCGATCGGGCGATCGGATATCAGTCCGGGCGGCTGCTGTTCGGCAGGCCGGTGCGAGAGGTGCTCGCCGCGCCGTCGCGCGAGGATCAGCTGGCCGCGGTGCTGGAGTCGGTCCGCGACCACTCGCGGGGCGAGGGGCATCTGGCCGACAACCGGGTTCTGAACGGCTGCCGGGCAGTCGTGTTCTGCCGGACCGGTCGATGGGTCGCGAAATATGATGCCGGACAGGAGTTCGCCAACGCCGAGCCTAGCTTCCGGCCGCTCGTCGACCGCGCGTTGCGCAGTTTCGAGCGCCCTCGCTCGGAGGCATTCGACCTGCCCCCGGACGAGGTGCGCGCTTTTCTGGACCGGGTCCGCGCAATCGTCGAACGAACGGCCCGCCCGGCAGGCGGACGCGGGACCGTCACCACGCACGACGGCGACCCGGCATGACCGCGCATCGGTATCCGGCTGCGGGACAGGCGGATACGAGCGTCGGCCGGGGCGATCGGGCAGCATGGACGTCGATGCCGTACACCCTCGCCGATATTCTGCCGTCCGTCGCAGCGTCTTTCGGGCTGGCCGCCGCCCCGTTGGAGCTGGTCCCGCATCGCGATGTCGTGGTGCTGCTGATCGATGGTCTGGGGGCCGAATTGCTTGCGCGGCACCGCGATGTGGCGCCCACGCTCGCCGATCACGTCGCCGCGACCCTGACCGCCGGATTTCCCGCGACGACCTCGACCAGCCTCACCAGCCTGGCGATCGGCGCGCCCTGCGCCACCCACGGCGTCATCGGCTACAGCTTCGCCGTGCCGGACACCGATGGTCCCCGCCTGCTCAATTCGCTGCGCTGGCGGCTCGATACCGCCACCGGAGACGACGCGCTGCACACCCACCCGCCCGAGACCGTGCAACAGCGGCCCAGTCGGCTGCAGGAGCTCGCGGCGCACGGCGTCGAGGTGCACTACGTGGTTCCCGGGTACCAGCGCGATTCGGGTCTCACCAGGGCCGCCTTCCGCGCCGCCGGAACGGTGCACCCGGCCGCGACACTGGACGAGCTGCGGACCGGAATCTTCGCGGTCGCCGATCATTCCGGCGCCGAATCCCGGTTCGCCTACGCGTATTTCGCCGATCTCGACGCGACCGGACATCTGCACGGCCCCGAATCGGCGCAGTGGCTGGAGGTGCTGGGCCGTATCGACGCCCGCGTCGCCGAACTGCTGAGCGATCTCCCCCCGACGTGCTCGCTGCTGATCACCGGCGATCACGGAATGATTCTGGCGGACAACGTGATCGACTTGGACTCCCGCGAGCAACTGCACCGCGACGTGCGGCTGATCGGCGGCGAGGCGCGGGTGCGGCACATCTACCTGGACCGGCCCGCGGCGCTGGCCGACGTGCGGGACCGGTGGGCGGGTGAGTTGTCGACGCACGCACAGGTGGTCGGCCGGGAACAGGCGTTGGACGAGCACTGGTTCGGCCCGACTCCGCCCGACGACGTCATCACCGCGCGCATCGGCGATCTGATCGCCGTCGCGCAGGGCGGCGCCGTGCTGGTGCGTCCCGGATCCGAGCCGCTCGAGTCGACGCTACTGGGACATCACGGAGCCTGGACCGCCGATGAGCAGCTGGTGCCCCTCATCACCACAGCGGGCGCTGTGTCCGGGCGCACGACCACGAGCTGACGGGGGACGAACGCGACGCCGCGCCGCGAGACCTGGAGGCGCAAACCGCTGCGGCGGGACAGGATTCGCGCGACGACGAGTGCGGCGAGCGCGGAGACCGCACCGCAGGCGAACAGGCCCATCCGGGGTCCGTACCGTTCGGTGACCCAGCCGACGATCGGTCCGCCGATCGGGCTGCCGCCGGTGAACACCATCATGTACAGCGACATCACCCGCCCGCGCATCGACGCCTCGGTGGCCAGTTGCACCATCGAATTGCTCGAGGTGTTGAACGTCATCCCGATCAGGCCGACGATCGTCAGGCCCGCGGCGAACACCCAGTACTCCGGTGCGAACGCGGTGACCGCCTCGAGCATGCCGAAGGCGACCGCGGTGAGCACGATCATCCGCAGTCGCGTCTTGGTACGCCGGGACGCCAGCAGCGCGCCGACCAGGGAACCGGCCGCGAGAGCCGTGTTGAGCAGTCCGTATCGCCCGGCATCGATGTGGAAGATGTTGTACGCGAACCCGGACAGCACGGTGGGGAAGTTGAATCCGAACGTCCCGATGAAGCCCACCAGCACGATCGGCCAGATCAGTTCCGGCCGCGCCCGCACATAGCGCAGGCCCTCGAGCAGTTGGCCTTTCTCTCGCGGCACCCGCGGCATGACGTGCAGTTCGGCGGGTCGCATGAGCAACAGCCCGCCGATCACGGCCGCGAAGGACAGGGCGTTGATCGCGAAGGCCCAGCCCGAGCCGACCGCGGCGATGACCGCACCGGCCACCGCGGGCCCGATCAGCCGGGCGGTCTGGAAGTTGGCGGCGTTGAGGCTGACCGCGTTGCGCAGCTGCCCGCGCGAAACCATCTCCGAGACGAAGGTCTGCCGGGTCGGATTGTCCACCACCGTGACCATGCCCAGCAGCAGGGCCAGCAGATATACGTGCCACACGTGCACCGCGCCGGTCAGGGTGAGGATCGCGAGGATTGCGGCGAGCAGGCCCATCACGGCCTGGGTGAGGATGAGCAGCCGGCGTTTGCGGAAGCGGTCCGCGATGACCCCGCCGTAGAGGCCGAACAGCAGCATCGGCAGGAACTGCATCGCGGTGGTGATGCCGACGTCGAAAGCGCTTCCAGTGAGGCTGAGCACCAGCCAGTCCTGAGCGATGCGCTGCATCCAGGTGCCGGTATTGGAGACCACCTGTCCGAGGAAGAAGTAGCGGTAGTTGCGGACTCGGAGCGAGGTGAACATGCCCACCCGGGAGCGGGAGGGCGGCACGAGCTCGGTGTGGGCCGGATCAGGGGTGCGGGTGTTGTCGGTGAGGTCCTTCTCGTCGGGGTCGCTCGATGTCACGTACTGCCTCTCCGGGGCGCGATGCGCTCGCTCGCGGTGCCGGAAGTTCGGGCAGTCACAGCTGCGCGAGACGTTCCAGCACCGGAGCGGCCGAACGCACCAGCGCCCACTCCTCATCCGTGAGCTCGCCGACCAGGTCCGCCAGCCAGGCGTCCCGCAGTCGGCGGCTCTGCTCCAAGATCTCCGCCGCGGGTTCGGTGGCGATGACGAGCACCTGCCGCCGGTCCTGCGGATGTGGTTCGCGCCGGACCAGCCCCTTGTCCTCCAGCAGCGCGATGATCCTGGTCATCGACGGCGGCTGGACGTGCTCTTGGCGGGCCAGCTCGCCCGGGGTAGCCGGGCCGGTGCGGGAAAGCGTTGCGAGTACCTGCATCTCGGTCGAGCTCAGGGAGTGTTCGACCCGTTGATGACGCAGGCGGCGAGCGAGCCGCATGACCGACGCTCGAAGCGTGGTCACCGTGGCGAGATCGCCCTCGGAAGTCCTTCCACCCACAGTTATTAGTTTACCTCATTAGGGTGTCTAAGTTGATTCCGGTGGCGGGTGACGATGGTCTCGGACCGAATCGGGGCACGGTCAGTGCGCGGCGTGATTCGGCGATACGGGAATATGGGACGCATGAGTGATATGCCCGCCCTGTTCACCGTTGACGATGACGGGCGCTACGTCCCGCAGAAATGGGCGTACGGCCGCTGGGGAGCGGACATGCTCAACGGCCCGGCGATCTGTGCCGCGGCGGCGCGGTCGCTCGAGCGAGCACACGGTCTGGACGGTTTCATCCCGGCCCGATTCACCATCGATCTGTTCAAGGCGGCCAAGGGGCAGCCGCTCGAGGTGCGGACCGAGGTGGTGCGCGCGGGCCGCCGGGTCCACGTCGCCGCGGCCACGGTGTTGCAGGGCGAAGTCGAGGTCGCGGAGGCACGGCTGGTGCAGTTGCGCGCCGCCGACGCGCCTCCCGGGAAGGAGTGGCATCCGGACCATTCGTTCGATCCGCCGGCCGATGCGGGCCTGGACTGGTGGCATCGCAGTGACCACGACTGGTCGACGAGCATGGCGGACCATCAGAACGCCGGGCGCAAGAGGCTGTGGATCGTGCCGTTGAACGCGGTCGAGGGCGAGGCGCGCAGTCCGTTCGTACAGGCGGTGACCGCCGCGGAGTCCACCAGCCTGGCGACCAACTGGGGTTCCCAGGGCGTCGGGTACATCAACGCGGATCTGACGGTCGGGCTCGATCGGCTCCCGGTGGGAGATCGGATCGGCCTGCGCGCCGAGACGCATCTGACGGCCAATGGCCTGTCCGTCGGCACGGCCACGCTGTTCGATTCGACCGGGCCGATCGGCACCGGGATGGTGACCGCGGTGTCGAACGCGGCGGCGCAGATCGACTTCTCGGGAGACAAATAGGAGCAGTTTCCGGTGCTCTACCCGAGGCGCAGCATCCGGGAGGCGGCGTCCCGGGCGGCCCGGCGGTCGGTTTTGCCGCCCGGCCCCAGCTCGAGCTGATCGACCGGGACGACGTACTCGGGTAGGTACTCCGCGCCGACGCCCTCGGCGCGGAGCCAGCTCGCCAGCGTTTCGGTGGTGAGGTCGGCGCCGTTGCCGAGAACGACTACCGCGCAGACGCGTTCGCCGAAGATCGGGTCGGGCACGCCGACGACCGCGACATCGGACACCGCCGGGTGCGCGCGCACCAGCTGTTCGATCTCCACGATCGAGACGTTCTTCCCGCCGCGGATGACGAAATCCGCTGTGCGGCCTACCACTCGGAGCCGGTCGGTGTCGTCGACCTCCACGATATCGCCGAGCAGCATCCAGCCGTCGTCGGTGAACAGCTCCGCATTCGCGGCCGGATCGTCCCAGTAGCCGGGCGAGACGAGCGGCCCGCGCACCGCCGGTCGGCCGCGGCGTGGGCTGCCGGTGGCATCCGTTCCGGTGTCGTTCAGGATTCGCACGTCCATCGAGCGCAGGATGTGACCGCAGGTGCGCAGGCGGGTGTCGACATCGTCGTTCAGTGTGGTTCGGCTGACCGCGCCGGACTCGTTGGATCCGTAGAATTGCAGCACCCTCGCGCCCGTGCGCTGTTCGAAGGCGAGCGCGTCGTGATAGGGGACCGGCTCGCCGCCGGTATAGAGGACTCGCAGACTGGACAGGTCGTGCTCACCCGCGGCCTCGGAGCGCAGCAGCATCTTGAATTGCGTGCTGACGCAACATAATACGGTGGCTTGTTCGCGTTCGATCAGCATCGCGGTCTCGGCCGCGTCGAACCGGGCGGTGAGCACGACCGGGAGGCCGAGCAGTGCGGGCAGGAAGTGGGCCGACCACAGTCCGAATCCGTACGGAGCCGGGACGACCGAGCAGATCACGTCTTCGGGGCCGATCCGCCCGCCCGACATGGCTTCCCGGGCGAACGCCACCCAGCGGCGTTCGGTGTGGGTGACCACCTTCGGTAGTCCGGTCGTGCCGGATGTGGAGTTGAGGATCGTGACGTCCGAGGTGGTGAAAGGTTCGGCGGGTTGGTGCGGAGCCTCGTTGCCGGCGAGCCGGTATCGGGTGATGCCGGCCGACTCCTCCTCGAGCACCACGACATTCGTCGGCGCGATCTCGTATTCCCGTAGTTCGGCGAGTAATTCACGCCACGAACGTCCGCGAATCGAATCGACGGTGACCAGTGTCGAGGCTCCCGCCCGGCCCATGACGTGCGCGATCTCGCGCACTCCGGAGCGGATCGCGATCGCCGCCGCGATCCGGTTCGCCCGGTATGCCCCGCACAGTGCGGCATGGATGACGCCGGTGTCGGGCAGCAGCACGGCCACGCGCGAGTTCGGCACACCGGTCTCCCGGAGTCGCGCGGCGATGCCCTCGGCGAACCGGTCGTATTCGCGCCACGACATCGATCGTTCCGCGGTCACGAATGCGGCGGCGTCCGGGATCTGGCGTGCCCACGCGTGTACGAGTTCGCTGACGGACAGATCCGCGTACAGCTCGGGTGTGCGCGCGAACCCGCCCGGACGGAGCGAATCCGCCCGTACTTCGCCGTCGGTCATCACGATCACCTCACTCCATCAGCGCCGCACCGCCCTCCTGGAGCATTCCGCCGGGGCCGCCGCGATCCGTTCGGATGCCGAACGATCACCGTCCAGCACGATACCGCTGACCTTGCCGGCCGCCCGAGGCGCACGTTGTCGCATCGGGGTTGTGTAGTCGCGGTCATCCTGTCGCTTGCGATATCAGGGCCCGCCGCGCGCCCTGCCGGACTCGGTGGTCGGGCAAGTAGCGGATGGTTCGCCGGAACAGCTCCTCGTCGGGTGACGTCGGGCGGCGGGTGTTCCGGCGCAGTCGTTCGCTCAGTCGGTGGCGTTCGGCGATCGGTGGAAGCGAAGCGTGATCATCTGGAATGGTCTGAGCCGCAGGCGGACTCGGGTATCTTCGGCGGCTGCCGAGGTCTCGTCGACGACGGGCCGCTCGAGCAGGTCGCAGATCTGGAATCCCGGGGACTCGAAGCCGGGCGTCAGCAGGGCTGTGCTGCGGCCGCCGTGCGCTTCGTAGACCCTGAGCACGATATCGCCGCTCCGGTCGTCGGCGAGTTTCACCGCGCTGGTGACGACGGCGTCGTTATCGATGCTGAACAGCGGAGCCACGGGCTCGGCCACACCGCGACGCGGTGCGGTGAGATTGACGCGGTAGCCCTCGCGCACCGCATCGCCGATCGTCGCACCGGGAATCAGCCTGTGCGCGAAGCGATGTGGGCCCTTATCGGCGTCGGGATCCGGGAAGCGGGGCGCGCGCAGCAGCGAGGCTCGTACGGTCGTGGTGGTCCCGGAATCGGGCCGGACCGTGCGAGTGACGTCGTGACCGTAGGTGCCGTCGTTGACCAGGGCGACGCCCCAGCCCGGTTCGGTGAGATGGACGAAACGGTGATTGCACGCCTCGAATCTCGCGTACTCCCAGCTGGTGTTGGTGTGGGTCGGCCGGAACATATGCCCGAACTGGGTCTCCGAGGCGTAGCGGTCGGCGTGAATGTCCAGTGGGAAAGCCAGTTTCAGGAATTTCTCGGTCTCGTGCCATTCGACGTGGGTCTCGATGTGCAGGGCGCCGTCACGCAATGACAGGGTCTGCTCGACGGTGGAGGAACCGAACGAACGACCGATCCGCACCACCGTGCCCACCCGCGAATCCGGCTGTACCGCAAGAAAATCCACGTCGGTCAGATCGGTGACGCGGTTGCGGTGGAACACATCGACATCCCAGGCGTCCCAGGCGTTGGGCAGGTCCGGGTGCAGTTGCAGCAGATTCGCGGCCGCGCCGGGCGGGATCGTCTCGCGCTGACCTGCGAGATCGTATGCCGAGATCACGAGCCCGCGCGCATCCACCTCGACCCGGAGCAAGCCGTCGTTCAGGACGTATCCGCCCTCGGCGCGCTTGGTCACCGCGCACGGCGGGTGCTGCCGCACCGGGCCCGCCGCCCCCGCCGGTATCGAAAACCATTCGTGCGGAGTGGGATTGAAGAGATTCGGACCGGCCTCCCGGCCCCCGAGCGTCCACTGCGCCTGCTCGATGATCGCCGACAGTTCCCGTGCCACCCGTGCGTGCGCGGCTTCGGTCTCGCGATGCACCCACGCGATGGACGATCCCGGCAGGATGTCGTGAAATTGGTGCAGCAGCAACGTCTTCCAGATCCGCTCGAGCTCCTCGTACGGGTAGGCCGCACCGGCGCGGACCGCTGCCGTGGCGGCCCACAGTTCGGCCTCGCGCAACAGATGTTCACTGCGCCGATTCCCCTGTTTGGTCCCGGCCTGACTGGTCAACGTGCCGCGGTGCAGCTCGAGATACAACTCGCCGACCCACACCGGGGGATCGGCGTATTCGGCCTCGGCGCGGTCGAAGAAGGCGGCGGGTTCGGTCCACACGACCTTCGGCGCACCCTCGAGATCGCGCATGCGAGCGGCCTTGGCGACCATCTCGCGCGTCGTCCCGCCGCCGCCGTCGCCCCAGCCGGTCGGTGCGAGTGATGTCGACGCGCGGCCCTTCTCCTTGAAATTCCTTGCGGCATGGGCGAGTTCGCGTCCCGTCATGGCACAGTTGTAGGTGTCGACCGGCGGGAAATGGGTGAAGATCCGGGTGCCGTCGATCCCCTCCCACGAAAAGGTGTGGTGCGGAAACTGATTGGTCCGGCTCCAGGAGATCTTCTGTGTGAGCAGCCGCGTACATCCGGCCGCGCGAATGATCTGCGGCAGCCCGGCCGCGAATCCGAACGTGTCCGGTAACCACACCTCCCGGCTCTCGATGCCGAACTCGTCGAGGAAGAATCGCTTGCCGTACACGAACTGTCGCGCCATCGCTTCCGAGCCCGGCATATTCGTATCGGCCTCGACCCACATGCCGCCGGTCGGCACGAACCGCCCCTCCGCGACGGCCGCGCGCACCTTCTCGTAGACCTCGGGCCGGTGCCGGGCGAGCAGGTCGTACTGCGCGGCCTGGGACATCGTGTAGATGAACTCGGGTTCGTCGGCCAGCAGCGCGGACATGTTCGCGGCGGTGCGGGCGATCTTGCGCACCGTCTCGCGCAGCGGCCACAGCCACGCGGTGTCGATATGCGCGTGCCCGACGGCGCAGACGGTGTGCGCCGAGGGCACGGCCGGGGCGGCGAGCGCCTGGGTCAGGCAGGTCCGGGCCGCGGCTGCCGTGGCGTTGACGTCTTGCAGATCGATTGCGTCCAATGCCCGTTCGATGGCCTGGACGATGTCGTAGCGCCGGGCAGGATTGTCGGGCATCTCGTGCATCAGCTCGCCGAGCACCTCGAGATCCTGGACCAGTTGCCAGACCTCCTCGTCGAAGACCACCAGATCCAGCCGCCCCAGCCGGTACTGCGGCTCGTCGCCGGAGGTGGTCCGGTCGCCGAGTGGCGTCGGCCCCGGAAACGGGACGACCGGATTCGAGGCCGCCTCGACATGCAGCAGGACACGCTCCCCGCCGACCGCGGGCGCTGCCACGCGAACCCAGTTGTTCTGTGGGTGTAGCCCTTTCACCGGCGAACCGTCCGGCCGATAGACCAGCCCCTCGCACTGGAAGCCCGTCATGCCCGAGTCGAAGCCGAGATCGATGATCGCCTCGACGGTTCGCCCGGCCCATGCGCCGGGCACCGTCCCCTCGACGGTGAGCCAGCTGGTTCCCCACGGCGCGCCCCACCGAGCGCCGGACTCGACCGGCGTGCGGGGTGCGGCCAAACCCTCGGCGACCGGAACGGGTTCATCGGGTGCCACCCAGATGCTCGCGGTGAGCGGCGTCGACGCCGGATGGATCGCCGGGACGATCCGTTCGGTGAGGACGCGCGCGAGGCGGCCCTCGATCAGCAGGCGGTCATCGTGCATGGCGCTGGCTCCCATCGGACCGAGGACGTGACGAACCGTGCGTCCTCATTGTCCGGCGGGATGGTGAATTTCCCGTGTCACATGGTGAATTCCGTTGAGCGCCAGTGAGTTCCGGTGCTTTTGCTCAGCCCTGCTGACCGTTGCCGTTCCCGGTAGCCGCGCCGAGTTCGTAACCGAAGACTCCGCCCGCGATGCCGGTGGGAACAGCGGCAGCCACCGCGCCGACCACTGCGCCTGCCGCGGCGCCGACGCCCGCCCCCACGAGGGCGCCCCCCAGGACTCCCACGGGCGCGCCGATCCCCACGGTCGGAACGGCCAGGGCGACACCGCCCGCGATCCCACCGATAGTCGCACCGATCGCACCTCCGATGAGCGCTCCCGGCACCGCCCCGAACGCCGCGGCGGGGATCGCCGTCGCAGCTGTGCCGATGATGGCGCCGGCAGTTCCGCCATTCAGTGTCTGCTGGGTGACCCTGTCCGAGTAGTTGTCGTCCACGGGGTGCAGCCCGCCGATCGGCACGGGTCCGATGTGGGGGTTGCGCGGAGTGATGCCGTGCCGCACCGGGGCGGTCCAGTGCTGCCCGACGGGCGCGGGAGCCGGGACGCTCGGTTGTGCCGCGGCGTTGCCCGCGGCGCAGGTCACCACGATGGCCACCGGTATCGCGCCGACGATCGGCAGCATGGCGCGACGCAACGCACTGGTGTGGGAGTCTCTGGACCGACGAGTCATGCGGAACACCCTCTCGCTGGATTCGACTGGGAACAGCTTTCTGGCGATCGGTTATCGAACACGCGCGGCGGAACGACGGGCCTCACCGGAAGTAGGACGCGTAGTTGCCGAAGGAGATTTGATCGAGTTGGTTCCGGGCCGTCCTCTGCGTCGGCGCGGCCTGTTCGCAGGCGGGCGCGCCGGTGAACGGGACAGCGCACCCGGTGTCAGCGGTATTCGCCACCGGTTCGCCGTTGGCCGTCCGGCTGGCCGCCGAGGCGAGCGGGCACGTACCGATCACTGCCGGTATCGATATCGTTCCGCAGCGGCCGGACGATCCGGGCCGATATCTTGCGCCCGCTGACCACGTGAAGTGCATATGTCGACCTCTCGAAGCGCTGTCGGATGAGGTAACACAAGCTTGCGGTAAGTCAAATCTGTGATAGGTGCTGTGTCAAGGGCCGATAATTCCCAGCAGATAGCCGGGCGGGTCTCGGAGCGGAGAGATGTGCCGTCCTGCGGAACAGAAGGACGGCGAGTACGCGTTGTTCGGCCATCAGCGCATGTACGCGATCGCGGTGATGGTTCGGATCGGGCCTTGGTGCCGAACGAGATTGTGGCGGAGAGGCGTACACGAACGGCCCGGTTTCGGGATGTCGAAGCCCGGGCCGTCACGGACGATCAGTGGTCAAGCTTGGTCGAACTCGCCGCTTTCGAGGCTTGCGGTGAACGCGTCCCATTCACTTGGGGTGAAGATCAGCGCTGGGCCGGTTGGGTTCTTGGAGTCGCGAACACCGACGCCATCGCGATCCAGGAAGGCCACCTCGACACACTCTTTACCTGCTTGGCTGCGGCTGCTCTTGAGCCACTTCGCCCCGGACAGATCAGCGCTCACGTTGCTCATGCTCCCTTGCCACCCGCCGAAGCAGGCCTCTGCTCGTTGTCTCGTCCAAGGCTGCCGCCCCGATACTCTCGTGCCGACGATAGTAGTGCAGGACGTCGTCTTCCTTCTCCAGATACATATCGCCGACGACTCCTTCGAGGAAGACCACCGGTGGTTCGACGTGAGCGCCGCCTTGGTCGTGCCCGAAGCTCAGGATGACGTAGGGCGGCATGGATGCCCGATGCCCCATCCGGAAAACCGGCCTCGAACGGCAGCACTCGCACGGTCACATTGTCCCTCGTACTGACGTCGGCGAGATGGCGAAGCTGGTCAGCCATGATCGCTCGGCTTCGCGCGACGCGATGCAGAGCGGCTTCGCCGATTACGACATTCAACTGGACAGGTTGAGTCTTCCTGGTGACGATTCTCTGGCGCTGCGTTTTGATCTGGACGCGCTGCTCCCACTGCTCGAACGTCTCATCGGGCCAGGCCAATTCGACCAAAGACCGGTTGTAGTCGACGGTTTGGAGCAATCCCGGAATGAGATCCGGTTGGTACGTGATGATTTGAGTTGCGGCCGTTTCCAATCCGACGTAGACGTCGAAGTTCTTCGGGATGAGATCGCCGTACTGATGCCACCATGACTTCACATTGGCCTGCTGTGCGAGTCCCTTGAACGCCTCCGCGAGATCCGGTGGGACGTTGTACAAGTCGCAGATGGCCTGTATGACCATATTCTTGATCCGGCCCGTTTCGCCCTTCTCCAGACGGTTCAGGCTGGTGGCGCCCATCTCCAGGAGCTGTGCCGCCTTGACCTGTGTGTAACCGGCGCGGGTGCGCCAGTCCACGAGATAACGCCCGAGTTGCCGCCTCGGCAGCGTCGAGCCGACGTTGGGTATCTCTGGCATGTGATCTCCGTTTCGGGGATGTGTGAATCTCCGGATCGGGGGAATGTTCTCGTCCAGTGCGGAGACAGCGCAGGCGCTTCGGAGAGATTCCTTCGGAGACTCCGTTTCGGCGTGACTCGAGGGTAGCGCGGGTGTATCATATACCCAGCGCCCGAAGGGATCACGTCGCGATCCCCGCTCTCGGTCGGGCGCTGATCCCGCCGCTCGGTTCGGCGGAATCCTCATTGAATACCATGAAATATGAAGGGGCGGAACCATGTTGAGATTTGCTCCGGAGGGTGAGTTGCCGCGGCGAGTACCCGCCGCCTCCCGGGTCCGGTTCGCGATCTGTCCGGATGTGCGTGATCTGGCGGAGGTGGACGAACCCACCACGGATCTCCTGCTGCGTGTTCGAGATGCGTTGCGCACGTGGGTTTCTACCGATACCTCGGTCGGGTGATGAGCGGTGGCCGAGATGCTTCCGCCGACCGATCACACACCTTTGGCGGTGATGTCGATCGAGCTTGCGCATTGGATCATGCAGTGGCACATCGACTGTCCGGTGACGGTCTGCGCGGTCAAGCGGCAGGCGAAGGCGAGATTGATGCAGGCGCATCGGATAGTCCCCGCGGATCAACCCCACTTCGGAATGTGAGGCCGACCAGATGAGCCGCGAGGACGATCTGTGGTGCGACTGGTGCGGGGGCCCCAATCAGGTCGTCCTGCGACACGACGACCGCGTGTTCTGTAGCTTCGCGTGTCTTCGGCGATACCGATCGCAGGCAGGCGGCTCGGACGTCATCGATCTCCCCGTACGTGGATGAGGATTCCGGAGAGCCACGCCCGCCGGGTGGATGCCAAGGAGTTGTCAAGGACCGGCGGCGAGGGTGTCGGAGAACAAGCACCACAAGAGTATGGGAACCGCGATGCCGCCGCTCGACACCCTTCACCATCCGTCCTCGTCCTCGTCACGGTCGCGCGGTGTGCGCAGATCCGGTTGGATGGCACTGCGTTCGATGAGCGCGGCGATCGTGGTGGGGATGAGTGGGCTCACCATGCCGGTACCGGCGCAAGCCATCGAGCCGCCGGGTATCGATCCGGGCGCACTGAACGCGGCGATCGCGCTGAACGCCAAGGGCGGGCCACCCGACCCGACCGTGCAGCGACTGATGTGCGCCGAATTGGGACTGTCGGGTACGCCGCCGCAGGAGACCCGGGATCTGCCCGCGCTGTGGCGGCTCAGCCGCGGTGCGGGACAGAAGGTCGCCGTGATCGATACCGGGGTGAACCGGCATCCCCGATTGCCGAAGCTCCAGGCCGGCGGCGACTTCGTCGCGAACTCCGACGGCACCTCCGACTGCGACGCTCACGGCACGCTCATCGCCGGAATCATCGCCGCACAACCGAGTTCGAAAGATTCGTTCGCCGGTATCGCCCCCGATGCGACGATCCTGTCGATCCGGCAGCTCAGCCTCGCATACCAGGCGGCGAACGGTACCGGCGCGACGCCCGGGCAGATGTACGACGGCGGCTACGGCAGTGTGCTGACGCTGGCGGCGTCCGTGGTGCGCGCTGTCGACATGGGCGCAACGGTGATCGATATTCCCGAGCCGGCTTGCGCAGCTGCCGACGGTCCATTCACGGACGGAGCCCTGGGCGCGGCGGTCCGGTACGCCTTCGATCGGAACGTCGTCGTCGTGACCGCCGCGGGCGACGTGCAGGCCGAAGGCCACTGTGCGGTCCAGAACGACGGAACAGGATGGAAGGCTGTGCGGACCGTCGCAAGCCCCGCATGGTTCGGGGCGAACGTCCTGACCGTCGCGTCGACCGATGCGAACGGCTCGGTGTCGCCCCACTCACTCCACGGCCCCTGGGTCGGTGTCGCGGCTCCCGGACAGAACGTCGTCTCCTTGGACAGCGCACCGGGCGCCACCGGGTTGGTGAATACCGCGCAGACCGCCGGGGGACAAGCTCCGATCGAGGGCACCGGCTTCTCGAGCGCATATGTCGCCGGACTCGCCGCACTCGTGCGCGCCCGGTTCCCCGGACTGACCGCCGCGCAAGTGATCGAGCGAATCGAGAAGACGGCGAAGCACCCCGGCTCCGGTCGCGACGATGCCGTCGGATACGGCGCCGTCGACCCGATCGCCGCACTCGGCTCGCACTCTCCCGCGAACACGACGAATGTCGTTGCCATAACGGTCATTTCGGTGCTGGCAGCACTGGTCATCGGGCTCGCCGTCCGGATTCCTTTCCGCCGTCGGCGTTCCCGGCCGGCGTGAGCGAGGTATCGAGAGGCCGACGACCACAGAATCCGAGTGTGGCAACAATTTTCGAACCGGATCACCAGCGCGCGCCGGTTACGATTACCGGCACCGGACGCCGCCCGGCGAAACCACCGGCCGGCGCGGTCACGCTTCCCGCGCGGGAACCCTTCGCGCCGGCAGGCGTGTCTGTCAGATAACTGGCGCTGCCCGCAATGGTCAAGGTGGACAAGGCATATCGCCGCAGCCGTCTGCTCAACCGAATCTCGGCACTGCGATGCGATGCGCGTCGCCCGATACGAATTCTGAACCGAGGGCGCGTCTGCGCCTGCGTGCGGTATCCGGCCCTTCGTTCGCGCAGGGCCCGTAGCGGTCCGCCGACGCGAGTACGCTTGCCCCAATCGGTTCCGTGGCGGTCGCGGAATCAGTCAGGGGGAGGTACCACGTTGGACGAGCGGTCGGCCTCGACGGTCTATGGCAGCGTCGGCGAGTTCGTGGAGCACTATCTGGGCTTCGTCTATGCGCGACAGGTGGAAGATCGCAGTGACACTGTGTGGTGCCCTGAATGGTGGAGACATGCCGAGGCGGCCATACGCTTGGAAGCCGTGTGGCGGGCCTGGGAACATTCACGAATGAATGGCACCGCGGGCATGAGTACATGGCTTCTCGAACATGCCGACCCGCATATGTACCGGTTGTTCGACCCGCGGGGCCCCTTCCGTTATTGCGGTGCTCAGAAAGGGCACCGAGAACTCTTGGCGCCGTTACCTGTTGAATCTCCCGAGACGTTGTCGGTGGATTCACCCGGCTTCGCCGAACCAGCTCGAGGCGACGCCGCTCCTCGGGTTCATGCCGATGTGGGTCAGTTCGTCGAGAATTATGTGAGCCCTGTCTATCGACGACAGGTGAGTGATGTGAACGATACGGTCTGGTGCCCCCAGTGGTGGAAGCATGCCGAGGCGGTTCTACGTCTGGAAGCCCTGTGGCGGGCCTGGGAATATTTCAGACAGGACGGCAGGACAGGTATGAGTCTGTGGTTCATCGACCATGCCGACCGTCAGATGAACAGGCTTTTCGGCCCGCGTGGACCCTTCATGTATTGCAGCGCCCGGAACGGTCACCGGGATGTTCTCGAACCGCTGCCCGTGATTCCACCGCCCGATGGCCTGTTCGCTGAGACCGCCGCTGAAAGTATCGCAACAAGCGGTGGCAGTCATTTCGGAAGTCTCGTTCGGTTCGTCGAAGACTATTTGAGCCCGCTCTATCGACGGCAGGTCATCGATCTGAACAACGCCGTATGGTGCCCTGAATGGTGGAGGCACTCCGAAGCGGTTATACGCCTGGATTCCCTGTGGCGAACCTGGGAAGTTCTCGGACGGGATAGTGGGAAAGGTATGAGCGTATGGTTTCTCGACCACGCCGACCCGCATATGAACGAACTGTTCGATCACCGCGGCCCGTTCGCATACTGTAGTGCCCGCAACGGACATCGAGACGGTATCGCTCCCCTTCCGCTCCGGCCTCCGAACTCGCCCGGATTCTCGGAGTCGCCCGACGAAAAGACACGGTGACATCTGCACGATCGCCTGTGCCGGTACTTCGGCAATCAGGGGCCGCGGGTGTCCTCCTCGGTACAGTCGGCATAACGACCCTGTCGAAAGGAGTCCGGAATGGCTGCGTTACCGTGGGACCGCAGTCCGGGACTGCGTGAGCAACTCGCCGATTTCTATCGTGACTTGCATCGGCATCCGGAGTTGTCGTTGCAGGAGTTCCGGACCGCGCAGCGGGTGGCCGAGGCGTTGGGGCCGGCGGGGTTCGAGGTGACCACGGAAGTCGGGGGAACCGGGGTGGTCGGGGTGCTGCGGAACGGGGCCGGGCCGGTGGTGTTGCTGCGCGCCGATTTCGACGCGCTGCCGGTCGAGGAGAAGACCGGGCTGCCGTCGGGGCCGAGCGCGAGCCGGAATTCGACTGGAATCTCAGCGCACCGGTCCTGGTGAACGACCCGGCGGCGACCGCGAGCACGGTCTCCGCCCTGACCGAGCACTTCGGCGATCAGCGCATCCTGCTCATGCCCCAGGTCAACGCGAGCGAGGACGCGGGCGTCCTCGGCACGTCCGCAGGCGTGCCGAGCGTGTATTGGTTCTGGGGCGGAATAGATCTCGCCGGCCGAGACCTCGACGAGGTACCCGCCAACCATTCCCCCGAATTCGCGCCGCAGATCGAACCCACCCTCAGCGCGGGCGTCGAGGCGCTGGTGATCGCGGCTCGCACCTGGCTGGGTGAAACCAGCTGACCTGAAAACCTTGCCCGGCAACATGATTCGGGAGGCCAGGTCATCGCTGTGGCGTCGGGCGGCGATGCGGTGTTGCCGCTACGCCTCGACTCTTGGTCATGCGCCGGATGTATGCAGGGGCGCGGCAGGTTTGCCGTCGATGGGGTCGAGATGGCTTGGTGCGCGGCCGAGCCCGAATCGGCCCTCGGTCAGGGCCGGTGCGGGCCGGCTGGGGGCGTCGGAGCGATCGACACCGAGGTGGTCTCGAGGAAGCCGTCCAATCCTTCGGGGCCGAATTCGCGGCCGATGCCGCTGGCCTTGACGCCGCCGAACGGCGCGGCCGGGTCCATGCTGTAGGCCGCGTTGATTCCCAGTGTGCCGCTTCGGATTCGGTGGGCCACGGCGGTTCCGCGGGTGATGTCGGGGGTCCAGATCGAGCCGGAGAGGCCGTATTCGGTGGCATTCGCGATGCGGATCGCGTCATCGTCGCCGTCGTGCGCGATGAGCGTGAGCACCGGGCCGAAGATCTCCTCCTGGGCGATGCGCATGGCGTTGTCGGCGTCGGTGAACAGTGTCGGGCGCACGTACCAGCCGCGGTCGATCCCCGCCGGCAGTCCGGGCCCGCCGACGAGCAGGCGCGCCCCCTCCCGGACGCCCTGGTCGATATAGCCGTGTACGCGCTGCTGCTGGCGCTGGGAGACCATCGGGCCGATCCGGGTGGAGGGGTCGAACGGATCGCCCACGCGGAGGCCTTCCACGGTACTCACCAGTGCCTCGGCAAACTCGCGATATCTGTTGCGCGGCAGCAGGACTCGCGTCTGAGCGACGCATGCCTGCCCGCTGTTCATCAAGCCCGCCACGGTCATGCCCTCGGCGACCGTCTCCGGATCGGCATCGTCCAGGACGACCGCGGCGGATTTGCCGCCGAGCTCCAGGCTCACCCGTCGCAGCGCGGCACCGCATGCCGCGGCGACCTGCCTGCCCGCGGCGGTGGAACCGGTGAAGGAGACCTTGTCCACGCCCGGATGCGAGACCAGATACCGGCCGATCTCGCGATCACCGGGCAGGATGCTGACCAGCCCGGGCGGCAGGCCCAGCCCGGTCAGCAACTCCGCGGTGAAATACGCGTCCAGCGCTGTCTCCGGGGACGGTTTGAGCACGACCGCACATCCGGCGAGAAGCGCCGGAACGAGTTTCGCGACGGTCAGGAACATCGGCATATTCCACGGGATGATCGCGGCGACCACGCCGACGGGCGTACGGTGCACGGCGACCTCGCCCCCGAACGCGCCCGCGCGGACCTCGTGCCACGGATGCCGGGCCGCGACGTCGGCGAACGCGCCGATCATCGCGCCGGGCAGGCGGGCGTGCGCCGAGCGGGAGAACGTGATCGGCGCGCCCATCTCGGTGCTGATCAAGCGGGCGAGTTCCTCCTGCCGCGGCTGATACCGGGCGGCCAACTCCCGGATCACCGCGATCCGCTCGGCCGGGTCCAGCCGTGGCCACGGGCCCTCGTCGAACGCGTTGCGCGCGGCCGAGACCGCGCGATCGACGTCGGCCAGGGTCGGCGCGGGCACTTCGGCTACCGGTTGCCCGGTATGCGGGGAGATCACCTCGAACGTGTCGCCGCCGGTGGGCGCGACCCATTCGCCGCCGATGAACAGATGTCGATGAGCGGGCACGGTTACCTCCTCGTGAGTCCGATGGCCCGGATGCGGTGCCGATCATGGTGTACGGCAGGCTTTTCGGGCGGGTTCGGGCTGTCGCGAAAGCTCTCGGCCATCGGTCTGCTGTCCTGTCCGTGGTAGCGGCGGTGCGGGGATCACTGATGCTTGACGATGCGCCCGTCCTTCATCACGAAGCGCACATCCTGCAGTGTGGTGATGTCGGCGGTGGGGTCGCCCGGTACGGCGATGATATCGGCGAGCAGGCCGGCCTCCAGTCGTCCCCGGTCGTCGACGTCGATGAGTTCGGCGCTGGTGATGATGGCGGCGCGCAGTGCCTGAGCGGGTGTCATACCCCGATCCACCAGTGCCCACAGTTCTTTGGCGTTATCGCCGTGCGGGACAGCGGGAGCGTCTGTGCCACAAGCGATCTTGACGCCCGCCGCGATCGCCTTGCGCAGCGTCTCGCGTGCCCGGGGGAACACCTCGGCGGCCTTCTTCTGTAGTGCGGGAGCGGCTTTGGAGATGTCCAGGCCCTCGGACAGATAACTCGTCGGCACCAGGAACGTGCCGTGCTCGACCATCATCTCGATGGTGTCGTCACTGGCCAGCGACCCGTGCTCGATACAGTCCACGCCCGCGCGGATGCAGGCGCGAATTCCGGCGTCGCCGTGGGCATGTGCGGCGACCCGGATTCCGGCCCGATGCGCCTCGTCCACGATCGCTTCGAGTTCCTCGTCCGAATACTGTTGCGCGCCTGCGACTGTCCCGTGCGACATCACCCCGCCCGAGGCGGAGATCTTGATCACGCCCGCACCGTACTTGATCTGGTAGCGCACGCATTCGCGCACCTGCGGCACGCCGTTGGCGCGGCCCTCCTCGAGGCTGACCGGCATGATGTGCGGAGCGAGGCGCTGGAACATCGTGGGATCGAGGTGGCCGCCGGTCGGGGTGATCGCGTGCCCGGCCCCGACGATGCGCGGCCCCTCCACCCAGCCCTGCTCGATGGCGCGGCCCAGGTCGACATCCAGCAGATAGCCCCCGGACTTGACCATCAGCCCCAGATTGCGGACGGTGGTGAATCCGGCGTGCAGGGTGGTGCGGGCGTTCACGGTGCCACGCAACGTGCGGTAGACCGGGTCGTCCTGTACGCCGTGCATCGGGTTCGGCAGTCCGGTGGGGGTGTCGGGCCCGCCGATGAGCAGGTTGATCTCCATATCCATCAGACCGGGAAGCAGCGTGAGATCGCCCAGGTCGACCACGCGTGCGCCCGCGGGCTCCTGCGGCGGATCGACCGCCGTGATCGTGGTGCCGTCCACCACGACGGTCGCGGGGGAGTGCACTTTTCCGGTCTCGACGTCGACGCGGCGGGCCGCGCGCAGCACTGTGCTCTGTTGGCTCACGGTATCGGCTCCACCACGCAGTCCAGACTCGTCGTGCCGCTGTCGGGCACCCACGGCTGGCTCCAAACCTCCACGGGGAAGGACACATTGATCATCGAATACAGCAGATACAGCAGGTTTCGCACCTGTTCGGGCAGATCGTCCAGGGGGAAGCGGTCGCAGTAGGCGATCACCGCCTCGGCGCGTGGAGTGATCGCGTCGTAGAACTCCTGCATCTGCGGGACCGTACTGGCCAGGCGTCTCGCGTATCGTTCGGATTCGGTTGGCAGGCACCAGGTTTCGGCAAAGGGCTCGAGGTCGGCGAATTCCGCGGGCAACAGCGTCTCGCTCATCGTGCCGCTCCCGCCTGCTCGCGCTTGTAGTCCTCGACCCAGTCGCCGGCCACCTTGTGCAGATGACGCAGCAGTATTTCCTGGTCGTTCAACGGAAACGCGGTCACCGCACGCGATTCGAGCATCATCTGTGTCGCCTCCAGCGTGCTGCAGTCCTGCAGTCCGTATTCCTTGAACGTCACCGCGGCCATCTCGTGCGCGACTCGCTCCCGCGTGGTCCGGGACGGCGGGAAATACAGATTGCCCTCGAAGATGTGGGTGTTGTGCGAGGTCGGCCAGTAGTGATAGGTCAGATACCAGCCACCGGACCAGATCAGGATCACGAAGTTGGGCCACAGCTGGAACGAGTCCAGGCCCCACGGATCGCATTTCGCGGGATTGACCCCGGCGGGCAGCGGCCCGAGATCCGGTGTGTCCCAAGGCCCGAACAGTCCGCTGCGGGTGATGTCCTCCATAGGTTTGCGCATCGACGGGTCGAGCTCCCAGGTGACCACGCCCGAGGTGCTGACCAGCCGGTGCGGCCCGTCCAGCTGATAGTGCGGCGCCTGGAAACCGGCCTGCTGCGCGGCGTTGGAGTAGTTGTCCGGCGTCTGCTTTCCGTGCAGGACCGGCGCGTGATAGAACTCCTGGAACGCGTCCATGTACAGCTTCCAGTTCGCCGCGACCTCGGAGCGGTAGCAGAACCGCTCGGTGAGCGCGCCGAACGGGTACCCCTCGAGCGCTGTGACCATGGGGCCCAGGAATTCTCGCAGCGACTGCCGCGGCTCCGGGGCGAGATTGACGAAGATGAATCCGGACCACACCTCGCAGTGCACCGGCACCAGCCCGTATTGGCTCTGATCCAGGTCGAAGAATTCCTCCGGCTGCTGAACGAAATTCAACGCGCCGTCCAGACCGTAACGCCAGCCGTGATATTTGCAGGTGAACTGGCGACAGGTGCCCGAGACCTCGTCGGCGGGGATGGTGTCCCACACCAGCTTGTTGCCGCGGTGCCGGCAGACGTTGTGGAAGGCGTTGATCTGTCCGTCACGGTCTCGCACGATGATGATCGAGGAATGCGCGGCGTGGATCTCCTTGGTGAAATAGCTGCCGGTGCGCGGAAGTTGTTCGATCCGGCCGACATTGAGCCAGGCGCGCTTGAAGATCGCCTCGCGCTCGAGTTCGAAGAATTCCGGCGAGATCGAATCCTCGTAGGACATCGGCGCGGTGCCGAGTTCCGGGTAGTGCTCGGTCCAGCTGCCCTCGGCGGGCTTGGGCCAACGGGGCATGGCGTTACTCCTGAGATGTGGTGTGGCTGCGGTATCGGGATGACTGCGTCATCGGATCGGTTCGTCGCCGAGTACGGTGGTGCGCAGCATTTCTCGCGGCGAGCCGGATTCGTACGGGGCCGCGCGGTGGATGACCCCGCGGTTGTCCCAGATCACGGTGTCGCCGACCGACCACTCGTGCCGGTAGACGCGTTCGGGCGCGGTGCACCGTCGCAGCAGATCGTCCAGCAGTGCGCGGCTCTGGTGCGGGTCCATGCCCACCACGTGATCGGCCGACGCGCCCAGGACCATCGAACGGCGGCCGGACCTGTGCGTCCAGATCAGCGGATGCTCGCGGGTCGGGCGACGCCGCCAGGCGGCCAGCTGCTCGGGGGTGGGGTCCGGAGTGACCGGGCGTTGTGAGGCCTCGAGCGAGTGCACCACCCGCAGCGGCGCCAGCCGAGTGCGCTCGGACTCGGTGAGATTGTCGAAAGCCTTGTAGGTGGAGGCGAATTCGGTCTCACCGCCGGACGTGGCCACCGCTTCGGCGGTGAGCACGGTGGCCTTCTGCGGGTAGGCGTCGTCCTGGGGAGTGCAGCCGTCGATATGCCAGTCGAACGTCGCGCGCAGATAGTTCGCCGAGGAATTCTTGCGGGTGTCGAGACTGACGCGGTAGATGCCCTCAACCGGGTGGTGCCCCGGTTCGGTGTCGATCTGCCCGAGCGTGCGGCAGAACGCCACCTGGGTCTCCGGGTCGAGATGCAGGCCGCGGAAGACCAGCACCCCGTACTCCTCGAGAGCGCGCAGCACGGAGTAGGCGAGGGTGTCGTCGTCGAGCAGTTGTTCCCGCTCGACGCCGGTCACCTGTGCGCCGACCTCCGTGCCGAGTGGCTCGATGGTGATCGTCATGGGATGTTCCTCGGCTTACGGCGTCGGCTCGGCGACGCGGTACAACTCCGCGTCGGCGCTGTCGGTGGGCGCGTGCTGCTGGAAGATCTCCACCGCCATGGCGACCATCACCAGCGAATACACCAGGTACAGCAGGTTCAGCGCGTCATCGGGCAGATCGTCGAGACGATATTTGTCGCAGTGCTCGATCGCCTCTTCCAGGCGCGGTAGGAATGCGTCGTGGAATTTCACCAGATCCGGCATGGGAGTGGCCATTCGGCGATCCCATCGTTCGGATTCGGTGGGCAGGCACCAGATTGGTGCGTACGCCTCGAATTCGGCGAATTCGGGCGGCAATAGATTCTCGGCCACGGCGCTCACGCCCTCGCCGTTTCGCGCTGGTATTCCTCGACCCAGTCGGCGACCGCTTTGTGGAAGTGCCGCACCAGGATTTCCTGATCGTTGACCGGGAAGCTGGTGATTCCGGCGCTGCGGTATGCCTGTTCCAACGCGGTCTGGGTGCCGGTGAGCATGCCCGCGTCCTGGAGGGCGAATTCCTTGAACACCACCGAGGCCACCTCGTGCTCCACGCGCTCCCGCACGGTCTTGGCGGGCTGGTAGCACAGCATGCCCTCGAAGCGGTGGGTGTTGTAGGAGGTCGGCCAGTAGCGGTACAGCAGGTACCAGCCGCGGTAGATCAGGATCTCGATATTGGGGAAGATCTGGAAGTTGTCGATGCCCCACGGCTCGACCTTCCCGGGATTCAGGCCCGGCGGCATCTCGCCGAGGTCGGGCGATTCCCAGGGGCCGACCAGGCCGCTGCGGGTGATCCGCTCGATCGGGTACATGAACTCCGCCGGGAGCGTCCAGCGGCGCGCGCCGCCGGTGCTGACCATCCGGTGCGGGCCGTCGAGCTGAAAGTGCGCGCACTCGAAGCCTTTTCCGGTGCGCACCGGATTCGGGATCTGCTGCGGATGCAGTCCGGGGACGTGGTAGTACTCCTGGAACGCGTCGGCGAACAGCTTCCAGTTGCTGCGGTTGTCCGCGGTGAACTCGTACCACTCGGTCATCCGGTCGAACGGGTAGCCGTCCAACGCGGTCACCATGGGGCCGAGGAATTCTCGCAACGTCTGGCGGGGCTCGTCGGCCAGGTTGATGAAGATGAACCCGTTCCAGACATCGCAATGAACCCGGACGAGTCCGGAATTCTGCGTGTCGAGGTCGAAGAATTCCTCCGGCTGCTGCACGAATTCCAGTTGCCCGCCGAGCCCGTACCGCCAGCCGTGGTACTTGCAGGTGAACTGCCTACAGACACCGGAGGTCTCGGCACGCGGATCGTCGGTCCAGACGAGTTTGTTGCCGCGGTGGCGGCAGACGTTGTGGAAGGCGTTGATGTTGCCGTCGCGGTCGCGCACCACGATGACCGATGCGCGGGCGGCGTCGATCTCCTTGGTGAAATAGCTGCCGGTGCGCCGAAGTTGTTCTACCCGGCCGACATTGAGCCAGGCGCGCTGGAAGATCGCCGCACGCTCGAGTTCGAAGAACTCCGGGGACACCGAATCCTCGAACGAGATCGCTCCGGTGCCCAGGTCGGGGTAGTGCTGGGTCCAGCTGCCCTCGTCGGGTTTGCGCCATTGCCTGACGGTCGCGGTCGCGGTCACGGTTACTCCTTGATTTCCGGGGATGTGAACGGCGCGCGCCGATCCACATCCGAATCCGGTTGCAGGCCAACGCTGTTGAATACGAGTGCCAGGCACAGATACGACCCGGCCACGAACAGGATCTCGATGAGCTGACGGGCGTCGAAATGGTGTGCCAGTCCCGCCCAGGTCTCGTCCTCGACGCGGTACCGGTCCAGCAACTGATCGGCCGCGGACAACAGCAACCGCTCCACCGGTGACCAGATCGGGTCCTCGGGGCCATCGGCGACCGCCTCGACCTGCGCGGCGGTGAGGCCGCAGTCCAGGGCCAGCCGCGCGTGCTGGGTCCACTCGTAGACCGCGCGGCTGCGCCAGGCCACCCGCAGGATCAGCAGTTCTCGATACCGCGGCTCGATGGCGGGCCGCTCGAGCAGCGCGCCGTTGTAGGCCAGCCAGGCCGAGCCCAGTTCGATGTGATGCCCCAGAATTCCGAGCACGTTCGGCATGGGAGGCGCGTCGGGCGCGCCGGACAGATAGCGGTCCGCGAGGCCCACTCGCCCGCGCAACATCTCGCGCGCCCGGGCGTCCCACTGCTCGGGCGGCAGCGGGGCCAGCCGCGGAGTGTCGGTCGTGGTCATATGACCGATCCGCCGTTCACGCCGAGTACCTGGCCGGTGATGTATCCGGCCTGCTCGGAGCACAGGAACAGACAGGCCGCGGCGATATCCTCGCCCGCGCCGAGGTGGCCGACCGGGATCGCCTCGGCCATGGTGGCGTTGTCGGGGAGGTTCCCGGCTGCCTGCGATTTGCGGGACATCGGCGTATCGATGCCCGAGGGCGGAATGGTGTTGACGGTGATGCCGTGCGCCGCGTATTCGCGGGCCAGTGCCTTGGTCATCGCGACGACCGCGCCCTTGGACGCGGTGTAGTGCACCATGCCGGGTGAGCCGCGCTGCGCGCTGGAGGAGGAGATCGTCACGATCCGGCCCCAGCCGGCGGCGAGCATATCCGGGATCACGGCCTGTGCGCAGTGGTAGGTCCCGGTCAGGTTGACCTCGATGATCCGGTTCCAGTCCGCCGGCGTGATCTGCGTGAACGGGGCGAATCCGACCAGTCCCGCGCTGGTGACGAGGATGTCGATCGGTCCGAATTCGGCGCGGACCTGCCGCATCGCGGCGAAAACCGCCTCGCGATCGGTGACGTCCACCGTGTGCGCCAGCGCCATCGCGCCCCCGGCCCGGAGCTTCTCGGCGACCTCGTGCGCGGCGGTGCCGTCGATGTCCAGGACCACGGTCCGATAACCGTGCGCGGCGAAGGATTCGCAGATGGACAGGCCCATTCCGGATGCGCCGCCGGTCACCACTGCCACCCGGCCGCCACGCGGGGGCGACGTGCCCGAATCGGGCGACCTGCCCTGACCGGCATCGTTCGTATCGCTCATCGCAGCTCCGTTCGTAGACCGCGCTCACGGGCGGATCGGGCGGGTGATCGGTCGAAGGCCGGGGTCAATGCCATGCGCAGCACCACATTCTCGGATCGGCCGCGGCGGATCGGGCCCGTCGCGAGGCTTTCGGATCACTGCGGGACCAGAGGCTCCCGACGATTAATCGACTGCCTAATTAGGCGAGTGACTAAGATATACGGCAGGGCCGTCAGGGCTGTCAATAGTCTTCGGGGGGAGGCGCTTCCGCTGCGGGCGCCCGGTCTCGGCGGTCGTACACTGGGCGAACAGCCCGGCCGTTGCCGGGCGTTCGCCGCCGCACCCACCGACGACGGCGCGTCGCGCGCCCGCAGGAGGTCATCGAATGAAGCCGGGCACGGGGCCCGAAGGCTCCCCGACTCGCGCCGCGCTATTGGACGCGGCGGAGCAGATCATGCTCGAGGAGGGCTACGCCGCGGTGAGCACCCGTCGGCTCGCGGCTCGGGCCGGAGCCAATTCCGCGCTCGTGTACTACTACTTCGGCACCATGGACAATCTGTTCATCGAGCTGTTCCGGCGGGGCGCCGAGCGCAGCTACCAGCGACAGAGCGAGGCGCTGAACTCCCCGCAGCCGCTGTGGGCGTTGTGGGAGGCGATCCACGACCAATCGCACACCGCGCTGACCATGGAATTCGTCGCCCTGGCCAACCATCGCAAAACCATTCGCGCCGAAATCGCCAACTCCTCCAAGCGATTTCGCGCCCTGCAGCTCGACGAGGTCACCAGGGTTCTGGACGGCTACGGCTATCGCTCGGAGGTCTACACCCCGGCCGCGGTGGTGCTGCTGATGTCCAGCGTCTCCCGTTTCCTGCGAATGGAGGAGGCGTTCGGCGTGGATGCGGGTCACCGCGACGTGACCGCGCTGCTCGAGACGCTGCTGCGGGAACTCGAGGGCGAGCCGCAACTCGTCGCCCGGACGGCCGGTCCCGGGGAATCCGGGTGATCACGGCCCGTTCGTCCGGGAAATGGGCTGAGACCGAGCCGACGGCCGGAATGATCGTCTCGGCTCGACGGATGAGAGCGATCCGATGGCGGGCGGCGGCAACCGGCTCACCCCCTCTTTGCGGAGTTTCCCGACAGCAACTCGCGTGGTCGCATACGCTCCGATCACGGCCGAGTTCGCTCGTCGCCGGTCGATTACGGACGTCTCGGCTGGGTATGGCGCCGCTACTTCGGTTAACGACAGATCTATGAAAGGTCACGAAACGGTCGCAATCGACCTTCCGGGCGAAATTTCTTCGCACTTTCATTGCTGAACGATTGCTACCAGGAATAGCGTCGAGGTCCGACGATCGAACAACCGGCATCGCGAGGCTCGCGCCGCAGCGAGGTCGATCACGACGCGGGGCAGCAGAGGGGTCGGGGGATCCCGCAAGCGAGGACTGTGCCATGAACCGATATCCGCATCCGATGTCCACAGTGCCCAATACCGCCGTCCAGCTGGGCGACGACAACCTCGCGACGGCCAAAGTGCTTGTCGCCGAGGGTAATCCGGCCGCGGCGGAGATGGTCGTCCTGGTTCTCGAACACGCCGGTTATCAATCCCTGCGCACCGTCACCGGCCGCCAGGTGCTCGCCGCCGCCCCACAGTGGCATCCGGATCTGGTGCTCCTGGATCTGGACCTGCCGGACCTGCCCGGCCCGGACGTTTGCCGACGTTTGCGGGAGATGGTGTCGGCCCCGATCCTGGCCGTATCGACCGAATCCGATCCGGAGGCCGCCGAGCTGGCCATGGCCTGCGGTGCGTCGGATTACGTGCGCAAGCCGTTCCGAACGGTGGACCTGCTCGCCCGGATCGAATCGCGTCTGGCGGGCAATGTGTTGCGCGGCTGATCCGGGCCCGGCTCACCGGACCTGACGGATCAGCCGCGACTGGTGTAGACGATCCAGAAATCGTTCCGCCCCAAGGTGTTTCGCTCGATGCGCGGCTCCGCAAATCCCGCGGTGCGGCACAGCTCGGCGAACGAGCGCGCCTGCTCCTCGGTCCAGCCGTGCGCCGCCACGCCGGTGGCGCCCACTGGTGACCAGCGCTCAACCGCGACGAACCGGCCGTGTGGGACCAGCACCCGCGCCACCTCGGCCAGGGCGGCCGTGACATCCGGCCAATGATGCACCGTCGCTACGGCCAGCGCCACGGTGGCCGCCTCGTCCGGTAGCGGCAGTCGCTCCGCGGCGCCCTCGGCCCAATGGATCGAGCGGCCGCGCACGAGCAGGCGGGCCAGCCGCAACATCACCGGCGACGGGTCGACTCCGGTCACCCGGGCGCCGCGCCGGGCAGCCGCCCGCACCGCCGCACCGGAACCACATCCGATATCGACGACCCGATCGGATTCGCTCACCGCGGCCGCCGTGATCACCCTGCGGGCGCGCCGCCGCCCGGCGGCGAACATCAACGCGCCCGCTGCGAGCCCGGTGAGGCCGGAGAATCCGGGGTGGTCGGCGTGGTGATTGACGGGCAGGGTCTGCGGCTGATTCATCGGACGTCCTTCTCACGAACGGTTGGTGCCACCACCTTGCAAGTTCAAGCCGACTGGAGGTCAAATGTCGCCATGGACGACCTGATCCCGATCGGGGAGGCCGCGGCGAAACTGGGCATGGCGACCTCCGCGCTGCGGTACTACGACGAGCGCGGCCTGGTGCGCCCGGCCGCGCGGCGTGGTGGCAAGCGGATGTACGACCGGGAACAGCTGCGTCGGCTCGCCTTCATCAAAGTGGCGCAGAGTCTGGGACTGCCGCTGGATACCGCGGCGGCAGTGCTGGACTCGCCGAGTTCGCGGTGGCGCGAGGCGCTCGAGCGGCAGATCGCCGAACTCGAAGAGGTCATCGCGCGGGCCCGCATCGCCCAGGCCTTTCTGGCGCACGCCGTGCGGTGTCCGTCCGAACATCCCGCCCGCGAGTGCCCGACGATGATCGGCGGCCTCGACGAACTCCTCGCCGGAACGCCGGTAACCGAGCTCATGGACGAAAACCATTGAGCGCGTGAAGATTCGCACGCCGCTCGGACTTCGGCGGTCCGAGAACCGCAGACCCTGAGTCCGAGCTCCGCTCAGGAGCCCGCGGTGCCCATGCTCCGATATCGGGGGACGTGGCGGCATCGGAACAGGTCTCGGCCGACCGGGCCGGCATCCGGATCAGCGGCCGGTTTGCGACCAGCAAGCGTCGGCGGCCGGTCGACCGGGTGATACCGGGGTTGTTGCGCCGCCGAGTCGCCGGGTTCGGTCCGAAGCTTTTGGCCGGTGTGCCCGGCGTCGCGATTTCCCGGACACGACCGGCCCGTACGGCTTACCATCCCAACATCGGACATAGTGTCCGAGACATAGTGACCGGGGAGAGTTCGATGGACTCCGCAGCCGCAGCCCAGCATGTGGGTGTCGCCGCCACCGCTCTCCTCGATGGCGCATCGGCGCTCGCGTGCGGACGGGGCATCCGATCGTGTCCCTCGCCGTCCACGCGGACATCTCTCGGCTCGTCGGCGCGCATCGCCGCCGGCTGATCCGACTGCTTCGCACTCCCGCGGCCTCGGGCTGTACCGAACACCGGAGTTTGGCATGAAAGACGATCGCGACCCTTCCGATTCGACAGGCGTGGGCCGCCGCACCGTGCTGCGCGGCGCGGCCCTGGCCGGGGCCACGCTGGCCGCCACCGCCGTGGGCGCACATCCGCCGCGCGCCTCGGCTCGTCCGATCGCCGCGCGGGCGAGTACACCGGGGCGGGAGGTGGCGATCTTCGGCGGCGGGATGTCGGGATTGTCGGCCGCGCACGAACTCGCCGAACGCGGATATCGGGTGACCGTCTACGAGCCGTCCTATCTGGGCGGTAAGGCGCGCAGTATGGGCGTGCCCGGCACCGGCCGGGGCGGACGCCTGGATCTGCCCGGCGAACACGGGTTCCGGTTCTTCCCCGGCTGCTATCAGCACGTCCCCGACACGATGGCCCGGATTCCGTTTCCGGGGAACCCGAATGGCGTCCGGGACAACCTGATTCGCGTCGAATCCGCGGTCGTCGGGTTCAAGGACCGCCCGCCGATCTTCTCGCCGGTCGGATTCCGTGGCCTGACCCAGCTCACCCCGCAGCTGGTGGAATCCTCTGTGGTGTCGGCATTCTCGTTCATTCCCGCATTGCCGCCCGTCGAACTGGCGTTCTTCGGCAAACAGGTCGCCATGTGGTTCACCAGCTGCACCGAGCGGCGATTCGGGCAGTTCGAGTACATCTCGTGGGAGGACATGCTGCAGGCGCAGGGTAAATCCGAGGCGTACCGGGAATATCTCGTCGCCGCGCTGACCCGCATCACCGTCGCGGCCAAACCGCATCTGAGCTCCGCGCGCACGATCGGCACCATCGGTCAGGGGCTCGTGCTCGCGGGCACCGGATTGTTCCCGCAGTATCAGGGCGGGGCGGACCGCATCCTGAGCGGTCCCACCAACGAGGCGTGGATAGATCCGTGGGTCGCGTATCTGCGTTCGCTCGGCGTGCGGTTCGTGATGGGCGCTCGCGCAACACGTTTGAACATCGCGGATCGCCGGATCACCGGTGTTCGGGTCGCCGGGGGCGGGGCGGACGGGACCGTCACGGCCGATTGGTACGTCTGCGCGATGCCGGTCGACAAGGCGACCGCGCTGTTGAACGGGCCTGTGCTGGAGGCGGATCCATCCCTGGCGGGGATGCGGGAGCTGATGACCGACTGGATGATCGGCATCCAGTTCTATCTGACCCGGCCCACCGAACTGCCCGAGGGCCATGTCGCCGCGCTCGGCACGCCGTGGGCGATCACCGCGCTGCGGCAGGCGCCCATGTGGCGTGGGAACTTCGCGGCGAAATACGGTGACGGCCGGATCGTGGAATGTCTCAGTGCCGATATCTCGGACTGGGATTCGCCCGGCATCCTGTACGGCAAACCGGCCCGGCAGTGCACCGCCGACGAGGTGGCGAAAGAGTGTTGGGCGCAACTGAAGACGTGGCTGAACACCTCCACCGACTGGCTGCGCGACGAGGATCTCGCGTCCTGGCACCTGGACCCGGGCCTGACGTGGTCGGGCGGTACCACCCACAACGAAACGCCGTTGCTGGTCAACACGATCGGCTCGTACAACCATCGGCCCGAGGCGCACTGCGCGATCGGGAATCTGTTCTTCGGTGGCGACCACGTGCGCAGTCACATCGACCTGGCGACGATGGAGGGTGCGAACGAATCCGGGCGCGCCGCCGCGAACGCGATCATGGACGCCGCGGGCGATCCCGGCCCGCGGGCCGGGATCTTCCCGATGGTCGAACCGCCCGAATTCGAGCCGTTCAAACAGGTCGACGCGGCCCGCTATCGCGCCGGTCTACCGCACGTCCTGGCGTGAGGCGGTCAGGCCCCGCGCTCGCGCGCGACGCCCGCATAGGCGCGGGGCATGTACCGCAGCCGATCCGGCAGCAGCGGCCAGGTCCAGCGGATCGCCGTGCAGACCGCGCCGAACGCGACCTGGTCCGCGCCCCGCCACCGCATGCCCAGGATCTGCCGGGCGCGCTCGGGCATCAGTCCGTTGGCCAGCCACAGGTTGAACGCCATCACCGGCCGCCAGATCACCGACCACAGCGGTTCCGGGATGCCTGGCAGCGCCGGAATCCGGGTGCGGTTCAGGTCCAGCGCGAAATCGGTGGTCGCGTTGCGCTCGAGCACCTCGTCGATGGTTCTGTTCCAATACTCTTGGAACTCGGCGTAATTCGAGACCAGCACGCGATCGGACAGTCCGTACATCCGCCACCAGGTGACGCCCTCGGCGATGAGCTGATCCTTCTCCGCATCGCTCAGCGGTGTGCCGAAGTACTCGTTGATCGCGATGTTCAGCTCGATGAACGTGGCATGCGTCCACCAGTACACCTCGGGGTTCAGGGCGTGATACCGCTCCCCGCGCGAGTCGATTCCCTTGAGCGGCTTGTGATAATCGCGGACCCGCTCGGCCTGGGCCCGGTTGTCGGCGTCGTAGATCATGCCCTGGATCTGCGGCACCGACCGCACCAGCCGATCCCACGGATTGTCAAAGAAGTTCGAATGCTGTTGCAGCGCGGCGCCCACCGCAGGATGCATATTCTGCAGGATGCCCGTGCGACCGAGAAACAGCATATTCCGCCAGTCGCCCGCATACTTCCAGGTGAGCGAGCCGGGGCCGATCGGCGCACCGGGAAGGGCCGGCTCCTCGGCGGTCGCGACGGCAGTCTGGTTGTCCGGATCCACGATTCCGCAGCCTCCTTGCCGAGAAAAAGATATCGTGAGAGGAAATATTACCCACCTTCTCAGAGGGCGCGCGACGCACCCGTCGCGACGATCCTGCGCGGCCGTTGTGGCCGGTCACGACGGACGGCGCCACCCACCCCGAGTGTCGCGCGCTTCAGGTAGATTCGGGCCGCCGTCGCACACCCGTGCGCGCCGGGGCGAACCATCGTGCGAACGGAAGGAATGCGGCCGATGCCGGAGCGCAGAAATATCCTGATCACCGGGGCGAGTTCGGGCCTGGGCGCGCAGATGGCACGCGAATTCGCCGCCCGCGGAAGAAATCTCGCCCTGTGTGCGCGTCGTCTGGATCGTCTCGGGCAATTGCGCGCCGAACTGCTGGCGGCACACCCCGGGATCACCGTGTCGATCGCGCAACTCGACGTCAACGACCACGATCGGGTATTCACGGTGTTCCGCGAATTCGCCGATGAGCTGGGCGGATTGGATCGAGTCGTGGTCAACGCCGGTCTCGGCAAGGGACAGCCGATCGGGTCCGGGCGGTTCCATGCGAACGCCCAGACCGCCGCCACCAACTTCCTTGCCGTACTGGCCCAGTGCGAGGCGGCGATGGAGATCTTCCGCGCGCGATGCCGGACATCTGGTGGTCGTCTCCTCGATCAGCGCAATGCGCGGAATGCCCGGCAACCGGACCGCCTATGCCGCGTCCAAGGCGGGGGCCGCCACCCTGGCCGAGGGGATCCGGGCCGATACACTGCGCACCCCGATCGCGGTGACCACGCTGTTCCCCGGATTCATCGCATCCGATATGACCGCCGCGAGCGGTCGCGCCCCGTTGCAGGTGTCCACCGAGAAGGGCGTGCGGTCCATGGTTCGCGCCATCGAGCGTGAGGTGGCGTCGGCGAAAGTGCCTGCCTGGCCGTGGATTCCGATCGGCGCGGCGCTGCGTTGGCTGCCGCTGCGGGTGGTCGCGGCAATCAGCGGGTAGCCCGGATCACGACGGGGGAGTCAGGGGGTGGCTGTGCCGCTCGGTGGTCCGGTGCGAGGTACGCAGCACCGAGCGGCCCTTGTGGTTGGCCTTGGCCAGGTACAGGACGGTGTCGGCCGAATCGAGCAGTGATTCGGCGTCGGAGCCGGCCAGCGGGGTGACGATGGCTCCGATACTGGCGGAGACGTGCAACTGGTGGCCGTCGACGGCGATCGGCTCGACCAGGGCCGACTGCAGGCGGTCGACGATCGTGGTGACCACGTCGTTCTCGGCCGGCGGCGGGATCAGGGCGACGAATTCGTCGCCCCCGATGCGGGCGATGAGGCAATCCTGTTCGCGCACACTGTCTCCGAAACGCGTCGCGACCTCGGTGAGCACGCGGTCGCCGGTGCCGTGACCGTACATGTCGTTGATGGGCTTGAATCTGTCCAGGTCGACGAAGCACAGACCGACATGGTCGTCGCTGCCGCTACCCGACGACACGGTCTCGATGCGTTCGAGCAGACTGCGGCGGTTCGGCAGGCCGGTGAGCGGATCGTGCCGGGCCTGCCAGTGCAGTTCCTGCTGCAGTCGATACCGCTCGGTCACGTCCTCACCGACGGCGAGCAGATAGTCACCGTGCTCCCTGGTGCCTCTGACATAGGTGATGGAGAACGCCACCCAGCCCACGCTGCCGTCCGAACGCAGCAGGCGGCGTTCCATTTTGACCGAGCCCTCCCCGGCGGGTACCAGTCTGTCGTAGACCAGAGCGCGGATCTCGGCCCGATCCTCCGGGTGGGCGAAGTCGTAGACCGAGATTCCGCGAAGCTGTTCGACCGGAACGCCGATCATGTCCGCGAGGCCACGATTGGCGTCGACCAGGGTCCCGTCGGTATCGCCGATGGCGATGGCGATATCGGTGCTGTCGAAGACGACCCGAAACCGCGCGTTCTGATCCCGCCGGAGCTGCTGCCGGGTCAGAAACATCTGGTGGCCCTGCGTCAGAGTCGCAGCCAGAACGGCGAACCGGGCACCGGCATCGGGGCGATCGGAGTCGTCGATCAGAGGCTGCAGCGCCTGGACGGTGCGAATCGGGACGGCGGTATCGATCCATCCCGCCTCCGCCAGTGCCGCGCCGACCGAGGCACCCGCGTCCGGGTCGAATCCCCGCGCCGCGAGTGCGGACCGGAGGTTATGGAACAGTTCGGTCAGAAGCCCACGGCACGCCGCCGGCTCCACCGGGCCCTCGCCCGTGGCGGACAGTTCCCGCCACCAGGCTGTAACCAGGGCGTTCGGTTCCATACCCTCCAGCACCCCCTCGATGTCCGGCGACCGATCGGCATACCCCTCACCGTTCGGGCGCAGTCTTGTCTCTCACACTAGATCAAAGCCGGGAGAAGCTGTCGCGCGGAATATTTCCGGCTGGTGGGAACGATCATGCGGCATGGTTCTCGTCGAAAATCGAGACCCCCTTGTATCGCGGGGTGACGATCTGCCAGGCCCACGTCGCCTGCACGCATCCGTCCAGGTCCCGTACGTGCGCGGCGACCGATTCGGCGGCTCGTCGATCGGGGGAGCCGGCGTATCGATCCAGGACCCGCTCGCGCAGGACGTGGAATTCGGTGAGCCGCTCACGCACGATCGCCGCGGAGCCGTGTACGGCGTCGGCGAGCGTGGCTCCCGGTGTGTTCAACAGCCACACCGGAATCAGATTGAAGTCGGCGCCGTCGGCGATGCACTCTTTCTCGAAGGAGAACATATCGTTCATCAGAGCGCCGATCTCGGCGGTCAGTTGTTGCAGTCTGCGCAGTTCGGCGGCCGCTTCCTCGGCCGGAATGAGGTGCCAGGGCAGATACTCGTCGCGGCCGAATTCGCACATCGCGATGGCCGGGTACATGCCGGAAACCTCCGACCGCAGATCGATGTAGTCCGCGACGCTCAGCAATCCGCCACGGGCGTCGGTGTTCTGGTCGCGGATCGCGGTGCGCAGATGTTCGGCCGTCGAGCGGAGGAACCGCTCCAGCCAGTCCGGTTCGGCATCGCGGGCCAGCAGTTCGAGGAATTCGGCGGTGGCGACCTCCTCCGGGGTCGGATCCGCCGCCGGGTTTCGGGATTCGAGCATGTCGCGTAATCGTTCCGCGGTGTGCGAGGCACGTAAGCGCTCGGCCTCGGACAGATGCGCGAACTTCTCCCGGCCGACGGTGTCGTTGAGCCAGAACAGGATTGCGTTGAAGATCCCGATGATCGTCATCCGATCGGCGGTAACCGCGTTCGGATGCAGATAGGGCGTCATGCTGTTGTAGTGTGCGCCTCCGGATTCCAGCCAGATCTGATGTTTGCGACAGAAGCGCTCCACCTCGGCGAGCGCGTACTCGCCGAATCTGTTGGGCCGAAACTCCCGGCAGTAGTCCTCGATGTCACGATCCGGTGTGCTGAGCAGCGCTCGCAACGACCATCGCTCGCCCTTTTCCACCAGTGCGTCGTACTCCGATCGCATTGCGACCAGCGCCGTTTCCACCATCGTTTGTTCATTCACCACGGGATTGCCTCCCCGGCCCATCCGATCCACCAACCATCCCTCGAGACGGTCGGACCGACTGGTGATACACATTCCAGTCGGTGCTTAAAGAGTAAGCAATAAGGACGAATCGAACAGCCTGTCAGATCTTCGTGCTGGTGGGGGTAGCCGGGCGGACCGCCGGTCGACGGTCGCATCGTCGATCTCGAGTGTGCTGAGTATCACTCGGGCGGGACGAAGAGAGCGGACCTCGACCGCGGTGACCATGCGCAAATCGACAGTGCGGCAACCTTACAGCAATCTTCGCGGTGTTCAGGGGCGACATGCGGGCGGTCGTTGTACCGCCCAGAACGGCCGCATGGTACGGGCCGCATTCGGGCCCGGCCCGCCGCGGCGGCACCGTTCAGCGCTGGTCGTCGGGTACCGGGCGAACGATCATCGGTTCCGCCAATGCGGTTCTCGCCCTTCATGATAAGCGGTCATTCCTTCGACCGGGTCGCGGTGTGCGACGAGTGCGTCGGCCAGGACGGCGGTGTGCGGCGCGGTGGTCTCGGAATCGGGCAGGGTTTCGGTCCGGGCCAGGAAGGTCAGCGCGGCGCGGGTGGCGACGGGGGAGCGGGTCACGATATCCGCGGCCATCTCCCGGGCCAGATCCAGAGCCTTACCCTGCGGTGCGGTGCGAGTGATCAGCCCGGCCGAGAGCGCCTCCGCGCTGTCGATGCGGCGTCCGGTGAGGATCATGTCGTAGGCGATCGCCCGGCCGACCAGATGCGGTAGCCGCAGCAGGATTCCGGTTCCCGGCGGCATGCCCAGGGCGGTTTCCGGGACGGCGAAGGTCGCGGTCTCGTCCGCGACGCTGAGATGGCAGGCCAGCGCGAGGGCCAGACCGTCGCCGTCCGCGCGGCCGTTGATCGCGGCGATCACCGGTTTGGCCGGTGTGGCGTCCAGCGGCGAGGCGTCGAACCCATTGTGCGGCTGGAGCATCAGTTGTAGTGGTGACCGGACGCCGCGCAGATCCGCGCCGAGCGAGAACGCCTCGTTCCCCGCGCCGGTGAGTACGGCGACCCACAGGTCGTCGTCGTGGGCGAAGGCGGTGAGGATTTCGCCGAGTTCGCGGTAGGTGTCGCCGTCGAGGGTGTTGCCGTGCGCGGCCCGGTCGATCGTCACCTCCAGAATATGTCCGGAGGTCGTGACCGAGACCGTGCCGTATTCCGGTCGCAAGGTTGGATTACCTTGTGCCAGTGCGGTATCCATCGCCTCGCGGCTCGACGCGACATGATTGCCCGCAACGCCGGAGCGGACGAACACCCGTCTCCCGACCGGCTGTTCGGTATCGGTCAGGATAGCGGTGGTCTCCTGATCCGCGGGCGTGGCGAGGAAGCGGCGGCCGTCGTCCAGCCGGCCCACCACGGTGGCGGGGGCACCCCCGCCGGAACCGTAACGGAGAACGAAACTTTCGATCGTTCCCCAGCCGTCCGGGTGATAAGCGACCGGCACGCTCGGCGCGTCGTTCAGCTCGGCCTGCAGGGCCGTGGTGGGCCGCACGCGCCAGGGAGCCGGCGTGGTCGAGTAGACGCCCGCCGAATGTTTGCTCAGCACACCGCCGTTCGCGGACACCAGACCGTAGCTGCCGGGCCGATCGCGCAGTCGCGCAACGGTTTCGGCGATGGCGTGGGTGGTGTAGTCATTGCCCGGACCACCGAAGAACGGCAACCCGCCGGTGACGGTGAGGCCGCGCGGATCAGCCGGGTCCAGGCCCAGGCCGTCGCACAGATTGAACACCGCGATCGGGAAGCAGCTGTACAGGTCCAGGGTGGTCAGATCGTCGAGGCCGATGGCGGCCATGTCCAGTGCGTGCCGCACCGCCGCGACGGCGGCCGGACTGCGATCGAGATCGGGTCGTGCCAGCACTTCCCGTTCGGCGAGGTCGGCGTATCCGTGCAGATAGACCCGCCGCGATTGCGGAATCCCGAGCCGGTCGGCGGTTCGCGTGGAGGTGACCAGGACCGCGGCGGCCTGGTTGACCTGGTCGCGGGCGACCATGAAACGCGGGTAGATATCCGTGATGAGACGGTTGCGCTCGTCCACGCGCGCCAGTTCGGCGGCATCGCGTTCGGTCGGGGCCGCCGCATGCGGATTGGCCGCGGCGACCGCGCTGAACCGGCTGAACAGCTCACCCATCGCCTGCGCGTATTCCGCTCGGGAAGCCCCGGTCCGGGCGCGGCGGGCATTCTCCAGCATCGCGTAGGTGACCGCGGGTTCGACGAGGTGATGGCGTACCGCGTAGAACGGGGTCATGCCCTGGATGGCGTATCCGCGATCCTCGAGTGGGCCGCTGTCGGACTCGGTGAAGTCGGGGCGTTCGGCGGGCGGCAGGCTCGTCAGATGCCGGACGGTCGAGATCGCCTCCGCACCGACGAGTACCGCGGCGCCGCAGCGGCCCTCGGCGATCTGTCCGCACAACTCGTTGAGCAGCTGCTGTGGGCTCTGCCCACCGGTCGGGCCGAGGATCGCCCGGGCCGGGTCGGCGCCGATCCGCCGCGCGACGGCCCGCGGCACGTTGTCGGGCGCGC